>NZ_JANZXN010000001.1 GCF_025629245.1 Natronobiforma cellulositropha
CGGAGTATCCACCGTTAGGAGAAAGTCGCTCGCGTGGTGGTTCGGCATGAGCCGAGACCCCCAACGTGAGGATTCCCGCGCCTTTAGGCGCGGTGAGGATGTCAAAGAGCGCGATGGCGTCTTCGTCTTCGAAGAGGTCGTTGATCTTGCTCTCGTACGCCATGAACTTCGCGAGCGTCGTGTCGTCGTGGAGAATCCAGCCCGTCTCGGCCGTCACGCGGAGGGCTTCGTACTCGGCGGTCGCCTCTTCGATCGCATCGGCGTAGAACGCGATCATCTCGTCCGGATCGAACGTTCCGTTTCGCAGGTAGGTCTCGTCGATCGTGTGAAACGTCAGTGCGCCCGAGTCGAGCGCGCTGTCGACGTCGATATTGCTCTCGCGCATCGTCCGGAGAACCTCGTCGCTCGAGTGTTCGTCGACGACGTACATACAGCGCTCACCGCGCTCGAGACCCTGCCGAACGAACGGAACCGTCGCGGCGAACTGCTCGTCTCGAGTCTCGTAGATCAGCGCGATGTGTTCGTTGGCCGCCACTCCGTCGAGGGGTTCGACCGGCCCACGAAACTCCGGACTCGAGCGCAGTGCCTCGAGACCGCTCTCGACGCTGAGCGGTTCAGTGTCGGTTTGGTGGCGTGTAACGGGTTCGTGGTCCCGCCCCATGTATAGACTCATTGACGTTCACTCGAGACCGACGATCATGAAGGCTTTGTTGGCAAATCAGTTACAGTATCGTGAACGTCAGGCGTGGTGAACTGCCTGGACGCGTGTGGACTCGCTGGGCGGCCACAGCGTGGTCACTTCTGCCCAGTCTGTGAGCCGAAAAAACCGCGTCGCTCGGACGAAGTGAGTGTGAATACGAATATGAGTGTGGACCCCGCGATTGCCCGGCGTTCCGGCCGGGGGAATCCCGGTCGCGTCCTCCACCCCGCGACCCGTCGAGCGACAGGTGTCCGGCGGTCCACTGCTCGCTTCCGCGCCTGATGGGCTGTCGCCGATTAGCTACGATGAGTCGTCCCTGCGGACGGTCACCGTAGCCCGCTGTCCCCGACGGACGAGGCTTCTATGTTGGCTTCCGGGGCCCCGGCCGGTCTGACCGGACGCCCGCGGGCTTCGGTCCCTGCTAAAGACCATAGCGCAGGTTTCGGGCAGGGCCTAACTGCCCGACCTAGTCCATCTGTCAGTAGGCGACCCCCTCTTAAGGGGCTTTCGCCTCGAGCGCCGGCCACTCAGACGAACGGAACCACGTCGGGCAGGGGCAACAGCGGAACGGCGAACAGCGCGAGGAGCGCGATCAGGCCGACGACGACCGGAAACGCGACCGTCGCGTGCGTCGTCTCCCTGAGCACGCTCGCGAGGTCGCCGCCCATACTCGAGAGCGAGGGTGTCTCGCTCGAGGAGAGGATGGCTAGCTCGAGTCCGAACAGGACGACGGTCGCAGCGGCCGAGAGCATGCAGAACGGACAGATTTCGCCGATAACGCCCAGCTGGAGGTAGACGAAGTACGCCGAGAAGACGACGCCGCTGGCGGTAATCGGCGTCAGGATCTTGACGATCAGGGGGTGGCGTGTGTCGAACCACCAGAGGGCGAAGCCGATGGTCACGAGGTAGTAGACGCCGCCGAGCGTCGCCAGTGGGATACCGAAGACGTACGCCCACTGGCTCGTGATGACCTCGATGCTCCCCTGGACGGGCGCGTCGGGCGGAATTGCAGGAATTGCGAACAAGTGAATCGCCGTCAGCATAACCGTCACGGACCAGCCGAGTGCCGCAACGGCTGCGAATGCACCGAAAAGCGTGCTCACTCGTGGCGAGTACTCCCAGTCGTAATCGAACAACACCGTGTTCGCTGTTTCTGAACTCATACAATACTGCGTTGTCGGTGCCAGCACATAAGTATTGTGTGTTATCCCCATTACTATGCAAAACAGTCGCCCTTCACTCAGGAGGGGGCGGGTCACGGGAGACGACAGAGTTGCCCCAGATTGGACTCCTGTCGAGTTCTGTCTCATTCGCACGTTTCCACAGCCGCCTCGGTACCAAACACTACCCATCCACAGTTGTTTATTTGGCACAACTCTATCTGGCGAAAGATTCGATCGGGGAGACCCGGGTGCGGTACAGGAGGCGGTGTCCGTGTGTGTTGGCCTCAGTCGCGGTTCAGGAATCCAAGGACGACGACGAGCACGACGCTGGCGGTGAGGACGAGGACTGCTCGCGGGTCGGCGACGCCGACGCTGAGGTACGAACCGACGACGGCGAACAGCGAGAAGACGATGGCGAGTTTGGCGACGAACCCGAGTACGTCGAGCAGTGACCGGTTGTCGGTGCCTTCGGCGGTCATGTCGTCGGTTTCTCACCCGGGGCGGTAAACGCTGTCGGGTCGCACCAGCGGGGCCGGGGTCGGCCGGTCAGTCGTCTCGCTCGAAGTCGCCGTGGTCCGCCCCACCCGACTCCCCGCGGCCTTTCGGGGAGAGCGGCACCGCGAGGGCCAACATTACGAGGAGGTAGCCGGCGACCACAGCGATCACCACCGTCCCCGATACGCCCGGGAGCGACGCACTCTCGAGGAGCGGTGTGTCCGGTTGGAACGCCCAGAGGTGAAACAGCCAGGCGGCGACCAGCGCGCCCATCAACGGGAGATAGACTCGCCGCAGGCGGTGGCTGACCGCCGCGAGGTAGGAGAGTTTCGGCCTGGGGTCGCGGTAGTCGCGGCTCAACTCCCGTCGCCAGTCCTCGAGTTCGACGCCACTGGAGGGGTCGAGCGCGTTCGCGAAGAGGTTCTTCTGGAGGACGCGGACCCGTGAACGCCAGATGTCGTAATCGCGAAACCGGCGCGCCTCGATGAACAGGAAGACGGTGCCGACCATGAGCCCGGCGAGGATGACGGCGTGAAACACCTCGCCGGAGAACGCGTACGCGACGATGGCGGAGACGAGCGTCACCGCCCAGTTCGTCGTCGTATCGAGGCGACTACGCCACTCGACGGCGCGCTCCATCTCTCCCCGGTAGAGGTGGGCTGCGACGGAGCCGAGACCGGTGCTCTGATCGACCATCTCGCGACCGATCTCACGCTCTTCGGGAGCCTCCGGGTCGAACTCGCGCTCGCCGTCGCTCATACGTGACGGACGCGTCGAGAGAGGAAGGCAGTGGTCCCTGCGGGCGTCACCCGTTGAAGCGAGCGTCTCGGCTCAGGTCCCCCCGTAGCGCTCGCGGACGTGATTGAGGGCACGCTCGGTACCGGCGAGGAGGAGTCGATCACCACGTTCGAGACACACTCCGTCGACGTCCGTCTCGAACGCCCCGTCACGCTCGAGCGCGACGACAGCACATCCGGTTCGCTCACGGAGCGTCGCTGGCTCGAGGCGCGAGCCAACCAGCGCAGGCGTGTCGACACAGACCAGCTGGAGGCGCTCGCCGAGCGTCATGACCTCGTCTTCGAAGACACTGAGGGCAACCATGCGGCCAGCGACACTCGGCAACGCGAGGACGTAGTCGGCACCCGCAGTTCGGAGCTTGCCGACGGCGTCGCTCGTCTGGGCGGCGGCGAGAAGTTCTACCTCCGGTGCGAGCGCGCTCGCGACGAGCGTGGCGAGGATGGCGTCCTCGTCGTCTTCGAGGGCGATGAGGACGGTGTCGACGCCGTCGACCGACGCCTCGCGAAACGTCTCTTCGGCCGTCGGATCGCCGACGACGTCGATCTCGAGGTCGACGAAGTCGCCGTCGTCACTCGCGACGAGACACGTCTCGACGTCGGCTCGCTCGAGCCCACCGACCGCGGTCGCACCGACGGTGCCGCTCGCGACGACGAGTACGCGACCGGGAGTGGGGTCGTAGGTTCGCCCGCTCGAGCCGACAGCCGCCTCGAGTGACTCGAGCTGGGTGTCCGTTCCGGCGACGAGGAGCGCGGTGTTCTCGTCTGCGTGTACGTCGTCGGGGAGCGTCGTGAGGAAGTCGCCACGGACCCAGGCACCGAGGACGGTCACCCCGGCACGCTCGAGTCGGCGCGTCGCCGAGAGCGCCTCACCAGCGAAGTCGCTGTCGGCGTCGATGGGATACTCGGCGATGCGAATGTGGTCCTCGAGGGAGACGGCGTCCTCGACGGCGAGGGTGAGGACGTCACGCACCTTATCACCGAGGGCTTTCCCGAGGCGGTGGCGCGGAGAGAGGACCTCGTCTGCACCGGCGTAGCGCACGTAGCGAGCACGTTCCGGGTCCTCGAGCATCGCCAGGATGGTGACCTCGGGTGCACGGTCGTCGATCGTGAGGATCGCCCCGACGAACTCCCGCTCGCTCGCGTCGACGACGACGGCGAGCGCGCCATCGACCTGGGCGGCGTCGACGGTCTCCTCGTTCGCGGCGTCCCCGTGGAGGACCGAGAGCCCGTCTTCGTGGAGGTCCTGAGCACGGTCACGGTCGGCTTCGACGACGACGTACGGCGTCTCGCGCGACTCGAGTTCCTCGACGATCGAGGCACAGAGATCGGTGTAGCCGACGATGACGACGTGGTCCGCAACGTCGTCGATGCGTTCCGGTGGCGTCGGTTCGACGAGACGCTCGAGCCACGGAACGACGAACAGCGGGAAGGCGACGAAGATGTAGGCGATACCCGTGATCTGAATCAGTACCATCAGCGCCGTCATCTCGAGGCTCTCCCAGGGTGCGTCCTGGCCGTAGCCGGTCGTCGTCATCGACTGGACGACGATCTCGAATGCGCCGTACCAGGTCCGGGATTCGCCCTCGTAGGTCGCCATGCCCCACTGGTAGGCGACGGCGTAGACGCCGATGAGGACGAACAGCGAGGCGACGTAGACGGCGAGACGGCCGCTCAGTCGGACCACAGTGGCTCACCCGATGGGGCCGCTCGGGAGGGAACACGATCGATCATCGACGGCCGATCTACACCACACAGCGCTATCGTTCTTCGCCAGATCGCTCAGAACAGCGCCAGCGCACGGGCGTACCACACCGAACAGGCAGTGAGGAGGACGGCGGTGGCGAGGACGACCCAGCGGTGGTACTCGAGCCAGGAGACCTCACCGATGCTCGCGACGACGTCCTCGGGGACGGAGACCGCCCAGACGAGGACGAGGAGAGTGAGGACCATACCGATGACGAGCGTCAACCCCGCGGCGTAATCCGGCTCGGTTCGGAGTTCGCGGCCGGCGGCGAAGAGGACGGTCGCGACGACGACGAGCAACGCGAGAAACTGTGGTCCCGCGACGCCGAACGCCGAGTAGTAGGTCTCGAGACCGGCGCGTTCGGTCTCGGTGAGCGCGAGGTACGGAACGAACACGACGAGGAGGTAACAGAGGCAGGCGACGATACCGGCGGTGGGCGGACGCTGCTCGGCGCGCATACTCGAGGCGTTCAGAGCGCGCTCGCTTAAGAACCACGGTTGCGGGCTGCGGATGTTCGAGACGGGACGCGGCCCGTCACAGTGAGAGACGCGCGAATGCTGGAGACGTGGCGACGGTATATTTCCGCCTCGAGGAGAAAGACACAATTAGCTGGGGACACCACGAGACGGGTATGGGACTGGGAAGTACGGCGAAGAAGCTGCAGTTGATCTCAGAGCACGCCGAGAAGATGTACAAACAGGTGCAAGAACTCCAGCAGCGGATCTTTCACCTCGAAGAAGAGGTCGACGACACCCACGACACGGTGAAGAAACTCGACCGCGAGATAGAACAACAGCGGGCGCTCCTGATCGCGATGTCCGAGAAACTCATGCTCGACCCCGACGAGATTCTCGCGGAGGCAGCGGTCGACGACGCCGCGACCGTGATCGAAGACGTCGATGCTCCAGCAGATGGTGACGAATCCGAAGGCGGCGAGTCGGCCAGTACGGACGGTGCGAAAACGGCCGACGGGAGCGAGCCACAGCACGCCGACGCAAACGGACAGTAAACACCCAGCCGACGCCGGTTGGACACGGCCGGAGACGGGGGCCTGCGTGTTGGACGGTCGATCACCGAGAATCCAGACTTCCTCGAGCGCAACGTATCGAAAGGTTACTGATACGAACGGCTGAAACGACGAGCATCGCATGCCCCGTCGCCCAGATTCCGCCGGGTCCGACACGCCGTCGAGTCGCGACTCCTCCGCCGCCTCCGGTGGACGGCACTCGAGTTCGCTCCCGTCGCTTCGCCGCGACCTTCGACACGGCCTGGTGATCGCCCGCGTCGACCTCCGGCGCTCGCGACGCGCGCTCGTCGACGACCCCGCCAGGTTCGTCTCCGTCCTGATCGTGGGACTGCTCCTGATTCCGCTGGGTCTCGCCGCCGTCGGCGGGGCCTACGGACTGGGGCGAGCGTTCGGCGACGACCTCCAGACGGCGGTGCCGTACGCCCGTTCGCTGGTGCTCCCCGGCGTCGGCGTGCTGGCATCGATCGTCCTCTTCTATCGGCTCACCGTCGGCCCGCTGCCCGACCACCCGACGCTCCCGTTGACGAGTACGACGACTCGAGCGGTCGTCGTCGCGGCACTGCTCACGTCGGTCGCCGTCCTCGTCCTCTGGGTGCTCGCGCCGCTGCTGGTGCTCTCGACGGCGTTCTCCCTCGGCGCGGGGACGGTCGCACTCCCGATTGGACTGGCAGTCTGGCTGGTGCCGCTGACCGCCGTCGGGGCGACCAGCGGCTACCTCTGTAGCCTCTGGCTGGCGCGGATCGACCGCCGCCTGCGGATCCCTCGGTGGCTGAAGATTCTCGGCTGGTTCCTCCTCACGGTCGCGCTGTTTCTCGGCTGGCAGGCCGTCGCCAGCGGCTCCGGTCACAGCCTGCTCGAGAGCGGCTACCGACTCCTGAGCGAGGGAGTGGTCGCCTCCACGGCCGGTGCGTACGCCGACGCGCTGGTGCTCACCGCGGGTATCGTGAGTTCGCCGGACCGGCTCGCCGTCTCCGGCGGCGTCTCGCTGCTCTTTCTGGCCACCGCGGCGGTCGCGTTCACCCGCTCGGTCGCGAACGTCGAGCACCTCTGGTTCGACGACGAGACGCGCACCGACGCGGTCGCCGTCTCACGCCCGCCCGCTCGAGCACCAGCACCCCTGGCCTGGTCACAGAGCGGGCGGTTCGCCTGGCACTACCTGCTGCTCGCGCGTCGAGCGCCGAGACGGCTGGTGCACCTCACCATGCTCGTCTTCTTCCTCTTTCCGCTCCTCTCGTTCGCCTACAGTGCACCGGGGCGCGTCCTCGAGTTCGCGCCGACCGTCGGCGTCCTCGCGTGCGCGCTCGTGACGGGGGCGAGTTTCTGTCTGAACCCGCTCGGCGACGAGCGCGGGGCGTTGCCCGCGATACTGCTCTCGAGCGTCGACGCGACGTACGCCCTCCGCGGGCGCATCCTCGCCGGATTCACACTCGGCGTGGTGCCGTTGGCCCTTGGCGCACTCGCCGGGGTGGGAAGCGGCGTCGACCCCGCGTCCGTCGTCTGGCTGGTCGTCCTCGGCGTGGCGCTCTCACTCGCGGCCGGCGGTGTCGCGTGCGGACTCGGCACGCTCGTCCCGAAGTTCGAGCCCGACGAGGTCTACGGCGTCGAGACGGTCAGGCCGTCACATATCCCGCTGATCGGCTTCGAACTCGGCACACTCGTCGTCCTCGGCGTCGGTCTCTGGCTGCTCGGCGCACCGTCACCGGAACCGGCAACCGTCCTCGAGACGCCGCTCCCGTACGTCCTCTACGCGGCGTTCGTCGCCGCGAGCGGTGTCCTCGGCTACCTCGGTGCGGCCAGAACGCTTCGCGGCTACACGGTCTGAGCCGTGCGCGCTGGCGACGTGTCCTCGAGAGCGTCTCAGGCGACGAGTCGCCGGTGTTCGATCTTCAGACACCGGTCCTGAACGATGTCGAGTCCCGCATCCTCGGCTCGAGCGGCCGCCTCGTCGTCGCGGATACCCAGTTGCGTCCAGAGGACGGCGACGTCGTCGCGCTCGAGCACCTCGTCGACGATACCTGCTACCTCGTCGCTGGGCCGGAAGACGCAGACGACGTCGAGGTCGTCGTCCACCGCGTCGAGGGTGTCGGCCGCCGGGCGACCGAGGAGTTCGTCGGCGAACGGGTTGATCGGCACCACGTCGTACCCCTGTGCGTCGAGGTAGGCCGGAACGTCGTGAGCCGCCTTCCCGGGCGTACTCGAGCACCCGACCACGGCAATCGTCTCGAGGGCGAGGATGTCGCGGAGTGTCTCGTCGTCTTCGATCGGCATGGAGGGGTGTACGCCGACGGGCTGTAAAAACGGTGTGTGTCGGCCCGTCAGGAGAGTCCGGCCGAGCGAATCGTCGGCTCGGAGCCGTCGCCGTCGACCTCGATGACGACGTCGAACAGCTGTTTGAGCGTGTTCATCGTCTGATCGTCGTGGGCGGTCGAGTCGATGACGTAGACGCCGAGGGCGTCGGCGCTCTGGACGCGCCCGGTGAAGACGTGGAGGAAGCGAAAGACCGTCTGGAGGTTCGAGTACATGAGCAGCGTCGACACCGAGTGGAGCAGGATGCGATTCTGCGTGAGCCGTCTGACCTCGTAGAACTCCTGGAGGAACTCGGAGAGCTTGATCCCGATGCCGGTCATGTCGACTGGCGAGGAGGCGTACTTGATCCGCGGGTCGTCTTCCACCGACCCGATACCGCGCTGTTTCGTCACGCAATCGACGACGCCGATGTCGACCCCGTCGGTCGTCTCCGCGGCCGTCGAGAACTCCGAGAGCATCTTCTCTGCACTGTCTTTCGTCGTGACGATGATCGTACCGTCGCCCCGCTGAGCGCCGCGGGCGAGGATATCGAGTGCGAGACGCCGTTTCCCAGTCAGTGGAGGACCCGCGATGAGAACGTTCGTCCCAGGATCGATTTCAGTGTCCGGTAGGACATCTGCGAGGTCATACATGCAAGATACTCACTTTCGTCTACAGCCGTGCAACGACCGAGGTTGGCCACCGCAGTCTACACCGATGTATGGTATGAAAATGTCGTAACCGGCTTATATTCCTTTTGATTGCTTTCAAGACAGGTGCGTCACCCGAATCGATCGCTGAAAACGCAGCCGGGAACGGGAAACTGATCACTCTCGTGACGTACTCGTCGGGGGTGTCGCCGGTGGCTATAGTAGCCACTGCAAGTCAGTACACACCAGATCGCCAGACGGGTCGGCGATCAGTGGGTAACTCGTTGCAGTTGTTACGATACCGCCTGAATCGAGTCACAGGAGGAGGACGGACTCGAGCGAGAGGTCCACCGTCGCGCGTCCGACGACGAACGCGAGCGCCGCGAGGAACATCCCGTACTTGAGGTGGGACTGTCCCGCGGTCGGGTCGGTGAAACTCTCGTACGTCGCGTACAGCATGAGCAGGTTGGCCGGGAGCACGACGACGAGGTAGGCCACGCCGAAGCCGAAGAGATACGGCAGCGGACTCGCGAGCACGGCGACGACGAGCAAGACGGCACCGGCCACGAGCGCACGGCGCTCACCGATCGCGATCGGGAGCGTGTTGAGTCCCTCCTCGCGGTCGCCGTCGACGTCCTCGACGTCTTTGATGATCTCGCGCGTGATCGTCGAGAGGGCCGCCAGCAGGAACAACACCGCGGCGATATCGATGCTCCCGACGGTCGCGGCCCCGAACAGGAACGTACTCCCGCCGAGGTAGGCGACGACGACGTTTCCGACCCCCGGAAGCCCCTTGAACAACTCCGTGTAGGCCACCAGCGCCAGCAGGTTCACGACGGCGATGGCGATCGCCAGCGGCGGAAGCGTGACCGCGAGCGCGACGGCCGCCAGGAACAGGACGACACTGAACACGAACGCCCCCCGCGGACTGACCGCTCCACGTGGAATCGCCCGCTCCGGCTGGTTGATCCGGTCGATCTCCCGGTCGAAGTAGTCGTTGATCGCGTTGCCCGCCCCGGTCGCCAACACCGTCGCCGCCACCGCCGCCGCCACCGCCAGCGTGTGCGTCGTGACGCCACCGGCGACGTACGCACCGATGAACGTCAACACACCCGCCGCGAGCGCGTTCACCGGCCGCGTCAGCTCGAGCAACCCCCGCGCCGTCGCTCCGATACCGCTACCCGGACTGCGAACCGCCTCGCCACTCATCACCCTCACTGTCGAGTCAGCCGCAATAAACCGTCCGGTACGCCGACCTGTTAGCGCCAGCGCTCGAGGTCACAGAGGTCGTCCTCGGCGATCGAGAGCCACCGCGTCAGGCGCTCGTCCTCGCTCGCAGCGACTTCGACGGCAGTCCACACCGTCCCGTCGTCGGTGAGCAACTCGAGATCGCCACTACGGGGGACGTCGGTGTAGCCAACGGGAGCATCGTTCGCGGTCATCACTCGGTAGTTAGCGATGGAGTATAAAAACACACACGGCCGATACCCACGCCGTGAGAACGGGGGCGAGCGCCGTGATAGCGAGGAACGAGAGCACACCGAAACCGAGCGACTTATACGAACTCGAGCGAAAATCAGAGACGCGAGGGCGCTTAGCTCAGTCTGGACAGAGTGCTTGGCTTCGGACCAAGTTGTCGCGGGTTCAAATCCTGCAGCGCCCACTTCTGACGCGAACAATTCGTGAGCGGCAGTAGTGCACCGCGAAGGATTTGAGCCCTGCAAGTCGCAGCGCGAGCGGAGCGAGCGACCGTCTTGTTTCGGTTCAAATCCTGCAGCGCCCACTTCTGGCGCAGACGAATATTGGTACGTGAATGGTTATACCAAATAATTGACTGGGTGACACATTCATAGCCTCGTTAGTGTGAGCTTTTAACATGGTGGGTGAGATCATAGGGCGCTACCCGGGGCGAGAGTACAGTGCTATTCGAAAAACCACTCACGAACTACTGAAAGTTGGATCAGGTGGAAGGATTGGCTTGTTGGTAGACTATTTTGGCCGTGGTGAATCGCTATACGGCGCTTGATTTGGCTAGTTGACGGCACGCTTGATGTTGTAGACGACACACATCAGGACGATTTCACGGAACTCGCGGTACCAACTTCGCGCACGTACGGCGTCGCCGAGCGTGCGCTTGATCACCGAGAAGACGGTCTCAGACAACGCTCTCCGGCCGTAGAGAGCCTCATCGATCCGTGCGTTATGCGCGTGATCGATGGGGCGGAACGTTCGATGCTTGATCAGCGGTCTTACACCCTCTTCTCGGAGTTTATCACGTAATCGTTGCCAGTCGTAGCCTTTGTCTGCGGCGAGGCTGTGCAACTCGCCCGCGTTGCGGCGGGCGAGTTGCCAGCCGATCTGCGTATCGTGACGTTTCTCGGTCGTGCAGTGAACGTCGAGGACAGCTTGTGACGCTGTATCGACGAGCGCGGTTGTTTTGAGCGTCTGTACGCGGTAATCCGTCCGGCGGCAGTAGTGTTTGCTGGCGTTTTCACGGTCGAAAAACGTTGCATCCATCGCTGCATGACCAGATGGCTCGTGCAACTGCGCCGACAGGCGCAGCAGCACTCGCCAGACCGCCATCTGG
>NZ_JANZXN010000010.1 GCF_025629245.1 Natronobiforma cellulositropha
CAGAGCGAGGAGGGTCGCCGCAATCCGGTCGGGATTTCTGTTCGCTGGAAGCGTCTGATAGCCACGCTCGCGATAGACGGTGTACTTCGCGAAGAGGCGAGCCTCTGCAACCAGTTCGTGTTCATCAGTCGATCGTTCATCAGGATTGGATGGATATTCATCCTGGGAGTGTCCTTGGATACTTCCGTTGTGGCCCACAGCAATTCGGTGCTCTACCTCATTGTTGTCGACTACACGGACACCTACCCACTTGGACTCCTCTTCGATTACGGTACCAATCATTTGTTCTCTCCCGGGTACTCTCCTGGTTCGTCTTCATCACTGCGCACATACTCAACTGCACCAGCCCACGCCTCAGCGAGCTGTTTGTATCCAACGTCGACCAGCAAGTCGTACACTTGACCTGCACTCGAGCTGCTGAGCGAGCGGATTGGTTCGGCTCCGACGCGCTTGATGACCGCCGCCGCCCCAACGTGTGCACCAGCGGCGACTTCCGTCTGACCCGTTGTTGCCCAAATTGGACCGCTCACACCGACGAGTGCCAACAGGTTTGCCGCTGCCCCGACGACCGTATCACTCTCCGCCCGGTCCTCGACCATGTCACGACCACTATCTCGAACCGCCTCTCGAGGGTCGAGGCGCTCGAGCAGTGCCCCGAGGGTACTGTCGTCGGCTGTCGTTCCGTCGAACTCCCCGTCTTCGAAGGCGTCGAGCGTCGACTGTTGTGGGCCGTCGTCACCGATCGACAAACGCTGCACGTGAACGTCCATCCCCAGGCGGTGGGCGACTACCGGTTCCTCCTCGAGTGCCTTCCTCGCCACCTCATCCGCTTCGCGCTCGAGTTCGGGATCGGGGTCGATCACCAGCGAACTCCCCTCCTGGGGCAGCATACTGATCTGACCGCCAGTCTGCTGTCGCACGTGAGCCAGCTCGTGCGCGAGCAGATATTTCCCTTCCGGACTCTCCGGATCGTACTCGCCACGGTTGAACACCACGTGATTCCCCGTCGTGAAGGCACGCGCCTCGAGCGACCGCCGTTGCTGTGAGATCGTGGACACTGGTCACGCACCGTTTGCAAAGGCAGGCAGGTCGTAGACGCCCTCGGGTGTGTGTTCTTCGTACCAGGTTCCGATGGTCGCGTTCGGATCGTGATAGCGGTCGTAGAAGTCGTAGTGTTCGTACCAGGTTGTGAACTCGTGGATACCGTGACCCTGCAGCCGAAACGCCATCGGTGGGGCGATGCCCATCCCGAGATAGCAATCACGAACCTGGCAGCACAGGACTCGAACCAACTGTGCACGAAACTCCTCGAGCGAGTCTGGATTGTAGGGTAAGAGATCGATTCGTGCATCTGGGTCACGCTCGAGCGAGGGCTGATCACCCCACTCGGTGTGGTAGACGCCCGCGAGGTCGTCCCAGTGGACGTGAACCCCGGAGACGGCTTCGATCCAGTCACTTGCAGGGCGCTCGAGAACGAGTTCGAGCGCTTCGTGTTCGCACACGCCACTGAGAATCGACTCCAGTGAGCGCTCGACCTCGCCACGCCGGGCTGCCTGTACGAACGCGGCAGCATCGGGATCGCTGACGGCGTTTGCGAGACTTGCCAGTGTCCCATCTGTGAATCCAAGATACACGTCCGTTCGGTAGGTGACGTGAGTCGGGCGTGCGCCGTCTGGGAGCGCAACGGGTGGTTCGGTGTCGCCGTAGTGGCTGGCGACCTGGAGGTAAAGATCTGTGAAGTGCTCTTCGATGGCGTCCTTCTCGAGTGCAGCGAGGACGAGCGCCACCGCAGCGATGCGGTGGGGGTTCTCGTTGAGCGAGAGGGTGTCGTAGCCACGTTCACGGTAGACCCAGTACTTCGCGAAGCGCCGGGCCTGATTGATCGGTTCGACTTCGTCGATCATCGAGCGCTTGGCAGGGTCATCCGGATAGCCATCCTGTTTGTGAGCCGTTATCTCCCCACTACGAGTTATATCCATCACGTGTTCTGAACCGTTATTATCTCGGAGATTGACTCCGATCAAATCGGGAGTCTCTCCAGTGATTACGGCTTTCATTTCACACTTGACCTCCCTGCCCGACTACTGGCTCAGTTCCTGTCTCGATGTTCCCGACCATCGAGGCGGCCCGCCTGGCAGTCTGTTCGACCCACTCTTCAGGTGGATCGATCTGTCGAAGCCTGGCTTGCAACTGCTGTGGTGCGAACTTCTGATCGACGTACTGATCCAGCATCGGACCAATGACGGGGAGGAGCGAAGTGAACCCCGCAGCGGCGACTTTGCTGTGATCGACATCGCCAAACTCGAGGTCGCCCGTGGCTTCCTCGACTTCCTCGAGGCCGACGTTGCCTTTGAGTACCTCGCGGCGACTCACTTCCGGCGTACGCTGGATCGAGACATCGAGCCCGAGACGGTGGGCGACGATCGGATCCTCTCCCTCGAGCGCCATCCTTGCTACTTCATCCGCCTCACGCTCGAGTTCGGGGTCGGGATCGATGACCAGTGAACTTCCCTCCTGGGGGAGCATACTAATGGCACCGCCAGTTTGCTGTCGCACGTGAGCCAACTCGTGCGCGAGCAGGTACTTCCCCTCCGCGCTCCCGGGGTCGTACTCCCCGCGGTTGAACACCACGTGGTTACCGGTGGTGAACGCACGCGCCTCGAGCGCGCTCGCCGCTTTCGCGGCCTCTGGCCCCGTGTGTAGCTGTACGTCCGAAAACGAGTCGCCCATGCGTGCTTCCATCTCCTCGCGGACGGGCCCCTCGAGCGGCGTTCCGTGCTGTCCTCCGATCACGGCTCTGGTCACTCGAGGGGGAAGTGCCCCTGAGGTGTGGTGGCTTCTTGCCAGTCGGTGATGGTGGCGTTGCGCTGGTGATACGGCTGGTACATCGAGTCGAGTTTCTGATAGCGGATGTAGTACTCGTACGTTCCGAAACCCTGGACGCGCATCTCTTCCGGTGGCGCAATACCCATCCCAATGTAACAGTCACGTGCCTGGCACGCCAGGTTGTGTACCAGCGCATCCCGGAACGAGTCGAGCGAGTCGGGAACGAACGGCCGAGACTCGAACCGGACCGTCGGATCGCGCTCGAGTGCTGGTTCGTCGTGCCTGGCGACGTGTTCGGTTGCACTCCAGTCGAGCCAGCGGATGTGGACGCCAGAGACGGCCACTACCGCCCGGTCGGCGACGCTCGCGGGGTCCACGTCGGTCACAGAGTCGGTAACTGGCTGGTAGACACCATCGCGCCACTCGAACTGCTCGAACTCTTCGAGTGCCGTTCCGAGGTAGAGATCCTTCTGATAGAAGAGGTAATCGCGTTCCTCGACTGCCGCTGGAATCTCGACCGCTGGCGCTGTGTGGCCACCGTGGCTGCGCAACTGCTGGTAGTAATCCCCGAAGTACGCCTCGATGCGCTCGAGCGAGAGTTGCCCGACGACCAGCGCCGCCGCCGTCAGGTTGTCGGGATGCTCGAGTGCTGGGAGTGTGTCGTAGCCGCGTTCGCGGTAGACGTGGTAGCGAGCGAACCGGCGGGCCTGCTCAACGTGTTCGTTTTCCTCGTCGGTACGCTCGGACGGATCGTCCGAGTAACCATTTTGTGAATGGCCTGTGATTCCACCCTCTTTTTTGACTGCAATTTTATGTTGAACATTGTTGTTGTCGATCACCCGAAGACCGACCCACTCGTCTGTTTCTTCAATAAACTCTGCCTTCATCATGCGTCACCGGGGTAATCCCCAGTCTCAGCTCCACCAAGCTCGAGTCGGTCGAGGACTGCTCCGGCGATGGCGTCGGTCCAGGAGGGTGGTGGTGGGTGTTCATCGAGGTCGTTGATCAGTTCCCTGGTACCGCCGAGTTGACTGTGTAACTCTTCAGACATGGCGTTTGCCTCGGCGATGCCGGGAATGCGTTGCTGTGCGAACTGCATGACACCTGCTTTCAGGACCGACGAGACGCTCACCTCGGGAATGTCCTCCTCGTCTGCATCGGTGATACCCCCACCAAACACGAACTCACGTCGGCCAATATCTGACGAGCGCTGGATGGCCACATCCATTCCCAGGCGGTGGGCGACGATCGGATCACCCTCGAGCGCCATCCTTGCTACTTCATCCGCCTCACGCTCGAGTTCGGGGTCGGGATCGATGACCAGTGAACTTCCCTCCTGGGGGAGCATACTAATGGCACCGCCAGTTTGCTGTCGCACGTGGGCCAACTCGTGCGCGAGCAGGTACTTCCCCTCCGCGCTCCCGGGGTCGTACTCCCCGCGGTTGAACACCACGTGGTTCCCGGTGGTGAACGCGCGTGCTTCGAGTGCACTCGCCGCCTTCGCGGCATCCGGCCCCGTGTGAAGCTGCACATCACTGAAGGAGTCGCCCATCCGCTGCTCCATTTCTTCACGAACGGATCCCTCGAGCGGCCGCCCCGGCTGGGAAATCACCCGCCGAACCACCTCTGGTGTGGCTGTCTCACCCGCGAGATCACTCTCCGCTTGCGCCTCGACCGACCGCATCGCGCTCTCGGTGTCGAGTTCGACACCCGCTTTCCAGGAGCTACGCACTCGAGCGACGCGGACCTGCTCGCCCGTCGGCGTGTTACACCCTTCGGGCAACTCACCGCGTTCGCCCCACCGTTGGACCTGCTCGAACCCGCGCGTCTGGATTAGCTGGTCGAGTTGGGCCGCCTGCTCGGGAGACGGTCGCAGTACGCTCGAGAGGTACTGGTGTGGGCGAGTTCCGCCCTGTGTCTGGACTTGCGCTCGAGCGCGCCGTGTTCGTTCGTTCTGCTCACTGTCGTCGTTCGACCGGCCACGCCGATCCCGGTCGAAACTCACACGTCACACCTCGTGTATCGTCGCATTGGTAATTATCGAAGCGTTACTGTTCGGTCCTCTTAGCTGTTGGTGTTCGGACACCACCGGTGGATACCTACCTCCTGATCCGGATCTCGTTGGCGGTAGGTCCGTCACCAACACGCATTTCCAGAAATTGGCCGTGGCGGCCGTGGTGAATCGTCACCCGGCGGTAATTCACTGTTCGATGGCATACGTGATGTTGTAGACGGCATACATCAGGACAATTTCACGGAACGCTCGATACCAAGAGTATGCCCGCACGGCCCTGTCGAGCGTGCGCTTGACCACCGAGAAGACGGTCTCAGACAGTGCTCACTAGCTGTAGAGCGCCTCACCGATGCTCGGTCAGTAGCTCACACTCTTCCCGGTGAAGCGGGGGGTTTTGGACGTGACCTATTCACCATTACCTGCTTCAACTCTCTCGTTCTGACGGTCCAACTCAACGCTATCTAGCGCTTCGCCAAAGCCGAAAACAGTGAAAACGAACGAATGGGGGCCGACAGGTGGTGGTTTCCGGTGCGGAGTGGGTCGGTGGTCGGCTGTGAGTGGTCTAGGTGACCGTCGTCACATCATGCCGCCCATGCCGCCGCCCATGCCGCCCATGCCGCCGGGACCGCCTGGGGGCATCTCCTCGTCCTCGCCGTCGGTCGAGAGGTCGCCCGCGGCGATGATGTCGTCGATCTTGAGCACGAGGTTCGCGGCCTCGGTGGCGGAGGTCACGGCCTGCTCTTTGGCGTGTGCGGGTTCGACGATGCCCGACTCGAAGGTGTCCTCGACGTCGCCGGTCCAGGCGTTGAGACCGGCGCGGATCTCGCCGTCGTCGTGGGCTGCACGGAGGTCGACGAGAATGTCGATGCTGTCGAGACCGGCGTTCTCGGCGAGCACGCGCGGGACGAGTTCGAGCGAGTCGGCGAACGCCTCGACGGCCAGCTGTTCGCGCCCGGAGACGGAGTCGGCGTAGTCGCGCAGGCGGCTGGCGAGTTCGACCTCGATCGCGCCGCCACCGGCGAGGACGCGGCCGTCGGCGACGGTCTGGGCGACGACGTCGAGGGCGTCGGTGACGCCGCGCTCGAGTTCGTCGACGACGTGTTCGGTCGAGCCACGGAGCAGGAGGGTGACGCCGTGGGAGTCGTCACCTTCGACGTAGAAGAGGTCGTCGTCGTCGTCGCGGGTGACCGAGCCCGAGCCGAGGTCGTCCTCGGTCGCGGCCTCGAGGTCGCCGACGACGGCGCCGTCGACGACTTCCGAGAGGAACTCGAGGTCGGACTTCTTGGTGCGGCGAACCGCGAGGATGCCCTCTTTGGCGAGGAAGTGCTGGGCGAGGTCGTCGATACCCTTCTGGCAGAAGACGACGTTCGCGCCGGTGTCGACGATGTGGTCGACCTTGTCACGGAGCTGTTTCTCCTCGCGGTCTAAGAACTGCTGGAGCTGATCGGGGTCGGTGATCGACACTTCGGTGTCGACGTCGGCCTCCTCGATCTCGATGGGGTCGTTGAGCAGGAGGATCGAGGCGTCCTCGACGTCGGTGGGCATGTTGTCGTGGACGGGGTCTTTGTCGACGATGCCGCCCTCGAGCAGTTCGGACTCGCCGACGGCGCGGCCGGACTGGGTCTCGATCTTGAGGAACTCGAGGTCGACGACGGAGTCGCCGTCGTCGGTTTCGACGGTGACCGCGCCGACGGCGTCGACGATGAGCTGGCTGAGGTGTTCTTTGTTCACTTCAGCGCCTTTGCCGGTCATCGAGGTCTCGGCGGTCTTTCGCAGGAGACCTTCGTCCTCGGTGTCGATCTCTTCGGCGATGTCGTCGATCTCTTCGCGAGCCTGCTCTGCGGCCATGTGGAAGCCCTTGATGATGGCCGTTGGGTGGATGTCCTGCTCGAGCAGTTCCTCGGCGTTCTTGAGGAGTTCACCCGTGACGGCGACGGCGGTCGTGGTGCCGTCTCCGGCCTCGTCTTCCTGGGTCTCGGCGACCTCGATGATCATCTCGGCCGTCGGGTTGTCGATGTCCATCTCTTTGAGGATGGTGACCCCGTCGTTGGTGATGGTGACCGACCCCATCGAGTCGACGAGCATCTTGTCCATCCCCTTGGGTCCGAGCGTGGAGCGAACGGCCTCCGCGACGGCGCGGGCGGCGCGGATGTTGTAGTCCTGCGCGTCGCGGTCTTTGACGCGCTGGGAGTCTTCGCTCATCACGATCATCGGCTGGCCCTGTTGCATTCGCTGGCTCATAGTCAGACGAATCTATGATTGTCCTTCTATATAAATCATACGAACCTCGTCCGTCTTCGGCCGGCTCCCGGAATCTACGCTCGCTCGCAAAACCATCGGACTGCACGCGGTTCCTCCTCGATTCGTGGGAACTACTGTCACTCTTGAGGGGGCCGTTACGGATGGGTCGATGCCAGCATATATATCACCCTGCCGAGAACGCAGCCAACGATGTCTGTCGTATAATTCTCCGATGGCTATTTCCATTAATATTGCCGACCGGCCGCAATCTTAATATCAAATCTTGATAGTTGTGAGGAGGGGGAGTGACGAGTCGTCTCGTGTGCATGAAGGCGTGTGATACTGGCCGGTGGCAGAAATGCGGCCGTCCCCGTCGGGAGTTTGCCGGTTCCGTTACAGACGTGTCTCTCGCTTTCGGCGCGGATTCCTCGCGCGCGAGCGGGCGTCCACAGGTACACACAATTATTCTCTTACTGATACTGCTCGTCGCCTTCTCGCTCCTCGGCGTCCCTGCGCTCGGTGAGAGCGGCGGCAACGAGACGGTCCTCACCGAGTGCCAGTTCATCAACGCCTCCGGGACGTACACGCTCGGAAACGACCTGCACGGCGGCGGTGCGGACTGTCTGGTCCTCAACGCCGACGACGTCGTCCTCGACGGACAGGGCTACGAGATCAGCGTCGACGACGCCTCGACGGCGATTTTACGCGAGGGCGACCGGACGAACGTCACCGCCCGAAACCTCTCGATCGACGGCGGCGACCGTTCGATCGATTTCGAACTCGTACAGGACGGACTGATCGACAACGTGACGATCACGAACGCGACCACCGGAATCAGGGTCCACGGCGACTCCGGTCGCTCGGCGACAGTCTCACTCGTCGACGTCGACGTTCGAGACGCAGACCGGGCGATCAGCATCAGCCAGTTCTCTGATGTTTCGGCGGACCGAGTCGCCGTTGGCGACCCGGCGGCCGGTGGTGCACTCCTCAGTTTCGACGCAACGCACGTCTCGCTCGAGGAGGTCGCCGACCCCGACGGTCCACCGACGGGTCTCGAACCGGTCGACAGCTACGTCGAGGTCATCCCGGAAGGGGACGGCTGGATCGACCTCGACGTCCACTACGACGAGTCGACCGCGGCGGAGTTCGACGAATCGACACTCTCCCTCTGGCAGGACGACGGCGGCGGATGGAGCGACCTCTCGGACTCGACGGTCGACACCGAGGAGCGGACCGTCTCGTCGTCCATCGATTCGATCGGCACCGTCGGCCTGTTCAGTGAGAAGTACACCATACTCGAGACGTGTCAGGCGATCACCGAATCGGGGGTGTACGTACTCGGCGACGACATCGACGCCGACGGCACGTGCATCTCGATTCAGGCCGACGACGTCGTCGTCGACGGGCAGGGCTACTCGATTCTGGACAGCACCGGGACTGGCATCGAAACGGAGTGGGGGCGAAGTAACGTGACGGTGAAACACGTCACCGTCGACGGTGGCGGTGACGGTCTCTTCTTCCCTGCCCTCGACGGCGGCGAGGTTCACGACGTGACGCTCACCGGGACTGCCAACCACGCGCTCCGCTTCCAGCAGACGTCGGACGTGACGGTCACCGACACCAGGCTGGTCGACAACGACGGGCGGGGAGTCGACAGCCAGCAATCAGTGGACAACACGTTCTCGAACGTCACGATCGAGGGCAACGGTGAATACGGCGTCCGGTCAGTGGATTCGACCGGCACCCGGTTCGAAAACGGGACGATCGCCGACAACGCCGACCGAGGCTACTTCAGCCAAAACAACGACCAGAGTACGCTCGTCGACACGGTCGTCCGTGACAACACCAACGGGGACGTCCACGTACAGGATGGAGCGTCCGTCACCGCCGAGCGAGTCTCCATCGGCGCGTCGACGAGTCCGGACACCACCCTCAGTTTCACCGGGGAGGAGTTCACGCTCACTGCCGTCGACGACCCCGCTCCTGCACCGACAGGTCTCGAATCGATCGGGAGATACTTCGACGTCACCGGCACCGGATTCCTCGAGGTCGACCTCCACTACGAGGCGGCGGATGCCGCGGACGTCAGCGAATCCACGCTCTCGCTGTGGAACTACGACGAGGGAGGCGGGGAGTGGACCGAGGTGTCGGGATCGTCCGTCGACGAAGCGAACCGGACAATCTCTGCCAGTCTCTCCTCGTTCAGCGACTTCGGTGCATTCGGGTCGGGCCCGGCTTACTTCGAGCTGTCGAGCCTCGAGACGGTCGCGCACGCCGACGACGGCGAGACGATCACCGTCGAGGCGACCGTCGAGAACACCGGCGGGGAGACGGCGACCCAGACCGTCGAGTACCGGTTCAACGGGACCGTCGAGAACACGACCTCGGTCGAACTCGACTCCGGCGACACCGAGACCGTCTCGTTCACCCACACACTCGACGCAGACCCCGGGACGTACACCCACGGCGTCCACAGCGACGACGACGAGGTGACCGCTTCGATCGACGTCTCGCCAATCCAGTACGACGACCAGTCGATCTCGCCACTCGCTCTCCCGTTCGGTGACACGATCAACGCGACGGCGACCGTCGAGAACGTCGGCGGGTCGGCCGTCCCCTACAACGCCTCGCTCGAGGTGAACGGAACGAGCGTCGCCTGGGCGAACGAGACGCTCGCGAGCGGGGAGACGACGACGGTCTCGTTCACGTACACCCTACGCAGCGTCGGCGACCACGCGGTCGCGATCGCCGACCTCGGGCCCGAAACGGTGACCGTCGAGAACGCCTGGAGCCAGACCGGCTACGACTTCGAACGGACGCGCCACGACCCGCTCGCGACGGTCCCCCAGGACCCGATCCGGGAGCGGTGGAATTTCACGACCGGCGACAACGCGCGCTCCTCACCGATGGTCGTCGACGGCGTCGTCTACGTCGGGAGTTACGACGGGAACGTCTACGCGATCGACGCCCACGACGGGGGCGAACTGTGGCGCTACGAGACGGACGACCGCGTCTACGGTGACCCGGCGGTCGCCGACGGTATCGTCTACGTCGGGAGCAGGGACAACTCGGTCTACGCCCTCGACGCCGACGACGGCAGCGAGGTGTGGAGCTACGAGACCGGCGACGACGTGCGCTCGTCGCCGCTGGTCGCCGACGGCGTCGTCTACGTCGGGAGCCAGGACGGACACCTCTACGCGCTCGCGGCCGACACCGGCGACGTGATCTGGGACCTCGAGACCGACGACGAAATCTACAGCGATCCGTCGCTCCACGACGACGTCCTCTACGTCGGGAGCAGGGATGGGACGCTGTACGCGCTCGAGGCGGCCACCGGCGAGGAGGTGTGGTCGGTCGACACCGGTGGCGACGTCCTCTCGGCACCAGTGGTCGCCGAGGGTCGCGTTCACGTCGTCAGTATGATCGAGGAGGAGGAAGAACACGTCCTCTCGGCTCACGACATCACCGACGGGACCGAGGCGTGGACGTTCGAGGTCTGGGAGTGGATGTGGGCCTCACCGGCGTACGCCGAGGGGCGACTCATCGTCTCCGTCGGCGAGGGCGGTGACCGGACGGTCGGGACCGTCGACGCCGAAACCGGCGAGCGAGACGAGGACTGGGAACTCGAGGCGGACGTGAACATGGAGACGCCAGCGGTCGCGGGCGACACACTCGTCTTCGGCGGTAACGACGGATACGTCCACGCCGTCGACGTCGAGACCGGCGACGAACGCTGGACCTACGAGATCGGCGACGGCTTCGACTCCTCGCCCACGGTCGCCGACGGCACCGTCTACATCGGCAGTCAGGACGGCCGCTACTACGCGCTCGAGGAGGGGACGACGTTCGCCGTCACCGTCACCGACACCCACGACCCCGTTTCCGAGGGCGAGGACCTCGACGTCGACGTCGAGGTCGAGAACCTCGGCAACGTCTCCGGCAGCGACACGATCACGCTCGCGGTCGACACGACGGGCGACGGGGTGGCCGACACGGACGTCGACGCCGTCTCCGTCACCGACCTCGAGGCGGACGCCACGGCTTCGGTCACGCTCACCTGGGCGACGGGACCGGGCGACGAGGGGACGGACATCGCACTCGAGGCTCGCTCGAGCGACGAGTTCGACACCACGACGGCGACCGTGACGCTGGCGTCGGGCTTGCGCTGGTCGAGCGCCGAGGAGTGGGCACTCGGAACGCACGAGCGGACCCTCAGCGACGATGTGGGAGACCGGGAGGCCGATACGGTCAGACTGGGCTACGACGCGCTGGCCGACGGACTCATCTCCTACTGGCCGTTCGACGAGGAGGGTGGCACCACGGCGTTCGATGCGGCCGGGAACAACGACGGCAGCCACGAGTACAGCCCGGCGCTCGGCGAGCCCGGGATTCTTGGAACGACGGCGTACGGGTTCGACGGCAACGCCTCGCACGTAGTCGTCGCCCACGACGACTCTCTCGAGATGAGCGCGGAGAACGCCGTTACCGTCTCGACGTGGGTCAAGCCGATCAACTTCAGCGACGAACCACGCCACCCGCTGGTCCAGAAGTCAGACGAATCGTACAACCTCCAGCTCCACGAAGACGACCGTCCGGCGTTCACGATCTACGATGGCGACACGTGGAGCAATGCAATCGCGGACGAGCCGCTCACCGAGGACACCTGGTATCTCATCACTGGGACGTACGACGGCTCGACGGCCCGAATCTACGTCGACGGTGTCGAGGAGGGATCGGTGAGCGTTTCGAACCTCGACCACAGCGGCGTCTCGGACCTCGGCATCGGGAAGAACCTCGAGCGGGACCACCGCCACTTCAACGCCAGCTTCGACGACGTTAGAATCTACGACCGACCGCTGAGCGGCACCGAGGTCGAATCCCTCTACCAGACAACCCGGAACGGCACCTACACCTCGGCGTGGCGAACCACCGACGACGGCAGTCCGCTCGATGTCTCACGCCTCGGCCTCGAGAACGTCTCGGCAGTCGTCGACGACTCGACGCACACCGTGACCGCGACCGTCGAATCCGACGTCACCGGCGACGGGCAGGTCGACGAGGTGAGCGACCCGGTCACCCTCGAGTCGGCGAGCGACTACGACCTCGAGGGACTCACCGAGAACAGCACCCGGTTCCGACTGCGCCTCGACCTCGAGACGACCGATCCGACGACGACGCCGGTCGTCTCACGCATCGACCTCACCGGCGACGCCTCCCAGGCGGCCTTCTTCGAGGTCTCCGAACTCGAGGCACCACCGTCGGTGGTCCAGAACGAGACGCTCTCGGTGAACGCGACCGTCGAGAACGTCGGCGACGAGACGGCCACCCAGACGATTTCCTACCAGTTCAACGAGACGACCGTCGACACCACCACGCTGACGCTCGATGGCAACGAGAGCCAGGTCGTCTCCTTTTCACATACAGCCGACGCCGAGACCGGCACCTACACGCACGGCATCTCCAGCCAGAACAGCAGTGCGAGCGCGCCGGTGCAGGTGCTCGAGCCAGCACACTTCGCGGTCGATATCGACGAGACGACCTCGCCAGTCGTCGAAAACGACACCCTGGTGGTGGACGCGACGGTCACCAACACCGGCGAGGTCGAAGACACACAGACGATTTCACTCGAGACGGACGGCCAACTCCGCGATTCGGAGTCACTCACGCTCGAGGATGGGGAGACGGAGACGGTCACACTCGAGTGGGAAACGGGCGAGAGTGACGCCGGAAATTACACAGCGCTCGTCTCGAGCGACGATGACAGCGACAGCGCACCAGTACAGGTGCTCGAGCCCGCGAATTTCGACATTTCGATAGCTGAGACGACCTCGCCAGTGGTCGCAAACGAGACGCTCCTCGTCAACGCGACGGTGACGAACACCGGCGAGGTCGAGGATACGCAGACGATTTCGCTCGAGACGGATGGCCAACCGCGCGATTCTGACTCGCTGACGCTCGCCGGTGGTGCGAGCGAGACCGTGACGCTCGCGTGGGCGACCGAGGAGGGCGAGGCCGGAAACTACACGGCGACCGTCTCGAGCGACGACGAGACTGACTCGACCGAGGTCCGGGTACTCGAGCCCGCGAATTTCGACGTTTCCATACTCGAGACGACCTCACCGGTGGTCGCAAACGAGACGCTCCTCGTCAACGCGACGGTCACGAACACCGGTGAGGTCGAAGACACACAGACGATTTCGCTCGAGACGGACGGGCAACTCCGCGATTCGGATTCACTCACGCTCGGGGAGGGGGAGACGGAGACGGTGACGCTCGAGTGGGCCACCGAAGCGGGTGACGCGGGCAACTACACAGCACTCGTCTCGAGTGCTGATGACGAGGACATGGCCGAGGTTCAGGTGCTCGAGCCCGCGAATTTCGACATTTCGATAGCCGAGACGACCTCGCCGGTGGTCGCGAACGAGACGCTGCTGGTGAACGCGACGGTGACGAACACTGGCGAAGTCGAGGATACGCAGACGGTTCTGCTCGAGACGGATGGCCAACCGCGCGATTCGGACTCGCTGACGCTCGCCGGTGGTGCGAGCGAGACCGTGACGCTCGCGTGGGCGACCGGCGAGGGCGACGCTGGCAACTACACCGCAGTCGTCTCGAGCGACGACGAGACTGACTCGGCCGCGGTGCAGGTGCTCGAGCCAGCACAGTTCGCGGTCTCCATCGACGAGACGAGTTCGCCGGTGGTCGCAAACGACACCCTGATCGTGAACGCGACGATCTCCAACACCGGTGAGGTTGAGGACACGCAGACGGTCGACCTCGATATTGGTGGGACCGACCGAGACTCGGAGTCGCTGACGCTCGCCGGTGGCGAGAACGAGACGATCACGCTCGAGTGGGAAACGGGCGAGGGCGACGCCGGAAATCACACAGCGCTCGTCTCGAGCGACGATGACACGGATTCGGCCGATATTCGGGTGCTCGAGCCAGCGTTCTTCGACGTCTCGCTCGATGAGACCAACTCGCCGGTGGTCGAGAACGAGACGCTGCTGGTGAACGCGACGATCACCAACACTGGCGAAGTCGAGGATACGCAGACGGTCGACCTCGATATTGGTGGAATCGATCGAGACTCGGAGCCACTCACGCTCGGTGGCGGGGAGAACGAGACGATCACGCTCGGGTGGACCACAGCGGAGAGCGACGTCGGCAATTACACGGCAACGGTCTCGAGTGCGGACGACGAAGACACTGCGAGTGTACAGGTACTCGAGCCAGCGTTCTTCGACATTTCCATAGCCGAGACGACCTCACCGGTGGTCGCAAACGAGACGCTCCTCGTCAACGCGACGGTCACCAACACCGGCGAGGTCGAGGATACGCAGACGGTTGTGCTCGAAATTGGTGGATCCGACCGAGACTCGGAGTCGCTGACGCTCGCCGGTGGCGAGAACGAGACGATCACGCTCGAGTGGGCCACGGAAGAGGGTGACGCCGGAAACTACACGGCGCTCGTCTCGAGCGACGATAACACGGGTTCGGCCGCAATTCAGGTACTCGAGCCAGCGTTCTTCGACATTTCGATAGTCGAGACGACCTCACCGGTGGTCGCAAACGAGACGCTGCTGGTGAACGCGACGGTGACGAACACCGGCGAGGTCGAGGATACGCAGACGATTACGCTCGAGACGGATGGCCAACTCCGCGATTCGGACTCGCTAACGCTCGCCGGTGGTGCGAGCGAGACGGTGACGCTCGAGTGGACGACCGAGGAAGGCGACGCCGGAAACTACACAGCGCTCGTCTCGAGCGACGACGAGACTGACTCGACCGAGGTCCGGGTACTCGAGCCAGCACAGTTCGTCGTCTCGATCGACGAGACCAACTCGCCGGTGGTCGAGAACGAGACGCTGCTGGTGAACGCGACGGTCACCAACACCGGCGAGGTCGAGGATACACAGCCGATCGAACTCGAGACGGACGGGCAGCCCCGCGATTCGGACTCGCTGACGCTCGCCGGTGGTGCGAGCGAGACGGTCACGCTCGCGTGGGCGACCGGCGAGGGTGACGCCGGCAACTACACCGCAGTCGTCTCGAGCGACGACGAGACAGACTCGGCCGCGGTGCAGGTGCTCGAGCCTGCGAACTTCACGGTCTCGCTCGCGGAGACCAACTCGCCGGTGACGGTCGGAGACACCCTGGTGGTGAACGCGACGGTCACGAACGAGGGCGAGGCTGAGGCGACCCGGAACGTCACGCTCGAGACGGACGGGACGGAGCGCGACTCGACGACCCTGACGCTCGCCGGTGGGGCGAACGAGACCGTCACGCTCGAGTGGGAGACGGTCGGCGGTGACGACGGCAACTACACGGCGACGGTCTCGAGCGGCGACGACAGCGACGACACGTCCGTCGAGGTACTCACTGCGCCGTACTTCGCGGTCTCGATCGACGGGACCGACGGTCCCGTCACCGAGGGGGATCCGCTCACGGTCGCGCTGACGGTCACCAACACCGGCGGTCTCGAGGACACGCAGAACCTGACGCTCGAGGTCGACGGCTCGGCCGTCGACGCGGAGACACGGACCCTCACAGCGGGCGGTTCGGCGGCGCTCAACCTGACGTGGAACACCTCGAGCGGCGACGCCGGAAACCACACCCTCATGGTCGCCAGCGCGAACGAGACGCAGTCGGCGAACGTGACGGTCGACGCCCCGCCCGCGTCGCCGCCGCCGTTCTCACCGCCGCCGCCGGAACCGACGCCGGAGACACCGGTTTCGGTCACGATCGACGAGGTGTCCGACCCCGTCACGGCCGGTTCGGACCTGACCGTGACGGCGGCCGTCGAGAACCTCCTCGAGACGGCCGAGACGGTCACGGTGACGTTCCTCGTCGACGGCTCGGCCGTCGACTCGCGCTCGCTCTCGCTCGAGCCGGGTGAGCGAGTGCGCTCGACGTTCACCGCCGCGACGACCGACGCCGACGTGGGAGAGCGGACCGTCACCGTCCGCGCCGGCGACGTCTCCGCCTCGCAGACGGTGACGGTCGAGACCGACGAACCCGCCCCCACACCGTCACCGACCCCGCCGTCCGACGACACGAACGAGACGGAGACCGACGATCCGCCCGAGGAACCGATCGAGGAGCCACCCGAAGAGCCGCCGACACCGATCGTCCCCCTCCTTCCCGAGTGGACCGGCGAGGCAATCGCGTACGAACCCTCGCCGCAGACCCAGCACGTCGGCGGGTTCGTCTGGCTCACGGCGCTCGTCTCCGCGCTCGGCTCCTGGGTCCTCGTCACCCGCGTCACGTTCGAGTCGAGAGTCCTCGCCGCGACGCTGTTTCTCACCGCCTTCCGGACCGCGACCGACGTCCTCCACGCGGCCGTCGACGGTCTCTGGGCGATCGACGCCCCGCTGGCTGGGTTCAACGTCGCCCTCGAACTGTACATCTCGTTGACGTTCCTCTGGTTCGCCGCGCTCTACGCGGACGAACACCGCCTGACCGACCAGCGTGCCAAGCGGGCGATGCTCGCCGTCGCTGCCATCGCGACGCTCGCCGTCGTGACCAACACCTACCACTCGCTGGTGTTCGTCGACTTCGTCCACGTCTCCTTCCCGTTCGCCCACGTCGGAGCCGAACTCGGACCCGTCGGCTGGCTCTTACTGGCGCTGAACGTCGGGCTCTTGCTCACCGGCGTCGCCCTCCTGTGCCGGACCTTCCTCGTCGGCGACCGGCGAACGCTTCGCCCCGTCGGCGTGATCGCCGTCGGCGTCACCCTCGCGCTCGTCCTCGTCGCCGCCAGCCTCCTCGAGCGTGGGCCGCTTCCCCAGTACGACTACACCGCCGCCGGTGTCGCTGCCTTCCTCGTGTTGACGACTGCGACCCTGCTCGGACACGGACTCCACCGGGTGAAAGACATCGCCCAGCGCTCGCTGCTCGAGGAACTCACCGACGCCATCGTCGTCCTCGACGACGCCCACGCCGTGATCGAGCACAACGCCGCTGCCGGCGAACTCCTCCCCGGAATCGAGACCGGTCGCCCGTTCGACGACCTCCTCGAGCAGTCGCTCTCCTGGCCGTCGATGGGTGAGACGACGACACTCGAGGTGACCGGCGCGGACCTCGACAGCGGCGCGGCGGCCGACGACCCGTTCGCACCCGACGGCGGCCAGTCGCCGCCGAGCGCCCAGCGTCACTACCTCGTGCAGGCGACTCCGGTCGGGACGGTCGATACGATCGGCTACACGGTGCGGTTCGCCGACGTCACCGACCTCAAACAGCAGGCGGCCGACCTCTCGCGACGAAACGAGCAACTCGACCGGTTCGCGAGTACGGTCACCCACGACCTGCGGAACCCGCTGACTGTCGCGACGGGCTACGTCGACCTCCTGATGGAGACGATGGGTCCCGACGCCGAGCGAGACACCGCCGACCGCGAGACGGTCGAAACGTCACTCGAGCACATCCAGTCCTCACTCGAGCGCATGCGACTGATCATCGACGACATCCTCGCGCTCGCGCGCAGCACCGAGTCGGTGACGGAACGCTACCCGCTGTCGTTCGCCGCCATCGTCCGCTCGGCCTGGGAGGGCGTCGACACCAACGGGGCGACGCTGACCGTCGAGGCGGAGGGGACGATCCAGGCCGACCGCGACCGCCTCCAGCGCCTCCTCGAGAACCTGTTCCGTAACGCCGTCGAACACGTCGGTCCCGACGTGTCGGTCGTCGTCGGACTCACCGAAGGGGGGTTCTACGTCGAAGACGACGGACCGGGCATTCCCGACGCCGAACGCGAAGCGATCTTCGAACACGGCTACTCCGGCCAGTCGAACGGAACCGGTCTCGGACTCGCCATCGTCGAACAGCTCGCGACCGCTCACGGGTGGACGGTCCGTCTCGACCCCGACGCCGACGGCTCCCGGTTCGTCTTCGTCGACTGTGAGACGACGCTCGAAGCGTAACCCTGGGCGTCGCCGGCTTCCAGTCCTCGTCTCGCCTCGGCCATCGAGACCGGCCGAGACCCGGAACCGGATTCATCCCGTACTATCGACGGGGATATTCACCTCATCCTTTATGAAACCTCCCTCCCTAGGTGGTGGGTGTGGATTTCACCGACGGACGGTTCGGCCTGTTCGCCGTCGCCATCTGCGCCGGTCTCGCCGCGTGGACGGCGTCTGCGGGGGGAAGAGCCGACGCCACGGCGACGGCTTCGCCTCTCTCCTCCGGACTCGTCGATCCGGTCGCCGGTGGTCTCTCGCTCGAGTACGCGTCCGTCCCGCTCTCGCGTCTGCCGGTAGCGGCGCTGGGCGTAATTCGCTTCGAGTACTCGCCCTCGCTGCAGACGCTCCACGTCGGCTTCTTCCTCACGATGACCGTTCTCACCGGCGTCCTCGGCTACTGGATTCTCACGACACGGCGGACGCGCGGGGCGAACCTCTTCGCTGCGACGTTGCTCCTGGCGTCGCTGCGATCCGCGTCCGACGTCGTCCACAGCGTGCTCGGCGCGCTCTGGACGATCCAGGCCTCACTCGTCGCCCTCAACCTCGTCCTCGAGGTCGCGCTGTTCGCTACCTTCTGTGTGTTCGCCGCCCGGTACGCTGGCGACACTCGTCTCGCGGGCCAGCGCGCGATTCGCGTACTGGCCGCACTCGTCGGGTTCGTCATCGTCGCCACCGCGACCAACCCGTTTCACTACCTCGTCTTCGCCGAGTTCGTCCAGGTCTCGAGTCCGTTTACGCACGTGGGCGTCGAACCGGGCGTCCTCTGGTGGGGGATTCTCGCCGTTCAGATCGCGCTCCTCCTCGTCGGTTCCGGCTTGCTCGCCCGGTCGTTCACCGTCACCGACCGACCATCGTGGTGGGCTGCAGCGACGCTCGCGGTGGCGATCTCTGTGGTCCTGGTCGCGCTCGGAGTGAGCATCCTCGGGGACGGGCCGCTCGCTCACTTCGAGTACACCGCCGCCGGCATCGGTGCCTTCCTGTTGCTCACCACGGTCATCCTCTTGAGCCACGGCCTGCGTCGCATCGAGATTACGGCCAGAGAGTCGGTACTCTCCGAGATGCACGACGCCATCGTCATCCTCGACGACACGCGGGCGGTCGTCGACTACAACGCGGCCGCCCACTCGCTGCTCACCGGTCTCTCGATGGGGAGTCACTTCGAGACCTTCTTCGAAGACCCGCCAGCGCTTCCGGACGACGCCGAACCGCAGACCACGGAGGTCAGCAGCGACGACCTCCGCGGCCGGTCCCCCGCGCCCGACGCCACCGAGGAGCCGGCGGATGGCCCGACTCAGCTCCGGTATCGCGAAGCCGAAGCGCTCACTCAGCACCACTACCTCGTCCGAGTGACGCCGGTCACGACGGAGACGAACGACGCCATCGGCTACACGGTCCGGTTCGTGGACGTGACCGATCTCAGACACCGGACGGCCGAACTCGCCCGGAAGAACGAGCAACTCGACCGGTTCGCGAGTACGGTCACCCACGACCTGCGGAACCCGCTGACGGTCGCGACGGGCTACGTCGACCTCCTCATCGACCTCGTTCAGGCCGGTGCCCAGGGCAAACCGCTCAACCGCGAGACGGTCACGACCTACCTCGAGCACGTCGACGCCTCGCTCGACCGCATGCGCGTGATCATCGACGACATCCTGACGCTCGCACGCGGTGACGAGTCGGTGACGGAGACGCAGGCACTCTCCTATCACGCCGTCGCCAACGCCGCCTGGCAGAACGTCGACTCCGCCGGCGCGACGATCAGCGTCGACTCGAGCGGCGTCATCGAAGCCGACGGCGACCGCCTCCAGCGCCTCCTCGAGAACCTGTTTCGCAACGCCGTCGACCACGTCGGTCCCGACGTCGCGATCCGAACCGGCGTCACCGATTCCGGATTCTACGTCGAAGACGACGGCCCGGGCATCCCCGCGGACGTTCGCGACCGGATCTTCGAGCACGGCTACACCGGCGACGCGGGCGGCACCGGTCTCGGTCTCTCGATCGTCGACCAGCTGGCGCGCGCACACGACTGGGAGGTCTCCGTCACCGACGGGGACACCGGGGGCGCTCGCTTCGTGGTCACCGGCTGTCCCGTCCAGCGAACGCTCGAGGGGCGCCGACTCGAGTGATCACTCGAGCGCCTCGACCAGCGACGGCCCGTCGTTCGTCGGGTCGTTGACCGCCGTCGACACCGGGTAGGCGCGCAACTCCGCCGGCGCGTACGGCCCGAGTGCGTCGCTCGTCACCCCGCCCTCGAGCCAGCCAGACTCGTCGGCCGGCTCGAGCATGGCCGCCATGCGGTGGTGGAGGTCGGCGACCAGCGCGTTCGGTGCCGTCGTCACGACCGTGAACGTCTCGAGCGTCCCGTCGCCTCCCTCGTCACTGCCGACTCCGCCGCCGAAGGCGTCCAGGCCCGTCTGTGTCGTCGCCGGCAGCCAGCGTTCCCAGAGACCCGCCATCGCGAACGGCCGGCCGTCCTCGAAGGCCACCCGGTAGGGCTGTTTTCCGTCCCCGCCGGTGTCGACCCACTCGTAGAAGCCGTCGGCGAGCACCAGACACCGCCCCGCAGTCGGCTCCTCGCCGTCTGCCCACCCTTCGTACGCCCGCCGGAAACTCGGCTTCTCGGCCAGCGTCTCCGCCCGCGCGTTGATCAACCCACCCGTCGAGTCGTCGGCCCACGCGGGAACCAGCCCCCACTCGAGCGTCCGAATCGTCTCCGGTTCGGCGTCCGTGATCACCGGCAACCGCTGGCCTGGCGCGGCGTTGTATCGCGGCCGGGCCGCCGCCGGCGAGACGAACCGCGCATCGAAGCGCTCCTCGAGTTCCGCACGGTCGACGAATAGCGTGTAGCGCCCGCACATACCGTCCATTCGCGCCCCGAGGGCAAAACGCTGTTAGGTTTACCGTACTAAACTCCTCAGGGATGCTGACGCGGTTTTCGACCGCGTCCTCTCGGGGCGGCGGCGAGCCAATGTTGGGGTTCTCGAGGGAAATCGCTCGCCGACGACCCACGTCAGCACTACTGTCGTGGATATGCTACATGTGAACGCGCACTCCGAACTGGTGGGCAACTATCGGCGCATCTCCTTCGAGCGCTGCCTTCACCACTTTGTCGGTCTCGTAGACTGAAATCACAAGGAGAAGTCGTCAGGTGTGTACTCTTCGAGCCAGGTAGTGATGGATGCTCGCGGGTCGTTGTACGGTTCGTAGAAACCGAGGTGTTCGTACCAGCTGACGTTTTCGTAGAAGCCGGGACCCTGGACTCGGACCGCGGGCGGGGGCGCGATTCCAATGCGGATGTAACAGTCGCGGATCTGGCACCGGAGGTGGTGAACGAGCGCTTGCTGAAAGCTCGCCCCATCAGTGCACTCGTAGAGGTCAGTGAACACCTGTAGGCGTGCGTCGGCGTGCTCGGTCAGCGACGTCCCCGTCCCCTCGAGCGTTCGACTCGTGGTCTGGCCGTTCTGTCGCCAGTTGACGACTAGCGGGCCGGTACCTGCGAGGAGCGTCTCACCGATTTCCTCAGCTAGGGTTTCGGTGTCGAGACCGTGGCCCTCGAGTGCGCGTCGAATCTCCGTCTCCAGACGGTCATCTCCAGCAGATGTTTCCTCGAGTGCGTCGAGAACGCCGTGAGTCGTGAGAACCGCCGTGAGTTGCGCTGTTGTGTCGGCGTCGAGAGTGACAGCCACGTCCTGAGTGAGCCAGACGAGCGCACTGGCAGCGATCTCTGGCGTCTCAGCCACTGGCTCACTCCCACGCTGATAGGCGGTCAACTGCTGGTAGTACTCACCCAGATACTCGAGGAGCGTCTCGGGTGAGAGACTCCCCAGTGCGAGTGCCACTGCGGCGATCCGGTCCGGATTGCGCCGTGGCTCGAGCGTGTCGTACCCACGGGTGCGGTAGACGTAGAAACGGGCAAACCGACGGGCCTGGTTGACGTGTTCGTTCTCCACGTCAGTGCGCTTGGCAGCGATGTCGGGATACCCGTTTTGTAGATGCCCACTAATCTCGCCGTCGTAGTAAACTCCAATCTTGTGTTCTACATTATTGTTGTCCACAACTAGAAGGCCAAATCCATTGTCAGTTTCTTTTTTGATTGTTGCATCCATACTAGAAATCTACCTCCACTGACGGAGCACCAGTGTCACGACCCACACGGATCTTTTCAACTTTCTCAGCGATTTTCTCGAGTTGCTGGTCACTGAGCGGGACGTCATCGCTAGAACTGACAGTATCTGCAACAGTGCCAGCGAGCGCAGGTCCCATCGTACCTGCGGCAACGCTTGCTGCGGCCACAGCAGGAAGGACAGTTCCTCCACTCAGCACAGTTGCCAAGCTGATCCCACCTGCGAGCACCCCACCAACGGTTCCTTGGGCAACATTTCGCTTTCCACCCTCCGAGCCGAAGTTCGATGCCGCTGCCTGCTTCATCCGTCCCCATAGAGACGGCCCCTCAGCTTCGGTGTCGGCCTCGGTACGCTCTCCGCCTGTGAGCCCCATCTCGTCTCGAGTGTTGATCAACCCCTGCTGGTTCTGGCTGATGTGCTCAGTATTGGTCTCGGTCGCTTCTTCGACCCGCTCGAGTCGCGTACGAATCTCTTCGACCGACCCAGCAAGCGACTCGAGGCTCACCGAGTCGGTTTCGGCCATCCGCTGCACGTGAACATCCATGCCCAGACGGTGAGCTACCACTGGCTCCTCACCCTCGAGTGCCTCCCTCGCCACCTCGTCGGCCTCACGCTCGAGTTCGGGGTCGGGGTCGATGACCAGCGAACTCCCCTCCTGCGGAAGCATACTGACCCGACCGCCAGTCTGCTGTCGCACGTGAGCCAGCTCGTGTGCGAGCAGATATTTCCCTTCAGGACTCTCCGGCTTGTACTCGCCGCGGTTGAACACCACGTGGTTGCCGGTCGTGAAGGCGCGTGCCTCGAGCGCACTCGCGGCTTTCGCGGCCTCCGGCCCAGTGTGCAACTGTACATCGCTGAACGAGTCGCCCATCCGCTGCTCCATTTCTTCACGAACGGAGCCCTCGAGCGGCCGCCCCGGCTGGGAAATCACCCGCCGAACCACCTCTGGTGTGGCTGTCTCACCCGCGAGATCACTCTCCGCTTGCGCCTCGACCGACCGCATCGCGCTCTCGGTGTCGAGTTCGACACCCGCTTTCCAGGAGCTACGCACCCGAGCGATACGGACCTGTTCGCCTATCGGGGTGTTACAGCCTTCGGGGAGTTCACCGCGTTCGCCCAACTCCTGGACGTTCTCGAGGCCGCGCCTCAGGATCATCTGATCGAGGATGGCCGCCTGATCGCGCGAGGGCTGGCCCACTCGGTTTAGGTACTGGTACGGCCGCGCCCCGCGCGGGGTCTGGGCCTGCGCTCGAGTGCGCCGTGCTCGTTCGTTTCGCTCACCGTCGTCGTTCGACCGGTCGCGCCGGTCCCGGTCGAAACTCACGTGTACCACCTCGAGTGTGGAGACATTGGTAATTATCTCCCCGTTACGAGCCGGTTGTATTAACTGTTGGTGATCGAACACTCGAGCGGACACGCGCTCTCACTCGAGTCTATGAACCCTCGATCACCGACACCCATTTCCAGAAATTATATGTATCTGTTCGTGAAACTCCCTGCTGGAAGCCGCGCCCGCCGCACGCCGGTTGGGGTACGCTCAGAGAAAGTGCCCCGGGTGGAACAAGCACCCGCGGCGTGGCTTCCAACCCAGCGAGGGGTTATACAGCCATGACTACCTACCGACCACGCGACCTTAAAAGGCTCGCAAACGCACTGTACAGCCCGCGAAACGCCGGTTCTCGGAGTTACAACTCGGTCACACGGAGTTACAACTCGGTCACACGGAGTTACAACTCGGTCACACGGAGTTACAACTCGGTCACACGGAGTTACAACCCGGCCACACGGAGTCACAACACCGCGCCACAGCGTCAGCCCCCGGCCACTCGAGTGTACACCTCACCGCGCACTCGAGCGCCGCGGGTGCTCACCCGGCCATCTCGTACATGCGGAGGATGCCGATGAGCGAAGACGTCGGCCGCTGGGGCGGCGAGAACTGGAACCCGCCGCGGTGTCCCCATTGCGACAGCGTCGTCGTCGGCGTGACCGCCACGGGGCCGTTCACCATCCAGGCCTCCTGTGGCTGTTACGTCACCCAGGACGAGGCGCGGGCGTTTCGCGACTAGCGCTCGAGGACCGCCTTCGGAACGGCCTCCTTCTACCGGCTCACCTGGTTCGTAAACGGCCGCCTACCGCCCGCTCGAGCGCTGGTAGGCGGGGACTTACCATATCCGAGTCGCGGCTACTCGAGATCGGGGTCAGGTGTGACCAACAGCTCCAACCTCGAACTCGTGGTGTGTGATCGCGGTCGGCTCGAGTTGCGCGACTGCGACGATCATACCCGCTTCATTTCGACGGATGCCCCGGCAGAACTCCTGCCATAGCACAGCCAGCCGCGTTCCGCTCCCCCGCGGCGCTCGAGAACTCCCCCCCAATCCAGTCGACCTTCCCCTTCCTGTCATTTTATCGCTCTCGAGCGTACAGTACGGCGATGACGACGACCAGTGCGACGGTGAGGAACACGGGAATCCACATCGCGTAGGCGATGTCGGTCGCCTCGGCGACGACCCCCATCACCATCGGGACGAGCGCGATGCCGACGTAGGTCGAAGCGGAGGTCAGCGCACTCACCGGCCCGCTGTAGGCTGGGGCGCGCTCGACGCTGTAGGCCGACAGCATCGGAAACAGCGACGAGACCAACATCCCGGTGAGGAAGACGGCGAGTACCATCGCCACGCCGCTCGAGAAGACGAGCGCGACGGCGACCGTCGGCACCGCGAGCGCCGTCGTCACCAGCGCGATCTGGAGGTACGCCCCCGTTCCGACCAGTCGCGCGTAGAGGTACCGCCCCGGGACGTACGCCAGCAGGTAGATCGAGAGCGCCGCGTTCGCGAGCGTCCGGTCGAGGAACGTCCCCGCGTAGTAGGGCAGCCAGGTGAAGATTGCCCCCTCGATGCCGCCGACGAGCACCATCGCGAGCACCGCGCCACGGATCTCCTGCCGGCCGAGCAACCCCGCCAGCGCCTCCCGGTCGAGTTCGGTCTCGCCCCACCCGCTCGGGAACTCGAGTCGCGAGACCAGGAGGACCACCGGCACGAACCAGAGCGCGAGCAGCAGGTAGGTCACCCGCCAGTCGGTCAGCCAGAGGACGCCGCTGACGAGCAGCGGTCCCGTCACCGCGCCGACGGCCCACGCGAGCGAGTAGAGGACGAAGATCCGCCCCACGCGCTGGGGGTAGACGTGGCTCAACACGGGGCGGTCGAGCGCCCGGAACACCCCCGCGCCAGCGCCCTGGGCGAACAGCGCCAGCAGGAACAGCGCGTAGACCGGTGCGAGCGCCGTGGCGACCAGCGCGCCGATCACCACGAGGGTACCGAGCGCCATCGCGAGTTTGACGCGCAGGCGACCGGCGAGCAGGCCGACGATCAGGATCGCGAGGACGAACCCGACCGTCCCCGCGGGGGCGACCAGCCCCAACAGGCTCTCCGAGACCCCGAACGTCTCCTCGAAACTCGAGAGCAACGCCCCGCGACTCTGCATCGCCATCGCGTCGCCGGCGACGAAGAAGAAGGCCGCACCCAGCCAGAGCGTTCGTCGCCTCACGAGTACGTCTGCCCGCTCCGCTCACGTATAGCTCTCGCTTCCGGAACCTTTCGTCGACACCTGCGCTGGACAGTCCGACACTCGAGTGAGTCGCCCCGTCGGCCGTGGTCCGCTCGTCGCCTCCGCTCTTCGCTCGTTGTACGGCCGAAGAAACGCCAGGACTGGGATTTGAACTACCTCCAGACGGTCGCTCACTTCGTTCGCGCTGCGACCGGCGTCATTCAAATCCCCGCGACGGGCGATCTGTGGCGTCGAGTAGCTCGCGTCGCTACGCGCCGCTCGCAGGGTGTGACGCCACAGAACGCCAGGACTGGGATTTGAACCACGGTCGGACGTGCTCACGGTGTTGCGCGCGACCTCTCTGATTCAAATCCCCTCGGCTGCGTTTCTTCGTCCGTGGTCCGCTCGTCGCCTCCGCTCTTCGCTCGGTGGTCGGCCGAAGAAACGCCAGGACTGGGATTTGAACCACCTCCAGACGGTCGCTCACTTCGTTCGCGCTGCGACTGGCGTCATTCAAATCCCAGCGACGGGCGATCTGTGGCGTCGAGTAGCTCGCGTCGCTACGCGCCGCTCGCAGGGTGTGACGCCACAGAACGCCAGGACTGGGATTTGAACCCAGAATCCTTAACGGAACACGCTTTCCAGGCGTGCGCCTTACCGTTCGGCCATCCTGGCTCACCCGATGATAGCCGTGTGGGTCGTTTAACTCTTGCGAGACTCGAGCGCCGCGCCTGCTGGCGGTCTCACTCCGTGGCCCGTCGCGCCGCCCAGGCGGCGACGCGGTACTCGAGCGCGTAGGCACACCCCCCGGCGGCGACGCCGACGAGGAGACCGATGGCGGCCCCCTGCGGGAGCGAGAGCAGCGGTCCCTCGAGCAGGGCGTAGGCCTGGAGCGAGACGAGAAAGCTCATGAAGCCGACGGCTCCCCAGAGGATCGCCGACTTCACGCGCGGGTCGATGGTCTTCACCGTCTCCATGGTACTCACACCCCGACTTCTCACTCGAGGGTCGCAACCGCTTCGATTTCGACCGCCGCCCCCTTCGGGAGCGCACCGACCTCGAGGGCGCTGCGCGCCGGTGGGTCGCCCTCGAAGAATCCGGCGTAGGTCTCGTTCATCTCCTCGAAGTCGTCGATATCGGCGAGGAAGACGGTCACTTTGAGGACGTCCTCGGCGCTCGCACCCGCTTCCTCCAGAATCGCGAGGACGTTCTCGAGCGCCTGCTCGGTCTGGGCGGCGACCGACGCCTCGGCCCGGAGGTCGCCGTCTGGGGTGAGCGCGATCTGTCCGGCGGTGAAGACGAGTGAGTCGGTCGCCGTCGCCTGGCTGTACGCACCGACGGCGTCGGGAGCGTCGTCGGTGTGGATGATGCGTTTCACACACTGGTCGTCTCCGCGCGAGCGATTAAACGCTGTGGAGACCCGCGACCGCCGGAGCCAAGCCGACGCGGGTCCGACCTCCCGTATGGGCCGACTCCGGCGACCGCACGCATCGCTCGCGGCCGTCACACTCGCGTTTCTCGTCGTTCTCGCGCGCTCGCTTCGCCGCCGCCTCGAGTCCCGTCGCGTCGACGACGTCCCGTTCTGTCCGGTCGTCGGCCGCTGGCGCATCGGAGCCGACTGGGCACTCCGAGCGGGCGTCGCGGGCGACCCCGTGCCGGGCGAACTCGAGTCGTTCGCGAGCTACGACCGGCCGGGGTTCGATACCGACCTCATCGACTCCGAGGTCCGCCGGTTCTACGAGCGGACGACGGCGTACGCGCTGGCCTACGAGACCCGCTGGCACCGGGGCTTTCGCGCCGGGGCGTGGCTCGCCACGACACTGACGCGCCGTCTCGAGCAGCTCGCCTTGCCCGGGCGAAGCGGCAGGGTGGGCTGGCTCGAGAGCGACCTGGCTGCGGTCACACCGGCCGTCGACCCGCGTGGCTCGCGCGTCTGGACGCGGACGGATCCGGCGACCGGGCGGGCGGTGTTCGTCGCGCTCTACACCACCCACGAGCGCGAGGGGGTGACCTACGCGAACGTCGCCGTCCCGCTGCCGTGGTCGAACCTCTCGACCGTCCTCCGACCGGAGGCACTCGGCTCCCGAGGGAATACGGCCGACGCCGGTGTCCGGTTCACCACTCGAGGCGGCGGCGACGGCGGTCTCTACCTCGTGACACCGCTCGGAGCGTTCCGCCTCCCGATGCACCAGCGCTTTCGGGTCTGGCCCGTCGACGCCCCGGGCGCACCGCGGGCCCCCGTTCCGGAGGCGACGCTCGTCGCGACCCACGAGATGTGGCTGTTCGGCCGCCAGTTTCTGACGATCACCTACGGCATCGTTCCCGCCGAGACCTGACGGCTCGGCACCGCCCTCGTCAGACCAGCACGTCGACCTCGTAGCCGCGGCCTTCGATCGCCGCGAGTAACTCCGTGACGTGGTCGTTGCCGCGCGTCTCGAGGTCGATCTCGACTTCGGTGTCGCTCATGCCGATGTCCCGCGAGGTCCGGTCGTGCTGGATCGCGAAGATGTTCGCGCGGTAGGCGGTGAAGATCGCCAGCAGGTCCTCGAGCGCGCCGGGGCGGTCTTTGAGAACGGTTCGGATCTTCAGGTAGCGACCCGTCTCGACGAGACCGCGGACGATGACGGTCGTCAGCGTGTTGAGGTCGATGTTCCCCCCGGAGATGACGGGGACGACGGTCTCCCCTGGCTCGAGATCGATGTGGTCGAACAGCAGCGCCGCGAGCGGGACCGCGCCGGCCCCCTCGACGAGCGTCTTCGCGCGCTCTAAGAGGTGGACGACGGCCATCGCGATCTCGGGATCGGAGACGGTGACGACCTCGTCGACCCGCGAGTCGATCACCTCGAAGGTCCGTTCGCCGACCGTCCGCGTCGCGATGCCATCGGCCATCGTGTCGACACCAGAGAGGGTGACGCGCTCGCCTTTCGCGAGCGAGGGGGCGACGCTCGAGGCACCCTCGGCCTGGACGCCGACGATGCGGGTCTCCGGCCGTGCGCCCTCGATCGCCGTCGCGATGCCGCTGATGAGACCGCCGCCGCCGATGGGGACGACGACGGTGTCGACCTCGGGACAGTCCTCGAGGATCTCGAGACCGATCGTTCCCTGTCCGGCCATCACGTCCTCGTCGTCGAAGGCGTGGAGGTAGGTGCGTCCCTCCTCGCGTTCGATCTCGTGGGCGCGGTCGGCCGCCGCGTCGTAGTCGACGCCGGAGAGGACGACCTCTGCGCCGTAGTTCTCGGTGGCTCTGACCTTCGAGATGGGGGCGTTCTCGGGCATGACGATGGTCGAGTCGACGCCCGCGCGTGTGGCCGCGAGCGCGACGCCCTGTGCGTGGTTGCCCGCGCTCGCGGTGACGACACCCGCCTCGCGTTCGGCTGCCGAGAGCGTCGCGATCCGGTTGGTCGCCCCGCGGATCTTGAACGCGCCCGTCCGCTGGGCGTTCTCCAGTTTCAGGTGAACCGCCGCGTCCGTCATCGCCGAGAAGGTGTGTGAGTACGACAGCGGGGTGTGTCGGGACGTTTCCCGTACCCGTTCGTGCGCCGCCACCACGTCCGCATACTCGAGCATATTCGCCACTCTTGGGATGGTGTCGGTAAAGGTGTGCTGCCCGGGTGTGAGCGGGCAGCACGACAGGGAATACAGGATTGCACGGCGTGTGACGTGCGAGTAGAGAGGGGCAGGGAGTGTATATAAATCTCCTGCACGCAGAGTGAAAGTGTAATCGATAGCGGGGAGCGACCTGAAACTGGTGTCTGACGCTGAGACGACGCGCGTCATATCACTCGCCAGCCAGCCGTCTGCCTCCGTCGCTCCGCCGGTGGTCTAGACGGTCGGTTCACCCTCGTACGACGCCGCGAACTCGTAGAGGTCCTCGAGCGTGGTGACGCCGAACTCCTCGAGCGCGAGCGCGCCTGCCAGCGGCACCTCATCGAGTCGGTCGACCCGCTCCGGAACGTCCTCGAGTCGCACGCTCCGTTCGGGGAGTACGCGCGTCTCGTGGGTGAGTTCGACGTCGACGAGCACGCCGCGGTAGACGAGGTGGTAGACGCCCACCGAGCGCAGCGTCGCCAGTCGCACCATCCGTCCGAACGAGAGACCCTGCATCGTCGTCCCCCGCATCATCGTCTCGATGGCGTCGACGATTCCCTCGTACAACTCGCGGTCAGCCACCCCGCCGTCTTCGTCGACCAGCCCCGAAAACACCAGTTCGAGGTCCCGCCACTCGAGGTGGACGAGCAACGAGAAGTCTACGAGGGCGTTCCTGATCCGACGACGAATTCGCTCGCGTTTCTTGCGCTCGGCCGCGTCGGTCGCTGGCGTCGTCTCTCCGAGCAGGTACGCCCGGTCTGCGTACGTCAACAGTCCCTGTGGTCGCTCTCTCGAGTGCATGATTCGATCGCTGTGACGGTAGCTGTATACGCAATCTAAAAAATCTGTCTATCGAAGACTGATATCTGCCTTTGGCGTCCGAAGACGGTCGATTGTAGGGCCATAGAACCGCTCGACAGTCTATCACTAACACAAACACTCATAATGGGATGATGCGCACCTCGACGTATGCTCGAGTCGATACTGCTGGGAACGCTGCTCGTTCACGTCGCCGCTGGCGTCGTCGCACTGCTGTCGGGACTCGTTGCGTTACTCACTCGCAAGGGTGGACAGCGCCACGCGACCGGCGGTACGTACTACGTGTACGCAATGGCGGTCGTCGTCGTCACTGCGCTCCCGCTCGCGCTCGTCGATGCGAACCTGTTTCTGTTCACGATTGCAATCTTCTCTGGCTACCTGGTGTTTACCGGCTATCGCGTGCTCTCGCGAAAACGGCCCGAACCCGGCGTCGCCGCCTACAGAGACTGGGCCGGTCACCTGCTCATGCTCGTCGCTGGCGTCGGCATGATCGGCTACGGTGGCTGGGGCTGGCTCTCGGGATCAGCCATCGCGCCCGCGCTCATCGTCTTCGGCATCATCGGCGTCACGATTTCGGTGACGAACGTCCGAGAAATCCTCGAGCCACCCGCCGACCGGATGACCTGGTTCTACCGTCACCTCGGACTCATGGGCGGGGGCTACATCGCGACGGTCACCGCCGCGATCACGGTCAACCTCACCGTGGTGCCGCCGCTGGCGCGCTGGCTCGCCCCAACGCTGATCGGCGTCCCGCTGATCGCCTACACCGTCCGGTCGTACGAACGGCAGTTCGAAGGTGGAACTCGGGACGCCGTCACTGGGAACTGACCGATACGAGACCCTTCGCACTCTGGACCCGACTACCGTTCGGCGAGCGACTCGAGCGTCCGGTCTTCGGGACCGACGTACCGCGCACGCGGGCGGATGAGGCGGTTGTCCTCGTACTGCTCTAAGACGTGGGCGATCCAGCCGCCGACGCGACTCATCGCGAAGATGGGCGTGTAGATGTCGATCGGAATCCCCATCTGGTAGTACGTCGACGCCGAGTAGAAGTCGACGTTCGGCGCGAGACCCTTCTCTTCGGCCAGGAACTCCTCGATGGTGACGCTCATCTCGAACCACTTCAGGTCGCCTGCGGCCTCGCCGAGCGCTTCGCTCTTCTCGCCGAGAATGTTCGCACGCGGGTCCTTGACGTTGTAGACGCGGTGGCCGAAGCCGGGCACGCGCCGCCCCTCGGCGAGCGCGTTCTGGACCCACTCGAGCGGGTCCATCTCGCTGTCGTCGACTTCCTTCAGCATCTCCATGACGTCCTGGTTCGCGCCGCCGTGGAGGCTGCCGCTCAGCGTGCCGATGGCGCTCGTGATCGCCGCGTGGAGGTCGGCGAGCGTACTCGAGGTGACCATCGCCGAGAAGGTCGAGGCGTTGAGACCGTGGTCGGCGTGGAGGACGAGCGCCTGGTCGAACGTCTCGGCGAGAACGTCGTCGGGTTCCTCGCCGTTGAGCATGTAGAGGAAGTTCGCCGCGTGATTCAGTTCCGGATTCGGTGCGACGATCGGCTCGCCGCGGCGGCTCCGCTCGAACGCCGCGAGTACGGTCGGAATCTTCGCCGTGATGCGTCTGCCCTTCCGTCCATTCGCCTCGACGTCGGTCGGGTCGGCGTCGGTGTCTGGATCGTACGCCGAGAGGTGTGAGACGATCGTTCGCAGCGCCGCCATCGGCTCCTCGTCGGCGCTGGCGAGTGCGCGCACCGTCTCGAGGACGCCATCGTCGACCGTTCGCTCGGCGGCCATCGCCTCGGTGAACGTGGCGAGTTCGCGCTCTGTCGGGAGGTGACCGTGCCAGAGCAAGTAGAGTACTTCTTCGTAACTGGCGTTACGCGCGAGGTCTTCGATGGTGTAGCCGCGGTAGATGAGGCGGCCCTCGTCACCGTCGATGGTGCTGAGCGCCGACTCCGCGACCAGCACACCCTCTAACCCTCTCTTGAGGTCGTCAGCCATACCTCCGATTTCGCACGCCTATGGAAAAGTATTGTCGTTTGCCGCGTGGAGCGCGTCAACACGAACGAAGCACTCACTTAATCCGCTCTCGGTAACGTGAACGTTGTACCCTCTCGCACGTGACCCATACGAATGTTGGAATTCGTGTCACCCGCTCGACCTGGGCGTCGAGACGCCCGTCTCGAGCCAGGAGTCGGTCTCGTGCTGGCGTTCTGGCGCTCGGGTACAATCGGACGAGGGCCGCGAAACGAGCCTGCTCGAGCACACAGTCGGTAACGCTTTTCTCACCGGCCACAGAAGGTCCTCGGTATGGACCCGCCCCGCGACGTCGAGTATCGGCCCGTCAGCGTCAAAGCGGTGCTCGCCGAGATGAAAGACACCGCCGAGTTGCTGATCGATCTCTCGTACTCGGCCGTCTTACTCGGCAGCGACGAAGTCGCAGAGGAGGTGCTCGCGCTCGAAGAGCGGATGGATCTCCTCCAGATGCAGGCGCGGATGAGCCTGTTGATGGCCGCTCGAAGTCCGGACGACGCAGAGCAACTCGCGCCGGTGCTGGGTGTCGTCGGCGCTGCCGAGAAGATTTCGGATGCCGCCGGAGACATCGCCAAGATCGTCTTAGAGGAGATCGGTCTCCCCGACGCGATGCGGACGGCACTGCCCGAAGCGGTCGAACCCGTCGTCCGTGCGAGCGTCGATTCCGGCTCTCGTTTCACCGGTCGGAGCCTCGGCGACATCGACTTCGAGACCGAAACCGGCGTGCGCGTCGTCGCCGTCCGCCGTGCGGGCGACTGGCTCTTAGATCCCGACAGCGAGACGGCGCTCGAGGGTGGCGACGTCGTGCTCTTGCGTGGCTTCGAAGAGAACCTCGCTCCCGTCTACGAGACGGTCTCGGGAACTCCCTACAGCGTCCCCGACCCGGCCGAACCGGGTATCGACGACTTAGAGCGCGCCGTCGACGCTATCGTCCTGATGAAGAACATGAGCGAACTCGCCGTCGACATCGCCTACGGCTCCGTGCTGTTCAACAGCACCGACCTCGCCGAGGAGGTCGCCGCCCTCGAGACCGAGGTCGACCAGCTCGAGTCGCGCTTCGAGGCGTGGACGCTCCAGGCGGCCGCGCGCGTCGAGGATCCGGTGAGTCTGCGCGGGCTGGTACATCTGGCGGGCAGTACCGAAGTGATCAGCGACGCCGCCCTCGAGATCAGCGAGGGCGTCTTACGCGGTCTCGGAACGCACCCGGTCGTCGCCGAGGCGGTCTTCGAGAGCGACGAGGTGATCGTCCGCCTGACCGTCGGCGACGGCTCGACGCTCGACGGCACCACCCTCGGCGAGCAGACGGTGCGTACGGCGACCGGGATGCGGATCATCGCCGTCCGCCGGCCGCGTGGCTCACCGAGTCCGATGGACGACGAGTGGGAGGTCCAGCCGGGTCCCGACACCGCGCTCAGTGCGGGTGACGTGATCCTCGCGAAGGGGACTCGAGCGGGCGCGGAGCGGCTCGAAGAGCTGGTCTGAGCCGCCGGCTGTTTCTCACGCCCCTTCGTCGACGGCGAGTTCTCGCGAGAGCTTCACCGCCGAGTAGATGGTCAACAGGACGGCGACCATCGCGCCGACGGTGACGGCGACGACGAACGCCAGGCCGACGTACAGCATCGGGTCCGCGCGCGTCACCGGGGCCGGGAGGACGAAGACGGCGAGTAGCGTCGCGGCGAAGAGCGTCCCGACGACGAGACCGATCAGCGCGTTTCGCTTGACCCTGAGTGCGGCCAGAAACTGCGCAGTTGGGGGGCGCTCGGGGCGGTTCTGTGACACACTCGAGGGGAGGAACTCGAGGGACAAAATCGCGTCGGATGGCTCCGCGAGCGCTCCGGGTGTCCCGGTGCGCTCAGGCGTAGGCCTCGAACTCCCGGCCGAAGACGAGGAAGTAGCCCGTGCCGACGAGACCGATCACCGTCGCGAGCGCGAACGCGAGTACGGGGTCGCCGGCGAGGAGCTGTTCGCCGGTCAGGGGGTTCCAGATGCCGCTCCAGAGCAGGCCGCCGAGGGCCGCACTCGGGATGACGAGGACGTTCCGGACGAGGTAGTAGGAGCCGGTCACCCGGCCGCCGGCGCCCATCTCGGCGGGACCGACGATCAGCGCCTTGTGCGCCGGGAGTCCCGCGAACCGCAGTCCGGAGAAGGCGAACAGCAGCGCCAGCACGCCCGCGCTCTCGGGGGCGCTGATGAGCAGGATCGGAAAGACCGCGTAGACGGCGAAGCCGACGGCGACGACTGGCTTCAGGCCGACGCGCTCGGCGAGTTTCGCTGCGGGGACCATCACCAGGAGGGCGACGAGCATCTCGAGACCGAGCAAGAGTCCGAAGTACGCCTGCGGCGAGAGGTCGACCGTGCCCACGGCGGGAAGCGAGAGCGAGAGACCGACGCCGAGTACCTGGGTGACGACGAGGACGAAGAAGACGTAGACCATGCCGTTGGCGAAGCGTACGAGCGTGTCGCCGACGAGCAGTGGCCGCAGCTCCGGGGGCAGGTTACGGAGGTCGCGTCGGATCTGTGAGACGCCCTGGAACTGTTTGCCGTAGCTGTCCTCGCTCGCGTCGTAGAGGACGTGCTGGGCGAGCGTACCGAGGACGCCGAAGACGATGGCGACGAGTAAGATCAGCTGGAAGGCGGTGACGATCTCGCCCTCGCCGGTGCCGAAGGGGAGAAAGAGTGCCGCCGCGATCAGCGGCCCGATCAGGAAGGCGGTCCGGCGGAAGCTCTCGGTGCTCGCGAAGCCAGCGGCCAGCTGTGAGGGTGGGACGGCCTGTTTGACGATGGCGTAGGTCGCCCCGAGACCGAATGATTTCCAGGCCTGGGCGAGGACGAGACCCGCGAAGATCGCCAGAATCGAGAGTTCGACGGAGCCAACTGAGAATCCGCTCAGCCAGGGGGCGAGCAGCCAGACGGTGAAGCCGAGCGTCGAGACGAACCCGAACGCCGTCAGCGCGTAGCGCGACCCGATCCGGTCCGAAATCGCCCCGCCGGGGTAGGGGTAGACGGCGGCGATCACGTTCCCGAACGTCCCGAACAGCCCGACGACGAACACCGTCGCCCCGAGCGCCACCATGTACTCGGCCATGTAGCGGCTGGTCATCTGAAAGCCGAGGCTGAACGCGAACATCGCGAGCGAGAGCACCAGCACGTCCCGCTCGAGCGCGAAGAACTGGCGGTAGGCGTCGAACGGATCCGGCCCCTCGTCCGCAGGAGCGTCCTCCTCGAGACTCATGGATCTCTCTGTTCGCTCGAGCGTCTTTGGCGTTCGGCTCGCGGCAGTGTCCGACCGCTCTCGGCGGACGCCTCCGCCGTCCGGCGGAAAGACCGAACAGTAAAGGCCGGGGCCACCTTCCTCGGTGGTATGACGACGCTCGGAACGGCGAGCGCGGCCCCCGGCGAACTCGCGACGGGCCGGCTCGAGGTCGGCGAGACTCGAGACGGCAGTCCGTTCGGTCTCCCCGTCGCCGTGGTGAACGGAGCGGAGCCCGGAGGGACGCTCTACGTGCAGGCGGTGAGTGACGGTGACGAGTTGAACGGCGTCGGGGTGATCCAGCGCGTCGTCGACGAACTCGATCCGGCGTCGCTCTCCGGGACGATACTGATCGTCGGCATCGTCAACTACCACGCCTTTCAGGTCGCCGAACACCGCAACCCCATCGACGACACGAAGATGAACCGGGCCTACCCCGGCAACGAACACGGGACCTCGAGCGAGCGCATCGCGCACGCGACGTTCGAGGCGGCCTCCCGTGCGGACCTCATCCTCGACTTACACCAGGGATCGACCAGCCGGATGATCGACGAGGTTCGCGTCCGCTGTGGGAAGCGCCACCGCCTCCACAGTGAGTGTCTCGAACTCGCGAAGGTCTTCGGCTGTGGCTACGTCCTCGACCAGAAGGGTCCCGACGGCCAACTCGCTCGTGTCGGACCCGACGAGGGCATTCCAACGATCGATCCGGAACTCGGCGGTGCCGTCGGCTGGGACGAGACGAGCATCCAGAAGGGCGTCGATGGCGTCTTCAACGTCCTCGCTCACTACGGCTTTCTCGAGGGGGAGTCGGACTACAGACCGCAGACGCGCGCCAGCGGTTTCGACCAGTACGGCGCACCCGCCGGCGGGTTCGTCCGCTTCCGGAAGGACCTCGGTGAGCGCGTTCGCGCCGGTGAGACTCTCTTCGAGGTGACGACCGCCTTCGGCGAGGTGAGAGCGGAGGTGACCGCGGACCACAACGGTATCTTCTGGCGAACCCGGCGACTCCCACAGGTCGCCACCGGCGAGTACGTCTGTTCGGTCGGCACCGACGTCGACAGTTACTGACCCGGACAGCCAAAACGCCAAGGTGTCTCGCTCACAAGTCGATACCCACCCGGACGGTATACACTATGCCAACATCTCTCACCTGTCCCGACTGCGGCACCGACTACGACGCCGGCCCGGACGAACCCTGGCGCTGTGAGTGTGGCCACGCCCTCGAGTTCGCCGAGTCGCCCCACCCGAAGGGGAACCCGCTCCCGATCAGCCAACTCGACACGAGCAACGGTCTCTGGACCTTCTTCGAGTTCTTGCCGATCGAGCGCCACGTCTCCCTCCACGAGGGGTTCACGCCGCTGGTCAACGCCCCCGAGTGGGGCGCGCAGTTCAAACTCGAGTACGTCTTTCCGACGGGGTCGTTCAAAGACCGCGGCGCGACGACGACGCTCTCGCGGGCGGTCGAACTCGGCGTCGAGAAGGTGATCGAAGACTCCTCGGGCAACGCCGGGGCGTCGATCGCGACCTACGCGGCGCGGGCGGGTCTCGAAGCCGACATCTACGTCCCCTCGACGGTCAAACAGTCGAAGCTGATGGCGATCCAGCGCGCGGGTGCCAGGCCGGTACGCGTCGACGGCACCCGCGAGGACGTGACGATGGCGTGTATCTCGGCGGTCGAGGCGGGCGAGGGGTGGTACGCCAGTCACGCCTGGAACCCGGCCTTCTACGCGGGCACGATGACGTTCGCGTTCGAACTCGCCGCCCAGCGCGGGTGGACCGCACCCGAGACACTCGTGTTGCCGATCGGTCACGGCACGCTCTTTCTGGGGGCCTACCGCGGCTTCTCGCTGCTGAACAGAGCCGGTATCGTCGACGGGATGCCCAGGCTGCTCGGCGCGCAGGTCGCCGGCTACGCCCCCATCGTCACCGCCCTCGGCGGTGAGACCGTCCCCGGCGACGGCGGCGACGATCCCGACATCGCCGACGGCATTCAGATCGCCGAACCCGCCCGTGGCACGCAGATCGTCGACGCGCTCACCGAGACCGGTGGCGAGGTCGTCGCCCTCGGCTCCGACCCGATCGAATCCGCGCTCGACCGTCTCCACCGCGGTGGCTTCTACGTCGAACCGACCTGTGCCGTCGCTCCCGCCGCTCTCCGACACTTCCGCGAGAGCGGCGTCGTCGACGAGGACGAAGACGTCGTCGTCCCGCTGACGGGCAGCGGTCTCAAGACGCTGTAGCGACTCGAGCGCCGTTCGGACGACTCATCCGTTCGTTCTCGAGCGGGTCGGGCGTCGTTCTCCGTCTCGGTCTCGCCCTCCTCGAGCGTCGGTCAGAAAAATCCGGTCACGGTCGCACAGGATGGTCGTTCTCACGGCGCGTCCCGACCGGAGGGACCCGCCGCGGCATCGGTACGCTCGTTGGTTCGGATGGACGTCTCAGCCGGTCGCTCGAGCGCCTCTCGGTGCGCTGAACGAGCGCTGAGCGGTCCCAGCGAGTCGCGTCTCAGAGCATCTCGAAGAGCGCGACGACGTCGTTGAAGCCGACGTTCCCGCTCCCGCTGAAGTCGAAGTACTCGACGTTGCTCTGGACGACGTCGCCGTTGTGTTCCTCGAAGAACGTCACGACGTCGTTGAAGCCGAGGTTACCGTCGCCGGTGACGTCCTCGTAGAGACCGTCGCCGGAGAGGTCCTGGGCGTCGTTGCCGTCGCCGTTGACGTCGAGTCCGGATGGCTCGTCACCGTTGCCCGGGCCGGGGTCGATCGGGTCGACCGTTTCGGGTTCGGGCGTCTCCGTGATCTCGCCGACGAGTTCGGCGAGCATGAAGAACAGCGGTGCAGTGTAGTTGATCGCCCACTCGTTGGTGGCGTACGAGCAGTGCTCGTCGATGTACGCCATGAGGTGTTCGGTGTCGGCGTCGATGTGGTCGAGGGTACAGTCACCCTCTCCGACGAGCGAGTCGCTGTTGTGTGGGCCGCCGACGAGCATACCGGGGATGGGGTCGTCCATCTCCTGGCTCTGGACGATGCGGTCGTGTGGCCGCATGGTGGACTTCTCGCCGTAGCCGGTCACGTAGGAGTAGCCCGTCGCGCTGCGTCCGAGCGCGTGGTGGAACGGCTCGTGGATGAGGGCGGCACCCTCTTCCTCGTGAATCCAGTGCTCCCAGTCCGCATCGTGGGTCTCGTCGAACATCTCGATCGACCAGATTCCCTGGATCGCTCGGGAGATGCCGGACTTGAGGTGACCCCAGTAGTAGTCGTAGACGCCGGTCATCCAGCGGTCTGCGTCGCTGTTGCTGTCCTCTCCGAGGTAGACTTCGGTGGCCCAGAAGGGGCCGTTGAGCCCTTCGGCTGCGGTCCCTTCGTCGTCGTGGGCTGTCCCCTTCAGGTCGCCGTCGGCCCAGAAGTAGGCGTAGTGGCCGAGACCGACCGGATTGTTCCAGTCGATCGGGACGGCGATGTCGCCGGGGAGGTCGTCGACGACGCCGCCGTCACCCGAGAAGCCGAGATCGGTGTTCTGAATCCACTGGTCGTAGGAGGAGTCGCCGGTCGTCCGCAGCAACTCGGCGGCCGCCCAGAACCGGTCCGGTTCGTCGAAGCCGGCGCGGCCGTAGCCACCGGAACCGTCGTCCTGTCCATCGGACATCTCCCAGACCAGATCCGGGTTGTCCTCGAGCCACGCCCAGGCGTCCTCGGCGCACTCGAGCATCTCGGCGGCGAAGGCGGGGTCGTGGTCCTCGTAGACACGCGCGGCCATCGCCATCGCTCCGCAGGCCATCGCCGTCCCGGCCGAGGAGGTGCCGAAGACGTAGCGATCGCGGTCGTCGTCCTCCGGCGCTTCCTCCATTCCCGGCCAGTCTTTAGCCGCGAGTTTGTAGAACAGCGAGCCGTTGGGTCGCTGCATCTGCTCGAGGAACTTCAGCGCCTCCTTACATTCGACTAAGACGTCGGGCATCGTGCCGAGTTCGGGATCGTCGACGGTGTCGTCGACGTAGAACTGACCCACGTGGAACGCCTCCGGGTTGCGTTCGTAGGCGAGCAGCATCTGGGCGACGGTGATGCCGGTCGGGTTGACGTACTTGCCGTAGTCACCCGCGTCGTACCAGCCGTTGGGGACGCTGATCGTGTCACCAGCCTCGTAGTCCTCGAGCCAGTCGCCGATCGGTTCGGCGACGATCGCTTCTTCGTCCTGGGTGTGGCCCGGGCCGATGTGCAGACCTGTGTAGGGGTCCTCGATTCGGGTGTTCGAGCGTTTGAGCGTGTAGAGACGGCCGACGTCGCGCAGCAGCGGCGCGTAGATCTCGCTCGCGTCGCCGATCTGGAACGGGTGCGACTCCTCGTCGCCGACGACGACCTTGTACTCGCCCGGCTGGTCGAAGTCCGAGAAGTCCGCCCACTTCAGCGTCTGGGTCGTCCCCGCCTCGTCCTGTAGCTCCGCCGAGAGGCTGCCCTGATCTACCGAGGCACCGGTGTCGGCGTCGACGATCTCGAACGAGGAGACGCTCGAGACGTCCATCGCCTGCGAGGTCGCGATCGCGATCTTCGTCCCCCCGGTCGGGTAGCCGACCTGGTTGACCCGCACGCCGCGGTAGTCGCCGTCGTCGTGGGCGGCGAGACCTGTCCCCGCCATCGGTCCGCCGAGAGCAGCCAGCGCGGCAGCCCCCCCGAGACCCTTCAAAACGCTTCGTCGTTGCACCATCGAATCGTTTGATCGATCCATACAAACATTTAGTTGAATTTTACATCGATAAAACTTTCCCTCTAAATACACTGAAAATTGATAGAGTGCCAAGGTGTCACACGTCGGTCGGTCGCGTGCGAGCCGACTGCGCACCGAGTGAAACCCGACATTCCTTTACTCTCGCCCTGAATACGACCACAGCATGTTCCTCTCGCTCCGGACGGAGGTCGAAGCCGCCTTGCGCGACGCACTCGAGGCGCGCTCGTTTCCGACCGACGACCTCGGCATCGAAGAACCGCCCGAAGACGTCGAGAGCGTCCTCGCCTCGAGCGTCGCGTTCCGACTGGCGGGTGTGGCCGGTGCGCCGCCGCCGCAGGTGGCGAGCCAGCTCGCAGCCGAACTCGACGCTGACGGCCTGACCTACGTCTCACGCGTCGAGACTCAGGGACCGTACCTGAACTTCCTCCCGAGCGAGACCTACTTCGCCGAGACGCTCGCCGCCGGAACTAACCCGACCTACGGCTCGCTCACCGACCGCGGCGAGTCCGTCGTCGTCGAACACACCAGTGCGAACCCCACGGGACCGGTCCACGTCGGCCGCGCGCGCAACCCCATCATCGGCGACGCCGTCGCGAACCTCCTCGAGTACGCGGGCTACGACGTCTCTAGACACTACTACGTCAACGACGCGGGCCGACAGATGGCGGTGTTCACCTGGGCCTACGAGACGTTCGACGCCGCGGATCTCGAAACCGACCCCGCACGCGAGCGCGTCGAATACGACCTCGTGCGTTACTACCGCAAGGGTAACGAGTTCCTCGAGAACGCCGACGAGGCGGCGGTCGCCGAGGCCGAAGCCGAGATCGACGCGATCATGCAGGGGCTCGAGGCGGGCGACGAGGAGACCTACGAGCGCGTCAGCGAGGTGGTCGACCAGGTCCTCGGCGGCATGAAAGACTGCCTCGCCCGCTTGCCCGCCGAGTTCGACGAGTTCGTCAAAGAGACCCGATTCATGTTCGATGGCTCGACCGCCGACCTCGTCGACCGGCTCGAGAACCTCGACGAAGCCGTCTACGAGGAGGACGCCTGGCAGCTCGACCTCTCCGCTCACGGCATCGAGAAGAACCTCGTCTTCCTGCGCTCTGACGGCACCTCGCTCTATCCGACGCGCGATCTCGCCCACCACGAGTGGAAACTCGACGAGTACGACCGCGCGGTCACCGTCCTCGGCGAGGACCACAACCTCCAGGCCGAACAGCTTCGAACCACGCTCGAACTGCTCGGCGCGGAGACCGACCGCCTCCGTCAGGTGCTCTACTCCTACGTCAACCTCCCGGAGGGGAAGATGTCCACCCGCCGCGGCACCGGCGTCGACTTAGACGACCTCCTCGACGAGGCCATCTCGCGTGCGCGCGACGAGGTCGAATCGAGACTCGACGGCCGCATCCGCGACGACGACCTAGGCGACGAGGACGTCGAGCGTATCGCCCACCAGGTCGGCATCGGTGCCGTCCGCTACGACATCGTCTCGAAACAGCCGACCAAAGCCATCACCTTCGAGTGGGACCACGCCCTCGACTTCGAGGCCCAGTCCGCCCCCTACGTCCAGTACGTCCACGCGCGTACGTGTGGGATTCTCGAGGAGTCCGGGATCGGTGTCGACGGCGACGTCGAGGCGGACGTCGACGCCTCGCTGCTCGAGACCGACGCCGAACGGGACCTCCTCGAGACTATCGCCCGCTTCCCCGCGGTCGTCGAGGAGGCCGCAGACGACCTCGAACCCCACCAAATTGCGACCTACACCCGCGAGTTCGCCGAGTCGTTCAACACCTTCTACCGCGAGTGTCCGGTGCTCGCAGACCGTGTCGACGCCGAGGTTCGCGAGGCCCGACTCGCGCTGGTGGCCGCCTCGAGACACACCGTCTCGAACGCGCTCTCGATCCTCGGGGTGGCTGCGCCGCGCTCGATGTAGCTCTTTAACGTACGCGTCGGATCCTCCCGAACACAATACCTATCTTTCATTTCAAACCGTGAATGGTATTTATGTATGAATGCATGGCATACTCGAGCGACCTATGACTGAATCTGAGAGACAGTCCCTGTCGCGGAGAGCGGTGCTACGAAAGACTACCATGGCGGGTGCAGTTGTTCTCGGTAGCGCGACCGCGGCGTCGGCGACCGTCACCGCATCGGAGATCGAGTTGTACGACACCGTCGAGGTCACTCCATCCTCGACGATGACGTTCCGACAATGCTGTACTGCTGACATCTCTTGTCAGAGCGACTGGAGACGAGGAGGTGAGCGCGGAACCGTCGTCGAGCAGTGCAGTCCCAACGGATCTGATACGTTTTTCGGGGTACTCTGGTTCGACTCCGACCCGTCGCAGGACCCGGTTTCTTACGTCGACGAAGCCAACATCGAACCCGTTTCCTGACCACCAGAGCGCATCCCGTTTTCACCGAACACCGTCACCGCGGATCCGATTCTGCCTCGGTGATCGCACTCGAGACGTCGTCGTGTGAGGCGGTATTCGATCCGTCGGCGTCACGTTCGCCTCCGGTGTCACTGCCGCCGTCGGTCGCCTCGTTTCCGTCGGTCGGGCGCTGTTTCGGTGCCGGAACGTCCAGGTCTCCGACCTCGACGGCCAGCCGTCGGAAGGCGATCGAGGCCGGACTGTGGGGCTTGTGGACGACGAGCGGCGTTCCCGCGTAGACGCTCTCTCTGACGGCCGGATCGTCCGGGATCGTCGTGATGAGCGGCACGTCGAGCTGCGAGGCGATCTCGTCGTAGGGGACGTCCCCTTCGGGCCGGGTGCGCGTGATGACGAGTCCCTCGACGGTCCCGCCCGCCCGGTCGGTGAGCTCGAGGGTTTTCTTCGCGTCGTGGACTGCCGCTGGTTCGGGCGTCGTCACCAGGAGGACGGCGTCTGCGAGACCGAGCGGGAGGACGGTCTCGTGGCTGACGCCCGCACCGACGTCGATGAAGACGAACTCGGCCTGCTCGCGCAGCCTCGAGACGACGTCACCGAGACCCTCCGGTGAGGTCTCGGCGTAGCCGTCGAGGCTGGTCCCGCTCGGGACGACGACGATATTCTCTGCGAGTCTGTGCGTCGCGTCCTCGACGGACGCGGTTCCTGCCAGTACGTCGTGAAGCGTCGCCGAGTCGCTGTCGAGGCTGAGGAACCCCGCGAGGTTCGCCATGCCGATGTCGGCATCGACGATGGCGACGCGCTTGCCTGCCTGCGCGAGCGCCGTCCCGAGGTTCACCGTCGTCGTCGTCTTCCCGACGCCGCCTTTTCCGCTCGCGATGGCGTACACCGTCTGTTCGGACATGTGGTCGTTAACCCCACCAAGTAGCGGAACCACCTTAAATCGTCTCGTCCACTCAGTCACCGATAGGGTTCGCAGCCGTCGCCAGTCTCGCCGCGGTCGTGCGTGTCAAAGGATACTTACCCGCGGCCCCGTTTTGTACGGTCGATGAGTCAGGAGGGCGAACAGGACCAGTCCGACCGGAAGAAGTACGAGTTCCGGAAGGTGATAGAGGACCTCAAGAACTTCGAGGGCTCGGGGACACAACTCGTCACGATCTACATCCCCGAGGACCGCCAGATCAGCGACGTCGTCGCCCACGTCACGCAGGAACACTCCGAGGCGGCGAACATCAAGTCGAAAGCGACGCGGACGAACGTTCAGGACGCCCTCACCAGCATCAAAGACCGGCTGCGCTACTACGACACCTACCCGCCCGACAACGGGATGGTGATCTTCTCCGGTGCCGTCGACTCCGGCGGCGGCCAGACCGACATGGTCACGAAGGTCTTAGAGGCCCCTCCACAGCCCGTCGAGTCCTTCCGCTACCACTGTGATTCGAACTTCCTGACCGGCCCGCTCGAGGACATGCTCACCGACAAGGGCCTCTACGGCCTGGTCGTCCTCGACCGCCGTGAGGCCAACGTCGGCTGGCTCAAGGGCAAACGGATCGAACCCGTCAAGTCCGCCTCGTCGCTCGTCCCCGGCAAGCAGCGCAAAGGTGGTCAGTCCGCCCAGCGATTCGCCCGCCTCCGACTCGAGGCCATCGACAACTTCTACCAGGAGGTCGCGGGGATGGCCAACGACCTGTTCGTCCCCAAGCGCCACGACCTGGAAGGTGTCCTCGTCGGCGGTCCCTCCCCGACGAAAGACGAGTTCCTGGATGGCGACTACCTCCACCACGAGATTCAGGACAAGGTCCTCGGCAAGTTCGACGTCGCCTACACCGACGAGTCCGGCCTGCGCAACCTCGTCGACAACGCCCAGGACGCCCTCGCCGACGCCGAAGTCGTCAAGGACAAACGCCAGATGGAGGAGTTCTTCAAACAGCTCCACGCCGGCGAGCGCGCCACCTACGGCTTCGACCAGACGCGAACCAACCTCGTCATGGGATCGGTCGACAGACTCCTGATCAGCGAGGACCTCCGGAAAGACGTCGTCACCTACGACTGTGCGGAGTGTGGCAACACCGACCGCGAACTGCTCGACCGGCGCAAGGCCACGCCCGAGCACACCTGCAGCGAGTGTGGCGCAACCGTCAGCGCTGGCGAGGACGACCGCGACGATGCCATCGACCACCTGATGGAGATCGCCGACCAGCGCGGCACCGAGACGAAGTTCATCTCGACGGACTTCGAGAAGGGCGAACAGCTCTACAACGCATTCGGCGGCGTCGCGGGCATCCTCCGCTACAGTACCGGCGTCTAGGGTCTCCTCGGTCTCGACACCGAGATATTTTTAGCGTTCCAATATATACAGTGTATTGACGAGTCGAGATGTCACCACAGTCCTCGGATCTCGGCGTCCTCGAGACGCTCTCCAGACGGTACCCCGTCCTCTCGCGTCTCGAGACCGGTCCCAAGCGAAAACGCGACCTCGTAGACGCCCTCTCGGTCTCCCGGTCGACGGTCGACCGGGCGATCCGCGAACTCGAGTACTTCGAGTTCGTCGACCGCTGTGACGGCGTCTACCGGCTGACGGCAGCGGGCCGCCTCGCCCTCGCCGAGCACCGCGAGCGTCTCGACGCGCTCGCGTCGATCACCGACGTCAGCGAACACCTGCGGTGGCTCTCCCGGGATGCACCGATGTCGGTCGACTTCCTCGCCGAGGCGACCGTCTTCGAGCCGAAATCACACGCGCCGAACGAACCGTTCGAAGTGATCGTCGACCGCACCGACGACGCCGAGTGCATCCGGGGACTCATGGCCGCCGAACGTGTCCCCCACTTTCGCACCCGTATCTGCGAACGGACGGCGACCGACGACCTCACGGCCGAACTCGTCTTCACGGCCGAACTCGCCGGCTTCTTCCTCGAGACCTGCGCCTCACAGCTTCGCGAGGCCGTCGCCTCCGGCCGGTGTTCCCTCTACGAGACGCGCTCGCTCCCGTACGGTCTCTGGATCGTCGAAACCGCCTCGCGCGAGGAAGCGTTCGTCGTCGTCCACGGCGACTCCGCCGACGTCCGCGCCGTCTTCCGGAACGACTCGCCGGACGCCCTCGAGTGGGCGAGCGGCGTCTACGAGCGGATTCGCGACCGGGCAGATCCGCTCGCTCTCGACTAGTACTCCGACGAGCGTCGGCCGATGAGTGAACCCGGACGCCCGAATTCGGTTTCACTCACCCGTTCAGGCTCGCCAGAGCACTAGTACACCGACTGCTCTAGCTGGTGGCGGCGACGCTCGAGGTCGATATCCGGATCGATCACGGGCTCGGCCAGCAGCCGATCGATCGTCAACAGCGGGTCGACGCCCGCGCGCTCGAGCGCCTCGAGCGCCCGTTCGATCTCCGCGCGGTTGAGCGCGAGCGACGAGCACAGCTCGAGCAACAGTGCGAACGGGACGGTCCCTTCGCCGTCCGGAAACGCCGAACTCACCCGCGAGAACTCGGATTCACCCTCGAGTGCCGTCTCGTCGCTCGCCGGATCGACCCGGAGACAGCGCGGACAGAGTCTCGCCGCGGCGGCGTCTCCCGGTGCTAACTCGCGGTAGGTGTCGGGGACGGCGAACGTCACCGGTTCGGTGTCGCTCGAACAGTGTGGACAGGTCATAGAGAAACACGCACGCGGTACTCGCGTCGTTCAGTCGCCGCCGGGGAGACCGCCCGCGGTGGCCTGCTCGAGTTCGTCGCCGCTTTCGGGTTCGTCGTCGGTGTCGGCTCGCTCGGCCTTCTCTTCCTGTTCTTTCTTCTCTTTGATCTTCTTCAGACGGAAGATCTCCTCGCGCTCCTGTTCTTCGAGTTTCTGCTCGATGTACTCCTGGCTGTCGTAGAGGTCGGGCAGGAGTTTGAACTCGAGAGCGTTGACGCGGCGTTTGGTGGTCTCGATCTCGCGAAGCATCTTCTTCATCGCGGTCTCGACCTCGGCGGCGAGAATAACGCTCTCTAAGAGGTCTTCGTAGGCCTCGGCGGCCTCGTCGATGCGCGCGGAGGTGCCCATGATCCCGTAGCCACGCTGGTCTACGCTCTTCGAGACGCGCGAGGACTCGATCTGTGGGACGACGACGCCCATGATGTTCTTCGCCTCGGTCGTGATCTCGGGGTGTTCCTGGAGTGCCGCGGCGGCCCCGCGGACGGCGACGTCGCCGTCCATCGCTCGCGCCATGTTGATCTTCTTCTGGGCCTCCTCGTAGTCGTCTGAGAGTCCCGAACGGACGTCCTGGGCCTTATCGAGGATGTCCATAAACTCCATGATCAACCCGTCCCGTTTCTTCTCGAGTGTGCCGTGGCCCCGCTCTGAGAGTTCGATGCGATCCTCGATCGCCATCAAGTTCTTGCGGGTCGGCTTGACGTCCTTGGCCATCTTGTGGGTCGATTGCGCCCGCAGTCGGATAACTGTTTACAGTTGCGTGCGCCGGCGCTGTCGGGGTTTGGTTCGTCGCCGACGGTGGATTCAGTAACGATCAAATACCTTGCTGTGCTATCACGACCCAGACAGTCGATGAATCGAGACCGCGTCCTCGCGGCGATCGCCGGAGCCGTCGGCATTCTCGCGGTTGCCGTCGCTGGCGGTGCCACCGATACCACGCGAACCGAGCAGTCGACGTCCGGTGACGGCGACGGATCGTCGACGGTCGTTCCGGAGGGGTGGACCCAGGGAGCCGTCCCCCACGAATCGATCTTCCCCGAGTGGCTGTTTCACTTCGTCTGGACGCTCCCGATTCTCACGTTCGTCGCGTTGCTCGTCGGCTCGAGTCTCTGGTACATCTACCGCCACGGTCTCCGTGCGTACCTCTCCGTCTTCACCGATCTCGTCACGATCGTCGTCGCCGCGTCCGCCGCGGCGATCATCGTCGGGGGTCCGCACCTCTATCTGCTCGTACGACAGGAGGGCGACGACCCAGTCCCCGTCGAGAGCGACCCCGACGGTGGGCTCGAGGGCAGCCCCGAACCCGGTGGCTCACCCGACCCGCTCGTCACCGACTCGCTCACTCAGCTTCCGCTCGAGGCGTTCGCCGTCGCGCTGATCGTCGTCTTCCTCGCGCTCTTCGCGCTGATCCAGTACCGGCGCGAGCCGTCGTCACGCACCCGTTCTTCCGGGTCGAACGCGGTCTCGGCCGACGAGCCAGGGGTCGGCAACGTACACAGCGAGAGCCGCCCGGCCGAGCCGTGGCACGTGGCCCACCAGGAGGCGACCAACGGCGTCTACCACGCCTGGCTCTCGCTCTGCCGGGCGACCGGCGGCCAGCGCCGTGTCACGGAGACCCCCGGCGAGGTCGCGACCGAGGCCGTCGACGCCGGTCTCGACGAACGCGGCGTTCGAGAGGTTACCTCGCTGTTCGAGGCGGTGCGATACGGCGGCCGGTCGCCGACGCCCGAACGAGAACGGCGCGCCAGAGACGCCGCTGCGTCGTTCACCGTGGAGGACGAACGCCCGTGAGCCGAACGACCGTCGGCTACGGCGTCGCACTCGGTCTCGCCGTCCTCGGCTTCGCCGTGGCGTTCGTTCCCGGAATCGACGCGAGCGTCACCCTCTCGAGTGCACTCCTGACCTGGCTCGGTCTGCTCGCGCTCGTCGTCGGTGCGTTCACCGCACGCGCGTGGCTTCGCACCGACGCGCGAACGGTCCGCCCGGAAGCGCGCGAACGCCGACGGCCGATGGCGACACCCGGCGACGAGTTCGACCGCCGACTCGCGGCGGTCCGTCCGGCGGCGGCGATACCGGCCCGGTACGAACGCGACCCCTTCCGTGAGCGCGTCCTCGCCGACCTCGAATCGACTGCACTCGACGTCCTCGAGCGCCACGATAGTCTCTCGCGCGACGAGGCCGAAGCACGCCTCCGCTCGGGGCAGTGGTGTGCGGACCCACTCGCCGCCTCGTGTTTCACCCCCGGTGACGACGCGACGGGACCGAGCGCGTGGGCTGCGGACACGGTCGGTGAGCGGACGGCGTTCGAACGACAGGTCGACCGCGTCGTCGACGAACTCGAGCGGCGCTCGATGGAGGCCGGCCGCTGATGTCCTACAGCGTCCCCAGTACGGCCCGCGTCCTCGAGCCATCCCGTTCACAACGCCGGGAGACGGAGACGACCATCGCCGTCGGCGACGTCAGGGAGCGTCGGACCAGGCGGTGGTACGGCGTCACCGCCGTCGCGTTCCTCGCACTCGGTCTCGGACTGGTGACCCGAGCGCCGACGCTCGTCCTCGCGAGCGTCTTCGGTCTCGGGTTCGCCGCCTACGCCAGACTCGCCCCCGCACCGCCGGTGACGGTCTCGCTCGAGCGGACGCTCAGCGACCCCACTCCCGCGCCCGGTGCCGTGGTACACGTCGACGTGACGATCCGAAACGAGTCCTCGCGCACTATCCCCGACTGTCGCGTCGTCGACGGTGTGCCGCCCGGTCTCGCCGTCGTCGAGGGAACGCCACGACACGCGGCCGTTCTCCGACCCGGCGACGAGACGACGTTCACCTACGCCGTCGAAGCCACGCGCGGGACCCACCGGTTCGATCCGCTGTTGTTCGCCTCCTACGACGTGAGCGGCGCGACCGAGCGGGCCACCGCCGTCGACGACGAGACCTCGCTGACCGCCGTCGAACCGTTGCCCGACCCGTCGGTCTCGCTGCCGCTGCGCTCGCAGCTGACCCGCCACACCGGGACGGTCCCCTCGAGTGCCGGCGGTGCGGGTATCGAGTTCGCCGCCGTCCGCGAGTACCGACGCGGCGACCCCTTCAACCGGATCGACTGGAACCGAACCGCCAGAACCGGGGAGCTGACCACCATCGAGTACCGCGTCGAGCGCACCGCCTCGGTCGTCGTTCTCGTCGACGCCAGGGCGGTCGCCTACGCCGCGCCGAGTGCGGACGCCGTCTCGGCCGTCGACCGGAGCCTCGAGACCGCTCGCGCGCTCACCGCCGCGGCGCTCGCCGACGGTCACCGCGTCGGTCTCGCGGCGCTCTCGCCCCACGAGTGCTGGCTCGCACCCGGCAGCGGCAACGACCACCGCGCACGGCTCACCACGATGCTCGCGACCCACGAGGCGTTCGCCTACGCGCCACCGACCGACCGGTTCGATCCACAGGTGGCGATCAACCGGCTCAAGAGCCACCTCTCCGGGGACACCCAGGTCGTCCTCTGTAGCCCGCTGTGTGACGACTTCGCCGTCGCGACCGCCGTCCGACTGGAAGCGGGCGCCCACCGCGTCACCGTGCTCAGCCCCGACCCGACGGCCGACGACACCCCCGGCCACCGCCTCGAGCGCCTCGAGCGTCGTGAACGCGTCTCCGATCTCAGACGGCGCGGGATTCCGGTCGTCGACTGGGATCCGTCGACGACACTCGAGCGGACGCTCGCTCGTGCCACCCGGGGGTGGTCGCCGTGAGCACCGTGACGTTCGACGCGTCGCCGTCGTCGGTGGCGCTCGCCGTCGCTACACTGGGCGGTCTCGTCGGTGCAGTCGCGGCCGCCGTCGACCCGCTCGTCGCGTCCATCGCCGTCTGTGCCGGGGCCGCGCTGCCTCTCGCCGTCTACTACCGCTCACACAGCGCACTCGCGTTCGCCGCTGGGACGCTGTTCGTCGCCGTCTTACTCGCCGGACTCGTCGGTGCCAGCCCTCCTCGCGTCCTCCTCGGTGTCGGCGCGGCCGTCGTCGCGTGGGACGCCGGATCGAACGGTCTCACCGTCGGCGCACAGCTCGGTGCCGACGCGACGACCCGGTCGGTCGAACTCGTCCACGTCGCCGGGACGGTCTGTGTCGCCCTCGTCGTCGCCGTCGCCTCCTTCCTGGTGTTCGACGCCGTCGGCACGCTCGCACCGACGGCGCTCGTCCTCCTGATCGTCGCCGCCGTGATACTCGCCTGGCTGCTCGAGCGCTGACCGGCGGGGGAGCTATTTTGACACTCGTTCCCGTACCCGCATCCAACCCGTGGCCCACCCAGACCGCCAGACACTCCCGGAGCCGCTCGAGCCACCCGACGTCGGCTTCGTCGCCGCCGTCGGCGTCTACACCGCCCTCGCCGTCGCCTCGCTCGCCGTCGCGCTCGCACTGGCGATCAGCCCCAGCGGTGCGTCGGTGGTCGGCAGCGTCACCACCGCTGCCACGGTCGGTCTCGTCGTCGGCTCACTCACCGCGAGCGGCCGCACCGGGCTCCCCGAACGCCTCGGCTCCCGGCGTCGCCCGCGCTCGCTGCTGTTCGTCGTCCCGGCTGCCTTTGCACTCGCCTCTCTCGTCGCTCTCACCACGCCAACGCTCCCCGACCGAGTCGCGTTCGCCACCGGCTTCGGCGCGCTCTCGACGACCGCCGCCGCGTTCGGCCTGCACTCGATGGGGCGGACGCGCTACGCCCGCGTGATGGCCGCAGACGACCCACTCGAGTCGACTCCCTACCTGAATCCGAGGCAGGTCTACCTCTCGGGTGCCGTCGGCGTCGGCTGCACCGCCGGCTCGCTCCTCTGGCTGTTCACGCTCGGCTCCGGTGGTCGCGTGCGCCTCTGGTGGGGCCTGCTCGTCGTCGGCCTCTTCTCGCTGCTGTTCGCCTACTCGACCCACCGCCTCGCCTCGCTCGAGGCCGGCGACGCGAAGCCAACCCACCGCCGTCGCGTCCTCGGCACCGAGTGGCTCGAGTACGGCTACGCCCACCCCGACTCGCTGCCGACGCTCGAGGTCCACCCGTCTGGCCTGGTCCTCAGACGCCCGTTCGACCGCCGCTTCGTCCCCTGGCACGACGTCACCGCGGTCCGCCTCACGGACACCACGCTCGTGATCGAACGCCGCGGCCGTCTCGACCTGCGGTGTGCTCGCTCTGTCCTCGACGACCCGGAACGGACGCTCGAGGTGATCGACCGCGCCCGCCAGCCAGCGCCAGCGTCGGCGACGCTCGCGTAGCTCACCCTCGGATACGCACCGCCCGAAAAATCTCGGCCGTGAACCCGCGTTCAGTCCGCCGTCGCTTCCGCGACTTCCGACTCGTCCTCGAGGTAGTACTCCTCGATCGCGTCCTCGTCGATACGGTTGAGTTCCTCCTTCGGGAACATCGAGAGCAGTTCCCAGCCGATCTCGAGCGTCTCGATGATCGTCCGGTCGGTGTCGTAGCCCTGCTGGACGAACTCCTCCTCGAAGCGGTCGGCGAAGTCGAGGTACTTGTTGTCACGCTCGCTGAGCGCCTCGCGGCCGACGATGTTCACGAGGTCACGGAGGTCTTTCCCCTCCGCGTAGGCGGCGTAGAGCTGTGCAGAGACGTCGGAGTGGTCGCCGCGGGTGAGCCCCTCGCCGATCCCGTCGTCCATCAGCCGCGAGAGGCTGTCGGAGACGTCGATCGGTGGCTTCGCTCCCTGGCTGTTGAGGCTGCGGTCGACGATGATCTGGCCCTCCGTGATGTAGCCCGTCAGGTCGGGAATCGGGTGGGTGATGTCGTCGGAGGGCATCGTCAGGATCGGAATCTGGGTCACCGATCCCTCGCGGCCTTCGATTCGACCCGCACGCTCGTAGAGCTGTGCGAGGTCTGTGTACATGTAACCGGGGTAGCCACGCCGACCCGGCACCTCCTCACGCGCGGCACCGATCTCGCGCAGCGCCTCACAGTAGTTGGTGATGTCCGTGAGGATGACGAGCACGTGGTAGTCCTTCTCGAAGGCGAGGTACTCTGCGGTCGTCAGCGCCAGTCGCGGCGTGACGGTTCGCTCGACTGCGGGGTCGTCCGCTAAGTTCATGAAGACGACCGAGCGCTCGAGTGCGCCCGTGCGCTCGAAGTCCTGCATGAACTCGTTTGCCTCTTCGGCGGTGATACCGATCGCGCCGAAGATGACCGCGAAGTCACTCGCTTCGTCGTCGCCGCCATCTTCTTCCTCCGGCACCGTCGCCTGGCGGGCGATCTGGAGTGCGAGGTCGTTGTGCGGAAGCCCGGATCCGGAGAAGATCGGGAGCTTCTGGCCACGCACCAGCGTGTTCATGCCGTCGATCGTACTCACACCCGTCTGGATGAACTCCTCGGGGTACTCACGCGAGTAGGGGTTGATCGCCGCGCCGACGATGTCGCGGCGCTCTTCGGGAACGATCTCCGGGCCGTCGTCGATCGGGTTCCCGGAGCCGTCGAGCACCCGCCCGAGGAGGTCCTCGGTGACGGGCATCTTCATCGTCTCTCCCAGGAAGCGCACGGAGGCGTTGCGGTCGATCCCGCCGGTCCCCTCGAACACCTGGATGGAGACGAGTCCCTCACTCGACTCTAGCACCTGTCCGCGCAAGGTGTCGCCATCCGGCGTCTCGATCTCGACGATCTCGTCGTAGCCGACGGGTTCGTCGACCTCGGCGAACACCAGCGGACCGCTGATCTCAGTGATTGTTTGATACTCTTTCATGATTAGTACAGCTCCCTGATCTGCGCCTCGAGGTTCGATTCGAGCTCGTCGATGAACTCGTCCCACTCTTCTGCGGTACCCATGCGGTTGAGCCGCGGGGCCGCGTCGACGCCCGTGATCTCACCGACCGGCACGCCAGCGTCGAGGGCGGCGAACGCCTCGTCGTTGAACGTCTTGATCGCCTGGAGCATCTGGTAGGTCTTCTCCGGCGGACAGAAGGTGTCGACGTCGTGGAACGCGTTCTGCTGGAGCCACGCCTCACGCAGGTAGCGGGCGACCTCGAGGGTGAGCTGCTGGTCCTCCGGTAAGGCGTCTTTGCCGACGAGCTGGACGATCTCCTGGAGTTCGTCCTCCTCGTCGAGCACGTCGACGGCCCACTGGCGGATCTCGGGGAAGTCCTCGGCGACGTTCTCTCGGTACCAGGGGTCGAGCTGCTGGGTGTACAGCGAGTACGAATCGTTCCAGTTGATCGATGGGAAGTGCCGACGGTTCGCGAGGTCGGCGTCGAGCGCCCAGAACGTCTTGACGATACGGAGCGTGTTCTGGGTGACCGGCTCGGAGAAGTCACCGCCCGGCGGCGAGACGGCACCGATCGCCGAGATCGATCCCTGGTCGCCGTTGAGCAGTTCGAACAGGCCCGCGCGCTCGTAGAACTCGGAGAGCGACGCCGCGAGGTAGGCCGGGTAGCCCTCCTCGCCGGGCATCTCCTCGAGTCGGCTCGAGATCTCACGCATGGCCTCCGCCCACCGCGAGGTGGAGTCGGCCATCAGCGCGACGTCGTAGCCCATGTCGCGGAAGTACTCCGCGATGGTGATTCCCGTGTAGATACAGGACTCACGGGCGGCGACCGGCATGTTCGAGGTGTTCGCGATGAGGCAGGTACGGCTCATCAGCGGCTTGCCCGTCTTCGGGTCCTCGAGTTCGGGGAAGTCTTCGATGACTTCCGTCATCTCGTTGCCGCGCTCGCCACAGCCGACGTAGACGACGATGTCCGCGTCGGACCACTTCGCGAGCTGGTGCTGGGTGACGGTCTTCCCGGAGCCGAACGGGCCCGGAATCGCCGCGGTCCCGCCTTTCGCGATGGGGAAGAGACCGTCCTGGATGCGCTGGCCACTGACGAGCGGAATCGTCGGCGACTGCTTCTCGAGTGCGGGACGGGCCTGTCGGACCGGCCACTCCTGGTGCATGGTGACCGCCTCGCCGGAGTCGAGTTCGACGACGGGTTCGTCGACCGTGAACTCGCCTTCTTCGGCTGCGGTCACGTCGCCGCCGTCGTAGTCCGGCGGCACCATCACCTTGTGGGTGATACTCTCGGTTTCGGGAACCTCCCCGACGATGTCGCCGGGTGCAACGGTGTCACCGACCGAGACGGTGGGGGTGAACTCCCACGTCTTCTCTAAGTCGATCCCGGGGGCGTCGACCCCGCGGTCGAGGAAGGCCGTCCCCATCTTCGACTCGAGGACGTCGAGCGGGCGCTGGACGCCGTCGTAGATGGAGTCGAGCATGCCGGGTCCGAGGTCGACCGACAGCGGTTCGCCCGTGTTCTCGACGGGTTCGCCGGGACCGACACCGGAAGTCTCCTCGTACACCTGAATCGTCGTCAGGTTCCCTTCGATTTCGATGACCTCGCCCATCAGCCCTTCGTCGCCGACGTAGACGACGTCGTTCATCCGGGCGTCGAGGTCCGCAGCGGTCACGACGGGACCGCTCACGCTTTCGATGATCCCGTCCTCTCGGACGGTCTCTGTGTCTTGTGCCTGACTCATAGCTTATGTCTGGTTGTCCGCGTTCGCTTCTTCGTCCATCAGGTCGATCCCGATCGCGCGCTTGATCTGCTCGCGCAGGCCGCCACCGCCGCTGCCGCTCGCGCCGATCGTGATCACGACGGGTTCGACGCTCGTCTCGACCTCCCCGCGCACCTCTCGAGAGAGATACTCGAGGTCGTCGTCGTGCATGACGACGATGCCGACGCCCTCGTCTGCGAGGACGTTCGTGACTGCTGCGTCTAAGTCCGTCGCTTTCTCACCGTCTGGAACGTTCTCGAACCGCCTGACGCCTGCCAGCCGGAAGCCCGTCGTGAACTCGGGGCTGCCGACGACGGCGATCTCTTGACTCTGGCTCATAGGATCACCAGTTCGTCTTCGATTTCCGCCTCCGTGAGACCGACCTCCCGACCGCGGGCGATCGCGCGGATGTTCTCGACCTCGCGCTCTTTCGCGAGGATGTACGAGAGCACCGCCGACACCGAGACCGGGTAGATACTCGAGAGCGTATCGGCGTACTCGAGCAGCGCCGCGTCCATCGCGTGTTCGAACTGGATGAGGCTGTCGGCCTCGCGCAGGCGGGCCAGCGCACCGCCGAGTCGGTCGCCGTAGCGGCCGCTGTCGGCGATGTGATCGACGAGTTCGTCGTAGTTGCCGACGAGGCGGCTGAGTTCCGCCTGCGTGAACAGGACGCCGCCCTCGATGTAGTAGGCTGCCGGATCGAGATCGGCCCCGCTGCGTGCGAGCCGGAGCGCGTTTCGCGCGTTCAGGAAGTCGATCTCGGCTTCTAAGAACTCGACGTAGAGCGCGTCGGGACCCTCCTGTGGGCGTCCGAGGTCGTCGAGTAAGTGTTCGTAAAACTCCCGGTCGAGTGCGTTCTCGAGGGAGACGAGTGCGCCGGTCTCCTCGAACTCCTGGTAGGCTTCCGAGAGGGGTTCGTAGAAGACGGTGCCACCGAGGATCTCGATGACGTCGTCGATCTCGTCGACCTCGAGCAGTCGGTCGAGCGTCGAGTCGGGGAGTTCACCGGCGCGGATGAGGTCGGTCGAGACCTCTTCGGTCGGCGTCTCGGTGTAGATCCCGCGAATAATCGTCTTGACGTTCCAGACGTCGAACTTCCGGAGGTACCGGCCGATCAGGTCGTAGAGTCGCCCCTCCGACCAGTCCAGTAAGTCGTCGAAGTGCTTCGCGAGGTTGCGGTTCAGTGCGTACTCGATCAGGTCGACGCCGGAAAAGCGCGTCCCGAGCGCGTTGATCTCGCGCTCGTACTCCGTCTCCTCCATGAACCGGGCGATCTCGCTCGGTCCCATCCGGATCAGCTTGCGGTAGTCCTCGTCTGCGAACAACACGGCTCTGCGCGAGCGGACGCGTGCGTTCACGTACTCCGGATTCGAGGCTCTTGCGCTCATTGCTCGAAGAGTCTGTTGCTGATCTCGCGGAGGTTCTCCTCCCAGACGCTCTCGAGTAGCGAGTCGAACGTGTTGTTGACGCGGACTCGCGAGTGGTCGCTCTCGACGACGACGCCGCCGAGGCAGTCGTACTCGCCAGCGTACTCGTAGCCGTCGTAGTCGGCTAAGATCGCCGTCAGCAGGTCGGCGTCGTCGTCGCGGCCGTAGACGCGAACCTCGTCACCGTCGTCGAACTCGACACTCGCCGCGTCGAGCAGCGTCCGGGTGAGTTCCTCTCGAGTGTCGCCGTCGAGGGCGGCCAGTTCGTCTTCGACCTGGTCGCGGACCTGGGTGAGGACGTCGCGGCGTGCCTCGAGGCGGTGTTGTTTCGCCTCCAGTTTCGCACTGGAGAGTCGCTGTTCGCGCAGCTGCTCGATCTCACGCTCGACCGTCCCCTCGGCGGACTCGAGGATCTCCTCGGCGTCAGCGTCGGCGGCGGCTTCGATCTCCTCAGCTCGCGCGTCGCCCTCGGCGCGAATCTCCTCTGCGCGCGCGTGGGCCTCTTCCCGAATGTCCTCAACGACAGTGTCCAAACTCATTGTGAGAGAAGGGGGTCGGCTAGACCAGGAAAATAACGACGATCGCGAAAATGACGAGTGTCTCGGGCAACACTGTCATGACGATCCCTGGGACGAACATGTCGCGGTCCTCGGCGATTGCGCCGACAGCCGCGGCACCGATACCACGTTCTGCGTACCCCGACGCCAGCGCTGCGAGGCCGACACCGAGTGCTGCAGCCGCTTCCGGCTCCAGGATCGGGCCGCCGTTTTCTGCCTGTAGTGCTACTGCGGTTGCCAAGAGGTCGCTAACTTCTAACATGGTGAATCGGTTACGGTTGGTCTGGGTCTCGAATGTACCCTAACGGTTCGTATCTGTCCGTGCTCCCCTCATAAAACTTCTGAAAGAAATCGACATACTGATGCTGGATCATCTGATTTCACGTTTCTGTGATAGCGTGTGGCAGTATTCCTAACTGTCTAATTTTGTATTCTTTGTCGACTCCCGCCATAGAACACCCGTCGATTTCTACGCGATACTTTCTAAAGAATGCCTATCGATCAAAAACGAAAACCGCGTTCCGAGCGTTAATCCGCGGTGTGCGTTCGTTCTTTGCCGAACGGCTCGTACTCCTCGCCGCCACCCTCGTAGAACTTCTGGAAGAACTCCACGTACTCGAGGCGGAGCATCTGGATGCCTGCGGCGGTGATGCCGAGCAGCAAGACGAGGATATGCCCGAAGACGAAGACGAAGATCGCCAGTGGAATTGTGATCCACAGCGGATCTGCGTGGACGAGACCGACGAACTCCTGTGTCTCGTACGCGCCAACGTCGTAGGTCGGGAGGTTGAACACCGTGTATCCTTCCTCGTTCGAGTACGCCCCGAAGACAAGTAGGTTGACCGCAAACGCCATCCCTCCTTTCGCGAGCAGAACCGCCACCATACGGAGGTACGAGAGGACGTGGCCGAACGCCCAGGCGGGCGTCTCGAACAGTCCGGCAACTCCCTCACCGATGCCGACGAGGACGACACCGATTCCGAGCGCCACGAGCCCGAGGATGCCGACAACTTCTGGTAGTCCCTCGAAGCCGAGGTTGTACGGCCCGGCGTAGAGGACGGTCTCGCTGCTCGTGCCCACGAGGAACTCCGGCTTGTACTCGATCATGTGGGTGCTGAAGATCCAGATGAACAGGCCGTTCATCGCGAGGATCCACGACCCTTTCTCGTAGATAGCCGCTTTCAGCCCGTGGCTGAGTTCGTTGACGAACCCGAGGATCAGGCCGATGTTGAGGTGGATCAGGCCGAACCCGATCGCCAGCACCATCCACAGGACGGCCCAGTCGGTGAGCTGGAGACCTTTGTTGAGTGACCCCGCGAGCGGCAGCCAGCCGAGACCGAGGTACTCCATGTGCATCCCGAAGAGGTCGTCGTACAGATAGCCGAACAGTACGGTGAATGCACCTGCCCAGATACCGATCGTCCCGATCGCTTTCCCGGCGTCGGAGTCGAAGATTTTCCAGCAACCCCAGCCCATCGCCATGTACAGGATTCCGTAGCCGATGTCTCCGATCATGAACCCGAAGGCGAACGGAAACGTCAGGAATACCAGCAGCGTCGGATCGAGTTCGCTGTACTTCGGCTGACTCACCATCTTCACCATCAGTTCGAACGGTCTCGCCGGATCGATGTTGTCGAGCACCGTCGGCGGCTCGTCGTCCATCGTGACCGCTCCGCCAGCGCCCGCACTAGCACCTGCGGCGTGTTTCCCGTTCGACCCGCCGGACGTCCCGCCGTCGGTCGCCGCCTTCTGCGCGTCGGCGTCGGCCTCGGCGTCTGCGTCCTCCTCGTCGGTATCGACGGCTGGCCCACCCTCGTGGGGAACGGGCGCGGCGTGTGTCGGCGCACCGTGGCGGTCGTAGTCCGCCCGCTCGAGTTCTTCGATCTCGACGCTCTCGCCGACGGCGTCGGTCAGCGCGGCGACGAGGTCGTCGTAGTGTTCGGAGGGGATCCATCCCTCGGCGACGAACGCGCGCTGGCTGGTCGCGAACTGCAGCGGCGCTTCGGCGCGCTGGACTTCGATCGTGAGCTCCTCCTCGAGTCGGAGTAAGAAGCCGCCCTCGTCGATGCGAACGCGGCCGAGTTTCGCGTCGATGTCGTCGATCTCCGCCTCGAGCTCGCGCCGTTTCTGTGCGAGTTCCTCGGCGTAGACGTCGGGACTGCGGTCGGTGTCGGGCAGTTCGTATCGCGAGAACTCGATGCCGACGAGTGCGTCGTCGATGACGCCCGTCGCGCCGTCAGCCGGTGCCGCGACGATGGCGACGACGTCGCCGCCGGTGAACGTCTCGTAGGCGCGGATCTCGTCGCTCTCGGAGAGCGCCTCTTCGGCCGTTGCGAGCGAACCGGAGCCGACGAGCACCTCGACGGTGTCGTAGCCGGTCAGCAAGTCGAGGTCGATTCCCAGTTCGGCGAACGGCTCGACGCGGTCGAGACGCTCGCTGACGAGTCGAAGCTGTTCGCGGACCTCGCCGCGCTGGTCGTCGAGTTCGTTGACCCGCGTGCGGATGCCCTCGAGTCGGGCCTCCCACTCGTCGTCGAGTCGGCCGCTCGGTTCGGCCTCCTCGGGGTCGAGTCCGAGCGTACTCTCGAGTGCGCGGACGGTGACGAGCTTCTCGGAGGCTTCCTCGGCACCCTCGATCGGGTTGCCGTTGTCGAAGTCGGCCCAGGAGCCGTCGTAGTCCGAGAGGTGGACCAAATTGAGTTCGTGGATCGTCTCGATGACCGAGGGCATGACGCCCTTCGAGCCGGTCACCGAGACCTTACTCATCTGGTCAGGTCTGAGCATGAACGTCCTCCTCGAACAGGGATACGACGTAGTCGGTCACGTCGCCGACCTGGCGTTTGGCGTCGTCTGCGAGCGCCTCACGCTCCTGTTCGCCCTCGCGAAGGACGCGCTCACACTCGTCGTCGATCTCCTCGCGCGCCTCTTCGAGGCGCTCCTCTCTGTGTTCCCGTGCCTGTTCCTCCGCGTTCGTGCGTATCTCCTCGGCGCGTTTCCGGGCCTCGGCTATACGCTCGTCGCGGTCTTTCTCTGCCAATGCGACGATCTCGTCGGCTTCCTCCTCCACCGACTTGATACGTTCGAGAACCTCTGGCCTCGGCATAGTCTAAGCAAGCGAACGTTTGCTATAGACCGTATAAGGTAGTTGCGAAACCGGATTGCTCCGCTTCGTGAGCGCGGCGCTCGCGAAAGACGGCCGATATTCGGGTGCTGTCGCGCCGTTCGCCTCCGACGCGCTCGAGAACAGCAGACATATTGCGTTCGGCTGGCAACCATCGCGCAATGGGTATCCTCGAGAACAAGGCTCGCGCTCGGCTGTTCTACAAGTACCTCTCGACGGTCTACGACCAGGTCAACCCCTTCATCTGGAACGAGGAGATGCGCACGGAGGCGCTCTCGTTGCTCGAGTTTCCGGCCGACGAGGAGCCGATGGTCCTCGACGTCGGCTGTGGGACCGGCTTCGGGACGGAGGGCCTGCTCGAGCACGTCGACACCGTCTACGCGCTCGATCAGAGCGAACACCAGCTCGAGAAGGCCTACGCGAAGCTGGGGAAACGCGGTCCCGTCCGCTTCCACCGCGGCGACGCCGAACGGCTGCCGTTCGCGACGAACACCTTCGACATCATCTGGTCGTCGGGCTCGATCGAGTACTGGCCCGACCCCGTCAGGGCGCTCCGGGAGTTCCGGCGCGTGCTCGTCCCCGGCGGGCAGGTACTCGTCGTCGGGCCGAACACACCCGAGAACCTCGTCGCGAAGACGCTCGCCGACGCGATGATGCTCTTCTACGACGAGTACGAGGCCGACCGGATGTTCAAGACCGCTGGCTTCGAGGAGGTCAAACACAAGTTCATGGGTCCCAACTACGACCCCGACATCGCGATCACGACCATCGCTCGCGCCCCTGAGTGACACATCCCGCTCTCGCCTTCCCGTCTCTCGCCACGCTTCTTCTTGCTCCCCGTCTCTCGCCACGCTTCTTCTCGCTCCCCGTCTCTTGCCGTGGTCCTTGCCTCTCACCCGCTCTATCCACCTCTCGCGGCCGTCTCGAGTCGCGCGATCGTCTGTCCCTCGAGCGTGAGCGTCACGACGATGGTGTCTCCGGCTCCGATCGTCGGATCGTTCGTCCCCGCGAGGCTGACGCTCGCGCGCTCGCCGACCGTCCAGTGTGGGTCCGCACGCTCGTTGAACGGTCCCTCTGGACCGCCGTCGAACCCGTCTTCGGAGAAAAAGGGCACTGGCGGCTGTTCGGCCAGTGGCTCGCCCTCGACCGTGACGAACACCGTGAGGTCCCTGACGTCGACCGCTTCACCAGCGCGGTGCTCGAGTTCGATCGTCCCCTCGTCGGTCGCGTCGACGGTGAGGTCGAACGCGACGGGTGGGTGTGGCGTCCGCTCGAGTGAGTCGGTACTGGCGACGCCGAGCATCGCGACGACGATTCCAGCCAGGCAGATGGTCAGGACGAGCAAGATGAGCGTGCCGACGACCGGGCTCACGCCGCGGCCGCCGTCGGCCCGAACCGTCACGACACCGGCTCTGTGACCCGTCGGCTTGCGGTCCCCGTCGACGCGGCGACTCGAGTCCACGCCGGCGTTGGTTCCGTCACCGTATGTAAACTCACGGGCGACTCGTGCCGTCGGCTCTGGGGCAGGACCTCGTCACGACGTCGCTCTCCGCTCGAGCGACCGATACCGCCGCTTATTCACCGAGAGTGGCGGTGACGGCCGAATCGCCCGCCTGTGCCGTGAGGTCGAACTCGCCGTGTGGGGGGAGTATCCAGAGCACCCCGTCGGCGTTCGTCTCGCCGACGACGGTCTCACCGACGAGAACCGTCGCCCTCACGGGGTCGCCGCTCTCGTCGGTGACGGTGACCTCGATCGGTCCGTTGGCGACCGTCCGGTTGATCGCGAGCTCGAGTGACTCGTTCGTCCAGGTCTCGGTCGGCGTCTCGACCGGGAGCTGATTCACCAGCAGTCGCTGTGACTCGTAGTACACAGCCCCGGTTCCACCGTCGAAGTAGACGTCGATCTCTCCGTGATCGTGCGGCACACTTCTGATGTAGAGCTGTCTGTCGATAAACTCGAGACCCTGGGACGATCTGCTCACGTCGTCGGTCCACGGATACTGCTCTTCGAACAGTGCCGACGCGTTCGAGTACCCCCCGATCTGGTCGGGCGCGCTGACGTTTCGATGGTCGTACCGTGTCGTCTCTCGGAGGTAGCGATCACGGTCGAGTATCCCGAGCGTGACCCCGGTCTCTGACGTCTGGATGGCGATAGCGATCTGTGCCTGCCTCGTCGACCCGTCTGCACTCGTCGTCATCACGAGATGTTCACGGACCGGCCCACGGTACACACCGAGTTCTTCCTTCTGGGACCTGACACCGATCGAATAGCCCGGCACGTCGTTGGCGTAGACGACCAACTGATCGAGCCAGTTGGTGAGCGCCACGGCGTCAGCGTTGCTCTGTGTAAACTCCTGGAGGAGCGCTCGATCCGACCGCTCACCCGCCGCGTGTTCGCGGACAGCCCGGTGTTCGCGCTCTCGGAGCGCTTCGATTTCCTCGTCGACGCGCTCGAGTTCGGAGTCGATCGCCTCTCGGCGCTCCGTCGGGGACAGCTCTTCGAACCGTGTTTCGAACACGAACGCGTCGTACTCGGTCCGGAGTGCACTGTCACCGATCGAGAGCGTCACTCCGAAGTCAGGATGTGAGCGGACGTACGTACTCGTAACGTCACCGGCGAGCGGGAGGCGGTTCGTCGTGTTGACTGCGTCGAGCGGATCGCTCGGTCCCTCGACGGCGAGCGCAGGCTGCGCGGGCGTGTCGCCACTTACAGTACCAGCGACGTCGTCGGGACCAGCAGCCACGACGGCCATCGCGGGAAGTGCGCCGACGAGGAGCAACGCGAGGAGGGCGGGGACCGCGCTGTTCATCCTCCCTGTCTTTCGCGTCCTCGTACAAAAAATGGTCGACTGTGACCCCGACTCGGAATCGATGGTACGACCCGGAGAAACGGCCGTTGAGGTGGTCTTTTTGGATGGAAAGGGTTTTTTCCCCTGGGGGACCACCATGGGTTACGCATGCGGTTACAGACCGCCCTCGCAGGTACCCTCATCATCACCCTCGTTGCCCTCCTCGTTGCCTTCCCACTGGGGGTGAGCGCGGCGTCGGTCTCGAACACCGACGCCCAGTCAGCCCCTCTCGGTCCCCAGCAGGTGATCACCGTCCAGTTGACGCCCGACGGTGACGCACTCTGGACCGTCGAGAGCTACTTCCTCCTCGAGGACGACGACGACGTCGAGTCGTTCGAGTCCTTCGCCGACGCCGTCACGAGCGGCGACCGCGAGCTGTCGTTCGACGACGAGACGTTCGATCGGTTCGTCACCGCGGCGAGTCGCTCGACGGACAGACACATGCAGATCGAACACGGCGGATGGGACGACCCACGAATCGAGAACGTTACCGACGACGACGTGTCTCTCGACGCGAGTCAGGACCCGTCGACACCTCACCGGGTCGGCGTTCTCTCTTACTCCGTGACGTGGACGAACCTCGCCGAGCGAGACGGGAGCCACATCTTCCTCGGTGACGCCTTCGGTACGGACGACCACACGTGGTTTCCCGCCCTCACCGAAGGCCAGCAACTGGTGATCGAACGCCCATCGAACTTCGGCTACGAACACCACGAACACTCCCTGACCGACGGCAACCTCGTCTGGACCGGTCCACACGAGTTCGACCCGAACGAGTTCTCCGTCACCTACCTCGAGGGTGCCGGCGTCGGATCGGAACCGCCGAACGGAACGCTCGTCCAGGCGGTGACCGGTCTCGCGCTGGTCGCGCTGCTGGCTGCCGCCGCTGGCTACGGCTACGTCCGCCACACTCGGCCACCCGCCGGCACGGAGGACGAACCGGCACCGGCCGCCACCGACACGCCCGACCGAGAGGCGTCCCCCGACGCCGGCGCTGCCCTCGAGTCGCCACCCCCTGCCGACCCGGATCCGGACCTCGAGACACCTCCCGCTGGCACCACCGCGACGTTCGACGAACGCGACGGTCTCGACGAGGAGGTCGACCTCGACCTGCTGAGCGACGAAGAGCGCGTCCACCGCCTCCTGCGCGGAAACCAGGGCCGGATGAAACAGGCCTCCATCGTCACGGAGACGGGCTGGTCGAACGCGAAGGTCTCGCAGTTACTCTCGAAGATGGACGACGACGGCGACATCGAGAAACTGCGTATCGGTCGCGAGAACCTCATTACGCTCCCGGAAGTCGACCCGACCGAACTCGACTGACGACCTTTTTCCGTTCGGGTTCGCACCGCGACCTTTTTCCGTTCGGGTTCGCGCTGCTCACCGCTCACGGAAAAATGTCGATCAAAAAGCCGCTCGCTCACTCCGTTCGCTCGCGGTACTACACCAACGGCGTCCGCTCTACGACTTGGCGCGCGCACCTTTTTCCCATCGGGTTCGCACCGCGACCTTTTTCCGCTCGGATTCGCGTTGCTCACCGCTCACGGAAAAATGTCGATCAAAAAGCCGCTCGCTCACTCCGTTCGCTCGCGGTACTACACCAGGGGCGTCCGCTCGACCACTTGGCGCGCGCACCTTTTTCGCGTCGGGTTCGCACCACGACCTTTTTCCGTTCGGGTTCGCGTCGCTCACCCTCCGGGAAAAATCTGCACCAAAAGCCGCTCACTCGCTCCGTTCGCTCGCGGTACTACACCAACGGCGTCCGCTCTACGACCTGGCCGTCGTAGGTCGGATACTGTTCGACGATTTCGCCGTCCTCGAGATCACCGTCTTCGATCATCTCCTCGAGGAGCCACCAGGCGACCTCGACGTGGTTCTGCTTGACGGTGTAGAACTCCTCGGGGACGCCGAGCGTCTCGAAGACGGCTGGGTCGGCGTGGGTCTTCCCGTAGACGAGCGTCCCGTCGTCGGTGATCTCGTCGAACCCACGGCGGACGCTGCGGGCCATGCGCTTGAGGCGGCGGCGGTGCTGGGCGGCGTCTTTGAACACCGAGGTGCAGAAGTAGACCTTCGGGTGGTCGCCCATCACTTCGAGAATCGCCTCGCGGTCGTTGTCGACGGCGCTCATGTGGCCCTCCTTGAGTTCGAAGCCCTGCTCTTGCATCCGGCGGAAGTTGCCGTGGCTCATCTCGAACTCGTTGATGTTACAGAACTCAGCCGCACCCTCGTCTAAGAAGTCGAGAAACTCCGTCTCGGGACGGATGCCCGGAATCTCGAAGGCCGGGGTGAGTCCCTCCTCGCGGGCGATGTAGAGGATGTCTTCCCACTCGGTGCCGTGGAGGTCGCCCCACTGCTCGAGCGGCGGGTGGAAGCGAATCTCGTCGAGACCGGCGTTTGCGAGCGCGCGCATGTTCTCGCGGCCGCCGGTGATGCCGGTGTAGAGGTGGGTGTGGTGCTCAGCGCCGAACTCGTCTTTGAGCAACGAGAGGTAGTGGCAGGTGCGCTCGAGTGCCTCCTGGGGTTCGCCGCCGGTGATCGACGAGCCGAGGGCGTCCATCCGGCGGGCCTCGATCAGGACGTCCTCGTCGGACTCGACGAGGCGCTCGTTGGCGTAGACGTCGGTGACGTTCTTGCGCGTCTCCCCGAGCGGACAGTAGAAGCAGTCGCGCTCGTCGCAGTAGCCGTAGACGAACAGCACGAGCTTGCCACCTTCGGCACACTGTTCACAGCCCCTCGAGATCATCTATGTCGACCTGAGCGCGCCCAGCCGAATAAGCGAACCGGGTTCGTCCCGGTACGCTGTGCCGTGGCTGACCGACGAGCCGCGTCCACGGGAGTCGAACGCTGATCGAGACGTGGCCGTCGTCGAACCTCCACCGGCCGGAATCGCCCACGCTCTATCGTACCAACTGCAACGGTTTACACACTGATCGCCGACCCGTCTGGCGATCCGGTGTGCACTGACTTGCAGTGGCTACTATAGTTGCCCTCCTGGTGACACCTACGCTGGTAGGCGTCATCGTTCTGGCCGCTTTCGACCAGTATTCGGACGATGACTGGAGATACGCGTGATTCGGTGGATGTTCGGTCACTCGTCTGTGAGCCGCGGCGGCGGCTGGTGTTGTCGTTGTTGCTCGAGCGCCAGCGGGTGACGCTCGACCTGGTGACGCTGTCGCTCGCCACCTCCGAACTCCTCGAGACGGACGCCGACCCCGAGCGACGGCCACCACGGGTGGCCGTCTCGCTGGTCCACAACCACCTCCCGCGGCTGGCTGACCACGACCTCCTCGAGTACGACGCGCGTAGCGGTGACATCGTCCGTACTCGACGCTTCGAGGCGTTCCGTTCGACCATCGAGTACTACGTCGCCGCTGCGTGTGAGCCGCAGTCGGGCGAGGCGTCCCCGAGTGCCCGAGCCGACGGGTCGGGGGCGTGTTGCTGTGACGAGCGCTAGCCAGAGCGGAGCGCCTCGAGCACGGTCTCGGTGTCGGCGACCGTCGCGAACTCCCCGCGGAGGTGTGCGAGCGCGACGCGGTGGCTCGTCTCGGCGTCGAAGCGTTCGCCGTCGTGGCCCTCGCGGCCGAAGGTCGCCGTCGCGTCGCTCACGACCACCACGTCGAAGCCGCGGTTCTCGGCCATCCGTACCGTCGTCGAGACGCAGTGGTCGGTCGTCAGGCCACAGCAGACCAGCGTGTCGACACCGCGCTCGCGCAGCCAGGACTCGAGGTCCGTCCCGACGAACGCCCCGTTGACCCGTTTCGAGACGACGCGCTCACCCTCGAGCGGCGCTCCCTCGGGTTTGAACGCGTTCCCCGGCTGGTCGGGGCGTAGCGGCGAGTCGGGTTCCGTCGAGTCGTGTTTCACGTGGACGAGCGGCCACCCGCGTTCGCGCCAGGCGGCGAGTAGGTCGGCGATACGCGTCTCGGCGTCCGGATTGTTCCGCTCGCCCCAGACGGGGTCGTCGAAGCCCACCTGGACGTCGATGGGGACGAGCGCAGCCGTCGCCGACAGCTCGAGTGCCTCCTCGCTCACCGGCCCACCTCCGGGTTCGCCGGTGGGTAGTCGTTCGGGGTCTTCCCTCCCCGCTGGCTCCGTGACATAGGCGAGTATTCACTCGCGTCCGGTTCAACCCATCGCTCCGGCGAGTGGGGAGGTGCGCGACGGCGCGGCGGTTCCCGTGAGTGGTCGATGGCGACTCGCGCCCGCACTACCTCGTGCCCCAGAAGAGGGAAATAGCGCGCACGCAAACGCTCTCTCAATGCTGTTGGTGCTGTGTGTCGACCTGGACGACGACCTCGGCCGCAAGACCGGCTTCTCGACGCCGGTCATCGGCCGTGAGGAGGCCGAGGCGGCCGCCGTCGCGCTCGCGGTCGCCGACCCCGAAGACAGCGACGTCAACGTCATCTTCCAGGGCATTCACATCTACGACGACCTCGACTCGAGAGACGAGAGCGTCGAGGTTGCGGTCGTCACCGGCAACGAGGAGGGCGACGTCAGCGCCAACCGCGAGGTGGGTGACGAGGTCGACACCGTCCTCGCGAGCCTCTCGACCGGCGAGGACGTGACTGCGCTCGTTATCACCGACGGTGCACAGGACGAGTCGGTGCTGCCGGTGATCCGTGCCCGCGTCCCCATCGACGGCGTCAGGCGGGTGGTCGTCCGCCAGGCACAGAACCTGGAGTCGATGTACTACACCATCAAGCAGGTGCTCGCCGACCCGGAGACGCGCGGGACCCTCCTGATCCCGATCGGTATCCTCCTGCTGATCTACCCGCTCGTACTGGTCGGCGCGGTGTTCAACCTGCCGGGACTGGTCCTCGGGACGACCTCCGCACTACTCGGTCTCTACCTCATCTCGCGCGGTCTCGCCCTCGGTGACCGTATCGACGAGATGGCCGAGCGTGCCCGGCGCTCGCTCTACGCCGGGAAGATGACGCTCATCGCCTACGTCGTCGCCGCCGCGTTGCTCGTCCTCGGCGGGGTCAGCGGAATCAACGCCCTCGAGCAGTTCCAGACGACCGAAACCGCGACGGCCGACGCCCCGTTCGTCCTCGCCGCGCTCGTCTACGGGGCGATCCAGTGGTTCGCCGCCGCGGGCGTCACGACCAGTCTCGGCCAGATCACCGACGAGTACATCGCCGGCACGCTCGAGTGGCGCTACCTCAACGCGCCCTTCTACGTGATCGCCATCGCGCTCGTCCTCCACGCGGTGAGCGCGTTCTTCCTCGATCTCGTCACCGTCTCCTACCTGGCGACGGCGCTCACGGCGGGGACGCTGCTCGGTATCGCCAGCACGCTCGCGTTCGCGATCGCCGAGTCACGCTCGAGTGCCTCGAGTGCGCGTGCCGAGGGCACCTAACTCACCGCTCGCGTTCGACGACGAACTCCGCGAGGTCGACCAAGTAGCCTCGAGCCTCGGTGTCTGCGACCTCGACGCGAGCGAGCGCCTCGAGCGCCCGGTCGGCCTCCGTCCGCGCGCGCCCGTTCGCCTCTTCGGGCGAGAGGTCGGTGATCTGGACGAGCGAGGGCCGGTCCATCTCGGCGTCGTGGCCGGTCGGCTTGCCGAGCGCGTCGGGATCCGAGACCGCGTCGAGGACGTCGTCGCGGATCTGGAAGGCGACGCCGACGCGTTCGGCGTACTCGCCGAGCGCTTCGACGGTGAAGCCGTTCGACCCGGCGGCGATCGCGCCGAGTTCGGCCGCCGCACGGAACAGCGCGCCGGTCTTCCGGCGTGCGAGCGTCATGTACTCCGCTTCGGTCGCTGGCTGTGCCGAGAGTTCGGTCGCCTCGCCGACGCCGAGTTCGACCATCGCCTCGGCGACGACCTGCGTCGCCTTCGGATCGGCGGAGAAGAGCGCGAACGCCTCCCCCAGCAAGCCGTCGCTCGTCACGATGGCGGGACCGTGGCCGAACTCCGCCCACGCGCTGGTCGTCCCCCGCCTGAGTTCCGAGCGGTCGATGATGTCGTCGATGACGAGCGAGGCGCTGTGGACGAGTTCGATGCCGACGCCGAAGTCGACTGCCTCTTCGGCCGTCCCGCCGACGGTCTCACACGCGAGCAGCGTCACCGTCGGCCGAACCCGCTTCCCCCCAGAGAGTGCGACGTGACGAACTTCCGCGGAGAGCGCCGCCGGTTCGATGCCGTCGACGACCTCGACGAGGCGCGTCTCGATCAACGCACGACGGCGCTCGAGAAGTTCCATTGCCAGCGTTTGGGATGGGCGGAAAAAGTACGTGTCGGATTCTCCGCAGGCCCGCCGCCAGTCCCCGCTCGAGCGGGCGTCTCCACACGACACCTCGCGGACGGCCGTCCATCGAGGCGTCACCGACCGAACCGGTAGGTGGCGATCTCACTCGAGCCACAGTTCTCACAGCGTTCGGCTCCCGGTTCTGCCTCCACGCCACAGTGGCGACACTCGAGGAGCGTCCGTGGCCTGTTGCCGATGAACCGCTTGACGGTGTCTATCATGGTGAGAGGGTACGGAACCGGGACCGCCCCGTGGGTCGTACTCACGTTGGCTGAGTCGACCCACCTTCAAATAGCTCACCCACGCGGACCGAAAGTGAAAACCGCCCGAGGGAGCGGCCATCGCTGGCTGCACACCGGCGTGGCCCGTCCCGATCACTCGAACTGTTCGATCAACGCGGGTACCACGTCGAAGAGGTCGTCGTGAATCGCGTAGTCGGCGATGTCCATGATCGGCGCGTTCGGATCGGTGTTGATCGCGACGATGGTCTTCGCCCCTTTCATGCCCGCGACGTGCTGGACGGCCCCCGAGATACCGATGGCGATGTAGACGTCGGGCGTGACGACCTTCCCCGACTGACCCACCTGGCGGTTCTTCGGGAGCCAGCCCGCGTCGACGACCGGGCGCGAGGCAGACACCGTCGCCCCAAGCGCCTCGGCGAGTTCCTCGATCAACTCGAGGTTCTCCTCGTCTTCGATGCCGCGGCCGACGCTCACGAGCACGTCCGCCTCGGCGATGTCGACGTCGCCGCCGGCGACTGCCTCGAAGCCGAGCACCCGCGAGCGGTTCGCCGACTCCTCGAGATCGAAGGCGACGTCCTCGACGCTCGCCGCTCCCTCGCCCGTCGCGGCGGGCCACTCCCCCGCTCGGATCGTGACCGCCACGCCGCCGTCGAGGGCGACCTCGAGCGTCGCCTCGACCTTGCCGCCGTAGTGTTCGCGCGTCGCCACCAGCGTCTCACCCTCGAGTTCGAGACCGACGGCGTCGGTGACCAGCGGCCAGTCGAGGCGGGTCGCGACGGCCGGCAGGTAGTCGATGCCGTTGACGCTGTTGGGCGCGAGGAGGATCCTCGGCTCGAGTGTCTCGACGAGGTGGACGGCCGCCCCGGCGTAGACGTCGTGGTCGAACTCTTCACCGGCGTCGACGGTGTAGATTGCGTCGACGCCCTCGCGGTCGACCTCGTCGGCGAACGCCGCCGTCGGGCCGTTGACGACGGCGACGAAGAGGTCGCCGCCGGTCGCGTCGGCGAGGTCTCGCCCCGCACTCAGTAGCTCGAAGCTCACGTCGCGAAGCGCTCCCTGGCGGTGGTCGACGACGGCGAGGACGTCGCTCATCGGCCCACCCCCTGCTCTCGCAGCACCGTCGCCAGTTCGGCCGCCGCCTCCTCGCTCGAGCCCTCGAGCACCCGCGCCTCGCTCTCACTCTCGGGTTCGGCCAACTCGCGCAGCCTGAGGCGGCTCTCGACGGCGCTCGCCTCGAGTCCCAGGTCCGCCAGCGAGCGCACCGCGAGTTCCTTACGCTGGGCCATCCGAATCCCACGCAGGCTGGCGTAGCGCGGCTCGTTGATCCCCGTCTGGATCGTCAGTACCGCCGGGAGGTCGACTTCGGTTCGCTCCTCGACGCCACCCTCGAGTTCCCGGCGGACGCGGGCGATCCGCTCGTCGGGGTCGACCTCGAGTGCGTTGACGACGGCCGCCCAGCCGTAGTCGACGGCGGCGGCCAGCGAGACGCCCGTCGCCATGAATCCCTCGTCGGCCGACTGGACGCCGGTCAACACCAGGTCCGGCTCTTCGGTCTCGACGACGGCTGCGAGCAGCGCCGTCTTCGCGCCGACGTCGAGCATTTCGCTGCGCTCGAGCGCGTCGTCCCAGACCCGAATCGCGCGGTCTGCACCTTTCGCGAGCACCTGGCGGATGGTCCCCTCGCAGTCTTCGGGACCGATCGTTACCGTGACCACCTCGTCGACGAGGTCGGCTTCGGCGAGCCTGACGGCGGTCTCGAGTGCGTACTCGTCCCACTCGTTGAGATCGGTGGTGAGCGAGCCGTCGTCGATGGCCAGCCCGTCGATCCGAAACTCGTCATCGACAGTCGCTCCCTCCGTGACCGTCACGAGAACGTTCATCACTAATCGTTGTCGGGGAACGCTCGTAAACGTTGCCACGAACGAGCGTCGACCGTCGCCCGAGCGTTCGCGGTCCTTACCTCGCTATCGGGTTTCTGGTCCCGAGACCACGCCTGACTGGTGCGCTCTCGGTTCCGCAAGCGGTTTAACGCTATGCTGGCTACTACTCCTTATGCCGGACTGTCCACTCGCCGACGACTGCCCGAGTTTCTCCGAACAGATCGCTGGAATGGGGTGTCAACACTACGGTGACCGAAGCGGCAAAGAGTGGTGCAACCACTACAGCCAGCCGATTCAGGACCTCAAGACCCAGCCGGTCAAAGCCGGCGAGGAGGTCGTCGTCGACGTCGTCGACATGCACGAGAGCGGCGCCGGCGTCGGCCGAACCGAGGACGGCTTCATCGTCATGGTCGACGGTGTCCTCCCCGAGGCGCGCTCGCTCGTCGAGATCACGCGCGTACACAACAACCACGCCCGCGCCGAGGAACTCGAGCGCCTCCCGCTCGAACCCGACGACGAGGACGAAGACCACGGAGAGGCTGCGACCGACGACGACGGTGGCCGCCGAAACCGCCGTGACCGCCCCGAACGTCTCGGAAGCCGCGAGAACTTCTGGGGTTCGTAGACGCACCCGCGACGTGGACAGTCGCACACCGAGCGCCCGCTTTTTCAGTCGTTTCCCGTCGAGCGCCCGCATCTCCCGCCCCGCCTCACCCCTCGAGCGCTCGGTCCCACACGTCACCGGCACTCGCGTCGCCCACACCCACACTCGCGGCGACAACACGTAAGTGTCGCCTGAGCGATTACGTACTCGATCAATGGTCGGCGCTACGGCAGGAGACGCTGGTCCCCGTCCACTCGTACTCTGTGCGATGCTCGTCGCGGTCTGTGGACTCGTCATCACCGCGAGCGCACTCGCCGGACTGACCGACGACGCACCCGCACGGAGCCTCCTCGAGACGCCCGACGGTCCCGACTCGGACGCCGCCGGCGAGACCACCTCACCACAGCCTCCCGGAGCCGACGCCACGCCCCCCGCCGACGGCCAGTTCGGCGACGGGACCGACGGCGGGCTACTCGAGGTCGCCGGCACGCTCGCGACCCTCGGCACCCCCTCCGTCGGTGACCTCGTCGGCATCGAGCCGACACCGCCGGACGGCGACTCGAGCGCACTCGAGGACGCCTCGTTCGAGGCGGGCGACTCGGTGGACTCCCCGCAGGCCGACCCGGGCAGCGCGGATGCACCGACGGGGTCGCCCCCGCTCGGTCTCCTCGGCGGCGCGTTCGGCGACGCACTCGTCGACTCGAGCGTGGCGGTCTCCGACCCGACCGCACCCGACGGCGCGGCCACCGTCGACGGATCGGACGGCGACACTGTCGAGGGCGACGGAATCGACTCCCTCGACGGCGACGCAGACGCCGGGGCCCACGGTGGCGACGCCGAGGTCCCCACCTCGAGCGACGCGGACTCCGTCGATCCGAGCGAGACGGACGCACTCGAGGGCGACGGCACAGCGGCGACTGACGACCGCTCGTCTCCGACGGACGGGACCTCGGCTCCCGGAGACGGCGGTGCCGAGCGTGACGGTGAGGGTGAAACGGAGAGCGGTGCCGGCGAGGGTGAAACGGAGGGCAGTGTCGGTGAGGGTGCAATGGAGAGCGGTGTCGGTGAGGGTGAAACGGAGGGCAGTGCCGGTGAGGGTGAGACGGACGGTGGTGACGATGCGGCCACCGACGCCGGTGAGGGTGAGACGGACGGTGGTGACGATGCGGCCACCGACGCCGGTGGGGGCGAGACGGGCGGCGACACCGGTCTCCCGTCGGCGCTCTCTCCCGCAGCGGTCGCTGGCGCTCTCGCGGCAGTGCTCGCGCTCGCACTCGCCTACCTGTTCCGTACGCGTCCGGATCTCCGCGAGCGCCTGCTCGCACTCCCTGCCTCGCTGTACGCGTTCGCACTCGAGGCGCTGGTCACGCTCTCGGCGACGCTCGAGCGCGCCCTCGAGACGGCGAGCGCGTGGCTGGCGACGCTCCCCGCTCGCATCCGTGCCTCGCTCGTGGGACTGCTCGCCTCGCTCCGGGGCGAGGCGTCCCGGTCGGATTCCGGCGGCGGCCGCGCGAGCGAGTCGGCGCACGCCCGGACACCGACATCTCCGTCGGTGACGCCGGCGGAAGCCGACGCCAGAGAGCGCATTCGCGAGGCGTTCGCCGCCGTCGCCACCCGCGCCTCGATGACACCGACGGGCCGCCGGGTGTCGACGCCGGCCGACGTCGCTCACAGTGCCATCGAGACGGGTGCGCCCGCCGCCCCGGTCGAGACCATCACCGCCGCGTTCCGTGACGTCGAGTACGGTGCTCGCGACCCGACCGCCCTCCTCGAGCGCGTTCGGGCCGCCCACGAGTCGCTCGACCGTCACGCGCCGGAGGGTGACCCGTGACCCGCCGTCCGTCCGCGGCGGCGCTCGCGCTCGCGACCGCCGTCGCCGCCGCGCTCGTCGTCCTCGCGGGGCTGTTCGTCCTCGAGTCGCGAGCGCTCGAGGTGGTCGGTCTCACGGCGGCGTTCGCGGCCCGGTCGCCGACGCGCGTCTTACTCGCGCTCGTCGTCTCGCTCGCGCTCCTGACGGGTGTACTCGCGCTCCTCGGCCGGGTTCACGCCGACCCGGTGGCTCCGCTCTCGGCCGCCACCGACGGGCCGGCCCTCCCGCCGGACGTCGCCGCTTTCCGGGAGCGTTCGCGCGCCGACCCGCCGACGTTCGGTGCGGACATCGAACGGGCACGGCGGTGGGCGAGCGACTACGACGGCACCGCCGCGGGCGACCGCGAACGCGCCCGCCGGGTGATCGTCGACGCGCTCCGGGCGCTCGCACGCGAGCGCTACGCGCGCTGTGTCTCCTGTTCCGACGAAGATGCGCGCGCCGCAGTGGCCGCCGGCCGCTGGACGGACGACGCTCGCGCTGGCGCCTTGCTCGCCGACGAGGACGGCCCGTCGCTCCCGCTTCGCTTCTGGCTGGTCGACCTCCTCACGAGAGCCGACCCGTTCGCCCACCACGTCGAGCGAACCGTCGCCGAACTCGAGGCGATGGAGACCGGTGGCCCGCCGTCCCGCCGGCCCGCCACCCAGCCCTCCGTCGGCGCTCGCGGGTCGACGCCGGAGGTGGGCGGAGGCGGATGACGGCGCTCAGCTACACCGCGCGCTGGCAGACCGGCCTGGTGGCTGCGCTCGCGCTGACCGTCCTCGCGCTCGCCGTCGGCCACACCACGCTGGTGGTGCTCGCGCTCGTTCCCCTCGGCTACGCCGCCGTCGGTCTCGCGAGCACGCCGCCGGAACCCGTCCTCGAACTCGAGCGCTCGATCACGCCCGAGCGTCCCCGGCCGGGTCAGGTGGTTCACGTGACGCTCTCGGTGTCCAACGCGGGTGACCGGAGCCTGCCGGACGTACGGGTGGTCGACGACCCGCCGTCGGGTGCGGCGGTGGTCGGCGGTACCACCGATCCGCCCGCGCTCGCGACGGCGCTCGCCCCGGGCGAGGCTGCGACGCTCGTCTACGGCCTCGCACCGCCCCGTGGCGACCACGCCTTCGGCACGCCGGCCGTCCGTTCGCGGAACGCGACCGCGACCGCGGCGGTCACCGACACACCCCGGCCTGCGGGCGTCGACTCGTTCACCTGCGAGACGCTCCTCGACGCGGTACCCGTCCACGACCGGACCGTCCAGTTCGTCGGAGCGACGCCGACCGACGACGGCGGGAGCGGCGTCGAGTTCTACGCGACCCGGGAGTACCGCCGCGGCGACCCGATCAACCGCATCGACTGGAACCGCTACGCCCGGACGGGCGCGCTCACCACCATCGAGTACCGCCAGGAACGCGCCGTCACGCTCGTCTTCGTCGTCGACGACCGCCTCGAGAGCAGGCGTGTGCCACCCGGCGGCGGGCCCGACTCGTTCGACCTCTCGCTGTACGCCGCCTCGGCGGGCGTCTCCGCCTCGCTCGAGGCGGGCAACCGGACCGGATTCGCCCTCCTCGCGGGTGACGGCTGGGTCGACCCGGCGCGCGCACCGTCGGTTCGCCGGCGCGTCGAGGACGCGGCCGCGGCGGCGCGAGAAGACCCACCGTCGCCCGTCGCAGGCCCGACCAGCGCCCGCTCGCACGCGAACTCGCGTACAGCCACATCTTCGTCTTCGGCCGCCTCGTCTCGCTGGGGCGACGACCCCGACCGGGCGGCGGTGCTCGCAGACGACCTCGAGCGACGGCTGCCGACCGCCGCTCAGGTGCTCTACTGCTCGCCGCTGACCGACGCGACCGCGCTCGACCTCGTCCGCCGACTTCGCGCACGCGGCCGCGCGGTGACGGTCGTCTCGCCGGACCTCTCGACGGACGTCGTCGACCCGGGCCGGCGAGCGGACGCAGGGCCGCCGTCGGTCGGTGTCAGAATCGCCCGCCTCGAGCGCCGGACCCGACTCGAGGCGTGTCGCGACGCGGGTGCGCTCGTCGTCGACTGGGACCTCTCGACGCCGCTCGCGGTCGACCTCACGCGCGCGCTTCGACGCGTCGGGCGGGGTGGACCGTGAGCGCCGGTCGCCCGGACTCGGGGTCGGCCGACCGGCCGAATCCGCGCTCGGACACCCGGATGGGTCCTCGGCGGCCGACCCGTCGCTTCCGACTGCGCGCGCTCGTGATGCCGACACTCGCGTCCTTCCGGGACGGGCCGTCGCGGCCGACGACGAGCCACCTCCTCGCGGCCGCGCTCACCGTGGCCGTCGCGCTGGTGGCCGGGGCGGTGCTGGTCGGTCCCGGTCTCGCCGCGCTCGCGCTCGCCGGCGGCGTCGTCGGTGCGCTCGCGACCGTCGTCTGCTCGAGTCGCACCCCGCTGGTTCGCGGTCTCGGCGGCATTCTCGCCGTCTCACTCTCGCTCCTCGTGGCGGTTCCGACGACTCTCGGTCTCGGTCTCGCCCTCGAGCGGGGTGGGCTGCTGGCTGCACTCGCGGTGTGGGCGCTCGTCTACGCCGGGTTCGCGGCCGCGCTCGTCTCCTGGACCGGAGTCGGCACGGGCGGCGTTAGGCGGGGTGGCACTGGAGCGGCGCTGGCGGCGATGGGTGTCGGTTCGGTCGTCGTCGCTGCCGCGCTGCCCAGCGGGACCGTCCGCGGGCGGGCGGTCGGGGCTGGCTCGTCGCTGCTCGGGTGGTTCGCCGGTCTCGTCGCCGGCGAGGGATCGTGGGCGCTCGTCACGCTCGTGATCTTCGTCCTCCTCGCGCTCGTCCTCGCCGAGCGCGCGCTCGCCGTCGTCCCGGCCGACCGCCTGCTCCCACCCGACCGCCACCGGCGTGCCGCCGAGGTCACGCACCGCCTCGAGCGTGCGCTCGCCCGCGCCCGGTGGCTCGCGCTCGCGTCTCTCGCGCTCGTGCTCGTCGCCCCGCTCGCGTTCGGTCCCGAAGACGCCGGCTCGCTGGTCTCACCGGCCTGGCTCGAGGCGACGCTCGGCTGGCCCGGTTTCGCACTCGCCACGCTCGCGAGCGCGACCGCGCTGCGAGTGCTCGTTTGCGCGTTCGCGCTCGTCGCCGCCGGCGTCCTGCTCGCCGACTGGAGCCGTCGAACCGCCCGGCGTGGTCTCGCGTCGGCGCTTTCGCTCCTCCTCGCTCCGGCCGTCGGCGGCGTCCTCGTCGGCACCGTCCTCTCGCGCTCGCTCGCCGATCCGGCCACCGCCGGGGCGCTCGAGTCGGCGCTCGTGGCGCTGTTTCCGGCGGCGTTTACGCCGTTGCTCACGGCGGTGCCGACGGTCGCGCTCGTGGCGGGTGCGCTCACGCTCGCGACGCTGTCGCTCTCGTCGGTGGCGCTCACAGTCACCTGGCTGCGCGTCCTTCGCCTCCTCCCCTCGCGGGCGATGGCGGGGGCGGTCGCTGCGGGCGCGCTGTTCGTCCTCGGGGTCGGCTTCGCGGCCGTCGGTCACGTCACGATGGCGGTTCTCACCGCGGCGGGGGCGGTCGTCGTCTGGGACCTCGGCGAGTACGCGGAGACGCTCCGGACGGAACTCGGCGTCGGCGCACCCACGCGGCGGGCAGCGCTGGTCCACGGCGGCGCAACGGCGCTCGCGGCTCTCCTCGTCGCCGCTGCAGCGCTCGTCCTCGCTTGTATCGCCGCCGTCGCGCCGAACGCGGGGGACGGAGCGCTCGCCGCCGCGGCCGTCGCCGCCGGGGTCGCCTGCGTGGTGGTCGTCGCCTGGGCGGTCCGCGGCTGATCAGCCCATCGACGGCACCGCGACGCTCGAGACGGCCGCCTCGACGATGTTGCGCTTCGAGACGCCGCGGACGGTTGATTCGGTCGTGAGGACGAGTCGGTGTGTCAGCACCGGGTAGACGACGGCCCGAACGTCCTCGGGGGCGACGTAGTCGCGTCCGGCGAGCACCGCACGGGCGCGGCTCGTCTCGAACAGTCGCTGGACGCCTCGCGGAGAGACGCCGACGGCGACCCGCTCGTCCGTCCGCGTCTGCCGGCAGAGGTCGACGAGGTAGGCGCGAACGTCCTCGTCGACGGCCACCGCCTCGGGCACCGCCTGCAGCGCGCGGACGGTCGCCGCGTCGACGACGCGCTCGGCGCTCGGTGTCTGCGTGCGTCGGCGCGCACGCCGGTCGAGCAACTCGAGTTCGCCCTCGCGGTCGGGGTAGCCGAGCGACGTCTCGACGGTGAACCGGTCGACCTGTGCCTCGGGGAGCGGGAAGGTCCCCTCCTGTTCGACCGGGTTCTGGGTCGCGATGACGACGAACGGGTCCGGAAGCTGTCGGGTCTCGCCGCCGGTCGAGACCTGCTTCTCGCCCATCGCCTCGAGTAAGGCGGCCTGGGTCTTCGGCGGCGCGCGGTTGATCTCGTCGGCGAGGACGACGTTGGCGAAGATCGGTCCCTCGGTGAACTCGAACGTCCGCGAGCGGTCGTCGTAGACGTGTGTGCCGGTGATGTCGGCGGGCAGTAAGTCGGGTGTAAACTGGATGCGTGAGAACTCGAGTCCGAGCGCCTCGGCGAGCGTCCGTGCGGTCAGCGTCTTTCCGGTCCCGGGGACGTCCTCTAAGAGGACGTGGCCACCGGCGACGACCGCGGCCAGGATCGTCTCGAACCGGTCGGCGTCGCCGACGACGACGGCCGAGAGCTCCTCGCGGACGGCACGACAGGCCGCCGCGGCCTCGGTGACGTTCATGCCCGGTGTCAGTCACGAACCGTGATATAGCGTTCGGCCAGCGTGTCGACGGGTCCGGCGTGGCGGGGTGTTCGACACCGAGGCGGTGACGGCGGCCGGACGGCGGTGCTCGAGACCATCGAAGCTTTGCCGTCCCCACGTGTATCGCTCGCGTATGGAGCGACGCGGCGACAGCGACGTGAGGTGTTGGTGGCGGAGAGTCGCGACGGACGGAGGTCGGTCACCGTGATCGAGGAGACCGACGAGCTGCTCGCGGAGATCGGCTTCGATCCCGACCGGAGCGTCCTCACCTACCGGCAGGCACAGGTGCTGGCGCTGCGCGAGCGCGAGCGCTCCCAGGCCGACATCGCCGCCGCCCTCGGAACCTCCCGAGCGAACGTCTCGTCGGTCGAGGCGAGCGCCCGCGAGAACGTGCGGAAAGCCCGCGAGACGGTCTCGTTCGCCGATGCACTCCAGGCCCCGGTACAGGTACGAATCGACCCGGGCGCGGATCTCTACGACGTTCCCGGGCGGATCTACGAGGCGTGCGACGAGGCGGGCGTGAAGGTCACCCACACCGCGCCGAACCTGATGAAGGTGATCAGCGACGCCGCGGGCGAGGCGGTCAGCGGCCGACAGATCGTCGACGGCTTCGTCGTCGGTGTCACGCCGGAGGGCGAGGTCCGCGTCCGGGCCTGATCACTCCTCGACCGTCGACGACCAGACCTCCGCGTGGCGCGCACCGATCCCCGGCGTCGGCGGCGTGAACCGCTTGTGGCGCGTCTCGACACACCGCGAGACGATCTCGCGAGCGGTCTTGGCGTCGATATCGAGGTCGGCGACGGCGTCCTCGAGCGGCTCTCCCCGATCGACCGTCCGCCTGAGCAGCGGGTCGAGCTGTTCGTAGGGTGCGCCGAGTTCGCTCGCGTCGGTCTGGCCCGTCCAGAAGCCCGCCGTCGGCTCTTTGCTCACGATGCGTTTCGGCAGCCCGAGGTGTCTCGCGAGCGCGCGAACCTCGGTCTTGTAGAGGTCGCCGATCGGGTTCAGGTCGACGCCGCCGTCGCCGTACTTCGTGAAGTAGCCGAGCAGCAACTCCGAGCGGTTCGCCGTCCCGAGCACCAGGTGCGACGAGCGGTTCGCCACGTAGTACGCACAGCACATGCGGAGCCGCGAGACGACGTTTCCGACGGCGAGGTGCGGAGGGTCGTCCTCGCCGTCCGACTCGGCCGGCTCGATCGCCGGCGCGAGCGCGTCCGTAAACTCCTCGAGCAGCGGCCGTACGTTCGCCTCGTGGTACTCGAGACCCATTCCCTCGGCGATGGTCCGGGCGTCGCTCACGTCGAGGGTTTCGCGTTTCGTCCGCGGCAGTCCCAGACCGATCACCCGGTCGCTCCCGAGCGCGTCGGCGGCGAGTGCTGCGGTGACCGTCGAGTCGATGCCGCCGCTCATCGCCACGACGACACCCTCTGCGTCGCTCTCTGCGACACTGCGCTCGATGAATCCGACGGTCGCCTCGTACACCGACTCGAGCGCTGGCTCGTCGGTGAGGAACGCGACCCGGTCCGGACGACCGGCGTCGCCCTGGTAGATCGACACCGATTCTGGGGTTTGGAACTCCGAATGTTTAGTTCCCACGATGGATTTGTGACTATCGCTTCACTAATAAGCGAATCCCTTAATGATCTACTAGTTCTGCCAGGGCTGGGGGAGACCCCGGCGGTTCGTCCCGTACGCGTCGCTCACCAGGTCTCGATGCGTCCCTCACGGAGGTCCTCGTGACAGCCCTCGCAGTCGGGGTGGCCCGCCTCGTAACACGCCGGACGGAACTCCTCGTCGAGGGCGGCCGCGCGCCGCTCGGCGAAACGCCGACAGACGACTTTCGCGCGCCCGGCGTCGTCGGTCGGGACGCCGCTGACGTGCTTGGCCGACTGGTACTCGCTGCGGGCGTCGACCAGCTGGCGCTCGCTCGAGCGGCGAAACTCCTCGTAGCGCTGACCCGCCGACTGCAGGCCCGTCCTGAACAATCGCTCGAGTTCCCGGCGGTCGACCATAGCTCTGCCTGACGTACTCGCCGCGCTCCCATAGTCTTCTCGCCCGCCAGCGCCGCGGCGTGGACCGGGTTCACGTTCGCTCGAGCCGCCGACCGCTGCGTTCGACGCGACGCTGTCGTGCGGTTTCCCCGACTCGAGGCTCCACTTCCGCCCCGCTACCCGCACGTTAAATACGATGGGGAACCAACCTCGACGTGCCTCCCATTGATACACAGGAGGAGGCGTGACACCATGAGCGACGTACGACAACACGCAGAAGACATACACGGCCAGTTCTCGGACCATCTCGACGTGACCGTAGACGACGTCGAGGGGAGACTCCACACCCTCGTCGACGAGTACAAGGTCCCGATGGACGAGGCCCGACGCAGCGTTACCAACCACTACCTCGAAGAGGCGGGTCTCGACCGGGAGGACATCTCGAGTGGCTCGAGCGAGGAGGTCTCGATCGAGACGATCGACGAACCCGAGCAGTGGGTCGACCTCACCGCGAAGGTGATCGAACTCTGGGAGCCACGCAGTGACTCCATCGACCAGGTCGGTCTCGTCGGTGACCCGACGGGGACGATCAAGTTCACCAAGTGGGCGAAATCCGAGCTTCCAGCGCTCGAGGAGGGGGGCGTCTACGCCCTCCGAAACGTCGTCACCGACGAGTACCAGGGGCGGTACTCGGTCAAACTCAACTCGACGACGGTGATCGAGGAACTCGACGAAGAACTCGAGGTCGGCGACGACACCAGCGAGGTGACCGGTGCGCTGGTCGACATGCAACGCGGCAGCGGTCTCATCAAGCGCTGTCCCGTCGAGGGCTGTACGCGCGTCCTCCAGAACGGCCGCTGTTCGGAACACGGGGAAGTAGAAGGGGAGTTCGACCTCCGCATCAAGGGCGTCCTCGACGACGGCATCGACGCCCACGAAGTGATCTTCGACGCCGAGGCGACCGAGTCGCTGACGGGGATCAGCCTCGAGGAAGCCAAGGAGATGGCGATGGACGCCCTCGACACGACGATCGTCGCCGACGAGATCGCAGACCGCGTCCTCGGTACCTACTACCGCATCGAGGGACCGACGTTCGGCCGCTACGTCCTCGCCGACGACGTCGGGGACCTCGACGGGCCGGTCGACGGAGAATCGCTGCTGATCAGAGCGAGGTCGATGTAAATGTCTCAGACACAACTCACCCGCGAAGTCGCCCGGCGCGTCTTCGCGACCGAATTCAACGACGCGACGTACACCTTCAAGGAGTCGGACGACGAGCGCGCCCCGAACTACGCGCTGTTGCCGACCGGCGACCGCGCCAACCGCGTCTTCATCGTCGGGACGCTCACCGAGACCGAAGACGTCGGCGACGAGAGCGAGTACTGGCGCGGCCGGGTCGTCGACCCGACGGGGACGTTCTTCGTCTACGCGGGCCAGTACCAGCCGGAGGCCGCCGCCGTCCTCCGGGACACGGAGCCGCCGGCGTACGTCTCCATCGTCGGCAAGCCCCGGACCTACGAGACCGACGACGGCACCGTCAACGTCTCCGTCCGGCCGGAGTCGATCGCGGTCGTCGACGACGCGACCCGTGACCGCTGGGTCGTCGAGACCGCCACCCGCACCCTCGACCGCATCGACGCCGTCTCCGAGTGGGAAGCCGAGCAGGAAGCGCCCGAGGGCGCGAGCACCGCTCCGGGCAACGAGTACGCCCACATGGCGCGCGAACGCTACGACTCGCCGGTCGAGAACTACCGCAACGCCGTGATTCAGGCCCTCGAGAGCCTCGAGGATCTCGAGGCGACCGCCTGAACCGGCGTCCGCTTCGATCGGTCCACCCGCACACCCATTTTTCACACCCGGTCTCGAGGTCCCGTCTGACGAACGATTAAGTAGCCGTGACGCCCAGTAGTGACGAGATGGGCAACAAGAACAAGACGATCTCGTTTCGCGTGAACGAAGACGCGTTCGAGGCGCTCCAGGACATCGCCGAGGAGCGAGACATCTCGTTGTCTGCGGTCTTTCGTGACTACGTCGACTTGCTCGTCGAACACGACGGCGCGGTCGCCGTCCTCCCCGAGGCGGACCTCGAGCGCGAGCGCGAGCGTGCGACCGACGACGAGCCTGCGTTCCCACCGATCGTCGAGGTGCCAAAGAGCTTCGTCAGAGAGCACGAACGCCTCGAACTCGAGACCGAGCACTTACGCGAGCAACTCGAGGAACACAAGGCGTACGTCACCGACCTACGGGACCGACTCGAGGACGAGCCGGACGAGGTGCTCTTACTCGACGATCTGGACGAAGAAGACGAACCGTACCAGCTGGGCTGATCACTTCGCGAGGTCGCGTTTGGCCGCGTCGATCTCTGCGGCCTTCTCTCTCGCGCCGTCGACGCGAGCCAGCCCTTCGGCCGCCTCGAGCGTTCTGACGCTGTTGTCGAGAAACGAGAGGATGTCCCCGGAGTAGGCGTAGACCAGGTAGTCGTCGCCCATCACGTCGACGATGGCGTCGGGACCGAGACCCTGGGCGCGCAACTCGAGGAGGTAGGCGACGAACTTCCGCTCGGGACAGCCACAGTAGGGGTTGGTGTCGCAGGCGCAGTCGAGGAAGTCACTCGCGAAGTCGAGGACGCGTTCGCGGGTGGCGTCGTCGAGTTTCTCGAGACCCTCACCCTGGAACAGCAGGTCGAGGGTCGCACCTTTGAACACCCCTTTCGGGATCGAGGTCTCGAGCTGGCTGGCGATCTGGCGGTGGTTCTTCAGGTAGATCTTGTCGGTGATAGCCACGCGTCTACCCGTTCTGTTGGGTTCGACGAGCAAAAGCGGTGTGGTGTGCCGTGGGGTCCTCGCTCGTCTGCAGTCGCTCGTCCCCGTCGGTAGGTCTCGTCCGGCCGGTGTGTGGCCGCTGGCTCGAGAATCGGGAGTCGTAACGTATTTCACGTGTTGCTCGCTTACCTCAGAGTGCACACGTGTCCGGGTTGGGGTAGTGGTTATCCTTCAGCCTTGTGGAGGCTGAGACGCGGGTTCGATTCTCGCACCCGGACTTTTTCACGACGACCAACGGGAGGAGTGGAAACGCCGGAAGGCGAGATCGAAGCCTGCCAGTCGCAGCGCTCGAACGGAGTGAGAGTGATCGTCTGGCTTCGGTTCGATTCTCGCACCCGGACTTTCTCCGAGCGTCTTTCGCGAGCAGTCGTACCGCCAGGGACGACTGGGAGCACTCGAGCGAGGAGACCGTCCGAAAGCGAAATCGAATCAGAGAGTGAAGCGAACGTCGTGAGCGAAACGACCGTGGTTCGATTCTCGCACCCGGACTTTCTGCGGCGAACATATTCGTGAGCCGCAGGGATCCACCGAGAATCGAATCCTGGAAGTCGCAGCACCGAACGGAGTGAGGTGACCGTCTTCCTTCGGTTCGATTCTCGCACCCGGACTTTCCGGTGGTGTTTAGTTTAGCTCGACCTGCCGGTTCGTTGGCCGCGAACGCCAAGAAAGCCCCCGAAGCTCTCGAGGGCTGCGACTCGCTGCGATCCTCGGACTCCGTCCTGCGGTTCTTGCATCGTGGTTGGAGAGACCGCAGGTCTCTCCTCATCACAAAACGGCGCAGCCGTTTTGAACGATCTCGCACCTCGAGAGCGCCGCCCCCTTTCAGTCCCGCCCAGTGGTGGTTGGTCGTCTGTTTTTCACTTCACTAAACACGGCAGACTTCCCGCAGCGAACATATTCGTGAGTCGTAGAACCGCTCCCTCTCGAGCGGCCGTTTCACTCGAGCCCGACACCTCACCCGCTGATTACCCGCGGTTTCACGGGCTCGAGTCTCACGATGACGGTGCTATTATTATATGCGGGCATAATGTTCGAGTCATGGCTGAACAGGACCAGGCAACGCTCCCTGGAACGGATGCGGATCTACTCACACTTTCTACACTCGAGAAACATCTGTGGGCGGCTGCGGACAAACTCCGGGGAAGCATCGACTCGGCGGACTACAAGAACTACATCTTCGGGCTGTTGTTCCTCAAGCGGGCCAACGACCGCTTCGAAGAGGAAACTGAGGAGGTCGCCGAAGAACTCGAGATTCCCGTTGAGACGGCCAGAGACAACCGCGACCTCCACGAGGAGTTCTGGATTCCCGAGCGCGCCCGGTGGGGCCACATCAAGGCCCAGGAGACCGACGTCGGCGCGGCGCTGAACAAAGCCCTCGCGGTGGTCGAAGACGAGAACAATCATATCGACGGCCGTGTGCTCACCTCCGTCGATTTCAACGATACGGACCGACTCCCGGACACCCTACTCTCGGATCTCGTCTCGCACTTCTCGAAGCACCGCTACCGGAACGCCGACCTCGCGGACCCCGACATCTTCGGGCGCGCCTACGAGTACCTCATCCGCGAGTTCGCCGACGACGCCGGGAAGAAAGGCGGCGAATTCTACACACCGCGCGAGGTCGTCCGCCTCATCGTCACGTGCGTGAACCCGGAGCCGGGCCACCGGGTCTACGACCCGTGTTGTGGCTCCGGGGGGATGCTCATCTACTCCGCCGAGCACATCCGCGAGTCGGGTGGCGAGATGGACGACATTTCACTCTACGGCCAGGAGAAGAACCTGAACACGTGGGCGATCGGCCAGATGAACGTCCTGCTGCACGAACTCTACGACGCGACGATCGAGAAGGGCGACACCATCACCAAGCCAAAGTGCATCACGAAACACGACGAACTCGAGGTGTTCGACCGGGTGATCGCGAACCCGATGTGGAACCAGAAGGAGTGGAACAAGGAGTGGGTCGAGAACAACGAACCGTACGGCCGCTTCCCGTACGGGCTGCCGCCGTCGAACCGTGGTGACTGGGCGTGGATTCAGCTGATGATCGCCTCGCTGAACGAGACCGGGAAGGCGGGCGTCGTGATGGACAATGGCGTGCTGTTTCGCTCGCGCTCGGAGAAGAAGATCCGCAAGCCGATACTCGAGGACGACCTGCTCGAGGCGGTGATCGCACTCCCCGAGAACCTGTTCTACAACACCTCCTCGCCGGGCTGTATCCTGATTTTGAACAAGGACAAGCCCGAGGAACGCGAAGGAAAAGTTCACTTCATCTACGCCGAGGAGCAGACGCTCCGGGAGTCGGACGTACAGATGTTCGAAGAGCTGTCGAACCAGAACCAACTGACTGACGAGGGAGTCGAGTACCTCGCTGAAACGTTCCAGACGGGCCGCGAGGAGGCCCACCACAGTCGCCTGGTCGATCTCGAGGAGATCGAGGAGAACGACTGGAACCTGAACGTGCCGCGCTACGTGGATACGACAGAACCCGAGGAGCCGATCGACGTGAGCGAGAAACTGCAGGAGTTGGATCAGTTGGCCGAGGAGCGACGGAAGACCGACGAGGAACTGCAGGCATACATGGAGGAGTTGGAGTACCGATGAGTGGTACTCTGGAACAGTCTGACTTACGTGAGGGTTACAAGATTGCAAAACTCGGTCCTCGAGAAATTCCGATTCCGGCTGAGTGGGAGGCTGTCCCGTTCGATGAGGCAATAGAACTCAACCCACGGTACGACAAGCCGGATAATGGGCCGTTCGACTACCTCCCGATGGATGCCGTCGACGAGGAAAAACAAACCATCGAATACTGGACCCAACGGGAGAAGGACGATTGCACGACGACGTGGTTTAAGAACGGAGATACCGTCTACGCCAAAATCACGCCGTGTACTGAAAACGGAAAAATTGCATTCGTCAATGACATGAGTACCGAGGTCGGTTCCGGCTCTACAGAGTTCCTCGTCTTCCACCCTCGCGAGGGTGTGACTGATGAGCGATTCGTCTACTACCTCTCCAACCTCCCCGAATTCCGGTCAGTCACTATCTCCATGATGGAAGGGTCGACTGGACGACAACGAGTTCCGAGTGACGTATTCAAAGGTAGCCTCAATATCCTGCTCCCTCCACTCCCCGAACAGCGCCGCATCGCCGATATCCTCTCGATGGTTGACGAGCAGATTCGACAGACAGACGAGATAATCGAAAAAACAGAAGAGTTACGGTTTGGACTCATGACTGAATTTTTTCACACGGGATATGATGAGCACTCGCTCGTTGAGAAACCTACTTTCGGTCAAGTCCCCAATGACTGGAAAATCTGTGAATTGTCAGACGTTGCCGACGTAGAGATGGGATCCTCACCTAAATCGGAGTTCTATAACGAAACTGGAGACGGCCTGCCGTTTTATCAAGCTAATAATGAATTTGGCTACCGACACCCAACACACGACCGTTGGTGTTCAAACCCAAACAAAACCGCAAAGAGCGGGGATACGCTCGTCACAATTCGTGGTACTTACGTAGGACAGGTCAACATCGCAAACGAACGTTGCTGTATCGGGAGAGGATTAGCAGCGGTCAGTGCTACTGAAGTTGATCGAGAATATCTCTATCACCACTTAGCCCATCGCGAGCGATATGTAAAGTCTATTGCTTCGGGTAGTACCTTCGACTCGATCAACAGTGCGGAATTAAACTCCCTCTCCGTCTTAGTACCGTCTCGTGATGAGCAGACAAGAATTGCATCCTGTTTGCGGAATTTACAGGAAAAATACATGGCTGAAAGAGCATACAAACGGTCGCTCCAAGAACTCAAACGCGGCCTCATGCAGGACCTCCTCACCGGAACAGTCCGCGTCACCACCGACTAACCATGCCAGACGAGTACGCCGAGTCAGAACGCCCCGCTCTCGAGGCCCTCGAGCGATTCGGCTGGGAAATCGTCGACCAGCAACGGGCCATCTGGATCGACCCCCGCGAGACGGAGACGTCGGCCGTCCTCGAGCCGCGCCTGCGCGATGCCGTTTCCCGCTTGAATCCGTGGCTCAACGAGAACAACCTGCACAAGGCCGTCCGCGAAATCCAGCAGGTCGCCGGGACGAGCACGATGGACGAGAACGAACAGATCCACGAGTTGCTCGTCCGCCACACCACGGTTGAGCAGGACCGCGGCCACGGCAAGCGACACCAGACGGTCGAGTACATCGACTACGAAAATCCCGAAAACAACGACTTCTTCGCGCTCAACCAGTTCCGCGTCGAGGGGCCCGTGGAGGTCATCAAACCCGACATCGTGCTGTTCGTCAACGGCATCCCCCTCGGCGTCATCGAGTGTAAGAGCCCGCAGATTCCAGAGCCGCGCTCGGAGGCACTCGAGCAGCTCACCCGGTATCAGAACCACCGCGGCGGCGAGTCGGAGGGGGCCGAGGAGCTATTCCGGTACACCCAGTTCTCGGTTGCGGCCTGGCGGGAGGGGGCGGTGATGGGCACCTACGGCACGCCGAAAGACCAGTACAAGCCGTGGAAGGACGCCTACCCACTCGAGGACGACGAACTGCTCGAGCTGTTCGGACTCGAGGACTACCTCCCGGAACAGTACCGGATGCTGTACGCGCTGTTCGAACCCGCGCGCCTGCTCGACCAGCTACGGCACTTCACGGTGTTCGAGAACCGACAGAGCGGCGCAATCAAGATGGTCGCCCGCTACCAGCAGTACCGGGCCGTTAGGCGAGCACTCGAGCGGATCGACAAGCGCGGGCGGCGCGAGGCACAGGGCGGCGTCGTCTGGCACACCCAGGGCTCTGGGAAGTCACTCACGATGCTCTTTCTCGCGCTGAAACTGCGCCGGCTCCAGGACGATCCGACGCTCCTGCTCGTGACGGACCGCCGGGCGCTCAACGACCAGATCCACGCCACGTTCGAACGCTGTGGCTTCCCCAATCCGAAACAGGCCGAGAGCATCGAGGACCTCCGCGAGCGACTCGGCTACGACGCGGGCGAGACGATCACCACGCTGATTCACAAGTTCCAGACCACGGACGACGAAGAGGAGTTCCCGGTACTCTCCCGTAACGAGAATATCTACGTGATGGCCGACGAGGCCCACCGGACACAGGACAAAGAACTCGCGAACAACATGCGGACGGCGCTCCCGAACGCCTTCTACGTTGGATTCACCGGGACGCCTATCGAGAGAGACGAGATCAACACCCGCCGGACATTTGGGAACTACATCGACACGTACACCATCGATCAGTCACTCGAGGACGGCGCGACCGTCGAAATTCTATATCAGGGTCGTCTCGCGGACATCCATCTCGAGGGCGAGACGCTCGACCGCCTGTTCGATCGCATCTTCTCGGAGAAGACGGACGAGGAGAAGGCGGAGATCCAGAAGCGATACGCTCGCACGCAGGACCTCGCCGAGGCTCAGCCTCGCATAGACCGGGTCGCATTGGACATCATCGAACACTTCGAGAACGAGGTGGCGCCGCCGTTCAAGGGGCTGGTCGTCACCACGAGCAAGGAGGCGGCGATCCGGTACAAGCAGACCCTCGACAGCCTGAACGGCCCGGAGTCGCGGGTGATCGTCTCCGAGGGCCACAACGACCCCGAACACATCAAGCGGTGGACCCCCAGCGGCTCCGAGAAGAGCCAGTACAAGGAGTCGTTCGTCGACCCGAACGGCGAGGTCGAGTTGCTCATCGTCTGTGATATGCTCCTGACGGGGTTCGACGCGCCGGTGGCCCAGGTGATGTACCTCGACAAACCGCTGCGAGAGCACAGCCTGTTGCAGGCGATCGCTCGCGTCAACCGGCCGTTCGAGGAGAAGACCCACGGCCTGATCATCGACTACTACGGCGTCTCGGACGAGCTGAAAGAGGCGCTCTCGATGTTCAGCTCGAGGGACGTCGAGCGGGCGATGGTGCCGGTCGAGGACAAACAGCCGGAACTCGAGGCGGCCCACAACAAGGCGGTCTCGTTCTTCGACGATCTCGATGACGTAGAGCGGTGCGTCCAGTCGCTCGAGCCGGACGACCGCCGGATCGAGTTCACGAACGCGTTCAAGCGGTTCTCACAGCTGATGGACGTCGTGCTTCCGAACCCGATGGCGAACCCGTATCGGGAGGATCTGGATCGGCTCAGCACGGTCTATGGGCAGTCGAAAGAACGCTACCGCGACGAGACGATGAATCTCGAGGGAGCCGGGGCGAAAGTTCGCAAGCTCATTCAGGATCACATCACCTCACGAGGGATCGAGGTGCTGAACGCAGAGCCGGTCTCGATCATGGAGGAGGTCGACTTTGATGCGAAACTTGAAGACCTAGAAAGCGACCAAGCCCGGGCGAGTGAGATGCAGAATGCCATCAAACACGAGATCACCGTCCGGTTCGACGAAGATCCGGTACACTACGGCTCGCTCGCCGACCGGCTCGAAGAACTCATCGAACAGTACCGAGAAGGGCGATATAACGAGCGCGAGACCATCGAGGAGCTTCGGGAACTGATGGACGAGATTCGCTCCCGCGACAAGCAGGCACGGAACAAGGGGCTCCGTGACGAGACCGATCTCTCGTTCTACCACGCGGTCGAAGACGTACTGGGTGAGTGCGATGCCGGCGGGGAGGCGCTCATCGAACTCACCGCCGATCTGGTTGGGACCGTCGAGGAGTTCGTGACGAAAGTCGAGTGGAAGGAGCGGACACATTTACAGAACCGGATGCGCAAGCAAGTGACGGGGAAGCTCTACCGGTCAGAGATCGACATCTCGGATGACCAGCGTCAGGAGTTAACCAACCGCGTCATCGAACTCGCGCGCAACCACTACCAATGAGCGACCCACTCCAGCGTCAGTATCACATCGGTCAGACGGTCGTTCCCTACACGATCGATTGGTCCGAGAAGCGGGAAACGATGGAGCTGTCGATCGACAAGTCTCTGGAACTGACCGTTACGGCCCCAATGACTGCGACGGTAGCAGATGTGGAAGAGGTACTCGAGTCCCGTCAGGAGTGGCTGCTGGGGAAACTCTACGGGCTAGAAGAGCAACAAGGGCCGCCGTATCCGAAGGAGTACATGAGTGGGGAGAAGCTCCAGTACCGAGGCCGGCAGTACCCACTGGAGGTCGTCGAGGCGGATGTCCCCGAACCAGTGTTAGGGTTTGACGAACAGACGTTCACCCTTCGCGTCCACCGTTTCGACCGAGACGGAGACGACGTGAGCGTTCGTCGAAAGCGTCAAGCGGTCGTCGACTGGTTCATCCGGCGCGCGGAGGACGAACTCCCGACTCGGGTGTCGCGGTTTGAACCGCGGCTGGGGCTCGACGACGTGCCGGTATGGGTCGGGGAGATTGACAACCGGTGGGGCGAGTACGACGCGGGAACCGTCCGCCTCAACTGGCGGCTGATCCTGGCACCCGTTCGGATCCAGGACTACGTTCTCGTTCACGAGTTGGCCCACTCAGTGCACGATGACCACTCCGATGCGTTCTGGAATACCGTTGGTGCTCTCGTTCCGGACTACGAGGATCGTCGCGAGTGGCTCAGGGTGAACGGGAACTCACTGGCGATCTGACCCGCTCACCCCGCTCTCGAGTTCGACGCCGCTTCGCATCCCCTGTCGCGCGCACAGTTCCCAATCGCTTCACCACTCCCTCTGAGCCATTCGCACCCGGTCGTGTCGCCAGCACCGCCGAGTCCGAGACCAACGGAACCCCACAACGGACTCCTGCAGTCCGGACAGTCGTTCACTGCAGAAACCGACCGGACCTCGAGCCAGCCCCTCAGTTCGTCGGGTGGCGCGGACTCGAGGGGTCGACGGCGCCGCTCTTCTGGATAATGTCGAGGGCGGTCATGAGGTCGCTCCTCGAGATGATGCCGACGAGGTCGCCCTCGTCGCTGCGGGCTTCTGCGCCCCAGGCGTCGTCGGCGTGTGCGGGGCGGTCGACGACGAGGAGGCGGCCGATGCGCTCGCGTTGCATGGTCTCGAGGGCGTCCATCGCGTCGGCGCTCGAGGGGATGGTGCGCAGGTCGGTCGACATGACTTCCTCGACGCGGTAGGCGTCGCGTTCGACGGGGGTGATCTCGCGGGCGTCAGAGAGGGTGACGAGACCGACGAGGTGGCCGTTCTCGAGGACGGGGTAGCCGGTGTGGCGTTCGGTGAACATCCGCTGGACGAGTTCGGCGACGCTGGTGGTCGCCTCGACGGTGTGGAGACCGCTGGCGGGCGTCATGATGTCGGCGACGGTGACGCCCTCGAAGGCGGCTTTCATCGTCACCTGCTGGGACTCGCTCGCTGCGCCGATGTAGACGAAGAGCGCGATGCCGATGAGGATGACGTTGAAGAAGGCCAGGCCGACGAGTCCCATCAGGATGGCGAAGAACTTGCCGACGCTCGCGGCTTGCTGGGTGGCCTGTGCGTAGGGCTGGGTTCTGGCGAGGAGTGCCCGGAGGACGCGCCCGCCGTCCATGGGGAACGCGGGGGCCATGTTGAAGACGGCGAGGGCGACGTTGAGGATCGCGAGGTAGCCGAGGATGAACCGGGCGCTGTAGAACGTCTCGGGAGTGAAGACGAACGCGACGTAGGAGACGATCCCGACGAGGACGGAGACGATGGGACCGGCGATGGCGATGGTGAACTCCTGACGCCAGTTCTCGGGCATCTCCGAGAGGGCGGCGATGCCGCCGAACAGCCAGAGGGTGATCGATTCGATCGGGTAGCCGTAGCGCTGGGCGGTCAGGGAGTGGCCGAGTTCGTGGCAGATGACGCCGACGAACAGGCCGATGGCGGCGATCAGGCCGACGATCCAGGGTGTGTAGCCGACGGTGAGCGCCCCCGCGTCGATTCCCGCGCCCCAGATGTCGTTGAGGATGCCGACCGCCTCTGTGATCTGGGCGCCGATGAGGTAGGCGAACACCGGCAGGATCAACAGAAAGGTCAGGTCGAGCTTGATCGGAATGCCGAACAACGACCCGATCCGGAAACTCTTCATGCCAGTCGGTACCGGTGGAGGTACCTTAAGCCCGCTGCCGACGCGTCGTCCTCCAGTGTCGTTTCCGGTCGGTAGCCGGCACGACGCTGTCGGATGACCGGCACCCCTCCCTCGAGCGGCCGGCGGGTGGGTCGCTCGAGCGGCGGTCTCTTGGCCTGTGGTAACACGTCACTGGCGGTTGATATATATGGTGGAACGTGGAACCTCCAGTACCCACCCGGTACTGCAACTGGTCGCCGCAGCCACGGTCACTCGCTCTCGAGACCCGCTCGCCGTCCGCGCTGATCGGACGACTTCTCCCACCGACGAGATCCATGTGTATATGGTCACATATTAACAGACTATCGAATATGTATTCGATGCGCCATAGATTTATATTCCTGTTTCGCATCTCGTAGAGACGATGATGGAACAGCACCTCGCCCCCGACCGCATCGCGCCACTTCCACCGACGCTGCGATCACCCCAGTCGAAGCTGGTGTATCTCTACCTCGAGGCGACAGGCGGTGCGACGGTCGACGACCTCAACGAGACGCTGTCGATGAAGAAGATCACGATTCTGAGCATTCTGAGTTCGCTCGGCCGCGAGGAACTGGTCGAGAAGAGCGGGGACCGGTACGTCGCCCTCTCCTGAGTCGGTCCCGACCACTGACGGTTTCGCAGTCGGTTCTTCACTACGAGTGGACGGTCCGTCGGCACCGACGGTTCGAAGGCTTTATCCGCGCCGTGGGCTTTCGTCTCCGTAAGTAACCACCCATGGCCGACAAACCCGCCTCCATGTACCGGGAGATCAGTAAACCGGCCTACACGCGCCGCGAGTACATTACTGGCATCCCGGGCTCGAAGATTGCACAGCACAAGATGGGCGACATCAAGGCAGAACCGGACGACTACCCCGTCCAGATCAGCCTCGTCGTCGACGAGGAGTGTCAGCTTCGCCACGGCTCGCTCGAGGCCTCGCGCCTCTCGGCGAACCGCCACATGCTCAAGAGCGCTGGCGAGGGCAACTACAAGATGATCCTCCGGAAGTTCCCCCACCAGGTCCTGCGCGAGAACAAGCAGGCGACCGGTGCGGGGGCAGACCGTGTTTCCGACGGTATGCGCCAGGCGTTCGGGAAGATCGTCGGCACCGCCGCGCGCGTCCAGCGCGGCGACCGCATCTTCACCATCTGGTGTGACGTCGAGGACGCGCCCGCCGCGAAGGACGCGCTCCGTCGCGCCTACAACAAGATCTCGCCGCCGTGTCGCGTCGACGTCGAGAAGGGCAACGAGAAACTCGTCGCGTAGACTGTCTCGTCCCACACGAGGCTGTTCCTCGAACTGAGAGCGATAGTAGCCACTGCAAGTCAGTGCACACCTGATCGCCAGACGGGGCGGCGATCAGTGTGTAACTCGTTGCGGTTGTTGCTATATCCGCGGCCGACTCGATCTCGTACACGAGCAGTAGCCTTCTCCGAGTGTGTCCTGCGCCCGACTGCCGGGCAGTACCCGCTCGTTTTTTCTCGTCAGGCTCACACCTTCGAGTATGCTCGACCTCGCGGTCGTCAACCGGGAAGAGACGTTTGAGCGGATGGCCGACCCGCTCGCTGCGCGCGGCGTTCGCGTCCACCACGTCCCCGTACGCGAGCGGACCGTCTCGCTGGCGGACCCGCCGTGGGATGAGGAGGCGTTCGACGCGGGTTTCGTCTACCCGGGACGGCTAATGGAAGGTGGCGTCGCCGACGCCCTTCTCGAGGTTCCCTGGCTCAACGGCCGTGACGCCGTAGTGACCTCGCGGAACAAGGCGGGTGTGCTCGCGCGTCTCTCGCGGGCGGGTGTCGACGTTCCGGACTCGGTGTACGTCTCGAGTCACGTCGGTGAGCGCGAGTTGCGCGCGGTTTTCGAGCGCTTCGAGCCGCCGGTGGTCGTCAAGCCGAACTCGACGACCCGCGGCGTCGGTGTGGCGAAGGCGCACGATCTGGACTCGTTTCTCGGTATCTGTGATTACCTCGCTGTGGTCCACGACTACCGCGCGACGGGCGATAAGTCGTTTCTCGTCCAGGAGTACCTCGCGGAGGCGGTCGACTACCGGGTGATGGTGCTCGAGGGCGAGTACGTCGGGGCCGTCGAGCGACGCCTCCCCGAGGACGCGCGGGCGACTGGCCAGTGGAAACACAACGTCCACCGGGGGGCGACGGCGACGGGTGTCGACCTCCTCGACTCGCTGCGCACGGTCGCCGAGCGGGTCGCCGAGTTGCTCGACATCTCGTTTCTGGGTGTGGATCTGCTCGTCACCGACGAGCGCGTCGTGGTCAACGAGACGAACGCCCGGCCGACGGTCGACGAAGCGACGAAGTACGAACCGGAATTTTACGACCGGCTGGCGGCGGCAATCGACCGGTGCGCCGCTGAGTGAGTGGGTGGCGGCCGAGAACGAGTGTCGCTACTCGAGGCTGATCCCGGAGGACTTCTCGGCGGATTCGAAGACCACTTCGAGGACGCCGTTGTTGTAGGTCGCGTTCGCCGTGTGTTCGTTCACTCGGCGTGGGAGGCTGATGCGCTCGTCGTACTCCCGGTGGTCGCTCTGGGCGGAGATCGTGAGCGCCTTCCCGTCGCACTCGAGTTCGATGTTCTTCTTCTCGACGCCGGGGAGGTCGGCGATGACACGGACCTCTTCGTCGGTGTCGTGGACGTCGACGTGGGTGTCCGCGCCGAAGCCTGCGGTGGCACCCGTGGCCGCGTTCGTCCGTGACTCGAAGTTCACGTCGGCACCGCTCATCATCTCGTTCATCATCCGTTCGATCTCCCTGAAGAAGTCGTCGAACGGCTCGTCGCGGTCATCTCGGCGCATGCTGAGGGGTACGAACGGACGGTGCAAAAAGCTGTTCCTCGCGGACCCGGCCCGGCTCAGTCGGCGGGCTGGCGGTCGAGCGGCTGGCCGGACCGGCCGCTGAACTGGCTCACGCCGATGCCGAGCGTCTCGTTGGTCAGCGCCTGGCTCTCTGAGCTACCGAGGTGGCCCGTCACCGCACGGATCGCGTCGACGTTCTCCGGGACGACGTCCGACTCCTGGTGGATCGCCTGGATGAAGTAGCAGTCACGCCCCGAGAGTGAGATCGACGCCTCCCAGATCGCGTTCTCCCAGACGTCGCCACGGGACCGCCCGGCGTCGAGTGCGAGGTCTTTGAGCTGTCCGGTGCCGTCGATACCGGCGTACTCCGGCACCAGCAGGAGCCGATCCTCGTCGGCGAACCGGTCGCGAACCGCCGCACTCGAGTCGGGGACGTCCTCGAGGGTGACGTTGACCGCGTGGACGTGCATCAGGGTCGTCGGGACGGTGAGACCGACCGTGTCGATCTCGAGATCGGGGAAGACGGTTCGGACGTCCGGGCCGTGGTGTGAGGGCAGCGAGACGGGACTCGGGACGATGTCGTTGATCGGCCCACGGGTCGTCTGGCTCGGATCGCCACCGCGGCGGACGAGCGTCGCTCTGACCTTCTCGATACCGAAGGTCTCCTCGAGCGGCGCGACGACGCGCGAGAGTCCGGTCGTGTTACAGGAGACGACTCTGACGTACTCCGCGTCGACCGCCTCCTCGTAGTTCGCCCGCGCGTTGAAGCTCACGTCGGCGACGGACGCGTCCTCGCCACCCTGGAAGAGCGCCGGCGTGTCGTAGCGTTCGTAGAGCCGTCGGTTCTCGGCACCGACACCCGCCGGCGTCGCGTCGACGACGACGTCGCTCGCCTCGACGAGGGCCGCGAGGTCGCCCGTGACCTCGAGACCGACCGCACGGAACGCTTCGGCGCCCGCCTCGTCGACGGCGTAGAGCGAATAGCCCGCCTCGAGGGCGCCGACGGCGGCGTAGTCGGGGCTCGCCTTCGCGACCCCACTGACCGTCATGTCAGGCTGGAGTGCGACGGCGTCCGCGACGCGTTTCCCGATGGTCCCGTATCCAGTAATACCGACCCGTATCATACGCTTCGGTGTCCACCATGGACGGGCATAACTGTTTCGCAGATAATTGATAGATCGTCACTCACAACTGAGTTACTTTCTGGAATACTGCCGCTCGAGCCGCAATTATTGCGGTATGGCTACCCATACCTCGCTGGACGGACGTATCGATTCGAGTACCGATCGTGTACGATTCGGGACCTTCTCCCGGCGTCGAAAGAATAAATTCTTTACTGCGGACCGCGAGTACTCATCTATGAGTGAACATTCATTCTCGAGCGTCGACCTCGACCAGCCGGTCCGCGTCGGCCTGAACGGCTTCGGACGAATCGGGCGGAACGTGCTCCGGGCGTCACTCGAGCACGACGACGTCGACATCGTCGCGATCAACGACATCATGGACAACGAGGACATGGCGTACCTGCTGCGTTACGACTCCGTCCACGGGCGCCTCGACGACGTCTCGCTCGAGGGTGACACGCTGACCGTCGCCGGCCAGGAGATCGAACTCTGTTCCGAGCGCGACCCCACCGACCTGCCGTGGGACGACCTCGACGTCGATGTCGCCTTCGAGGCGACCGGTCTGTTCCGCACCCACGACGACGCGGCGAAACACCTCGAGGCCGGTGCCGAGAAGGCGATCATCTCCGCACCGCCGAAAGGCGAGAAGGACGTCCTCACCATCGTCTACGGCGTCAACCACGACGAGTACGGCGGCGAGGACGTCGTCTCGAACGCCTCGTGTACGACCAACAGCGTCGCCCCCGTCGCGAAGGTCCTCGACGAGGAGTTCGGTCTCGAGTCCGGCCTGCTCACCACGGTCCACGCCTACACCGGTACCCAGGCGCTGATCGACGGCCCGCAGGCGAAGACCCGCCGCGGCCGCGCCGCCGCCGAGAACATTATCCCGACCTCGACCGGTGCCGCCATCGCCACCACCGAAGTCCTCCCCCAGCTCGAGGGCAAACTCGACGGCATGTCGATGCGCGTGCCCGTCCCCAACGGCTCGATCACCGACTTCACCGTCGACCTCGCCGAAGACGTCACCAAAGAAGAGGTCAACGACGCCTTCCGCGCCGCCGCCGACGGCGACCTCGCGGGCGTCCTCGGCTACACCGACGAGGAGATCGTCTCCCGGGACATCGTTGGTCTCCCCTTCTCCTCGCTCGTCGACCTCGAGTCGACGATGGTCCTCGAGGGCGGTCTCGTGAAGGTCCTCACCTGGTACGACAACGAGTACGGCTTCTCGAACCGGATGCTCGATCTGGCGACCTACCTGATCGCCGAAGCCGAAGCAGAAGCCGCGACGGCTTGAACATGTGACCGTTTCGCTAGGCTTGCCCCCTCGGCTACTATAGCTGACCGTGTGGGATGGCGCTATCTGCTCACGTTTATCTAGGGCCATCTACCATTACCATTACTTATTTCTGGGGGTATGGGCATACTCGACCTCTTAGAAAACCGGTAATAATCGAGGTATTGCATTGCCGGACGCAATGACAGGGAAACTGTCCAGACGGTCTACGCTGAAGAAGAGCGCGGTTGGTGCCCTCACTGGTGCAGGACTCCTCGCGATCTCGGGGACTGCCGCCGCGTCGACGCAGTACAAAGACTACAGGCTCTTCATCGACAACTGGGGCCACGAGGAAGGCGGTGCAGATTTCTTCATCGAGAAGGGTGGTACTCCGTCGTCGGTCCGTCACGTCGCAGGGGAGTACTTCGACTGGTCGAACGAGCCGGACGGGTTGCACTTCAACGACTGGATCGTCGCCGACGGGTTGGCCGTATACAACGTCGAGAACTACGCCGAACCGGACGTCAATCTCACGTCCGAAGGCGTCGACATCTGGATTAGGGAGTAACCGCTCCCCGAAACTCTCGTTTTCGTACTACTACCACTGCTCGAGACGACGGTCGCTTCGATATATTCACGAAACGCTCGCCTGAATTCGTCGCCTTTTATCCCCTGGCCCGTATCATCTCGACTATGTTCAACACCCTCGACGACCTCGAGCCAGGCCAGCGACTCCTCGTACGCCTCGACCTCAACGCTCCCGTCGAAGGCGGGACCGTCCAGGACAACCGCCGCTTCGCCCGCCACGCGGCCACGCTCGAGGAACTGCTCGACGCCGACCACGCCATCGCGGTCCTCGCCCACCAGGGCCGTCCCGGCGGCGACACCTTCGTCTCGCTCGAGCAACACGCCGACATCCTCGCCGACCACCTCGGCCAGGACGTCGCGTTCGTCCCCGACACCTACGGCGAGGAGGCGCTCGAGGCGATCACCGCGCTCGAGGCGGGCGACGTACTCGTCCTCGAGAACGTCCGCATGTGTGACGACGAGTTACCCGAAGCCGACCCCGAGGAGAAGGCCTCGACCGAGTTCGTCAGTACGCTCGCGCCCTCGTTCGACGCCTACGTCAACGACGCCTACTCGGCGGCCCACCGCGCTCACGCCTCGCTCGTCGGCTTCCCGCTGGTGATGGACGCCTACGCCGGGCGCGTGATGGAGACGGAGTACACCGCGAACTCGGCGATCCAGGAGCGCTCGTTCGACGGTCCCGTCACGATGGTCCTCGGCGGCACCAAAGCCGAAGACCTCATTCCGGTCATCGAGCGCGTCGACGACACCGTCGACCGCTTCTGTCTCGGCGGCATCGTCGGCGAACTCTTCTTGCGCGCGGCGGGCCACGACGTCGGCTACGACGTCGACGGAACGGCGTTCTTCGACCACCAGTGGGCCGACCACCAGGAGACCATCGAGTCGGTCCTCGCCGCCTACGGCGACCGCCTCCACCTCGCGGCCGACCTCGCCTACGCGGACGACGACGGCGAGCGGGCCGAACTCCCGGTCGAGGAGATCTCGAAGGAGACCTCGTTTCTCGACATCGGCACCGACAGTGCCGCCGCCTACGCCGACCTCGTCCGCGAGTCGGACGCCGTCTTCGTCAAGGGCGCACTCGGCGTCTTCGAGGACGAGCGCTTCGCCGACGGCACCGTCGACGTTCTCCGGGCGGTCGCCGAGACCGACTGTTTCTCCGTCGTCGGCGGCGGCGACACCTCTCGAGCGATTCCGATCTACGGTCTCGACGAAGCCGACTTCTCACACGTCTCGGTCGCTGGCGGGGCCTACGTCGCCGCGCTCACCGGGGACACCCTGGTCGCCATCGACGTCCTCTCCGAGAGCTAATCTCCCTCTCGCCCCCGTTTCGTCTCCGTGACACCGCTCGAGAACGCCTCGACGTCGACCGTCCGGCCGCTGAAGGGCAACCGACGCTGGAGCCACGCCACCTGTGGCCAGCCGTTGAGTCGCTCCGCGACGGCGGGGACGACCAGCACGGCCGCGGTCGCCGCCGCGTAGCCTGCGACCTCGAGCGGCCAGTAGCCACCGACGTGACCCGAGACGAGTCTGAGCGCGACGATCGCTGGCAGCGTCAGGAGCGCCAGAACGAGAATCGACGCGCCGTAGGGTCGGTACGACTCCCCTCGAACGACGTACCAGGCGGCCGTCGCCCCGAGAGCGGCCCCGATGGTCAGCGTCGTAAACTCCCGCGATCCGAGCGCGTACGCACCGATGGCGATCAGCCCCGAGAGGGCGAAGACGGCCGTCGGCTCGGTGTCGCCGCTCCGGAGTACGGCCCAGACGAACAGGAGACCGAGTGCGACGCCGACCACGACGTCACCGAGGTAGTGGACGCCGATGACCACTCTCGAGAGGGCGACGACGCCGATGACGACACCGGCGACCGCGTAGCGCTGGCGTCTGGTCCCCGTCTCCGCCACGGCCGCCATCGCCCCGTAGAAGGCCGCCGCACCGAGGGCGTGTGCGCTCGGGAAGCTGTAGCCGCCGTAGCCCGCGGGGGCGAACGCGAGGTGTTCGACCGGGCGCGGGTGCTGGAAGATGCCCTTCATCCCGGCGCTGATCGCGAGCGCACCGAGTCCGATGGCGATGACGAGCGCGCGTTTCTCGCGGCTCGACTCCGCGCCGAACCAGTACAGCAGCGTCGCGAAGACGATCAGCGTCGCTCCGTCACCCAGGTGTGTCGCCAGTTCGAACCCCGGAATCAGCGCTTCCGGAATGGTCTCGCGAACCCCGACGTTCGTCGATTCGTCGAAGAAGATTCCCTCGAGCGTCGTCCTCATCGTTCCCGCGGAGCCACGGACGCGACTCTCAAAACACTGTCGGCGACGGTCGGCCGCGGTGGAGCCAGAGAGGAACACCTATCCGCCCACCGCTCGAGACACTCGGATATGTCCACCGACGACCCGCTCCGTGAGCCAGCGGAGACCGCGATCACCCAGTGTATGGCGCTCGAGTCCGACGAGTCCTGTGTGATCGTCACCGACGACAAACGCGACCCGATCGGGCAGGCGCTCTACGCCGTCGCGAGCGAGATCACCGACGACGCGCTCCTCGTGCGCTATCCGCCGGGCGAGACCCACGGCGGCGAACCACCGGAGCCGGTCGCCGCCGCGATGGCCGCGAGCGACGTCTCGCTCGCACCGACGACCAAGAGCATCACCCACACCCGCGCTCGCGTCGAGGCCACGCGGGCGGGCGCTCGCGTCGCGACACTCCCCGGCATCACCGAGGAGGTGTTCCGCACGGGTCTCGACGCCGACTACGAGTCGATCGCCGCCCACTGCGAGGCGGTACTCGAGCAGGTCGCCGACGCGACCGAGGTTCGCGTCGAGACCGCCCGCGGGACGGACATCACCTTCGACCTCGGCGACCGGTCGTTCCTCTCGGATACGGGTATCGTCCACGAACCCGGTGCCTCCTCGAACCTCCCAGCGGGCGAGGTGTTCGTCAGCCCCGTCTCCGCCGACGGCCGGTTCGTCGTCGACGGGACGATGGCCCCGCACGGCCTCCTCGCCGAGGGCCAGGACCTCACCTTCGAGGTCGAAGACGGTCTCGTGACGCACATCTCCGACGAGACTATCCGCGAGACGGTCGAGACCGCCGCCGAGGAGGTCGGCGACGCCGCCTACAACCTCGCCGAACTCGGCATCGGCACCAACGTCGCGGTCACCGACCTGATCGGCAGCGTCCTCCTCGACGAGAAGGCCGCGGGGACGGTTCACATCGCCATCGGTGACGACTCGGGCATCGGCGGCGACGTCGAAGCCCCCATCCACTTAGATGGTATCGTCCGCGACCCGGCCGTCTTCGCCGACGGCGTCGAAGTCGACCTGCCGCGAGCGCCGTAGGCGCCCTTCAATCGGCTTTTACGCACGCGCCCGTTAGCCCCCTCCATGAGCGAGACACCGGATCGACTCCCGACCCCGTGCCCGTCGTGTTCACCCACGCTCGAGACGGTCCACGAGGTCCTCACCACCGGCGGCGGCCAGTACACCGTCCGCTGTAGCGAGTGCGGCCACGTCCAGAAGATCACGCCCGAACGCGAGCGCGAGGTCACCCTCGACGTCGTCGTCTCCCAGGGTGGCGACTCCTTCAGCGCGAACGTCACCACGCCCGAAGACGAGACGCTGGCCGTTGGCGACGAGTTCCTCTTAGAGACCGACGAGGTGCTCGCGACCGTCAGAGTCACCAGCCTCGAACTCTCGGGTGACCGTCGGGTCGACCACGCCCCCGCGACCGAGGTCGAGACCGTCTGGACCCGCGAGGTCGACAACGTCGGCGTCAACGTCACCATCCACCCGAACGACACCTCGAGAGACCAGAGTCGCTCGACTACCATCTACGTCCCTGGCGAGTACGAACTCGAGGTCGGTGCGAGCGAGACCTTCGGCGACGACGAGTTCGAAATCGACGCCATCGTCGTCCGCGGCGACGCCGAGGGCTACCGGCGCGACCGCTTCGAACACGAAGGCGACATGGTCTTCGCGAAGGACGCAAAGCGCGTCTACGCCTGGGACGAGTCGAGCACCGCCTGGTCCGCCTGGTGAGGCCCGTACTCGGCCACCGTACCCGGTCAGTTCGTGCAGACGGTGGTCTCTACTGGCCATAAGCAATATCTCTCTATCACTCAAACGACAACTCGATCTCACAACATGGCCACGTCCGATAAAATTCTGAAAGAAAAACCACCGGAATTCTACAATCTACTCGCAGAGTGTATCAACGTTGCAGAACACCGTGGGCTGATCCACTACGAGGATGCTGCCGAGATCGTTGGTGTGATTCCACTGAAGACGAATTCCTGGGCTGCTGCTATCAGCAAAGAAGTGACCCAGCATGGGCATCCGATGTTGAGTGCCCTCATCGTCAACAAAAATACCAAGGTACCGGGAGATGGCTTCTATACGCTCGCTCACAACCTCGATCCCGAACGGTTTAGCCAACACCCCGACGAACTGACCGACCGGGAAAAAATTCAGCTCTGGGAAGCGGAACTCGAACGAATCTACGACACGTTCGCGAACTAGTACCCCACCACGCGTCGACTGGTGAGTGAAACCGGGCGGCCGCACTCGGTTTCGCTCATCCGTTCGGGCTTGCCAAAGCACTAGCTGTCACGAACACCTCGAAAGCCCCTGGCGCGCTCGACTCCCGAGGCTCGTTGTGGTCCTCGGCCTCCGGCCTGCGGTCCTTACATCGCCTGGGTTCGTCGAGCGACGGAAGACGCAAAGCGTCTTCCGAGGATCGCGAACACTGCGTGTTCGCTCACCTGCCAGCCCCTTTCAGTCCCACCCGCGGCCGTTAGCCGGGCAAGTGAGGCGAGTGGATCGAAGGAACTGTCTTCGCACCTTCCGTTTGGGAGCTTCTGAGCGTACCATCGAACACTGCTGACTGCCCGGCCACCCACCGTTAACCGCTTCGCCGTCGTAGCCCCTCGAGTGAGCGACCCACGTGCGGAGTATCGCGACGCCCGCGAGCGCATGGCGGCGACCGTCGCCCGGGGCCGGGGTATCGACTCACGCGTGCGCGAGGCGCTCGCGGCCGTCCCGCGCCACGCCTTCGTCCCGTCGGAGCGGCGCGAACGCGCCTACGAGGACCTCCCACTGCCGATCGGCGACGGCCAGACGATCAGCGCCCCGCACATGGTCGCGGTGATGGCCGACTTACTCGCGCTCGAGCGCGGCGACGCGGTGCTCGAGGTCGGCACCGGCTGTGGCTACCACGCCGCGGTGACGGCCGAACTCGTCGGCGCGCCGGCGCTCTCGAGCGTCGAGTACAGTGCCGACCTCGCCGAACGAGCGCGGGCGACGCTCGAGCGTCTCGGCTACGGCGCGGTCTCGGTCCGCGTCGGCGACGGCCGCGAGGGGTGGCCCGACCGTGCCCCGTTCGACGCGATCTACCTCACCTGTGCGGTCCCCGACGTTCCCGACGCCCTCCTCGAGCAGCTCGGGCCGGGTGGCCGCCTGCTCGCCCCGGTCGGCACCGTCTCCCAGCGCCTCGTCTCGCTCACGCGGCGCGAGGACGGCACGCTCGAGCACGAGAGCCACGGCGGCGTCCGCTTCGTGACGATGCGTGGCTGAGTGACGCTCGAATCCACCGGCGGCCGGTGCGGAACTCCGCGCAAGCGCGCCATTGATTACCGTCGGCGGGATAGCCGCTACATGGAGTTCGCGGTACTGCGTGAAGACATGGTCGACAGTCTCGAACACGAGACGAAGGCCGTCCTCGAGGACCACCGCGTCGGCGTCGCCATGCGCGAGGTCCCCCGACACGAGTTCGTCCCCGACGAGCGAGTCGCCTACGCAGACCGCGACTACGACCACCTCGGCACGCGTATCCTCGCGCCGAGCACCGCTGCCAAACTCCTCCAGGCGCTCGAGCCGTCCCCCGGTGATTCGGTGCTCGTCGTCGGCGCCGGCGTCGGCTACACCGCCGCCGTGGCGGCCGAACTCGTCGGGGCAGCTCACGTCCACGCCGTCGACATCGCCCGGCCGGTCGTCTACGAAGCCAGGGAGAACCTCGCTCGAGCGGGCTACGGCGAGGTGCTCGTCGACTGTCGCGACGGCGCGCGCGGACTCCCCGAGTACGCGCCGTTCGATCGGATCCTCGTCGAGGCTGGCGCGATCGCCCCGCCCCGGACACTCCTCGAGCAACTCGCGCCGGACGGCCGGCTGGTCTACCCCCGGGGTGCGGGCGCACGCCAGCGACTCGAGTCGGTCGCCCGCGACGGGACCACCACCCACCACGGCGCACTTTCGTTCGACCCGCTGTTAGTCGAGGGCGAACAGTCCGGCGCGCTCGAACGCAACCGCACCGCTCGCGAGGACACGGAGTACGCCAGACGCCACGCCGAGACGCGCCGTGGCTGGGAACAGGGCTGGCTCGAGTGGGACTGATTTGGCTCACCGCCGTGACGCACTGCTACGGGAAGTGAGTCGAGAGGACTCCCATTTGGGGGGG
>NZ_JANZXN010000011.1 GCF_025629245.1 Natronobiforma cellulositropha
GGCCAGCGCCTCTCCGTCGACGGTCGCACCCGATTCCACGCCGTACGCCGAGAGAGCGTCCCTGATCGTCTCCTGGAGACCGACCGGATCTGGCTCGAGGTAGAGATCAGTGCGGTAGACGACGATTCCGTCGGGGTCTGCACCTGCAAACGGCAGGTCGACTCTCGAGCCATCGGCGTGGCGTCGGAGTCGGTCGAAGAGCGCACGGAAGTGCGTTTCGAATGCCGTCGGGGAGAGCTGACCGAGCGCGATCATCGCCGCCAGAATACAATCGGGATTGTCGACCCGCTCGAGGGTGCCGTAGCCGCGTTCACGGTAGACGTGGTATCTGGCGTAGCGCCGGGCCTGGTTGACGTGTTCGTTCTCCTCGGGGGTGCGAGCCACCGGGTCGTCCGAATAGCCGTCTTGTTCGTGATAATATATCTCGCCGCTGCGTTTCCGCATCTCGATTTTGTGCGTGGTTCCATTGTTGTCGATTACATGAAGTCCAACGCTACGGTCGTTTTCTCCAGTGACATTTCCTTTCATATTATGACAACCCCTCGGATTCGCCTTCACCAGTGCGGGCGTGGTCGATAGCCGACGCAATGAGCTGTTCGATCCGTTCTTTCGCGCTGCTGTTCGTCCCATCAGCCCACGCCTCGTACCCCGCATGGGCGGCATATGCGAACGTCATCCCCGGGACGACGTCGGCGATCGCCGCCTTCGTCAGGTTGAGTGCGACTGCCTCCACCGAATCGGAGACAGTGTACTCGCTCTCGGCTGTGAGTTCCTGCCCGAAGTGGTCTTCGTACATCGTCGCCAACTGGTGGTCGTCGAGTCCGTACTCGGCTTTGACCTCCTCGAGCGTGACCGACGGCGTCGCAGGCTGGCGTTCCTCGTGTGCCCCTCCCGCGCCAGTGAGATACTTCTGCTTCGCATCCTGATGGACCGGGAGCGTCCCGCCGCTCGAGTGGACACCATCCGGTCCCTGAAACCGCTCGAGCGCACTCCAACGACTGCCTGACGGACAGGCCAGCGCCCTCCCACTCGTGGCTCGGCACTCGCGTCCGCCCGTTATCCGTCGGCTTTGGCCATGCTGCTGTTCGTCAGCGCCGAAACAGGGCGTCACGGACGCGGTCGTACACCGACGCCGTCGTCGTCTCGGTTCGCTCGAGCGAGTCGATCGCGGCCGTGAGTGCGTCGGTACCGGGTGCGAAGTCGTACTCGTAGCCGGGGATGTCGGCGTCGATATCGAAGTACTCCGGGTACAGCTCGAAGTGGAGGTACTTGATCGTGAACTCGTATTTACCGGGTCCGAGCAGCCGGTAGTCCGCCGGTGGCTCGAGACCCATACCGAGGTAGCAGTCGCGTATCTGACACCGGAGCGTGTAGACGAGGTACTCGAGAAAGACCGGCATCGTGACGATGGGGACCGGTGAGAGTTCGACCCTGGCGTCCGGCTCGCACTCGAGCGCTCGACCGTGCTGGTGGGTGTGGCGGTTCCCGGGTTCGGTGTAGTAGCAGACGCGGATTCCTCCGGTGGTCTCGACCTGCCCGTCTTCATCGAGAGAGATGTCCTGTTCGTACAGTACGGCGTCGTCACCACCGACCATCTCGGTGGGCAACGAAACCGGGCGCTCGATGTCACCCGTTTCGACAGTCGGATCGTCACGGTAGTGGCTCAGACTCTGGGCGAACAGGTCGCCGAAGTGTGTCTCCGCCTCGTCGACAGACAGCGACTCGAGACCAGTGCAGACGGCCCGGATCCGGTCGATGTCGAGCGACCACGGCAGCGTCTCGTAGCCGAGTTCGGTCGCGACGTAGTATCTGGCGTACCGGCGGGCCTGGAAAACGGTCTCCTGTTCCGTAGTCGTTCGTCGTTCAGGTTCGTCCGGGTAGTACTCCGATTCGTGAAATACGATCTCACCAGAGTGCTTTTCCACTGTAACCGTATGCGCGTGTTCACGGTTATCTGTAACCTCTAGTTCCACGAATTCTTCGTTCTCGTTCGTTGTTCGTGCCTTCATTCTGTGTCACTCTGAAACGGATTTTGGCCACCGAATTCGCCACCCTCTTCTTCGGCCTGATCTTCGGTGGACAGACCTGCGTGTTCTCGGAGTAACCGTCGACCACGTGCTCCGATTTCCTCACCGTACTCCTCGAGTACTTTCTTCGCTCCGTAGCCAGAGCCGAGGGCAACGATTGCAGCGGGTGCGAATCCGAGCGACAGCAGCGTCGCCGCGGTGTACGTCGAGTTCCCGATCGAAATACTCCAGCGAAGGTCACTGTCGACCAGTTCTTCGAAGTCGCTTGTCGGCTCGATTCCCTGCTCGTCGAGGAATGCGTCGAGACCGTCACCGGTCTGACCGTGTTCGACGACGGCCTCGAGTTCTGCACGGGTCAGACGATACTCACGCGTCGTCTTCTCGTCGAGGACGGCCCGCGTCTGCGCGGCCTTTTCACCGACCGTTTGCTTCGCGAGTTGTTTCGCCCCTTCTCGAGTTCCATCGTCTGCGACCATCGCTCCGAGATACTGGAGCGTGACCGGCTCGAGACGCTGAACGTACATCTCTACTCCGTTTCGGTTGACGACTACTGGCGCTTCGGCTGGTTCTCCCGAGAGTGCCTTCCTCGCCACCTCGTCGGCCTCACGCTCGAGTTCGGGATCGGGGTCTATCACCAGCGAACTCCCCTCCTGGGGGAGCATACTAATGGCACCGCCAGTTTGCTGGCGGACGTGCGCCAACTCGTGTGCGAGCAGGTACTTTCCTTCGGGACTCTCGGGGTCGTACTCGCCACGGTTGAACACCACGTGATTGCCGGTGGTGAACGCCCGTGCCTCGAGCGCACTCGCTGCTTTCGCAGCCTCCGGCCCAGTGTGTAGCTGCACGTCCGAAAACGAGTCACCCATCCGTTGCTCCATCTCCTCGCGGACTGATCCCTCGAGCGGCTTTCCTGGCTGGGTAATCACCCGTCGCACCACGTCGGGTGTGGCAGTCTCTCCCGCCAGGTCGCTCTCCGCCTGTGCTTCGACCGAGCGCATGGCACTCGGCGTGTCGAGTTCGACGCCCGCCGCCCGACTGCGCGCTCGAGCGACGCGAACCTGCTCGCCCGTCGGCGTGTTTATGCCTTCAGGCAGTTCACCGCGTTCGCCCCACCGTTGGACCTGCTCGAAGCCGCGCGTCTGGATCAGCCGGTCGAGCTGGGCCGCCTGCTCGGGCGAGGGTTGCAGTACACTCGAGAGATACTGGTGTGGGCGAGTTCCGCCCTGTGTCTGGGGCTGCGCTCGAGCGCGCCGTGTTCGTTCGTTCTGCTCACTGTCGTCGTTCGACCGGTCGCGCCGATCCCAGCCGAAGCTCATCCCTCCCACCTCGGCTGTTGCTGCATTGGTAATTGTCAGCCCGTTTCTGTTCGATCCTCTTAGGTGTTAGTCTTCGGACACTCGAGCGGTCGGCCCACTCGAGCGCCCCCGTCTCCCGCCGGGCTCGAGTCACCCTGCCAACTGTCGGGAAGCCGTGGGTTGGAGGTTCGGCCCTCGAGCGGCGGCGGCGCTGTGGACTCCTCGACACCCACCGCAGCCAAACAATATCCAGTAGCTATAAGTCAACCCGTGGACAACACGCTCACGGAAGCCGCGTCATCCAGAAAGCGGGACGTTGTGAAATGTCCCGGGTGTGGCAGCACCCGAGACGTGGCTTCCAACTCGTGAGAGTGCTGAAGCCATGAATCCGTACCAACCACGCGAACTTAAAAGTCTCGCAAACGCTACGTACAGCCCGCGAAACACCGATTCTCGGAGTGGAGACGCTCTCGCTCGAGTGCTGACTTACGGCCGACAGCGAGCCGTCGCGCTCGTCAAACAGCCGTGTCTTACACACGGAGGGGTGCGATGAGCGACCACGAACCCGAGGACGAGGACTACGCTCGCTGGGGTGGCGAGAACTGGAACCCGCCACGCTGTCCCCACTGTGAGAGTGTGGTCGTCGGCGTGACTGCGACCGGCCCGTTTACGATCCAGGCCTCCTGTGGCTGTTACGTCACCCAACAAGAGGCGCGAGAGTTGCGAAAGTAGGGTTCGCTCGAGCATCTTTTGGGATGGGGTGGCCTGCTTTTTCGATCGACTTCTAGAAGGGCATCGCGACATTCTGTGCCGGGTTTCGTGGGTGAGCCAGCAGGCAGAACCGCCGAGACCACTTCGAAAGCCCCTGGCGGTCTCGAGGGCTGCGGGTTGCTGTGGTCCTCGCTCGCTGCGCTCGCTGCGGTCCTTGCGTCCCCTCGCCTCTCGAGACCGCCAGCCCCTTTCAGTCCCACCCGTGGTGGTTGTGCCGGGTACCCTCGAACGGCTGGTCGGTACGCTGTGCGTGGGTGGTATGACGTCGATAAAATGGCGTGGTTAGAGTGTGACGGTCTGGTCGAAGACGAGTCCTTCCCGGTCGCCTCGTTCGGCGACTGCGGTGACTCGAACCTCGACCGGACTGTTCCCGTCGGCTTGCACCCGGACGTTCTGCCCGGCGTTCGTGACCGTTTCCGACACCTCGTCGGTCGGACCACTCGCTCCCTCCAGCTCGTCTCCGCTCGTCGTCGCAGTGACCGTCACCTGGTCGGAGTTCTCGAGGTTCAACACCGTCACCACGAGGTGGCCGTTCCCGCCGTCCGGTTGCGTGTCGGTGATCGTGACCGCTGCTCGAGGCCCGTCGTCGACGCCGTCTGCGATCTGGAGCGCGAATGCTCCGACTGTTGCGGCGAGGATGACGACGACAGCCACGAGAAGCACGGTCCCGATAACGGGATTAACCGCTTGTTCGTCTGTGCGTTCGATCACGGGAGAACTGAAGCCCTAGGTATCAGGGGTTCCAGTTCCCGACGGTGCTGGTCGAACCCTCATATTCTGCAGTAACGGTGATACTCTCACCGTTTCCACAGGTTGCTGTTTGGCCAACCTCTAATGTTTCACCAGAACATGATTCCCCACTGGGACCATCTTCTCCCTCCACGATTTCCACTTCACCTTCGTCAGTGCGTTGGTCAGTCAGGAAAGTAACTGTAACGTGATCACTCCCTTCATCGAACTGGATTCCTGCAGACGCACCCGCACTCTGACTCGAGCCGAGGTCCAGCACGAACGCGGCGATCACGGCCGCGAGGATGACGGTAATTGCGACCATCAGGATAACACCGATGACCGGCGATACAGCCCGCTCGTCTTCGTTTCCGAAGAGCTTCTTTTTCAGATTCATGGTTGTTTGTTCCACACACCGATTGAACGATAGAAAGGATTATGTCCCACCCACTGGAACAGTAGATATGACGCACGTTGGGGGATGCATCCCAACCCCGTGCCGTCACCTTCTATCGTCACGATGCTATCCGAGGGTACGCTGGACACTACATAAAGTTATCTGACTGTCCAAAGACCGTGATAGAATTCCCTTCTGAAACGCTTTCACATGTGATAATCAGCCACCCGTAGAACGCTTACAGCAACCCCTTGAACTCACCGCTGTCTCTCGATTTCTCTTCCTCGAGTCCGCTTGGACGAACCGCTATTACGTCAGATTCAAATCCCGCTTGGAACGCCGACAAGTTCCCCTATCGACCGTGAACGACTCCCACCCGTCCGCAACCCCTGCTCCACACGGCGGCTCGAGCACCCCCGCTGGCCGGGACTCCACCACCGACACCGCGCTCGCACACACCGTTTCAGTCGCTGCTGTAGGCATCCGGTGGTGTGTACTCCTCGTACCAGGTATCGATGTCGGCGTCGGGGTCGTAATACTCCTCGTAGAAGTCGTAGTGGGTGTACCAGGTGGAGGCGTCGTGTCTCCCGTGGCCGAGGATGCGGACGGCGGTGGGTGGGGCGATTCCCATCGTCAGATAGCAATCGCGGACCTGGCAGACGAGGTTGCGAACGAGCTGTTCTCTGAGCGCGTCGAGGTTCTCGGGGTCGAACGCGAACAGTTCGATCCGCGCATCCGGGCTGCGCTCGAGCGCCGGATGGTCGCCCCACTGGGTGTGGTACTGGCCGTGGTCGTCGTCCCAGTGGATGTGGACGCCGGAGACGGCTTCGACGAGCGAGCCGTCTCGCACGTTCGGCAGCGTCTCGAGGTCGATCCCGGCGGCGTCGGCGACCGTTTGTGCGTCGGGTTCGGGAGCCGCGCCAGCGACGCTGGTCTCGAGTAACTCGAGGACTGCGGGGTCGGCCAGCACGTCGGCGTAGGCGGTGGCGGTCTCCTCGTCGACACCGAGGTAGACGTCTTGCTGGTAGACCGCTTCGGTCGCCGCGACACCTGCGGGCAGCTCGAGCGGCGAGCGTTTATCGCGACCGATACTGCGGAGGTGGCGGTAGAGGTCACCGAAGAACGCGTCGGTGGTCTCGGGTGTCAGCGGCCGGAGTACCGCGGCGGCCTGTGCGATGCGGTCGGGGTTTCGCATCGGCTCGAGGGTATCGTAGCCACAGTTTCGATACACCCAGTACTTCGCGAAGCGCCGTGCCTGGTTGACGTGTTCGTTGGCGGCTTCGGTACGCTCTGCGGGGTCGTCCGGGTAGCCGTCTTGCGAGTGACCCTTGATTTCCCCTTTTGTATCGACCGCTATTTTATGCTGTACATTGTTGTTATCAGTA
>NZ_JANZXN010000012.1 GCF_025629245.1 Natronobiforma cellulositropha
GGCCAGCGCCTCTCCGTCGACGGTCGCACCCGATTCCACGCCGTACGCCGAGAGAGCGTCCCTGATCGTCTCCTGGAGACCGACCGGATCTGGCTCGAGGTAGAGGTCAGTGCGGTAGACGACGATTCCGTCGGGGTCTGCACCTGCAAACGGCAGGTCGACTCTCGAGCCATCGGCGTGGCGTCGGAGGCGGTCGAAGAGCGCACGGAAGTGCGTTTCGAATGCCGTCGGGGAGAGCTGACCGAGCGCGATCATCGCCGCCAGAATACAATCGGGATTGTCGACCCGCTCGAGGGTGCCGTAGCCGCGTTCACGGTAGACGTGGTATCTGGCGTAGCGCCGGGCCTGGTTGACGTGTTCGTTCTCCTCGGGGGTGCGAGCCATTGGGTCGTCGTCGTATCCTTCTTGTTCGTGGTATTTTATTTCACCACTGAATCCCATTTCGATCCAGTGTTCCACGCCTGCATTATCGTATACATACATCCCAACTCGCTCGTCGTTTTGTCCGGTGATCTTTGCATCCATGACACTCACTCCAGTTCATCTCGCTGTGATTCGCCTTCACCAGTGCGGGCGTGGTCGATAGCCGACGCAATGAGCTGTTCGATCCGTTCTTTCGCGCTGCTGTTCGTTCCATCAGCCCACGTCTCGTACCCCGCATGGGCGGCATATGCGAACGTCATCCCCGGGACGACGTCGGCGATCGCCGCCTTCGTCAGGTTGAGGGCAACCGCCTCTACTGAATCGGAGACGCTGTACTCGCTCTCAGGTGTGAGTTCCTGCCCGAAGTGGTCTTCGTACATCGTCGCCAACTGGTGGTCGTCGAGTCCGTACTCGGCTTTGACCTCCTCGAGCGTGACCGACGGCGTCGCAGGCTGGCGTTCCTCGTGTGCCCCTCCCGCGCCAGTGAGATACTTCTGCTTCGCATCCTGATGGACCGGGAGCGTCCCGCCGCTCGAGTGGACTCCACTCGACCCCTGGAACCGCTGGACGTGAACCTCGACACCCGACGGAAGGCGAGCGACCGGAACCGGTTCTTCCTCGAGTGCCTTCCTCGCCACATCATCAGCCTCACGCTCGAGTTCGGGGTCGGGATCGATCACCAGCGAACTCCCCTCCTGAGGGAGCATACTAATGGCACCGCCAGTTTGCTGGCGGACGTGCGCCAACTCGTGTGCGAGCAAGTACTTCCCCTCCGGACTCTCGGGATTGTACTCGCCGCGGTTGAACACCACGTGGTTCCCGGTGGTGAACGCCCGCGCCTCGAGCGTACTCGCGGCTTTCGCGGCCTCCGGACCAGTGTGTAGCTGTACGTCAGAAAACGAGTCCCCCATCCGTTGTTCCATCTCCTCGCGGACGGGGCCCTCGAGCGGCCGTCCCGGCTGAGAAATTACCCGCCGAACCACGTCGGGCGTCCCGGTTTCACCCGCGAGTTCGCTCTCCGCTTGCGCCTCGACAGAGCGCATCGCACTCTCGGTGTCGAGGTCGACACCTGCCGTAGCGCTGCGCGCTCGAGCGACGCGGACCTGCTCCCCGGTCGGGGTGTTACAGCCAGGTTTGAGTTCGCCACGCTCGGCCCAGTCTGTGACCTGCGGGTAGCCATACCGGCCGACGAGGTCGTCGAGTTCCGCGGCGTGGGCCTGCGAGGGTGGTGTCACACCAGGGAGGTGCTGGTGTGGACGCGTTCCCTGCGGTGTCAGTTGTTGCGCTCGAGCGCGTCTCACACGCTCGCCTCGCTCACCATCGTCGTTCGACCGGGCGCGTTGGTCTCGGTGGAAACTCACGTGCACCACCCCAGCTGTGCAGACATCGGTAATTACCATCCCGTTATGAGTCGGCTGTATTAGGTGTTTGTAATTGAATAATCGAGTGCCCGTTCTCACCACTTTGTGGGCCTCACACTCGAGTACCAGACCTGGACCGACTACCAGTGAGACCCACCCTCGGAAAGCACACAGATCTGGCCACCGGTTTGTGCCCACGTGCGCTCGAGGTACTTCCCCTCGAAACGGGGTTGCCATCCCTGCTAGGCTCCGCGAAACTCGTGATCCCAGTGAAGTCGGAGAGCGTATCGCCAAATATGGTTTATCGATCCAGGATCCCGAACCCGTCCTCGCGCATGAGTTCGGCGACACCCGCAGGGTTCTGGAACGCGTACATGAGTGCGAACTCTCGAGCGTCCGTCTTCGAAATCTCGTCCGTATCGAGCTGGTCGGCGAGGGCGTTCCTGAACGAGGACTCCTGGCTGCTAATCTCACGTCGTAGGTGAACTTCGATCCGGTGGTCGCGTTCGTCGGTGACGTTGTTCCGCCGGACGAAGTACGGATAGGCCGGGGTCTCGCCGGCGGTGTCGGGGCTCTCGTTCGGGGCTTCGGTAACTTGCTCGGCTCCGGCCGACGGTGACGGAGTCTCCTGGGACTGCGCTGGCGTGCTCGAGCCCGCTTCAGTGGACGAACTCGAGTCCGCTTCGGCCGCTGCACTCGAGTCCGTCGCGTCCTCGCCCTCGTCGCGGCTCCGGTCGCCAGAGCCACCGAAGTCGAGGTTCCCGGATCCCGATTTGAAGCTGGTCATCGGGCCGTCACCTCGGCTTCGGAGTCACGCGAGACGTCGAAGCGTCTGGTGTCGTGGTCATCGATCTCGAGGACGAGTTCCGGATCGACGTCGACCCCGAAGGTTTCGGTCGCGACGAACGTCGCGAGTTCGTAGAGGTCACAGACCGTCTCGAGTTCGCGGTCTCGGATCCGGCGGTGGCCGGGTTCGCTCACCATCTCACCGTCCTGTTCGAACGTCTTCCAGCGCTCCTCGATGACTTTGAACGCCGAGCCTCGAGCCTCCCACATCGTATCCATCAGGCTCTCGCGGTCGGCAATCGCGACCGGCGTATCGAACGCGTCGGTCGCCTCGAACTGCTTGTAATACTGCTGGTGGGCGTTGGTCTGGCCGACACCCGAGGGGACGACACAGGAGAGACCGATCTGGATGTCGAGTTCCGAACTCATGTTCCGGACGAGTTCCTCGAGTCCCTCGAGACTGAGGTTCCCTTTTCCAGCTGGTTTCACGGGCGCGACGAGCGTCCGGAGCGCGTACATCGCGTTGTAGAGTAAGTCCTCCGCTCGAGCGTTCGGGTCGATGAGAACGGCGTCGTACTGCTCGTGTAACTGCTGGTTCTGCCAGAGGAGGTCGTGGAGGAGTTCGTATCGCGGATACTCCTCTTTGCTCATGTTCTTCATCCCCGTCTCGTAGGCGATCTTCTGCTCGAGGTTCGAGGTGAAGTCGCCGAGCATGTCGTGGCTCGGAACGACGTCGACGCCTTCGTCGGAGGTCTCGATCAGGTCCTCGAACGGCCCATCCGGCATCTCCAGGATGTGTTTGACCAGATTGTCGGCGTCGGGGTCGCTCCGGTGTTCGCCGACGTCGAACAGGCTGGTGAGGTTCCCCTCCTGGGGGTCGAGATCGATAACGCAGACGTCGAGACCCATTCGCGCCCAGGCGACGGCCAGGTTGGCTGTCGTGGTGGTTTTGAACGTGCCACCGGATTCTGAGTAGACGACGACTGTGATCATACGAGGTGAGAATCTGCCTGCTGTGACTTAAATCTGTGTCAGACATACGTGCCAGATTCCAGCCACAGGCATCTGTTACAGCCATCTGTAACAGTGGCCTGTTATAGCTATCTGTGACGCTTGCGTCGGGTGTATGTATGGATTTTCCAGCGAGACGGAAAGCCAAATCACGACCAGTACTACAGACATGTGCTACAGATAAGCGGTACAGATAGACGGTGCAGATAAACAGTACATACAGATGTGACAGACATACGTTACAGACATACGTTACAGACATACGCTACAGTTGTATGTCACAGAGAGATAGTACAGGACGTCGCCACAGAAGTGTACCACAGGTTGATGTGACAGTGAGTCATTACAGAAGTATACGACAGACATACGTAACAGTCGTATATAACAGGCTGACGGTACAGATATCTATCACAGAGAGGTGTACCAGTGACACGTGACGGATGTGCCAAACAGACAGCTGTAGTTATTGATCACCTTCACGCCATAGGCGACGGGAGAGAACACGTGCCAGCCGACGTAGAGAGCGCAGGTGGCGTTACACACGAGGGACCGACCGCCGTCACCGAGTATTCGACCCCATTTTTCCATTACTTCGAAGTAACCTCATAGATTACGATTATCTCACCCAATGTATTTCTAAGTATAATATACTCGGAGACATATGGTAGGGGAAACGGGTATATCTGTACCGAAGATTCGAGTGACATCGGCCCTTCTTTTGCTTCTGGCGTGTTTCTTGCTGGTGGCGATGGGGGTTTCCGGTACGGGAAGCGTCTTCGTCGAAGAGGCACATCGTGTGAGTGGCCAAGAAGTGGTCGAGCCAGGTGACGGTCCCGAGTGGGGTGGCGTCGGTGCGAACGTTTCAGCGGTTGGGACCACGTACGCGGTCATCGAGGTCGACGAGGTGCCCGACGATGCCGCTGACTTCAGCGTCTTCGAACTCGAGGACGACGGGGGCTGGGGTGAGGTGGTACCACACGAACGAGACGGTCTCGAGTTTACGCTTCCGAACCTGATTCCTGGACAGTCCTACGACGTGACCGTGCAGGCACGCGACGAGAGTGGTTACAGTGACGACGGCCCGAACGTGTCGTTCACGACAGATATCGGGGACGACTGGGACGGAATCGACGCAACCGTCACGGAGGTGGGCATTACGCAGGCGGTACTCGAACTCGACGGGGTGCCCGAGAACGTCGACCAGTTCGCCGTCCTCGAACTCGAGGACGACGGGGGCTGGGGCGAGCTGGTCCCGCACGAACGAGACGGTCTCGAGTTCACACTCGGAAACTTCGAGCCGGAGACCGAGTACGACGTGACCGTACAGGCGCTGATCGACGACGGCGACGAGCCGTACGTGACCGGCGACGGTCCCGAGCTCTCCTTCGAGACGACGTCGTTCGATGCGTTCGGCTGGCCCGACGGAGCGTCGTTCGAGGTCGTCGACACCTCCGACCGGACGGCGACGCTGACGTGGGACGCAGCCGAGCCCGCCGGTGAAGTGAGCCACTACTACCTCATTCCGACCGAGACGGGCGAGGGGACGCCTGTCGGCACGCCGACGCTGTACCGGGGCGAGGACGGATCGTTCGCCGCGTACGACGGGGCGTTGACCGTCGAAGACGGCGTGTTCACGTACCAGACGGGCGAGCTTCTCGATCCGGAGACCGAGTACGAGTTCGAACTCATCGCCCAGCTCGGTCCCGAGCAGTCCAGCCCGCTCGTCACGACCGGCAGCACCGCCGATCCCCAGCCCTCCGAGTGGGACGAGCGCGCCAGTGCCGCCGTGACCGACACTACCGAGTCCACCGCCACACTCGAGGTCGACGGCTATCCGATCCCGTTCGAGTACTTCGAGGAGCTGGTGGTCTACGACGAGGACGGATCCGCACTCGAGACCACCGCCGTCGGTGATCTCGTCCACGAGATCGACGGACTCCAGGCGAACACCACCTACGAGATCACGGTCGAGGCCCGCGACGAGTTCGGACTGGAGAGCAACGACGGGCCGACCGTGGAGTTCACCACGAGCGCCGTAGCGGGGCCGACGTACCCGGCCGCAGACCCCTTCCAGACCACCGTCACGGTGTCGTGGTACGGACCGGCGACGGGTGAGTACCGCGTCTATCGTAACGGGGCGGTCGTGGGGACGGTCGACGCCGAGACCGGGACCACGCCCGCGTCCACGTTCGCGTACGAGGACGCGGCTCTCGAGGCCGAAACCCCGTACGAGTACGAGATCGTGCGCGAGGTCGACGGCGAGGTCTCCGAACCGGCGTCCACCACCGCCGTGACAGGTCTCGTCGGCGCGACGGCGATCGCGAGCGTCAACGAGGACGGGGTGCCGATGCGGAATCCCGACGAGGTCGACCTGAGCGGCGACGGACGGTACGTGGTGTACGCCTCCGGACAGCTCTATCGCCACGACGTGCAGACGGGAACGTACGACGTGATTAGCGGCGTCGAACCCGACGACGACGCGTTGCCGTTCGGCTCGCCCTTCGAGCATCCGGCGATCAACGGCGATGGGAGCGTCGTCGCCTTCACCTCGAGCGGGCAGGTCTACGTCCACGACGTCGACGCGGGGACGACGGCGCTCGTGAGCGGATTCGAAGACGAGTCCGGGGACGTGACCGCGGGTGACGGCACCAGCGTTCACCCGAGCGTCAGTGGGGACGGCCGGTACGTCGCCTTCGAATCAGATGCCACGGACCTCGTCGACGAGGACGTCACCGAGACCAACGTCTACGTCTACGACCGCGAGGAGGAGAATATGCACCTCGTCCCGGCGGAGACGGGCGAGATGGGATTCGGTGTAGACGGTCTCGAGCCCGCCATCAGCCCGGACGGGCGGTACGTCGCCTTCCACTCCGACAACCCCGACCTCGTCACCCTCCCCGACGGCCACCCCGGCGACCAGATCGAGGTCTACCTCTACGACCTCGAGACTGAGGAGGTCGAGTGGGTGAGCGGACCGAACGACGGTACCGCTCCCGACGGCCGGAGCACGGACCCCGCGGTGTCCGAAGGTGGCGAGTTCGTCGCCTTCACCTCCCGCGCCACGAACCTGATCGAGGGCGCCTCGGTCGACGCGACTGGAAAGTACCGATACGACAGGGGCAACGAGACGATCGAACTCGTCGGCGTCGACAACGATGGAGAGCCGATCTCGTCCACTCGAGCGCCAGCGATCACGCCGGACGGCCGGTACGTTGCCTTCGGCAGTTATCGCGTCGACACCGAGAAGGGCGTCGCGAGCGACTTCGGCTACAACAACTCGGGCGACCCGTGGGAGTTCTCTTACACCGGTTCCCCGACGCCCGACGATCTCTCGATCAGCGACGACGGCACGAGGGTCGCGTTCTACGTCTATCCGTTCGGTGTCAACGTCCCGAACCTCGCCCCCCTCGAAGACGGGAGCAACAACGCCTACGTCACCACCCTCGGGAACGAGTCCGTACTCGACCCGCCCGCGTGGGACGGCCACGATGGAGTCGAGACCAGTGACGTTCTGGCTGGCGAACTCACGCTGACCTGGGACGACCTGGACGCGGCGAAGTTTTACTACGTGTACGTCGACGACGAACTGTACGCGACGACCTCGAGCGAGACGACCGAGATCCGACTGACGCGCCTGGAGCAGGGCGAAGAACACGAGCTGCGCGTCGAGGCGATGAACGAGCTGGGCATCCTCTCGGAAGGTGGCCCGCGGACGAACCAGACGATGCCCGAACTGACGGCACCGTCCTCCGTTGGAACCACGCCGTACGACGCCGGGATGATCCTCCACTGGTCGGACGATCTGGTCGGCGGCGAGCTCGACGACGTCGAAGTGTACCGGGAGGGTACCTACCAGGGACGGGGCGATCTGGATACCAACCGGTTCTTCGACGATGGACTGGAGCCGGAGACGACCTACGAGTACGAACTCGTGTTCTGGGACGAACACTGGAACGAGGTGACGATCTCGCTCGAGGCGACGACCCTGGCGGCGGGCGACGGGATCGAGACCGTCCACCTCGACCGCGTCGACGGCGAACCGATCGACGGTAACGTTCGCGGCGTCGACGTGACGGCCGACGGGGAGACGGTGGTATTCGGTTCCCGGGGCGAGCTGTTCGACCTCCCCGACGAGGCCAACAGGTGGCAGGTCTACCTGCGGACGGGCGACGGCGATCTCGAGCTCGTCAGTCGCCCCGATGGGACGGGAACGGACGTCGCTGCCGACGGGATCAGCCGGAACCCCAGAGTGAACGACGACGGGTCCGTCGTCGTCTTCCGGTCCCGGGCGGAGAACCTCGACGAGGCCGCCGTGCCGGGCAACAGGGCTGACTACCAGCTGTACCTCCGTGACCGGATTATGGACACGACTCACCTGCTCACCCGGGGTGTCGGCGGGGAGATGGCCGACTCGTCCATCGGCACCGATTTCGACGTGAGTCGTGACGGCGAACGCGTGGTGTTCACGACGAGCGCCGACAACGTACACCACGACGTCGACGGCGACGACGGGCGACAAGTCTACCTCTACGACCGGGCCACCGGTCTCACCACGCTGGTCTCGAGGGGACTCGATTCCGAGCCAGCCGACGGCCACGTTCGTTACCCGTCCATTAGTCGTGACGGCGAGTACGTCACCTTCAGCACCGCCGCGACGAACCTCGTCGAAGACGTGACGAACGAGCAGTCGGACGTCTACCGGTACGCGGTCGAAACCGGCGAGATCGAACGCGTCAGCGTCACCGCGGCAGGTGAAGAGATCCCCGCCCCCGACATCGGCAGCGACAACGCGAGGGACCCCGTGATCAGCGAGGACGGTGGGCGGATCGCGTTCATCTCCACCAGCGAGGCGCTGGGGGCCGACGGTACCTACCAGCTCTTCGTCTGGAGCGAGGAGACCGGCGTCACCGAACACGTCGCGATCGAGACGCATACGTGGGCCGGCTACACCGTCGAGTGGGGCGGGCTGTCGATCAGTCCGGACGGTCGGTTCGTCGCCTTCGAATCGGCTTCGTCGATCGCCGTTCCACGCGACGGCGCCGCCGACAGCCACCTGTACGTCCACGATCTGGTTACCGAGTACACGATGCGGGCGGACGTGAACTCGTCGGGCGAGCCGGCTAGCGATGAACACCTGGACAGTCTGGATCACCTGGGAGCGTTCCGATTTGCGGATACGACCACGCCGACGCTCCTGTACGTGTCTCGTTCACAAAACCTGGCCGACGGCATCAGCGAGGACCACCGGTTCGGCAAAGCGTTCAGAACCGAGCTCACCCGGTTCGACGCCGTCGCGGACGTCGATCCACCGAGCTGGCAGCCCGGCACGGACCTCGAGACCACGCCCGTCGGACAGGGCACCATCGAGCTTCGCTGGGACCCGGCGGTCCACGAACTCGGCGTCGACTCGTACGTCGTCACCGGCGACGGACTGGTGGATCCCCTGATCGTCTCGGGTACGGAGACCAGCGTGCTCGTCGACGGTCTCGAGCCCGACACGACCTACACGTTCGAGGTACACGCGGTGGACGCGACCGGCCAGGAGAGTTCGCCGTTGTCCGCCGAGGAGACGACCCTCGACGAAACGGCTCTGGTCACGTTGCAGACGGCCGTCGAGGGTAACCTCGTCGACCTCGAGTGGGAAGCTGCCACGGAAGCGTCGGGTCTCGAGGGATACCTCGTCCAGCACCGAGAACCCGGTAGCGAGTGGGTAGACCGGGCGACGATCGAGGACAGGGAGACGACCACGGCGAGCGATACGGGTCTCTTCGGGAACACGACGTACGAGTATCGGGTGCTCGGTGTCGACGCCGACGGTAGCCAGATCGATCACACCACGACGGCCACCATCACGACACCAGCGCTCCGAATCGACACCTTCGTCTGGGCCGCCGCCGATCGAACGCAACTCGGACACGTCGAACTCGGTGGAGAACTCGCGTTGACGGTGGTCGGCGAGCACGGCCGGACGGTGACGGTCGACGTCGATCACACCACCTGGTACGACGAGGATGGCACCCTTCGGTCCGCCCCTCGGAACGCGACGGAGCGCGTGGTGCTGAACGAATCTGATCCGGGCGTCTACCACAGCGACAGCTTCACGGTCCCCGAGGGGACCGCCGCCGTCACGGCACTGAGGGCGAATCTGACCGACGGCGAGTCCATGGCGACCACGTCGGAGACAGATCTGGACGTGGCAGTCGCCGGTTCACTCGTCGTCTCGGTCTCGTCGACGAACGCATCTAGCGTCGACGACATTCCCACGAACACACGAATCGAGGTCTGGAGTGACGGGATCGGCCACGGCGAGACCGAAGCGTTCGACGGCGAGCGCCACTACACGTTCGACGAACTCGTTGGTGTGGACGCCGACGCGCTCGACGATCCGGACCAGAACTACGAGGTCCGAGTGCGAGCCGGCAGCCGATCCTGGGCGAGCACGGACAACGTCTCCGTCAGGGCGGGACTGGAGAACCCGATCGACGGCGAGCCGGTCGAGCTGGTCTACGAGGGACCGACGGAGATCAGTGTGAACGTCGTTACCCACTCCGGCGATCCCGTGGGAGACGTCCGGGTGCGCGCGTACGACGGGTCCAGGTGGTTAGGCTCGGCAACGGCCGACGAATCCAGTCCGGTCCACCTCTTCTCGTCGGACGCTTCGATCCGCCACGCAAACGTCCAGGAGCTCCGGCTCGTCGCCGACTCGCTGGCTCCCGGTCAGGCCAGTGGCGAACGATCAGTCGACGTGGAACCGGGGGAGCATACGTACACGATCCAGCTTCCGGAAGCGCAGTCGGCGACGATCTCCGGGGTCGTGGCCGACGACGACGAGCCGGTCGGGAACGCGACGGTCGTGGCCACGGGGTACGACGGACAGTCGTACACCGTCGCGGACACGACCGACGAGGATGGCGCGTACGAACTCGACGTCTTCTCACCGAACGTGACCGTCTCCGCAACCCGTCTCGACAGCACAGTCGTACGGACGACGACGGACGAGCACGCACTGGAGGGGCTGGATCTCGCGTCGAACGAGACCGCGACGCTCGACCTCGAGGCGTGGGAGGAGCGTCGCTACGAATTCTCGGTCGGTACGATCAGCTACCAGACCGCCACCGGCCAGCTGCAAACGATCTCGTCGATCGGCGGCGCCGAAGCAGACCACCTCCAATTCACCGTCGAGGGAGAGAACGTCTCGACTCTGCGGGCGTCCCGAAGCTGGGGCGGCTATCCCGTCGAAGCGTGGCTCCCGAGCGGCGAGACGGTCGAGCTGTCGATCAGCCCATGGCAGATGGGACTAGGTGAGCTGACACACACCGTCGAACTCGGCGAGGAGACGCACATCAGTCCCGACTTCGAGTACCCCGTCGACGAGACCGTAACCGTGGCGTCAGGACAGCTCCGTCTGCCCGGCGACATCGCCTGGGAACCGGATTCCTGGCGCGATCGCGGACGACTCACCGTCTACGACGAGGACGGGAGTCGAGTCGTCCGGCAGACGGTCAGTGGGCCGACCGTCGCCGTGAACCTGCCAGAGCCCGGCACGTACGATCTCCGCGTCACCGTCAGCCACGACGGCGTCGACCACTTCGCGTCGGAGACGTTCACGCTCGAGAACGGCTCGACCACCGTCGACCTCGGTGCTATCGAGGTACAGCCCGGTGGCCGCTTCGGGTTCCAGGACGGGAACACGATCACCGCCGACCCGAGCGAGGTGACGGAGGGCAGTTACAGTACCGTTCGCGCGACGTACGACAACACCGGGAGCGGCAACGTCACGGATGCCCGACTGAACGTGACGCTCCCCGCGCACCTGACGCTCGTCGAGGGGTCCACACTCCTCGACGGGGAGTCAGTCAACGTGAGCGTCGCCGGGGACGTGGTGACGGTGGCGCTCGGAGACGTCGGGGAGGGCGAACACGGGGACGTGCGGTTCCAGGTCGAGACCGGCGAGATCGTCGACCCACGGGACGACGAGCTGACGGCGACCGTCGCGTTCGACGACGAGGGCGAACGCCACGAGGAGTGGCTGGGGACCGTCGAACTGGACGTCGGCAGTATCACGATCGACGTCCCGGAGACGGTACAGGACCGGGAACTGACGCTGCGCGGGCGCGCCCCCGGCGAGAGCAGCCTGCGAGTCTCCGCCGACGGCCAGGCCGTAGGAGAGACCACCGTCGCGCCCAACGGACGCTGGTCGATGGACGTGTCGCTGCCGGAGACCGAGGCCCCCCACTGGTATCGACTGACCGCAGACGTCAGCGACGGGGACGAACGAGCGAGTTCGCCGGGATACCTCGTCCTCTACGATCCCGAGGAGCCACACCTCCAGCAGGTCACGATGTGGCAGGGCGACGACGAGGAGGACGTAGAGAACCTCCCGCCCATCGCGACGGCAAACATCGACCGATTCCTGCCAGCGACCGCGGATCCGATCACCTTCTCGACCGAAGGCGGCGTCGCCGAGTTCCCGCGGACCATGCTGGCTGGACTCCCCTTCATGTTCGAACTCGAGTTCAGCGATCCCGACCGCGTGAGCGACGTCGAGGTGTACATCGACGGTCCTGCGGGCGGTTACGCTGAAGCCGAACAGGTCGGCGACATCTGGGTCGCCAGAATGGAGACCGACCGGAGTGCCACCTGGCGCGCGGGCAAGATATACGTCGGCTACGAGACCGACACTCCGACACCGCCGGAACACGTCCGGCACGTGTCGGTCGGCGACGACGCCCGGCAGCTGATCGCCGAACCCATCGATCCCCAGGACGAAGACTGGGAACTGGACGATCACGTCCTGATCGGCGACTCGGCGCCAGTGGACGGCGACGGTGAGAGTGCGGAGACCGCCGACGTAGAAACTGCCGAAACGACCGACGATGAGAGTGTGGAGACTGCTGAGATAGCTGGCGTGGGGACCGTGGAGACTACCGACGGGAGTGGTGCAGCATCGGAGAACTACCTCGAGGGACTCATGACGACGGGCAACGACTCCGGAGCGCCCGGGCCGTCCTGGTCGCTCAGCGACGACGTCCACCTCGGTGGAGACATCGAGGGACATATCGAGATGGAGCTCTCTACGGGCCACCAACCGCTCTACGATCCGGGTGCATCCAGCTACACCGGGTTCATCGGAACCTCCTCGAGTTCGGGCAGCACCAGCAGCCCGTCGTCCGGAACCGATTCGATCTACTCGCACGCGTACGTGAACGTCCACCAGCCGTCGTCGGACAAGCTGGTGGTGACGGTCTCCGGCGAGATCCCGCTCTCGGAGTTCGAAGACGCCGATCCCGCCCCAGACGTGGCTCCGGAGTGGAACACCGAGGCGAGTCTCGAGGTCGCGAACGTCTCGGCGGACGGCACCAGCGCCACCCTCGCCTGGACTCCCGCCCAGGACTCGCTCTGGGTCGAGGAGTACCGACTCTACCGGATCGACGGCGAGGAGAAGACGCGAATCGGTGAGGTGTTTGGTGACTCGTTCGAGGCGAACGTGACGGGGCTGGCGCCCGGCCAGGAGTACGAGTTCGCCGTCGAGGCGGTCAACCCCCACGGCGTCGAGAGCGACGGCGGGCCCACCCAGACCGTGACCGCCGGCGACGTCGAGGCCGAGATGAACGCCATCCAGTCGGCCGAGTTCGAACGCCTGTCCAACGATCTGGCCGAACCCGAGTGGCAGACGGCCCTGCGCACCACCTCGGAGAGTGGCGGCAACTGGGTCCGGAGTACGAACCGGGTGCTCCTCCGGGCGGGCGGCCCGCTCGACATCATCTCCGCCGGCAAGGACGTCTGGGACGCCGGCGAGGACGTGGGCGACCTCAGCGACCTCGAGGACAACTGGCCGGACTGTGCGGGTCCCATGCCCCAGGACCTCCAGAACGCCATCGACGACGCGACGATGATGTCGGTGGCGGGCGTCGGTACGTCGGTGGCCTTCGCCACGGCGGGCGTGCTGGCACCGTCGGGAATCGGTCTCCCTGCTGCCGCCGCGCTGACGGCTGTCGGGACAGCGACCACCCTGGCCGTCGACCACCAGAAACAACAGGCCTACGACAGCGTCGACGACGAACTGGCCAAGGCGAGGGAGGACGCGATGGAAGACTGCGAGGAAGACGAATTACCGCCGGACCCAGATCCCGACGACGACGACCGCGACAATCGGGACGACGGGCCGCCGAGGGGGTCCTCGCCGATCGCCGATCCCGGCTGGAAGATCGACCCCAGCGGCTTCGTCTACGAGGTCGTGGAGGACGAACCCATCCAGGGTGTGACCGCCACGGTCCTCAAGTGGGAGGAGGACGAGGAGCGCTGGATCGAGTGGGACGCCGACTGGTGGGGCGAGACCAATCCCCAGACGACCGACGCTGGCGGCAACTACGGCTGGGACGTCCCGCCGGGAGACTGGCGTGTCGTCTACGAGAAGGAGGGCTACGAAACCACCTTCAGCGAGGACTACTACGGCGAGATCGAGGTGCCACCGCCGCACTTCGACGTCAACGTGCCGATGATGTCACACGAGCCGTCGGAACTCGAGTCGGTCGACGCATCGGCCGACGGCAGTGCGATCACCCTCGCGTTCACTCGTCACCTCGACACCGAGCGGGTGAACGAGAACACGGTGTTCGTCCGGACGACCGGCGAGGAGTCCGAGACGGTCGACGCGACCGTCGTCTTCCCCGAGACAGTCGCCAACCCACACACCGACGACGAGGAGGAGACGCTGACGCAGACGGTCCGCATCGAACCGGACGAACCGCTCGACGCCGGCGAGTACGAGGTCGTCGTCAGCGAACTGATCGAATCGTACGCTGGCGTGGCGCTCGAGGAGCGCTACGAGGAGCCGCTCGAGGTGAGCGGAGAGGTCTCGTTCACCGTGACGATCGACGAGGTCGACTCGCCGGTCACGGTGGGAGAGACGCTTGCTGTCACTGCGACGCTCGAGAACGAGGGCGACGCGTCCGCGACCGGGACGGTCGAACTGCGTAATTTCGACGGCGACGTGGTCGCCGACGCGGACGTCGAGGTCGAGGGTGGTGCGAACGAGACGGTCACGCTGGGGTGGAAGACCGGAGACGGCGACATCGGAACGGGGGAGATTACCGTCCAGAGCGGGGACGACGTTGCGGTCGCCACCGTTACCATCGAAGAGGACGCCGACGAGGAAACGAACGGCGGCGGCGGCGGACCACCCCAAACTCCGCCGTCCATTCCGGACGAACCGGCGTCGTTCGCCGTGATCGCCCTGGACGTTCCGGCCGAGATCGACGAGGACGCACCGCTGGCCGGGAGCGTGACAGTCGAGAACGTCGGCGACGAAACCGGCGGAGAAACCGTCGAGATTCTCCTCGACGGCGACCGCGTCGAGGACCACGAGGTCACGCTCGGCGGGGGTAAGTCGACGAGTGTCGACTTCGAGATCCCGGCGACGGACCTCGTCCCCGGTGACGTGACCGTGAGCGTGGCAGTCGGCGGCGACTCAGTTGCCGAGACGGTACAGATCGCCCCCGCAGACGCGGCGGATCCGGCGACGTTCGCAGTGGTCGCACTCGACGTCCCGGCTGAAGTCGACAGTAGCGAACCGCTGGCCGGGAGTGTGACGATCGAGAACGTCGGCGACGAACCCGGCACGAAGGCTGTCGAGATCCGTCTCGACGGCGACCGCGTCGAAGACCACACGGTCACGCTCGACGGGGGCGAGTCGACGACGATCGATGTGGCAGTTCCCGCTGCGGAACTCGACCCGGGCGAAGTAACGCTCACCGTGGCAGTCGACGGCGTAACGGACACCGCGACTACCCTCGTCGGCGGCGACAGTGATGCCGACGAAGGGGAAGAAACCGAACAGGAGATCGGTGACGACGGAAGCGACGACGACAGCATCCCCGGATTTGGGATCCTGGTTGCGCTCCTCTCACTGGCAACCATCGGGGTTCTCGCGACACGCCGCCGGCTGCGGTAGTTCGGTCTCACTATCTTTCTGCGAGGAGAGAATTCCGCCCTTTAGGGCGGGCGTGAATCCGACCGACACCGGCGCTGTCCAAGTGCGTGCGGATGTCCGGTACTGTCGAGGGCGTGTTTCGAGTTCGTTGCGCCGTTCACCCTGCTCTTCGATCCACTCGTCCATCTGGTTGCGTCTCGTTTCCAGCTCGGTGAGTCTCGCCGAAGGCCGTGTGCAGCTGGTCTCGCATGAACTCCCGTCGGACTCGACGAGAACGCGAGTCAGACAGGTAATTTTGCATCACCACCCGGGGATCGCTACTCCCCTGTTCTGCGGCAATTTCGTCGACGCCCTCGAGGACACCCTCGAGGACTGCCGTATAGGTGTCGTACCAGAACCGACGACAGAGCTGCGGACTCGGGCGCTCACCCTCGATCTCCTCGGGGAGACCGGCTCTCGATGCGAGCGTCTGGAACCAGTTACGGATTGTATCTCGGGTCACGTACGGCGTTTCTCCCTGTGAGGAGGGGAACAGGTATCCAGTCCACGTCTCGGCTTCGGCTAGCTCGTCGATTCGGGCGTCGAGCACGTCCATTCCGTACAGGAGAGATACTTCACCGGGTCCGTTCTTGCGATTCGCGAACGTGATGACGGGAACGTCGTCTTCGGGAACGTCACGCTGGAACTGCGAGATATGGAGTGTGGCGACCTCACTCGCCCGAAGTCCCCAGCCGGCCAATGCCACTACGAGCAGCCGTTCTCGCGTCGTCCCCGATGCCTGCATCAGCGTCCGAATATGAGCCGCCGAAAGGGACGGTGTCGGGGAATCTTCGACGTCCCACTTGAACTCGTCGTAGAGACCGCTGGCGGGGTTCATCGAGGCGACCCGCCGGCCGACCAGATGCTGATACCACGCGTCGACGACGCGCCGCACACGCTGGAGCGTCTGGCCACTGTACTCGTGTTCGGCACCCTCGTTCAACCAGTCGAACGCTGCATAGACTGCGTCAACAGCTTCGTAGGCAGGATTCTCTCGGTCCCGCTGAATCGGTGTGAGAAGATCGTCCGTCCCGTTCGCCTCCGTATAGGCACGGACGTAGAGGTTAAGTCGCGTTCGGAGCGTCTCGACCGACGACGACGCCAGACTGTACCGTGATCTCCGTCGGTCGAGGAACTGCTCGAGGGCAGCGGTCGTTTCTTCGTCTGCTGTTGCCCAGGAGTAGCCGTCGTCACCGTCACCGAGCCCGAGGTCCTCGTGCCAGAACTCCCCAAACGAGCGGCCGTGGTGGCGACGGAGGGCTGCGAGGAACGGCCGTGCGCCGTGGTCGCGAAACCACTGGTGGGTCGGTTTCTCGCTCTCCGGGTCGATACCCTCCACCTCGAGACACGGGGCGATTCGATCCCAGTACAGGTCCGTGAAGTCCTCGAGCGTAGACGAGGTCCATCGGACACCGTCAAATGATGGCACCCGCTCAGCGTCGATTTCGTTCACCTGCTCGGCATTCGACCGACTCATCGTATCGCTCTCTCGAGGATTCGACCGTCCGAGAGTGGGTTGGTGCGGAATTCGGCGAGAAGCCAGGTCGCAGTCCAGTATGGCGATTCTGAGAGTGGCATATTCGGGCTGTTCAGCGTTTTAGTTGGAATCCTTATTAGTTTGTGGGTTGGGCAGACCTGTCGAGTCTGCTGAACCCACGATAGATTTGGCGATAAAATGCGCCATACGAATAAACCTTATATTGCGATATGGTTCTCCCAAAAATCTCGTCTGGAATCGCGAAGGTGGTATGCATTCTACTTATTATGGAGAAAACCGTGTCGAGAGGATTCAATGAGCGTGTTATCTCTTTCACTCTGTTTCGCGAGTATTTAACTATCAAGCATCTGTACCAATCCTTGTCTCCCATTAGAATCCACCTGGAGATAGAATACAGATGATTCCAGACGACATTATACACCACGTGGATGCCACCATCCGCAGTCGAGTCGTGACTACACCGTACCTATCGAGTTTAATGGGCAACTGCTAAAATGCCGATTCCTGAAAGCAAATTTAACGACTGGCATGGTACCGGAGCTGACAAGGGATCGGCTGATGCACGGGATAAGACTCGCCGTGCCCTGATGAGCGAACGCTCTCCTCTCGAACAAGCGGACGAAGATTACGAAGTCTATTTACAGGGCTCATATGCGAACACAACTCACACACGGGGATCGAGCGACGTAGACGTCGTCGCGAAAATCACGTCTGCATGGCGCTCTGATCTTGAGGAGCTCAGTGAGGAAGAGGAGGAACGATACAACGAAGACCACGATGACGCCAATTATGACCACCGTGATTTCTACGATGATGTGCTGACGGCACTCAGGATCAAGTTTGGCCGTTCAGCTGTTACCCCCGGTAATAAGGCAATCAAAATCGACAAGGAGCGGACATCACTACTTGATGTCGACGTTGATGTGGTCGCGTGCGGTGAATACCCATCCGTTCTAGCTTAGTGGCTGGCTGAGATGGCGATCACGCCGAAATTGCGTCGAGTCTGACCGCAATCATGCTGAGATGACTGCTGTTCCAGCAAACCAGTC
>NZ_JANZXN010000013.1 GCF_025629245.1 Natronobiforma cellulositropha
GAGTTCGTGCGCGAGCAGATATTTCCCTTCGGGACTCTCCGGGTTGTACTCCCCGCGGTTGAACACCACGTGGTTTCCGGTGGTGAAGGCGCGTGCCTCGAGCGCACTCGCCGCCTTCGCGGCCTCCGGCCCAGTGTGTAGCTGCACGTCCGAAAAGGAGTCGCCCATCCGTTTCTCCATCTCCTCGCGGACGGGTCCCTCGAGCGGCCGCCCCGGCTGGGAAATCACCCGCCGCACCACGTCGGGTGTCGCGGTCTCACCTGCTAAATCGCTCTCCGTCTGCGCCTCGACCGAACGCATCGCGCTCTCGGTGTCGAGTTCGACGCCCGCTTTCCAGGAGCTACNACGCAGGATCATCTGATCGAGGATGGCCGCCTGCTCGCACGATGGTTGGCCCACTCGGTTCAGGTACTGGTACGGCCGCGCCCCGCGCTGGGTCTGGGCCTGCACTCGAGGTCGGTTCCGTCGGTTCGTCTCGTCGTTCTCTCGGTTCTCAGTGCTGTCGCGTTGGTTCCTATCGAAGCTCACGCGACCCACCTCGGAAACGAATACAT
>NZ_JANZXN010000014.1 GCF_025629245.1 Natronobiforma cellulositropha
CGGAACGCCCAGAAGTTGTGCGTCTTCGCGTTCGCTTGCACCGACCAGTGCGTTTCCAGTACGTCGGTGAGATCGCCGACGTACACCGTCGAAATACCCTCGTCGTACAACCGTTCGATCAGGCCGCGGGCGAGTGCGTCCATCGCATGGTCGCGCCGTCGCGTCCGGCGTCGGTACAGACGCCGAATCCGGTTCGACGAGTACCGGCCCTCTCGGAGCTTCGACTGTAGCCGAGCGATTTCTCGTGTTGTTTCGCGGAATCGCTCGAACAGGTCGCGCCCTTCGTAGAGGTACTGTTCGCCGGTCGTCGTTGTACAGGCGACGATGTTGTTCGCACCGATATCCAGAGCGGCGGTTTCGTCCGCCAGTGGTGGNAGCCGTTCTTGGTACCCAAGGTCGTACTTCTCCTTGAGTTCCTTGCCGACCGGAATCTCGAGCCGCGACCGTTCGCCCATTTCGAGCGTGTACTGGTCGTTGCGAACGTATGTCCGCAACGTTCGACCGTCGTCCTCGTTGCCCCAGTAGCCGGGTGGGGAACACTTCTCGCCGTCTTCTTTCAGTGAGAAGAACGACTTCCACGCACTCTTGCTCTTGCGAATGAGCTGTTGGGCGGTGGCGCTCCCGAGAACACCGACGTACTGTTTGCGGTAGTCGGCGGTGTCCCAAATGCTTTCGCCGTCGAAGTACTGTTGGCGTCGTTCGTAGGTGAGTTCGTTCCAGAGGCTGGCTGAAGCGTCCAACAGTTCGTGCAGTAGCTCCCGGTCCTGTTCGGATCGAGGGCGAACGACGAACTGATTGGTCCGCTTCATCAACTACGTGTTGGACCGAAATGCACATAAATGTTCCGTTCATGTGATACTGTATGGTCGCTATCCGAATCGAGTTCGGTGACGAGGAACAGTATGAACGCCTGAAAGAACTGAAAAAACATCGCGGGCTAACGTGGAAGGGGTTGCTCCTCGAAGGCGAGAAGCGTGTCCGCGAGGAGACCCCAGACGGCCAGTAGTCGGTGGTTGTTCGGCAGTGCCTACCGCTCGACCCCCGCCTGAAGACGGGGGCATGCGCTTTATTCTGTGTCATACCGCCCCGTTTCTCCGACCGCAGCAAAAGCCCTGCGGAAACGCCCGCCCCCTCCGAAATCATCGGGGAATTCACTCGAGCGTCGAGACGGCTCACCCGTCCGATCACGGTCTCCCGTTCGGGCGATCACCGGCTGACGAATCACAATCTGGGTGTCACACCCGACACCGGGTGTGGACGTCGGTGGTGTCGACGGCGCCACCGTCCTCGTCGCGCAGGACGATGGTTCGCTCCTGTCTGTCGGTTCTGTCGCCTGCGGAGACCTCGAAGTTCGTGACGTTCCGCTCGTCGACGTCCTGCGTCCGGACTACCTCGCCGTCGGGCGTTTGCACCTCGATCAGCCCGATTTCGTCCGGATCGACCTCGAGGTGGACGTGGAGACAGCGCCCCGTGTCGTCGTCACACGGCCCTCCGTCCGCGGCGGCCCCGGTCGCGCTGCTGATGACGAACGACTCAACGGCGTCCGTCTCGAACGGCAGTCCGCCGGTCGTGCACGACCCGTAATCGACGATACAGCCCGCAAGCGCCGGGACGGCAGTCGCGGCGAGGAAGGCTCGACGTGGGAGTGGGCGCTCGGGGACATCAGACATATGGGAGGGGTGCGGCCCACCAACTAATTACCTTTTCTAATTTGTGAATACCGTCAAAGCTAAGCAGGTGCTTTCCCGTACACGAGCTGAGACAGAGAATACAACCGGCGAGCGCCGGTATGGCGGCCGCGGCGAGGAGAATACGGTGATGCACCGGCTGTTTTGGAGGAAAGAATACTTAATATCTAATTATTATATTTATTATGTGTGCGAATTAAATCCGATCGGCAGAGGTGCGCACTCGATTCGTCGTCTGGGTGTTACAGCCGACACCGGGTGTGGACGTCGGTGGTGTCGACGGCGCCACCGTCCTCGTCGCGCAGGACGATGGTTCGCTCCTGTCTGTCGGTTCTGTCACCTGCGGAGACCTCGAAGTTCGTGACGTTCCGCTCGTCGACGTCTTGCGTCCGGACTACCTCGCCGTCGGGCGTTTGCACCTCGATCAGCCCGATTTCGTCCGGATCGACCTCGAGGTGGACGTGGAGACAGGTTTCTGTGTCGTCGTCACACGGCCCGCCGTCTGCGGCGGCCCCGGTCGTGGTACTGGTGATGAACGAGTCGACGGCGTCCGTCTCGAACGGCGGTCCACCGATGGTGCACGACCCGTAATCGATGATACAGCCCGCAAGTGCCGGTACGGCAGTCGCGGCGAGGAAGGCTCGACGTGGGAGTGGGCGCTCGGGGACATCAGACATGTGGGAGGGGTACGCCCCTCCAATTGATTAGTTTTTCAATTTACAAATTCCGTCAGAACCCAACAGACCGTCTCAGACGCCCTGGCCCATCAGGTGGCTGCGCAACACGTCGGCCTCCTTGGTCCCCGCGGCGGTGTTGACGATGACGACCGTCTCGTCGCCGTCGAAGACGCCCTGCTCGCCGAGTTCCCACGCGCCGCTGGCGGCCGCCGCTGCACTCGGTGTCGACTCGAGTCCCTCGCCCTTCGCCACCGCGACGGCGGCCTCGAGAATTGCCGGATCGTCCGTCGCGACCGCGCCGCCACCGCTCTCGCGCAGCGCCTCGAGGACGAGCGCGCTCTCTGTGGGGTCTGGAATCTCGATCTCACCGCAGATCGTATCCGGATACTCCACGGGGTCGTGCCTCGTCGCCCCACTCTCGAACGCCTCGGCGATCGGCGCGCAGTCGGCCGCCTGGGCGGCGTACAGCGCCGGGCGCTCGTCGATCCACCCCAGACGCTCGAGTTCGCGCGCTCCCTTGGCCATTCCGACGACGCCGGTGCCGTGGCCCGTCGGAGTGACGATGGCGTCGGGGACCGTCCACTCGAGCTGTTCGACGATCTCGTAGAGCAGCGTCTTGCGACCTTCGTGGCGGTACGGCGTCTCGAAGGCGCGCAGGTCGTGCCAGCCCTCCTCGGCGAGCGCCTCCTCGTAGGCGGCGGTCGCCTCGTCGATCCGGCCGCCGACGACGGTCATGTCGCCGCCGTGGACGTTGATCATCGCCTTGCTCGAGAAGCCCGACCGTGCGGGGACGAACACGTGTGACTCGAGGCCGGCCCGGCCAGCGTAGGCGGCGGCCGACTGCCCGGCGTCGCCCGCTGTGGCGAGTCCAACGTCGCTCGCACCGAGTGCGCGCGCGGCGGTCACCGCGACCGCCTGGTCCCGGTCTGCGACCGTCCCCGTCGGGTTTCGCCCCTCGTCTTTGACGAACACGCGGGCGACACCCAGCTCGGCGGCGAGTTTCGGACACGGCACCAGCGGCGTCGCGCCCTCGTAGGTCGTCACCGCCGTCTCTTTCGCGAACGGCAGCAGTTCCTCGTAGCGCCACATCGTCGCGACCGGGCGCGACTCGAGGGTCTCCCGCTCGAGCGTGATCGCGTCGTAATCGTAGCGCGCGTCGAGCGCGCCACCGCAGTCGGGACAGCGCTGAACCCCGGTGTCGGCGGCGACGGCCGTCTCACAGTCGACACACTCGAGGCCGACGAACGCGTCGGTAGTCTCCATACCGGGGGTTTCGACCCGCAGGACAAAACGCCTCTCATCGCGTGCTCGCGTCCGTTACCCACGGATGGCGAGCGGGACGAACATGATCGCCGCGACGGCGACGCCAGCACCAAGCGCACGCGTGCCCGCCATCGGATCGAACGCCCCGACCGCCAGAACGGCCGGGATCACCACGAGTCCTGCGAACGCGAGGATGCCGACGGAGTACCACCGCGCTCGTGGGGCGCGTGCGTCCTCGAGTACGGTCCAGACGGCGAGTGCGCTCGCCGTCCCGACGACCGCCGCGAGCGCGTCGCGGTCCAGACAGATGCCCGCTGCGAGACAGGACGCCTGTGGGGTCGCACTCGAGAACGCGCCGAGTGCCGTCCCGACGACGGCCACCGCTGCGCCGACGCCGAACGCGAGGCGTGGATCACCACGGGCGACTCGCGTCACTGCGACGAGGTAGGCGACGCCGAGGGCGACGCCGGCGATTACGTCGACGGCGTAGTGGACGCCGAGGACGATCCGGGTGAGACCGACGACGACCACGATCACGCCTGCGAGCACGAGCCGCTGTCTGCGTGTTCCGACCCGGTCGAACGTGAGCGCGAGCGCACCGTAGACGATGGCGGTTCCCGTGGCGTGGCCGCTCGGAAAGCTCGTCGTCTGGGTCGCGATCAGGTGGAGGTCCGCCGGCGGGCGCGGAACGGCGAAGATGGCTTTCGTCGCCGCGACGAGCGCTAAGCCGCCGAGTACCAGCGCGAAGGTGTACGCGCCGCGCTCGCGCCCGCCGAACCAGTAGGCGAGCGCACCGACGAGGAGCAGAAACCAGACGTCGCCCAGCACCGTGAGGAGTTCGACGACCGGCAGCGCCCACTCCGGGACGAGCGACTGTGCGGTCTCGATCTCTCCGACGTCACGCATACTCCTGGAGAGTACTCCGTAGCCCCTCTTCTGGTTTTCCCCGGCGGACTCGGCCCCGTGCCTGCACCGGCTGCGTTAGCCTCGGTCCCGTGCGGTCACAACAGCCCGCGACAGCGCCCGAGCGGTGGAAACCAGCGGACGGACTCGGCCGCCTCGTCCCAGACACCGGGGTAGAACGCGTCCGGATCGGTCACGAGCGGCGACTGAAAGTCCCGGCCGTACATCCCGTTGACCGTCGCACCCGCCGCGAGTCTGGTGAACGCGGGCAGTACCAGCACGTCCGCACCGCGGTAGGCGTCCGGCCCGTAGAGGAAACACGGCCGCTTGCGTCCGTCGACCGACAGCGCCGGGTGGTCGTGGCCGACGATGTAGCGCACTCCCTCGAGCGACGGCCGTTCGTGGCCGTGACAGACCACTGTCTCGCCGTCTGCGAGACGGTAGGCCGCAGACTGTTCGCCGTCGTAACACCCCTCGAGCATGGTGTCGTGGTTTCCCGGCGTCACCTGCAGGCGCGCACCCGCCGCCGCGACCGTCGCCTCGAGTCTCGAGAGCGAGCGCTCGACACCCGGCGGGAGCCACGAGAACGAGTGGAGCAGGTCGCCCGCGACGACGACGGTGGCGGGTTCGACCCGTGTGAGTGCGTCGGCGAGTCGCTCGAGCACGTCGGAATCGTCGTCGAGCGGAGCCTCGACGCGCGAGACCGCCCCCCGGCCGAAGTGGATGTCGGCGAGGACGAGCGCGTCGGCCCCCGGGACGGAGACGGCACGCTCGAGCGGGGTAAACGGCAGGTCGACCGCCGTTCCGGCGGTCATTCGGCGCTGTCGGCGTGTCCGTCCACTGCGGGCGCGTCGGTGTCCGCCTCACCCGCACCGAGGGCCGCTTCGAGGTCGTACTCGGTACCGGTGAGGACGAACAGCGCCTCCTCGAGCGGTCCGAACACCTCGGGGAGCACCTTGATCACGAGGTAGGTGATCGCGAGTAAGGCGACGACCGAGAGGGTCTGGGCGATGAAGTTGTGGGCGACGAGAAACGAGGTCCGCTCCGGGACCGACCCCATCCACTCGGTCGTGACGTAGATCAGCGGCTCGTACTGGAACCAGCCGTGCGGGGTCGCGAGACCGACGAAGACGTTCCGCGCGAGGTTGAGAATCCAGATGACGCCGACGGCCAGCGCGAACGCCGCCAGTTTTCGCCGCAGCGGCGCGCTCACGGAGGCGATCAGGCCGCCGAAGATGGAGATGCTGCCGATGCCCGTACACGCGAGGACGATGTAGGTCGTCCGTCCGGTCGCGGTCTCGTCGGGGTCGAAGTTGAACCGGCTCAGGTAGCCGTTGGCTCCCTCGTTGAGACCGGGGCTCGAGCCGAGCAGTTCCATCCCGTAGTGGGTCTGGGCTGCCGTGGTCTCGATCAGCCACTGGCGGAAGACCGGCACCGTCTCGGCGGGGAAGTAGATGATACCCATGATGGCGATGGCACGGGTGAGCACGAGCAGGGAGGTGCGCCCGCGAACCAACAGCAGGCCGACGTAGACGAACAGCGGCAGCGCGGCGAGGCTCAGGATCGTCTGGAGCGGGCTCTGTGCCTCGTAGAAGAAGTGCGGGGCGACCCACAGCCAGAAGAACCCGAAGAGGACGCTCCCCCCTGCGGCGACGTAGGTCGCGACCTCGAGCTGGCCGCGGTACTCGAGCAGCGCGGCGAAGACGAACAGGCCGATGACGATCCAGCCGAGGGCGTCCGAGACGGCGAGCGTGTAGGACTCGGGGAGCGCCAGCGGCGTCACCACCGGCTCGAGTTGCGCGGCGTCGGGGAGGGCGAGGGCGGTGGGAACCGGCGACACCTCGAGTGCCGCGGTGGACGACATACTCACTATCCGAGGTGAGGGAGGCGAGTGCTATCAACCTGACGCTCGTCGCTGGATACGGTCGGGCCGGACAGCGCCGCTCGAAGAGCGACCCCGACGACTGCGTACCTTTTTGAACCGCTCGGCCGAAGTCGGGGCATGGTCGACGTCCTCGACAACAAGCGGGCCGCGACGCGGTTTCGGATCCTCGTCCAGATCGCCGAGCGCCAGCCTGCAGTGAGTCAGGGAGAGATCGCCGGGCACGTCGGCGTCACGAGCCAGGCCGTCAGCGAGTACATCCGTGAACTCGTCGAGGACGGACTCGTCGAGAAGGAGGGACGCTCGCGCTACCGAGTGACCAAAGAGGGCGTCGACTGGCTGTTTCAGGCCGCGAGCGACGTCCGCCGGTTCGCCGACCACGTCACCGAGGACGTGCTCGAGGCGATGAACGAAGACGCCGCCATCGCCACCGACGAGATCGGCGAGGGCGACACCGTCTCCCTGACCGTCAGCGACGGGTTACTCCACGCGACGGCCGGCGACGAGGGACCAGCAACCGGCGTCGCGACGACGGCTGCGACAGCCGGAACCGACGTCGGAGTCACCGACTTCGAGGGCGTCATCGACCTCGATCCAGGCTCTGTCACCGTCTTTCAGGTGCCGACTGTCCGCACCGGTGGGAGCCGACGCGTCGACGGGGAGGCGGTCGCCGCCGCCTGTGCCGATGCCGACCTCGTCGTCGCGACCGGCGTCGAGGCGGTCGTCACGCTCCGCGAGCGGGGAATCGACCCTGCCGTCACGTTCGCCGTCGGCGACGTGGCTGCCGACGCCGCAGAGCGTGGACTGCTGGTGTGTGCGCTCGCGACCACCGACGCCGTCGGCCGTGTGACCGACGTCCTGCGCGACGCTGGTGTCGCATACGAAGTGCGCGAAGGCTGAGTGGCCCTGGTGGTCTGGCGTCCGTCACCGCTCGGAGACAATCCGCTGTATTTATATTTCCGTTCGTGGCCACGCGAGATATGGACCCCGACACCCCCGTGAGCATCACCGTCATCGAAGCGGTCGCCGAGACCGAAGGCGTCGAACCGGCTGCGCTCGAGCCGCCGCTGTACGACGTGATCGAGACGAGTGCCCTCGACGCACTGTTTCGTGACGCATCGGGACGTTCCGGTGCGCCGTCGCTCGAGTTCGTCTACCGCGGCCACGTCGTCTCCGTCTCCGGTGACGGTGACGTGCGGGTGACGCCCGCTCACCCCGCCGCCTCCACGGTGAACGACGGTCTCGCCAGCGACTGAGAGCCGCTGTCGGTCCTCGCCCTCCGCCCCGGTGGCCGCGTCACTTCGCGTGCTCTTTCGCGGTCACGTACGCCTCCTGAATACGGCGAAACGACGCTTCGTCGCCGCCGTGGTCCGGATGCACGTCCTTGACCCGGTCGCGGTAGGCCGCTCTGACCTGCGCTTGATCGGCCGTCGCCGGTAACCCGAGCGCCTCGTAGGCGACCGCGACCGGGTCGCGAGCGTCACGCAGTTCGCGCTCGAGTTCGGGAACGTCGAACGGAAGCCTGCCCCCGAGGTGGTGGCCCGGCATCTCGTGTTCGACGAGGATTGCGTACGTCCCGGTCGCGTTGCCGATTCTGAAGTACGCCTGGGCGTCGAAGGTGACTGCGACGTCACGCGTTGGTAAGTAAAAGGCGACCCGTTGGCCGGCGACCTCGGCGTCCTCGACGTACCGCTCGCCGATCCGTTCGAGATACGTGCGAATCTCCGCGCGTCGTCGGGCGTCGCTCGAGTAGGCCGTCTCGGCCGGCTGTCGACTCGGGAACAGCCGCTCGCCGACGAGGAACAATCCGGCAGCGAAGACGCTGAAGAGACCGCCGAGTACCAGTCCGGCGAGGACAGACGGCGGAATCGACTCCACGACGTTCGCGGGCACGGGTACGTCTACGCAATCTCGGCTAAAGAATCGCTCGCTCGTCCCGGCGCCGCCGGGGCACAGTCGGCGTGTTCAGCAGCTATCGCAGACGCCGGCGTCAGCCGATGTACCGAAGGTCGTCGTCGCTCGGCATCTCCATCGCCTGCTGCTTGCGCTCCATCTCCTGAATCTTGCCGATGACGTCTTCCATCTCGTCGGCACGCTCGTCGAGCGAGTCGTACTCGAAGTCGAGTGCGAGTACCTCCTCGAGTACGTTGAGCACGGCACGGGCGCTCTTCGGGTCGACGAGGTAGCCGCTCGTCTCCCCCATCAGACACGTCGCGTCGAAGCCGCGGCGCGAACCGAGACCGAGCAGCAGTCCGCTGACACCGACGATACCGCCGGCGGGTTCGTTCTCGCGGAACTCGACGCCGACGGTCTCGAGGTCCTCGACGAGCGACTCGTCGTTGACCGCCCCGATGACGGCGTACTCGTCGATGAGTTCGCCCGTCGGGACGCCGCCCAGCGCGAACACCTCGCTCGAGTCGAACTCGGCGGCGACGTCGAGAAAGGCGTCGGTCAGCACGTAGTGACCCTGTGTCGTCTGCGCCTGGTGGTCGCCCGTGAGGACGAGGAGGTCCCGGCCGCCGTCTCCGGGTTCGACCGCGTGTACGTTCGCGCAGGTCAACGACGACACACCGCCTTCGACGGTGACCTGTGGGGGAAACTCCTGTGAGTAAATCCGGCGAACGAGCGTCGTCTCGTCTTCGTACTCCTCTAAAATGTGGTCTGCGGCGAGTTTACCGACGTGGCCGACTCCCGGAAGCCCCTCGACGAACACCGGGTCGTCGAGTGTCACTGACGAGACGTCGTCGATCTCGAGTTCGTCCATACGCTACTCGCGATTGCGACGCTTAAGAGCGCGTCGGTACTCGCCGTGGCGGTCCGCCGGGTCGAACGGTGCCGGAGCGCTGTTGGCCGCCCGTTCGCCACACACGGGGCAGGTCGCAGAGAGCGTGTACACCGGCCGATCGTGGGCGGATCGCCACGCGCTGCACACCCGGATGTCCGACTTCATCTACTCGTCGTCGCTGTGTCGCTCGCGGTGGAACTCGCCCGTCCCGCCTTCCGCTGCGATGGCGGTGACTGCCCGGTCTGCACTCTCCTCGAGTTCGGCCTCGGCGACCTTGTAGTTCGGCGCGCGGACCTTGATCCGGTACTCGGGTGCGCCGACGTAGGTTACCTCGAGGTCGACGCCGTCGGGGAGGTCGCCGTTTCCTTCCGCGGCCTTCAGCGCCTCGCGGATGCCCTCGACACCGGTCTCGGAGGCGTTCTCTAGGTCGACGTAGCCGGTGACGTTGACGTAGGGAACGGAGACGTTCTCGCGTGCGGTCTCGATGATCGCGGCGGCGTCCTCCTCGGCGATGTCGATGCGCTCGAGCGCCTCTTCGCCGTGGATGGCCGCCTGTTTGAAGGCGTCGTAGAGGCTGCCGAACGAGCCGAGGAGTTCGTCGGCGACGCTCACGTAGTGGTCGTCGACCTCTTCGCCGAAGGCGAGACCCATCCAGTTGTCGGCCTTCTGCTCGTTCTTCCACTCCTGGATCTTATCGGAGTGTTGGTGGTCGTTGACGTCCTTGAGCGAGAGGTCGATCTGTTCGTGGGACTCGTCGACCTCGAGGACCTTACAGACGACGATCTGGCCCTCGCGGACGTGATCGCGGACGTTCTTGATCCAGCCACTCGCGACCTCGGAGATGTGGATCAGACCGCGTTTGTCCTGGTACTCCTCTAAGTCGACGAAGACACCGAAGTCTTCGATCTCGTCGATCTTGCCGACGACGAGGTCGCCGGGGTTCGGCCAGCCGCCGTACTTCATCGTGCTTCGACGGTCTCGACGACCTCGTGGTCGATGTCCGCCTTACCGCCGGTCGGACGCGCGAGCGTCGTCCCACAGACGGCGCAGGCGACTTCGGTCGAGGCTTTCCCGAAGACGATCTGTTCGTTCTCACAATCACCGCACCGGACGAGGTAGAAATTTCCTGCCATGTGTTTACTCCTGGAACTCGAGTCGGCCTGCGCGCCATCCCTTGCGGAGGTGAGCCTTGCCGCACTCACCGCAGCGGTACTTCAGGTCGGCCTTCTTCGTTGGTTTGTCACCACTCGGGACCTTCGAGAACTTCCCGGAGTTCCCGATCGTCGAAACCTGCCGTCGTCGTTGGCGGTCTGCGACCTGTTTCATCCCCGTCTGGCGGCCCGTTCGGACCTTCTCGACTTCGTGTTCGTGGTGTGCCTTACAGTGTGGGCAATACGTGTTGAACCGGCGTGGCATCTGCATGGTATCTCTTGGTGTGCGCTTGGACACCCCCGCTTAAAACCCGTTTGGTTTTTCTCCCGCCACGTCTGCGAAGGGGTCACACGCCCGGTGGTCGGCTCGCCCCTTCCTTCGAAGCGCTTAATTCCCCGTCGGTCGAACCCCCGCCCATGAGACGGCTCATCATCAACGGCGACCCCGGCATCCGAAAGGACGCCGTCATCGAGTACGAAGGGGAGGAGCTGACGTGCTTCGGGATCAGCCGCAATGGAGAGTGGCACGGACCCGAACGCGTCCAGCTGTGGTGTACGGTCGGTGACGAGAGCGAGCGCGAAGATTACGACTTCCGAAACTTCGTCCCGCACTTCCTCGAGGTCGACCACGCCGACGCCGAAGAGATCACGGTCATCCAGGCGAAAGGCCCGCTCGCGATCTGAACGCACTCTCACGTCCGTTTTCGCTTCTCTCGCGGGTCGCTGTGGACCCGCCGTCTCGGTTCGACTCCCTTCGAGCGACGTCCTCGTCACCGCTCGAGTTGCCGTCGTCGAGCCGCGTCCGCTCGAGTACCACGCCCCGGGGGAGCGCCCCTCGCGGTAGAAACACGCATACGGCGGTCGAATCACAACCCTTAACTAGTGGTCTGGGTTAGAAGGAACCAGCGGGATGGGATAGCCAGGAGATTCCGGCGGGCTCATAACCCGCAGATCGGTAGTTCAAATCTACCTCCCGCTACTTTTCACGAATTCAACGACGAACACCGAGCAGGGCGAGGTGTGAGTCCCTCCGAATTCGTGAAAATGGTATGTGGTTGTTCGAACGAGAGAAGACCGTGAGCGAAGCGAGCGGTCTTCGCGTTGTTCAAATCTACCTCCCGCTACGTTTCGAGGCGAACACAACCGAGGAACGAAGTGACGAGTGCCGTGAGCCTCAGAAAGCGCACTAGATTTGAATAAGACGAGACGCGCGCAGCGACGCGAGCACGTTTCGGCGTGGTTCAAATCTACCTCCCGATACGTTTCGAGGTGAGCAACAGCGAAACCGTGGCCACGGCGTCGCCCACTCGAGTACACCGCCCTTCCCGAACGAACGGTCGGTCGAACTCCGACGATTTAATCAGATCCTTACCTATCATATGCTATATTATTATGTGCTCGTACACCGTGTACACCCGAGTCGTAACCCCGCTGTTCGCCAGCTACCGCTGTTCGCTCCGGTAATTGCGACACCTGTCGCGGCTGTGTCTACGGGTTTCAGCGTCGGATCACAATCTATATACTCATTTGGTTTCATTACCGGACTATGTCCCACAATCGGTTTGCTGGCGTTTCTCGTCGGGCGCTTGTCAAGGCCGCAGGTGTCGCCGGTCTCGCCGGTCTCGCCGGTTGTTTCGACGCAGACGGTGGACGAAGCCTCGAGAACGGGTCCGACGGGGTGACGCTCGACCAGCGGGAGATTCACCCCGAGTGGGTCCACGCGGTCTCCGCCGAGGCGAGCGAGTTGAGTCCATACCGAGCGACCGATTACGCCTCCGGCCTGCGGACGACGCTCCTCCTCGACGGTGCCTACACGCTCGACGAGGACGACGAGTTCTACAGCTTCTGGGTCGAGTCCTACGAGAACCGCGGGGAGGAGTCCTACGCCTTCACGCTCCGTGACAACCTCGAGTGGGGAAACGACTACGGCCAGCAGACGGCCGACGACTGGGTGTGGTTCTACAACCACGTCGTCACGCCCGAGGAGAACTGGGTGGGCCATCCAACCCGCGACGACTGGTCGAACGTCGTCTCCGTCGAGCGCGAGTCCGAGTTGACGTTCGTCGTCGACCTCGAGAAACCCGATCCGTTGTTCGTCCGGCGGCCGACGATGTGGGGGACGCAGATCCTCCCGAGCGAACTGACCAAACCCTACTACGAGCGCTGGGTCGACGGCGACGGCGACGCCGGCCACGAGCTGAACACCGCAGACGAAGTCCTCGAGTTTCAGTACGCAGGAAATCTGGGACCGTACACGTTCGACCGCCGCGAGATCGAAGACCGGTTCGTCGTCCAGCGAAACGACGACTACTACCGCCGCGGGACGGAACCGGACGCGGACGACTGGGAGGACGCACCGTACTTCGAACGGTACGTGATGCGCATCCTCCCGGAACAGAGCACGCGCCTCGCCGAGCTCAGAACCGGCGGCATCACGTACACGGAACTGCCCGCCGACGAAGCACACGCACTCGAGAACGAATCCGCAGTCGAGACCGTCACGACGCCGACGCCGTTTCTGCGCCTCGCGGCGTACAACCAGCGTGAGAACGGCTGGGAACCGTTTCGAAACCAGTCGGTCAGGCAGGCGTTCAGCATGGCGGTCGAGAAGACATCGATCGTCGAGAACATCTTCGACGGAAACGCTGACGTCGCTCACACGTTCCAGCCCACCTACTCCGAGTTTTACGACGACTCGCACGTTCGTGAGTTCGGTGAGGGTGAGAGCTACGACCCCGAGGCGGCCCGTTCGATCCTCGAGCGCGAACTGCCGTCGGCCTACGGCTACGACGGCGACGTGCTGCTCGATGCCGAGGGCTCGCAGGTCGCGCTCACGCTCGTCTACCAGACTGGCGAGCGCGTCTATCGCGACTCCGGCCGGTACATCGCCGCCGCCATCGAGGATTTGGGCGTCGCGGTCGAACAGCGGGCGGTTCCCGGTGACGTCCTCCTCGAGCGCTACGCCTACCAGGAGAGCGACAGCGGCATCCCGACGCTGAACGCGGGCAGCCGTGACCGCTACACGAGTGACGTCGAGTGGGACATCATGTGGTCGCTCAGTCTCAACACGTTCCCGCGCTCGCCGGAGAACATCGGCGCGTTCTTCACGGAGGCGGGGACGGCGAACTTCATGGGCTACGTCCCCGCGGGGGATCTCGAGGGGTTGCTCGAGGAGGCGGCGACGGCACCGGACATCGAGCGTCGACGCGAGCGCTTCGGCGAGGTGTTCGGTCTGTTGAGCGAGGAGCAGCCGGCGAATTTCATGATCTTCGACAATACGATCCACGGCTACCACCGAAACGTCGTCCTGACCGAACCGGTCTCCCCGTCGTGGGGGTACAAACGCCACACCTACTGGGCGAGCGAGGACCCACACGGATAACTCGAGCCGTGTCCCTCCACAACGGCTCGAACGGCGGTCTCGGTCCCGTTCGGCGACTGAACAGGTGTTCGTCCCCTCGCCCACAGCGATATCGAGGTGGGTCGCCGTGAGTATGGCGTGGTTCGTCGGCCGACGGCTGGTGTGGGCGCTGTTCGCGACCTTCCTGGTCGTGACGCTCACCTTCGCCCTGCTGGCGGCCTCACCGAACCCGGAGACGAGTCAGGCGGCCTGGCAGGCCGCCCAGGACGGAAGCGATCCGGAAGAGGCGCGCGCACTGGTCGATCAGCAACACGGCGCAGGTGACTCGCTCACGACGCAGTACGTCTCCTACATGGTCTCGATGTTCTCCCTCGACTGGGGACAGTCGACGACGTACAACGAAGACGTGACGTCGGTGATCGCGAACGCCTGGGTCTACTCGGCGATCACCGTCATCCCCGCGACGATCATCGCCGTCGTCGTCGGCTTCGGCATCGGTCTCTACTCGGCGACCCACCAGTACACCACCGCGGACTACGCGGCGACGCTCGTCGCCTTCTTCGGCGTCAGTATTCCGAACTTCTGGTTCGCCATCGTCCTCATGCTCGTCTTCGGGGAGCTGCTCGGACTCACGCCGATCAGTTACGACAGCGAGGTCCCGTTCTGGTCGCTCGAGCACCTCTCGTATCTGGTCTTACCGATCACGGTGCTGGCGACGGCCGCGGTCGCCTCCGAGATGCGCTACGCCCGCGCGGAGGCGCTCGAGTACGTCTCGGCGACGTGGACGAAGACGGCGCGGGCGAAGGGGCTGAGCGAGACCGCCGTGACGATCCGGCACGTCTTCCGGCCGGCGACGGTGCCGCTCGTGACGATTCTGGTCGCGGACCTCGTCGGCATCATCTTCGCGACGGCGTACGTCGTCGAGGTGATCTTCGGCATCCCGGGTCTCGGCTACGTGAGCTACCAGGCGCTGGTGCGCATGGACACCCCGCTCGTCCTCGCGACGACGCTCATTCCGGTGTTCGTCACCATCGTCGCGAACCTGTGCCAGGACCTCGCCTACACCGTCCTCGACCCGCGAATCGACTACGAGGGGCGATCACCGTGACGGCGAGCACCGACACCACTGCCGACCGGGAGCGAGCGCCGACACTCGAGCCGATCGACTGGGAGGTGGTGGCGAGCGAGCGGGACGCCCATCGCGCCCGAGTCACCGCTCGCTCGCTGGTGACCGCCGCGTGTTTCCTCGGTCTCCTCGCCGCCTGGGCGTTCGACCACGTCGCCCGGGCGAGCCACGAGCCGTTTCTCACGCTCGCGACGGGTGTCGCGTTCCTCGGAGAGGACGGGGTCCTGACGGCGTCACCGAGCCACGTCGACTGGCTGTTCGGGTTGACGCTGCTCGTCGGCGTCCGCTACGCGCTGGTCCCGCTGTGGGAGAATCCGCGGCTGACGCGCTACTACTGGCGGCGGATCGCACGCAACCGACTCGGAGTCTACAGCCTGTACTTCCTGGCTGGCGTCTTTCTCGTCGGTCTGATCGGACCGCTGGTGCTCGGCGATCCGGAACCACAGTGGGACCTCGGCCACACCCCGCCGGTCGGCTTCGGGGGTACGTTCGCCCACCCGCTCGGGACGACTCGAAACGGTGAGGGGATCCTCGAGATCGTCGTCGCGGGCGCTCGCGTGAGCATGCAGGTCGGGCTGATCGCGACGACGATCAGTATCGGTCTCGCGACCGTGGTGGGGACGACGGCCGCGTTCGTCGGCGGCCGGGTCGACGACCTGCTCATGCGCGGCGTCGACCTGTTGATGACGTTTCCGACGCTGTTTTTCATCCTCTTTCTCGTCTACATCTACGGCGGCAACCTGTTCGTGCTGGTGCTCATTCTCGCGTTCACCACCTGGGGCGGCCAGGCGCGTCTGATCCGGAGCGAGGCCCTCCAGCGACGCGAGGAGGCGTACATCGACGCTGCCCGCGCGGCCGGTGGCGGGCCGTGGTACGTCATCCGACGCCACGTCGTGCCGAACGTCTCGAACACGGTCGTCACCGGGGCGACGCTGTTGATCCCCATCGTGATCCTCTTCGAGGCGGTCGTCGCCTTCCTCGGCTTCGGCGACCCCTCGGTCTGGTCGTGGGGACGGATCATCGCCGACGGCCGTGAGAGCCTCGCGAGCGCCTGGTGGGTGTCGACGATTCCCGGACTGGTCTTGTTCCTGACCGTGCTCGCGTTCAACTTCCTGGGTGACGCCCTCAGAGACGCTCTCGATCCGAGACACGAGGTGAACCGCGGGCGATGACCGACGACTCACTCCTCTCGATCCGCGACCTCAGGGCGCAGTTTCACACCGACGAGGGCGTCGTCCGCGCCGTCGACGGCGTCAGCTTCGACGTCGGCCGCGGCGAAACCGTCTGTCTCGTCGGCGAGAGCGGCAGCGGAAAGACGGTGACCGCCGAGTCGATCACGCGCCTGCTCGCGACCCCACCAGGACGGATCGTCGGCGGTGAGATCCGCTTCGACGGCACCGACGTGACCTCGATGGCCGAAGACGAGTTACGCACGATCCGTGGCTCGAGGATCGCCCACGTCTTCCAGAACCCGCAAGGCTCGCTCAACCCCGTCTACAGCGTCGGCGCACAGATCGGCGAGGCGATCCGTGCCCACCGGCGCGTCTCGAGACGCCACGCCAGAGCGCGCGCGATCGACCTCCTCGAGTCCGTCGGCATCCCCGACCCGGCCGCCCGCGTCGACGACTATCCACACGAGTTCTCGACCGGCCAGAAACAGCGCGTCGCCATCGCGATGGCGCTCGCCTGCGATCCCGACCTCCTGATCGCCGACGAACCGACGACCGCCCTCGACGTGACGGTCCAGGCCGACATCCTCGACCTCCTCGCGTCGCTGCAGGCCGAACGCGGGATGTCGATCCTCCTCGTCACCCACGACCTCGGCGTCGTCGCTCGACTCGCAGACCGCGTCGTCGTCCTCTACGCGGGGACGGTGCTCGAGCGCGCCGACGTCGTCGACCTCTTCGAGCGTCCGGCACACCCGTACACGCGCGCGCTCCTCGAGTGTCTCCCCGGCGTCGACGGGGAGGTCGAACCGATCGGCGGCACCTTACCGAGTCCGATCGACCCGCCCGACGGCTGTCGCTTCGCCCCGCGCTGTCCACACGCGATCGAAGAGTGCCACGCTGGTGGGCGGCCACCGCCTTCCACCGTCGGCGACGACCACGTCGCCTCCTGTCTGGGCTATCACCGCGAGTATCGGGGGGCGATCGACCTCGAGCGCCACCCCACAGCCGAGGAGACACAGCGTGTCAGCGACCGCCCGGACGCTGGCATCGACGGAGGTGGGCCGCGGTGACCGACGGCCCGATTCTCGAGGTTACCGGTCTCGAGAAACACTACCCGATCCGGAAGGGGCTGTTGAACCGCGAGGTCGGCCGCATCAGGGCCGTCGACGGCGTCGACTTCTCGATCGATCACGGCGAGACGTTCGGTCTCGTCGGCGAGTCCGGCTGTGGGAAGTCGACGACTGCGGCCATGGTCCTCGGTCTCGAGGAACCGACTGGGGGGACGGTTCGCTTCGACGGACGGGCGCTCGACGACCTGACCGGGCGAGAGAGACAGCGTTTCCGGCGCCGGACCGGGGCGGTCTTCCAGGATCCGGACTCGAGTTTCGACCCCCGGATGACCGTCGGCGAGTCGGTCGCCGAACCGCTCGTCGTCAACGGACTCGCCGACCGCGAGCGACGCCGAGCGCGCGTCGAGGGCGTCCTCGAGCGCGTCGGACTGCGTGCGAGCGACGCCGACCGCTACCCACACGAGTTCAGCGGCGGCCAGAAACAGCGTCTCGCGCTCGCCCGTGCGCTCGTCACCGACCCGGACCTGCTGATCGCCGACGAACCGGTCTCCTCGCTCGACGTCTCGGTACAGGCGGACATCCTCTCGCTGTTGCGGACGCTCACCGAGCGCTTCGGCCTGAGCGTGCTGTTCATCAGTCACAACCTCGGGGTCGTCCGCTCGCTCTGTGATTCGATCGGCGTGATGTACCTGGGCGAACTCGTCGAGTGTGGACCCGCCGAGCGCCTGTTCGCAGACCTCTGCCACCCCTACACGCGTGCGCTGGTCTCCTCGATTCCCGTCCCGGACCCGACCCAGCGCGATAGCGGCCGCGTGCGCCTCACCGGCGACCTGCCGAGTCCCGCGAACCCGCCGCCTGGCTGTCGCTTCCACACGCGGTGTCCGGACGTCATCCAGCCCGAGGCTGTCGACCTCGAGGGGCGCCACTGGCGTCGACTCGTCGACGTGCTCCACCGGCTACGTACGCGTGAGGTCGATCCCGAAGCGATCCGCGACGCCGTCATCGTCAACGACCCGACCGTGAGCGATCCGGCGGCCGTCGACCGGGAGGCGTTCACGACCCGACTGCGCGCTGAGTTCGACCTGCCGCCGTCGCTCGCTGATGCCCACGCCGACCGAGCACTCGAGCACACCGCCAGCGCCCTCTACGACGGCGACCTCGACGGGGCGGCCGACCACCTCGCCACCGCGCTCGAGAGCGTCTGTCTGTGTGAGCGCCCGACACTCGAGCACCGCGACGGGCGCACAGGCCACCGCGTCGCCTGTCACCTGCTCGAGGATGCCGACCGGGCGTCACCTGCCGGTGGAGCGCCAGCCGAGAGTGAGCCACGGCCGCGGCGCTGAGAGGCGTTCCACTCGAGAACAGGCGTGGACAGACGGGACAGCCATCGGATCGAGCGCCACCGGCGGGCTGCATCGAGGCGACGCCGAGTGGAGAACCAGTGAGTGTATCCAGGCCGCGTTCAATCGTCGCCGAACTCGTCGACGATCACGACCTCGCCGTCGACGACGTCGACGTTGATCAGCGTCTTGACGTGGTAGCCCGCGTCTTCGACTCTGTTCTCGCCGCCGGTCTTCTTGATGACGGCGACCGTATCGACGACGACGGCACCGATCTCGTCGAGCGCTTCGAGCACCGCGGCGAGCGTCCCGCCGGTCGAGAGCACGTCGTCTAAGACGAGCACGCGCTCGCCCTCGCGGACGTCGTTGATGTACATCTCGTTCTCGGAGTAGCCCGTCCGCTGGGAGATGGCGACCTCGCCCTCGAGTCCGTACTCGCGCTTTCGAATCACCGTCAGCGGAATGTCCGTCATCAACGAGACGGCCGTCGAGATGTGGATGCCCATCGCTGCGGGCGTGACGATCCGGTCGACTTCCTCGAGGTTCGCCTTTCGGGTGATGCGGATGACGATCTCGCGAAGCAGCGTCGGCTCGAGTTTGGGAACGCCGTCACTGATCGGGTGGACGAAGTAGTGATAGCCGTTCTTCTCGATGATCGGCGCGTCGAGTAACGAGCGCTTCAGCTGATCCATGCCGTGGGTGGTTCGGTGAGCGAGTAAAAGCTGACGGTCGCCGTCGCGTCGCCGACTGTACGCGTCGGTTGCCGCAACTGCCGGTCGTGGGTTCAGTCGTCCGTGCCGTAGCTCAACTCCGGCGGGTGGTCGCCGTGGCCCAGCCGCATGTTTCGCTCGTGGTAGATGTGTGCCGCGGCGGTCACGGTGAACGTGAAGGCGATGACCGTCGCCCACACCAGATCCGAGAGGACGGTCAGCGGATAGATTCCCATCCAGAGCGCCGCGACCAGCGCACAGCTCACCGCACCCAGCGAGAGGTACAGCTCTCGCCAGGCGAACTCCCGGCCGGGAACGATCTCGAGGTAGATGCTGAGATCGGCGGCGCGGTCGGTCGCCTCGATGAGACCGCGGTCGGCGTCGAAGACGAGAATACCGGACTGATCCATCTTCGGGAGGTGCGTCTGCTGGAGCGTGGTGTAGACGCGCTTTCGCTGTTCGGGGGTCACCTCCTCGAGCGTCGTCTCGTACTCCCAGGCGGCGACCTGCTGGGCGAGATCACCCAGCTCGACCGCGCTGTCGTCCTGTTTCAGGTACTGGAGGACGTACCGACGGCGCTGATTGCGAAGTACCTCGAAGATGTCTCCTTTCGAGAGCGGTTCCGTCTGTGTGGGACTCTTCATCACCTCTGTTCACCTCGATCTGCGTCCGAACGAGCCGCAGGTCCAACCCATTAATTCGTGTCAGGAACGCCTTCTATATAATTCTCGTGACCAACTCATCAGCCGATTTGTAAATCATTACTCTGTTGGTAATAATTTATCGCTACCGGGAGACGGCGCCACGATGGCTGGCCGAATACACGTCACCTGATAGCCAACCGATGGCGTCGGTCGCGACGACCGCACGCATAGCTGACAGCTCTTCGACTACTCGAGGACGACCGCCACCGACGCCGCGACCTCGCGCGCCAGTCCCGCCTTCGTCCCCTCGTAGCGCGCCGCGTCGTTCGCGTGGACCAACAGCGCCCGCGTCCGGTCCTCGCCCATCACGCTCGCGTCGTTGGCGACGACGAACGCACAGCCGACGCGCTCGAGCACCCCGCGCGCCGCTTCGATCATCGCCGCCTCGTCGGCGCCGGTCTCGGCTTTGAAGCCGACGATCGCCAGGTTGGGGTGGCGCTCGCGCACCGCATCGAGCAGTTTCGGCGTCGGCTCGAGTTCGAGCGTCAGCTCCTCACCCGAGCGGATCTTCTCCTCGTGCGCCTCGAGTGTGTAGTCGCTGATGGCGGCGACCGAGACCAGCGCGTCGGCGGCGGCACAGACCTCGACCGTCGCCTCCCGCATCTCCGCCTCGCTCTCGACGCGGCGGACGTCGGCGTAGGGCACCTCGCCGCCGTCGTGGACGAGCGTCACGTCCGCGCCGAGGACGTAACACGCCCGTGCGACCGCCCGCCCGGTCTTGCCCGACGAGCGGTTGGTCAGCACCCGAACCGGATCGACCGCCTCGCTGGTCGCCCCCGAGGTGACGACGACGTGTCGTCCCTCGAGCGGCCGTTCACCCACGGCGCGCGCGACGCCGGAACAGATCGCCTCCTCGCTCGCGAGTTTCGCCTTCCCCTCCTCGAGCCGTGGCTCGACGAACTCGACGCCCCAGGACTCGACGCGCTCGAGTGCCTCGAGCACGCCCGGGTGGTCGTACATCGGTTCGTGCATCGCAGGGGCGATCACCACCGGGAGACCCGCGCCGAGCGCCGTCGTCGCCGTCGTCGTCACCGGCGTGTCGTCGACCGCGGCCGCGATCTTGCCGACGGTGTTCGCCGTCGCGGGCGCGACCAGGAGCGCGTCCGCCCAGCCGTCGTAGCCACAGAGTTCGACGTGTTCGACCCGGCCCGTAATCTCCGTGACGACCGCCTCGCCGGTCGCGAACTCGAGCGCCCAGGGGTTGATGATCCCCTGCGAACTGTCGGTCGTGATGGCTCTGACCGACGCTCCGTGTCGGCGCAGTTCGTGTGCGAGTTCGACCGTCTTCACCGCGGCGATCGACCCGGTGACGCCGAGTGCGACGTTGACTCCCTCGAGCATTCGCCTCTCGGTAGGAGAGTCAGCGGTTTAGGGGTATGGATTGGGACTCACTCGGCCGCCGACCGGCCAACGAGGACGAGCACGACGAGCGAGAAGAGCGCCATGATCGCCTGCGAGACCGCGGCAACGGGCCGGTCGACGTCGCCGCCAGTTGCGAGCGAGATCACGTCGGTAATGCCCTGGAAACTGCCGACGAGACCGAGCAGCGCCAGCACACCCAGGCCGTAGACGGCGACCGCGCGCCGGTCGGTGTTCCGTCCCACCTGTCCGAGCGCGACGAACGCCACGCCGAAGATCGACGGGATGAGTGCCGTCGCGCTCGCGAAGTCAGAGAGTGCGTAGGCAACCACGCCGAGTACGACCAGGGCGGTACCGATGGCGATCCCCGCGGTGTACGTCGTGTCGTCGATGTCGCTCATATCGCATCTCTTGACCTAGCAGACGAGTATAGCTTTCGCTCGCTCTCGACGGCTGTTCTCACACCCTCACACGAGCCTCGCGCTCGCTCGAGTGCGTCCACCGAACCTCGCCCCGTTACTACTCGACGCTCGGGTGCATCGTGGGTTCGTCCTCGAGCGGGTCGGCGAAGCGCTCGAGGACCGTCTCCCGGGCGCGCTCGTCGCGGGAACGACGCTCCTCGTCGTCGATCTCTTCGATCGCCGGCGGCACCTCCCGGCCGCGGCCGGTGAAGTAGCCCTCCGGGGCGACCCAGTCGTGGTAGAAGGGCGTCCCCGAGTCGTGGATCACCGCGAGACCGACCTTCGCGCCGTGGCCCGCGGAGACGACCGTCTGGTGTGGCTCGCCCGCGATCCGTCCGGCGGCGTACACCCCGTCGACGCCCGTCCGCCCGGTCTCGTCGACCTCGAGGAAGTACTTGCTCCCGGCCTGGCGGCGTTCGACGCCGAGACCGACGAGGTACTCGCTGTCTGGCCAGGAGGCCGCGACGACACGCCGGGCCGTCAGCGGGTCGCCACCGTCGGTTTCGACGGCGAACCCCGCCTCGGGGTCGTCCGCCTCGAGCGCGCTCACCTCGCTCACCCGTCCCAACTCGAGTGTCGCCCCCGCCGTCGCCGCCTGCTCGCGGACCAACTCGAGGTAGCGTCTGGCGTCGACGCCGTCGGGAAAGCCGGGGTAGTTCTCGAGGCTGGCGTTCCGTGCGAGGATCGACTCGCCGCCGTCGACGACGACCGTCTCGAGTCCGGCGCGGGCGGTGAAGATGGCGCTCGCGAGACCCGCGACGCCACCGCCGACGATGCATACGTCTCTCATGGTGTCCCGTTGTGCGGGCGTGGTATTCAAACGTGGTGGGTTCCCACCGGGACCGTGGTGCGTCCCCGCTCGAGATGGAGGGGGAGTCACCCGGCCGCTCGAGCGCTTACAGGCTCTCGAAGAGCGCTACGACGTCACCGAAGCCGACACTGCCGCTCCCGGAGAAGTCGAAGGCGTCGACGTTCCCCTGGACCGCTGGCTCGTCGAGGTGTTCGAAGAAGACGACGACGTCGTCGCTGTCGAGTCGTCCGTTGCCGTTCAGGTCACGGTAGAGACCGTCCCCGTCGACGTCGCGTGCGGTGTACTCGCCGACCTCGATGCCGTCGTCCTCGCTCTCTCCTGCATCCTCGAGTTCGACCACCCGTCCGAGAAACAGCACGGTGTTCGTCTCGCGGTGGCGGATGAGAAACAGGAACGGCCGGTCGGCGACGAACTCGAACGCCGGGGCTGGCGGCTCAGACTCGTCGCCGACGATGACGGCCGTCGCCGCTGCGGCCTCCGTTCCGAACTCGTCGACGCCGATGAACGTCTGCTGGAAGACGTCGTCGATGTAGAGCGTGTGGTCGTCCCCCTCGAAGTCTTCGGGCATCTCGTCCTCGTCGACCATCCCCGAGAAGTTCGCCGTCGACGGTTCGAAGGCGGCTTCGACGCCGAGCGCCTCGAGCGTCTCGACGAGCGAGAAGTCCGATTCGAAGGAGAACTGAGGGAGCGAGACGCTCCCGTAGGTCGGCTCGAGTGCCTCGAGCATCGTCTCGAGCGTCGCCCCGTCGAGCGACGCCTCGACCGCCTCGAACTCGCCTTCGGGTGGGAGGAGACAGACCATGTCGACCTCTTCGCCCGCGTACGGCAACGAGACCACCTGTGTGCCGTCGACCTCGGCGTAGGGGAGGCGTTCGGTCTCGGCGTGGTGCATCAGCTTCGCCGTCACCGTCTCGCCGGTGAGCGTCGTGAACGGTGCCTCGGCGGTCAACTCCTCGAAGAACGGCCGCTGCCAGTCGGCTGCGAAGTAGACCGCGTTCGTCAGCACGAGTCGGGTGAGTTCGTCGAGACTCCCCTGCGGGAGGAGGTCCTCGATTCGCTCTTCGGTCTGCGCTTCGACCCAGGCGTTGATCTCCTCGCGGGCGGCTTCGGGGTCCGCCCCGTAGTCGACCTCGTTCATCCCGGCACCGTAGTGTGTCGAGAGGCGCTCGAGGAACGCCTCCGAGAACGGGTAGCCCGCCTGGCCCCAGAGCGCGTTCGCCGTGCTGAGCGAGAGTTCTCCCGGCGGTGCTACCTCGTCGTCCCAGTCTTCGCCGCTGCTTTCTTCGTCGTCCGTCGACACCGACTCGAGGAGGTCGTCTAGCTGGCCGTAGACGGCGTGGAGTTCGTCCTGCTCGTAGGGGAATCGGAGCGCGTCGGCGAGTTCGATCTCGGTCTCTCCGCGCGCACCGGCCCAGGTCATCGCGAGGGCGATCGAGGCGCTGTACGGCGACACCAGCAGGTTCGCTCCGGGGTCTTCGGCCACCAGTTCGTGGTGGACATCGAGACCGAAGGCGCTCACGGACGCGCCAAGTTCGCCCACCGTAGCGGAGCCACTCGAGCCCTCCGTTGCCGTCGCGTAACTCGAGAGGAACAGTCCGACCAGTGCGGCCGACGATCCGGACAGTACCCGTCGTCGGTTTAATTCCATGACTCGTTGTTGATTTTAACCCCACATAACTGTTCGGGGATTGTCTGTTTCGGTGGATGATCACTCCCCGGTTCCCGACCCAGCGACGGACGGCTGTGGACCCCGATAGCAATCCTTACAGTCGACTCGAGTCATAGCGAACGCGTGGATAGAATCGTCCTCAGCACGGTCGTCTACCGCACCCCCGAGGAGACCTTTCCCTACCTGTCTGCGTTCGAGCGCTACCCTCACTACGCCGAGCACCTCGAGTCGGTCACCGCCCGCGGCGATGGGGGTCCCGGCACCGAGTACGACCTGCGCCTGGCCTGGTGGAAACTCCACTACACGGCCTACTCGAGGGTGACGGCGATCGAGGAGCCGACCTCGCTGCGCTGGGAGTTACGGAAGAACCTCGACGCCGAAGGTGAGTGGCGGATCGAACCCGAACCCGAGGCGGCCCCCGAGGACGAGGAGACGGCGAGTCGGATCTACTTCTCGGCGAGTTACGACCCGCACTCGGCGAACGAGGACGCCATCTCGCTCCCCCGGTTCGTCTCGCTCGACTGGGCGATTCGGAAACTCCGCCCGCGGCTGCTCGCCGAGGCCGAGCGCGTCGTCCGCCGCCTCGTCGCCGACGTGGAAGGCACGCCTCGGGACGTCGAACTGGTCGTCCACGAATCGCCCTGACCCGTTCGAATCTCCTCTCTGGCACCTGATGGCAACTCACTTAGCGCTCGCCCGAGAACGACGGCTATGCAACGGGTGACCCGCTCGTGTACGTGATCGTCGTCGGTGCGGGGGAGGTCGGCTCGAACATCGCCGCCAGCCTCGCAGACGACCACGACGTCGTCGTCGTCGACCAGGACTCCGCACGCGTCGAGGCGATCACCTACTCGCTCGACGTGCTCGCACTCGAGGGTGACGGCACCTCGCTCTCGACGCTCGAGGAGGCCGGTGTCGAAAAGGCCGACATGGTGATCGCGAGTACCGACCGCGACGAGACCAACATCGTCGTCTGCGGGACGGCGAAGACGGTCGACGATCCGTTCACCATCGCCCGGGTGAAGAAGACGGACTTCCTCGAGACGTGGACCCGCTCGAACACCGCCTTCGGCGTCGACTTCATGGTCTGTACGGACCTCCACACCGCCGAGGCGGTGGTCAGAATCACCGGCTTGCCGGGCGCACACGACGTCGACACCTTCGCCAACGGGCTGGTCCACATGGCCGAGTTCGAAGTCGACGAGGAGAGTCCGATCGCCGGCCATACCGTCTTCGAAGCCGACCGCTTCGAGTCGCTGACGTTCGCCGCACTCATCCGACCCGACGACATCGTCATCCCACGCGGTGACACCATCATCCAGCCCGAAGACAACGTCGTCGTCATCGGGAGCCCCGAGAGCGTCCGCGGCTTCGCCGGCTCGCTCACCCCGGAGCCGACGCTCGAGCAGGCGAACGAGATCGTGATCGTCGGCGGCGGCGAGATCGGCTACCAGACCGCCCGCCTCTTCGAAGAAGAGGGACTCTCACCACGGCTGATCGAACGCGACCACGACCGCGCACGAAAACTCGCAGAGACGCTCCCGAACACGCTCGTCTTAGAGAGCGACGCGACCGACATCGACTTCCTCGTCCGCGAACACGTCGACGAGAGCGACATCGTCGTCGCCGCCCTCGACAGCGACGAGAAGAACCTCCTGGTGAGCTTACTCGCCAAACGTATCGGCGTCGACCGCACCGTCGCCGTCGTCGAGTTCGGCGAGTACGTCGACCTCTTCGAGACCGTCGGCGTCGATGTCGCCGTCAACCCCAGAGTCGTCACCGCCGAAGAGATCACCCGCTTCACCCGGAAAGAACACACCGAAAACGTCGCCATCCTCGAGTCCGACCGCGCCGAAGTGCTCGAGATCGAAGTCGACCGCGACAGCGTCCTCTTCGGCAACCGCATCATGGACGCGATGGCCGACCTCCCCGACGCCATCGTCATCGGCGCGATCACCCGCGACGGTGAGCTGATCACCCCGCGCGGCGAAACCGTCGTCGAACTCGGCGATCACGTCGTCGTCTTCGTCGACACCGAGGTGCTCGAGGCGGCGGCCGACGCGCTGTGAGCCGAGGTCGGCGTGGCGTGGCTCGAGGCCAGTTCCTGCCGCTCGAGTGGCCGTTCTACTCCGGCGGCGAGCCGCCGTAGCGCATGAAGACGTAGACGAGCGAGAGCGTCGAGATCATGCCCGCGATGCTCGCGATGACGAGCGTCCACGCCGCGTCGGGAACGAGGTCGACCGGGCCGGTCGCCATCTGGGCCGCGTCCGGGTCGACGATAATTTCGGCCGTCATCTCTGGATGGGGCGTACAGATGTACGGGTACGTACCCTCGACCTCGAAGGTATGTTCGTAGGTGTTGCCCTGTCCAGCGAGTTCAGGGTGGCCTTCCCAGTCTGCGCCTTCGGGCTGTGCACCTTGATCCGGAGTCACGTCGTGTTGAATTTCTCCCTCCCAGACCCACTCGACGGTGGTTCCGGGTTCGATCGTCAGTGAGTCCGGCTCGAAGTAGTTGTCGCCGACGATGACCGTCTCGGTCTGGCCGCCTTCCTCCTCCTCGCCGTCATCGTCGTCACCGTCGTCACCGTTTTCGTCGTCCTCCTCTGCGAGCGCACCCTGGCTCGCACCGGCCGCCGCGGCGACACCGGCGCTGCCGACCAGAAAGCCACGTCGCGAGAGTGATTCGTCGTCCTCGAGTGGGTTCATGGCTGGTCGTTAGAAACGCCCGCTACTGAAATCTTCGGTTCCGTCGTTCGGATCCGACTCTCGAGTCTCGGCCCGCGAAACCTCCTCGAGCGCCGTCTCCGGTCTCGGCCGGCCAGCTCACACTGGGCTCTCGAGCCGTTGCGCACCTACAGCGTGTAGTCGTGCTCGCCGTCTTCGCTCTCGAGGAATGCCTCGAGTAACTCGATCACCGCGACGATGTCGTCGACGTGGGCGACCTCGGTCGGGGTGTGTAGGTAGCGCGTCGGGACGGAGATGGCTCCGACGGGCTTCGCGCCGTGGGCCTGCTGGAAGCCCGCGGTGTCGGTGCCGCCAGCGGGGAGGATCTCGAGCTGGTAGTCGATCTCCTCGGTCTCGGCGACGGCACGCAGCCGCCGGTGGACCTTCGGGTTGGTGATGACGCTCGAGTCTTTCAGCTTGATCGCCGCGCCCTCGCCCAGCCTGGTCACGTACTCACCCGCGTCGAAGCCGGGGACGTCGTTGGCGACGGTCACGTCGAGGGCGATCGCGAGGTCCGGGTCGACGTCGACGCCGAGCGCTCGCGCGCCGCGCAGGCCGACCTCCTCCTGGACGGTCGCCGCGAAGTGGATCGTCACGTCGGGATCGTCGATCCGGCGGGCGGTCTCGAGCATCGCGAAGAGACAGACGCGGTCGTCGAGCGCCTTGCCGGTCACGGTCTCGCCGACGCGCGTGGTCCGCTGCTCGAGCGTCACGAGGTCGCCGGGTGAGACGCGCGCTTCGGCCTCGTCGGTGGGGAGACCGAGGTCGACGTAAACGTCTTCGACTCTGGCTTTCTTCTCGCGTTCGTCGTCGTCGAGGGTGTGTGGCGGCGGTGAGCCGATCACGCCGGGGAGGTCGCCCTCGTCGGTGTGGACCGTCACCCGCTGGGCTTTCAACACGCGGGCGTCCCACCCGCCGAGGGCGTCGAGCTCGAGGAAGCCGAAGCCGTCGTCGTTCCCACGGACGTGGCGGACCATGAAGCCGATCTCGTCCATGTGTGCGCCGACGACGACGGCGTACTCGGAGGTCCCCTCGAGCGTGCCGACGACGTTGCCCATCGCGTCGGTCTCGACGCGGTCGACCGACGCCTCGAGGTCCTCGACGACGAGCTCGCGGATGCGGTCCTCGTAGCCGGGAACGCCGCTCGTCTCCGTGAGTTCGACCAGTCGTGAGAGGTCGAACGGAAGCTGTGACATACCCGCCCGTGTGTAGTCGACCGTGATAAACACGCGGAATCGTGCGGTTCACGTCGACGGCTGGCAGCGTCGGTACGGCCCGGGGGTGGCAGCGTCGGTACGGTGCGGGGGCTGACAGCCTCGGTGTTGTTTGAGGGACGACAGCACCGGTGCGAGCTGAGGACCGATTCGAGTCTACCAAACTGTTTGGGGACCATCGGTATCAGTCGGGGAAACCAACGCTTCTGTGCGGGGGTGAGACGTCCCAGTACCAACGTCCGAGCGTCCGGCCCGGCCGGTCCGCCGTCCCCCTTTTCGATTCTGCCCACCCGGTTACACCGACTGTCCCGTCGGAGCAATCCCCGATGCAGCCGATCGTTCACCTCGCTGTCGGCTACCTCTGTTACGCCGCCGTCGCGCGCTGGCGCTACGAGCGCGTCCCGCGGGACGCCCCGGCAGCCGTCGCCATCGTCGGCGCAGCCCTCCCCGACCTGCTCGACAAACCGCTGGCCGCCCTCGGCGTCGTCCCCGTCGGGCGGACGGTCGGCCACTCGCTGCTGTTCGCGATTCCCCTGCTCGCTGCCGTCTGGCTCCTCGCTCGAGCGAGCGAGCGCGAGACACTCGCCCTCGCGTTCGCCGTCGGCTACCTCTCTCACCTCGCGAGCGACGTCCCCTGGCACCTCCTCTCGGGTGACTACGACGAACTCGGCTTCCTGCTCTGGCCGGTCACGCACATGCCCGCCTACACCGGCGTCAAGCCACTCGCCAGCGTCGCCGGACTCGAGGTGACGACGCTCTGGCTCGAGGCGGTGATCTTCCTCGCGGGCGTCGCGCTCTGGTGGCACGATGGACGGCCCGGACTCGCCCGGTTCTGGCGCTAGTCGTCCGGCGTCTCCGGTTCGACCGCGGAGAGGCGCATCGCGTTGCCGGTCACGCCGAGGCTCATCCCCATGTCGCCGACGACGACCGCGTGGACGATGGTGACGAGACCGAACGGCGTCCCCGCCGCGAGGACAGCCTTGACGGCGAGACTCGAGCCGATGTTCTGGCGGATGACACGCCCCGCCTGCCGCGAGAGGTCGAACAGGTACGGCAGGCGCGTCAGGTCGTCGCCCATCAGCGCGACGTCCGCGGTCTCGAGGGCGGTGTCGGTCCCCGCGGCCCCCATCGCGATGCCGACGCTCGCGCTCGCCAGTGCGGGCGCGTCGTTGATGCCGTCGCCGACCATCGCGACCGGGCCGTGTTCGCGCTCGAGGCGTTCGATCCACTCGAGTTTCTCCTCGGGGAGCAGTCCGGCGTGGTACGCCTCGATACCGACGGCCGAGGCGATGGCCCGCGCGGTCCCCTCGTTGTCGCCGGTGAGCATGACGGTCTCGATGCCCGCCGCCTCGAGTTTCGCGACCGTCCACGCCGCCTCCGGGCGGACCTGGTCGGCGACGGCGAGCAGGCCGAGCGGGCGCGCTTCGGTGCCGACGAGGACGACCGTCTTCCCCTCGTCCTCGAGCGCCGGGACGACCGACGAGAGCAGGTCGAGACACGCCCCCCGCGAGCAGCGCTCGTCCGTGGTGTGCGCTCCCGCCAGCACCTGCCCGCCGTCGGTCGCGTGAACGTGCGAGAGGTCGGGACCCTCGAGGTTGGCGAACAGCCCCGGCTTGCCGACGTAGTGGGTGACGCCGTCGAGGTCTGCGCGCACGCCCCGTCCCGTCAGCGCCTCGAACCCGTCGACGCTGATCTCCTCGCCGATGCCGCGGTCGTCTGCCGCGGCGACGACCGCCTCACCGATCGGGTGCTCGCTCCGGCGTTCGATCGCCGCCGCGCGGGCGAGTACCGTCTCCTCGTCGGTCCCGTCGAGGGCGACGACGTCCGTCACGCGCAACTCGCCGGTGGTCAGCGTGCCGGTCTTGTCGATGGCGAGGACGCGGCTCTCACCGGCGGTCTCGAGGTGGCGACCACCTCTGATCAGTACGCCGTTTCGCGCGGCGCTCGTCAGCCCCGAGACGACGCTCACCGGTGTCGAGATGACGAGCGCACAGGGACAGGCGACGACGAGCAGCGCGAGTCCACGCAGGAACCAGGTGTTCCAGTCTCCGCCGCCGGCGAGCGGCGGCACCACGGCCAGGGTGAGTGCAGCGAGGACCACGACGGGCGTGTAGACGCGCGCGAACCGGTCGACGAACTGTTCGCGCTCGGTCCGCTCGCGTGTCGCCTCCTCGACGGTGCGCACGATCCGGGCGACCGTCGACTCGCGCGAATCGCTCGTCACCTCGATCTCGAGGTAGCCCGACTCGGCGATCGTTCCGGCGTAGACCTCACTGCCTTCGGAAACGTCGACGGGGACGCTCTCGCCGGTGATCGGGGCCTGGTCGACCGAACTCGCCCCCGACCGAACCACACCGTCGGCCGGGAGTTTCTCGCCGGGGCGGACGACGACGAGGTCGCCGACCTCGAGCGCCGAGACGGGGACGTGCGCCTCGTCGCCGTCGGCCCGCCGAACCGTCGCCGTCTCCGGTGAGAGCGCCAGTAACTCGCGCAGCGAGTCTCGCGCCCGGTCCATCGAGTAGCGCTCGAGCAACTGGGCGACGCTGAAGAGCACGGCGAGCATCGCGCCCTCGAAGGGGTGGCCGGTGAGCACGGAGCCGACGATACCCGCGCTCATCAGGAAGTCGATGTCGAGGCTCAGGTTCCGCGCCGAGTAGAGACCGTTGCGCAGGATCGGCGTGCCGGCGAGGGCGATTGCCACGAGAAAGCACAGGTCGGAGACGGACACCGCCCCGGCGGGCGCGAGCGTGAACGCGACCGCGTTTGCCGACGGGACGAGGAAGTGTACGGCCATGCCGACGGCGAGCGCGATCCCACCGAGGAGCGTCGCAATCGCGCGTCTGCTCCGCAGAATCGGTGCCGACGGAGCGAGTCGGGTCTCCGTTCGCTCCTCGAGTACCGACGCCTCGTAGCCGGCCGACCCCACCGCCTCACAGAGCGTGCGCTCGTCGACCGGCTCTCCGAGCGTGACCTCGACGCGCCCGGTCGCCGGGTGTGTCTCGACTCCTTCGACGCCCGGCACGCCCTCGAGCGCTCGCTCGACGTTCCTCGCACACGACGCACAGTCCATCTCGGGTACCGAGAGGTCGACTCGCGAGGCGGGCATCTCGACGGCGTAGCCCGCAGCCTCGACGCGTTCGCGTACCATCCCGCTCGAGACGCTCGCGTCGGTGTACACCACGAGCCTCGCGCTGGCGACGTGTGCCTCGGCGTCGTCGACGCCGTCGAGTGTCTCGACGCCCTTCGTCACTTTCCCGGCACAGGAAGCACAGTCCATCTCGGGGACGCGAAACTCGAGCGTCCGCGCCCCGCCATCCGTCGAATCCGTTCGCCGCACCATCTGTCTCTGTGCGATCTAGCAGCCGCGGCCGGATACAGGTTATTTGGCGCACGCCAACTCACAGTTCGTCACCGGCCACGAGCGGTCGCTGGCGCGGCGGTCCCCGCCGGCCGTCACCGCGTCGCGGCGAGTGACTCGAGTGCGTCGGCTTCGACGAACGCCGTCGCGAGCGCGGCTTCTGCACGGCGCAGCCGGTAGGAGAGCGTCGAGCGGGGCACCGCGAGCGTGTCGGCGAGTTCCGAGAGGTCGGTCCGACGCGGTGTCTCGTAGTAGCCGTGCTCGACGGCGGCGTGGAGTGCCCGGCGCTGCTCCTCTGGAAGGTCCTCTCGCTCGTCGCTCGTCCGTTCCGGATCGAGTTCGGTCAGCCTGAGCATCTCCATGCCCGCACACTCGCCGACCTCCTCGCCGAGTGCGTCGAAGAAGGTGTAGACTGGCGTCTCGCTCGGGAGGACGATCCGCCAGCGGTAGCGACGGCGCTCGCGGTCGGTCTCGAAGAGCAGGCCCTCACCGAGGTGCTCGAGGGCGACGTGAGGGACCGACGTACAGGCGTCGGTGCGCTCCCAGTAGGTGTAGACGACGAGCGTATCCGCCGAGCGGTCGAGCACCTCCGTCTCGCAGTCGGCCCCACAGTCGTCTTTGACGAGACAGTCGGCACAGTAGGCGGGCGTCTCGTAGGCCCGCTCGAGCGCCTCGAGCGCCTCCTGCGACCCGGTCGCGTGGTCGACCCGCCAGAGGCTCTCGGGGGTGACGTGACACGACAGGGAGCGGATCGTCGCAGCCGGATACGCCTCGAGGACGTCGGCGACCGAGTCGGTCCCGGGTTCGTACTCGAGGGCGAAGACGAACTCTCGCATGGCTCTCGAGAGGGTCTCGAGAGGCAAAGGGTTCCCGCTCGGCGCACGGAAGCGGGTTCTTTCTCGCTCGAGCACGTCCGTTCGCCACCGACGCGATGTACGCCGTGACCTCGTGGCTGGGCGGTCTGTGGGCGTTCTACAGAGAAAACAAGGCGAGTGCCTCGGGGCTTGACCCCGAGGGTGAAGCCGACACTTAGACGTGTTCTGTCCGCTCGATGTACCGCTCAATCGTTTCTGTTGAGACTGTTCCTGCCGTTCCGATGTAGTACCACTGTTCCCAGAATCCACCACCCCACAGATACTCCTCCAAGAACGACTCGTGCTGTTCCCACATCTCCCGCGCCGTGATGCTCTTGACAGTTCGTACAATCTCGCTCGGGGCGTGTCGTTCGAGAATCTCTGATTCTCGTGATGACGAAAGACTTCGTCTTTCGAACCACTTCGGATGGGCTGACAAGAACAGGTGTACGTGGTCGGGTGAGATGTGGAGTCGTTCGAGAGACACAGTCTCTCGTGATCCCGAAAATCTACGATTTTCGGACGACGACAGTATCCCGTAATCGTACTCGTCGCACACGTTGCGAAAACTCGCTTCCAGCGAATCCTCGATGGGTTCGAGAATCGAGTGGCGGTATTTCGGACACCACACGAAGTGGTAGTTGACGTTGTACACCGTGTGATTCGACCGCTTCTCGCCCATATCGAACCCACTCCACCAACACAGTTAAGTATATCCAAAATATATACATAGGTATGGTGAATCGCTTTGAAATCGACGGCGAGGAAGTTCTCGACGGTGAGGTCAAACCGTTCGGGAACAGTGCCCACGTCACCGTTCCTAAACGCTGGCGTGGGGCCGACGTGAAAGTCGTCCGAACCTCAGAACCCGCCAAACAAGACGAAGAATGACAGGCTCACAGGCTCACAGGCTCACAGGCTCTCGTCAAGACTCTGGACTTCCAACTCAACATCCAGAGTGACAACAAGAGCCTGTTGTACGACGCCACGCTCGAAGCCCGCTCGGTGTACAACGAAACCATCCGTCTCGCCAAAGAAGGTGTGGACTGGAATACGATTCCCGACCGCGTGGCAGACGACGCCAACCTCGTGAAGAACACGACTCAGCGCGTTGTCGCCAAGGCTCTCGGAGCGATGGAGAACTACTACGAGTACGACGACTTCGGGCTCCCGAGCCACACCAAGGACGGTGCGTACCCGCTTCGTGCGAACTACGAGGAGGGGTACAATTTGTCGCTCACCGACGATGGCAACGTGGCGTTCCGAATCAGCGCGAAACCGTACAACCACGTCAAGGGCGTCCTCGAAGGGAGTGACGCTCACCTCGATATTCTCCAGACCGCACTCGAAAGTGACGAGTGGAAGATTGGGACGGCGGAGGCCCTGTTCCACAACGACACTCCTGAGTTGCACGTCAACGTCACCAACACCGGACAAACAGTTCGGGACAAGCAGGACTCACGGACGGTTGTCGGCGTGGACGTGAATGAGGACAACGTGGCTCTCACCGCACTCTCCGAGGGTGGCGTCGAGGACTCGTTGGTCATCGACTTCCCCGAAATCAAGTTCGAGCGCCACCGCTACTTCACGATGCGGAAGCGCGTGCAGAACGCCGGGAAAGACAGCATCCACGACACGTTGGAAGGGCGCGAAGAACGGTTTGTCCGCGACCGACTCCACAAGGTATCTCGGCACATCGTGGAGTGGGGCCAACAGTTCGAGAAGCCGTGCATCGTCTTTGAAGACCTCAAAGAGATGCGCGACAGTATCGACTACGGCACGCGAATGAACCGACGCTTGCACCGCCTCCCGTTCCGCGCCCTACAGTTCTATACGTCGTACAAGGCGTCGTTCAAGGGCATCCCGACCTCGTGGATTGACCCTGCGTACACGAGCCAGCGGTGTCCGATGTGCGGACATACGGAACGTGCGAACCGTCACAAGAAGCGGTTCAAGTGCAAAGACTGTGGTCATCAAGACCACAGCGACCGTGGTGCAAGCGTTAACATCGCCGTGAAAGGCGTGAAGAAACTCGATTGGAATGTGCCTGCTCTCAACAGTCTTCCCGTTGTTCGGAAGGTGTCGTTCGAAAGACGGAGTCTTTCGTGATCACGAAAATCTTCGATTTTCGGACGACGACGGCAGGCATCGGGGGCTGTGGACGCCCCGACCGTGACCCGCCCGACCGTTCGAGGCTATCAGGCCGATGGTCGGATGGGAGTGTCCGACTAAACCACGGGAAGCCTCGGGGCTTGACCCCGAGGCAGTTCACCTCGAGTACACACACCGGCCGGTTCACACCGCCGCGTCGGCGGCGCTCGCCATCTTCGGTCTGCTGGTCGTCGTCGACCCGTGGTTCGCCGTCGTCGCCATCGGCGCGTACCTCCTCCCACCGCTCGTGCTGTACACGCTCGAGGAGCGACCACGCCGGCCGGGGGGACGCGAACCGGACTCCCCACCGGCCGCATCTGACCGCCCGGATGAACCGGGCGGGACCGACGGGTACGGGTCGGCAGACGGCGATACGGACACCGACGGGGACACGGATACCGACGGGGACACGGATACCGACGGGGACACGGATACCGACGGGGACACGGACACGGATACCGACGGGGACACGGACACGGATACCGACGGGGACACGGACACGGATACCGACGGGGACACGGATACGGACGGCGATACCGACAGCGGAACCGGCGGGCAGGCGAGCCTTCGTCGGGACCGACGGGACGAGCACTGACGGGACCGCGGTCGGCCGGTTCGAACCTGTCCGTTTCGCTGACCTTGGGAGAATCCTGCACTGACCTTATCCGTCCTGGTGAACTGGTTCGTTCATGAGTGACCGGGTGAGAAACGCCGACGGCCGTGCTCAGAGTGAGGTATGCGAGGGGGGCGCAGGCCGGGACTATCACACGCTCGTCGACGCGGTCGACGACGGACTCTACCAGCTCGACGCCGACGGCTACTTCGTCACGGTGAACGACGCGATCGTCGAACGCAGTGGCTACGCCCGGTCGGAACTCATCGGTGAACACGTGTCGGTACTCCTCGAGCCAGCCACGATCGACCGGATCGAGACCGAAATCCAGCGCCGCCTGACGGGCGAGCGCGAGACCGACCGTATCGAATTCGTCCTCGAGGCAGCGACCGGCGAGGTGGTCGCCTGCGAACTGACGATCAGCCTCCTAGTCGACGACGGGACGTTTCGGGGGACGGCTGGCGTCGTTCGCGAGATCACCGACCGGTCCGGCCGCGACCGGGTCCGTGAGCAGTGGGAGCGACGCACCGAGCAGGTTCGCCGTCGAGAACGGTGTGAGGCGATCCTCGAGACGATCGACGACGGGGTCTACGTCCTCGACGCCGACCGCCGCTTTACGATGGTCAACGACGGCTTCGCCAGCCTGGCTCGCGTCGATCGGTCGGACCTCGTCGGCCGCCACGTTTCGACCGTCTTCGGTACGGAGTTCGACGCGCTCGAGCGTGCGCACGCCACCGGTGAGGAGTCGTCGGCCGCACCGTTCGAGGGGACGATCCACCGCGGCGACGGCGAGGAACTCGTCGTCGAGAACCGCTCGACGGTTCTCACGTCTGGACCGCTCGAGGGCGAGCGCATCGGCGTCGTCAGGGACATCTCGGGACGGAAAGCACGCGAGCGGACGCTCGAGGAGTCAGAACAGCGCTACCGCACGCTCGCGGAGTACTTCCCGAACGGAATCGTCACGCTGTTCGACCACGACCTGCGCTACACGCTCGCCAGTGGACAGGGCTTCGCGAAGATCCCGGTCGAAGCGGCCGATCTCGAGGGGCGCCACTTCAGAGATGTTTGGCCGCCCGAAACCGCCGACGAACTCGAGCCGATCTTCCTCGCGGCGCTCGCAGGGACGGAGCGCTCGGTCGAACTCGAGTACGCGGGCCGTGAGTGGGTCGTCCGTGCCGTTCCGATCACCGACGAGCGAGGCGACACGTTCGCCGGGATGACGATGGCCCAGGATATCACCGTCCAGAAAGACCGCGAGCGCTACCTCCGGGACGCGAAGGCGAAACTCGAGGCGGCGACCGAGGCGGGTGCGATCGGCACCTGGGAGTGGGACATCGAGGCGGACCGGATGGTCGTCGGCACGTCGTTCGCCGACACCTTCGGCGTCGACCCTGACGCGGCCGAGACCGGCGTCCCACTCGAGCAGTTCATCGCCTCGATTCACCCCGCCGACCGCGAGCGGGTCGTCGCGAGCGTCGAGCGAGCGGTCGAAACCGGTGGGGCGTACGAAGAGGAGTATCGCGTCCGTGACGCCGACGGCGACCTCCGCTGGGTGGTCGCGCGCAGTTCCGTCACGTACGACGACGCGGGCGACCCGCAGACGTTCCCCGGTGCGCTCGTCGACATCACCGACCGGAAGAACGCCGAAGAGGAACTGAAGCACCACAAACGCCAGCTCGAGACGCTGTTCGAGGTGTTGCCCGTCGGTGCCGTCGTCGCGAGAGCGGACGGCTACCTCGTCGAGGCGAACGAGACAGCCACAGAGATCTGGGGTGGCGACGTCTTCGACGCGGAAGCCGTCTCGGAGTACGACCGGTACACCGCCTGGTGGCCCGAGAGCGGCGACCGCGTCCAGCCGGACGAGTGGACGATGGCGCAGGTCTTACGCGGCGAGGAGGTCACCGAGCCGAACGTCTACGAAATCGAGGCGGTCGACGGGACGCGAAAGATCATCATGGAACACGGCATGCCGGTTCGAGACGACGATGGCGACGTCCAGCTCGGGGTCGTCACCCTCTCAGACATCACCGAACGCCGCGAGTATCGCCGCCGCCTCGAGACAGCCGTCTCGAAACTCGAGGCGTCGAACGAACGCCTCGAGCAGTTCGCCTACGCCGCCAGCCACGACCTCCAGGAGCCGCTCCGGATGGTCTCGAGTTACCTCCAGCTCGTCGACAGCCGGTACCGTTCGGACCTCGACGAGGAGGGTCGGGAGTTCCTCGCGTTCGCCATCGACGGTGCCGACCGGATGCGCGAGATGGTCGACGGCCTGCTCGAGTACGCCCGCGTCGACACGCGTGGCGACCCGCTCGAGCCGGTCGACCTCGAATCCGTCTTCGACGCGGTGGTCGGCGACCTCGCGGTCGGTATCGACGAATCCGGTGCCGTGGTGACGTCCGAATCGCTGCCCTGTGTCTACGGCGATGCGAACCAGCTTCGGCAGGTCTTTCAGAACCTGCTCAGTAACGCGATCACCTACGCCGGAGACGAGCCGCCACGAATTCACGTCTCTGCGGAGCGACACCGCTCCGAGTGGCTCCTCTCCGTTCAGGACGACGGAATCGGCATCGACCCGGCCGACGAAGACCAGGTCTTCGAGATCTTCCAGCGCCTCCACAGCCGCGACGAGTTCGACGGCTCGGGTATCGGGCTGGCGCTGTGTAAACGGATCGTCGAGCGCCACGGCGGCGAGATCTGGGTCGACTCCGCACCCGGCGAGGGGGCGACCTTCTCCTTCACCCTCCCGGCCGTCGACGACGACCAGTGAGACCGACGCGGGGACCGCCGCTCGCGTCGCCGCGACCCATACGTTCTCGAGGCGGCCTTCCCAAGAGCCGCCCATGACCGACCACGCGAACGCTGGCTACCGTCGCCTCTTCGAGGAGTTCTCCGTCGGCCTGTTCTTCCCGATCACGACCACTTCTGAGCCCGTTCCGCCGCTCGAGGACCAGCTCGAGCTCGCGCGCTACGCCTGCGACCTCGGCTTCGACGCGCTCTGGTTTCGCGACGTGCCGCTGTTCTGGCCGCCCTTCGGCGACGCGGGCCAGGTGTACGACCCCTGGGTCTTCCTCTCGCACATCGCTGCCCACACCGAGGAGGTCGCGCTCGTCACCGGATCGATCGTCCTCCCGCTCAGACACCCGCTACACGTCGCGAAGGCCGCCGCATCGGTCGACCGCCTCTCCGATGGGCGGCTCGTCCTCGGCGTCGCCAGCGGCGACCGCCCGCCGGAGTTCCCCGCCTTCGGCGTCGAGGAGGCTGCGCGCGGTGAGCTGTTTCGCGAGAGCATCGACGTCCTCCGGACCGTCTGGGCCGAGCCGTACCCGGAACTCGAGACCTCGCTCGTCGACCTCGACGGCTCGATGGACCTGCTGCCGAAGCCGACGGCCGAGACGCTCCCCCTGCTCGTCACCGGCCACGCCCAGCAGTCGCTCGAGTGGATCGGTGACCACGCCGACGGCTGGGTCTACTACCAGCGCGATATCGCGGACCTCGAGGACCAGCTCGCCGAGTGGCGCGAGGTCTCTGGTGGGGAGAAACCCTACGTGCAGGTGCTCCACGTCGGACTCGAGGACGACCCGACCGCCGGTCCGGAGCCGGTCCACCAGGGCTACGCCGCCGGGAGCGAGTGGTTCGCAGAACACCTCCGCTCACTGGCCGACTGCGGTGTCGACCACGTCGTGATCAACATCCGGCGGACGGCCGACGGCCGCGGCCCGCGGGACGTCCTCGAGCGGTTCGCGAGCGAGGTACTCGAGGCGGTGTGAGCGTCACTGTGGCGTCTCTTGGGGAGCGATTACAGCCCCTTGCCGAGTAACTCTCGAGCGATGATGTTCTTCTGAATCTCGCTGGTTCCCTCGTAGATCTGGGTAATCTTCGCGTCGCGGTAGAAGCGCTCGACCGGGAAGTCGTTGACGTAGCCCGCCCCGCCGTGGATCTGGACGGCTTCGTTCGCGACCTCGACGGCGACGCGAGAGGCGTACTCCTTGGCCATCGACGCCAGCCGGGTGATGTCCTCGCCCTGGTCGACCTTCCAGGCGGACTTGTACGTCAGCAGGCGGGCCGCTTCGGTCTTCGTGTGCATGTCGGCGAGTTTGTGCTGGATCGCCTGGAAGTCGCCGATGGGACGGCCGAACTGTTCGCGCTCTTCGGCGTAGGCGAGTGCGGCCTCGCTCGCGCCCCGGGCGATGCCGACGCCCTGTGCGGCGACGGCGGTCCGCGTCTGGTCGAAGAAGTGCATCTGCTGGAGGAACGCGGCGTTCTCGGTGCCGACGAGGTTCTCCTCGGGGACGCGAACGTCGTCGAAGACGAGTTCGGCGGTGTCGGACGCCCGGATACCGAGCTTTCCGGTGATCTTCTCGGCGCTGAAGCCGTCGCGGTCTGCCTCGACGATCAGCTGTGAGAAGCCGTTGTACCGCCCCTCAGCGTCGGGGTCGGTCTTACAGAGCACGACGAAGAAGTCGCCGACGGTCCCGTTCGTGATCCACATCTTGGTGCCGTTGACGACCCACTCGTCCCCATCTCTCTCGGCGGTCGTCGACACCGAGGAGACGTCGGAGCCGGTGTCCGGCTCCGAGATCGCCGCCCCGGAAATCATCTCTCCGAGTGCGACCGGCTCGAGAAAGCGCGCTTTCTGCTCGTCGGTGCCGAACTCGAGGATCGCCTCACAGCCGAACGAGGAGGCGACGATCGAGAGCGCGATACCCGGATCGACGGCGAACAGTTCCTCGACGATCAGCGTCGTATCGAGAATCGAGTAGCCCGCTCCGCCGTACTCCATCGGGATGTACGACCCCGTCAGCCCCATCTCTGCGGCCCGTTCGACGATCTCGTGGGGAAACTCCTCGGCGACGTCGTACGCCTGTGCGTGCGGTTCGATCTCGGCTTCGGCGAAGCGCCGAACCTCCTCGCGAATCTGTCGTTGTTCCTCGCTGAGTCCGAACTCCATGGCTGCCTATTCTACCTGAACGATCACAATAGTTGTGCCTGGCAGTAAACGTTCTCCAGGTTTATTTCCTGAGCGGGGGAAACGTTGAAACGGGTTCCCGGTGGATGGACCGTATGGAACTCGAGGATATCAACACCGTCGCAGTTCTCGGTGCGGGGAACATGGGCCACGGCATCGCCGAGGTCGTGGCGCTCGCGGGCTACGACGTGTCGATGCGCGACATCACCGAGGAGTTCGTCCAGGACGGCTACGAGTCGATCGAGTGGTCGCTCGGCAAACTCGTCGAGAACGACCGCCTGAGCGAGGCGGAGGCGGACGCGGCCCTCGAGCGCGTGACGCCGCTGGTCGACGTCGAGGAGACCGTCGCGAACGCGGACGTCGTCATCGAGGCCGTCCCCGAGCGGATGGACGTCAAGAAGGAGGTCTACGAGGAGGTCGAGTCGCACGCACCCGACCACACCATCTTCGCGACCAACACCTCCTCGCTGTCGGTGACGGAACTCTCCGAGGTCACCGACCGCCCCGAGCGCTTCTGTGGGATGCACTTTTTCAACCCGCCGATCCGGATGCCGCTCGTCGAGGTCATCAGCGGCGAACACACCACAGAAGAGACGCTCGAGGTGATCGAAGCGCTCGCCGAGGACATCGGAAAGACGCCGGTACGCGTCCACCGCGACGAACCCGGCTTCATCGTCAACCGGATTCTCGTCCCGCTGATGAACGAGGCGGCGTGGCTCGTCCACGAGGGCGAGGCGACCGTCGCCGAGGTCGACTCGACCACCAAGTTCGACATGGGCCTGCCGATGGGCGCGTTCGAACTCGGCGACCAGGTCGGCAACGACGTCAGCTACCACGTCCTCGAGTACATGCACGAGGTGCTCGGCGAGGCTTACGAGCCGTCGCCGCTGTTGGTCGAGAAGGTCGAGAACGAGGAACTCGGCAAGAAGACCGGCCGCGGCTTCTACGACTACGAGGACGGTCCCGGCGCGGAGATTCCGTCCGACCAGGGCAGCGAGGAGATCCAGGCGCGACTGCTCGCCACGATGGCCAACGAGATTGCGAAACTGATCGACGGCGACGTCGCCTCGCCGGCGGCCATCGACGAGGCGGTCACCCTCGGCGGCGGCTTCCCCGATGGCCCCGTGAAGATGGCCGACGCCTACGGGCTCGGCGACCTCCTCGAGACGCTCGAGCGCGCCTACGACGACCACGGCCACGAACGCTACGCCCCCGCCGCCTACCTCGAGACGCGTGCGGGCGAGGGCGGCTTCTACGAGGTGGGCGAGGACGAGACGGTCGCGTTCGAGACCATCACCGTCGAGTACCCGGCCGAGTACGTCGCCAGACTCGCCATCGACCGCCCACACCGCATGAACACGATCAGCACGGAGGTGCTCGAGGAACTCTCGGCGGCGATCGACGACCTCGAGACCGACGACGACGTGCGTGCAATCCTCCTCACCGGCGAGGGCGACCGCGCCTTCTCGGCGGGGGCCGACGTCCAGAGCATGGCTGCCGGTGGCGGCGACGCCATCGAGGGGATCGAACTCTCGCGGACGGGTCAGCGCGTCTTCGGCAAACTCGAGTCCTGTGACCTGCCGGTGGTCGCCGCCATCGACGGCTACTGTCTCGGCGGTGGGATGGAACTCGCCACCTGCGCGGACATCCGCATCGCGAGCGAGCGCGCCCAGCTCGGCCAGCCGGAGCTGAACCTCGGGCTCATTCCCGGCTGGGGTGGCACCCAGCGCCTCGCCCACCTCGTCGGCGAGAGTCGGGCGAAGGAGATCATCCTCACCGCCGAGCGCTACGACGCCGAGACGATGGCCGACTACGGCTTCCTCAGCGAGGTCGTCCCGGCCGAGGACCTCGATGCGCGCGCGCTCGAACTCACCGCTCAGCTCGCCGGTGGCCCGCCCATCGCCCAGCGCTTCGTCAAGCGCGCGATGCTCGCCGGCCGCGACGACACCGACGCCGGACTCGAACTCGAGGCGACCGCGTTCGGCCACCTGATGGCGACCGAGGACCTGATGACGGGGATCACGGCCTTCATGAGCGACGACGACCCGGAGTTCTCGGGCAGGTGAACCACCAGACGTCGGTTCGCCCGTCGGCCCGCTCGCTCACACCCCGTCTGCGGCCGCTGGTTCCGGCCGCTCGAGCAGTGGCACGCTCACTGTCCACACCTGTTGGCGCAATTTCATTTGGGCGCGAGATTTATCACCCATACCCACCATGTATCGGCCGTGTCAGGACTCGACGAGAGAGAAGGAGGGTCGACCGATGAGTGACGACCCCGAGGTTCTCGTCGTCGACGACGAGGCCCGCCTCGCGGACCTCTTTGCGGCGTGGATCGGTCAGCAACGTCCCGTCGCGGTCGCCTACGACGGTGAGTCTGCCCTCGAGAAGATGTGTTCGTCCGTCTCGGTCGTCTTACTCGACCGGCGTATGCCGGGACTGTCGGGTGACGAAGTACTCCAGGCGATCAGAGAGGAGGGCTACGACTGTCGCGTCGTCATGGTGACGGCAGTCGACCCGGACTTCGACATCATCGAGATGGGCTTCGACGACTACCTCGTCAAACCCGTCTCGAAGGAGGAACTGCTCACCATGATCGACTCCGTCTCGAAGCGCTCGTCGTACGAATCCGAGATTCAGGAGTACTACGCGCTGGTCTCGAAGAAGGCGCTGCTCGAGTCGGAGAAGGCAGAACACGACCTCGCGACCAACGAGGAGTACCAGGAACTCACCGACCGCGTCGACGAACTCCGCTCGAGACTCGACGACACCATCTCGGAGATGTCGAGCCACGACGACTTCGTCGGCGCGTTCCAGGATCTCCAGACGGAGAACTGATCGCCGGACTCGTCGCTTCTCTTCACTCACGCGCTCTCGCGGACGACGAACTCGAAGCGGGCACCACCGTCCTCGCTCTCCGTCGCGACGGCCGACCAGCCGTGGCCGGTCGCGACCTCTCGGACGACCCAGAGACCGATTCCGAGCCCCGACGTCGAGGTCGTAAACGACGACTCGAAGACGTGTTCACGGATGTCCTCGGGCATCCCTCGGCCGTCGTCTTCGACGTAGAAACCGATCGCTCCCTCGCTCGCGGACGACCCGAGGGGGGTGGCGGGGTTCGTCTCGATGTCGACCTCGGTCTGTGTGGGCGACTCGAGCGTCCCGACCCGGACGGTGACCGTCGGGCCACCGTGTTCGACCGAGTTTCGAAACAGGTTCTCGAGGAGTCTGAGTACGCGCGAGCGGTCGGCGTCGACGACCATCGACTCACCCGCTTCGATCGAGAGCGTCGCATCGCCCGTCGAGACGTTCTCCCACGCCTCGGTGACGAGGTCGCCCAGTTCGAGCGGCGTCGGTTCGACCGCACCCTCGCCTTCGCGGGCGATGGCGAGCACGTCGGCGATGATCGCCTCCATGCGGTCGAGACCCTCCTCGATCTGTGAGATGTACTCGAACGACTCGGTCTGCTCGAGCAACTCGAGGTAGCCCTGTGAGACTCCGAGTGGGTTTCTGAGGTCGTGGCTGACGATCCTCGCGAACGCGTCGAGGCGTTCGTTCTGCTCTCTGAGCGTCCGTTCGCGTTGCTTCCGTTCGGTCACGTCGCGGACGACGCCAACCGAGCCACGGTACTCCTCGTCGTGGGTGAGGACGGCGATCTGGGTCTCACACGGGATCGTTTGCCCCGCTTTCGTCTCGAGGGTGACCTCGATCGTATCCGTCGTCCGGCCGTCTGCGAGCAGCGTCTCGACCGTCTCCGTGCCGGCGTCGACGCTCTCCGCGCCGAACAGCAGGGAGATGTGCTCGCCGAGGACGCCCTCGCGGGTGTAGCCGGTCATCTCGAGCAGCGCGTCGTTGACGGTCGTCACGTACCCCTCGTGGCTGAGGACGTACATCCCGTCGCCGGCGGTCTCTACCAGGCGCTCGTACCGGCGTAGCGTCCGCTCCTGTTGCTCGAGTTGGCCGCGAACGGCGACCGACTCGAGGGCGTACGACGCCGTGGCGGCGATCGACCGGATCGCCTCCCTGCTCGCCTCGGTGAGTCCGTCGCGAGCGTAGACGACGAGGACGCCGTAGAGTTCGTCGGTCGTCGCCAGCGGTGCCGCAGCGACCGCCTCGACGCCACGCTCGAGGGCGGTCTCGCCGAGCGGGACCGCCTCGGCGTTCTCCGCGAGCCGGCCGACCGTCTGTAACTCCCGGCTGTGGAGCGTCCGCTCGAGCAGTGGCTGGCTCCCGTCGCCGATGGCGAACGTCCGGTGGATGGGCCACTCGACCGTCGCCGCGTCGGTCAGCCAGGGGACGATTTCGCGCTCACCGCGGTCGTACTCGCCGAGCCAGGCGAACGCGAAGCCGGGTGTGGCCGTGAACGCCTCGCGGATCTCCCGTTCGATCGTCCCCGGCGAGGTCGCATCCGCCAGCCGACGCTTGACGTCCCCGACGAACCGCTCGAGCGGCGTCTCCCGGCGCTCGGTACTCGCCGCGATGGCGCTCGCGAGCGTCTCGGTCGGCCCGAACCGTGCTGGCGTCGCTCCGTCGCTCCCGCCCCGTGCGTCGACGACCTCGGCGAGTGCGGCGAGTTCCGCCTCGTCGTCGCTCCAGTGGACGAACGCGGGCGTCCCGGGGTGTGCCGCGTCGATGCGCTCGAGCAGCCCGGCGACGTCCGCGACGGTCGAGGCGTCGATGACGACGATGTCCACCGTCTCGTGTGCGAGTCGCTCGCGAGCGATGGACGTGCTCTGGGCGACGACGACGTTCACCGATACGTCTGCGAGCGCGCGCGTCACCGCGGCTCTCGTCGAGCGGGCGCTGCTAACGCAGAGTACTCGTGGCCGACTCATATCACTCGAATGGTGTCCCCCTCTCATTCCCCCCGTCCGTCCTCGCCGAACCGATCGTACAGCGAGTGCACCGATCGGCGTCCGATCGTCTCCCTATTCAGCCGAAGCGGGTATAAATGTCGTGTTCTCTGTACAAGAGGTCTCCCTGTGAGATAATCTCCTGGAACGTGACTCCCCGCGTGAGCGCCCCCGGTCAGGGCGCCTGCCGGTAGATGAGGTTCCGCTGAATCTCGTTGGCACCCTCGTAGATGACCGGAATCCTGGCGTCACGGAAGAGCTGCGAGATGCGCCGCTCGGCGAGAATCGACCGGCCACCGTGGAACTGCATCCCCTGTTCTGCCACGCTCGTCGCCGCCTCGGTCGCCCTCGTCTTCGCCAGCGCCGCCCAGTAGCCCGCCTCGTCGTTCGCGGCGACCTTCTCGCAGGCGCGCCAGGCCAGCGCTCGAGCGCTCTCGAACTCGAGGAGCATGTCCGCGAGTCCGTGCTGGACCGCCTGGAACTCGTTGATGGTGCGGCCGAACTCCTCCCGGCCGTGGACGAACTCCCAGGTCTCTTCGATCGCCGCGGCGGCGATCCCGAGGCTGTGGCCCGCGACGATCACGCGGCCGTGGTTGAAAAACTCCGCGAGCATCATGAAGCCCGCACCCTCGTACCCGACCAGGTTCTCGGCGGGAATCCGGCAGTCGTCGAAGGTCACGTGCGCCTGCTTCGAGGCGCGCATCGCGATCTTCTCGGGGATGTGCTCTGCGTGGTAGCCCTCGGTGTCGGTCGGGACGATGAACACCGAGTGGTTGCCGTAGCGGTTGTTCTCGTCGTCGCCGGTCCGGGCGTAGACGCTGATCCAGTCGGCTTCGACGCCGTTGCCGATCCAGTACTTCTCGCCGTTGAGTACCCACTCGTCGCCGTCGCGTTCCGCGCGCGTCGTCATGCCCGCCAGATCGCTCCCGGTCTCCGGCTCCGAGACGGCGAGCCCCGAGAGCTGCTCACCCTCCGCGACCGGCCGGATGTACTGTTCACACTGCTCGTCGCTTCCGTACTTGTAGGTCATCTCGCAGCCGAAGCTCGCCAGCTGTAAGGTCAGCGCGATGCCCGCGTCCGCCCGGTAGAACTCCTCGGTGAGCGCCAGCAGCTCCGGCAACTCGAGTCCGCGGCCACCCCACTCCTCGGGGATGTCCTGGGCGACCAGCCCCGCCTCCTGTCCGGTCTCGAGCACCTCCCACGGGTACTCTCCGGACTCGTAGTACTCGGCCGCCACCGGCTCTATGTGCTCGTCGGCGAACGCTCGAGCCTCGGCTTTCACGTCCTGGGCGTGGGCTGGGACGATGCTGTCGTCGAGAAGGTCCATAGGCATACTACTCCTACGTAATTAGTCGTGATATACTCCAGGGAACCGCTCCTCGATTTGAACGCCGGTGAACGCTCGAGCGGTTTCGAACCGGGTCGCCGTCTGCCAGCTAGCCGTCGGTGACTTCGGCGCGTTCAGCCGGGGAAGCCGGTGAGCAGCCAGTCGCCGTCGGTCGCGTCGTCGCCGCCCTCACTCAGACTTGGCGAACTGACGAGGACGAACGCGCTCTCGTCGTCGCCGTTTCTGATCTGGCGCGTCGACTCGGGGGGAATCGAGAGCGCGTCGCCGGTCTGCATCTCGACTTCCTCACCGTCGACGACGACGGTCGCCGCTCCCTCGATCAGGACGTACACCTCCTCGTGGCCGTTGTCCGTGTGATCGTGGGGCTGGCTCTTCCACTCGGCGTCACACCGGACGACCGTCACGCCGACCTGTTCGGTCTCGAGTGGCTCTCTGAGAAAGTGCATCGCGTTCGAGACCTGATCGACGTCCGCGTAGTTGACCTTCGTGTACGGCATGGTTGTCTGTACCTTCGCCGGCGCGATAGTAAAACTACGCTCCTCGATCGCCGAGTGAGCAGCAGCGTCCCGACACTACTCGCTGGTGCCGATCGGATCGAAGCTGTCGACCGGCGTCACCGAGTAGTCGACCGTCAGCGCGTCCCTCGTCGCCCGGATCTTCCCGACGAACGTCGAGATGTCCTCGAGCGACCCCTCGAGGACGAACAGTTCCATACAGTAGTGGTCGCCGACGTGACTGTGGAAGTTCGACGCGACGAGCTCTTCGTGTTCGTGACGCAGGTGGATCATCCGCTCTTCGACGCTCGTCGTCTCGTAATCGAAGGTGACCGTGACGATGCCCATCAGGTCGCGGTCCTCGAGGCGGGCGTCCTCGAACTCCCCCAGCAGGTTGCGACTCGCCTCGCGGATGACCTCGCTTCGGCCGGTGTAGCCGTGTTCCTCCGCGAACTGGTCGATCCGTGCTAAGAGTTCGTCCGGCATCGAGACGCTGACGACTGCCATGTAATAACCCAGCGGTCTCGAACTATTAAGGTTTATCATCACCACGCCACGTGGCGGGCTCGAGCGAGTCCCCTCCGGCCGCTGCCGCCAGATACACCTTCACTCCTGGCGTGGGTTCGCTCACGACGCGATGTACCTGCCACACCAGACCTGGCCCGACCTCGCCGCAGCGCCGACGCCGTCGCTCGCGGTGGTGCCGCTCGGCTCGACCGAACAACACGGCCCACACCTCCCCGAGGGGACGGACTACCTGATCGCCCGCGCACTCGCGAGGGCAGCGACGGAGCGAACCGGCCACTACTGTACGCCGCCGATCACCGTCGGCGTCAGCCCCCACCACCGCCAGTTTCCCGGGACGACCTGGGTCGACGCGCCGGTCTTTCGCGACTACGTCGAGAGCCTCTCGCGCAACCTCACCTACCACGGCGTCGACCGCATCGTCTACGTCAACGCCCACGGCGGCAACGTCGTCCACCTCCGCGAGGTCGGCCGCCGCCTGCGCGACGACGGCGTCGCCTTCGCCTGCGAGTGGATGTGGGACGAGTCGATTCCCGGCCACATCGAGACCGCCTTCGACGCACCCGGTCCCCACGGCGGCCCGAAGGAGACGGCCATGATCATGCACATCGCCCGTGACCTCGTCCGCGAGGACCGCCTCGAGGACGCCCGCGACGGCGGCGCCGTCGACTTCTCGCTCGAGGAGCTGCGCGTCCACGGCGCCACCGTCGTCTACGACGCCCTCGAGAACTCGGCCAACGGCGTCTTCGGCGACCAGACCGAGGCCACCCCCGACATCGGCCGCGACCTCTTCGAGGCGGCGACCGACCAGCTCGTCGCCCTCCTCGAGTGGCTCGACGGCCAGCCGTTCGAGGCGCTTTGCCCGCCCGCCCCCGTCGTCTCCACCTGTGAGTGACGGCTCTCGCAGCAGGCGCGGACACGGGTCCCGTCTGGCCCGTTCACGCTCGTCCTTCTCGACATTGTTTCAGCCGAACCTACCGGCAACGATTCCTGCAGCCAACAGCTATATACGTACCCCCGGACTCGTGCTCACCAACAGCCGACCAACCGTGATTTCGACTCTCGCGCGCTCGGACCGGTCTCTGCTCGCCCTCTCGCTCGCGTTCTTCGCCGTCGCGGGCGTTACGAACACGACCGTCACGGCCAGCTACCAGACACTCGTCGCCGTCACCGTCGCCGTCGCTGGCGTCTACGGTCTCGCGACCTACGCCCGTACGGTCGACCGCCGGACGCTCGCACTCGTCTCACTCGGGCTCTGGCTCACGTTCCTCGCCGTCGCCGCCTTCCACCTCGTCGGCGTCGCTGCCATCGCTGGCGCGCTCTCGGTCTCTGTGAGTACCGCCAGCCCAGTGCTGACGGCGGCGACGTGGGCGACGCTGATGGGCGCGAGCGCCTCGAGCGCCTTCCTCGGCCTGCGCGAGTACGGCGCACAGGCGGGTGCGGACGCTCCCGAAGACCGCCTCCTCGAGCAGGACCTAGACCTCTAAGCGACACCGGACTCGTCGCTCGCCTGAGCCGATCACTCGAGGCGGTAACTCACCGAAATCCCCTCACCGAGGGGCACCACGAGCGTCTCGAACGCCGGATCGCTCCGCACCCGTTCGAGGAACCGACCCACGCCCCGCGTCACCTCGCTTACCTCCCGCTCGCCGCGCTCGAGTGCACCTAGCTCACCCGCCTCGGCCATCTCGAGCAGCGTGTCGAACTCGAGTGAATCGGACTGCAACATATTGTCCGCGACGATCACGCCGCCGACCGGCACTTTCTCCCGGACCGCCTCGAAGGCGTCGACGTAGCGCTCTTTCTGGTGGTCGATCAACACCAGGTCGAACGGCCCATCGTAACGCTCGATCGTCTCCATCGCGTCGCCGAGTTCGTAGTGCGCCAGGCCGTCGTAGCCACCCGCCGCCAGGAAGTCGGGTGCGCGCTCGAGTTCGTCCTCGTCGAACTCCGTGAGGACGATCTCGCCGTCGTCGGGCAGCGCCGCCGCCAGCCAGTACGCCGAGTAGCCGTAGCCGGAGCCGAACTCGAAGATCCGTTGCGGGCCGACCAGTCGCGCGAGCAGCCGACAGAACGCGCCGACCTCCGGGCCGACGTGCGGAAAGCCCTCTCGACGCGCGAACGCGTCCATCTCCCGGAGCGTCTCGTCGGGTTCGGGACCGGTCTGTGCGACGAAGCGAGCGATCTCGTCTGTGAGGACGGTGGCCATACACCCTCGTTCTCGCCGGTGGGCGATAGGTCTGCCCCGCCCACGATCTCTCAACTCGGCTGTCTGTCACCACAATTTTTAGGCCACCCTCGCCGTACACTCACCCCATGTCACCAGAAGACTCCCTGCTCGAGTGCGTCGACAACGTCCTCTACGAACCGACGCAGGTCCACGACCACGGCATCGACCTCACCGTCAGCGCTGTCTACGACGTGAGCGAGCCTGGACGGCTCGACTTCGGCGGTGACGAACTCGAGGACGCCGGACTCGAGCCACGCGAGACGACGCTCAGAAACCCCGACGACGAGTACGGCTGGTGGGACCTCTCGGCCGGCCAGTACGTCTTCCAGCACAACGAGTTTCTCACCGACACCACAGAGCCGTTGCTCGTCCAGCCGCGGAACGAACTGCTCGCCCGCGGCGGCTCACACCCGACCGTCCGCGTCTTCGGCCACCTGCCGCTGTTCCCGCTGACGGTCGCCGACGGGGGCCTACGGATCAAAGAGAACGCACGGATTTCGACGCTCGTCTCACTGACCGACTGACTCAGGGATCTGCCGGGTGCGCGTTCGTGCCCGCCGTCGGCCCGTCGGCGAGCGTCAGTCGCATCTGCTGGTCTCGGCCGCCCCGGCCGACGGGTTCGAACCCGAGCCCACGGTAGAGCGCGAGCGCCGCCCGGTTGCGCCGCTCGACGTCGAGCACGAGCGCCTCGCGGCCGTTCGCGGCCGCCACCCCGACGACGTGTCTGCAGAGTTTGGTGCCGATACCACGCCCCTGTACCGACGGGTGGACGAACACCGCTAGCTCCGGGGCTGCCCGCTCGAGCGGCGTGTACAGACAGTGGCCCACCACCCGCCCGTCGAGTTCGGCGACGGCGTGGTAGCCGTCTTCGAGCAGCGTCTCGAGCCAGTTGCGCAACCGGACCGGCGTCAGCGGCGGAATCCCCTGCGCACAGTCGGTCGCCTCGAACGCCTCGTACATCTCGGACAGTCCCGCGTGATCCGCCGCCTCGTAGGGGCGAATGCACAGCCCGCTCCCCGCCGCGTCGACGGTTCGGCCGCCTGCCGACGGGCGACCCACTGCTCGCTCGCGTCGCGTCCGCACTCCGCTCGAGGGATTCGACTCGGTGAGGGTCATTATCTGGAGGTCGGTGCTACGGGTGGATACCTCCCCACGCCCGTTCTCGGGGACCGGGAACGACCGTCAGGGCCACTGATCGTCAGGCCGACTGGCTGGTCACCCCCCCCCCCATCAGGCCCTCTGGCTGGTCACCCCCCAGGCCGGGACCGACAACCACTCCGCACTGGAACGAGTGCACTCGAGCATGCAACTCGGTCTGACCGTCGGCGACTCCCTCGAGCGAATCGACGCACTCGGCGAGCACGCCGACACCGGCGCGGAGGCGACGCCCGACCTCTCGGTCGACTTCGTCGAACTCGGCATCGGCGAGGGCGTCGACCCCGACAGCATCGACGAGCGACGACTCGAGCGCGCACTCGAGCACGCGGGGACCGACCTCTGCGTCCACCTCCCCTTCCAGCAGGTGCTCGCGACGACAGTCCCCGAGATCGACGAGGGTATCGTCGCCTACCAGCGCCGCTTGCTCTCCTGGGCAGGGGGCGTCGGTGCGCAGAAGGCCGTCCTCCACGCGACCGCCCGCGACCCCTACGACACCGACCAGCGCCCGGTCTTCGCCGAGCAGCTCGCCGCCATCGCCGACGCGGGCCGCGACGCGGGCGTCGAGGTCGTCGTCGAGAACGTCGGCCACCAGAAACGCGGCCTGCAACTGTCGGTCCTCGCCAACCTCGCTCGAGAGACCGACACCGCGGTCTGTTTCGACGTCGGCCACGCCTACATGGAAGACGGTGACGACGGTGTCGAGCGCTTTCTGAAACGCGACGGCGACCTGATCTCACACCTCCACGTCCACGATGCCCGCCGACGCGGCGACACCCACATCCCGATCGGTGCCGGCGAGATCGACTACTCGCTCGTCACGGACCACCTCGCGGGTTTCGACGGCACCGTCGCCATCGAAGTGTTCACCGACGACCACGCACTCCTCGCCGACAGCGCCCGACGCGCACGGGCGACGCTCGAGACGGACGACTCACAGTGACGCTCGCCCGTTAGGGACCAACGCTACACCCACAGCGGGCGACGTTCCAGTATGAAGCTCGCACACGTCTCCACACTCGAGGACTTCGGCACCCGCTCGCTCGTCGTCCACGGCATCATGGTGCTCGCCTTCGTCAACGCCATCCTCGCGGGCCTGCTCCTCGAGAGCCAACTCGGTCTCGTCTCGTTCGTCGCCCTGCTCAACTTCACCGCCGGACTCTGGGTCGCCCACTCCATCCACTCACTCGGCAACGCGAGCGGCGACTACGACGGTGTGGTGAACGAACTGTTCTCGAGCGACGCCGACGCGGCCGACACCGACGGTCTCGACACCGGCCGTCTCGGCCGTCTCCTCGCACTCATCGCCGCCGTCACCGCGGTCGCCCTGCTGACCTCCGCGAGCGTCCTCTCCGGGGTGCTCCTCTCGACCGCCGTCGTCGCCGTCGGCGCGATCGCGCTCGTCACCGCCATCGTCGGCTTCCTCATCGCCCTCGGTGGAGCCTACGACGAGGCCGAGCGCCAGCGCCTCGGTGAGACGGCGGGATGGAGTGAGGATGGAGACGGGGTGGGGCTCGAGTGAGGTGGATGTGGTCGCTCTCAGGCCGGTGGAACGAGCAGTACGTTTCCGTTCGCCCGAGCGACGAGGTCCTCGGAGACGCTGCCGAGGAGGAGTCTTCGCAACCGGCTGTGGCCACGTGAGCCGACGAGAATCGTGGTCGGGTCGACGGCGCCTTCGACGGCGAGCAGTTCGTCGGCCGGGTCGCCGCTGCGAACCTCGGTTCGAGTATCGATTCCCCACCCCTCGAGCCGGTCGGCTAGCTGGTCCAGTTGCGCTTGGGGGTCGTCGTCGCCCGGCGCAGGGTCCTTCGGCGTCTCGACGTGAACGATCGTCGCCTCCCGCGTCGCACGGTGGAGGTACGAGAACGCGTCGAACGCGCGCTCGGCGTTCTCCGAGAAGTCGGTCGCGTACAGCATCCGCTGGAAGAGGTGCTGTCTGACGACCGACGGCGTCTCGGTCTCCCGCTCGATTCGGTTGACGAGCAGCGGTGTCTCGGTCGTCCGCGCGAGGTTCCGCGCTGTCGACCCGATGACGCGATTCTCGAGCGGGCTCTTCCCGCGTGAGCCAACGACCGTCAGACCTGCCCCGACTGTCTCGGCGATGCCGCGGATCCGTCGGTGGGGTGTCCCGCGGACGACGTGTACCTCGACGTCGAAGCCGGCGTCCTCGATGACGCGCTCGTAGCTCCTGATCGAGTTCTTCCGTCGTCGCTCGAAGTCGATACCGGGCATACCCGCGTGGACGTTCGACGGGACGACCGTCACGAGGTGCATCTCGTCGACGCCGATCCGGCCGAGACACTCGAGACAGGTCTCGTTCTGGATGGTTGCCTCGCTGGCAGCCGAGAGGTCAGTGGCGAGTACCGCTTTCATACCTGTCGTAGGCTCCGACAGCATAATATTGTTTGGGTGGCCCAATACCGGTGGTGGGGTGAGATCGACTGGCTGAGGTGGCAGCCCTCCACCCGTTCGGACAGTCGGCCGTCACTGACTCGTCGGTACGCTCGTCAACGCGTGCCTGGCCGACTTGTTCACCGACTGGTGTCGTGGCTCTATTCTCGTAACGTATCTGAATATCTCCGTTGGATAGCTATATCATACGCTACGGTAATATTGTACAATAGTCCCAAAAGCGTTATACGCCCTCTCCGGGTAGAGGAGAGTGAGTAGCAATCTATGATCCGTACACACTCGGCTGCCGACGGGGGGTCGGAAGAATGATCGAACCCGTGGCGCTCCCCGCGCCGATACAGGCGGTGCTCCTCGTGGCCGTCATCCTCGTGCAGGCGGTCGTCCTCTACGCGGGGTATGGTGTCGTCGAACGAGTCGCAACGCCACTGATCGAGATGATCACGGACGCCTGATCGATGGAGATACTGGGACTCACCCCGGCCCTGCTGGTGCTGTTCGTGAGCTTTGGCTTCATGGTGGGGGTGCTGTTCGGGTTCTTCGGAATGGGTGGCTCCTTTTTGATCACGCCAACCCTGTTGATCCTCGACTACCCTGCCTCCGTCGCGATCGGAAGCGGGCTGGCGTTTTACTTCGGAACCTCGGTGATCGCCGTCCTGAAACACTACGACGTCGGGCAGGTAGACTACAAACTCGGGGCGATTCTGTTCGTCGTCCTCTCGGTCGGGATCGAGCTCGGGAGCCGACTCGTCTTCGGTCTCGAGGCACTCGGCATCGCCAACCTCGTCACGGGTGTCGCCTACGTCGTCCTGCTGGCGGGGATCGGCGCACTGTTCTTGCACCGTGCGTACACGCTCGACGACGCCGAGGGAACCGCCGAGGACGTCGACGACGACATTCCGGCGATCGGCCAGCAGATCCAGTCGTACACCATCCCGCCGATGATCTCGCTGACCTCCGGTGGCCGGGCCTCACTCTGGACGATTTCGGGTGCCGGTGGGAGCGTCGGTCTCGTCTCGGGGCTGATCGGCGTCGGCGGCGGTTTCATCCGTATGCCCGCGATCTACTACCTCATCGGAACGCCGTTGACTGCTGCAGTCGGGACCAGCCTGTTCGCCGGACTCTTCTCGGGCGCGTTCGGGACGTTCACCTACGGGATGTCCGGTAGCGTCGACCTGACGGTGGTCTCCCTGCTACTGGTCGGCAGTGCACTCGGTGCGCGGATCGGCTCGGCGTCGACCACGATCGTCGACGAGGACGACGTGATCGTCTACTTCGGGCTGATGATGGTGTTCGCGAGTATCGGCATCGCGATCTCCGAACTCGCGAACTGGCTGGGTACGGGCGCGCTCGATCTGGTGAGCGTCTTCTTACTCGTCGGCTCGTCGTTCGCCGTCGCGTTGCTCATCCTCTACCAGGCCCTCGCGGCGGTCGGCCGCGACGACGCGAGAATGCGGCCGACTACCGACGGGGGCGACCGATGAACTCCACCGGATATCCGTTCCCGGCCGAACTGACCGGTACCCAGACGGCACAGACCAACCGTACACGACCGTGAACCTCCTCGCAATCGTCGCGCTCGTACTCGCCCTCGGTGTCGCCTCCCGTGTCCTCGCGGACCGGGTGCGGATCCCGAGCGTCCTCTTTCTGATCGTCGCCGGAACCGCGATCGGTCCCGAAGTCCTCGGAATCGTCCCTCGAGAGGCGTTCGGAGACGGTCTCTCGGTGATGGTCGGCGTCAGCGTTGCGATCATCCTCTTCGAGGGTGGCTACCACCTTCGCCTCGAGAAACTCCGAGAGAGTCCGACCGCGCTGACCCGCCTGGTCACCGTCGGCGCGGCGATCACCTGGCTCGGGACGGCCGCTGCCGTCGTCGTCTTCCTCGAGACGAGTCTCGAGGTTGGACTCCTGGTCGGTGCACTCCTGATCGCCACCGGTCCGACGGTGATCGGTCCCATCCTGCAGGTCGTCACCGTCCGCGACCACGTCGCGAGCGTCCTCGAGGGCGAAGGCGTGATCAACGACGTCACGGCGGCGATCCTGGTCGTCGTCGTCTTCGAGGTCCTCGTCGCCGGGAACGGAACGCCGGCCGCTCTCGTCGGCAATTTCGCGGTGCGGCTGTTCGTCGGCCTCGCGGTCGGGGCGCTCGTCGCAGGTCTCGTCTGGCTGGTGCTCACTCGCACCCGATCGAGACCCTGTGCGGCACCGCTGCACGCCCGGCTAATCGTCCTCGCCGGCGTCGTCCTCGCCTACGCCGGCGCCGAGACGGTCGCCAGCGAGACCGGCATCGCCGCCGCCGCGATGGCCGGGTTCGTCCTCGGCAACGTCGAACTCCCGTACCACGAGGCGGTCATCGATTTCCTCGACGACCTCTCGGTCGTCGTTCTCTCGTTCATCTTCGTCGCGCTGGCGGCGTTGATCGATTTCGCAGACATCCGCGCGCTCGGACTCGCCGGTCTCGCCATCGTCGTCGCGATCACGCTGGTACTCCGGCCGGCCGTCGTCTACCTCTCGACGACCGACGCGCGGTTTACGACTAACGAGCGCCTCTTCCTGAGCGCCGTCGGCCCGCGCGGGATCATCCCTGCCAGCGTCGCGACGCTGTTCGCCGTCGAGTTACAGGCGCTGGGTCGGCCACAGGAGGCTCAGTTGCTCGCCGGCACCGTCTTCCTCATCATCTTCGCGACGGTCGTCCTCCAGGCCGGTCTCGCACGACAGATCGCGAACGCACTCGAGGTATCACCCATGCGCACCATACTCGTCGGCGGGGGCCGAGTCGGTCTCTCGCTCGCAGAACGGCTCGAACAGGACGGAGAGAACGTACTACTCGTCGACCACGACCCGGGAGCGGTCGAGACGGCCCGTACACGTGGCCTCCGGGCGCTCGAGGGCGACGGCACCGATGCCGACGTCTTGGCGCGTGCCGGCGCGGACGAGGCGAAGACGGTCATCGCGACCACGCCGGACGACGACGTCAACCTGCTGGTCTGTCAGCTCGCACGGACGACGTTCGACGTCGAGCGCGTCGCCTCGCGGGTCAATCAGCCCGACAACGTCGACGCCTTCGAAGCACTCGACATTCACGCGATCGACCTCTCGATGGCGACCGCGTGGTCCCTCGAGAACGTCCTCGAGCGCCCGTCGCTGTCGGCGTGGATGAACGAACTCGGCCGCACCGGCGACGTCCAGGAGATCGAAGTGACGGCGGCGGACCTCGTCGGCAAGACCATCGCCGACCTCAACGCCGAAATTCCGGACGGCTGCATCGTCGGACTGCTCACCCACCGCGACGGCGAGACGGAGGTGCCGACCGGCGACCACGTACTTCGCGAGGGTGATCGCGTCACGTTCCTCGGACAGGCCGGGGGTGTCCACCGCGCTGTCAAGCGGTTCCACCCACACGACTGACGACCTCGTCTCGAGCGACGTAGAGTTCCAACATCGTGCAACATGAACAACGCTTGTGACGGGGCGACACCGACTCGTCGTAGACCCGTGGCGTCGTCGGTCACGAGTAGCTAGGATTTCCCCCGTCGAGTTCGCCGTCGGAACCGACACCGTCGACGCCTGTGACGAATTCACGACCGTCGAGGCACTCGAAACGGTCGCTGCTGTGTACACACGGCTTCCGGAAGCGCTCGCCCGGCTGTGTGACTGGTCGTGACCGGGGACCGTCCGCCACCACTGCCGGGGCAATATTGCTGAAGTTGCGGAATATTGGTGGTGTCGCGTACCCGGGGTCCCGTGGACCACTACGAGCCGCTCGAGTACGTATCCTCTCTCAAGCGTCGACCGCCAGTCACTTGCTGGAGCGCACAATCTCGTGGTAGACGGGATATAACCCGATCTGTGTGTGTCTTCTCCTTCACTCTGAGCCACCGGTCCGCCTATCATCCAGACGTTACCATGTGTCTTCGCCGCTCTCGTAGGTGTGTCTGTATTGTGCAAGATATGCAAAACCTTTAACCGCTGTCGGTGCTTACGGGAACGTGATGGCAACAGATGCACACACCGGACCGGTCGACGGCTCGGCCGACGAACCACTCCACGTAGCAAACGCGAACCACCTCGATTCGATCGTCGACGAACACGACGTCGTGCTCGTCGACTTCTTCGCGACGTGGTGTGGTCCGTGCCAGTTGCTCGAGCCGGTCCTCGAACAGCTCGCGAACGAAACCGATGCGACGATCGCGAAAGTCGACGTCGACGCGAACCCGGCACTGGCAGGGTCGTACGGCGTCCGTGGCGTGCCGACGCTCGCACTCTTCGCCGACGGCGAACAGGTCGAACAGCACACCGGCGCCTTGCCCGCACACCAGCTCAGCGCACTGATCGAGGGGTACACGGACTGAGATGGCCGGGACACCAACCACTACACGGCCGGTTCACGACCTCGTAATCGTCGGATCCGGCATCGCCGGCCTCTCGGCGGCCGTCTACGCTGCACGGGCGGACTTCGACCCGCTCGTCATCGAGGGACCGGAGCCGGGCGGCCAGCTGACGCTGACGACCGACGTCGAGAACTACCTCGGGTTCCCCGAGGGTGTCGGCGGCACAGAACTGATCATGCGCGGGAGAGACCAGGCCGAGCGATTCGGCGCCGAGTTCGTCCACGGCGTTGTCGAGGGCGTCACTCTCGAGACGCGTCCGTTCGAACTCCGACTCTCCGACGGGGAGGCGGTTCGGACGCACGCGCTGATCGTTGCCACTGGCGCCAGCGCCCGCTGGGTCGGTGCCGAAAACGAAGACTCGCTGATGGGTTACGGCATCTCGACCTGTGCGACCTGTGACGGTGCGTTTCACCGCGGCGACGATGTTCTCGTGATCGGCGGCGGTGACTCTGCGATGGAAGAGGCACTCTTCCTCGCGAAATTCGCCGACAGCGTCACCGTCGTCCACCGCCGCGACGAACTACGCGCCTCCGAGGTGATGGTCGAGCGTGCTCGAAACCACGAGGACATCACGTTCCACTGGAACGCCGAACTCCTCGCGGTTCACGGCTCACGAGAAGCAGGCGTCACCGGTGCAACGCTCGTCTCTCACCCCAATGGCTACCCGAAAGCACGGATCGATGACGGACTCGAGGTCGAACGCGAGGTCGTCGACACCGACGGCATCTTCTACGCCGCCGGCCACGTCCCCAACACCGACTTCCTCGAGGGGACGCCGGTTGACGTCACTCTCAGCGGCCACGTCGAAACTCTCGAGGGGACGACGACCGAGACGACCGTCGAGGGCGTCTTCGGTGCCGGTGACGTGATCGACCCGAACTACCGACAGGCGATCACGTCCGCCGGCACCGGCAGTATGGCCGCTCTCGATGCCGAGGGGTGGCTCGACCGTCGGAGTGAACGCGCGACACCGTCGGTCGCTGCGGGCGCTGACGACTAATTCGTTCGTTTCTCGCTGACTGTGACCGATGCCTTCACGAGTCGAGTTCTGACGTGTCTCGAACGTGCGGTGTTCAGACGAGGAGCTGAACGTCGGACTCCGCCATGTGCTGGAGTGCGGTCGCTGCGCCGACACCGGTGGTCACGCCGTCGTAGAAGTCTGACTCGTCGTATCCCATCAGTTCGATCGTCATCTGACAGGCCTGCAAGTCGACGCCCTGCTCGAGCGAGAGATCGATCAGTTCGTCGATCGTGGCCGTGCCGTTCTCGTCGATCTTCTTCTGCATCATCCTCGTCGCCACCGCGTCCATGCCAGGTACTGCAGCGATCGCATTCGGGAGCGGCATGTTCGGGTTGCCGACGGCGCTCAGTTTGAGACTCTTCGACTTCTCTTCGTGGAGGATGTCGAGCCCCCAGAACGTGTGAAAGACGACGACCTCCCAGTCGAAGGCAGCAGCCGTACTCGCGAGAATCAGCGGCGGGTACGCCATGTCGAAGCTCCCCTGGGTGGCGATGATGGTCATCTTCTTTCCGCCGCCGTCGTTCAGCTCGGCGACAGACGACTCGAGTTCTTCGACGCGCTCGCGGAGTGTACGCAGTTCGGCGGCGTCGAACTCGGGATCTGTGTCGTCGACTGCTGCCGGTGGGTTGTCCGTACTCATCTTACACTGTCTTCTCCACGTAGTGGGTGTAGTGGTCACCTTCCTCGACCTGGCCGAGGAGTTCGACCCCATCGGTGCCGTCGGCCCAGCCCCGAATATCGCTCATGCTCCCCGAGTCGGTCGCGACTACCTCCAGGATGTCGCCGGTCTCGAGGTCGTCGATGGCCTGTTTCGTCTTGACGATGGGCATCGGGCAAGACAGTCCTTTCACGTCGAGCGTCTCCGTCGTATCGTATTCCGAACTCATGATCGATTTGCGTGCTCTATATTGGAGCTACTACACAATATCGTCTCCGGCCACAAAAGGATGCCGGTTATTGTACAAAACTCGAACACCCGTGGGTCTCGAGCAGCGCCGGTGGGTGTTCATGAGGGTGTTTGTGGCTAGCTTGTACGAATATGTCTCTGTTCGGCGGAAAGTAGTATTGTGCAATTTTGGCTTTTCTACACAAACTCTTAAGTGGCCACAGCCGGTACGGATACCTGTACAACATGACCGACATGGACTTTCCAACGCCTGCCGTCGACGTCGATTCGGTGACGCCGGCGGAGTTGAAAGGACGGATCGACGCGGGTGAGGACATCGTGCTCCTCGACGCGCGCATGGGGTCGGACTACGAGGAGTGGCACATCGACGGCGAAACCGTCGACTCGGTCAACGTCCCCTACTTTCACTTCTTAGACGAGGACCTCGACGAGGACGTTCTCGAGGGCGTTCCAGACGACCGTAGCGTCACCGTCCTCTGTGCGAAAGGCGGTGCCAGTGAGTTCGTCGCCGGGGCACTGAAAGAGCGTGGCTACGACGTGAACCACCTCGCGGACGGAATGAACGGCTGGGCACGCATCTACGAGACCGTGGTGGTCGAGCGCTACGACGGTGCGGGAACGCTCTATCAGTACCAGCGTCCGTCCTCCGGTTGTCTCGGATATCTCCTCGTCGCCGGTGACGAAGCAGCCGTAATCGACCCGTTACGGGCGTTCGCAGATCGCTACCTCGAGGACGCCGACGCACTCGGCGTCGATCTGAAATACGCGATCGATACGCACGTCCACGCAGATCACGTCTCGGGGGTTCGAACCCTCGTCGAGGCGGGTGTCGAGGGCGTCATCCCCCTGGCCGCCGTCGACCGTGGCGTCACCTACGCCGACGAGGTACGCCTCGCTGCTGACGGCGACGAGTTCCAGGTCGGCGACGCGACGATCGAGACGATCTACACCCCGGGCCACACCTCCGGGATGACGTCGTACCTGCTCGATGGTGGGCTGCTCGCGACGGGCGACGGCCTGTTCGTCGAGAGTGTCGCCCGGCCCGACCTGGAGGACGGGAGCGAGGGCGCTGCAGACGCCGCCACGCAGCTCTACGAATCCCTCCAGACACGCGTCCTCACCCTGCCAGCGGACACCCTGATCGGCGGTGCCCACGTCAGCGACTCGGCCGTCCCCGCCGCCGACGGCACCTACACGGAGTCGATCGGCCGACTCGAGGAACAGATGGACGCGTTGACGATGTCCGAGGACGCGTTCGTCGAACTGGTCTGCTCCGATATGCCACCCCGCCCGGCCAACTACGAGGACATTATCCAGACGAACCTCGGCCAGCGGGACGTCGACGACGAGACCGCGTTCGAGCTCGAACTCGGTCCGAACAACTGCGCCGCCAGCCAGGAGTCGCTGGCCAGTGACTAACTCTACTCCACCCCTGTCGAATGGTGACTGAACTCTTCGGCTCGACGCCGTACGAATCGCTGTTCCCCGCCGGCATCAGCCGGTACGCCGTCGGCGGCATCCTCGTCGGTCTCGGCGCTGCCGTGATCTACCTGGGGACCGCTATTCACGCCGGCGCGAGTACGTTTCTCGAGTCGACATTGTCGTACGTCTCCTCCCTGTCACGGTTCCAGCGGTACCGCAACACTCGAGACTGGCGTCTCGTCTTCACGCTCGGCATCGTCGCGGGCGCGTTCGTCTACGCGCTGACGTTCCAGTCCGGACTGGTGTCGAGTTCCCTCTACCAGCCAGGAACTACCGGTGAGCTCTACGAGGCCGGTAGCCTGACGCTCTGGTCGACCGATGTCCAGCCCTGGCGGCTGTTCGTCGGCGGTATTCTCGTCGGCATCGGGACGCGGATCGGCAAGGGCTGTACGTCTGGCCACGGCGTCTGCGGCGTTGGATCGGCTTCGAAGACGTCGATCGTGGGCGTGCTGACGTTCCTCATCGTCGCCATCGCCACCGCGCACGTCGTCCTCGCGCTCGAGGTGAGTCCGTAACGATGGCTGACCGACATCCACTCTTCGGCCCGTCGATCTTCGTTGGCGGTCTCCTCTTCGGCTTCGGCCTCGGCTTCAGCCACATGGCCCGCCCCGAAGTCGTCTTACACTTCCTCCAGTTCGAGGACTTCGGGCTACTGTTCGTCATGGGCGGTGCAGCAGTGATCACTGCCATCACGTTCACCCTGTTGCCACGACTGCTCGAGCGTGCACCGCTGACTGGCGACACCTACAGCCGCCGATTGAAATCCTTCGACCGGAACGTTCTGGTCGGGGGAACGATCTTCGGCGTCGGCTGGGGCCTGTCGGGAATCTGCCCCGGCGCGGCCTACGCCAGTCTCGGTGTCGGCAACGTCGCAATCCTCTGGGCGCTCGCCGGGATGTTCGTCGGTGCGTACGTACAGGGCTACTGGCGAAGCCACCGTGGTCCCTCGAGTACGTCACCGACGGGTGCCGACTGACTTTCCTTCGTTATCGACGAGCTACCCGAGACCGTCGCCACCGTCTGGCCGAATCGAACGCCCAGCGACGGCCGGGAGCGCAGCCATCGCTACGACGATTCCCGTCGCACGCCCGAGTGTCGGCAGGATTCCCCGGACAACGTCGCCTCTCGAGGGGGTGTACGGGATCGCTCAGCGCGACAGATCTTCATTGTGCGACGGAACCCCGTTTATGTGTTGTGCGGCTGAAGGAACCTGCAGCCATGCATCCAGCGACCACACTCGCCTTCGACGCGCAGTCTCTGATCGCTCAGGCCGGTCTGGAAGACCCCGAACTGTTCGAGTACGTCTTCGGTGGTGACAACACCCTGCTCGCGCTCTCGTTCGTCCTCAACATTGCACTCGCGGGACTGACGATCCTCGGAATCGTCTATCTCGGGCGGAACCTGACCGACCCGCGGGCGAAGCTGATCGCAATTGCGCTGATGTTGATCTCGGTCGTCTCGATCTCGAGTTACACCGGACTCACGTCAGCACTGACATTGGGGGTCGTCGAGATGCCCGCGGGCCATCCCGCCGCAGGATCGACGACCGCCGGTGAGGACGGTGTGTTGACCATGTGGGGACGCTATCTCACCTGGACGTTCTCGACGCCCTTTATCCTGATCGCACTGGGATTGATCGCTGGCTCGGACTGGGTCAAAATCCTCACGACCTGTGCGTTCACCATCGCGATGTGTGTTACGGGACTGGCGGCCGCGCTGACGACCTCCTCGTTGCTCCTGCGCTGGTGGTGGTTCGTGCTCGGAACGATGTTCTTCCTCGTGATCGTCTATGTCATCCTCGTCGATTGGACCGCGGAGGCGGCGACGACGGGAACCGGGGATCTCTTTCGGACGCTCAAGATCCTCACCGTCGTCGGCTGGTTCGGCTATCCGATCCTCTGGGCACTCGGCGTGGAGGGATTCGCGCTCCTCGACGTGACGGTGACGTCGTGGGGGTACAGCATCCTCGACATCATCACCAAGTACATCGTGACGTTCGTCGCCATGGCGTACATCGTCGACGAACCGGCGTCGATCACCGGTGGTCCCGACTACGGTGCCAGTCTGCGCCGTCCCGCCTCGGGCGACGACTGAGAGTGTTCCTCTCCGGTATGGATCGCTGGCAATACGACTGCGGCCGCTACGATATGCACAGCACCGCCCCCTCAGGTGGGTGATCCGATGGCGCCCGTTGGTTCGCTCACGATGATCTCGCTCACGTACTTCGGCGTTCACCTGGCGTTCATCTTGCCGCCGATCCTGGTTCTGGGATGGCTGGCACGGCGTCGTCCCGACGCGTGGTGGGGAGAGCGCCCGCTTTCCGGTCTCGGGATCATTGTCGTGCTCGCACTCGTCTACACGACGCCGTGGACGAACCACCTGATCCCCCGCGGCGTCTGGTGGTACGGGGAGGGTGTCGTGATCGCGACCGTCTGGCACACACCGATCGAAGAGTACCTCTTTTTCGCCCTGCAGCCAGTTTTGACCGCCTTCTGGCTCTTTCAGGTGCCTGTGATCGCCGACCGGCCACTCTCGATCCGGCTCTCCCATCGGCTCCTGGGGGTCGCCGGTGGAGCGGCACTCGCCGGTGTCGGCTGGCTGCTTACCGATACCGCGTCGACGTACTACCTCGGCTGGCTGTTGCTCTGGGCCGGACCGGTGTTCGCGATCCAGTGGGGCTTCGGTCTCACCTACCTCTGGGAGCTTCGCCGGTCGCTACTGGTCGCAGTCGCGGTTCCAACCGTCTACCTCTGGCTCGTCGACTGGATCGCACTCGAGCGCGGCGTCTGGGCCATCTCGGAGACACACACGATCGGTTTCGCACCGCTCGGGGTGCCCGTCGAGGAACTACTGTTCTTTCTGGTGACCAACCTCTTCGTCGTCCAGGGAATCGTCATGTACATGTGGCTGCTCGAGTGCCGTGAGGACGTTCCGTCACTCACCGACGCACGAGGTCGTCTCGGCGCGGGTTCCGATGAGCGCTAAGCGACGCCCGTCCGAAACGGTCGACACCGGGGCTGCCTGTCGACTCGCGGCCCGCCTCTGCCTCGGCTGCGGACTGCTCACCGTTGGCTGCGCCCTGGCGGTGCTCACCCTCGTCGGACCGCCGCCACTCACCTCCCAGTACGTTCCGCTGGCACTCAGCGTCGTGCTCTTCGGACTCCCCCACGGCGCGGTCGACCATCTCGTATTACCGCGGGTTCGAGGCGACCCGGTCACCGCGCGCTCGGTCGCAGCAATCGGTGCCCTCTACCTGACGGTCGGCTCCGCGTACGCTCTCGTCTGGATTCTCGCTCCCGTCGTCGCGTTTACCCTGTTCATCCTCGTGACGCTCGTCCACTGGGGGCAAGGAGACGTCTACGTCCTCGTCGCGCTCTTCGACGCCGACCACCTCGAGACGCGGGCCAGTCGGCTACTCACGCTGGTCGTCCGGGGCGGACTCCCGATGCTCGTCCCACTGGTCGCGTTTCCCGGGCAGTACGCGGCCGTCGCCGGAACACTCATCGGGCTGTTCGACCCGGCGGCGGCGTCGACGACCGAGACGGCGTTCACGCCACCGGTCCGGTCGGCGGTCGCCTTCGCGTTCGGTTCAGCGGTCGTAACCTCGCTGGCCGTCGGCTTTCGCCGGGCGGGACCGGACGGCCGTTCGGCCTGGCGGATCGATGCCGCCGAGACGCTCGGTCTCGTCGCCTACTTCGCGGTCGTCCCACCGATCCTCGCGATCGGACTCTACTTCTGCTTCTGGCACTCGCTGCGACACATCCTCCGGACGATGCTCGTCGATCCCGTTGCCAGCGCGGCACTCGAGCGGGGGGCTGTCGGAACCGCGGGCCGCCGGTTCGCCCGCGAAGCGCTCGCGCTTACCGCCGGCGGGCTGGTCGTTCTCATCGGCGTTGGACTCTCGGTCCCACAGACGCCTGCAAGCCTCGCCGAGGCACTCGCGCTGTATCTGGTCACGATCGCCGTGTTGACGCTCCCCCACGTCGTGGTCGTCTCTGTGCTCGACTACGAACAGGGAATCTGGAGCCCGTGAGCGCGACCCGGCGTCCGTTCGTCGACCGTTCCTGGGGACCGGTGACCGATGACGAACGCTTCGATATCGAAACCGCCTGGCTCGGAAGGTCGCTCGAGCGGGCAGCAGCTGTGGCGCAGAACCCTGACCGACCCGTCCTACTTCGGGCGACGTGCTCGTCGCTCCGCTCCTCGCAATGTGTCGCCCGAAAGTGGGCTGGGGAAGATTTGAACCTGGGGAAGACGGTCTTGCTCGCTCACTGCGTTCGCTGCGCGAGCTGCGACTTCCTGGGTTCAAACTGCCCCAACGTGACGACTTTACTGCTCGCGAAATTGCTCGCAGCAAAAGTAGTGGGTGGGGCAGATTTGAACCACGTCAAGACATGCTCGCTTCGCTGCGCGTGTCTTGCCTAGTTCAAATCTTTCATCAATCATTTTTCGGCGACGTGCTCGTCGCTCCGCTCCTCGTAATGTGTCGCCGAAAAATGGGTTGGGGCAGATTTGAACTGCCGACTTCCTCCGTGTGAAGGAGGTATCATAACCAACTAGATCACCAACCCGCACTGGAGGCTATCCGGCGGCTCACCTTAAACGTTCCTTTATCCGTCTTTAGCTAAGCGGAGAACCACGTGACAGCGGCGGCTTATCGAGGCATCTTTTCGAGAGGAATGAGGAGGCAACGGCTGTGTCCAACAGCGCCTCCT
>NZ_JANZXN010000015.1 GCF_025629245.1 Natronobiforma cellulositropha
CAACCAAACCTCGGGGCGGTTCGCACCGAGGGAACAGGTAGGTTGCAAACCGTAATATCCCAACGTTCGGGAATCCTCGCCCTTTAGGGCGGGGAGGATGTCAAACGCTGAACAGGCACAATCCCACGCCCGTTAGGACGCGGATACGCGCCGTCAATAGAGTGGTCCCGTTCGGCACCTCCCTGCGGAGTCCTCGGCTCCCCAGCCGCTGGCCCGAGGGCACTCGAGCGCGACTGTGTTCTTTCGACCGCTAGTAAGGCAGGACTAATATAGGTCGACTACATAGGTTTCGATCGATGGCCGTGGCAGACGAGCGACGTGAAGGGTGTGACGGGTGTGGACGCGTCGTCTCACTCGAGGACCTGACGACGGTCTCCATGCCCGACGGCGACTCGCTGGCGTGTTGTCCAGCCTGTGAGCCACACGCTCGGAAGGCCGCGAAGAAGTTAGCCTCGCTCGAGCGCCACACCGAACCCTGCGACGGCTGTACCGACGAGTTCCCCCAGTCGGAACTCGAGGACGTCGTCCTCACCGACGGGACGGTGATTACGTGCTGTCGGACGTGTTTGCGCGACGTGCCAGGATACAGCGACGGCGAGACCGACACGTCGGTCACCGCATCCTCGAGCGACGACGAGACGACGGAGCTGGCGACGCCGCGGAACCTCTGCAGTCAGTGTCACGAGTGGACCGACGTCGAACTGTTTCACGTGACGACGATCGACGGGCGGACCGAGGAGATGTGTCCCGACTGTAAGGACCTCGCCGAACAGAAGGGTGTCGTCACCGACGTCAAGATGCGCAAGGCCGAAGCCTGGGAGATTCTGGGTCTCGAGGCAGGAGCCGCCGACGCCGAGATCAGGAAGGCGTTTCTCCAGCAGATCAAGCGCGCTCACCCCGACCGCAAGAGCGGCAGTCGCTCGGCGTTCAAACTCGTCAAAGAGGCCTACGACCGACTCAAGTGAGCGGGGCTGTCGTCGCCCGGTGGCCGCTCGAGCGAGCGTCCCGACCACCGGCTGACCTGTCGTAACGATCCGTACGAGCTAGCCGTCTTCTCGGCGGACGAACCCGATCGTCGCCGGGTCGAAGTAGTACGTCGACCGACAGACCTCACAGGCGGCTTCGAGCAGCTGGCCGTGCTGGTGGCGCTTCCACAGCTTCGTCTGGCCCTCCTCGAGTTCGAGCGTCACCGGGTGGCCACAGTCGGGGATCGTACACGGGAAGCGAATGTACCAGTTGGGGACCGAGAGCGCACCCAGCGGGGCGAGCTCCGCCCGCAGGCGACACAGCAGGTTGAACACGGTGAAGACGAGGTTGTCGCGGTCGAGCGTGACGCCCTCGACGTCGCTGATGAACCCACCCCGGAGCGACTCGTGTTCGTACATCGGGAGGACGGGTATGCCCTTCGCGAGCGCGTAGCCGATCTCCTGGTTGATCCAGCGGTTCGACGCCGCCCGTTCGGTCAACACGGCGACGACGACGTCGCTGTTGGCGAGCCTGCCCTCGAGTCGCTTGCGCCTGCGTCCCGACTCGACCTCCTCGAGGGCGATGTGGACGCCGAAGGGGAAGTTCTTGACCGTCGAGAACAGTTCCTGGACGAGTTCGAGGTCCTCGGGTGCGTGTGAGACGAACACCTGTTCTCCGGTCATAAGGGTATCCTACAGAAGCTGAGTGGGTAAATCATAATCAATGTACCTAATGATCTCCCCGATTGCCGCTACCCGGCCGTCGACTGCTCGGCCGACTCGAGCGTCCGGAGGTCGTGGTCGAACACGTCTCAGAGACCCTCGACGAGTCCCTCGAGCGCCGCCCGTGGGTCGTCGGCCTTCGCGACGCCGCTGGCGAGTAAGACTCCCTCAGACCCGAGTTCGCGTGCTGAGCGCACGTCCTCGCCGGTCGAGATGCCGGCACCACAGAGCACGCCGACATCGGGGTCGACTGCGCCTGCAGCGTCGACGGCGTCCTCGACGATGTAGGGATCGGCCTGACTCACGGGCGTCCCGCTACCGATCAGGGCGGGCGGCTCGACGGCGACGGCGTCGGGACCGAGCGCGGCGGCCGCACCCACCTGCGCGGGATTGTTCGCACAGACGATCGTCTCGAGACCGGCACGGGTCGCCGCCTCGAGCGAGCCGTCGATGTCTGCCAGACGCAGGCGTCGCTCGGAGTGGTTGATGAGTGTGCCGACCGCGCCGGCGTCGGCGACGGACTCGGCGAGGGTGTGGCCGGTGTTGCTCCCGTACTCGATCGGGTCGACGTGCTGGGCCCACGTCTCGACGCCGGTTTCGGCGACCGCCTCCAGGTGTACCGCCTGGGCGGCGACGGCGATTCGAGCGTCGGTCTCCTCGTCGACCGCTGCGGCCGCTTCGGCGACCGCGACGGGATCACAGGGGTACGTCTTCAGGTTGACCAGGACGAACATCAGTCGATACGCCCGCACCACGTTTGAAATATGTTTCGAGTCACGTCACCGCTTCCCGGCCGCTTCTGTTCACAACGAAAGATACAGAACGGTCCGAATCGACGTGGTACCAAGTGACAACTGGTGCAGGTCAGCTACATCCACGCGAATCCACGAACGGGTCACGAGTCGTACCTGTTGAAGTTCGCGGACGACGTCTCGGGACAGACGGCCTGCTTCTTGGTCGATTCGGGCGACGGCGTCGACGTCGACGACCTCCTCGGAGAAGACGAGTATCTCGCCGCCGTCTTGCTCACTCACGCTCACCTCGACCACTACCGGACGCTCGGCGCGAACGTCAGAGACGGCGCGCCGGTGTACACCTCACCGGCGACCGCCCGCCTCCTCGAGACCGTCGTCGGCGAGAACGCCGAGCGCTACGACCTCGCCGCCCCCTCGCGCGCGCTCGAGGCGCTCGAACCGATCGACGGCTGGGTCGACGTGGTCCCCGACGTCGAGGTCCGTCCCGTCCCGGCCGGCCACACCCCCGGTGGTGTCGGCTTCGTGATCCGGTTTCAGGACGGCACTGATACCCACCACGTACTCGCGAGCGGCGACATCTCGCTCCACCGGGCGGGGGGCTATCCGGCGTTCACGACGACGCTTCCCTGTACGGTCGACGCGATGTTTCTCAACGTGGCGACGGCCGACGAGTACGTGACCGAACTGACCGACTCCGTCGCGACGATTCTCTCGCGCGCCCACGCTGGCTCGACCGTGCTGGTGACGGTCAGCGGCCTGACCGGTCTCGAGTACACAGAGATCCTCGCTGCACTCGGTGCGGAGTACCCCGACGTCGAACCGATCACGCTGGTCGGCCACGTCGCGAAGCTCTACGACGACCTCGAGTACGACCACGACGCCGTCGAGACGGTTCCGGTGTTCGACGACCCCGCCGAGGTCGTCGACCGCGGCGGCGTCATCCTCGCCGGTCCCGAGGTTCCCGTCGACGGCAGTTCGAAACAGCTGTTCGAACAGCTCCGTGACGACCCGGGTGCGACGCTTGTCCAGGTGACCGGCGGGGCGAGTTCGCCGGTCGACCGGGCGACGTGTACGGTCTATCAGTACGCACCCGTCGACCATCCGACCCGGGCCGAACTCGAGCGCGTCATCGACGAACTCGCACCGATACAGCTCGTCATCGAACACCAACAGCCCGGCAGTACCTCGTTCCGGAGCAACGAGAACAGCTTCGTCTGGGAACACAGCGATCAGGTCGAGTACGTCATCTACGACGGGGACTGGCGACGCCCGCCGTGGATGACCGACGAGGGCGAACGCCTCGTCACCCAGCACAACCCACGGGCCGCCTACGGCCCGCTCACCAGCGGCGAGTACGACGAGGACGCCATGCCCGCCATCGGCCGGACGGCGTCGGCCGACGTCGAAGCCGAAGGAATCTCACTCGAGCGACTCGAAGAGCGTCTCGGGTCGATTTCCGGCGGCGACAGGCCGTCGACACCGGACGAGAGCCAGCCAGAACCCGACACCCCTCCGGTTGCCACTGGTGGAGACGCCGACGACGCCGTCGAGCCAGCCGCGAACGCGACGCTCACGGACGTCTGTGAACGCCTCGAGGCACTCGAGACCCGTCTCGGCGGGCCGACGCTCCGCGCACGGGTCGTCGACGCGGGCGACGGCGTGGCGCTCTTACGCCTCGTCGAACCCGACGCGCTCGAGACCCTGGCGCTCGAGCACGGGGAGACGGTGTCGGTATCGCTTGCCTCCGGGACCGGTGCCGGCCGCTCGACAGCGTCCGATCGTGACGACGAGAACACCGACGACAGCTGACGATCCGCACAACGGGGAGCCGGAACCGACGAGAAGGGCGGTTCGCTCAGTCTTTCCGCTTGACGACGTCGCCGAGCGTGTAACTGCCGGTCGACGCCCCGCCGCTCCACTCGGTGTCCTCTGGATTCCCACCCTCGCCGGTGAGCGAGATGTCGAGGTACCGCTCGAGTTTCGACTGGACACGGTCGCTCGGGAGCGTCTCGCCGCGTTCGAGTTTGCGGATCAGACTCGCCTTCTCGTTGAGTTCGTTCGCCAGTTCCGACTGGCTGAGTCCCTCCTGTTCGCGGGCGCGTCGGATCCGGTCGTCGTAGTCGGTGACGATTTCGTCCATATCGTCGAACATATCCCGACGCCGGGAGCTACTCCCACCCGCCGACGAGCTACTCGCCGTGGGTGTGTTCGAACTCGAGCCACCCGACGACCCGGAACTCGAGGTCGAGTACTTCGTGGACGTGCTCGAACTCGCCGACGGTGATCGTATCTCGGTGCCGAAGTCGGTACAGTTCGAACAGACATCCAACTTCGCGCCCTCGACCTTGATGGTCTTTGGGGACGACGTCTCGGCGCCACACATCTCGCACTGAACCATGCGCGAACGTATAGCGCGGCGCGTGATAAAGGATGCGGCGAGGGCTTCACTCGAGCGCGCGCCAGGCGTAATAAAACCGCTGGAGTGCGGTGAGGTGGCCGACGACGGCGAGGAAGACGAGCAGCCAGCCGACGAGACCGAAGCCGGCGAACTCGCCCCCGACGGGGTAGGCCAGGAAGCCGACGACGCCGATGATCGCCAGGCGGTCGGCACGGCCGACGAGACCGCCGTAGACCCGGTCGAGACCGACCGCCTGCGCCTGTGTGCCGAGGTAGGAGGTCATCACGACGCCGGTGACGGCGGCGAACCCGAGGAGGTAGTGGTCGATGCCGGCGGCGAGACCCGCGATGACGACGATGTCGGCGTAGCGGTCGAGGACGTGGTCGAGGAGGTCGCCGCCGGGTGAGGCGACGCCTTGTTCGCGCGCGAGCGCGCCGTCGACGATGTCGAGCCAGCCGTTCAGGAAGACGAGCGCCGCTGCGGCGACGTACCAGAGTTGGTCCTCGACGCCGCCGAGGTAGAACGCGACGGCGGCCGCGATAGCCATCCCGAACGCGAGGACGCTGACGGCGTTCGGCCCGAGTCCCGCCTTATCGAATCCCTTCACGAACGGGCGGAGGAAGCCCGAGACGTAGGGCCTGAGGGCGTCGAGCGTCACGCCAGGTACCCCACGTAGTCGACGGTTCCCGCGCTCGGGTCGCGTTCGCCCCGACAGATCGCCGCCAGTTCGTCGGCGACGCTCTCGGGCGAGCGCTCGGTCGTCTCGAGTTCGTACACCGACTCGCGGCCGTGGCGCTCGAGCGCCTCGACGAGGATTACGTCGAGCGCCTCGCTCTCTGCGTTCTCGCGCGCTTTCGTCGCCGACTCACCGCGCTCGCGTAGCCGGGACTCGAGCGTCTCCGGCGCACAGCGCAGGACGGCCACCCGGTCGACCGCGAGGTGGTGAGCGAGGTGGGAGTCGAACAGCGCGTCGTCGACCCCCTCGAGTCGGTCGGCGAGCGCGTCGAGGTCGGCGACGACGCTGTCGCGTTCCTCGTCGACGGCGGTGTACAGGTCTTCGTCGGCGATCAGGTCGTTACAGTGGACCACCTCGAGGTCGAACGGGTGGTCGTCGTCGGCCGCGCGGGCGGCGAGGAGGCGCGTCGCGGTGGTCTTTCCCGCACCCGGTGTGCCGGTGACGGCCACGCGCACTACTCGGTCACCTCGCGCGGTGTCCGCCCGTCGGCGGTGTGGTCCTCGAGGACGGCGTTGAGCGTCTCGACGGCGCGTTCGGTCTCGGCGTCGGTGCCGCAGGTGATCCGAATGCACTCGGGGAGACCGAAACTCGTACAGTCTCTGACGATGACGCCGCGTTCTTGCATCTCTTCGGCGACCGCACTCGCCTCGCCGACCTCGAGGAGCACGAAGTTCCCCTCGCTGGGCCAGCCGTGCGCCTCGGCGTGTTCGGTGATGTACTCGCGGGCGGCCGTCGTCGTCTCGACGGTCCGCTCGACGTGTTCGGTGTCCTCGAGTGCGGCCAGACCGGCACGGCAGGTGAGTTCGCCCGCCGCGAACGGGGTGTTCACGCGGGTGTAGGCACTGGCCCACGCGCTCGGGACCACGGCGTAGCCGAGTCGCAAGCCCGCGAGACCGTACGCCTTCGAGAACGTGCGCAACACCGCCACGTCCTCGCGTGGGTCGTCACCCTCGAGCAGCGCCAGCGCGCTGTCGACGCTCGCGAACTCGCCGTAGGCTTCGTCGACGACGACGAGCGTCTCCTCGTCGGTTTTGGCGGCCAGGCGTTCGATCTCGGAGAGCGCCATCGTCGACCCCGAAGGGTTGTGCGGACTGGTCACCCAGACGATTCGCTCGCCGTCGTAGCTCTCGAGGATCGCGTCGGCGTGCTGGGCGAAGTCGTCGCCCTTCGAGAGGTCGTAGGTGGCGACGTCGCCGTGGTGAAAGCGCGCGCTCATCCCGTAGTAGGCGAATCCCGGCGTCGGGACCAGGACACTGTCACCCGGTTCGAGCATCGCCCGGTGGAGGTAATCGATCGCCCCGTCGCCGCCGTTGGCGAGCCAGACCTGGTCGGGGGTTACGTTCCAGCGGTCTGCGAGCGCGTCCGTCAGGTCCGCGTGCGCGGCCTTCGGGTAGGAACTGACTCCGGCGGCCCCCTCGCGGATGGCGACGATAGCGGCGGGTGCCGGGCCGTGGGGATTCTCGTTCGACGCGAGTTTGACGAACTCGTCGGGGTCGCGCTCGAGTTCGCGCGCGACTTCCTCGATTCCCCGACCCGCCTCGTATGCGACGTGGTCGGACAGGTCGCGTGGGTTCATACGCCAACGGTTCTCCCGACGGGTCTTAAGGATACGCACCTCGAGACCGGTGCGCTCGCCCGCACGCGAGGGCGGCCGCCGGCCGACATCGCCTACGGCGCACCGACGCAGCCTTCGCCACACTCGTCAAGAATAGTATGCGAATCTCCATAAAGTTTACACGGGTGGTTCGTGCAGATAGTATATCCGAGGCGGCCGGGTGCGGCCGAGGAGGTTACCATGAGCAACCAGGAACCACTGGAGGCGATCCGAGACGGGCTACGGAGTGACGACATCGAAAAACGGCGCGGGACTCTCCGCGCACTCTACCGAGAGGCGTCGAAAGCCGACGAGTTCGAGGCGTTCGAGCCGTTCGTCGACGACGTAATCGCGTTGCTCGAGGACGACCCCTCGATCCAGCAGGGAGCGATCTACACCCTGCACCGACTCGAGCGGCTCGAACCCGAGCACGTCACCACCTACAGCGAATCGATCGAAGCGAGCGACGAAGACGTCACCCCGGGTGTCATCGACGTCTTCTACGCAATCTCCGAGGACGAGCCAGAACTCGTCGCCCCGGCGACCCCGTCGCTGGTCGACTTTCTGCTCACCGAGCACACGCTGAAGGACGACGAGGTCGAGATCGACGACGACGACGAGCGGGCGGAGACCAAACGCGCCATCGTCGAACACGAGTCCCGGGAGGCGCTGCAGTTTCACTTAGAGCGTCGGTACAAGGCGGTCACGGCACTGAAACACATCTCCGGGACCAGCGGCGACGCCATCCTGCCCGTCGCCGACGACCTCGTCGAGGTCGGCAAACGCGACCTGCGGGTGCGAAACAACGTCCTCGAGATCCTCACCGCCCTCGCGGAAGACTACCCCGACGAGTGTACCGAGGCGATCGACCTCTCGGTCGCCGTGTTAGCGACGACGACCGATCCCAAACTGCGGACGAACGCCGTGTTTCTGCTGGCGATGATCGCCGACGCCCACCTCGAGCGGGTGGCCGACGCGGTCGACCCTCACCACGAGACGCTCTTCGAGATGCTCGACTCCGAGCACAAGCTGGAACAGAACGCAGCGGTCGGTCTCCTCTCGTACGTCGCCGAGTTCGACCCGTCGGCCGTCGAGCCGGCGACCGAGACGCTCATCGATCTCCTCGAGCACCCGCTCGAGAGCATCCGTGGAAACGCTATCTGGACGCTCGAGTACGTCGGTGACGAGGCGGCTGCCGGTCCCATCGAGACGGTGGCCGAAGAGGACCCCGACGAGGGCGTCAGACAGCTCGCGGCGGAGGCGAGCGCGTCGTTCTCGCAGTCGTCCTGACGATTATCTCGCGCGCGTTCACCCATAAAGTTTACACCGCCGCTTCACTCATCTGGTGACACTCAATGAGACGTGAGCACACACTGGAGGGATACCGATGAGCGAGAGTGTATCGTTCGACTCGATCAGAGAGGGACTGCGCAGTGACGACTTCGACGACCAGCAGGAAGCGCTCTACGAGCTGTTCGAGGCGGCGACGGAGGCGGAAGACTGGAGCCAGTTCGAGCCGCTGGTCGAGGACCTCGAGAGCGTCCTCGACGCCGACCCGTACGTACGAGAGGGGGCGATCAACGCGCTGTACCGCCTCGACGTCCTCTCCGTCGACCACGTCCAGCGCCTCGACGAGATCGTCCAGGGCGACGACTCACGGCTCGGCTTTCGCACCGTCGACGTACTCTTCGAGCGTTCGAAACAGGAGCCCGAAGCGGTCGTCCCTATCGCCTCGTCGATGATCGACTTCCTGGTCATCCGCGACTGGCTGGCCGAAGACGCCAGCGACGAGACGCCGGGGTCGGAACTGCGCGAGGAAGACGGCGTCGAGATCGTCGAACACAGTTCGCCGCGCGGGAAGCAACTCCACGCCGCCCGCCGGTTCAAAGCCGACACGCTGCTCTCGACGGTCGCCGAACGCGAGCCAGCCGCACTCGTCCCGAAGATCGACGAGTTCGTCGCTACCGCCGGCCGTGACGACTACGACGACCTCCGGTCGCGCATCCTCGAGACAGCGACACTCGTCGCGGAGACACACGCCGAGGAGTGTGAAGCCGCCATAGAGCCTGCGGCTGACGTCGTCGCCACCACGGAGAACGCGAAGATCCGAACCAAGGCGACCTACCTCCTCGCGATGGTCGCCGAGGCCCACCTCGAGACCGTCGCCGAGACCGTCGAACCCCACCTCGAGACGCTCTTCGAGATGCTCGAGTCGGTCTACTCCGACGAGCAGAACGCCGCGATCAGCCTCCTCTCGTACGTCGCCGAAGTGCGCCCCGAGGAGGTCGACGCCGCCAGAGACCAGATCGTCACCTTACTCGACCACCACATCGAAGGGGTCCGCGGGAGTGCGATCTGGACGCTCGAGTACATCGGTGACGAGTCGGTCGTCGCCGATCTGGATGCCGTCGCCGAGAGCGACCCGAACGAGGACATTCGCGACCTCGCGGCGGAGGCGAGCGCCTCGCTCACTGCCGACTGACCGCCGACTACGAGGCGTCGAACAGGCGCTCGAGACGCTCGAGGCAGTCACTATCTTCCGGATCCTTGTCGCTCCGCACGCCGACGAACCGTGGGAACCTGAGCGCGTATCCGGAGGTGTACGTCGGTGAGACCTGAATCTCTTCGTAGCCGACTTCGAAGACGACCGCCGGCTCGAGCGTCACCGTCTGCCCGTCCTGGGCCCGTACGTGTGGCTCGAGCAGGTCCGTGAGATCGGCGAGCGTCTCGTCTGTGATGCCGGTCGCGACCTTGCCGACCGTCTCGTAGCCGTCGTCGGTGCGCACCGAGAGTTCGAACGTGCCGAGGAACGTCGCCCGCCGCCCTTCGCCCCACTCCGCCCCGGTGACGACGAGGTCGAGCGTCTCGACGTCGGGTTTGTGTTTTCGCCAGTGTCTCCCGCGCCGCCCCGGCGAGTACGTCGAGTTCGGATCTTTCAGCATGATGCCCTCGTGGCCCGCCTCGAGTGCGGCGGCATCGATCGACTCGATTTCGTCGGGGTCGTCGCTCAGGACGAGCGCCGAGACCCCCTCGGGCGGCTGGTCCTCGTGGTCGCGAAGGAGCGACTCGAGTCGTGCGTGGCGCTCGGTGAGCGGCGCTTCGAGGAGGTCCTCGCCGTCGGCGTGCAGACAGTCGAAGAAGACCGGCGAGACGGGGACCGCTGTGCGCGCCGCCTCGACGTCGTGCTTGCGCCGGAACCGACGCAACACCGCCTGGAACGGGAGCGGATCGCCCGCCTCGTCGACGGCGACCACCTCGCCGTCGAGGATCGCCGGCCGCTCGAGGTGTGCCTCGGCGAACTCGACGACTTCGGGGAGGGCAGCCGTCACGTCCTCCATGTTCCGCGAGAACACCCACGCCCGCTCGCCGTCGTAGTGGAGCGCGATTCTGGCCCCGTCGTACTTCCACTCGACGGCCGTACGCTCCCAGTCTGTGAGCGCGTCGGTGACGGTGCCCGTCTGGGCGAGCATCGCCTGTACCGGCCGGCCGACCGAGAGCGTCATCGACTCGAGACCCTCGAGACCCGACTCGCGGGAGACGGCGGCGACGCGCCCGTAGTCGTTCGAGACCTGTAGCGCGCGCTCGACCTCGTCGGTGGGTACGTCGAACGCCTCACCGATGGCGTCTCTGACGGTTCCCTCGCCGACGCCGATGCGCATCTCAGAGAGGACGAGTCGGGCCAGATAGCGCGCCTCGTCGCTCGAACAGCGGTTGAACAGCGAGAACAGCAGGTCGATTTTTCGGTCCTGGCTGCCGTCGCCGTCGGTCTCGGCCAGGTCGGCCAGCGTCTCGGAGACCGCACTGACGGTCAACTCGTCGGGTCCGCCGCCGGTGAACGCGCCGAGTCCCTGCTGGCCGCCGAACTCGTAGCCCGCGGCGACGGCACCGATCTCGCCGACGCTCGCCAGCGTCTCTTCGACGTCGGCCGCGCTCACGTTCTGGCCCGCCGCCCGCGCGATCGCTTCGTAACACGTCCGCGGACCCACGTCGAGCGTGGTCGACTCCCAGGCCGGAAACACCCGCCCCTGGACGAACCGGGCGAGGACTTCGAGGTCGTCGCCGCCCTCGCGAAACAGGTCGGTGACGAGCGCCGTCACCTCGAGGTCTGCGCTCTCGGCTTCGATCTCCTTCGCGCGCGTTGCGAACTCGGCGAACTCCATCGGCCTGGGGTAGGCGGCCGCCGGTGGTTAAGCGTGTGGACTCTCGCCGCTGATGGTCGCCACGTCGTTCTCGATCTCGTCGACGCCGAGGGTCGTGATCCGGTAGTAGGTGATCCGGCCGTCCGCGCCGTCGGGCGTCGGCGCTTTCGCGAGCAGGTTCGCCTCGAGCAGCGCCCGCAGGTGGTGGTGGAGACCGTTCGCGTCGAGACCGGTCGCCGAGACGAGTTGCGTCCGTGGCAGACGCTCGCGTTCGTAGAGGAGGTAGAGAATACTGTAGCGAACCGGGTCCGCGAGCGCTTTCTTCCGCTGGACGTGTGCCTCGAGCGAGTCGACCGTCTCACCGAAGAGCCGTTGGTCGACGTAGCGCTCGAGCGCGCCGTCCTCGGCGTCCGACGGGATCGTGGGTGGGGTTTCTGCGGCCATCTCGAGTCGAGGTTCGCGCGCCAGCCACATTAGCGTAGTGGTTCTTAACTTAATTCGCGTACCACTCACGCGACCAGCGGAACACGTATGTATCGGCTGTGAATCACTGAATACAATGACCGATCGCCGCTTCGGACTCGAGTACAACGGCCGCCCCATCTTCGAGTACGTCGAAGCGAACGCCCCCTCGCCACCCGCGCTGTCGGCGACCGACGACGTTTTCGTCTACGTGATGGGACCGTACACGGCGTTCGACGCGAGTTACGCCTACGAGGATGCCGACGAACTCGACTCGCCCTTTTTCGCCGATCCGTTGTTCGACCCGGACCGGCACGTCACCGAGGATGGCCGGGGTGACTACCGGCTGGCGCTCGAGGAGTTCTGCGCCGACCTCCGGGCGGCACTCGGCGTTCGGGCGTTCGTCGCGACCGACGTCGGGATTCCCACGAAGCGCCAGGTCGACCGGGAGGGACTCGACGAACCGGGGATGACGCCGCTCGACCAGTCCGTCGAGTTCGCGGCGGTCAGCGACGCCGTCCTGTTCGTCTTCACCGCTGCTGGGCTGACCACCGGCGTCGGCAGCGAAGTCGGCGCGGTCCTCGGCGAGTTCAACCTCCGGTGGAACGACCCGGCGGACGAGCGCAAACCGCGCGAACGGCTTCGACTGTTCGTCGGCCCGAGTTTCTCGAGCGCCAGCATCGGTGAGATTACGCCCGCCTACGGCGTCGACTGCATCGAGTTCGACTCCCGCACAGACCTACACAGAAAGAGTCAGCAGTTTCTCGTCAACGTCGAACGCGGGACGCGGCGCCACGGCTGGCCGGTCTACGATCCGCCAGAAGGGTGACTTCCGCTTCAGTTCAGCACCGACGAGAGCAGCAGGTAGGCGACGTAGAGGAGGATCCCGAGGACGAGGACGCCGACGATCATCTGGAGCATCCAGGTGACGATGCCGAAGACGATGGCGACCACCTCGAGGATCACCCAGAGTGCAACGAGTGCGAGCACGGCCAGTCCCCCGAGTCGGACGAGTGAGTCCATACGTCGTCTTGACCTCTCGAGCTATTGAAGGTTTTCCTTCTCCGGTCCTCGCTCGAGACGGCCACCTGCGAGCGGGCGACTCAGTCGCTCGGCATCGCCGGCCGGGCGCTCGAGGCGACGATCCGAGAGACGTAGGGCCGCAACGCGCCGTAGCGCTCGCCGGTGTCGACCAGGTTACGCTCGACGTCGTGAGTGAGCGCACCTGCGTCGGCGAGTTTTGGGATGTGGATGTGGTAGAGCCGACAGTAGGTGTCGACGACGGCGTCGTCTGGTAGTTCGGTGATCGGACGGCCGTGCGCTCGAGTGGCGACGCCTTTGCTCAGATCGTTCAGCGTCATCGGCCGCTCGTCGTCCAGCAGGATCGAGAGGACGAGTCGGCGGTGGTGGTCACGACACAACTCGAACGCGACGGTTTGCAACGACTCCTCGCTCATTGTACTCGTACTGAGGCGCTTCGCCCGCATAGCGCCGGGCCATGTATGTACAGTACTTTATAAGCACCTCGGACATCCGACCGGGTTACGGCCGGCGGTCGTCGGTCTCCGGCGAAGTGACCACGAGTGTGTGCGCGATCAACGAGTGAAAGCCCCGCTGGAGGCGCTGAGAGAGCGACTGCTGGCTAATCCCTAGCTCGGACGCGACGTCCGTCAGCGAGACCGACGGTGAGGTGAAGTACTCGCGTTTCCAGGCGGTGACCAGCGCGTCGTGTTGCTTGGGTGTGAGACCGTACTGGCTCCCCGTCTGCGGCCGTGCGAGTTCGTGAAACTGCGTCAGTCGGAACGGGATGTCGTTGTCCGCACAGTAGGTCCGGAACGCGTCGAAACGCTCGCGGTCGTCGAAGCGCATCTTCAGCTCCCACCAGTCGGACTGGCCGCTCGCCTCGAGAATCGTCGCCCCGACCTCCGCGTAGGCGTAGACGATGGTCTCGATGTTCTCGGTCCAGCTCGCCCGGTAGAGCGTCGCCTGCTCGAAGTCGTCGAGTCGGCGGCAGTCGCTGATCGATGGATCGTCTCTCGCCGCGGTCTCGAACGCTCGCTGGTCTTCCCCCGCAACCCAGAAGTACGGCGTCAACACCTCGTCGGTGGCGACGACGCGCTCGATTTCGACCGTCGTCTCCGGTACCTGTTGGAGCGTCTCGTACAGCGCGAACACCTCCGCTGGTACCTGAAACTCCCCGTAGAGGCTCATGAGGTCCCGAAGCGAGCGGAGGTCAAAAGCGCCGCGGAACACCTGTGACCGTCCGACACACTCCCTCTCTGCCGATCGATGTGGCGGTGGCCCGCGACGGCTACGAGTGTCGGGGGTCTAAGTCCGTCCGCCGGTCACTGGCGGGTAGACAGATGACTGGCGCGGACCTGAGCGACAGAATCGGAGCCGTCCTCGCGGTCGACACCGAGGCGAACAGACGACGCGTCGCCGCCGATGCCGAGATCATCGAGCGCGAACTCGAGTCGGGCACCTTCGACAACCCGCAGGCGATCGTCGGCCTGGAGTACGAGTTCTACGCGGTCGACACCGAGACTGCAGCCCTCCAGCGCGTCCCTCGTCGGCTCCTCGAGTTGATCGGCTTCGAGAAGGAACTCGGCCTGCACAACGCCGAGATGACGACCAGTCCACAGCCGTTGAACGAACACGGCCTGCGTGCCCAGGAGGCGGAGGTCTGTGCCCGCTTGCAGGCGGCGCTCGAGGTCACCCGCATCGAGGGGATGCGCCTCGTCAGCGACGGCGCGTTCACTATCCCACCCGCCGGCGAGACGGCCACGCGCTACCTCACCGACAGCGTCGAGCGAACCGTCCCCGTCGACGGCGACGAGCGCCCGGTCAGGCTCGCGACGAACATGAGCGACGCCGCGCGCTACCACGCGATGGCGAACACCGACACTGGCGTCGGGGCGAGGCTCGAAATCGACGCGCCGAACGTCTCGCTCGCGGCCGACACCGTCATGCCCGAGAGCCTCATCACCTCGATTCAGCCCCACTACCAGGTCCCCCACGCAGAGGACCTCCCCGCCTACTTCACCTACGCGCTACGGGTCGCCGGACCGCTGCTCGCACTCGGCGTCAACGCTCCGTTCTTCCCACCGGACCTCTACGACGAGGGAGTCAGTGCCGACGAGGTCCTGGGGGAGGCGTGGATGGACCACCGAATCAGCATCTTCGAGGGCGTGCTCAACGCCTCCGGCGACGGCGACGGCAAAGTCCGCTTCCCGCGCGACCTCGAGTCGGTGAGCGAGGCAGTCGAGCGTATCGCCACCGACGACGACCTCGTCCCGATGCCCGCCGACTCCGGCGGCCGGTTCGACGACGAGTTCGCTCACTTCCGGCGGAAACACGGCACCTACTGGCGCTGGGTTCGACCGGTCTTCGACGGTGCGACCCGCTCGGCGGCCAACGCCCGGATCGAGTTCCGCCCGCTCTCGGCCCAGCCAACCGTCCGCGATACCGTCGCCTTCCAGGCCGCACTCGCCGGACTCCTCGAGAGTCTGCCTCGCCTCTCACACCCCGTCGCCGACCTCCCGTGGGAGCGCGCCCGCGAGAACTTCTACGCAGCCGCCCGCGACGGTCTCGCGGCCGACCTCGCCTGGATCACGGGCGACGGCGCGGAGACGGACGACACCGACGCGCTCTACGACGACCTCCTCACCCACGCCGCCGAGGGTCTCTCGAGTCGCGGTTTCGGCGACGACGCGGTCGCGCGCTACCTCTACCCGCTCCGGCGACGGGTCAGACAGCGGACCACGCCAGCACGGTGGAAACACGGCCGGGCCACCGCCGCCCTCGACGAGGGGGCGACACTCGCGGACGCGATCACCGAGACCCAGCGCGCCTACGTCTCGCGGCAGGCCGAGACGCTGCTCGAGGGCAGTTTCGCCGACTGGCTCGAGACCGACGAGCCGGTGTGATGGGGCGTCGTCCCGCTGGACCGGCACGACGCGTGACCCGAATAGACCCTGCTACCGCAGGTCGCGCGCCTCGTTCTGGCTGAGATAACAGCCACAGGAGGCTTTAATCGTGAACGGACCGGTGGCGGTCATCCCGACCACCACGCTCTCACAGTGGGGACAGCGCGGCGGATTCCACTCCTCGCCACCCCACTGGCCGACGTCCTCGCTCATCGGTGTTCCTCCAGAGACGTCGCTCGAGTGACGGCGTTACCACTCCGTGAATCGTCGTTTCGCGGGCTGTACAGCGTGTTTGCGAGCCTTTTAAGGTCGCGTGGTTGGTACTGAGTCATGGCTGCTTAACCCTCTCGGGTTGGAAGCCACGCCTCGGGTGCTGGTATCACCCGGGGCACGTTCTTCGAGCGTGCCCCAACCGGTGTGCGGCGGGCGCAGCTTCCACGGGTGAGTTTCACGAAGAGATACATATAATTTCTGGAAATGGGTGCTGGCAATGTGGCCGAACGCGAGTTCGACACGGAACCCGATCGAAAAACCGCCGGGTGCGGAGTTCGAACCGGCTGAACCACGGGTCGACGGTCGACTGGCCACCCCAGTACTCCGCTACGCGGCGGCCGATATCCCGAGGCAGTTCACACGAATGCAAGGAGGAAGCCCACGAGTTCACTCGTGGGAGGAATCCGACTGTTGTTCCCAGCCTGGTCTGGGGGACCCTGGAAGCTCGTCCGTCGAGTCGAGTAACTCCTCCTCAGTTGTCCAGGGATAACACCGGCCGTGGAGTTCGAAGAGGCGAAAGTCGTTCAAGTGAACCCAGCTGTACGACGGAACGTCGATTTGTTGGTCCGCTAGTTCGCTAATCACAGCGTCGACAGTGATATCGATACCAGCGTGTTCTGCACGGTCGACGAGCGCCTCGAGCGCGACAGTTTTCGTCTCCTCGTCGATGTCTGTGGCAGCGATGATCTGTGCTCCTGCAGCGAGCACGTCACGCTCAGTAGTGAGATTCCCCTCTCTCTCCCAGTGGTAGGCACGAGGGAAGGCGTACGCTTTCTCGAAGTACTCAGTTTCACCGAGTTTGCCGAGTTCGTTGACCTCGCCGCCTGCATCCTGTTCGAAGATGGCGGCGACGTAATCACAGAGGGTTGCCATGATGTGGAATTTTACGCGGAATTCGGGGAGGCGCGAAATGTTGATGTCGGCGAGATCGCCGATGAGAAACGCGTACGTTCCATAGCGGCGGTTTAATCGATCGCTGACCGCCCGTACGCGTCGGAGATACGGATCACGATAGCTTCCGAGGACGAGATAGGCAGTCTGGTCGCGGTCGTAGATTGCTGGCGTCTCACTGTTTGCCCACGACAGAATCTGGGTCGCTTCGGTGGATCCGACATCGAGACCGCGTAACGCCCGCTGCACGGTAGCCATGATCTCGCCTGCGTTTGGCGGAACGGATGGGCCACTCATACCGTCGTACACAATTGACCTGGTGATAGGTACTTCCAATTGACTCAGTCAAATAGCGATTTTATTGACCTAGTTAACCCAAACCATTATGCAGCTGAGAAGGCTGTGTTGAACTATGAGCTACACATCTCCGGGGGGATTCGATGATCCGTTTGCAGAGCAGCGAAGAGTGCGTGAGCTGCTTTCGCAGGAGACTAGACATCTCATCATCCAGTTGGTTCTCGGCCATCCGGCTCACCTCGTGTCGCTGGCCGAACTCGACTACATGATCCCGAAGAACGAGGCCGCCATCCTCGACCAGCTCGAGAAGCTACAGGAAGCGGGTGTCCTCGATGTCTACGTTCACGAACCGAATGCGTCGACGCGGAACCTTCCCTCGAAATTCTGGGGACCGACTGAACACGGTATCGAGATCCTCTACGAACACAACTTCCTTCGGGGCGTCCCGATAGCACGCGCAGTCTACGAGGAGACGCAAAAATCTGAGCGAGTGGTGCGCCACGAGGGTGCACCGCGGCCGGACCTTCCTGAGGCCGTCACTGAAGCCCTCGAGTTCGATGAGCCCGAGTCCGAGACCTGACGCTCTGTGACATCCTCCCCGCGCTGACGCGCGAGATTTTGCGCCTATCTTGGCATGGGTCTCGAACCACCGGCGGCCTACCGGCTGCTCGGACCCGGACAGTACGACTTCACGATCACGTACCTCCACGTCGAGCTGTACCCGGAGTACTTCGATACGAACGCCGACATCCCCGGCTACGAGTACGACTTCGTGCCGGGCACCGACGCCCTCGCGAACGCACCCGACTCACTCGAGCGAACCGAGACGACGGCGTCGGTCTACGGCCGCGTCCGTGACGCCCGCTGTCGGCGCTGACGAACTCCCGGCGGTGTTCGACCGAAACCGACAGACGCAGGCCGCAAGTGATTAAGTGCCCCCGGTGAGAGGGTGAAGACATGGTAACGTTTCTCTCCGGAGGCACCGGCACGCCGAAGTTGCTGGACGGTGCCGCCGTCGCGTTCTCACCGGAGGAGACGACGGTCGTCGCGAATACGGGAGACGACGTCGAACTCGGGGGGTTGTTCGTCTCGCCGGACATCGACACGCTCCTCTTTCAGGGTGGGGACGTCCTCGACAGAGAGCGCTGGTGGGGGATCAACAACGACACCCACCGCACGAACGAGGCGCTGATGGACGTCGCCGAGGCGGCCGGACTCGAGACCGGCCCGCAGTACCTCGCGGACGACGCCCAGACGAGCGGCCGGTGGCTCTCGCGCTGGCGGCGCTTCTCTGGCGTCGCCGAGTTCATGACCATCGGCGACCGCGACCGCGCCGTCCACATCACCCGGACGAGCCTCCTCGACGGGGGCGGGACGCTCTCGGAGGTGACCGCGACGCTCGCGCGCGCGTTCGGTCTCGAGTACGAACTCCTCCCGATGAGCGACGACCCGGTCGCGACGCTGGTCCACACCGACGAGGGGGTGATGCACTTCCAGGAGTTCTGGATCGACCGCCGCGCCGAACCCGCCGTCGAGACCGTCGAGTTCCGTGGCTCGACGGGTGCCCAGCCCGCGCCGGGCGTGCTCGAGGCGCTCGAGGACGTGGTCGTCGTCGGTCCCTCGAACCCGGTGACGAGCATCGGCCCGATTCTCTCGCTGCCGGGGGTCGCAGACGCCCTCGCCGAGACGACCGTCGTCGTGGTCTCGCCCTTTATCGGTGACGAGACCTTCTCGGGACCCGCGGCGAAACTCATGGACGTCGTCGGGGCCGAGGCGAGTTCGGCGGGTCTCGTCACCGCGTTCCCCTTCGCCGACGCCTTCGTCATCGACAAGGGAGACGACGTGACGTTCTCCCAGCCGACGGTGCGGACCGACATCACCATCGACTCGCCCGAGGACGCAGAACGGGTCGTCCGCGCCGTCGAGATGGCCATCGAGAAGGTCACCTGATGTTCTCGCCACCGCTCGTCCTCGCGAGTCTCAGCGGCAACTCGGACGCCGCGTGGGCCCGCGCCGGGAGCGCCTCCGCGGGTGGTGCCATCCTCGGGGGCGTCGCCCTCGACGCACCCGCCAGAGACGCCGCCCGTGACCTCGTCGCCCGCGGGCGCGAGGAGTTTCTCCCCGCCGATCCGCTCGCGTTCCTCGAGCGAGAACTCGCCGTACTCGAGGATTGCCCGATCAGCGCGGGCGTCAACGTCCGCTCGAGTACGGTCGGTCCGGTCGTCGAGGCGGCGCGGCTCTGTCGTGACCGGGAGACTCTCCTCGAGATCAACGCCCACTGTCGCCAGCCCGAACTCCGTGCCGTCGGCTGTGGAGAGACGCTGCTGAGCGATGAGGCGCGTCTCTCCGAGTACGTCGAGCGGGCCGCAGCCACCGGCGCGACCGTCGGCGTCAAGGTACGCGCGGAGGTCCCCGGTGTCGACCTCCCGGCGCTCGCGGGCACGCTCGCGGCAGCGGGGGCGACGTACATTCACGTCGACGCGATGGACAGCGAGGCGGTCGTCGGCGAGGTCGCCGCCGCGAGCGATCTGTACCTGATCGCCAACAACGGCGTGCGCGACGAGGCGACGATCCGCGAGTACCTCGATTACGGTGCCGACGCCGTCAGTGTCGGTCGTCCGAGCGAGGACCCGGCGGCACTCGCGCGAATTCGCCGAGCGCTCGAGTCAGTCCTCGACTCCTCGGCCGCTGCCCGCGAACCTCAACGCTAAGGTGTCGGCCGAAGCATCTCGAGACACATGCGAACCCCCGCTCAGAACGCGGAACTGGCGCTCTTACTCGAGGTGTGTGGGACGCCGAAGCCGGGCAACGTCGACAGGGACAGAGACCTCGACGACCTCCGGTTCGAACACTTCCTCGCCGGTGCCGTCGGTGCACAGAACGGTCTCCGGCTGGCTGAGAACGGTGCGGCGGTCGGAACCGCCTTCGAGCGCGCCGTCGCAGGTATGGCTCGCCAGCGCGGCGGAAACACCCAGTTCGGCGCGCTCTTGCTCCTGACGCCGCTGGTCTGTGCCTCGCGGACGGACCTCTCACAGCCGGTCGTCGAGTCGGTCGTCGAAGAGACGACCGTCGCCGACGCCGCCGACTTCTACCGCGCGTTCGACCACGTCGAGGTCTTCGTCTCCGAGCCACCGGCGGACCTCGACGCACTCGACGTCCGCCGGGGCAGCGACGCGATTCCCGCCCTCGAGTCGCGCGGGCTGACGCTACTCGAGGTGCTCGCCGGCGGGGTGCCGGGCGACGACGTGGCCCGCGAGTGGGTCACCGGCTTCGAACGCTCGTTTCGCGCCGCTGAACGGCTCGCTACGAGCGAGGGACCGGTCCAGCGCCGGGCCGCGGAGACGTTCCTCTCGCTGCTGGCGGAACGACCCGACACGCTCGTCGCCAAACGCCACGGCGAAGCCGTCGCCGCCGAGGTGACCGAGCGCGCGGCCGCACTCGAGGACGCGCTCGCCGACGACCCGGCCGCCGTCGACGCCTTCGCCGACGAACTCGTCTCCCAGGGGATCAACCCGGGGACGACGGCGGACGTGACGGCCGCCGGACTCTACATCGCCCTCGAGCGGGAGGCGCTCGAGGTATGAGCGACGGGACGGAGGCGTGGCCCGTCGACCTCTGTGGCGTCACCGAGACGGTGGTGGCGACGCGCGGGCCGACCGGCCGCTGGAACCTCGCGGCGCTGGGGCTGTTCGCCGAGGACGCGGCGGACGAACCGGCGAACGGTCCCGCCGTCACCGCGACGACCTGGGGCCGGACCCGCACCCGGGGGAATTTCGAGCGCGAGGGCGAGGGCTACGTCCAGTTCACCGCCGACCCGCTCGCGTTCGTCGAGACCGCGCTCACGGTCTGGGAACTCGAGTGCGAGACCGACGAACGGCCACTGATCGACTCGGCGACCGCCTGGGTCCGTGTCCGCGCCGAGCGGGCCGACACCGGAACGGACGACGGCACCGAGTGGGTCCGCTGGCGGCTCGCCCCGCTCGAGTCGGGCGTCCTCGAGCGGACGGTGCCGACGCTCACCCGCGCCAGCGGTGCCGTCGTCGAGGCGAGCGTGGCCGCCTCGCGGCTGGGTGTCGCCGGGTTCGACGACCGCGACCTCGAGCGTCGCCTCGAGTGGTGTCGCGAGGTCGTCGAGCGGACGGGCTGTGAACGAGAGCGGGCGGCGCTCGAACGGGTGCTCACAGCAGCGGCGGAGCGGCGGTCGGAGCGGTAGATGCTCGCTGGCTGGTCGGCTGTGGGACGGACGCAGGAGAGCCGGGATCAGACGAATCGGAACAGCCCCGAGAAGACGAGGACGAGAAACAGGACGGGCATCACCCTGAGCGCGACGTTCCGCATCGGGAGCAAGCGCGCTTTGTTCGACCAGTTGACGAACGAACTGCCGACCTGGACCGGGGCGAAGACGTCGCGTCGGCGCAGCGGCGCGGAGGTCTCGACGAGGTGTTCGGCCCACTCGAGAAACGGCTTCAGGTCGGGGTGGTCGACGGTCTCGCGGCGCATCTCGAGACCGAGTTCGACGTTGTACTCGAAGGCGACCTGGGTGATGTTCGCCGAGCCGATGATACACAGCGGCTCGGGACCGTCGCGGAGGTAGAGCTTCGCGTGTAGACCGCGTGGCTGTTTGTAGATGCGGACCTGGTCGCCCGCGTCGAGCGCCCAGAGGTCGTAGGCGATGCGCGAGGAGAACTGATCGGAGGCGGGCCCGACGACGACCCGAAGCTGGTTCTCCGGCGAGCGCTCGAGAAACGAGACGACGTCGTCACGGATCGACCGGTAGCCCTGGTAGGTGAAGTAGCCGCTGACGAGATAGATCGTGCCGTCGCCGGCGAAGAGGTCGGCGAGTGAGTCGAGGACGCGGCGCTCACCGTCGTTCGTACCGAGCAGGTCGACGGTCTGTACCGCCTCGAGATCGGTCATCGTGGCTTCTCTGGTGGGGGAGCTATTGAACGCCCCTGTTCGCTCGTTTGCCACCGTCTCTCACCCGGTCTCGAGGACGATCGGCCGGTGATCTGAGAGCTGTACGTCGAGGACGTCACAGCGCTCGACGGGCAGCTCCGGCGAACAGAAGAAGAGGTCGAGCGTCCGCGAGGAGACGAGCAAGTCGTCGAGCGGCCGTGACGGAATGGTCTCGCCGGGGACCTGGGCCTCGAGACCCGCCGTCTCCGCGAAGCCGCCGACGCCGTCGCTCCCGTCGAAGCTGTTGAAGTCACCGGTGACGATGACCTCCCGTCCGTCGGCACGCGTCTCGACCAGTTCGGCGAGTTCGCGAAGCTGTCGACGCCTGCTCCGGGCACCGAGCGAGAGGTGGACGACGAACAGTACCGTCTCGCTCGTCAACTCGACCTCGAGCACCAGGCGCTTCCGTCCGGCCGAGAGGTAGTGCGTTCGCGTCGTTCGATCCGACCGGTACAACACCGCGTTTCCGAGGTGGCCGAAGAACGGGAGCGAGGGGACGACACCCGCCTCGCCGTACTTGTTGGCGACGCGCCCGCCGTAGGCCAGTCCGCGCTCGGTGAGCCGTTCACGCAGCGTCTCGAACTGGCCGTCGGTGACCGTCCGGTGTGAACCCTGGTCGACCTCGAGCAGCGAGACCACGTCCGGGCGTTCGCGCTCGATGAGGGCACAGAGGCGCTCGAGCGAGCGGCGTTCGACGGCGGTGTCTCCGAGAACGGAGCCGACCGGTGGCGGGACGTATCCCCAGAGCACGTTCTCGTAGCCGAGCAGGTAGCCGGCGTTACAGGTGAGCAGTTTCATGGCAACGGCGGACGCGTCCGCTTCGTTCAGGTGAGCAGGAACTCCCGAGAGATAACGATGTTGCTCGAGACTGTCACCAGTTCACACGGCTCCGTCCCGTCCAGCGTCGTCGCCAGCGAGCGTCGGAGCCTCTCCAGTTCGAGTTCAGTCGGCCGGATCCGGCGTCTCGGGTGTGTGGCCGGCGTCCGACTGTTCCTCGCTGATCGGCTCGTCGTTCTCGGCTTTCGCCATGAGTTCGGAGAACTTCTCGGAGTTCTCCTCGAGCCACGCCATCGTCTCGCTGTCCGGCGTCTCGTCACGCTGTTCGATGAGGAAGGTCGTGACGACGACGGTTTTGACCCACGGTTTGACGACGCCCGTGTGAACGACGGCGACCATGCCGGCGACGAACACCCACGAGATGATCTGGAGCGATCCGGGGAGGAAGTCGATCGCGACGGCGACGGGCGCGAGCATCGAGAGCAGGACGAACGAGAGTACGTACATCCCCAGCACGATCAGGAGGGTCGACCCGAGAACCATCTTCCAGGTCTTCCCGTAGAGCACGAGTCCGTCGCGGGCCGACCGCCAGCGGTTCTCGTTTCGGTCGACGAACATGTACGCCAGGATCGCGTTGTCGAGGTACCGCGCTGCGAGCACGATGGACTTCTGGACGATCGTGATCAACGTCTGCAGCTGCTGGGGGATCGGCAGCGGAATCATCGCCTCGACTCGAGCGACCGAGTTGTTGAACTGCTTGATCACCGCGTCGACGAGCATACTGACCGCCCACAGCCCGGTGGCCGACACGAAGTAGTCTCCGACCTGTTTCATCCCGTACTTGATCTGGTTGTCGGGCACCTCACCCTTGTCGACGATGTGTGCAATCACGGCGATGTGGCCCGTCTTCACCATGTACAGGAAGTGTTGCTGTATCAGTCGCCAGACGTACGCGAAGGAGGCGAGTCCGAAGAGCATCACTCCCGCGACGATGAGCAGTCCGAGTCCTCCACCACCCATGAAGAACGTGATCCCCAGCCACGTGATGAGGCTGAGGTACACGACGCCGATCAGTGCGAACGCGACTCCGATTCCGAACTGCAAGAGCACGTACGGCATCGTCTGCCGGTACACACTCGTCGCCTCTCTGAAGTGTAAGACCATCGTTTCGGATTGCTAACCACTCCTATTTAAATGTGGCTTTTCCAATTCTTATTTTCACCACTAACTCGGTGCAATAGTGGCGGTTCTCCCGTTCGACCGGTCGTGAACCCGACGTGTGGGCGATCTGAGCGGGGACACCGCCGTACTGACGACGACCCATCTCGTCCGGCAGGCCGAACGCCGTGAAGGGGTATTCGATGGGATGTGTCCGAAGCAAGCGGGCTTTCCCGTCCACCGGTGAAAATGGTGTGTTATAAGAGTCTCTAGAAAGAACCCGCCCCTATGGCAATCAAACCCGCCTACGTCAAGAAGACCGGGAACCTCCTGTTAGAGCAGTACCCGGACGCGTTCACGACCGACTTCGAACAGAACAAAGACAGCGTTACGAAGCTGACCAACATCGAGTCGAAGGGCGTCCGCAACCGCATCGCAGGTTACGTCACCCACAAGAAAGGCTCGCAGGTTCCGGCGTAAGACCGATATTTTGCTCTCGGAGCGACCCGCTCGAGCGGTCGCGCCGGCTGACAGCCGTCACCACACCGTCGCAACCCGACTGCCGTCTCCACTTCCCACTTCGCACACCGGCAACCCCGTCGGCGACCTGAACCCATAGAAGGCTCGCCGCGAAGGGATGGGTATGGATACGCGACCACTGGGGACGACCGGCTGGAACGTGACGGAAATCGGTCTCGGCACCTGGAACGTCGGCTCCGACTGGGGCGAGGTGAGCGAGGCAGAGGGCAAGGCCGCGATTCGCGCCGCACTCGAGGCGGGCATCGACTTCCTCGACACGGCCGACGTCTACGGCGACGGCCGGAGCGAGCGTCTGATCGCCGAGGTACTCGCCGAGAGCGAGGCCGACCCGGTCGTCGCGACGAAGGCGGGCCGCCGTCTCGACCCGCACACGACCGCGGGCTACAGCCGGGAGAACCTCGAGCGCTTCGTCGACCGCAGCCGTGAGAACCTCCAGACCGAGACGCTCGACCTCCTCCAGCTCCACTGTCCGCCGACGGACGCCTACTACCGGCCGTCGGTGTTCGAGGCGCTCGAGGGGCTGGTCGACGACGGCAAGATCGCCCACTACGGCGTCAGCGTCGAGCGCGCCGAGGAGGGGCTGAAAGCCATCGAGTATCCCGGCGTCGAGACGGTCCAGATCATCGCCAACCCGTTCCGCCAGCGGCCCACGGAGCTGTTCTTCGAGGAGGCCGCCCGCCGCGATATCGGCGTCATCGTCCGCGTGCCGCTCGCCTCCGGACTCCTGACCGGCGCGCTCGACGCGGAGACGACCTTCCCCGAGGACGACCACCGCAACTACAACCGCGACGGCGACGCCTTCGACGTCGGCGAGACCTTCGCGGGCGTCCCCTTCGAGGTCGGACTCGAGGCGGTCGACGCGCTCGAGCGGGCCGTCCCCGACGAGTGGTCGCTGGCGCAGTTCACCCTCCGGTGGATTCTCGACCACGACGCTGTCTCGACGGTGATCCCCGGCTCGACGAACCCCGAACACGTCGCGGCGAACGTCGAGGCGTCGTCGCTCCGTTCGCTGACCGACCAGGAGCGCGCGGCGGTCCGGGACGTCTACGACGAGTACGTCCGCGAGCACGTCCACCACCGCTGGTGAGGCTCACGCACTCACGCCGTGGCTGAGTCCTGCGTCCTCGCCCGACGTTCGTGTCCCAGAGCGGCCAGCACGTCAAACGTTCCTGATAGACAATGTGAAACAAAACCCAAACGCCTTTGCGCCACCGATGCTGAGTCCTCGCCAATGACTGTACGAGTCGGTATACTCGGTGCGACCGGTGCCGTCGGACAGCGACTGATTCAGCTCCTCGAGCCACACCCGGACTTCGAAATCGCCGCGCTCACGGCGAGCGACGCCAGTGCGGGCGAAGCCTACCGCGACGTCGCGAAGTGGCGCGTCGATACGCCCATCCCGGACGCCGTCGCCGAGATGACCGTCGGCGCGACCGAACCCGACGCGGTTCCGAACGACGTCGATCTGCTCTTCTCCTCGCTGCCCTCGAGCGTCGGCGCGGCGGTCGAACCCGACTTCTGTGAGGCGGGCTACGTCGTCTCTTCGAACTCCTCGAACTCGCGGATGGCCGCTGACGTGCCGCTGATCATCCCCGAAGTGAACGCCGACCACCTCGACGTACTCGAGGTCCAGCGCGACGACCGGGGCTGGGACGGCGCGCTCGTGAAGAACCCGAACTGCTCGACGATCACGTTCGTGCCGACGCTCGCCGCCCTCACCGAGTACGGTCTCGAGCGCGTCCACGTCGCGACGCTCCAGGCCGTCTCCGGGGCGGGCTACGACGGCGTCACCTCGATGGAGATCATCGACAACGCCATCCCCCACATCGGGGGCGAAGAGGACAAACTCGAGACCGAGTCGAAACGCCTCCTCGGGACGTTCGACGGCGCGGAGATCACCCAGCACGAGATGGAGGTCGCAGCCTCCTGTAACCGCATCGCGACGCTCGACGGCCACCTCGAGAACGTCTGGGTCGAGACCGACGAGGACCTCTCACCCGAGGCGGCGAAGGCAGCGATGGCTGACTATCCCGCGCTCGACCTGCGCTCCTCGCCCGACCCGCTCATCCACGTCTTCGACGACCTCGACCGCCCACAGCCGCGTCTCGACCGCACCCTCGGCGACGGCATGGCGGTCTCCGCTGGCGGCCACCGCGAGTCGACGTTCGGTCTCCAGTACAACTGCCTCTCGCACAACACCATCCGTGGCGCGGCGGGCGCGAGCGTCCTCAACGGCGAACTGCTGCTCGAGAACGGCTACCTCTAGACCCTCGAGTACACGGCCGACGGTTTTTCGACGGACATCCCCCGAGAGAGGTCCGCCCTCGAGACCGCAGGCGACGGTCTCCCGACGGGCGGAGCCTGGATGGGATCAGTCGGCCGCGACCGCTTCGGGGCGGTACGACCGGCTAACCACCTTCCAGCGGCCGCTCGAGAACCGGGCGTAGACGACGGCGGCGGGAACGAGCGTCTCGAGGACGAGCGCGACGTAGAGCGCGCCGATTCCGAGGGCGGGAATCGGTCCCACGAGTGGGAGGGTGAGTGCCGTCGTGCCGAGGTAAGCGACCGGGAGCGCGAAGCCGTAGAGGCCGACGACGCGCGCGTAGAACGGCCACCGGGTGTCGCCGCTGGCGTTGAGCGGGCCCGAGGCACCGCCGTTGATCCCGTTGAAGATCACGCTGAGCGTCGCGACCTGGACGAAGACGGTCGTGAGCGCGAGTGCCTCCCCCGGTTCGACGAAGACGCCCGCGATGGGTTCGGCGAAGACGAACACGAAAGCGGCGATCACGAGGTAACACGCCAGCGTGATCCGGAGGACGTCGTCGCCGTAGGCTTCGGCTTCGCGTTCGTCCCCGCGGCCGAGTTCCTGGCCGACGAGGCTGCTCGAGGCGAGGCTGAGCCCCCAGTTGGGAGTGTCCATCATGCCGCGGATCCGCTGGGCGACGACGAAGGCGGCGACGACCTCGGGACCGAAGACGGCGATGACGGCGAGCAGCGGGAACTGGGCGGTCGACCAGGTGAGGTGAGTGAAGACGATGGGGGTCGAAATCTCGAGGAGGTCGCGCGTGAGCCGACGGTCGAGGTAGGGTCCCGAGAGCGAGATCGTGACCGGGAAGCGGCCGACGACGGGGAGGCTGCCACCGAGGAAGCCGTAGGCGAACAGGCCGGTGACGAGAACGTTCGCGAGCACGGAGCCGACCGCCGCGCCGGTGACACCCCAGCCGAGACCGAAGATGAAGACGGCGTTGAAGCCGATGTTGGCGACGGCACCGCTCGCGCGGACGACCATCGCGGTGTAGGAGTCGTCGACGCCGACGAGGGTACGGCTCCCGATCAGGTTGAGACCGATGAAGACCGTCGCGACGCTCATCACCTGGAGGTAGGTCCCCCCGTGGGTGCGCATCTCGGGGTCACTCGTGACGAGACCGATCAGTTCGTGCGGAAAGAGCAAGAAGACGACCGTCAGCGGGAGCGTCACCAGGGTAGTGACCCAGACGCTCTGTTTGATAACGAGGTCGAGTTCGTCGTAGCGCTCAGCACCGAAGCGCTGTGAGACGAGTGCAATCGTCCCGCCGGCGATACCGCCACCGAGCGTGCCCGCGAGCAGCGCGAACGGCGTCGCGATACCGACGCCCGCCACCGCGCCCGAGCCGAGGACCACCCCGACCATCGCCAGGTCCGCGACCTCCTTCGAGTTCGCCGCGATGCCGGTGACGATCCGTGGCCAGGCGAGCCTCGTCGTCCGCTCGGCGCGTCCCGCGTCGACCAGTCCGAGGCGAGCGAGGGCCGACCCGACCAGCCACAGTATCCCTTCGACGGGGTTTTTGAGGAGTCGGGCGAGCGAGCGGCGGGCGTATGGAGGTACTTTCATCGAGGGAGGTCGTCACGTCCGTGAGTACCACTCCACAGCCGCGGCCGCGATAGCTATTTCGATTCGAAACCACATTCGGCTGAAAGAGAACGTCACGCGAGACCGACCGGATCAGGCAGTTTAAGAGGGGTCACTGTGACCCAACGGAGTATGAGCAGCGAACGCGTTGACGTTGCGGTCGTCGGCGGTGGTCCCGCAGGCGCGTGTGCGGCCGAGCAGGCGGCCGCCCACGGCGCAGACGTGGTGTGTTTCGAGCAGGGGGTTCCCCGCGAAGACCGCGACGGTCTCGGGCCGGACTCGACCGACGCGGCGGGGATGCTCGACTACTGGATCGACATCATGGACTTCGAGTACGAGGAGATTCCCGACGAGGTCGTCCTCCAGGAACTCGAGACCGTCGACTTCGTGGGTCCGGAGTCGAAGACCGAACTCACCTCGACCGGAATCGAGGCGCGCTATCCCAAACTCGGCTACACGTTCCACCGCGCGCGCATGGACGACTGGCTCTACGAGCGAGCGCGCGACGCCGGCGCGGAGATCCGCGTCGGCACTAGCGTCCGTGACCTCGAGAGTGACCTCTCCGGATCGGCGCCGACGCACACGCTCTCCCTCTCGAGCGGCGACGAGGTCACCGCCCGCTACGTGATCCTCGCCGACGGGCCACAGCGTCGAGTCACCCTCGACGCGCTCGATCAGTTCATGCCCGCCGGAGAGAGCGTCTCCGAGTACCTCTCGCCGCCGACGGCGAACCACATCGCCTACCAGGAGTACCGCGAGTTCCCCGAGGAACTGTTCGAGACCGACCGGCTCACGTTCTGGTGGGGCTACATGCCCGGCGAGACCGCCTACCCGTGGGTGTTTCCCAACGACGGCACCGTCGCCCGCGTCGGACTCACGATGCCCATCGGGATGACGCTCGAGGACGTCGCCCACCCCGAGTCGTACAAACTGCTCAAGCCGAGCGACGACCGGATTCCCTCCGGTGGCGAGTACATCCGCCGACTGCTCGAACTCGAGTACGGCGACGAGTACGACGTCGAGACGGACTTCCCGCTGGTCGAAGACCGCGGGAAGTCGAGCGGCACCGAGACCTACCCCATCTCGTCGACGCGGCCGATCGAGTCGCCCGTACGCGCCGGGATCGCCGTCGCTGGCGGGGCGATGGGGACGACCTCCGCGTTCCACGAGGGCGGCTACCACGTCGCCGTCCGCACCGGAAAGATCGCTGGCCGACTCGCCGCCACCGACGGTCTCGACCACTACAACGAGGTCTGGAAGCGCGCGATCGGTGACGAGATCCTGCGTAACGTCACCTTCGCCGACTTAGTCGCCGACTACGAACCCGACGACTGGGACCGCGTCTTCGGGACGATCTCGAGTATCACCGGCTCCGGCTCTGCGAGCGCGCTCTTCGGGCAGAAGTACGCCTCCGGACTCAAGGCGACGAAGATCCTCACCGCCTACCAGCGCCGGAAGTTCTCCTACCGCGACGGCCGCTACGTCCAGTTGCGCGAGGACGAGTACGCGATCTGATCGGGGTCGGCGACGAGAAAGCGTTTTGAGGCTCGAGCACCGATTCCGGGTGCGTGCCTTTAGTCCCCGTCCGAGTCTACCCACACGGGTGCGATGACCACACGGCGAACCCGGGCGCGCGACATAAAAGCCGGAGTTCACCCGAACTTCGCAACGCCCGGCACGAGGGTTAGCCGACCGACGCGGCACGCCGCCACGGGATGAGGTCGGACGTTAGTGTTCCGGGTGACAGCGACACATTCTGAGACGCGTCTCGAGTTCGATACCGACGCGGTCGATGAACTCGTCTACTGCTTCCCTGCCACGCGACGGGTCTTCGCGGGTGTCGCCCCCCGCACAGCGTGGTCACTGCGCGACGATCATCCGATACCGCAACACCAGGTAGACGATCACGAGACCGAACACCCCCGCATAGAGCGTCGCCCCGCCGGACAGCGCGTAGGCGAGTGCGAGGACGTTGAAGCCGATGCCGAACAGGTAGACGAAGCGGAGCGGACTCGAGCCTCCGGCTGACTCCGCCTCGCTCACTTCGTCCCCTGCGCGCTCGTCGCTACGCTCGTTCATCCGTGAGTCGCGCCCGGACGGTCGTGGTCGCGGGCCGCGGTAGGCGTACTCGAGGCGGGACGACTGTATCGCACAGACATACTAGCCCTCGCCGGCCGGGGCGAATACGTATTGTGGTTCGCTCGAAGACGCGAGCGTGTCCACGGCGGGGGTTTAGGTCGGTCGCCGTCGTCCGTCCACTCGATGCATCGCCTCTGGAGTGCCCCGCAAACGCCTACTCGAGATGTCTGAGAAAGTCCTGTTCGGGCTGTTGCTCGCCCTCCTCGTCGTCCTGATGTTCCTCACCGGCATCGCGCTCATCGCCACGTGACCGACGCCGGTACCACCACGCGCGTCGCTCGCGTCAGGTGACGGCCGCGTAGGTGAGGACGAATCCGAAGTAGACCACGACGATGACACAGAGCGCGTAGAGTTTGTACCGGCGGAGTGCCTGCGCGTCCGCGGCGACGGCGACCTCGTAAGCTTCCCACTCGCCTGCACCGAGACGCTCGGGGTGTTCGAGTCCGCGGTGGAGCGCCAGATACCGCTCGTCGCTGAACGGACGCCCGCAGTAGCGACAGGTGCAGTTCGCGCGTTCCCGGGTCGTCGAGTAGTCCGTCGTGGATGGCTCGAGCGGGCCGCTCGCGGCTGGCTGTCCACCGTCGGTGCGGTCGGTCGAGGCGGGCCGGTTGCGCTCGCTCATCGGTCCGAATCGGTCGCCTGGAACGCGAGGGCGGTGACGTAGGTGACGGCGAACAGGAGTGCCGCGAGCGTCACGAGGAGTCCGTAGACGACGGCCAGTGCGAAGAGGTCCCAGCCCCAGGGGCGGTCGATGGCGAACCAGAGCGCGAAGAACACCAGGATGGCGAGCGGAACGAGGTTCCCCGAGATGTCGCGTACCGACCGCCGGGAGAGTCCGAGCGAGACCATCGCTCGGAGTCCACCACGGGCGCCGGCATAATGGTATCACGTGGCAGGTCCGCTTCGACGGGCGACCGGACGGCGAGAGGGGTTGCGGCAATCCGTGCAATTGCGGAGATATTATAAAAATATTTATGTGATACAGTGGTGCACACAGGTATGAAACGACGCGCCGTGCTCGCTGCTGTTGGAGCGCTTCCGGTCGCTGTTTCCGGCTGTCTGAGTGGGGACACACCCGAGAACGACTCCTCGAGTGGTGCCGGCGACGAGCCGTCGTCCAGACGCGAATACGACACCTGTGAGGCCGTCGCCGTCGAGTACGACGAACTCCCGGACCCCATCACGGCGGAGGTCGACGCGGCTTTCGACGACGGTTCGTACGAGACCAGCGAGTCACTGCTGTACGAGGAGGCCGTCGACAACGGCATGCCGCTGTGGCGGGAGGGGACGCCGTATCACCATCGCGTCGACCGCGACGGCGAGACGGCCGAACTGTCGTTCACCGAGTGGAGCGCCTACGCCTCGAGCGAGACGCTCGAGTTACACAACGAGGGCGGCGACACGGTGTCTGCGTCGGTGACTGTGACGAACGAAGCCACGGAGACGATCCTCGAGACGGGCGGCATCTCGCTCAGTCCCGGCGATGTACACACCGAACCGGTCACGAGCGAGTTCGGCCGTTACGAGGTCGATATCGCGGCCGAAAACGGTACCGAGGCGAGCGACGTGTGGGTGATCGAACCCGACCCGTCGGGCGCTCGAGAGACGCTCGAGGTGACAATTACGGGTCAAGCGGTCGACTTCGAACTGGTCGAAGAGCCACCGGAGAACGACGCGCCGTCCTGTGCCGAGCAGTGGAATGGCAGCGCCTGAGCCGGGCTGGCAGCTGAAACGGAGGTGACCCGTCGACGGATCGTATCAGAATTTTTGAGTGGGTCACCGCGGATCTGTATCAGTAGGATTTATCCCTTCGTTACCAAATGAGTGCCAATGCGTGAGTACCTGGACCTCGTCGACGCCGTCCTCTCGAGCGGCGTCTACAAGCCCAACCGAACCGGTGTCGACACGATTGCGGCCTTCAGCGAACACTACGAGGTCGACCTCGCGGACGGCTATCCACTGCTGACGACCAAGCGGATGGACGGCTTTCGCTGGAACTCGATGATCCACGAACTGTGCTGGTACCTCTCCGGCGCGGAACACATCCGCGAGTTGCGCGAGGAGACGAAAATCTGGAACGCCTGGGCCGACGAGGAGGGCCACCTCGACACCGCCTACGGCCGGTTCTGGCGGCGCTACCCGGTTCCGACCGCCGAGTCACGGCTACCGGGTGAGTCCTGGCCGGACGCGGATAGCCGGTGGGTGAACGAGGAGGCTGACGGCCGGCTGACGTTCGACCAACTCGAGTACGTGATCGAGACGCTCACCGACGATCCCCACTCGCGTCGCCTCGTCGTCAACGCCTGGCACCCGGCGAACGCCACCTGCTCGACGCTCCCGCCGTGTCACTTCTCGTTCGTCTTCTCCGTCCAGGGCGGGCGTCTCCACTGTCACCTGACCCAGCGATCCGGTGACGTAGCGCTCGGCATTCCGTTCAACATCGCCGCCTACGCGCTGCTCACGACCGTCATCGCTCAGCAGGTCGGTCTCGAGCCAGGACGGTTCGCCCACACCGTCGTCGACGCCCACGTCTACTGCGGGCGCGGCGAGCGCGGCGCGTGGTACGCGGAGCACCTCGAGCCGCTCCAAGAGCGTCTCGCGGCGGTCGAGACGCCCGCGGAGTATCTCGCGGTGCGCGAGTGGCTCGAGACCGAAGCCCCGCCGGAAGCCGAGGGCGAAGACGGGTTCGACCACGTGCCGAACCTCCTCGAGCAGTGTTCGCGCGAGCCACTCGAGCGCCCAACGCTCGCGGTGGCCGACGTCCCCATCGACGAGTTGCGCTACGACGACGTCGAACTGGTGGGCTACGAGTCACACGGCGGCCTGCGCTTCTCGGTGGCCGAATGAGCGCGAGCGACCTCGAGACGACCCTCGAACTGGTCGCCATCGCCGCCGTCGCGCGAAACGGGATCATCGGCGCGGATGGCGAGATGCCCTGGCACATCCCCGCGGACCTGCGTCACTTCATGCGCGAGACGACCGGCCACCCCGTGGTGATAGGACGGATCACCTACGAGAGCATCGTCGCGGGACTCGGCGAACCGCTTCCCGAGCGGACCTCCATCGTGCTCACGGGGCAGGATCCGGCCGCCCTCCCGCAGGCCGACGCGTCGCGCGTCGTCGTCGTATCCGGACTCGAGGACGCGCTCCGGGCGGCCGAGCGCGCCGCAGACGAGCGCCACGACGGCACCGGCCGGGCGTTCGTCGCGGGCGGGGCGACGGTGTACGAGCAGTTCCTGCCAGCCACGGATCGGCTCCTCCTGACGGAAGTCGACGCGACACCCGAGGGCGACACCACCTTTCCGGCCTGGGAGCGCGACGAGTGGCGCGAGGTCAGCCGTGACGACCGCGACGGCTTCGCGTTTCTCGAGTACGTCCGTCGGTGACGGGCCACCCCGGCGGGGCTTTTTATCGCGACGCCCGTAGTGGTTCATATGGAACCTCCAACTCAGCGCAATCGGCTCGCTGACGAGCACAGTCCGTATCTGCGCCAGCACGCCGACAACCCGGTCAACTGGCAGCCGTGGGACGAGGCGGCGCTCGAGACCGCCCGCGAGCGCGACGTGCCCATCTTCCTCTCGATCGGTTACTCGGCGTGTCACTGGTGTCACGTCATGGAAGAAGAGAGCTTCGACGACGAGGAGGTCGCCGCGCTGTTGAACGAGCACTTCGTCCCGATCAAGGTCGACCGCGAGGAGCGCCCCGACGTCGACAGCATCTACATGACCGTCTGTCAGCTCGTCACCGGCGGTGGCGGCTGGCCGCTCTCTGCGTGGCTCACCCCCGAGGGGAAGCCCTTCTACGTCGGCACCTACTTCCCGAAGCGACCGATGCGCGGCGCACCGGGCTTTCTCGACCTGCTCGAGAACATCCGGGACTCCTGGGAGAACGACCGTGAGGAGATGGAAAACCGCGCCGACCAGTGGACGGACGCCGCACGAAGTCAGCTCGAGGAGACACCGGACACCGGCCAACCGATCCGGCTGGAGTCGGGACCTGCGGTCCCGGAGCCGCCGGGCAGCGACCTCGTCGAGTCGGCCGCCAGCTACGCCCTGCGGGGGGCCGACCGCGAGTACGGCGGCTTCGGCTCCGACGGCCCGAAGTTCCCCCAGCCAGCGCGTCTCGACGCACTGTTTCGCGCCTTCGACCGGACCGGCCGGGAGACCTACCTCGAGGTCGCCTGCGAGGCGCTCGACGCGATGGCGGCCGGTGGTCTCTACGACCACGTCGGCGGCGGCTTCCACCGCTACTGCGTCGACCGAAGCTGGACGGTACCACACTTCGAGAAGATGGCCTACGACAACGCCGAGATTCCGCGCGCCTTCCTCGCGGGCTACCAGCTGACTGGCGAGGAGCGCTACGCGACCGTCGTCCGCGAGACGCTCACCTTCCTCGAGCGAGAACTGACGCACCCCGACGGCGGCTTCTACAGCACCCTCGACGCCGAGAGCGAGACCGAGGCTGGCGAGCGCGAAGAGGGGGCGTTCTACACCTGGACGCCCGCGCAGGTCGCAGACGCACTCGCAGACGAGACCGATGCGGACCTCTTCTGTCGGCGCTACGGCGTCACCGAGGCGGGCAACTTCGAGGGAGCGACCGTGTTGACCCTGTGCGAGTCGCTCGAGGACCTCGCCGACGCCGTCGACGAAGAACCCGAGGCGGTCGACGCACGGCTCGAGTCGGCCCGCCAGACGCTCTTTCTCGAGCGCGAGAACCGCCCTCGCCCGCCGCGCGACGAGAAGGTCCTCGCGGGCTGGAACGGCCTGCTGATCGCGACGTTCGCCGAGGCGGGCATCGTCCTCGACGCTCCCGAGTACACCGAGCGCGCCGTCGACGCCCTCGCGTTCGTCCGTGAACAGTGCTGGGACGACGAGACCGAGCGGCTCTCGAGGCGGTACAAAGACGACGAGAGCGGTGAGACCGCGGTCGGCATCGACGGCTACCTCGAGGACTACGCCTTCCTCGCGCGCGGCGCGCTGACCTGCTACGAGGCGACCGGCGACCTCGCTCACCTCGAGTTCGCCCTCGACCTGGCGCGGACCATCGAGACCGAGTTCTGGGACGAGACGCGCGGGACGCTCTACTTCACGCCCGAGAGCGGCGAGTCGCTCGTCACGCGCCCGCAGGAACTCACCGACCGCTCGACGCCCTCCGCTGCGGGCGTCGCCGTCGAGGTGTTGCTCGCGCTCGACCACCTCGCGACGGACGACTTCGAATCGATCGCCGCGACCGTCCTCGAGACGCACGCGAACCGCCTCGAGGCGAACCCGCTCGAGCACGTCACGCTCTGTCTCGCCGCCGACCGCCTGGCGACGGGCGCACTCGAGGTAACCGTCGCCGCAGACGAGGTGCCACCAGCGTGGCTCACACACCTCGGCGAGCGCTACCTCCCGGATCGGCTCATCAGCCGCCGGCCGCCCACCGAGGCTGGTCTCGACGCCTGGCTCGAGCGACTGGACCTCGAGAAAGCGCCAGCGATCTGGGCCGACCGCGAGGCGCGCGACGGCGAGCCGACGGCGTACGTCTGTCGCTCGTTCACCTGTTCACCGCCGGTTCACGACGTCGAGGACGCACTCGAGTGGCTCGCATCGGAGCCGGCGGAGAATCTGTAGAGGGGAAGTCTACTCGAGTTCGCGCTCGAGCTGGTCTGCGAGCCAGACGGCAGGCGGCAGCGCCTCTTTCTCGACGAATCGGGTGACCTCGTCGCCGTCTCGCTCGACGACGATGGTCGGGATGTACTCGATACCGTACTCCTCGACACCGGGTCCCTGTTTCTCCTCGTCCAGTGCGATCTCCTCGATGCGTTCGTCGGGGATGTCGGCGGCCGCGAGCGCCGCGCCGAAGTCGGGTAAGAGCGCGCGACAGTCCTTACACCAGTCGCCTGCCCACACCTTGTAGGTCAGGTCGTCGTGTGCGGCGAGCGTGTCGACGGTGTCCTCGTAGGAGGCTTCGTCCCAGGTCGGCGTCGGCCGCATCGTCTCGAGACTCATAGCCGGGCGTTGGCTCCCGCGTGGCTTAATCGCCTCGTTTGTGCGAGCGATCCGGCACGACCTGCACGCTCCAGTAGGCGTTTACGTTTCGGCTGCCAACACCTCACCAATGAGAGGAAGCATCCTGGAGACGATCGGCTCACCGCTCGTCCAGGTGAACTCGCCGGAGGGTGCGACCGTCGCCGCCAAACTCGAGTCGTTCAACCCCGGCGGCTCGGCGAAGGACCGGCCGGCGCTGGCGATGGTCCTCGCCGCCGAGCGCGAGGGCGTACTCGAGCCTGGCGACCGGATCGTCGAACCGACGAGCGGGAACACGGGGATCGGCCTGGCGCTCGTCTGTGCGGCGCGCGGCTACGACCTGACGGTGGTCATGCCCGCCTCGAAGTCGAGAGAGCGCCGACAGCTGATGGCTGCCTACGGCGCAGAGATCGACCTCGTCGAGGGGAACATGGAGGCGGCGCGCGAGCGCGCCGACGAGATCGAAGCCGAGGGTGGCGTTCAGCTGGGTCAGTTCGAGAACCCGGCGAATCCGGACGCCCACTACCACACCACCGGCGAGGAGATCGTCGAACAGGTCGGCGAGCGAACCGTCGACGCCTTCGTCGCGGGCGTCGGTACCGGCGGGACGCTCACCGGCGTCGGCCGCAGGCTCCGCGAGGAGTTCCCCGACCTCGAGATCGTCGCGGTCGAACCCGCGCGCAATCCGGTGCTCTCGACGGGCGAACCCGGCGAAGACGAGTTCCAGGGGATGGGACCGGGCTTCGTCAGTGACAACCTGGATACTGACCTGATCGACCGCGTCGAGACGGTCAGACTCGAGGACGCAGAGACCGAGTGTCGCCGGCTCGCGCGCGAGGAGGGCGTCCTCGTCGGCCAGTCGAGTGGCGCGACGAGTCTGGTCTCCCAGCAGGTCGCTCGAGCGATCGCAACTCCCGACCGTGAGTGCCCAGAGGTGCCGCCACACGTCACCGGCGCGCTCGGTGGCGGCGACGTCCAGACCGAGACCGACGGCGGAAGCGTCGAGGACTGCCCGCTCGTCGTCACGGTCTTCTGGGACAGCGGCGAGCGCTACCTCTCGACGGGACTGTTCGACTAATCCGCCTCGAGAAACGCGTTGAACACCGACGAGAACCGCTCTGGACACTCCCGCGGCGGCCAGTGGCCGCAGTCGTCGATGATCTCGAGCCGTGCGTTCGCCAGTCGCTCGGCGGCGCGTTCCGACCAGCGAGCCGGGAACAGGCGGTCGTCCCGGCCGTGGACCAGCAGGGTGGGTGTCTCGAGTGCTTCGAGGTCGTCGCTGTAGTCGGTCAGCGCCGAGCCGTCGGCGGCGAGTTCGTTGCGCTGGAACGCCTCGAAGGCGCGACCGGCACCGGGACGGCGGGCGCGTTCGTAGACGTCGTCGACGAAGCTACTCGAGAGTGCGTCGACGTTGGCGACGACGTTCCCGAGACCGATCCGGGTCGCCTCTCGTGAGGTGCCGAGGGTCGCCCAGCCGAGGGCGTTCGCGCCGGGAACGTGTGCGAGCGTCCGCCAGAGCGACCCGGCGGGAATCTCGCTCCCGAGACCGTAGCTGTCGACGAGTGCGAGTTTCGAGACGCGGTCTGGCTGCTCGAGCGCGAAGCCGAGCGCCGCCGCCCCACCCATCGAGATGCCCGCGACCGTGAGTCCATTGGCACGTTCGTTCAACCCGACCGCGTCGAGAAAGCGCTCGAGCGTCCGGACGTGGCTCGCACTCGCGTGGGTGTAGCCGCGGTCGTCGCTGTCGCCGTAGCCGGGCCAGTCGAGCGCGTAGACGCGGTGGTCGTCGGCGAGGTCGGCGAGGACGTAGCGCCAGGAGAGCGTCGCGTCGTCGACACCGCCGCCGTGGAGTAAGACGACGGGCGGGCCGTCGGTTCCGGCGCGTCGGTAGGAGAGCCGTCGGCCATCGACCGTCACCGCACCGGTGCCACCGACGCTCACGGCGAGAACTCACCCGGGGTGAGCCTGACGACGAGCGTCTCCTCGACGTCTCGCAGGTCGTACTCGGGAACCTCGCCGTCGACCCGGCGGACGTAGAGCGGTTCGACGAGTCGCGGCGGTCTCGTGACCGCCGGCGCGGATGCGGGTGGGTCGTCGGAGACCTCGCTCGCGTCGCCGTCGTCTCCAACGGTGGCCGGCGGGGGTCCGTCGTCGTCGCTCGCCGACTCGAGTCCGTAGATTTTGAGGTGCTCGCCGGTGTCTGCGGGTTCACAGTCGCCGTTTCGGAGCGCGGTAGCGAGGTCGCGAGAGAGCCACTCCTCGTCGCTGACGCTCGGCTCCTGGACCAGCGCCTCGTCGACGAACCGGACCAGGTACCACTGGAGGTCGTTGAGAAACGAGACCGCCCCACCGATGCTGACGGTTCTGACCGCCAGCGCGTTCTCGAAGGGACGCTCTAAGTCGTAGGTCGCCAGCGCGTCTCGAGAGGTCTCTCTCGAGAGCAGTTCGTAGCCGAGGTCGACCTCCGGCGACCCGAGGAGACAGACGCGTGTCACTGCCCCTACGTGGGAGCGTCTGTGTAATGTGGGTTTCGCCTCCGTCTCAGGGCTCGACGAGCGTCGCGTTCGCCGCGGCGGTCTCGGCGCGTGCGAAGAGGTCGTCGGGTTCGACCTCGAGGAGACGCTCGAGTTGGCCGTTGGTCTCGGCGCGGTCGGGGGCGACGCGGTTACAGCCTGCGTTGATCGTCGAGTCGGCGTAGGTGCCGATTTCGCGGGCGCGGGCAACGATGTCCTGTTTGTCCCAGGCCAGCAGCGGGCGGTGGATGGGGAGGGTGGTGGCGCGAGAGGTGACGGCGAAGTTCTGGCCGGTCTGGCTCGACTTCTGGCCGATGGCCTCGCCGGTGACGATGCCGGAGGCGCCGGTGTGGGTCGCGATGTGTTCGGCGATCCGATAGAAGAAACGCCGCAGCGAGAGCATCCGCCCTTCCTCCATCGTCTCGGCCAAGAGTGAGACGGTGTCACCGCCGGGAACGCGGTAGACGCGCATGTCTTCGCCGGGGGCGTAGCGCGTCAGCGACGAGACGGTCTCCATCGCGCGCGCCTCGTGGTCGGGACCGCCGTAGTCGCCGAGGTCGACGTAGACGGGGATGACGCGACTGCCCCGGCGCATCAGTTCGTAGGCAGCGACGGGCGAGTCGATGCCGCCGCTGACCAGCGCGACCATCGGAGCCTGAGACGTGAGCGGGAGACCGCCGGGACCCGACTGCGACTCGAGGTAGACGAACGCCTCTTCGGCGTGGACCTCGACGCCGAAGGTGTAGTCCGGGTCGTCCAGGTCGACTGCGGGTTCGAACGACGTCTCGACGGTCTCCCAGATGGCCGTCCCGCCCTCGCGGGCGAGGTCGTGGCTGGTGAACGGGAGTTGTTTGTGCGCCCGGCGGGCGTCGACGGCGAAGGTGCCGCCGTCGTAGTGGGCGCGGGCACTCTCCTCGAGCGCCTCGAGAATCGTCTCGAGCGTCGGGTCGACGGTCAGAGAAGCGCTCGCGGAGACGACGCCGAAGGCGTCTGCGGCGGCGGCCGTCGCGGCGTCGACGTGTTCGGATTCCGTGTGGACGAGCGGCCGGTTCCAGCGTTGCTCGACGCTTCCGGGAATCGATCGGTCCTCGAGGAGGGCTTCGAGGTTCTCACAGAGGATGCCCTCCATGTACCGTTTGACGGTGGGACTCTTCGTGTTCACGTCACCGTGACGGACGAGGACGGTGTCGGCTCCCGGCGGGTGCATGGGGTCGGTAGTCGGTTACTGCTATAAGGGGGTTACGAGCGTGGCGTCGGACCGGGCGGCGAGTGTAACCACTCGCGTATCGGAAACCGAATCGGAAGAAGCCACCTCGAGAACCGGAAGAGACAGACCCACCGGGTCAGAAGACGTACTCGTCGTCGTGGCCCATCAGACCGTCGTCTTCGAACCCCGGCGTGTCGTCCTGCATCGGTCCGCTGGTCTTGTAGGCCTTGATTCCCGTCGAGAGGAGGTCTTCGACCGCCTCCTCGCGGTTGACGAACTCGCCGCGCTCGACCATCTGCGCAATCTGCATCTCGAGGTGCTCGGGGATATTGATCTCTATTTTCGGCATCTGACTCGGGTTTCGGTGAGGGGGTATTTAACTTTGACGGGGATTCTGACGTGATGGAAAAGAAAAGTTACACGTGATGAAAAAGGATTTGTCGAACAGCCGCGGTCGACGCGGCGCTCGCGGCCGCTGGCTCACACCGAGACGGACGTTCACGGCGAGAGCCGTTCGAGAGCCGAGACGGACGGGGTGTCGTCGCGGCGGGCATCGACTGGTTGGCCCGACGCGCTATCGGTTCCCCATGACGCTCTCGAAGGCGTCTTTGATCGTCGTGCCCGGCTGCGTGAACGAATCGAGCTTCTGTCGGATCTTTCGCTGGTTGAAGTAGCTGGCGAACGCGAGGATCGTCGGGGGCCAGAGACCGACGAATAGCCCTCGCTGGCGGTCGCCGCGAACGAAGAAGTAGTACCACGAGAGACCGACCGACGCCGCAGCGGCGAGAAACGCCGGGCCGAGTGCCTGTTCTGTGATCTCTTCTGCGGACTGTCCGGTGAGTTCCCGTTCTTCCATCTGTTGTCTGGTCGCCATGCATTGGGTCGCTCACCGACCGTCCACTTCGTTATACCGGCGGTATCGAGCGGTATCGAACAGTTGGATCCAGACACGCACTGTTTCATACCGTTACGGACGGTTTCTCCCTGCCTCCCGTCCCCCGAATGTCTCGTTTCTCACCCAGCGTTTCACTCGTGGTGATGGTGTGGCGCAGCGGACACTCTCGGGTGCTTTTCTGCGGTCTCCACCGTACCTCGTCGGCGCTCGAGCCACGGTCGCGACGCTCGGTTCGTCGGCTTCGATCGCTTCGAGAGTGAGATAGTTAGGCTGAAGGGGACCGGGACCTGAGTCGGCGTCAATGGACCGAGCGTCGGGTGAGGGGTGGCTGACCGGCGGTGTTTCGCAACGACAGGACGCACTGGTCGGTCGGAGCCGCGAACTCGAGGGGGAAACCGCCGGGGACGTCGACCCGACGCCGGCGTCGCGAACACAGTGGGCCTCTCCCGACGGTCTCGAACTCGTCGGCTACGGCGTCGCAGCCGCGTTCACCGCGAACGGGGTGGGTCGTCTCGCCCGCGTCCGCGACGACGCGACGGCGTACTTCGACGCGCTCGACTACGAGGGACCGGATGACGGGCGGCCACGGGCGATCGGCGGTCTCTCGTTTCACGACGAGTACGAGCCATCGCCACCGTGGGACGGCTTCGCTGGCGCGTCGTTCGTCGTCCCTCGCGTACAGGTCACCCGGACGGACGGCGGGACGTGGCTGACGGCCGTCGGAACGGACGAGACCGATGTCACGGCAACGCTCGAGCACTGGCGTGAGCGGCTGACGAGGGCGACGCCGGTCTCGGCCGACGGACCGCGCCCCGGCGTCCGCCTGACGCAGCAGCCGACGTCGAAGTCGGCGTGGACCGAACAGATCACCACCGCCCTCGAACGTATCGCCGCTGGCCATCTCGAGAAGGTCGTCCTGGCACAGACGCTCGAGGTAGCCCTCGAGACCGACCTCGACGTGGCCGCGACGCTCGCCCGACTCCGCGAGCGGTATCCGAACTGTTATCGCTTCTCGATCGAACGCGGTGACGATCCGTGCGTATTCTTCGGCGCACCGCCGGAGCGACTCGTCTCCGTAGACGGGACCGCCGTCACGACCGAGGCGCTCGCCGGATCGCTGCCCAGAGGCGAGACGGCGGCGGCGGACGACGCGCTGGTCGAGCGGATGCGCGAGAGCGACCGACTCAGCGAAGAACACGGACTCGTCGCCGACGCCATCCTCGAGCGACTCGACTCGCTCGCCGCCTCGATCACCGTCGGTGAGCGCGACGTACGCCGACTGGCGACGATCCAACACCTCGAGACACCGATCTACGCCCGTCTGGACGAAGACCGGCACGTCCTCGAACTCGTCGACGCGTTGCACCCGACGCCGGCGGTCGGTGGTCTGCCGAAACCGGCGGCGAGAGAAACGATCGACGCGCTCGAGCGCTTCGACCGGGGCTGGTACGCCGCGCCGGTCGGCTGGTTCGACGCCAACGGCGACGGGGAGTTCGCCGTCGGTATCCGGTCCGGACTCGTCGACGGGCGGACCGTGACGCTGTTCTCCGGCAACGGCATCGTCGCCGACAGCGACCCGGCCGACGAGTGGGACGAGATTCAGCTCAAGTTCCGGCCGATCCTCGACGAACTGAGGTGAGTCGGATGGCAGAGCCACCCGCCGTTCCGAACCGGAACACCCTGTGGGGGACGGTCCTCGCCGCCGAACTCGCCGCAGGCGGACTCGAGTCCGTCTGTATCGCACCGGGGAGCCGGTCGACGCCGCTGACGGTCGCGTTCGACGCCCACCCCGACGTCACGGTGTTCTCCCACCTCGACGAACGGTCGGCGGCGTACTTCGCGCTCGGGCGTGCGCGTCGCACCGGTGAGCCGACGGCGCTCGTCTGCACGTCGGGAACGGCCGTCGCGAACTTCCACCCGGCCGTCATCGAAGCCGACGAGGCACGCGTCCCGCTGCTCGTGTTGAGCGCCGACCGCCCCGCAGAGTTGCGAGACAGCGGGGCGAACCAGACGGTCGACCAGGTCGACCTCTTCGGCTCGAGCGTTCGCTGGCACGCAGACCTCCCGCTGCCGGAACCCGACGAGCGTACGCTCAGGATGGTACGGACGGCTGCCGCCAGGGCGCTGGCGGCCGCACGTGGCTCGACCGGCGCACCCGGGCCGGTCCACCTCAACTGCCCGTTCAGAAAGCCCCTCGAGCCGGTTCCGGTCCCCGGAGACGTCCCCGACGACCTCCTCGAGACACTCGCCGGACGTGGACGTGATGGCCCGTTCGTCGAGACCCGTCTCGGACGGCGTCGGCTCGAGGAGACGGCGGTGAGCGCGGTGGCGAACGCACTCGCCGACGCCGACCGGCCGCTGCTCGTCGCCGGCCCGGCCACTCCTGGCTGTGTCGACGCCGTGACACTCACCGCGCTCGCGAACACGCTCGCGGCACCGCTCCTCGCCGACCCGCTCTCGGGGCTGCGCTTCGGACCCCACCTCACCGACGCCTCCATTTTTGGTGGCTACGACGCATACCTCGAGGGCGAGGCGTTCGAACCCGACGTGGTACTCCGCGTCGGGGCAGCCCCCACCTCGGCGCGGCTGATCGAGCACCTGCGCGACGCCGACTGCGAGCAGGTGCTCGTCGACCCGGCCGGTGGCTGGCGTGAGGCGACGTTCACCGCGACCGACCTCGTCGTGGCCGATCCCTCCGCGCTGGCCGACGCACTGGTGGCCGAACTCGAGGGACGGACCACCGGGAGCGAGGCGGGGTGGCTCGAGCGCTTCGAGCGTGCCGAAGCCCACCACTGGTCGGTACTCGAGGCGGCACGGACGGACGAGCGCCTCGCGAACGACCCGTTCGAGGGGGCGATGCTCGCCTCGGTGCTCGCCGAGGCTCCCGACCCGGCGGCCGTCTTCGTCTCGAACAGCATGCCGATCCGGGACGCCGACCGCTTCGGGGAGCCACGCGAAGCGGCGCTGACCGTCCTCGCGAACCGGGGGGCGAGCGGTATCGACGGCGTGGTGAGTACCGCCCTCGGCGCGGGCAGCGCGAGCGCGGACCCACTCGTCTTCGTCACCGGTGACCTCGCGTTCTACCACGATTCGAACGGCCTGCTCGCGCTCGAGCGCTGTGGCGTCGACGCGACGGTCGTCCTCCTCGACAACGACGGCGGCGGCATCTTCCACATGCTCCCGATCGAGGACTACGACCCGCCGTTTACGGGACAGTTCAAGACCCCACACGGACTCGACTTCGGGGCGTTCGAGGACCTCTACGACCTCACGTTCGAACGCGTCACACCCGAGACGTTCGACGACGCCTACCGGCGCTCACTCGAGTCCACTGGGACGCAGGTCCTCCACGTCGAATTCGACGCCGCCGCGAGCCACCGACGCCGGGAGGAACTCGAGACCGAGAGTCGCCGCTGGCACTCGGCGTGAGCCGTCGTCGGAGTCTATCGACCGGTTCCGCGTTCGACCGTCAGCGACGCATCGCCGCCCAGAGACCGAGCGCGAACCCGAACGGCACCCAGAAGGCGGCGATTGCGAGCAGGCCGACGAACGAGAGCGGTTCGAGTGTCGTGACTCGAGGGAGCGCCAGCGGGACGAGGAGGCTCCAGGACCCGAAGGCCGCGCTCGCCGCCCGCGGCATCGTCAGCAGGTAGCCGACGAGTACGAGCGTACAGCCTGCTACCACGACGTTGACCGGCAACCAGAACTGTGGCGTGACGCTCGCGTACACTAACACCGGGTAGACGAGCGCCACACAGCAGACCAATACGAGCGCCGACCGCTCGAGCGGGCGAAACGGGGAGCCGACGTCGACCTCGTCGTCCCACTGGTGGACGGCGTAGCGAAACCCGCCGTCGGTCGAGGTGGTCCCACCGTCGCCAGCAGGCTCGCGTTCGCCTCCACCGTCGACGTCCGCCTCGAACCACGACGCCCGCTGCGTCCGGCTCCCCGCCCACGTCGCCCGCTCCCGGCGCTCGCGGTGTCGCGCGTGGTGGCTCGGGCCGCCGTCGGGGTCGCTCGCGGACCGACTGCCGGTCGCCGCCCGACTCCAGGCACCGTCGCTCGAGTCGGTGGCAGCCGTGCCGTCGCTCGAGTCGGTGGACGGCTCGGGTGAATCGTCCGGTGTCGACGACCAGCCGTCGCGCAGCCGGCAGTACGACCGGTGGCCGAGGCGGTCGTAGCGCGCCCGCTCGGTCTCGTCACCGAGGACCGCCTCCGCGCTCGTCACCCGTTTGAACTGCTCTGTAGCGTCCGGGTCGTCGTTCCGGTCGGGGTGGGTCTCGAGGACGCGCTCGCGGTAGGCGGTCGTAATCTCCTCGGGAGTCGCGTCGGTGTCGACGTCGAGGATCTCGTAGTACGTCTCCCCCATCGCTCGAGCGTCGCTACGGCGGGGAGGCTATAAATCGTTCTGGGCGCGTGACTGTCTGTCGAGGCGTCGGACGCGGCTTACTGGTGGAGCGGGCGCTCGGTCATCTCCGCTCTGAGTTCGTCTAAGTGCGCTCGAGAGACGCCCTCTTCGAAGCGCTGGAGGACGGCGAACACCTCCGCTCGCGAAATCTTGACCTCACCCTCGCGGACGACGTCTTCGGGCCGCTCACGGAGTTCGCGGAGCGTCCCGACCGCCAGCAGGTAGGGAATCGCCCACGCCGAGAGGGTGTTCCCCTCGTGTTCGGGGACGACCTCGAGGTAGCGGTGGGCGCCGTCGAGGTAGCCCTCGGCACGTTTGGTGACGCGCTCGATGACGGTCGTCACCCCGTGGTGGTTGTCCTCGTCGGTGACGCTGTCGGCGTCGACGTTCTCCTCTTCGAGCCACTCGGCGGGGAGGTAGACGTTGTTCTCCTCGCGGTAGTCGGTCTGGACGTCCTTCGCGATGTTGACCAGCTGTAACAGCAGGGCGAACGAGCGGGCGTTCGCACGGAGTTCGTCGGCGTGGTCGGGCGAGACACTCCGGGAGACGAGTCCCGTGATGAGCGTGCCGACGGTCCCGGCGGCGTACCAGCAGTACTCCTCGAGTTCTTCGAGCGTCTGGAGTCTGAGACCGCCCTCGTCGGCGTAGCGGTCGGTGAACATCGCCATCCCGCCGACGAGTTCGCGAACCGGCTCGCGCATGATCTCGCGGGGTTCGTCCTCGAGCGACTCGAACGTCCGCATGACGCGCGGCGTCTCGGCGACGACCTGCCAGTCTTCGCTGCGTTCGTCGGCCGGCGGAAGCCAGGGCTCGACGTCGGTGACGAACGCGTCGACGGGGAGGTCGTCGTCGGGGTCGAGCAACCGGTCGTACGTCTCGAGGAGGCGGGTCTGTTCCGCTGGAGGGATGTGGCCGGCGTCCTCGATCGTATCGGCGATACGACAGAGGAGGTAGCCGAGGCAGATGTGTCTCGCCATCGGCTCTTCGAGTCGGTCGATCGTGATCGAGAAGGTCCGCGAAACACCGTGTACAGCCTCGTAGCACCACTCGAGGTCAGCGTCGGTTGTGGGTGTGGAGTGGCCCGTAGTCATCTACTTGTCGTCCCCCTTCGTTGGCATCCCGGAAAAACACCCCGGTCGCGGCGGGGTTCGTCCGTTCGGCCGTGTGCACGATCCGCACGCACCGCCGTGAGAAACAGTGATGGACTGGCGCGTGCGTGTGAGTGCATGGACTTCGAGCCGACACCCGAACAGGAAGGTGTCCGCGAGATGGTCGCCTCGTTCGTCGACAACGAGGTTGTCCCCCTCGCGAGCCAGATCGACGAGACCGACGAGTTCCCCCGCGAACTGGTCGCGGAGATGGCCGACCTCGGACTCATGGGTATGCCGTTTCCGGAGACCGACGGCGGCGCCGGTCTCGACCCGCACGCCTACGTCGTGGCGCTCGAGGAGATCACCCGTGGCTCCGGTGGTCTCGCGACGGTCGTCGCCGCCCACGTCTCACTCGCCGGTGCGATGATCGACGAGTTCGGCGACGAGACGCAGCGAGAGACCTACCTGCGGCCGCTCGCCGAAGGCGAAGACATCGGCGCGTTCGCCCTCTCGGAGGCCGGCGCGGGCAGCGACATCGCCGCGATGGAGACGACGGCGACGCTCGAGGGTGAGACCTACGTCCTCGACGGCGGAAAGCTCTGGACCTCGAACGGGTCGGTCGCCGACACGGTGATCGTCTTCGCGACGACCGACCCGGACGCCGGGCGGCGGGGGCTCTCCTCGTTCGTCGTCAGACCCGGCGAGGACGACGGCTTCGTCGTCGAAGGAACCGAGGAGAAACTCGGCGACAAGGGCTGTCCAACGGCGGAACTACGCTTCGACGACCTCCGAATTCCACGCGACCGCCGCCTCGGCGAGGAGGGCGAGGGCTTCCGACAGGCGCTCGAGACGCTCAACGGCGGCCGGATCACCATCGCCGCCCGTGGGGTCGGCATCGCTCAGGCGGCGTTCGACGCGGCGCGGACCTACGCGAGCGAGCGCGAACAGTTCGGCCGCCCGATCGGCGAGTTCCAGGCGATCACGCACAAACTCGCGGACATGGAGACGAAGATCCAGGCGGCGAGGCTGCTCACCCACCGGGCGGCCGACAAGAAACGTCGCGGCGAGCCGTTCGTCACCGCGGCCGCACAGGCGAAACTCTTCGCGAGCGAGGTCTCTCGAGAGGTCGCCAACGAGGGCATCCAGATCCACGGCGGCTACGGCTACCTAATTCAGCGAGAGAGTCCCGTCGTTTACGGCGTCCTCAGAACGCAAGCGTTCTGATGGGCATCGCAAACCTTCGGTTTGCTCAACGGGCGTGAATCGCGTAAGAATCGTTCCGCAACCGGCGTCAGTTGCCGTCCGGGGTCTCAACGGATGCGAAACCGGCGGCAATCAGTTCTTCATACGCCTCGGACAAATCAAGGTCGTTCGCCTCCGCGTAATCCTTCACGTCTCCATGCGTTCCGTGGGAAATGTCTATTGCTGGTCTCATACGTCTCAGAAGACTTATTTGACGCAAGGACGTATAGATGTTGTGGCGATGAAGCGCACCAACACCTTCGAAGTCGTGCCTCGGTCCGAACAGGACGAGGAGTTACTTCGCCGGCTGTTGGACGCTTCAGCCGCTCTCTGGAACGAAATCAACTACGAGCGCCGCCAACACTACGCCGACCCAGACGGCGATGTCTGGGAGATCAGCGAGTACCGCGGACGATACGGCGGCACACTCGGCGCTTCGACGGTTCAGCAAATCGAACGTAAGAACCGCGAAGCGTGGCGGTCGTTCTTCGCACTCCAAAAGAAGGGCGAAGCCAACGGCACGCCCGGATTCTGGGGCAACGAACGCGAAGGGCGCGACCTTCGGACGTACATCCGAAACACGTCGTATTCGGTCGAATGGGGCGAATACTCACGCCTCGAACTCCTCGTCGGCAGCGACTTGAAAGAGGAGTACGGTCTCGGGGCGCGGGAACGGCTTCGCCTCGAAGTTCGGGGCGACCCGAACTGGAAAGAGTACGACAAACAAGGACGGTTGGAACTGTACTACGACGAGACCGCACAGACGTTCAGGGCCTTTCAGCCAGTCACAATCGACAATTCTCGACTGGCACAACCACTGGCTTCGGAAGAAGCCGCTCTGGACATCGGTGCGAACAACCTCGTCGCGTGCAGTACGACGACCGGCCAGCAGTATCTGTACGAAGGGCGCGGCCTGTTCGACCGCTTCCGCGAAACGACTCGCCGAATCGCCGAACTTCAATCGAAGCTTCGGGACGGCCGGTACAGCAGCAAGCAGATCCGAAGTCTGTACCGACGCCGAACGCGCCGCCGCGACCACGCACAGGACACGCTTTGCCGCGACCTCACCGAGCGCCTGTACGACGAGGGCGTTTCGACGGTGTACGTCGGGGACTTAACCGACGTGCTCGAAACGTCGTGGTCCGTTCGAGCGAACGCGAAAACGCACAACTTCTGGGCGTTCCGGGCGTTCATCAATCGCCTCGCGTGTACCGCCGAGGAGTACGGTATGACGGTCGAAGTTCGGTCGGAAGCGTGGACTTCCCAAGAGTGTCCGAACTGCGGTTCGACCGACCGAACCACGCGCCACCGCGACTCGCTCACCTGCGCGTGCGGCTTCGACGGGCACGCGGACTTAACGGCGAGCGAGACGTTCCTGAGACGGCACAGCAGCGTAGTACGGCCGATGGCACGGCCCGTGCGCCTCAAGTGGGACGACCACGAATGATCAGCGTCACCACACGCTTGTTCCAACGAGGAGCGCACAAACCCGCAAGTTGCCTCCGTGGGATCGGCATAGCCGAGACCCCCAGCGTGAGGAACCCCCGGCGTTCACGCCGGGGAGGATGTCATACGACGGACTTCCCCGCCGAACGCTTCTACCGCGACGCGAAACTCAACGAGATCTACGAGGGAACGAGCGAGGTGCTGCGCAACACCATCGGACACCGGCTGCTCGAGTGATCGGACATCCCCGACTGCTCCGAGCGGCTGGACGACGACGGCCGGAGCCGTCAGTAGCTGCTCGAACCGTGGCACGCCACGCCCCTCCTCGTGCTACCGCATCTCGAATGCACCTGAATGTAAACATATTTTTAGCCCCGGTGAAACCGTCCGACCGCATGCTGAATACGACCCACTTCAGTCGACGTGGAAGTGACACTGCAATCGCCGACGTTGCCCGCGAGCGCGGCCGCTCGCTCGAGGAACTGGTCCTCGACCTGCTCGAAGGGGAGTTCTCGGGCGTGATTCGCTCGCACAGCCGGGGTGAGGTGTATGGAGGACGCTGAGCCGACGGCGCTGCACGCCGACGAGGTTCGCGAAGTCACCGACGAGGAGTACGTCACCGTCACCGACGACACCTTCGTGGGCATGGCCGTCGACCAGTTCCGTGCCTACGCCCCGAAAGACGGCGAGACGACCGTCTACTACCTCTACATCGTCGACGACGAGGACCGACTCGTCGGCGTCATGTCGCTGCGTGAGTTGCTGAACGCTCCCGAGGACACGCTGGTCTCTGAGCACATGGCGACGGACCTCATCACCCTGCGTGCGGGTGCGGACCCGGAGGTCGCCGCCAGCGAGATGAGCGACCTCGACTTCCCGGCGCTCCCCGTCGTCGACGGCGAGGGCCGCCTCGTCGGTATCGTCCGCACCGAGGACATGCTCGACGTCGTCGAGGAGGAGGCGACCGAAGACATCATGAAGAGTGCGGGGTTCACCCTGATGGACGTCGAGGAGTCGCGCAGTTCGACCATCCTCGAGTCCTCGATTCCGCGCATCCTCCGCCTGCGCATGCCGTGGCTGCTCGTCGCGCTCGCGGGCGGTCTCCTCGCCGGGAGCGTCATCGAAGTCTACGAGGACACGCTCGAGGCGGTCGTCGCGCTCGCCTTCTTCGTCCCGGTCATCATGGACATGGGTGGCAACGTCGGGACGCAGGCGTCGACCATCTTCGTCCGTGGTCTCGCCCTCGGGCACATCGACGACAAGAACGCGATGCGCTACTTCGCTCGAGAGGGACTGATCGGCCTGCTCATCGGCTTACTCATCGGTGCCGTCGGTGCGAGCGCGGCCTACCTCTGGCAGCGAAACGAGCCGTACGCGACCGAACTCGCGATGGTCGTCTTCATCGCGCTCGTCTCGGTCTGTGTCGTCGCCTCCGTCTTCGGCTACGTCATCCCGTGGGTGATGCACAAACTCGGCTTCGACCCGGCCGCCGCCTCCGACCCGCTGATCACCACCGTCAAAGACGTCTCGGCGCTGGTGATCTACTTCGGACTGGCTGCCATCCTGTTGGCTGAACTGCTCTAGAACACCCCAGTTTTCGTTTCGCTCACTCCTCGAGTCGGTCGTTCATCCACCTCGCGTGCTCGCGTACGCGCTCTTCACCTGCGTCCGTCAGCGAGTAGACGTCGTAGATTCCCTCCGTACGTTTCTCGACGAACCCGGCGTCGACCAGCGCCGAGAGCGACCCGTAGAACGATTTGGGGTCGATTCGCTCGTCGTAGTGGGTCTCGAGCCGTGACTTCAACTGCTGGCCGTGACACTCACCCATCGCCGCGAGCAGCACACACAGGTCCCGTCGACGGCCGCTCTGGAGCCACTTGGTCATGGTGCGGTGTACGCCCCGCCCGTTCTCGAGCGTTGCGATCGGTGTGCCCGTCACGAATCCCGCAGGACTCGAGCGAGAGCGGCGAGGAGACCGCCACCGGTCGCCAGCGCGAGCAACAGCGGCGCACCGACTTCGATATGTGCGCCGGGACCGTTCGCGTCGAGTTCGTGGCGGAAGAGAAACCAGAAGCTCCCGGGGTCGCCGATGACGACGGTTCCTGCGCCGAAGACGAGGGCGTTGGCCAACAGCGCGAACAGACCGAGCGAGACGGCGACGAGCGTGAGCGCCCCACCGGTGACGAACGCACTCGCGAGACTCGCGAGTGCGGGTCGCCGACGCTCCGCCCGCGACCCGTAGATGGCGAAGCCCGCCTCGCTGCCCGCCGCATCTCTCGCCGGAATCTCACCGACGCGGACGCTCGAGGGGTAGGCGAGGAGGCGGGCGGCCATCCAGCAGTCGCCGACCGATCCGGCGGCGTTCGCCGCGAGGGGAACGATCCACAGCGGCGAGGGGACGAGCGCCATGAGGGCGACGCCGACGGCCGAGATGACGACCAGTGGGGCGAGCAGGACGACGAGCAACTCGTTGCGTGCGTAGTCGGCGTCGCTGCGCGCGTAGGCGTACGGGAGGACGAAGTAACTCACACCGACGCCGTAGCTCGGACGGCCGCCGTAGTGGGCCATCGCGACCCCGTGGAGCAACTCGTGGGGGATCACGACGCAGCCGACTAAGACGAGGAGGACCGCCACGCCGAGAAACGCCTCGAGCGGCGACACAACGGAGAAGGTGATCGGCTCGAGTGGGTCACCGACGATCACGGCGTAGATCAGCCCGAAGAGGTAGGCCGCGAGGAAGAAGCCGACGGTGGAAACGACGACCCAGGCGGCCGCGACCGGTCGCGTGAGCGTGAACACCTCGAGTAGCTCCGCGTGCTCACCCGGGTGGCCGTCGGTTCGCGTCACGACACCCACTCGAGAAGCCGCTCGCTTAGTGATATCGGTCCGTCGGTCGTGTCACGGATCCAACCTGGGCCTCGAATCACTCCCGCTGCGCCGAACCGACACCTTGGCTTTCCTCGCCGCGAAAGGGTCGCCCATGACCGACACCAGCGGGACCGACCGCCGCGAAGCCGACGGGATCACCGCCACCTACGCCGAGACCGACCGCGAGCGCGTCCTCGCGTTCGAGCGTGAGGGGACGGCCGTCGAGGTCGCCCAGAACCGCGACGGCTACGCGATGGTCGCCGTTCGCGACGCCGTCGAGGGCGAACTCGAGCGCTACTACGGGCTCGACATGGCGCTCGACCACGTGGGCGAACTCCTCGGCGTCTCGCCCTCGTCGCTGCCGGTGCCCGACGCCGCGCGCGACATGGGGATGTAACAGTACCCGGACTCGCTGCCCGAACAGTTTTACTGGCGTCCCGGCCCTAGACGAGTATGGACTCTTTCGATGGCTACCGCCGTCCGGACGGCCGCGTCGGCGTCAGGAACACCGTCGCAGTCGTGCCGCTCTCGGTCGCCGTCAGCGCCATCGCGACACAGATCGCACACACGGGACCGGACCGTGTCCACGCGACGCCACACCAGCTCTCGGCGGACGCTCCCGACCGCTCGCTCGAGCAGACGCGGCGGGTGCTCGAGGGCGTCGCGACGAACCCGAACGTCGCGGCGACGCTCGTCGTCGAACTCGGCACCGAGACGCTCGAGACCGACGCGCTCGCCGACGCCGTCGCCGCGACCGGCCGCCCGGTCGAGACGCTCTCGGTTCGCGAAGCCGGTGGCACACGGGCGGCACTCGAGCGCGGTGTCGACCTCGCGACGGACCTCGCAGACGAGACAGCCGACGCCCGCCGGGAGTCGGCCGACGTCGCCGAACTCGTCCTCGGCGTCGAGTGTGGCGGGAGTGACGCGACGAGCGGGCTGGCATCCAATCCGGCGGTGGGCCACGCCTGCGACCGACTCGTCGAGGCGGGCGGGACGGCGAGTTTCAGCGAGACCCCCGAGTTCATCGGGGCCGAACACATTCTCGCCGAGCGCTGTGCCGACGAGGCGGTCAGAGACCGCTTACTCGCCTACGTCGACCGGCGCGAGGCGACGGCCGAACTGATGGGCGCGGACCTCCGTGGGGCTCAGCCGACGCCGGGCAACCAGGAGGGCGGGCTGACCACTATCGAGGAGAAGAGCCTCGGTGCCATCTCGAAAGGCGGCACGACGCCGATCCGCGGCGTCGTCGGCTACGGCGAGCGCCTCCCCGTCGGCGGCGGACTCGTCCTGATGGACACCCCCGGCTACGACGTCGAGAGCGTCACCGGCAAGGTCGCCGGCGGCGCACAGGTGATCGTCTTCACCACCGGCCGTGGCAGCACCACCGGCAACCCCATCTCGCCCGTCGTCAAGGTCTGTGGCAACCCCCAGACCTGGGCGCGCATGGCCGCGAACATGGACGTCAACGCCAGCACCATCGTCGAGGGCGACTCGCTCGAGCGCGTCGGCGACCGGCTGTTCGAGACGATCCTCGAGACGGCGAGCGGCCAGCCAACCGCCGCCGAGATGCGCGGGCTCGAGGAGTTCGCGATCAACGAACTCCAGTCGAACGAACTGGGCTACTTCGAGGGGGAGCTATCGTGACCGACAGGGACGCGGAGCCGGACCCCGGCGAACCCGAGGCGGCGGAGGGGGACGCAGCCACGCGGGCGGCGATCAGCCTCGACCCGACCGACACCGTCGTGACGCTGCTCGAGGACGTGAGCGCTGGCGAGTGGCTCACACTCGAGGACGGCGAGGGCCGGCTCGAACTCCGAGAGGACGTTCCCTTCGGTCACAAGGTCGCTGTCGTCGGCCACGATTCCGGCGACGCGGTTCGGAAGTACGGCGAACCGATCGGTGTCGCGACGGACCCGATTCCGGCGGGCGCGTGGGTGCACACGCACAACTGCGATAGCGTCCGCGGGAAGGCGACCGCGACGGAGGCAGAGGCGGAGGCGGAGGCCGAGGGGGATTCGAAATGAGTCGCCGTAATCCGGACGGGCCGCTCGAGAGCCGAGCGCCGTTCGATCGAGCGGCGACACCCCTCGCGGTTCGAAACCACGTCCTCGTCCTGCCGTCGGTCATCTGCTCGCACGCGGTCGCCGACCGCATCGCCGAAGCGGTCGAGGGCTGTGTCGCGACGCCACACGACCACGGCTGTGCACAGATCGGCCGGGACAACGACCGTACCGAGCGGACGCTCGTCGCGATGGGTGCCCACCCGAACGTCGCTGGCTGCGTCGTCGTCGGTCTCGGCTGTGAACACGTCCAGAGCAGCGCCGTCGCCGCCGCGCTCGAGGGGACCGTCCCGGTTCGCGAGCTCTCGATTCAGGGTGTCGGCGGGACGGACGCCTGTCTCGAGCGCGGCCGCGAGTACGCTGCCGAACTCAGAGCCGCCGCCGACGGGCGCGAGCCAGCCGCTGAGCCATCGCTCGGAGAGCTCACGGTCGGCGTCGTGAGCACCGACCTGACCGAGGCGACGCTCGAGACCGCCGAACCGCTCGTCGGCGCGTTCGTCGAGCGCGTCCTCGACGCCGGTGGCCGGGTCGTCCTCGCCGGAACGGAACGCCTCGCGGCCCACCCCGAGAGCGCCCGCGAGTGGACGGCGAGCGCCGACGGTGGCTCGCTCGACCTCGAGACCGTCCTCGAGCGCGAGCGGAGCGGACCGCCGAGAGCGCCCCGGATTCGCCACCGGGCGGATGGTCTCACCCCCGACGGCCTCGCGACCCTCTGGGGGTCGGCACCGATCGACGAGTTACTCGAGTACGGCACCCAGCCTGCCCCGGCGTCGCGTCTCGCGTTCGTCGACACCGCCTCGCGGTTCGAGGAGGCTACGACGGGTCTCGTCGCCGCTGGCTGTCACCTCGTCGTCCACGTTACCGGCGACGGGATTCCGACCGGCCACCCGCTCGCACCCGTGGTGAAAGTCTGTGCGACCCCGGAGACGCTCGCGGCCGTCTCCGACGACATCGACGTCGACGCGCGGACGGCGACGGCCGACGACCTCACAGCGCGGGTGCTCGCCGTCGCGTCGGGAACACCCTCGCGGGCAGAAGTACACGGTGTGACGTCGTTCGCCATCGAGCGCGCTGGCCCGTCGCTCTGAGGTTACGGCGCGCGAACGTCGTGCTCGAGGACGCCGACACCCTCGACTTCGACCTCGACCGTATCGCCGTCGGCGAGGGGGCCGACGCCTGCCGGGGTGCCGGTCGAGATGAGGTCGCCCGGCTCGAGCGTCATGTAGGTCGTGATCTCCTCGATCAGTTCCTCGAGCGAGAAGATCCACTCGCTACGCGAGGAGGACTGGCGGGTCTCGCCGTTGACGCGGAGTTCCACAGCGGCGTCTGCGGGTACCTCGTCGGGTGTCGCGAGGACGGGACCGACCGGGGCGGCGTTGTCGAAGGCCTTTCCGCGCACCCAGTTCTGCTCGACGCGCTGGTCGTCGCGGTTCGAGATGTCGTTCAGGCAGGTAAAGCCCGCGACGACCGACTCGGCGTTCTCGGCGGCGACGTTTCGACACTGCTCGCCGATGACGATGGCGATCTCGGCTTCGAACTCGACGCGTTCTTTCCCGGCCGGGAGGGTGACGGTGTCGCCGTGGCCCGCCAGCGTGTTCGGTGGCTTCAGAAAGAGCAGCGGGCGGTCTGGGACCTCCATCCCCGACTCCTCGGCGTGGTCTGCGTAGTTCAGGCCGACGCAGACGATCTTACTCGGCTCGGTCGGCGGGAGCACGTCGACCGCGTCGGGGTCGTAGCTCTCTCCGGCGAAGCTGAGTCCGTCGTCGGTCCACTCGCCGTGGCGAACTGTCCCTGCGGGGTCACGGAATCGAACGCGGCGCATACTCGCTCCGTTACCCGCCGCCGTCAAAACGCTTGTCGTTGGGGCAGTCTCGACTTCCACGGCCCTCGAAACCCCACGCCGTTATCCGCCGAGGGGAGCTTTATCCCTCCGCATTCGGTTGTCGTGGTATGGCTCCGACGATCACCCGCATCGAGAGCCGGGAGTTTCGCTACCCGCTCGAGGACGTTGGCACCGACGGTAACGGCTTCAACCTCGTCTACGACCCCGGCGAGACGACCTGGCGGAAGCTGTTCGCCCTCTCGATTCACACCGACGCGGGCGTCACCGGCGAGTACGTCGGCGGCAACTCACCCGCTGCCGCCCAGATCAACACCTTCGCCGACTACCTGGTCGGGACGAACCCACTCGAGCGCGAGCGCCACTGGAGCGAGATCAAACGCGCCCTCAGAAAGTACGACCGCATGGGCATGGGTCCGATCGACATCGCACTCTGGGACCTCGCCGGGAAGTACTACGACGCGCCGATTCACGAACTGCTCGGCACCTACCGGACGGCACTCCCCGCCTACGCCTCTACCTACCACGCCGACGACAACGGCGGTCTCGACTCGCCCGAGGCGTTCGCCGATTTCGCCGAGGCGTGTCTCGACCTGGGCTACCCCGGCTACAAGATCCACGGCTGGGGTGGGAGCGACGCCGCTCGAGACATCGGCCGCGAGGTCGAAACCGCGCGCGCCGTCGGCGAGCGCGTCGGCGACGAGATGGACCTCATGTACGATCCGGCCTGCGAGTACGAGACGTTCGCCGACGCGCTGAAAGTCGGCCGGGAACTCGACGAGCAGGGCTTTCTCTGGTACGAAGACCCCTACCGCGACGGCGGCATCTCCCAGCACGGCCACCGCAGACTCGCCTCGCTGCTCGAGACGCCGATCCTCCAGACCGAACACGTCCGCGGACTCGAGGCGCACGCGGACTTCGTCGCCGCCGAGGCGACCGACTTCGTCCGGGCCGACCCGGAGTACGACGCGGGGATCACCGGCGCGATGAAGATCGCACGGATGGCCGAGGCGTTCGGTCTCGACGTCGAGTTCCACGCACCGGGACCCGCCCAGCGCCACTGTATCGCGGCGACGCGCAACGCGAACTACTACGAACTCGCGCTGGTCCACCCCGACTGCGAGAACACCTCGCCGCCGGTCTACGCGGGTGGCTACTCGGATGCGATCGACGCGGTCGACGCGAACGGCCGTGTGCCCGTCCCCGACGGGCCGGGTCTCGGCGTCGAGTACGACTGGGAGTACATCGAGGCGAACGCGACCGGGTCGCTGCACGTCTACGAGTGAGGTGAACACATGACCTACCGAGCAGGAATCATCGGCACCGGCGGCATCGCAGGCATGGGCATCCTCGGCATGCACGACGAGTCCGAGATCGGACGCTCGAAGATCGAGGCGAGTCACGCGGGCGGCTACCACGCCACCGACGGCATCGAGTTGGTGGCGGTCGCCGACGTCGACGAAGACACACTCGAGCGCTTCGGCGAGGCGTGGGAGATTCCACCGGATCGGCGCTACCTCGGCCACGAGGCGATGCTCGAGACCGAAGACCTGGACGTGGTGTCGGTCTGTACGCCGTCGTTTCTCCACCACGAACACGTGATCGACGCGGCGCGCTCTCCGGCGAGTCCGGACCTCATCTGGTGTGAGAAACCGATCGCCTCGCAGGTCAGCGCCGCGATGGAGATGGTCGCCGTCTGTGAGGAGACCGACACCGAACTGCTGGTCAACCACTCGTTTCGGTTCACCGAGAAGCTCAGACGCCTCCGCACGCTGATCCAGGACGAAGACATCCTCGGGGAGGTCCGCTCGGTGAGCACTCAGTTCCGCATGGAACTCCTGCGCAATTCGACACACCTCCTCGATACGCTGGTCTACCTCCTCGACGCTCGAGCGGCGACCGTCTCCGGCTACATCACCGGCGAGAACGAGGCGGTCGAGACGCTCGAGGCGGGCCAGCAGGTCGACGACGCTGGCGGCGGCGGCTTCGTCGTGATGGACGACGGCACGTTCGTAACCATCGACTGCACCCTCCCGCGAGCCATCTCCTCGATGGCGCTCACCTTCGTCGGGACGAAGGGCAAACTCTACACGAACAACGACGACGGCGAGTGGCGCTACTGGCGACTCGTCGACGGCGAGCACGTCGAAGAACCCCTCCCCGGCATCGAGGGCGCGTGGACCTGGGAGGACGACTACCAGCGGGCGTTCGCCGCCGCCGCGGGCCACGTTGTCGACGTCCTCGAAGGTGAGGCAGAGAACGCCTCGAGCGGACGCGAGGCGACGCGCTCGCTCGAGATCATCGTCGGTCTCTACCTCTCTCACCACACCGGCGGCCAGGTCGAGATTCCGATGGCGCGCCCGCTGCGCGACGTGACAGTGACGTCTTGGTGACGGCGCGGCCGGCGACCGACACCCCACATCGACAGCACTACCAGGTTCTCTCGAGATGGATGGCTCATGTCCTCGACACACCTCCTCCGGATCAGGCGAACGATCGTCGGGCTTCCCGTCATCGCCCTCGTCCTCGGCTTCGTCCTCGCGTTCGCCCTCGACGACAGCAGTGTCGTCTGGCTCGCGTTCTGGGTCGGTATCGCGATTACGGTCCTCGCCGTTCTCTGGCTGTTGGCCTCGATGGTCGACGCGCTCGAGTCCGCTCCCTGAGACCTTACTCGAGCGACCCGCCACCACCCACCTGCCGCGAGCGGTGTGATTATCGCTCCCGACTCCGTGGGTGGCCACATGTCGACCGACACACTCCACGTCGCGCTGGTTCTCGGCGGCCACCCCATCGACGTCCCGGCCACGCTCGAGGCGTTCGATTCGATGGATGGAATCCGTGCGTACCCGCAGGATCTCCCCTCGTTCGTGGCGAACGACGGCGACGCCTGCGAGCGCTACGACGCCGCGGTGTTCTACAACTACCACGGCCACGGCTACTGCGTCGACCTCACCGAGGAGTTCGCACGGAAGGCTCGAGAGACGGTGTGCGAGATCACCGCCGGCGGTCTCGGCATCGTCGCCTTACACCACGGCGTGCTCGCCTTCCCCGAGATGGACGAGTGGACCGCCGTCTGCGGTCTCCCCGGCGACTCGAACAGCGACTACCACTTCGACCAGCGCGTGCGGGTCGACCTGGCGAGTCCGGACCACCCCATCACGGCGGGACTCCCCTCGTTCGAGTACGTCGACGAGACCTACGAGATGGACGAACCCGACGCCGACAGCACGCTCCTGCTCACCACCGACCACGAGCGGAGCGCGGACGCCATCGCGTGGACGCGCCAGTATCGCGACTCACGCGTGTTCTGTTACCAGTCAGGCCACGGCCGGTCGGCGCTCGAGCACGGCCAGGTCCGGACGGTCCTCGCCCGCGGCATCCGCTGGGCCGCCGGGGCCGATGGCGACGCCGTCACTGGAACGTGAGTCTGTTGTTAGCTAGGTGGTCGACGTACCGGACTCGCATCTGGCACCGGACTCGCGTCACGCCACTGTTCTCGCGTCCCCTCGGGCCCACAGATCGGGGGCGTGCCAGCCAGTCGCGCTCAGTCACGAAAACCGAAAGCGGGAACCCTAAGTACGCCCGCTCGAACCCTCACCTAGATACCGTGTCGTCGGAATTTCCGCGTCCGATCCGGACGCAGACGCGCTTTTCAGCGCTGCTGACAGCCACCGCCGTCGGCGTCTACGTGCTGTTGATCGTCGGCGCCACGACCTCACTCACCGACGCCGCCGCGGCGTGCTCGACCTGGCCGACCTGTCACACACCGACGGCGCTCAGCCAGACCGAACTCGCCATCGCCTGGGGCCACCGTCTCGCGGCCGTGGTCGTCGGCGCACTCGTCCTCGTCTCGGCCGCCGCCGCTCTCTTCGGCTCGACGACGCGCCGCGTCCGCCTCGCCCTCCTCGCCTCGCTCGCCCTCTACGCCGTCCAGGTCGCCGTCGGCGCGCTCACCGCCACGGTCGGTCCCGCCGCGCTCGTCCCCGGTCTCCACCTCGCGCTCGGTCTCGTCATCTTCACCGGCGTCGTCGCCGCCCTCGCCTGGGACCTCGAGATTGCGACTGGGAGCGACGACGACCGACTCGAGCGGACGCCGGAACCGCTCTCGGCCGAGGAGTCGCCGGAGCCACGGGTGATTCCAACAGCCCGCCTCGCCAGGGCGCGCCTGACCGCCTTCGCCTACTTCAAGATGATGAAGCCGCGGCTGATGTGGCTGCTCTGTCTCGTCGCCGCCGCCGGGATGGCGCTCGCCGCCGGCTCTGACCTCCGCGCCGAGACCATCGTCGCCACCCTCGGCGGCGGCGTCCTCGCTATCGGTGCCTCCGGAACCTTCAACCACGTCCTCGAGCGCGACGTCGACCAGCGAATGTCTCGCACCGCGGACCGCCCGCTCGCGACGGAGCTGGTCCCCGTCAGGAACGCGCTGATCTTCGGGCTGTTTCTGACCGCCGCCTCGATGACGGCGTTCCTGACGATCAACGCACTCGCCGCCGCGCTCGGTCTCGCGGCGATTCTCTTCTACAGCGTCGTCTACACGCTGTTGCTCAAACCACACACCGTACAGAACACGGTTCTCGGCGGGGCTGCAGGTGCGCTGCCCGCGCTCATCGGCTGGGCGGCCGTCACCAACGAGATCGGTCTCCCCGCGCTCGCACTCGCCGGCGTCATCTTCCTCTGGACGCCCGCCCACTTCTACAACCTCGCACTCGCCTACCAGGACGACTACGCCCGCGGTGGCTTCCCGATGCTTCCGGTGGTGCGCGGGGAGACGGTGACGCGAAAACACATCGTCTACTACATCGGCGCGACGCTCGTCGGCACGATCGGTCTCGCCTGGATCACCGACCTCGGCGCGCTCTACGCCGCGACGGTCGCCCTCTTCGGCGGTCTCTTCCTCTGGGCGGCCGTGACGCTCCACTTCGAGCAGACCGAACGCGCCGCCTTCCGCTCGTTTCACGCCTCGAACGCCTTCCTCGGCGCGATCCTGATCGCCGTCCTGGTCGACGCGCTCGTCCTCTAACGGACCTCTTTGAACGACACTGTTTCACCAGGTCATCGATTCCACACCGACGGGCCGCTCCGACCGGCGCGTGCCAGTGGTTCGAAAGCTGCCCCTGATTCTGCTCGCGATTGTACCCGAGAATCCGCCCCTCGAGTGAACTCCCTCGTTACTCGTCGGGGTGGCGCGCCGCTTCGATGCGGTCGAACTGCTCGTCGCTCAACTCGAGACCGACCGCGCCGACGTTCTCCTCGAGCTGGGCGGGCGTCCGGGCGCCGATAATCGGGATGCAGGTGAACGCCGACTGCTCCATCAGCCAGCGCAGCGAGACCTGCGCGGGCGAGGCGTCGAGTTCGTCGGCGACGGCGTCGACGGCTTCGAGGACTGCCCACTCGCGCTCGCCGACCGACAGGCCGCTCAGGCTGCCCCGGGAGCCATCGGGCGCGATGACCTCACTCGGATCGTTGCCCGCGCGCTCGTACTTGCCGGTGAGGAAGCCACCCTCGAGCGGCGAGTACGGACAGACGGCGAGGTCCTGGTCGGCACAGACTGCCAGATACTCGCTCACCTCCCCATAGTAGGCGGCGTTGACCCGCGGCTGGGTGACATCGAAACGCGCCAGCCCCTCGACGTCGCTGGTCCAGAGCGCCTTGGTGAGCTGCCAGGCGGCCATGCTCGAGGCTCCGAGGTAGTTGACTTTCCCCTCGTCGACGAGACCGGTGAGGGTCTCGAGGGTCTCGCGGATGGGGGTGTCGTCGTCCCAGCGGTGGATGTAGTAGAGGTCGAGGTAGTCGGTGCCGAGGCGCTCTAAGGTGCCCTCGATCTGTGCGCGGATGTGCTTTCGTCCCAGGCCGGAGTCGTTCGGTCCGGGTTCGCCCCAGCCGTCGAAGGGGAAGTAGACCTTCGAGGCGATGACGAAGTCCTCGCGGTCGTAGTCTGCGAGCCACTCGCCGATGTACTCCTCGCTGGTTCCGTCCGGATCGCCGTAGACGTTGGCGGTGTCGATGAAGTTGATGCCGTGGTCCCAGCAGGCATCGAGAATCTCGTGGGCTTCCTCGCGATTCGTCTCGACGACGTCGCCGGTCTGCTTGCCGAATCGCCAGGTTCCGTAACAGAGTCTCGAGACGGTCGTGCCCGTGTTTCCGAGGGTGACGTACTCCATACCACCCGTTCATCGACGGAGCGTAAAAACGAACTGGGAAGCGGCGATTCACCCCCACGAGGGTTCGTCTGAAACTCTAATCGATCTGTTAAATAATGGCGATAATGTCCCGCTTCAACCCCACAAGGGTTCGTCTGAAACACGCGTACGCGTATGTGGGATAGTACCCCGACGGGTGCTTCAACCCCACAAGGGTTCGTCTGAAACTGGAAGCGAGATACTCCGACGGTGTAACAACATGCTTCAACCCCACAAGGGTTCGTCTGAAACGATGTCAACGGCGTTGCCACACTCGTCCTCCTCGATCGGCTTCAACCCCACAAGGGTTCGTCTGAAACTGGCGCACTAAGCGCCGCAACCGGCCGTGAGGATGGCTTCAACCCCACAAGGGTTCGTCTGAAACGTGGACGCTTCGGACGCACGAATCCTACGCCGAGCTTCAACCCCACAAGGGTTCGTCTGAAACCCCGGCCGGATACCAGTCACCGAGAGGCTGGTGGCTTCAACCCCACAAGGGTTCGTCTGAAACAACAGTACGGCGCATCCGACCTTTTACTCGCAGGACTGCTTCAACCCCACAAGGGTTCGTCTGAAACGGTGAACGCGATCCATCGCGTCACCGAACCCGCGGCGGCTTCAACCCCACAAGGGTTCGTCTGAAACCGGCCACGATCCGAAGTCCGTCGCTCCCCTCGTACGGGCTTCAACCCCACAAGGGTTCGTCTGAAACTCCCGATCTGGGTCGTATTCTCCTTCGATCGACGCTTCAACCCCACAAGGGTTCGTCTGAAACGATAACTCCTCCCCAGAGTCGATACCGACCACACAGAGCTTCAACCCCACAAGGGTTCGTCTGAAACTCCCGCATCGAGTGCGTCGTAGACGTCCTGGACGCTTCAACCCCACAAGGGTTCGTCTGAAACGCGAGGCCTACGACTTCTTCGAGGCGAACTCCCAGGCTTCAACCCCACAAGGGTTCGTCTGAAACGCCGAATCATCGGCCACGATTGGTCCAAGAGGGTCGGCTTCAACCCCACAAGGGTTCGTCTGAAACCGCCGTACGGGGTGACGGACTGAGCCGATGGTGCGAGCTTCAACCCCACAAGGGTTCGTCTGAAACGCGGCCGAGTTGGCCGCACACGCCCCGCCCCGGATTCGCTTCAACCCCACAAGGGTTCGTCTGAAACCCTCATGTCGAACCCCGCCCGCAGCGGAGAGACGCAGGCTTCAACCCCACAAGGGTTCGTCTGAAACCTAGAGCCTTGGCACAGCGCGAGGTCCGCGTCCGATGCTTCAACCCCACAAGGGTTCGTCTGAAACAACCAGGCCGCGATGCAGGCAGCGGCTCAGATTTGGCTTCAACCCCACAAGGGTTCGTCTGAAACTCTACCGTGGTGAATCAGACACCAGTACCGTAGAACGCGCTTCAACCCCACAAGGGTTCGTCTGAAACTGTTTGCGACCGAGGACGCATCAGTTAAGTGGTTGGTGCTTCAACCCCACAAGGGTTCGTCTGAAACGATGGACGTTGCTCCGTGGTCGAGTGCATTCCAGCTTCAACCCCACAAGGGTTCGTCTGAAACGGCCGTGATTCCGGGATTCGTCGAACTCGTTGCCCGCTTCAACCCCACAAGGGTTCGTCTGAAACCGGCTGGTGTCATCAAAGCGGCCGTGAAACAGCTCGCTTCAACCCCACAAGGGTTCGTCTGAAACTCTCTTGGACGTGCGCGCCACGTGGTAGAGCTTCGCTTCAACCCCACAAGGGTTCGTCTGAAACCGCTCGGTCTCGGGCTGCGTCATCGAGTTGTGCGCTTCAACCCCACAAGGGTTCGTCTGAAACACGGACCCAACACGCTCGAGTCCCTCGAGCCAGTGGCTTCAACCCCACAAGGGTTCGTCTGAAACTCCATCGAAGCGGGCATACACGTCGTCGTAAACCCGCTTCAACCCCACAAGGGTTCGTCTGAAACGACGCTCGTCGACGACCTCGATCTCGAGGTCTGGCGCTTCAACCCCACAAGGGTTCGTCTGAAACGCTTCGACGGTCGCTAACTCCTGTTGGATTTTGTCTTGGCTTCAACCCCACAAGGGTTCGTCTGAAACCAGGCGAGAGAGCGTGCCCGTGTGGAGATAGAGGTACGCTTCAACCCCACAAGGGTTCGTCTGAAACAGCCGCGCATCCTCGAGACGGGCGAGCGTCGGCGGCTTCAACCCCACAAGGGTTCGTCTGAAACGGTCAGCGGGACCGTATCCGTCCGGGTCCGTGTGGTGCTTCAACCCCACAAGGGTTCGTCTGAAACAGAGCAAAGGCTACCGGACAAGACCGCGCCGAAGAAGCTTCAACCCCACAAGGGTTCGTCTGAAACTAGCATTTCCCGTCTTCGGCTATTGCTCAACAAGTGGCTTCAACCCCACAAGGGTTCGTCTGAAACGAGTCTTAGGCCGTTCCCACCAACCCGGCGAAAGTTGCTTCAACCCCACAAGGGTTCGTCTGAAACGAGAGAGATAGACAAGCCCGTGGATCAACTGACGGGGCTTCAACCCCACAAGGGTTCGTCTGAAACAAGTTGCTATAGCACTCCTATTGAGCTATGGAATGTGCTTCAACCCCACAAGGGTTCGTCTGAAACACTGTTGCTTGTGAGTTTAAACCATGAGCGAGACAGCTTCAACCCCACAAGGGTTCGTCTGAAACTGGAACATAAATCACTTCTCGGCCATCGTTGTCCGCGCTTCAACCCCACAAGGGTTCGTCTGAAACCGGTTTAACGGGCTAATGCTGGCAGCCCTTGACGACGCTTCAACCCCACAAGGGTTCGTCTGAAACGATAGTACCAAGATTGCCGACCGTTTGAGTCACGAGCTTCAACCCCACAAGGGTTCGTCTGAAACAACGGCAAAGGATTACCGATTCCTTGCACACAACCCGCTTCAACCCCACAAGGGTTCGTCTGAAACTAGACTTAGACAGCACCGCTGGACAGTACGCAGACGCTTCAACCCCACAAGGGTTCGTCTGAAACAGCCGCGCATCCTCGAGACGGGCGAGCGTCGGCGGCTTCAACCCCACAAGGGTTCGTCTGAAACCATCATGGATTCGGGGATTGGAGACGAAACAACGCTTCAACCCCACAAGGGTTCGTCTGAAACGATACGCCTTAGCAGAGACAAATGCGTATCAGTTGCTTCAACCCCACAAGGGTTCGTCTGAAACAGATGAGGAGAAACACAATGCACACCGACACTGAACTCGCTTCAACCCCACAAGGGTTCGTCTGAAACGATCGCTCCGGCCACGATCGCGAACGTCAGCACGGGCTTCAACCCCACAAGGGTTCGTCTGAAACGCGCGACGCCCTCCACACGCTTGAGGGGCAACTCGACGCTTCAACCCCACAAGGGTTCGTCTGAAACAAGAACATCCAGGCAGGGATGACCGCGACGATCCCGCTTCAACCCCACAAGGGTTCGTCTGAAACTCGCCTCGAGTGCCTGTGTCTCGAGGGCGTCGCCGCGCTTCAACCCCACAAGGGTTCGTCTGAAACCGTTTCGTCTGGGGTGTCACGGTGTGTTTCCGGCTGCTTCAACCCCACAAGGGTTCGTCTGAAACTCTGCCACGACGCCGTGTAGCCAAGGTCCTCGAGCGTTCGCTTCAACCCCACAAGGGTTCGTCTGAAACGATTTCGAACTCCCACGAGACGGTACTCGCAGGACCGCTTCAACCCCACAAGGGTTCGTCTGAAACCCGAACTACTGGTTCGATCTTGACACCATTCGAGCTTCAACCCCACAAGGGTTCGTCTGAAACGACTACAACGCAACCGCATGAAACTGTTACGACCGGAGCTTCAACCCCACAAGGGTTCGTCTGAAACCCCGAAAAACTCAGTCTATATCTGATTCCATTGGGTTGCTTCAACCCCACAAGGGTTCGTCTGAAACTGCCCCAACGCACAAAAATCCGCCGTCAAACGTACAGCTTCAACCCCACAAGGGTTCGTCTGAAACCCGCCGACCGTCTCGGCGCCCCACTTCGCCGCCTTGCTTCAACCCCACAAGGGTTCGTCTGAAACCGAGGAGGACGTCGAGGAGGTGCGGTGATGTTGACGCTTCAACCCCACAAGGGTTCGTCTGAAACGATTGTGACGTTCATGTTATCTGGTGTCCTCCATTGCGCTTCAACCCCACAAGGGTTCGTCTGAAACTGTAATCACTGGCCTTACCCACTCGGAAATAGTCAGCTTCAACCCCACAAGGGTTCGTCTGAAACGATGTTATAACGGGAAACCCCACTATCACGCAGTAAGGCTTCAACCCCACAAGGGTTCGTCTGAAACGTCGTCGAGAACGTATTCCAGCTCGTCGTTGATGCTTCAACCCCACAAGGGTTCGTCTGAAACTCGATGATCTTCGAATCGTATTGGTACACTGAAGATGCTTCAACCCCACAAGGGTTCGTCTGAAACAACCTCACATCACTGTGAGTAGTTGTCGTATGATTCAGCTTCAACCCCACAAGGGTTCGTCTGAAACGACGTCGAACTCGAGACCAAAGCCGACCTTCGCCAGGCTTCAACCCCACAAGGGTTCGTCTGAAACGGGCAAAACAGCGACTGCACAGGTAACCATGACAGAGAGCTTCAACCCCACAAGGGTTCGTCTGAAACTAGGGGGGTTGTCCATTTATATATATCGTATGCGTAGCTTCAACCCCACAAGGGTTCGTCTGAAACCATCACTATGAGTGAGGTTCGAGCATCGGACGTGATGCTTCAACCCCACAAGGGTTCGTCTGAAACGACGGAGGTCCGTTTCGTGACTCGACCGAAGAACGGCTTCAACCCCACAAGGGTTCGTCTGAAACTCGGAGGGCGATAATGTCCCGGATCAGACTCGCTCAGGCTTCAACCCCACAAGGGTTCGTCTGAAACTCCCCCAGAGGGTCGCCCTGTCGGGTGGCCTTCTGGCTTCAACCCCACAAGGGTTCGTCTGAAACTTGTCGTATTCCTCACCGTTTTCCCACGGATCGCTTCAACCCCACAAGGGTTCGTCTGAAACGGGTTGCCTCGCTGCGTCCCCGGAACTCGATGGCTTCGCTTCAACCCCACAAGGGTTCGTCTGAAACTGGGGAGACGACGACGCTACTTCCATCAGACTCAAACGCTTCAACCCCACAAGGGTTCGTCTGAAACCACGCTCCCCGATTCTCTGACCGCGTAACGGCTCGAGCTTCAACCCCACAAGGGTTCGTCTGAAACACCACTCCCCGGCCGTCGAGCCGTCCGACTTGCCCGCTTCAACCCCACAAGGGTTCGTCTGAAACCGTGCCCGATTCGGGCACCTCGAGCGCTGGTACACACGCTGGGCACAAAACGATTCCGTCGACCGTCAGTAGCCGTTCCACCCCGGGGGGTCGACGGAGGGTTACTCCAGGAGGTCGAGTTCGACGAGTTCGAGCGAGCGCTCGAGGTGGCAGACGTCGTGTGGAGGGTCGCCGAGGATGGCGGCGATGCGGTACTCGCGGTCGAAGGTGACGCCGTCGGGTTCGCAGTACTCGTGGCTGGGACACTCGATGTAGGGGCAGGGTCCCTGGAGGCGGGCTTTGCTCCCGGCGAACGCGCCTTTGGTGGGGACGGCGGCGCGCGCGGAGACGGGTTCGACCTCGACGGCGCGGACGCCCTCGTCGTGCATGGCACACTCGAGCGTCTGGGCGTTCTCGCGGACCTCGGTGACGCGGTAGCGGGTGCCCGTCGTGAGGTTGAGACACTGGCTGCGGTAGGGACAGCCGGCGCAGCCGTCGGCTTCACCGTGGTAGACGAACTCGGTGCCGGGGTCGGCCAGACGCGTGCCGATCAGGGTGACAGTCGACATAGGGGTGGGTGATCGGTGGAACGTACTCCGCGCGGGCGGTTAAGCGTCACGTCCGCGGCCGGTGAGGTCGTCGAGTCGGTCGAGGTAGCGCTCGCGCGGGACCTGGTAGGCGCTGCGGTAGTCGATGTCGCCGGCGTCGAACCGGCGGGCGAGCGAGTGAAACTGCTCGAGGGCGTCCGCTCGCGTCGAAAAGCGGGTGTCTTCGTCCCGGAGGTAGACGTCGGGCTCGAGGTAGAGGGTGACGTACCAGTCGTCGTCGACGGTGCGGTCGTTGGGGTTCGCGCCGGGGGGACGGGAGCGCGTCCCGCTGGTGAGGTAGAGTGTGGGGAGACAGGGGGCGGGAAACTCGTCGGCGTCGAAGACGTCAGGGCGGTAGGTGAGAATGCAGCGGCCGTCGTCTTCGGCGTTCCAGACGGTCCAGGCGTCGGGAATCGACTCGAGGTCGGGGAGCGCTCGGTCGGCGTCGGGGGCGGTCATGGTAGGTCGAACGCGCGCGAGGGCTAAATTCCCGTCGGAGGGGGCGCGCACCCCTCGAGCAGGCGTTTGCAGGGACATTGCTTATATACGGATCGCGTTGTATGCGTGCACGAGTCACGGTACCAGGGGAGGATAATGCCAAATATGGCCTGTAATCTCTTCCTGATAAATATCTTTTGGGGTTATCCTTAAGTAGTTGGATTACGCACTCATTAAACACTATCGGTATCCGTCCGACGGACCGATCCACTCCGCGTCAGTCCCCGACGCGATGTCGTCGCACGCTGTTGACCCGGTCGCTCGTCCAGAGAGTGGTGCTGGTTCACACATGACACGACAACTCATCGCCGCCCGCCGTGATCTGTACTCCCTGGGGCGTCTACTCGCCAGGAGCAACGGCTCTCCGTGCCGGCCGCCCGAGAGTGGGGTCGATTCGATGAACTCGCGTGTCGCGACGACGGACCGACCTGACCGACACCGTTCTCGATCGGCGCTCGATCGGACGACGGCGACGGTGGGGTGCCAGCGGGGGGACCAACAGACAACAACCAAACCATGACCGGTGACATCGAGACGCTCGAGAATCTGAGTAACGCATACCAGGAGTCGATGCCCGCGGACCTGCGGGAGACCAAGTCGTTCGACTGGTACCTCAAAGAGACCTACGAGGACCCGAAGGTCGCCCGCAACGCCCACCAGCGGGTCGCGGACATGTTCGACTACTACGGGACCTCCTACGACGAGACCGAGGGGGTCGTCGAGTACCGTCTCGCCTCCGAGGACCCGCTGGGTGAGGGTGAGAACACCTTCTACGGGAAGGTGATCCACCAGTCGATCCACGAGTTCGTCAACAAGGTGAAGTCGGGCGCCCGCAGGCTGGGTCCCGAACGCCGGATCAAACTCCTCCTCGGGCCGGTCGGCTCCGGGAAGTCTCACTTCGACAAGCAGGTCCGGAAGTACTTCGAGGACTACACGCTCCGCGAGGAGGGACGGATGTACACCTTCCGCTGGATCAACCTCGGTGACGTGATCCACGACCAGGACCCCGCCGACGACACCGTCCGCTCGCCGATGAACCAGGACCCGCTCGTGCTCCTCCCGCTCGAGCAGCGCCAGTCGGTGATCGACGACCTGAACGAGCGTCTCGACGCCCCCTACACGATCCGCAACGAACAGAGCCTCGACCCCGAGAGCGAGTTCTACATGGACCGCTTGCTCGCCCACTACGAGGACGACCTCCAGTCGGTCCTCGAGAACCACGTCGAGGTGATCCGCCTCGTCGCCGACGAGAACAAGCGCCAGTGTCTCGAGACGTTCGAACCCAAGGACAAGAAGAACCAGGACGAGACCGAGCTGACGGGCGACGTCAACTACTCGAAGATCGCCGTCTACGGCGAGAGCGACCCGCGAGCGTTCGACTACTCGGGGGCGTTCTGTAACGCCAACCGGGGCATCTTCAGCGGAGAAGAACTCCTGAAACTCCAGCGGGAGTTCCTCTACGACTTCCTCCACGCCACCCAGGAGATGACGATCAAGCCGAAGAACAACCCGCGGATCGACATCGACCAGGTGATCGTCGGCCGGACGAACATGCCCGAGTACAAGGACAAGAAGGGCGACGAGAAGATGGAGGCGTTCAACGACCGCACGAAGCGCATCGACTTCCCGTACGTCCTCAGCTACGAACAGGAAGCACGCATCTACCAGAAGATGCTCAACAACGCCGACGTGCCCGACATCGACGTCGAGCCGCACACGCTCGAGATGGCCGGACTGTTCGGCGTCCTGACCCGGATCGAAGAGCCGGATACCGAGACGGTCGACTTACTCTCGAAAGCCAAAGCGTACAACGGCGAGATCGACGAGGGCGACGACATCGACGTGAAGAAACTCCGTGAGGAGGCCGCCGCGAAGGCCGTCATCGGCGAGGGGATGGTCGGCGTCTCCCCCCGGTTCATCGGCGACGAAATCGCGGAGGCCATCATGGACAGCAAACACCGCCAGCGTGGCTTCCTCTCGCCGCTGACGGTGTTCAACTTCTTCGAGGAGAACTTAGAGCACCACGGCTCGATCCCCGAGGAGAACTTCGAGCGCTACTACCGCTACTTAGAGACCGTCCGCGAGGAGTACAGAGAGCGCGCCATCGAAGACGTCCGTCACGCCCTCGCCTACGACATCGACGAGATCCAGCGCCAGGGCGAGAAGTACATGGACCACGTGATGGCCTACATCGACGACGGCACCGTCGAAGACGAGCTGACCGGCCGCGAGCAGGAACCCGACGAGACCTTCCTGCGGAGCGTCGAGGAGAAACTCGACGTGCCCGAAGACCGGAAGAACGACTTCCGACAGGAGGTCAGCAACTGGGTCTCCCGACGCGCACGCGAAGGGACCACGTTCAACCCACAGGACAACGAACGTCTCCGTCGCGCCTTAGAGCGGAAACTCTGGGAGGATAAGAAACACAACATCAACTTCTCCGCACTGGTGAGCGCCAACGAGTTCGACGACGACGAGCGCAGTTCCTGGATCGACGCGCTGATCGAACAGGGCTACTCCGAAGACGGCGCGAAGGAAGTGCTCGAGTTCGCCGGCGCGGAGGTCGCGAAAGCAGAGATCGAAGACTAACATGACGAGAGGAACCGAGTACGTCCGCGACGCCGACCGGGAACTCGAGGAGACGTACGAAGAGCCGATGAGCCTCGCGTCGTACGTCGACCGCGTCTTCGAGGCGCCGAACATCGCCTCGCACGCGGCGAAGTACGTCCTCGAGGCGATCGAAGCGGCTGGAACGCGAACCGTCGTCGAGGAGGGCGAGGAGAAACGGCGCTATCGCTTCTTCGACGACCCACACAACGACGGCGAACACGCGGTGCTCGGCAACACGGAGGTACTGAACGGATTCGTCGACGACCTGCGTTCGATCGCTTCGGGACGGGGTAAAGACGAGAAGATCATCTGGTTCGAGGGACCGACGGCGACCGGCAAGTCCGAACTGAAGCGGTGTCTGGTCAACGGTCTGCGCGAGTACTCGAAGACGCCTGCGGGGCGTCGCTACACCGTCGAGTGGAACATCCAGTCGGCGAGCAGCGACGACCGCGGCCTGAGTTACGGTGTCGATCCGACGACGGGTGACGACGAGCACTGGTACGAGAGTCCCGTCCAGGCCCACCCGCTCTCGGTCTTCCCCGAGGAGGTCCGCGAGGACCTCGTCGCGTCGGTCAACGCCGAACTCGACGACCACGTCCCGCTCCGGGTCGACACCCGTCTCGACCCCTTCTCGCGGGAGGCCTACGACTATCTCGAGGAACACTACCGACGCCAGGGCGAGGAGGGACTGTTCTCGGCGATCACCGCCGAGAACCACCTCCGTGTGAAGAACTACGTCGTCGACGTGGGCCAGGGTGTCGGCGTCCTCCACTCCGAAGACGACGGACGGCCGAAAGAGCGTCTGGTGGGTTCGTGGATGCACGGGATGCTCCAGGAACTCGACTCGAGAGGGCGGAAGAATCCCCAGGCGTTCAGCTACGACGGCGTGCTCAGCCAGGGCAACGGCGTGCTCACTATCGTCGAGGACGCCGCCCAGCACGCCGACTTACTCCAGAAGCTGTTGAACGTTCCCGACGAGCAGTCGGTGAAGCTCGATAAGGGGATCGGGATGGACATCGACACCCAGATGCTGATCATCTCGAATCCGGACCTCGAGGCCCAGCTCAACCAGCACGCCGACCGGAACGGGATGGACCCGCTGAAGGCACTCAAGCGCCGCCTCGACAAACACGAGTTCGGCTACCTGACGAACCTCTCGCTCGAGACGGAGCTCATCCGGCGTGAACTCACGGGCGAGACGGCCGTCTGGGAGGCCGACCGCTACGACCAGCTCGCCGAGAAGATCGGCGAGTCCGTACAGGTGACGCTTCGCGACCGGACCGGGCAGACGCGGACACTCGAGTTCGCTCCGCACGCCATCGAGGCGGCGGCGCTGTACGCGGTCGTCACGCGCCTCGACGAGGAGGACCTGCCCGCGGGACTGGACCTGGTCGATAAGGCGTTGATCTTCGACCAGGGCTACTTACAGGAGGGTGACGCCCGCCGGGAGAAAGACGACTTCGACTTCGTCGACGGCGCGCACAACGGCGAACACGGCATTCCGGTGACGTTCACGCGCGACGTCCTCGCGGACCTGCTGCAGGTCGAACGCGACCGCCACCACCCCGACCTCGCCGTCGAGGACGTGATCATGCCCCGGGACGTGTTGAACGCGATGGCCGACGGTCTCGCCGACGCGCCGGTGTTCTCGACGGGCGAGCGTACCGAGTTCGAAAACCGGGTGGTGCCGGTGAAAAACCACGTCTTCGACCAGCAAGAGCGTGACGTCGTCGGCGCGATCATGCACACCAAGCGCGTCGACGAGGAGACGGTCTCGGCGTACGTCGAACAGGTCTACGCCTGGGAGACCGGCGAACCGCTCTACAACGACCGGGGCGAGGAGGTCGATCCCGATCCGCTGAAGATGAAGGTGTTCGAGGTCGAACACCTCGGGCGCTTCTCGGAGGCGGCCTACGAGAACAACCTCCCGCGCGAGAGCGTCCGGAACTTCCGCCGCGAGAAGGTGATCACGGCGCTCAACCGCCACGCCTGGGAACACCGCGACGAGGACTTCACCGTCGACGACGTCGACCTGACGGCGATTCCCGTCATCAAGGCGGTCCTCGAGAGCCACGACTGGGACGACGTCCGCCGGACCTACGAGGACTTCGACCCCCGCCACTGGGAGGACCCGCCGAGCGGGACCGAGACGGCCGCGGTCAAGGAGTCGACGCTCGAGGCGATGACCGATGTCTTCGGCTACTCGCGGGCGTCGGCGGAGCTGACGAGCCGACACGTCATGGGACAGGTGAGCTACCGATGGGACTGAGAGAAGACATCGAACGGTTTCGAGAGGTGGGCGAAGAGCGCCGCGAGGACTTAGCGGAGTTCATCCAGTACGGCGATCTGGGGAGCGGCCGCCCGGACGACATCCAGATTCCGGTCAAGATCGTCTCCCTGCCGGGATTCGAGTACGACCGCCGGGACCAGGGTGGCGTCGGACAGGGCCAGGGTGGCACGCCCGACGTCGGCCAGCCGGTGGGTCGCCCCCAGCCACAGCCGGGTGACGAGGACGGCGACGGCGAGGAAGCCGGTGAGGACGGCGGCGAACACGAGTACTACCAGATGGACCCCGAGGAGTTCGCCCAGGAACTCGACGACGCGCTCGGTCTCGAGCTCGAGCCGAAGGGAAAGCGCGTCATCGAGGAGAAGGAAGGTCCCTACACGGATCTGACCCGGTCGGGTCCGGACAGCACGCTCGACTTCGAGCGGATGTTCAAGGAGGGGCTGAAGCGCAAACTCACGATGGACTTCGACGAGGAGTTCCTGCGCGAACTGTGTAAGGTCGACGGGATCACCGCGCGCGAAGCGTTCGAGTACGCCCGTGGCCAGAACCTCCCGGTCTCGATGGCCTGGATCGAGGAGACCCACCGCGAGGTGGCCGACGAACGCGGCGCGTGGCCCTCGATCGAGGCGGTCGAGGAGAGCGTCGAGCGCGAGACGGTCCAGCAGAAGATCCGTCGCGAGGGACTGAAACACGTCCCGTTCCGCCGCGAGGACGAACGCTACCGCTACCCCGAGATCATCGAAGAGAGAGAGAAGAACGTCGTCGTCGTCAACATCCGCGACGTCTCGGGGTCGATGCGCGAGAAGAAGCGCGAACTCGTCGAGCGGACGTTCACGCCGCTCGACTGGTATCTGACCGGGAAGTACGACAACGCCGAGTTCGTCTACATCGCCCACGACGCCGACGCCTGGCAGGTCGAGCGCGAGGACTTCTTCGGCATCCGCTCGGGCGGCGGCACGAAGATCTCGAGCGCGTACGAACTCGCCGCGGAGTTGCTCGAGGAGTATCCCTGGAGCGACTGGAACCGCTACGTCTTCGCGGCGGGCGACTCCGAGAACTCGAGTAACGACACCGAAGAGCGCGTCATCCCGCTGATGGAGGAGATCGACGCGAACCTCCACGCCTACGTCGAGACCCAGCCGAGCGGGAACGCGATCAACGCGACCCACGCCGAGGAGCTCGAGCGCTACTTCGGGACGGACGCAGACGACGTGGCGATCGCCTACGTCAACAGTGAGGACGATGTGACCGACGCGATCTACGAGATCCTCAGCACAGAAGGTGAGACGAATGAGTGACGATAGACGTCCCGTCTATCGGACGCACGAAACCAGGTGGTTGTCATGAGTGAATCAGACAGGTTCAAAAAGCAGGCGATAGCGGCCGACCTCGAGGAGCCGGTTTCGGAGGCGCGTAACCTCGCGGAGAAACTCGGTCTCGAGCCCTACGCGGTGAACTACTGGATCGTCGACTACGACGAGATGAACGAACTCATCGCCTACGGGGGGTTCCAGAACCGGTACCCACACTGGCGGTGGGGGATGGCCTACGACCGCCAGCAGAAACAGGGCCAGTACAGCGGCGGGAAGGCCTTCGAGATCGTCAACAACGACAACCCCTCACACGCCTTCCTCCAGGAGTCGAACACGGTCGCCGACCAGAAGGCCGTCATCACCCACGTCGAGGCACACGCCGACTTCTTCGCGAACAACGAGTGGTTCGGTCTCTTCACGCAAGGGCGCTCTGACGAGCAGGTCGACGCGGCCGCGATGCTCGAGCGCCACGCTCGTGCCATCGGTGAGTACATGGCGGACCCCGAGATCGACCGCGCCGAGGTCGAGAAGTGGATCGACCACGCGCTGTGTCTCGAGGACAACATCGACCAGCACCGGGTGTTTACGCGCCGGCTCGAGACCGACTCGAGCGACCGCGACCTCGACGAGGACCTCTCGGCGAAACTCGACGAACTCGGTCTCTCCGAAGAGGTCAAAGCCGAGGTGTTCGACGACGAGTGGCTCGAGCAGATGGACGAAGACGACGCGCCCGCGAGTTTCCCCGACGAACCCGAACGCGACCTGCTGGCATTCGTGCGCGAACACGGCAAGCGCTACGACGAGGCGGCGGGGAAGGCCGTCGAGATGGAACCCTGGCAGCGCGACGTCCTCGACATGATGCGCGCGGAGGCGTACTACTTCGCCGCCCAGAAGATGACGAAGGTGATGAACGAGGGCTGGGCGGCCTACTGGGAGTCGGCGATGATGGCCGACGAGGGCTTCGCCGGACGCGACGAGTACCTCGACTACGCAGACCACATGGCGAAGGTGCTCGCCTCGCCCGGTCTCAACCCCTACAGCCTCGGCAAACAGCTCTGGGAGTACATCGAGAACACGGTGAACCGACGCGAGGTCATCGAGCACCTCCTGCGGATCGAGGGTGTCTCCTGGCGCAACCTCACCGATGTCGTCGACTTCGAGGAGGTCCTCGGCCACCTCGAGTCACCTGCAGCGGTCGATGCGATCACCTCGGAGACGCTCGACGCGCTCGAGGAGGTCCCCGAGGAGTGGGTCGATCGCGAGGCGCTCGAGGCGGCCCACGCGGGCGAGGTGGACGTCGACCGCTACCCCTGGAAAGTGCTCACCTACGAGGGGCTGGCGCGTCGTCACTACTCGCTGGCCAAGCGCCAGAATCGCGGGTTCCTCTCGCGGGTGAGCCAGAACGAACTCGAGCGTATCGGCCGCTACCTCTTCGACGACGCGCGCTACTCGTCGATCGAGGAGGCGCTCGCCGACGTCGACTTCACCGCCGGGTGGACGCGGATGTACGACGTGCGCGAGAGTCACAACGACGTGACGTTCCTCGACGGCTTCCTCACCCAGGAGTTCATCACGGAGAACGACTACTTCACCTACGAGTACTCCCAGGCGTCGGGGCAGTTCCACGTCTCGAGCGTCGAGGCAGCGGACGTGAAGAAGAAGCTCTTACTCCAGTTCACCAACTTCGGGAAGCCCACCATCGTCGTCACCGACGGCAACTACGACAACGCCAACGAACTGCTGCTCGCCCACCAGTACAACGGCGTCATGCTGGACCTGCGGAAAGCCGGCGAGACGCTCGAGCGCGTCTTCGAACTCTGGGGGCGGCCGGTGAACCTGTTGACGATCGTCAAGGAACTCGACGAACACGATATCGAGGTCGCCAGACGCCGCAACCGCGAACCGGAACCCGAAGAGCGCGGGAAGCTGATCCGCTACGACGGCGAGGAGCTGACCATCGAAGACGTTCCCTGGGAGGCGGTCGAACACCTCGCCGCCGACGACGTCGACTACGACACGAAACCCGAGGAGTGGCTGGCCTGAGTTTCGCCCGCAGCCGCTGTTCTCTCCCGACTGTCGGTTGCCGCCGGCGATTCTCTACACCCATCACCGACATATATCAACAAATCCGAAATTCTTTTATAATCTATTACGAACCTACGGCACGTATGCGAAGTGGTGCTCCCGGTGAGGGCGATCGTGATAGTGGTCCCTCGAGCGACGAGTTCGACGTTCTCGCCGCGTTGACCGGTCTCGACGCCGACGATGCCGAGACGCGGGCGGAGGCACTCACCGCCGTGAGGGCGGCCGTCGACGACGTGCCGGAGCGCTGTGCCCCGACGGTGCCGAAACTCCGCAGCCTGCTCGAGGATCCGTCGTTCGACGGATCTGCCGACGTGCTCTACTGTCTCGCGGAACTCGCCGTTGCGGTCCCGACCGACGTCGCGCCGTCGACGGATTCGATCGTCGCGTTCACGGCCGCACACCATCCGTCGGCCGGCTCCGCCGACGGCTTCCGGTGTCTCGCGAACGTCGCCAGAGAGCGCCCCGACGCCGTCGCGGGCCACGTCGACGAACTCGTCACCAGCCTCGAGACCGAACTCGACGAGTGGGGACTGACGCTCCTCGCTCGCCTCTCCGCGGAAGAGCCGGCCGCGGTCGCGCCCGCTGCGTCGGTGCTGGTCGACGCACTCGAGGAAACACCGGATCGGTACGCGTCCGACGCCTGTGTCGCGCTCGCAAACCTCTCGCGGGCGGACGATACCGCACTCGAGGACGCCGCTGCACTCGCACGTACGGTCGACACCTCGCGCTGTGTCGACGCCCTCGACGAATCCGATGGAGCGGTACTCCGTCCCGACGCGCTCGAGGGGGTTCCCTCGGTCGTCGAAGAGTCCAGGTGACGCTCACCCGCTACTCGAGTGGCCGGTCAGCGGAGATGCAGTCGACGCCGCGCCAGGTGAGGAGTCTCGCGCCGAGCCGACCGGGAACCGCCCACGCGTGAACCTCGAGACCGACGCGTTTCGCCCGGGGGACGAGTCGGGTGAACAGACACCGGCGCGCGTGCGCGCCGATCACGTCACACTCGAGTTCGACCGCGCGCGTCACCGGCCGGCGTACGTCTCTGCTCACGAGAACGCCCGTCGGCTGATTCCGGTCGAGTTCGCGCACCCGGCGCAGTGCCGTCGGGAGAAACGAGGTGACGACCACGCGGTTCGGCACGTCCTCGAGTGCGCGCAGGACGTCGCCAGCGATTCCCTGGGTCTTGAGTTCGAGGTTGACGTCGACGGCCGGTGGCAGCGCCTCGAGGACGGTCTCGAGCGTCGGGATGCGTTCGTCCGTCCCGAGCACCCGTTCTGACTGGAGTTGCTCGAGTGAGAGGTCAGCGACGGTTCCCGATCCGTCGGTGACCCGGTCGATCGTCTCGTCGTGGATGACGACGAGTTCGCCCGAGCCACACCGGCGAACGTCGAACTCGACGATATCCGCGCGTTCGGCCGCCGCACGGAGCGCACCGACCGTGTTCTCCGGAGCGACCGCGGCGAAGCCACGGTGGGCGATGAGCCGCATTCGTCCGCCTCTTGGGCGACAGCGGCCTTGAACGCACCGGCGACGTAACCTCGTTCCCCAGCCACAGCGTCCGTGACTGGTCTCGTCTCCCGACGGTGAGAAGTAACGTTTTTGCGAGCGCCCGACTGAAGGCGGGTATGGACTGGCCACACGATCCCGACGGCGAGGAGGGCAGCGAGGGGATGCGCAAGTTCGACATGGCGATCATCGCGAAGAAAGTCGACGAGGAGGGCGACTTCCCACTCGAGCGCGACGCCTTCGTCGCCGACCACGGCGACGACCCGATCCGGGTCAACTACGGGAAGGTCGTCGCGATGCGCGAGATCTTCGAGTACGTCGAGGAGGAGTCGTTCGAGACGATACTCGACATGCACAAGGCGGTCGGCCGGGCCATGCGCGCCGGTGGATTCTGGGACTACCACCCCGTCGGCCCGAACCCGGAGAAGAAGTCCGCGTAAACGAACACCCCCTGCCGCGCTGAGGTTCTCTGCCGGCCGAGCGTCGGTGTTCGAGACGCTCGAGTGACCGGTTCGCCGGTCCCCATCACGAATGTGGATTACGTATCGCTTATACGACGGCGCTCGTAACGGTCAGATACTGTGACGAACACGCAGGTTACGCTCGTTCAAATCGACAACTACGGCCCGTGGACGGTCACGCCGGAGCCGCGACGCGAAGCCGATCTGCAGACCCTCCAGTCGAGGCTGTACGCCGACATCTCGCAGTTCGTCGGCGCCCGGGACGGCTACGTCTTCTTCACGCGCTTCGACAACATGATCGCCGTCACGAACGGTCTCGACCGGGCCGCTCACGCGCTCTTACAGGAGTCGATCGGAAACCGCTACCCGGTGACGCTCAGCCTCGGTATCGCCGTCGACGAGTCTCCGATCGATGCGCTCGCGACGGCGACCGCCGTCGTCCAGAACGAAGGCAGCGCACAGGACGAACGGCGCACGGAGGTCCTCGGGGGGAACGTCCTCGAGGAGGCGGACCGAACCGACGAGGACGTCCAGATCGCTCACTTCGACGTCAACGACGCCACCGGCGTCTACACCGACGAACTCAACGCCTTCGACAGCTTCATCGAGATCGAACAGGGCTACGCCGAACTCATGCGCTACATGCGAACCGCCCACGACGGTCTCTCGTTTTTCGTCGGCGGAGACAACATCATCGCCGTCTGTCCCGACCTCGAGCGCGCCGACTACGAGGATGCCATCGACCACGTCGCGACGACCGTCGACGTCGCGCTCAAAGTCGGCGTCGGCCGCGCCGCCGACCCACAGCGGGCCGGGATGGCCGCGAAACACGCACTCGAGGTGTGCCGCGAGGACGGCTCTCACGTCGAGTTCGGCTGGTGAACCGCCAGTGTGCGTGGCTGTGAGCGCCACTCGAGAGACCAGTCAGCTACGCCAGGCGATTTCATAAGTGTACCGGGGGTAGCTTTTAGCCCGTCTGTGCTATACGTTCGCACATGGAATCGGATCTCTCGGTCCGGGATATTCTGACCAACGACTACGTCGCCGTCAGCGAGTCGGACACCGTCCTCGACGCCGTTCGGCTCATGCGTGAAGAGCGGGTCGGGTACGTCCTCGTCGTTCGTGGAGCGGATCCGGTCGGAATACTGACGGAGTGGGACGTGCTCGGTCTCGTCGCCGCAGAGGAGTCACCGAAGACCACGCTGCTCGAGACGGCGATGTCTGCACCCGTCCTCACGGTCGAGGCGAGCCTCCCACTGAGTGATGCCGCGACGAAGATGACGACCGACAACATCCGCCACCTGGTCGTCACCGACGAAGAGGACGTACTCGGCGTGCTCACCCAGCGCGACGTCATCGCAGCGGCCGGGTCGTTCCGGGCGACGACTGTCTCTCCCGGTCTCGTCTCGAACTCGGCCGGACCTGACGAAGAGACCGAACGACCGCTCGTCTCGAACGGTGGCGAGGAGTACACGACGCAGGGCGTCTGTGAGGCGTGTGGGGCGCTCGCTGCGTCGCTCAGGGAGGCGAACGGCCGACTCGTCTGTCTCGACTGTCGGAACATCTAGGTGATCTGGCTCTCCGTTCAGACGCTCTTTTCCGAAGACCTATCCTTCCCACCGGTGAGGGTGCGTGTGTCTACGACGCGTGTTCCTATGATCGACGAAGACAACCGGCCCGACATCCCTGCCACCGAACGCCTCGTCGTCGAACCGGCGACGAACGACGACGTCGACGCACTCGCCGACGCGTGGCTGGACCTCGCTCGCGAGCAACTCGCCTACGGGTCACACGTCGTTCCGGGGGCGAATCACTCGACGATTCGCGACCTGTTTGCGACCCACGTCTTCAACGACGGCCTGCTCGTCGCTCGAATCGACGGCGACGTCGTCGGTTTCGCCAGTTACGCACTCGAACGCGGGACCTTCACACTCGATACGAGACGGGGACTGCTCTCGAACATCTACGTCGTCCCCGAAGCGCGAAACCGCGGCGTCGGAACCGCACTGCTCGAGACCGTCGAGGACGCGCTCGCCGAGCGGGGCGCTACGGTCGTCATGCTCGAGGCGATGGCGAGCAACGAGGGTGCTCGCCGGTTCTACAGACGCCACGGTTACGAGACCTACCGCGTGGGAATGGAGCGGACGCTCACGTCGAAATCGCCAGCCGAAAACGATACACACTCAAAGGAGGACGGTCAATGAGAGACCGCGCCAGGGGAGCATGGGTGGTACATGCACTCGACTTGTAATCGAGAGTTCACGGGTTCAAATCCCGTCCCTGGCTCTGTCTACTTGCTTTTCGATCTGTTCGAAGTGTTCACCGCTCGAGTACCTCGATCAGCGTTCCATCCGGGTCGGTGAAGAACAGAATCGTCGAGCCGCTCTCGGTCGTCTGTGGCTCGCTGATCGTCTCGAGTGACTCCGGCAGGTCGGCGTAGAAGCGCGCGATATCGTCGACGAGAAACCCGAGGTGGGTCGATCCAGGCTGGTTGATCGTCGCACTCGAGCGCGCCGTTCCGGCGGGTTCGTACTCGACGAGTTCGACGAGAGCACCGCCCGCCTCGAGGTGGGCGAACCTCGCGCTCGCGCCGTCGACGCCGACGCCGGTCGCGAAGGCGTCACCGGAGACGCTGAACCGGCTCTCGACCGACAGTCCGAGTACGTCACCGTAGAAGTCGACGGCTCGCTCGAGGTCGCTGACGGTGATTCCGACGTGGTGGGTCCGTAGTGAGACCATACGCGTGACGAATCGGCCGGTTCACAAAACGATTCACACTCGCCTCGGCCACTCACGGGGAGCGTGTACGACGAACCTCGGGCGAAAACCGTGGGATAGCACTCCTTGTACACCTTGCAGTGGGTTCTTGAGAGCTAGATAAGACCGCATTACTGTGTACACAGTGTTCTTGAAATACTATATTTCTCACTAAATTCATAAATTTAGACTTCAATTAGCTGCCAAAATATACACTAGAGGCAGTAATCGTTCATTGAACGACGATGCTGTGCGTATCGACTCCCCCGAGGCCACAGCATTTATAAGTAGGCGAATAATGCATCTGGCTAATGCTCCTATCAGTGGACCGTTCCGACGGGAAACGAAGCCGATCACTGAGCTTCGAGGTGATCGACGCAGTTGCAGAGCGGGAGGGCGTCGACTCGACCGAAATCGAACCACCCGAGTACGAAGCGCTCTACGACGTGCTGAACCCGGAGGCGCTGGATGCGCTCTTCGCGCCGCGACACGACGGCACCGAACGGGCCCCCGGGCGCGTCGAATTCACGTTCTGTGGATACGACATCGTCGTGACCAGCGACGGCGAGGTCACCGTCTCCGAGTAACTGGCTCAGGCGTCGTGTCTCTCCCGGTGGGTAGCGATCCGTTCGCGCCAGTGTTCGGGAATCGATCTCGAGCGACCCCGCTCTCGGTCGACGACGACCTGGACCGTTCGCGCCGTCGCCGCCCTGCGATCGCCGGCGTACACCTCGTACTCCATCGGGAGGCTCGACGAGCCGAGCGGTGCCACCCGTAACCCGACCGTCACGGTGTCCGCCGCGTCGATCGGCTGCTCGTAATCGATCGTCAGGTTCGCCAGGACGGTGTCCGCCTCGACGAGCGACTCGCCGATCACCTCACGGAAGAAGGCCGCTCGAGCCTGCTCTAAGTACGTCGCGTAGACGGCGTTGTTGACGTGGCCCATGAAGTCGATGTCGCGAAGCCGAACGTCGATGGTGACGACGTAGGGGTACTCGTGGTGTTCGTTCACGTCACCGTCATTGCGTGGCCGGCCGCTGTATCTGTCGGTCTCCATCGGGGAACCTGGCGAGTGTTGCTGTCACTCACACCGACGGCCGACATTGTAACGCACACGTTACTTTCCGTCTGTGGCCCCGTTCGGTCACTCCGGCTCTCTCAGACCGTCCCACACACCGACTCGAAGACCTCGCGGTGGAGTCGGTCGGCGACCAGTTCCATCAGCGGCTCTAAGTTCGCCGTGTCCGCCCGGTTGTACTCGATCAGGGTCTCGAGTGCGCCGTCGTCTCCCGCCTCGTACTGGTGCCAGAGTCGCACCGCGTCGAGTCCCGAGATGTCCGGGAGGTCGCGTTCGATCTCGAGGTCGCGTTCGATCTGTTTCAGCCCGCCACTGAGTCCCAGGCTCTGACAGGGATACATGAGGTCGACGTGTGGCAGGCTCACGTCCACGTCGTAGTGCTGCTGGAGGAACGGCACGTCGAAGCGCTGGCCGTTGAACGTCACGAGCAGCGCCGAGCGGTCGAACTCTCGCTGGAGACTCCCAGCGGAGAGGTCCTGGTCTGCGACGAAGGTCTTCGTCTCGCCGCCCCGGTGGACGCTGACGGTCGTCACCTGGTTGCGCGATGGGTCGAGTCCGGTCGTCTCGATGTCGAGGAAACACGCCTCCTCACGGACGTTCTCGTAGAGCCGCCACCGACTCGAGGCGGGCAGTGCGTCGGCGAAAAAGCGCAGGTCGCCCTCCTCGAGACACGTGCGTCCGGTCTCGATGTAGGCGTCGATTCGGTCGGCGAGCGTCGAGCCGACGACGCTCCCGTCGAACTCGTCCCAGTGGGTGATGCCGTGTTCCCAGAGCTTTCGCTCGGTCCGCTCACCGACGCCGCGAACGGGAATGAAGCTGTTCTCGATTCGCACACTCGTCGGAGGGTGTCGAACCGGTAAAAAGCGTGCGGGTTGCGGCCCACGGTCGCAATCGGAGCTCGCGACCGGCACCCTGCCCCCACGACAAATGTTATACAGTGGCGCGGAAAGACCAGTCTGTGACCTACCGTGTTGCAGTCGTCGGCACCGGCACCGAACCCGAGAACCCCAACCGCGACGGCTACGCGATGGCCTACCACCACGCGGATGGCTACGAGCGACTCGACGAGTGCGAACTCGTCGCCTGTGCCGACATCGTCGAGGAGAACGCCGCGGCGTTCGCCGACGCCTACGACATCGACGAGGCGGGCATCTTCACCGACTACGCGACGATGCTCGAGACGGCCGAACCCGACGTCGTCTCGCTGTGCGTGCCACCGTCGGTCCACGCCGCCATCGCCGTCGACTGTATCCGCTCGGGCGTCGTCGAGGCGATCCACTGCGAGAAACCGATGGCCGACACCTACGGCGGCGCTCGGCTGATGGCCCAGGAGGCTCTCCGCCACGACGTCCAGCTGACGTTCAACCACCAGCGCCGGTTCAGCCAGGCGGTCAGAACCGCGAAGTCGCTGCTCGACGACGGTGAGATCGGCCGCCTTGAGCGCGTCGAGTTCCAGGCCTACGCCGGCCTGCTCGACTACGGCAGCCACTCGTTCGACCTCTGTTCGTACTTCGTCGACGAGACACCCGGCTCGTGGGTGCTCGCACAGGTCGACTACGGCGAGGAGAACCGCCTCTTCGGCACCCACAACGAGAACCGGGCGATCGTCTCCTGGGAGTACGAAAACGGCGTCCACGGCATCGGCGTCAGCGACTCGAGCGACGACGGCCGCGTGGGGGCGACCATCGGCTGCCACAACCGTCTCTGTGGCAGTGAGGGAACGATCGAACTGGGCGCGGCCGACGCGGACGCGCCGCTTCGCATCCGCCGCAGCGGCGACGCCGGGTGGGAGACGGTCGACACCGGCGACGGCTTACACGACTGGGAGTACCTCTACCGGGCCATCGCCGAGACCGTCCGCTGTCTCGAGACCGGGACCGAATCCGAACTCGGGGCGAAAAACGCCCTCAACGCGACCGAGTTGATCTTCGGTGCCTACGAGTCCGCCCGCCGCCGCGGCCGCGTCGACCTCCCGCTCGATATCGAGGACAACCCGCTGGTGTCGATGGTCGACAGCGGCGCACTCAGGCCGGAGCCACGGCCCGATACGGAGGACTCCTAGATGCCCCGGACCTCGGTCTGCGTCGAGTTGGTCTACGACGACGAGCCGTTCTCGGCGCGTATCGAACGCGCAGGGACCGCCGGTGCCGACGCGATCGAGTTCTGGAACTGGCGGGAGAAGGACCTCGAGACCATCGAGCGTGCCGCGAGCGAGGCGGGCGTCTCGGTCGCAGGCTTCACTGCCGGTGGCGTGCTCACCGACCCGGCGGTCGCCGACGAGGCGGTCGAGACGATCCGCGAGTCGATCACGGTTGCGACGGGACTCGACGCCGAGGTCCTGATCGTCACGACCGGCCCTGACCAGGCGGGACTCCCTCGAGACGTCCAGTACGACTCGATCGTCGACGTCCTCACTCGCGTTTCCCCGGACGCCGAAGCCGCGGGGGTCTCGCTCGTCCTCGAGCCGTTGAACACGCTCGTCGACCACCCCGGCTACTACCTCACCGCTTCGCGTGAGGGGTTCGCAATCGTCGACGCCGTCGACTCTCCAAACGTGGCGCTCCTCTACGACGTCTACCATCAGCAGGTCACCGAGGGGAACGTCATCGCGACGCTCACCGAACACGTCGATCTCGTCGGTCACGTCCACGTCGCCGACGTCCCCGGCCGCCACGAACCCGGGACCGGTGAGCTGAACTACGAACTCATCCTCGAGCGGCTCGAGGGGGCAGGCTACACCGGGTACGTCGGCTGTGAGTTCGCCCCGCTCGGTGACGCTGACGAGGCGGTCGCTCGCGTCGTCGACTGGCTCTCACCGTAACGAAAAACGAAGCCGCCTCAGGTGCTGTTATCCGAGAGGTAGAGCGTCCGGTCGATGATGTTGATCGTCCCCTCGCCCCACCTCGAGATGGCGTCCCCGCTCGCATCGGGGAGGTCGATGACGATCGTGTTCCCGTCGATGGTCACCTCGCCTTCCGGCGTCGACTCGCGCTCTGCGAAACTGCGCAACTGGTAGTCGAGTAGCCGTCTGGTCGACCCGGTGATCGTGATCGTGTTCGGATCGAACTCGAAGACTACCACCGCCCCTTCCTCGTTGCCCTCCGCCACGATGTCGAAGCCGTGACTCGAGAGGGAGAGTTCCGGCGAATCGTCGTTCATCGCCTCGATAGCCTCCTCGACGGTGAGTTTCTCTACCTGATCTTCGTCCGTCGCGTCCGCGGCTGTCGACTCGCTCGTCTCCTCATCGAACGCGAACTCCGCGCTGGTCTCCGCTCCGTCGTCGTCCACCGCGTCGTCCTCTTCTGCACTCTCACCACCAGCCGCGTCGCCGGCCGTCGTCTCCGCTGGCGCATCGTCGTCACCGGTCGGGGTTTCGATTTCCTCGCCGCCTGCTTGGTCCTCTCCCCCCTCGAGTCCGTCTGCGTCTGCACCGGCCGGTGGCTCGCCGTCATCATCGCCGCCATCATCGCCGTCGTCGTCATCGCCATCATCGCCGTCGTCGTCATCGCCATCATCGCCGTCGTCGTCATCGCCATCATCGCTCTCGTCGCCCTCGTCGCCGTCATCGCCCTCGTCGCCGTCATCGCCCTCGTCGCCGTCGCCATCGTCGGCACCACCAGTGCCGCCGTCATCGTCGTCACCGGCTGGCTCGACCGGTGCACGCTCCTCCTCGTCGTCGATCGCTGGCTCACTCGTCTCGGCTCCCGTCTCCTCGCTTTCCGATCCGGTTTTGTCTCCTTGCGCGGCAGACGGTGCGACTGCAACGATCGGTTCGTCTTCGTCGTCCCCACCGTCTTCGTCGCCGTCGTCGCCATTCTCACCGTCTGTTTCCTCGACGTCCCAGGCCTCGAGTTCGCCAGCGATCGCCGGGCCCGCGGCGATCACGTCGCGGTCGATCGGCGTCAAGTACCACGGCGTCCGGTCGGGAGACGCGATGAACCGGCCACGGTTGTACACCCCTCGAGGGTGTTCGTCCGGTTCGTCGTCCGTCGACGGCTCCTCGTCGGGAGTCTCGGTCGCCGGTTCGTCTCCCGTCTCGTCTGCTGGTGTGTTGGCCGTCGTCTCACCCTCGTGTCCTGTTTCTGCGGGGTCTTCGTCACCGGTCGGTGGGGCGGCGGGTTGTTCGTCAGTCGGTCCCTGCTGGGGCGTCTCACTGCTGGGGGCGTGTGACTCTGGCTGAGCCTGACTACCGTGTTGGGGCTGGTGATCGCCCTGCTGGGGCTGCTGAGGGCCGACCGGACCCGAACTGATCGTTCCGCTGCCGAGGTGTAACTGCGTTCCGCCACCGCCGGGTGCCCGCGAGATGCCGTCCAGGGCGTAGCCGATGTCTTTCAGATCGTCGTCGAGATTGTCCTCGAGTTTGTCGATCTTATCGCCCACGCTTCGGAGCGCGAGCGCGACATCCCAGAGCACGACCACACCGAAGAACATGAGCGCGAGGAACACTGTCACGGCGACTCCAGCGAGAAATTGAATGTCTACTTCGACCATGAATTTCGCTCTTTCGTCTGATAGTTCAGTCGCTATTTATCACTTGTGGCAACATGACAGCACCAGTACCCTCACGCCAGTTGTGGCGAAAACCGACTGCCGAAAAATTAACCGCCGTGTCGGCTGTACGCGTCTACCACGCCCAGTGCTCGGGCTAGAGTGGCAGCCACTCGCTGGATGTGCGCTGATCTCTGAGGTGCCAGCGCTGTTCGTTGGTGCCGCCGTTCGCACGAACCTCGACGATGGCGTCGAACAGCGGCTCGAGTAAGTTCACCGCGTCGTGTTCGAGTGCCACCGGCAGGTGGAAGTGTCCCATGCCGTTTACCTGTCGGACCCACGAGGTTATCACGTGTAAGAGTCGAAAGACGTTCTCTGGCCGGTGGTCGACCAACAGCGGTGCGAGCGAGTCGACGCAGACGCGAAGTTCCGATGGCTCGAGTCCGTCCGCGTCCTCGTCGAAGGCGGTGACGGTGTCGATCACCTCGGAGCCGAGTACGCTGAGCAGTTCGGTGCCGACGACCGACTGTGACACCGCGCTGTCGTTGCCATCCTCGCCGAGTACTGTGTCGTGTTCGTCCGTTTCGTCGGCCGCCCGGACGATCACCCGCGTCATCGTCTCCTCGTGGCCGTGTCCTCCCGAACACGTACAGTCGAAGCCGTGTGAGTTCCGTGGCCGCTCGGTCACGACGAACAGTCGGTACCGGGGGTCGTCACCCGATTCCCCCAGTAACCGGTGACACGCGGCCTTGTGTGCCTGGGTTGCACTCTCACCAACGAGCAGGATGTTACTCCCTTCCTGCTTGAGCGAATCGAGTGCGTGTGCGAAGGTCGCACTGTCTGGGATTGTTCCCCCGAGCTCAGTTCCCATCTTTTATAGAAAAGGATTCCTCCGGCAATAAATATTGTGGCTCACAGAAATCCACCGAACGGTTCAGTAAATTAAATCGTGTACGTTTCGGAGACCGCCGTCTGTAGATGTCACTTCGTATCCACTCACTTTTGGGTCGAGCGCCCGTAGCGGGGCTATGAGCGACTCAGACGACGACCTCGCTGAGACCATCGACGACCTCGCCGAGACGGTCGACGAACTCAAACGCGAACTCCGGTCCCAGCGCCGGCCGCCCCTGCGCCCGCCGACGCCACAGGAGTTACTCCGGGTGACCGACGAACTCGCGATTCCGACACTCATCGCCGTCCTCGAGACCAACCGCCGCGCACTCGAGGCGTTGCAACGGTCGATTCGCCTGCTCAGACGTGAGCGCGAAGTCAGGAGCGCGGGCGACGAGTTGAACGACCGGACCCGCGAGCGCGCCGCCGACCTCAGGCGGACGACGCTCGCCCACCTCGACACCACGCTCACCGAACTCGGGCGCGTCGTCTCCGAGGGTGGCGACCCCCGCGACGAACGCGCGCGCGAACTGCTGGCTGACGCCCGTGCCGTTCGAGACGATATCGACGACCGGTTGCGACGGCTCGCAGAGGCAGACACGGCGGCCGACGAGGTGAGCGAGCAGGCAGGTGACCCGGACGACGGTGCCGACACGAACACCGACGACGACGAAGACCCAGCCGACGACGCAGCCGTCGACGTCGACGCCGAACTCGAGACGCTCCGGGACCGGTACGGATCGAACGAAGACGGGCCGAGCGAAGACAGACCGAACGAAAACGAATCGAACGACGGCGGCGGCGACGAGGAGTCCGGGAGCGGTGACGACGCTCGAGACGACGGCTGACCCTCAGAGTGGCTCGAAGCGGTAGCCGTCCCACGCCTGGCTCTCGGGGACTTTGATCCCTTCGTTCGGGTCGCGAAGCTCCTCGGTGTACACCGGGCGGACCTCGGTGCCGGTTTCGACCTCGTCGGTCGTCACCTGTCCGATGGCGCGTACGGGTTCACTGTCGACGTCAAACTCGACGATTGCGACGGTGTTCGGCTCTCTGACGCCCGGTGGCGTGGCGGTGCTCGTCGTCCAGGTAACGACCGTCGCGGTGTACTCGCTCAGGTCGACCGTCTCGACCGGTTTCGAGCCGTCCGGTCCGAGCGGGTGTCCGGGGTAGCTGATCGAGCCATCCTCGTAGCGGTACGCTTCCATGCGGTCGCTCATGCTGCAGCCTCCATGATCGTAGTGATGACACAGTTTCCAAAGCCACCGACGTTACAGCAGAGCCCGACCTCCGCGTCGACCTGTCGCGGTCCCGCCTCGCCGACCAGTTGCTCGTAGATCTCGACGCCCTGGGCGACGCCGCTCGCACCGAGCGGATGCCCCTTCGACTTCAACCCGCCCGAGGTGTTGATCGGTAACTCGCTCTCGCGGTCGGTCCGGCCCTCCTCGACGTGCATCCACGCCTCGCCCTGGTCGGCGAAGCCCAGCCCCTCCATCTGGAGGAACTCGAGGATGGTGAACATGTCGTGGAGTTCGGCGACGTCGATGTCCTCGGGTCCGTAGCCGCTCATCTCGTAGGCCGCGGCCCCGCTCTCGACGACACCAGCCATGATCGTCGGATCGGGGCGCTCGTGGACGACGTGGGTGTCCGTCGCACCGGCGATACCCGAGACGACGGCGTACTCGTCGGTGTACTCTTTCGCGACCGACTCGGGACAGAACAACAGGGCTGCGCTGCCGTCGGTGATCGGACAGAAGTCGTAGAGCCTGAGCGGGTCGGCGATGACCGGCGACTCGAGCACCGTCTCGAGGTCGACTTCCTTCTGGAACTGCGCGTGGGGGTTGTCGACGCCGTTTTTGTGGTTCTTCACTGCGACCTTCGCGAGGCTCTCTCGCGGTGCATCGAAGCGCTCCAGATAGTGACGCGCCGTCAGCCCCGCGAACGAAGGGAGCGTCAGGCCATGTTTGTACTCACAGGGGTGGGTGATCGAAGCGATGACGTCGGTCGACTCGGCGGTCGTCTTGTGGGTCATCTTCTCACCACCGACGAGCAAGGTCATCTCGCTCGCGCCGCTGGCGACCGACTGCCAGGCGGCGTACATTCCGGCCCCGCCGCTCGAGCTCGTCTGGTCGACGCGCTGGGCGTACGCCGGGAGCAAGTCGAGGTCGTGCGCCAGCGCGTTCATGATCCCCGTCTGGCCTTCGAACTCACCGCTGGCCATGTTCGAGACGTAGAGGTGTTCTATCGCCGCCGGATCGACGCCCCCGTCCTCGAGACAGGCGACTCCCGCCTCGACGAGCAACTCACAGATCCACTCTTCGCGCTGGCCGAACTGGGTCATCGACGCCCCGATGATCGCAACACGTTCCATACGCTCACCCATTCGGATCAACGATTTATAGGATGTGGAAACGACAGCGCCTGCCGACCGGCCGGCTACGCCGACTCGAGGTGTGCCGTCAACTCGCTCGCTCGAGCGCGCGCCTGCTCGATGACTGCGGGACGGGCCTCGAAGGAGACCACCACGTCGTCGTCACCGTACTCGACGGTCTCGACGTGGCCGTTGTCGTGGATCCAGGAGACGAGGCTCATGGTGTCGTCGGTCATCTCGAGCATCAGTCGCTCGTGTTCCCAGGCGGGCAGTTCGGCGTCGATTCGCTCTCTGAGCGCGTCGACGTTCTCACCGCGGGCTGCACTGACGGTGACCGGGTTCGGTGCGAGCGCCGACAGCACCTCGCGCTTCTCGGCTAACTCCTCCTCGCTCACCCGGTCGATCTTGTTCAACACGGTCACGATCGGGGCCTCGTTGCGCTCGTAGAGCGTGTCGTGGCAGGTGACGAGCTTCTCGTGAATCTCCTCGACTGGCTCGCTCACGTCGACGACGAGCAACACCAGGTCCGCCCGGTAGACCGAGTCGAGGGTGGACTTGAACGACTCGACCAGCCAGTGTGGCAGGTTGCTGACGAAGCCGACGGTGTCGGTCACCAACACGTTGCGCGGTTCGATCGCCGCGCGGCGGGTCGTCGTCCCGAGCGTCGTGAACAGCTGATCTCTCGACTCGGCGGTCGCCTCGAGATCCGGGTGTAAGTCCTCGTTCTCGTCGACGTCGAGGTCCGCGGCGAGCCGACGCATCAGCGTCGACTTTCCGGCGTTGGTGTAGCCCGCCAGCGCGACGAGGTCGAATCCCGAGGCGCGCCGTCGCTCGCGGCGCTGTTCCTCGGTTCGCTCGATCTGTGCGAGTTCGTCCGTGATCCGGCTGATCTGGGCTTTGATGTCGCGTTCGCGACTCTCGTCGTACTCCCCGAGACCCATGAATCCGGGGTGTTCGTCGCGCTTGGCGAGGCTCGCCTTCGCCTCCGCCCGCGGCAGTTCGTAGCGCAGTTCGGCGAGTTCGACCTGGAGCTGTGCCTTCCTGGTCTGGGCGCGCTGGCCGAAGATCTCGAGGATCAGCGTGAACCGGTCGATCACTTCGACGCCGTCGGGGAGCAGTCGGCCTAAGTTGTACGTCTGGTAGGGACCGAGGCGGTTGTCGAAGATCACCGTCGACGCGTCGGTGGCGTCGACGACGGCGACGAGTTCGTCTGCCTTCCCCTCACCCAGCTGAAGCGCCGGATCTGCCTTCCGCGACTGGGTCAGCTCGCCGACGACCTCGTAGCCCGCAGCCCTCGCCAGCTCTCGGATCTCGCTCGTATCTACACTCCCGGAGTCGACGCGCTTTGCGATGATTGTCCTCATAACTCTCTCTGCCCTCGTGAACGGCGTGGTCGTCGCGGGCGGCCGACCCGTTCTCGGCGGTCGCTGCCTCCACAGGCCGCTGGCTCGCGCTCGAGTGGCCACCGGCTACCAGAACGGTGCGGTCGCTCGCGGTCGGTCGTCACGGCTCGGTCGACGGCGCTCGCGGGCCGTCGACGGGTACACCACGCGTTCACGATGGGAGGGACGCCGGTCGGTCACCCCCACGGTGTTGGACGCTCATACGCAGGCTACGTCCCGGGCGACCTTCAATCTCGTGGCGTCGGTCGATGTCCGGACACCACAACAGTCTTATCGACTGACGGAAGTCGATGAGACAATGATCGATATCGATCTCAACGCGCTCGGTCTCGAGTTCGGCACGGGTGCCGTCATCGGACTGCTCATGGGATTCGCGGCGAAGAAGGTCGCGAAACTCGTCGCGATCATCGTCGGTGTCCAGCTCGTCATCTTCCGCTACCTCGAGTCGCGCGGGATTCTCATCGTCGACTGGGACGCCCTCAGTGCGGGCCTGATCAGCGCGAGCGAACACGCCGATCCGAGCTACCTCGAGACCGTCATCTCGACGCTCTCGGTTGGTGCCGGGTTCACGGCAGGCTTTCTCATCGGCTTCCGCCGCGGGTGAGGCACCTGGCGGGGCGTGGCCGTTTCCAGCTACCGCGTCCGTAACTCGTCTTTGTCCTTGACGATCTGTGTCTCGGCCTCCCCGCTCGTGTGCTCGTTGACCACGTCGTAGAAGTCGTTCTGTAAGCCGGCCGGGAAGGTGACGACGCCGATCCAGGAGCCGTCGGGCTGCCACTCCTCGCGCTCGAGATCGCCGTACTGGCGGACTTTCGCCTGCGCGCTCCCGGCGTACTCCGCTGGGAGTTGAACCGCGATCGAGACCTCCTCGAACCGGATCGGGATCACGGGCCGGAGTGCGTCGAGCGCCTCGTCGACCTGTTCTTCGACCGGCGTCATCGGATCGACGGTGAAGCCCGCCTCCTCGAGTGCGTTCTCGATTCGTTCCGGCGGATGGGGCGCGTCGTCCATCTGCGGGTTGATGGCGTTGCGCGCGATGGTCGTGATCAGCTGACGACGCTTCTGTTCTTGCATCTCGCGGCGCTGGTCGGCCGTGATCTGGATCTCCCCGCGCTCGATCACCTGCGGGATGATCTCGAGGGGGTCGGTCGTCTCGAAGGCCTTCTCGAGGTCGGTCTCTGCGGGCCGGTCACCCGTCGCGGCGTTGTCGAAGACGTCCTCTGCGGCGATCACGTCCTCGATCTCGCCGTCGAACTCGCCGCGCTTGATCGCGAGCGCTGCGTCCGGGTCGACTAACACTTCGAAGCGCGCGCCGTGTGACTCGAGTCGCGCCGTCACCGCCTCGTCGAGCGATATCATGCCTACCGATAGCAGGGGGCGGGTAAAAGACCTTTCTTGCTGGACGCACGTTCGTGGCGGGTCGCCAGTCCGCGACCGACCTGTCGCTGTCGGGAAGTGGCGTGAAAACGAACCTCCGCATCCGATCCGCTTATTCGGCGTCTTCGTCCTCGCCCTCACCCTCGTCTAGGAGGTCGTTCTCGACGAGGTACTCTTCGATCTGGTCGTAATCGAACTGCTCGAAGGACTCGGTCTCGACGTCGACCGTCGCGAGACCGACCTCGTTGGGCAGCAGCGACCCCTCGTTGACCGACGCCAGCGAGTCGAGCGCGAGCGCGATGCCGCCATCCAGGTCGGCCTCCTCGTCGTAGTTCTCCTCTAAGTAGCCCTGGAGTTCACCGCGCTCTGCGCCGACGGCGAGGGCCTTCCACTCGTAGGGCGTCCCGGAGGGGTCGGTCTCGAACAGGCGCGGCTCGCCGTTCTCGATACCGCCGACGATCAGCGCGACACCGAACGGGCGGGCACCGCCGACCTGGGTGTACTGCTGGATGTGGTCGGTGACGGTCTTCGTCAGCGTCTCGACGCCGATCGGCTCGCCGTAGCGGAGGTGGTTGACCTGCCCCTGGCGGCGGGCGAAGTCGATTAGCTGGCGGGCGTCGGCGACGTGGCCCGCGCTCGCGATGCCGATGTGGTCGTCGGCCTTGTGGATCTTCTCGACGCTCGAGTCCTCGAGCAGTGGCGACGGAATCCGTTTGTCGACGGCGAGGACGACCCCGCCGTTGGTTCGGATCCCGATGCTCGCGGTCCCGCGCTTGACCGCTTCGCGGGCGTACTCCACCTGGTAGAGTCTGCCGTCGGGCGAGAAGATCGTGATGCCGCGGTCGTACGCCTGCTGTTGGGCTTGTCCCTGCATAGTATCACATTAAATCGAGGTCTGTCGCGTTCGACTTCGCCGTCGCGAGTCGAGCGCCTCGAACGCGGCTCCCACACGGGGGGCCGCGCACACGGGTGGCTTCCATCTCCGTGACGGCGACTCGGTCTGCGATCTCGAACACGACGTTTCTCTCTTCCCGAACTTGCCCGTGGCGTCCTAAATACTTTTCTTCCCGCGGTTTCGTGGCCGCTAGGCGAAGGTTCATACGCGGTGACCCCCGCGGGGGACGAGTCGGCCACGGGTCCACCTCGAGACGCCCCCTCCGACCCCGCTCACTCGAGCGCCCGTTCGGGAGTCATCCGCGAGGCCGCACGGATCGTCCCGCTGACGCCACGGACGCAGAGACCGAGCGGCGCGCCGTCGACCTCGTCGATACAGGCCAGGGCGGCCCGCGCGCGCTCGCTCTCGCCGTGGCGGGCGCGAACGATCGCTTCGCCTGCCCCATCCGAGAAGGTGAACCGGACGACGCGCAGGTCGGCGTCGGCGCTGCCGGGGTCACCGAGGAGGTTCTGTCCAGCGTACCACACCTCGCGCTGGAACGACCGACGCTCGATGGCGACACCCGACTGTGACTCGAGGGTGAGCGCCAGGTAGCGCCACCGCGGTCGGATGTGTTTGGGGAGGTGTTTCACTGTCCACCTCGCCCGCGTCGGTGGGCGGTCACGTCTCTCGCCCTCGCTCTCGCTCTGCGACCAGCACGCCGACCTGGTCGTGGACGCGCTCGACCGCAGTCAGCGAGAAGCCCGCGTCGGTCAGTGCGTCGGCGAGGACGCCGACTGTCGCTGGATCGTCGACATCGGGATCGTAGAACGGCTCGTCGGGGTCGGGTTCGCCGAAGAACATCACGTCGCCGAGGACGAACTTCCGTGGCTCGAGTCCGGCGATCATGTCGAACGCCTCGCGTTTCTCCTCGTCGGCGAGGTGGTGGAGTGCGAAGTTCGAGGTGACGAGGTCTACACGAGCGTCATCGCCGTTACCCTCGTACGCTGGCTCGCGGAAGGTCCCGTAGCCGAACTCGACGTTCTCGAGACCGTCGGCCGCCGCCTTCTCGCGTGCTCGCTCGAGCATGCCCTCGCTGATGTCGCGGCCGACGACGCGCTCCGCGTCGGGGGCGAGCGCCAGTGCGATTGCGCCCGTCCCCGTGCCGAGGTCGAGGACGACCTCGTCGGACCCGGGTGCAGCGTGGTCGATCACCAGCGCAGCACACGCACGGTACTCCGTGGAGGCGGACTCGTCGTACGCGGCTGCGAGCGCGTCGAAGCGGGCCGCGTGTTCCTCAATCGTCTTCTTCATACCGTCCCCGTTGGACCCCCGGCTCAATGAAGGAGTCGGACCGGACGGCGCGCGTTCGCTCGGCGATGACGCCCCACTCGCGTAAGCCCGCCTCGAGCGCGTCGGCCGAGAAGCCGATCACCTCGCCGAGGGCACACAGCTCTCGGGGTGCGCGTAGCTCGAAGTGTGAGGTCGGGTCAGCACTGACGACGTACGGCGCGTCGTAGTACGCGACGAGTTCGCGGAGCTTTCGGAGTGACTGAATCGCCCGAACCCGGTGGCCACCGCTCGAGCGCAATACCGGTGCGAGCGAGAACTCGAGGCGGACGCCGTTGTCGGCGGCGGCTTTCACGAGGACGTGGTTGACGTCGCCGTGGTCGGTCATGGGGTGAGCGAGCACGTCGACCTTCTCGTTCTCGACGGCGAAGCGGTTCATCGCGTTGGTGCCGCCGTGGACGGCGACGACGGTGTGTGTCGTCCGGAAGTTGCCGACGGCACCGCCGGCCCGGTGTGGGTCGTCGGCACGGATTTCGACGCCGTCGACGACGTCGATGTCGGCGGCCGCCGCGACGGCCGGGAGGTCAGTGACGGGGCGCGCGTCGGAGTGGTTCCGGACCACCACGCCCTCGAACCCGTAGTCGGCGGCGGTCTCGACCAGCCGTGAGAGATCACTCTCCCCGTCGGGCCGGACGTGCACACTCTCGTACATACGACAGTCGAATCGAAGTGAGAACTTGGGTGTTCCGTCTCTCGAGCCGTCTCAGAACAGTCCGAGAGAGCCGAGGTGGCCCTCGATCCATGCGGTAGTGAGGACCAGGAGCACGAGGTGAGGGACGATCGCACGGACGGCGCGCCCGTCGACGTCGGTGAGGCGCTTGGCGGCGAACCAGACGATGACTGCACCCCAGAGGACGCCGAGCCACGGCCAGATCGTCGCGTTGAACCAGTCCCAGGCGGCGATAGTCGACTCACTCGCCAGCGCTTCCGGCAGCGAGAGGGGGATGCCGATACCGTTGAAGAGGGCGTTCAGGGTCGCGCCGCCCTCCTCGAGCCAGTTCGGGATGACGTGGTTGCCGAGCATGTACATGATGCTGTAGGGGAGGTAGGCGTAGGCGAACATGGTGAACGAGTCGCTCCAGTCGAGCCCGCTCCACCAGGTGCCGACCGCGTTCGCGAGCAGGTACGCGCCGATGGCGGCGGCGATACTCGCGAAGTAGGGGATGACGCTCAGCCACGGGTCGCCGAAGGGGACGAACACTTCGACGTGGTCGCCGAGGACGTGGTCGATGGGGAAGACCGCCCAGAGGATGATGACGAGCAGCGCTTCGTCGGGCAGCGGGATGCGCTGGCGGACGGCGGCGGCACCCGGCCAGCGAGCACGGAGCTGTACGTCACGTTCCGGGTTCTGGGTCGTACACTTCATACACGAGACACACCGACGATCGGTGCTCAGATAGTCGCTCTTGTACTCGAGCGTCGCACACTGGACGCCCGTATCCGCGTTCTGTCTGATCTCGAACGGCGAGAGGCGGGCGGTGACGCTCATCACGCCGGTCGCCGGGCAGACGTACCGGCAGAACGCCTGGCGCTGGTAGACCAGACTGACGCCGACGGCGAGGGCGGTGAAACCGAGGAAGTAGATGCCGATCAGCTGTGGGTCGAAGACGACGCCGAGTTTGTACATCGGCATCCGGCCGAAGACGACGAAGACGGCCGCTGAGATCATGATGACGCTCAGTGAGACGCCGAACAGTTTCAGTTTCGGACCCGTCGAGTACATCGGGAAGTGGCGCTCAAGCCCGAACCGTTGGGTGAATCGAACGATCGCTCCCATCGGGCAGACGTAACACCACACCCGTCCGAAGAGGACGAGGCTCACGAGCATGACGCTCGACCACCAGACGCTGAAGAAGGCGACCGAGGCGAAGTTCTCGTTCGGGTTCGACGTCCCCGTAAACGCCGTCCACAGCGCCCACGCGAACAGCGAGACGCTCACCACGTGCACCGTCGGCTGGACGTACCGGTTCGTGAGCAGGAACTGGAGGAGCCGGTTGCTCGTCAGTGAGAGTTTCCACCGTGTCGAGTCCTGTGTTGCCATACCCAATACGTATAAACGAACGTGTGAAATACGAATTGGTACAATTACCGAATCGCCTACAGATATCGCTACGACCTGCGATCATTTCCAGTAGATGTGGTCGGAAATTTGAGGGTCAGTAGAACTGCGCCACTCGAGCGTCCGCTCACAGGACGGTGTGTTCGAAAGAAGTCTAGGTGTGGCTGCTCAGTTGAGGATCGACTGGGCGACGGTGGCGAGCTGGCCGTTGTCGGCCTCGCGGAGTCGCTCGTCGCCGATCTTCAGGCGCAGGCGCGGCCGGCCGACGTCGATGGGCACTTTCTCGGTGTCGATGAGACCCATGTCCTCGAGTTTGGTCTTCGTGCGGCTGAAGGTCGCCTTGCTGGCGATGCCGACGTCCTCGCCCCACTTGCTGATGTCGTAGAGCAGCGCGTCGTTCTTCGCCGCAACGAGCAGCGAGATGGTGACTTCGTCGAGACCGTCGCCGTCGCCGCGGGCCGTCTCGAGCGAGTCGAGGATGGCGGCGAAGTCGTTCTCGGCGTCGGCGGAGATTTCGGTGGTGAGCGTCTCACGGACGCGCGAGATGGGTGGCGTACGGAGGTTGAACTCGTCGGCGTGCTCCCAGCGGGTCGCGTAGGTGTCGAACGCCGCACCGACGAACTCCTCGTCGTCGGTGACGAGTCCACCGACGCGGTCGCCCGCGTGGACGACGGCGATGACGCGTTCGTCGGTGACGAGCAGAGAGTTCTCGGGTGCCTGGTCGAGCGTTCTGAGCGCGAGGGCATCTGCAGCGATCAGGTCTGCGGCGTTACTCGCGACGATGAAGTCGTCCATCACGTCTTTGAGCGTCCGTTCGTCGGCGAGCATGTGCACGGTCGGGAGCGACTCCTCGAAGCCGGTCGCGACGGTGACGAACTCCTCGATGGCTTCCCACGAGGGGTTGATCATGTATACGTCACCCGAGGCATCTGACAGAACGGTGCTGAGGATATCGTCTATCTGGTGGTTGAGTAAATTTGAGGTCATGCCTATGGACAACTAAAGGAGTGCTAACTACTTAATTTTGATGGCCCCAGGACCACCGTAACTTGTCACCGGCCAATGTAGCGGTAATTTTTGTCGGATTCTCCCTCAATTCGTGAGGGCGTGGCCGGCGTTAATGAGAACATTACCTACCTTAGTAGTGAATCTTCTTCTACCAATCGCTACAGACGCGGGATATATAGTTGCATCGATTCGCTGCCAACTCGATAGTAAGGAATAAATACACAGAATGTGTTCCGTCTAGACGGTATGGGAGAGAAACACATGCACTTGGTGCGGGAGGGGTGGCGTCGAGCGTGGCAGGTACTGTCACTCAGTGCGCCGATCACAGCGGAACCACTCGAGGCGAAACGCATCAGCACTTACGGCGGACCGTAGCTCAGCCTTCCCGTTCGATTTCTGGCCACAGTTCCTGCGACCAGTAGACGTCACCATCGTAGATGACCGGCGTCTCAGAGCCCTGTAAGAACGAGACGAGTTCCGCCGGCTCGAGCATGAAGTTCGACTCCGTTCCACAGAGGAACGCATGATCGTTCGTCTCGACGTGGGGGAAGTAGTACGAGCCGGTGCGCTGGGTCGAGAAACACTCGAGGCTGAGGAAGTATCGGCCATCCTCGAGTCGCTCGACGGTCGCAGTCGTCGGGACCTGGTGGTCGCCCTGGGTGATCGTGTGCGTCCCGTCGCCGACGACGGCGTAGTCTTTCCCCATCATAATTCTATTGCGCGCGAGGGACATCGCCCGCTCGATACTGAAGCCGTGGACGAGCAACTTCGCGAACGTCGAGCCGACCTTGATGGCGTGGTCGTTGAGCACTTGCGAGAACGTGATCGCTCCGGCGACGCTCCCCTTCTCGATCAACGACATCCCTTCGTAGAACGACCCACAGGCGTTGAGGAAGAACGTCTGGGTGTTACACTCCTCGAGCGTCGACATCGAGAGATTTCCGTCGGGACAGCGCAGGCCGCTGGTCTCACAGTGGCCGATGAAGTGGACGAAGTCGTGTTCGCTCTCGAACACTCGCGCGAGCTCCGCCGTGCCGAGTGACTCCTCGACGGTGACGTCGATGGCGAGTTCTTCGGCCCGCTGGCGGTAGATCGCAGCCACGTCCGTGTGTTCGCCGGCCATGTCGCTGTCGTTCAACACGACACAGATCGAGGTGCACTCCCGTTCGCGCTCGACGTACTCGAGCCGGTTGTAGTAGGCTTCGGGTGCCGATTTGAACACGTCGATGGGGACGCCGTCCGCGAGCCAGCCGTGGACCCGCCCGGTCGTGAGTTCGGGCTTGACGATGTCGACGGAAGCGACCTGGCGCGCTCCCCGGTAGAAGTCGTCGAGCGAGCGCTCGACCAGTTCCTTCCCCTCGAGTTCCGAGGTTCGCGGCATGGACACCATGCTGAGGCGGTCGAGCAGGAACGGGAGCGTGTCGACGTTCAACGGCGTTGGCTCGACGTACGTCGTGAGGTGCCAGTCCGGAAGCCGGTGCTCGAGCGCACTGTAGGGGACGTCGAGGTAGCTCTCGAGCCGTGCCTGTGGCGAGGCATCGTACAGCGTCTCGGCGTCGAGACCGAGCGCCTCGAGCATGCTGAGTTCCGAGAGGTTCGCCCGGTACGGCCCGGCGTTGCGCACCAGACAGTCGAGGAAGAACGACTGTCGCAACAGGCGCTCGACGTCGCGCTCGAGACCCGGGAGCGACGCGAGGTCGTGTTCGCGCCCCGAACCGGCGAATCTGATCGCAGGCGTCTCCCTCGCTTCCAGGGCGACCTGTGCCTGGAGGTAGTAGCCGAGCGGGGCGAGGACGAAGAGGTCCTCGAGCGTGGCGTCCTGTGGTGCGAGGAGTTCGATGCCCACGTCTTCGACGTCAGCGGCGATCTCCGGCGGGATGGCGCACTCGGGACCTTCCCGGAGGAGCGGGGGGTGGCCGCGCAACGTCGGGTAGGTTCGGTCGGGACCCGTCGTCTTGTGTGACGACGAGAGGTACGTCAACGCCGTCGCCACCCCGTCCGGCGTGTACGGAATCGTGAGTGTGTCGGCCGGGAACTCGTGTCTGCTCCGCAATCCGAGGGTGGCCGCCTGCTCCTCCGGGAAGCGGACGACGACGTGTTCGTAATCGCTCGTCTTCTCGAGGGCTGCCCGGCCGCTGAAGTGGAGGTAAATTTTGATCTCGGCGTCGATGTCGACGACGTACTCGCCCGCCGGGAGCACGAGCGGCTCTCCCGGTTCGCCCAGTTCGTACTGCTCACCGCCGTCGACGTCGAAGACGTAGACGACAGTGTGCGGAAACGCCAGCCCTGCCGCTGTGACGGCGACCGTCTCGTCGACCGGTCTCGGGATCTCCGGACCGCGACCCTCGACAGTCAACCCCTTCCCCTGGATGGTGACCTCCACGTTGTCGGTGTCGACGACGCGGAGGTGACTGCCCACCACCTCCCACTCGATCATTCGAGTCTGTGAATGTCACTCAGTCGATTTAGTTGTATCGGGAAGAATATCAGCAAAGATTATTGTTATCGGCGCCGTATCGCAGTGGACTCGGTCTCGAGCGCCTCACTCGAGGGTGTGTGTTGTGCCAACGATGCTGCGTCCGGGGCGTATTTTGGGCCAGAAAGGTACACTTATACGTCGCCCAGACGCCACAGAGCACATGGAACACGAGCACGTTCGGGCGGCCGATCCGGCCGTCGCTGACGCTCTCGAGGGCGAAATCGATCGCCAGCGCGAGTCGCTCCAGATGATCGCGAGTGAGAACCACGTGAGCCGTGCGGTCCTCGACGCACAGAGCAGCGTCCTCACCAACAAGTACGCCGAGGGCTACCCCGGATCGCGCTACTACGGTGGCTGTCGGTACGCAGACGACGTCGAACAGCTCGCTATCGACCGCGCGACCGAACTCTTCGGTGCCGAACACGTCAACGTCCAGCCCCACTCCGGGACGCAGGCCAACCAGGCCGTCTACTTCGCCATGCTCGAGCCTGGCGATAAGGTCCTCTCTCTCGACCTCACCCACGGCGGCCACCTCAGCCACGGCCACCCGGCGAACTTCACCGGACAGCTCTACGAGGTCGACCAGTACGAGGTCGACGCCGAGACCGGCCGCCTCGACTACGAGGGTCTCGCCGAGCACGCCGCCGAGTTCGAGCCGGACATCATCGTCTCCGGTTACTCCGCCTACCCGCGCGAGGTCGACTGGGAGCGCATCCAGGCGGCCGCCGACGAGGTCGACGCCCTCCACCTCGCCGACATCGCTCACATCACCGGTCTCGTCGCCGCTGGTGTCCACCCCTCGCCCGTCGGTATCGCCGACTTCGTCACCGGGAGCACCCACAAGACCATCCGCGCCGGCCGCGGTGGCATCGTCATGTGCGACGAGGAGTACGCGAGCGACATCGACGCCGCCGTCTTCCCCGGCGGCCAGGGCGGCCCGCTCATGCACAACGTCGCTGGCAAGGCCGTCGGCTTCGGCGAGGCGCTCACCGACGAGTTCGAGCAGTACTCGAAACAGACGGTCGCCAACGCGAAAGCGCTCGGCGAGGCGCTCGTCGACCAGGGCTTCGAACTGGTCTCCGGCGGCACCGACAACCACCTCGTGCTCGTCGACCTCCGACCTTCCCACCCCGACACGACCGGCGGAGACGCCGAAGTCGCGCTCGAGGAGGCCGGTATCGTTCTCAACGGCAACACCGTTCCCGGCGAGACCCGCTCGGCGTTCGACCCGAGCGGCATCCGCGCCGGGACGCCCGGCCTGACCACGCGCGGCTTCGACGAGGACGACATGGCCGTCGTCGGTGAGTGTATCGCCCGCGTCGTCGACGCCCCCGACGACGAGGACGTGAAAGCAGAGGTCCGGGAGACGGTCGCAGACCTCTGTGCGGCGAACCCGCTCTACGAATAATCCGCGTTCGGTTTTTTTTCGCTCCTGAAGACGCCCGAGCGAATGCGCTGGTCGCCACCACGAGCCACTCGAGGGAATACACATCCGTGTATATCGAGGCTCGGGTGACGCCCGAAGTGAGCACGAATCCGAGCGTTGAAGTGGCTCCCCGTCGCCCTCTCGCGTAATGACGGAGATCATCGACGGGAACGCGGTCGCCGGCCAGATTCGCGCGGAGTTGACGGGTGCGATCGAGACGTTGACCGATGCGGGCTCTCAGCCGGGACTCGCGACGGTGTTGATGGGTGACGACCCGGCGAGTCAGACCTACGTCAACATGAAACAGCGCGACTGTGAGGAAGTCGGTATCGACGGCGTCCACGTCGAAATCGACGGCGGCGCGTCGGCCGAGACGCTCTACGAGACGATCGCCGACCTCAACGACGACCCCGACGTCCACGGCTACCTCGTCCAGTCGCCGGTCCCCGACCACATCGACTACCGCGAGGTGATTCGCCGGATCGACCCCGCGAAGGACGTAGACGGCTTCCACCCCGAGAACGTCGGCCGTCTCGTCGCCGGTGACGCCCGCTTTCGCCCCTGTACCCCACACGGCGTCCAGAAGCTACTCGAGGCGACGGGCGTCGAGACCGAGGGTGCGGACGTGACGGTCGTCGGCCGCTCCGACATCGTCGGCAAGCCGCTGGCGAACTTACTGATCCAGAAGGCCGACGACGGCAACGCGACCGTCACCGTCTGTCACTCACGCACCGAGGACCTCGCGACGAAGACGCGCGCGGCGGACATCGTCGTCGCCGCCTGCGGCGTCCCCGAGTTGATCGACGGCTCGATGATCGGCGAGGGTGCCGTCGTCGTCGACGTCGGCGTCAACCGCGTCGACGCCGACACCGAGAAGGGCTACGAACTGGTCGGCGACGTCGAATTCGAGAGCGCGAAGGAGGTCGCGAGCGCGATTACACCCGTCCCCGGCGGCGTCGGCCCGATGACGCGCGCGATGTTGCTCTACAACACCGTCGCGGCCGCGAGCGCACAGACCGGCGTCGACGTCGACCTCCCCTGATCGGTCCAGACACCGACTAGTGGCGTTCCAAGCCTGAACTGATGAGTCGAATCGGTACCCGACACCTGGTTCGACTCATCAGTCGACGCTTGGAAGGGTACTATAGTAACAACTGCAACGAGTTACACACTGATCGCCGCCCCGTCTGGCGATCAGGTGTGCACTGACTTGCAGTGGCTGCTATAGCTGGCGACCGACGCCGGTTTCCGTTCTTCCATCCACAGTTCGTCGCCTCACACCGAGAGGCGCTCGAGTCGATCACGCGCACGCGAGAGGGCGGGTTCGTCGCCCTCGCTCACCGCCCGGGCGAGGTCTCTCGCCGCCTCGACCAGCGTCCGTGCCGTCTCGGGTGAGACGTCACCCTCGAGCAGCTGGACGCGGGTGACGTGTTCGCCGAGCAGCGCGAGCGTCGAGCGTTCTTCGGGGGTAACTGCCCGTCCCTCGAGCCAGGTTCTGAGCTCCCGCCGGTAGGCGTCGACCGCGTCGGCGTACGCCAGGCCCCGGTCCGCTCGCAGCGTCTTCGGGATGGACGCCTCCGGCGGGTACTCACCCTGGTCAGCCTCGCGCAGCAGGCCGAGGAAGTAGAGCGCTTCGTCCTCGAGCGTCGTCCGCCGTCTGCTGACGGTGTCGGCGACGTACTGGAGTTCCACCGCGGCGAGGTAGGTGTCCTCGAGCGGCTTGAGCGTGCCGCCGCTGATGAAGCCTCGCTTTCGAACGTACGCTTTCGCTTCTTCGCGTGCGCGCGAAGCGAGTTCGCTCGTCGAACACTCGTCGACGGCGGCCCGGACGCCGGTGAGGTCGAACGGCGTCTCGAGGTCTGTGTGTTCGGTCGGTTCGTCGACGCCGACGCTGCGGAGGCTGCCACAGGCGGGACAGCCGACACTGCCGGTCTCGTAGTACGACCAGCGAGTACCACACTCGGTACACGAGCGTTCGCCCCGAATCTTCATACGCCACCTACTCGAGAGGTGCAAAAAGGCTCGTCGGTCTCACGGATCGCCCGACGCGTCCGAGTCGAGTCTGGAATTTCCGTGCCTCAGTGTCTGTATCGATCGTTCGTGACTAATCTCGCTCGAGCGGGAGTCCGACGGCCACACCTGTCACGTTCGATGAAAACCACCGGTACTGAGCCGATACGCGGGGCCTCATGAACGTGCGGCAACTGCAGGCCACACCGCAACCAGTCGAACCGTCTTACGGAGAGATATGTCCCGCCGCCGATTCAGTCGACGGAAGTTCGTGGCCGCAACCGGAACCGCAACCGCCATCGCCCTCGCGGGCTGTGCAGACGAGGGTCCCGGTGAGGAAGAAGAGGAAGAGCCGGCGAACGGTGTCGAAGAGGAAGAAGAAGAGACGATCGTCGAAGAAGACGACGGCGTTGAAGAGGAAGAAGAAGAGGAGGACGTCGAGAACGGCGAGCACACGCTGACAGTCACCGTCGAAGACGAAGACGGCGACCCCATCGAGGGTGCCCACGTCAGACTCGAGGGTGACGACGACATGCTGGACGACGAGGATGACGAGGACGACGATCCGTTGGCCGACGACGAAGACGACGAGATGGACGACGAGGAGGACGACGACCCGCTGGCTGACGACGAAGACGACGAGATGGACGACGAAGACGAGCACGAGGAGGAGACCGACGAGGACGGCGAGGTCGAGTTCACCGAACTCGCCGACGGCGAGTACACCGTTCACGCCGAGGCCGACGGTTACGAAGACGGGGAGGAGGACGTCGAGATCGACGGTGACGACGAGGAGCTGACGATGACGCTCGAAGCGGAGAACGGTGACGACGATGGAGTGACCGACGACAACGGCAACGACGATAACGACGACGGCCTCTAGACCGCCAACCGCTCGAGACAGCTCCGTTCTGCCACCGCACCGTCGTTTCTGCCACGACGGTGTCCCGTACCGGACGCGGTGTGTCCGACCGAGTCGTTTTTCGTCGAACCTGCCCACAGTGGCTACACCGACGCCGTTCGCACAGCCTCGACGACGACCCTCGCCCGGCGCACTCGAGGGTGAGAACGAGACGGGGTGGCCGCCGTCGGCGGGCCGTGTGTTCGGATTCGTATCACGTTTTCGGGCGGTGTCGGTACATTTAAGTTCACCGAGCGAATTTCATCACGTGACGCTTCGCTTTGGAGGGCCGAAGCGTCAGCGGGGACCAATTCAGGGCGGCAAGCAACCGTGCGACATTTTTCCGTCGCGCGGTTTGCTTTCCTGTTCACGACACTGCCCACCGACGGGTAGCGCTCGAGTTCTGTCCGCCGGGCCGACACCGCACGCGAGTCACGGCTACGGCCGTCCGTCGTGGGCTAATTGTGCGAGAGCGAACGCATAGAAGGCTAAACATGAACAACGGGTTATGGAACGAGTGTAGAGTTCTCCTCACTCGTGTTATCCTTCGTTCTATCGGCAAACCTCTTCGAGGCGTAGACTCTCCGGAGTTCGGACGGGATAACCCGGAATATTTATTAAATTCCTACAAGAAGTATGATCGGGACTTACCCAATGTACGACTTGACAGGATTCCAGCGCGACTTACTCTACGTCGTCGCTGGGGAGGACGAACCGCACGGACTGGCGATCAAAGACCAACTGGAACAGTACTACGAGAAGGAGATCCACCACGGGCGACTCTACCCCAACCTCGATACGCTCGTCGATAAGGGTCTGGTCGAGAAGGGCCGACGTGACCGGCGGACGAACTTCTACACGATGACGCGGCGTGGACGCCGAGAACTCGAGGCACGCCGCGACTGGGAAGCCCAGTACGTCGACTTGTAACGGTCCCGAGTGGGAACCGTACCGCGCTGGTCGTCGTCCGTCCCGCCAGCCGTCTACGTGTCGGTCCGGTACGTGATCGTCTCCCGGTTCGTTTATGTGCTCGAGCGGAGAATCGGGGGAAGTGAACGAGGTCGTCCTCCAGCTCGCCGACGCCCCGCTCGAGGAGTCCGTCGTCCGCATCGCGCTGGCCGGTGCGCTGGGAATGTTCCTCGGACTCGAGCGCGAGTGGTCACAGAAGTCGGCGGGCATCCGCACCTTCTCGCTCATCAGCCTCCTCGGCGCCGTCTTCACCGTGTTGGTGCTCGAGGCGAACGTCGGCGAGAGTCTCCTCCTCCTGGGTGGGCTGCTCGTCATCGTACAGGGGGTCCTCCTCGCCGTCCAGGGACTGCTCGGAGACGAGGACGAGGAGACCGGTCTCTCGCTGACGACCTCGGTGTCGATGCTGGTCGCCTACGGCGTCGGCGTCTTAGTCGCCGCAGGCTTCATCATCGAGGGGATCACCGTCGCCGTCCTCTCCTCGCTCTTGCTCGTCCTCAAGCGCGAACTCCACGAGTTCGCCTGGGGTCTCTCACGCAAGGAGATGCGCGCGACCACCGAGTTCGCCATCCTCGCGTTCGTCATCTACCCGATTCTCCCCGCGACCGCGACGCTCGAGTTCGGCGAGACGGCGATCCCGCTCGAGCCACAGGTGATCTGGCTCATGGTCGTCGCCGTCGCGGGCATCGGCATCGTCAACTACGCTATCGTCTCGAGCTACGGCGGCCGGGGCATCGCCGTCACCGGCTTCTTCGGCGGGCTGGCTTCCTCGACGGCCGTCGTCGGAACGATGCTCGACCACGTCCGCCAGCGTCCCGAGGCGGCCTCCTACGCCGTCGCAGCGATTCTCCTCGCCGACGCGGCGATGGCCGCGCGAAACCTCGCCATCGCCGTCGCCTTCACCACCGGCAGCGGCGTCCCGGTACTCGTCCAGGCGGTCGTCCCGCTCGGTGCGGTCATCGTCCTCGCCTTCCTCATCGCCGGCCTGACCGCCGACTGGCGCGAGTCCTCGGCGATGGAACTCGAGAGTCCGTTCTCGATGAAGAATGCCTTAGGCTTCGGCGCGGTGTTCCTCGCCGTGCTCGTCTTCGGATCGCTCGCAGAGACCTGGTTCGGCACCCTCGGCTTCTACGTGACCGCCGTCGCGAGCGGTCTCGTCTCGAGTGCGGGGGCGACCACGTCCGCGGTCGTCCTCTACCGCGGTGGCCAGCTCGGCGGTCCCGAGGCGACGATCGCCATCTTACTCGCGACCGTCTCGAGCATCGTCGTCAAGGCGCTGCTGGCTGCGACCTCGTCGAACACGCAGTTTCGGTACAAGGTCGCGGTCTACAGCGCGGTGTTGCTCGTCGGCGGTGCGCTCGCCTCGGTTGTCGTCGTGCTGTGAGTTCAGCGCGCGACGAACGTTTTAGCCGACGGGTCTCCTACACGACCTATGGACCGCGACACGGCCGAACCGCAGGTAGACCACCTCCCCGGAGAGCGCGCTCGACGCTGGGTCGAGTACCACCACGCGTTCGCCGCCCCGAGCACCTACGTCTACGAGTTCGTCTGGGACCTCCAGGGACCTGCGGTCGGTCCCTTCTGTACCGACGTCGACGGCAACGTCCTCCTCGACTTTACGAGTCACGTCGCCTCAGCCCCGCTCGGCTACAACAATCCCGAGATCAGGGAGCGACTCGCGGCGCTCGACCTCCCCGATCCAACCAAAATCGCTGGCCAGGACTTCTACGTCAGCGGTGGCTGGCCGCCCGACGACCCCGACTTTCCGGGTCCGACACAGCTGATGGACCGGCTGGTCGACCTCACGAGCCACTACGAGATGGATACCGTCTTCCTCTCGAACTCCGGAGCGGAAGCCGTCGAGAACGCCATCAAGATCTGCTACGCCGACGGCGGCCACCGCGCGGTCACCTTCGAAGGGGCGTTCCACGGCCGTACCCTCGGCGCACTCTCGCTCAACCGCTCGAAGGCCGTCCACCGACGGGGCTACCCCGAGGTTCCAGGGGTGATGAGCGTCCCCTACCCCTCGAGCGAGACCGAGTACGAGCAGCGGTGGCTGACGGACGGTCCCGGCGGCAACGTCCTCGCCGACAGACTCGACCCCGACGGGGGCGTCGTCGACCCCGACGAGGTCGCCTACCTCATCCTCGAACCCGTCCAGGGCGAGGGCGGCTACCGGCTGCCCCACCCCGAGTTCGCGCGCGACCTCGAGGCGATCCGTGAGCGCTACGGCGTAAAGATCGTCGCCGACGAGATCCAGTCCGGCCTGGGCCGGACGGGCGAGTGCTGGGGGGTCGACCACCTCGAGCTCACACCGGACGTGATCACCAGCGCGAAGGGGCTGCGCGTCGGCGCGACCATCTCCCGTTCGGACGTCTTCCCCGAGGAGGAGGCGCGTCTCTCCTCGACCTGGGGCGGGGGTGACTTCCTCGCTGCCTTACAGGGCGTGCTCACCATCGACGTGATCTCGGCTCCGGGACTGCTCGAGAACGTCCGCGAGCGCGGCCGGCAGTTCCACGAGTCGTTTACGGCGGCCGACCTCGAGTCGGTCGTCGACGTGCGCGGCCTGGGACTCATGGTCGCCCTCGAGTTCGACACCAAAGCGCGCCGCGACGCCGTGATCGAAGCCGCGTTGCGCCGGGGCGTCCTCACCCTCGGCTGTGGGCGCAAGACGCTGCGCCTGCTCCCGCCACTCGACGTGACCGACCGCGAGGTGGCACTCGGTGCGAGGCTCGTCCTCGATGCCATCGAAGCAGTCGAGTGACTGCGGGAACGCGCGAGCGTCAGAACCGGTAGCGGCGCTCGTCGTCGAGTTTCGGGTAGGTCTGGCCGCCAGCCATCTCCTGGAAAGTCATTCCCGTCAGGTACTCGTCGTAGGTGACGTCGTAGCCCGAGCGCAGGTGAAAGTCGAGTCTGCCGGTCTCGACCGTCGACTGAAAGAGCAGGTGAATCGCCCGACGGACGAGTTCGTCGGTCTCCTCGGGTTCGAGTACCGTCTCCAACATCGCGAGTTCGGTTCGCGTCTCGCGGTCGAGCGAAGTCGTACACGTGTCGCCCAGGTCGCGGTAGGTGGCTTCGACGTCCTCGGTGAGATCCTCGAGACTCATACCGGCCCGTATCCGGGCAGGCACCGAGTTCCTTCCGGTCGAGCGCGGGCAACCAGCAACCCTAAACGACGGCCTTCCCAACGGTCGAGGCGATGAGCGACGCCGACGGCGAGGACTGGACGCTTCCCGAGACGCTCGAGGCGGTGCAGACGGCGCTGGTCGAGTGGTACGAGGCGGACCACCGATCCTATCCGTGGCGCGAGACCGACGACCCCTACGCGATTCTCGTCTGCGAAGTGATGAGCCAGCAGACCCAACTCGAGCGCGTCGAGACCGCGTGGGCGGCCTTCCTCGAGCGGTGGCCGACGACGGCCGACCTGGCGGCGGCAGCACGCGCCGATGTCGTCGGCTTCTGGAGCAGCCACAGCCTCGGCTACAACAACCGTGCGAAGTACCTCCACGAAGCGGCCAGACAGGTCGAAGGCGAGTTCGACGGTGAATTTCCGGAGACGCCCGAGGGGTTACAGGAACTCATGGGCGTCGGTCCCTACACCGCGAACGCGGTCGCGAGTTTCGCGTTCGACAACGGTGACGCGGTCGTCGACACGAACGTCAAACGCGTCTGTTACCGGGCCTTCTCGGTTCCCGACGACGACGGTGCGTTCGAGCGAGCGGCGAACACACTGCTCCCGGCGGGACGCTCGCGCGTCTGGAACAACGCGATCATGGAACTCGGCGGCGTCGTCTGCCGGAAGCGCCCGCGGTGCGACGAGGGGGGCTGTCCGTGGCGCGAGTGGTGTGACGCCTACGAGTCGGGTGATTTCACCGCCCCCGACGTGCCCACACAGTCGGCGTTCGAAGGCAGTCGCCGCCAGTTCCGCGGCCGCGTGATCAGGACGCTCGACGAGTACGACGAACTCACCCTCGACACCCTCGGCCACCGCATCCGCGTCGACTACACGCCGGACGGCGAGTACGGCCGCGACTGGCTCTCCGAGCTCCTCACGGACCTCGCAGACGACGACCTGGTGACGCTCACAGAGCGAGACGGCGACACCGTCGCACGGCTCCGCCGGTGACCCTCTCCACTCGAGTCGCGTTCGACGCGTGACGGTCGCCAGACGACTCATTTTTCACGCGCGCACTCGAGCGAACCGATATGAGCACTGACAATCGAGACGCTGTAACCGAAGACGCCCTCCGCGTCGTCGCAATCTCCGGCAGCCTCCGTGACGGCAGTTACACCACCCTCGCACTCGAGCGCGCACTCGAGGAAGCCGAACGCGGCGGTGCCGAAACCGATCTGATCGACCTCGGCGACCTCGAGTTGCCCGCGTACGACCCGGACGTCGAACGCTCCGCTGCGGGTGACGCAGACGAACTGGTCGAGCGCGTCCTCGCCGCCGACGCCATCCTCCTCGGCTCACCGATGTACCACGGCTCGTTCTCCTCGCCGTTGAAGACCGCCATCGACTACTGTGGCTTCGACGAGTTCGAGGGCAAGACCGTCGGCTTACTCGCCGTCGCGGGTGGCTCGTTCCCGGTGACGACGCTCGAGCACCTGCGCTCTGTGTGTCGCTCGCTGAACGCGTGGGTGATTCCTCACCAGGCGGCGGTATCGAACTCACACGCGGCGTTCGACGACGGCGAGTTCGCCGACGCCGACCTCGAAGAACGGGTCGCGAAACTCGGCCGCCAGGCGGTCCAGTTCGCCCGGATCGAACCCGACTCGTTCTCGTTCGAGAGCGAACAGAACGTCGGCGCGGTCGGCCGCTGAGTCAGCTCTCGAGTGCCCGAGCGATGCGCTGTTGCTGGCCGAGGAACGAGCAGACGCCGTAGCTCGCCAGACCCACGGCTAGACCGCCGATCTCCAGTGCGAGCGTGAGGTCACCGACCGGGACGTAGGCGACGACGAGTCGCCAGTCGAGAAACCAGGTCGCAGCCAGGAGGAGACTCGCCCCGGCGGCGACGACCACACCCGCGGCGACGGTCTTCACGGCGTCAGTGAGCGAGGGCCACCCCCCGCTCGCGCCGTACCACCGGCGCTCGAGCGAGAACTGCAGCGACAGCGTCGACGCCAGGAGCGCGAACGCGACGAGGATACCGTTCTGGCCACCGACCAGTTCGGCAGCCACCAGCCAGGTGAGCCAGCACGTCGCGAGGACGAGTGCGAGAGCGAAGCGAATCGGTTCCGAGGCGTCTCGCGACCGGCGACCCGCGACGGCGTCGAACACGCCGGTCCGGACCAGCGAACCGAACAGCAAGACACCGAGACCGGCCAGCGCGGTGAAGAGCGTTCGCGTCTCGACGACGACCAGCACGAACCAGAGTCCGACCGCGGCCGCCTCGACGGTGGCCGCAGAGAGGGCGCTCGTGACGCCGACGAGACGACGCTGTGTCGCCCGTCCGAGCACGTCCGGTCGCCGAATCACGTCCATCACCCGGGTTTCGAAGTCGGCCGGTTTCGTTATGCAATCCTTTCGGCGCTCGAGCCACCGTCACACTCGCGTCGCATCTCTCTCGCTCACCGCACGTCGTCTACGGTCGGATTGACAACGGCTATAATGTCGGATTTCCCCAGTTCACTCGTGAACGAAGCGGTCGATCGCTCGAGCGGGCCGGCGCAGTTCCTCCCCACTCGTCCCGAGACGGCCGCTCGCCGGACGGCCGAGTCTGGCGCGCACCCCGAGAACGCATGACGAAGTGGATCGAGAACCCCGAAGGCGGCCGCGACCGCGGGCCGAGAGCGATGGCTCGAGCGTGGCTCGAGGTACTGGTCCGTCCGGGTCGCTTCTTCCGGACCGGGGTCGCACCGGGCGATCAGGCACCGGGGCTGACGTTCTTCATGGCCGTCGTCCTGGTCGTCGAGACGACGCGGTATCTCACCGAGCCAGGTGTCTACCCCGCACTCGGGGTCCGGTTCCCGCTCGAGATGCTCTTCTGGCTGGGACTCGTCGTCTTCCTCGTCGCCCCGCTCGGCTTACACGCCGTCGCGGCCCTCCAGACGCTGTGTCTGCTGCTGACGGTGGACGACCGGGCGGGGATCAGCCAGACCGTCCAGGTACTCGCCTACTCGAGTGCGCCGTGTGTCCTCGCCGGGGTAGCAGTTCCCGAACTTCGGCTCCTCTGTGGGATCTACGCGAGCGCGTTGCTCGTCTACGGACTGTCGATCGTCCACGGCACCTCGCTCGCTCGCGCGGCAGTCGCCGGCTCGATTCCCGCGCTCTTCCTCTACGGCTACGGGTTTCGTGCCGTCGCCGCGGCTACCGAGATAGCCGTGTCGCTCCCCCTCGCGGCAGCCACTCCGTGACGTCTTTCGGCGTACGTCTCGGATACGTCATACTTCTGTGACCGGTTTCGTTCGTTCATCGTGTTCAGATCCGCTCGAGCGTGGCGCCGGAGCGTAGTATTGTATTACCGGGACGGCGGCCGGCCGGTACGAACTGCTTACCCGATTTCGAGCGCGGAAAACTGATTGAAACATTGGACAGACCTATTTACAGTGATGTGGTCGAGCGCAATATGGCCGAAAGCCAACAAGAAGAGGCGACCCTGTCGCACCTCGTCGTGAAGGAGGCGGTGAGCAAGGGCATGGACTCCTCGCTCAGAGAGTCGATCGTCGAAGCCGTCGAGGAAGCCGACGGTCCCCGTTCGAGTTCTTCGAAGCAATTCCCGCTCGTCGGCATCCTCGTCGGTCTCGCCGGTGGAATCGGCTACCTGCTGGGATCGAAAGGCGAACTTCCGAGCACCGACGCGCTCGGTCTCGAGGGGGAGACGACACCCACGGGCGAGGACGTTCTCGAGAAGAAAGCAGAGATGACCGAGGCGGTGAGCGAAGAACTCGACGACGACCCGGAAGAAGCGGAGACGGAGGCATCCGGTGGCCGACTCCGCAGGCTCGTTCTCGTCCTGGCAGTCGTCGCCGGGGCGGTAGCGATCCGCCGACGCATGCAGGCGGACGACGAAGACGAGTGGGAACCGATCGAGGAGTTCGAAACGGCCGTGATCTCCGACAGTGACGAGGAGGAAGAGGCAGGTGAGGAGTCCGAAGCAGCCGACTCCGAAACCGACTCGACGGACGAAGAGCGCGCGGACGTCGCCGACGAGGACGAAGAGGAGTAACTCGGTTCGACACACCTCTCGCACTGAAATCACGCTCTTTCCGAGGCGGTGACCGTCGTCGATCAGCGCTCCGGACTCGTCGTCTCCCCTCTCGTCGTGGCCGCAGGTGTCCGTACTCGATCTCACTCGAGTGACGAAGGAGCTAAGGAGCAGACGGCGACACAGAGAAACGATGGAGACGACCCACCGGGTCATCGTCGGCGACTCGCGCGACCTCTCGAGTGTCGCCGACGAGTCGGTCGATCTCGTGGTCACCTCGCCGCCGTACCCGATGATCGAGCTCTGGGACGACCTGTTCGCGTCGCTCGACCCCGCCATCGGCGAGGCGCTCGAAGCGGGCGAAGGCCAGGCGGCGTTCGACGGGATGCACGCACAGCTCGAACGCGTCTGGGACGAACTCGAACGCGTGCTCGTCGACGGCGGTATCGCCTGTATCAACGTCGGTGACGCGACGCGCACGCTCGACGGTAGCTTCCGCGTCTATCCGAACCACGCGCGGATACTCGAGTCGTTCACCGACCGCGGGTTCGACCCGCTGCCTGACGTCCTCTGGCGCAAGCCCGCCAACAGCGCGGCGAAGTTCATGGGCAGCGGGATGATCCCGCCCAACGCCTACGTCACGCTCGAGCACGAGTACGTGCTACTCTTTCGGAAGGGCGCGACGAGTCGCTCGTTTTCGGCCGGAGCCGACTGCCGCTACGAGGCGGCGTACTTCTGGGAGGAGCGAAACCGCTGGTTCTCGGACCTCTGGACGGACGTCCGCGGCGAACTCCAGGCGCTCGAGGGCGACGACGTGCGCGAGCGCTCGGCCGCCTACCCGCTCGAGATTCCGTACCGACTCGTCTGTATGTACTCGACCTACGGCGACACCGTCCTCGACCCGTTCTGGGGGACCGGCACGACCTCGCTCGCGGCGATGTGTGCGGGCCGGCACTCCGTCGGCTGCGAGCTCGAGTCGGCGTTCGTCTCACGCTTCGAGGAGACCGTCGACGAGACGCCCTCGCTCTCGCGAGCGGTCGCTCGAGCGCGTCTCGAGAGCCACCGTTCGTTCGTCGAGGAGCGCACGGCGAGCGGTGACGAACCGGCGTACCGAGCCGAGCACTACGACCTGCCTGTCGTGACGAAGATGGAACGCCACATCCGTTTCTACGCCGTCGACGAGGTCGTGTCCGTCGACGACGGCTACCGACTGCACCACACACCCGTCGAGGACATCCCTCGAGAGGGGACCTGAGACCGGCGTCAGCCTCTCACGCACACGCAAGCCTAACTACCACGCACCGGCGTGGTGTGTGACGTACTGGTTTTCGGCCATGGGCGACAGATCAGCGCGTGAACGCGACAGTGGCACCGGCGACCCCGCCCTCTCGAGGAGCGAAGGGATGGCGTGTGAGACGGGGAGACGAGTAGACAGGCGTTCACGCTCGCTCGTCACCGACGGTGGGTCCGACGCCGAGAGTGAAGAGTCGGCAGCCGACGAGCCAGCGGACGGCTCCGAGAGTGAGGCAGGTGACGACGAGAACGACGTGAGCGACGACGAGACGGACGAAGAAGCCGAGTCCGAATCCGAAGAAATGGACGAATCGGACGACGAGACGGACGACCAAGTCGAGTCCGAGCCGGACGAGACGGACGAGGAGGAGCGACCGACCGAAGACGACGACGCCGTCGGCGTCCACAGCGGCGACGCGGAGGCCGCCTACGAGAGCGACGATACCTCCGGCGTCCTCCACCTCGACCTCGACGGTCTCGCGCTCGACCTCCTCGGACTCGAGGTGAACTTGAACGAGGTCACCCTCGACGTCTCGGCCCGCCCGGGTGAGAACAACCTCCTCGGCAACCTGCTCTCGGGAGTCACCGGCCTACTCGATGGTCTCGCGATGTCGCCGCTCGAGGCGCTCACCGATCGGCTGAGTGGCCTGAAAGACACCATCACGGACGCGCTCCCCGGGTCGCCGCTCGGGTGGGTCCGCTCGAAACTCGGCGGCTTCAGAGAGCGACTCCCCAGCCCGCTCGAGGGGCGGGAGGTAGGAGACGGCGAGGAGTCCGAAGGGGGCTTCATCTCGTCGATTACGAGTTCCGTCCGGGGTGCGCTCGGACGCGTCGTCTCGGCGCTGCCGCTCGAGGACGTCATCGCCGTGGTCGTCCGCGCGGCCGTGCGCGGCCTGGTCCGCGGTGCGAGTGAGGTGACTGAGGAGGAGGAAGCGCAGCCAGAACCGGATGCGGCGCAGTCTGCGGAGGCACAATCATGAGTGACGAGACACTACTCCAGCGAATCGATTACGAGGAAGTCGTCGAGAAAGTCGACGTCGACGAGTTGCTCGAGGGTACCGCGTGGGAAGGAGAGATCGATACCGACGAGAACCTCGGTGCGGCAATCGGTGGTCTCGTCGGCGCGTTCGTCGGTCGGAAGGTCGGCGAAGCGATCGGCAAGTCGATCGGTGAGGCGCTGGTCGAGGAACTGCTCGGTGAGGACGAAGCGGACGAAGACGACGAGGAAGACGAAGAGAGCGAGGCCGAAGACGACGAGGAAGACGACGAGAGCGAGACCGAAGACGAGACGGACGAAGAGACGAGCGACGAGGGCGAGGAAGACGACGCGGAGACGAGCGACGACGGTGAAGAAAGCGATGCTGAGGCGAGCGACGAGAGTGAGGGAGAAGAAGCGGAAGCGAGCGGTGACGAGGAGGAGTCGTCCGAGGACAGTGATTCCGAGTGAGCACGACAGCGTCCTCCCGACCGACCCGAGGTGAGTACCGTGGCTGAAGAGGCTGTCGAGGAACTCTCGAGTCTGGTGCTCGAGGAAGCCACAGACCAGATCGACGCCGAGGCGCTCCTCGACGGCGGGTCGCTCGAGGAGCACATCTCGGCCGAGCGCGTCGGCGCAGCGGTCGGTGCGGAACTCGGCGAGCGAATCGGGCGCGAACTCGGGGAGACCATCGGACGCAGCGTCCACGAGTCGCTCGCGGCGGGTGTCGAACGCGGCGCCTCCATCGGCGAACTGGCGACCGAGGTCAAGGAGGCCGTCGTCGACGCCCTGCGGACGGTGACGGGGACCGACGAGGACGATGGTGACGGTCTCGCCTCGAGCGCTCGCGAGGCCGCCGACGAGGGCCGCGAACGAGTCGAGGACGTTACACCGGACCTGAGCGAGGAGGGAGACGACGACGGTGACGGTCTCGCCTCGAGCGCCCGCGAAGCCGCCGCGGAAGGCCGCGAGCGAGTCGAGGACGTCACGCCTGATCTGAAAGACGGCGAAGCGGAGGAGACGGTGAGCGACGAGGAAGACGAGGAGACGGCGAGCGAGGACGAAGAAGACGCCCCCTCGCTCCCCGACGCCGACGACCTCGGAGAGTTCCGTCGAGAGACCCTCTCGGAGTTTCTCGAACTCCTCTCCTATCGCGACCTGCAGTCGATTGCGAAGGACCTCGACGTTCGTGCAAACCTCACCCGCGAGGAGATGACCGAAGCGATTCTCGAGACGGTAGCCGACGACGCCGGCAGCGGCGACGGAACAGACGGCGAGAGCGCGGCGGCGGAAGAATCCGACGACGAAGCGGGCGCAGACGCCAGCAACGAACACGAAACCGAACGTGGTGAGACGGCGTGAGCGATGAGTGACGACCTCTCGGAACGGCTCACCGACCTCCTCGACGCCGCGGAGGCGGCCCTCGAGTCGGACGACGACGAAGCCCTCCTCGAGACGGCCGAAGAGGCGTCTTCGGTGCTCGAGGATGGACCCACCGAGGAGGTGCTCTCGGCGCTCGGCTTCGAGACGGGTGCCGACGGCCCGGGATCGATCCCCGAAGCCGTCCTGACCGGCGAGCGAGAGTCGGTTTCCGCGCTCAACGCGCTCGTCAAACTCGAGCGGCTGGCGGGCGGCGAAGAGCCGTCTTCGGACGCACGCTCCGCACTCGATGCGGCGCTCGAGGCACGAGCGCCAGCGGGTACTGCCGTCGACGAATCCGACGACGGAGCGAGCGACGAGAGCGAGGAGAGTACGGATGAGGGCGACGAAGAGAGTGCAGACGAGGGCGACGAAGAGAGTGCGGACGAGGGCGACGGAGAGGGTGCAGGTGAAGGCGACGAAGGGAGTGCGGATGACGAGAGCGAAGACGGAGAGCGCCGGGGAGACACGGACGGTGACGAGACGGTGACCGACCGCGTCGGTGAGACGCTCGAGGGTATCACTGAGGGAGTGGACGACGAGTCGCCGCTCGCGGACGCGGTCTCGGAGCGACTCGGTGCGTTCGGTGACGACCTCGAGGGACTTCGCGGGACGCTCGAGGGGGCGCTGGGGGACGACTCGAGCGAGGAACCGGGCGGCGAAGGTGAGACGGACGACGAGGACGACCCGCTGTTCGACTCGTTCGGTTCGTCGGAGTCGGCGAAGGGGACGATGTATTCGACGGTGGCTCCGCCGCCGTCAGAGCGTGCGGACATGCGCACGTCGACGCGTCACTCGACGATGCCGGACCGGAAGTGACGAGTCGGCCCGCAGTGCGGTAGCCGGATCGCTCGAGCCACTGGGCGGCGTTGTGACGACGGTCACGGCTCGCCGACGGCCGATTCGACCAGCAGTGTTTAGCGCCCGCCCGACCAGTGTTGCGTATGGACCAGCAGCGGTTCGTCACGCTCGCACTCCTGGCGTTCGGGCTCGTGGTCGCGAGTTTCGTCCTCCTTGGGACGACTCGCATCGTCGTCGGCTACCGGGAGGCCCAGCTCGTCTCCGCGCCGGTCGGCGTCGTCGGCTTCTCGCTGCTCGTCTCCCTCTCTGTCCGGGCGACGCTCGCGAAAGTCGGTCTCTGGCCGATCGACTCCTCGTGAGCACACTCGAGCGACGACCGGCCGAAGGGAAACCGTTTTTCACCGGCCCTGCGAACGCTCGTCTATGACTATCGACGTGAGGGACCTCGCTGATCTCGGCCCGGCGGACCGCGCGGCACTCTTCGAGCGCGACGCCGGTGTCGAGGCGGTCTCCGAAGACGTTCGCGGGATCGTCGAGCGCGTCCGCGAGGAGGGTGACGTCGCCGTCCGCGAGTTCACGAGCGAGTTCGACGGTGTCGAGGTCGGCAACCTCGAGATCACCGACGACGCCGAGCGCGCGCTCGAGCGGATCGACGACGACGTTCGCGAAGCGATCGAGACGGCCGTGGCGAACGTCCGTGCGTTCCACGAGGCACAGGTGCCGGAAGACTGGCGACGCGAGTTCGCCGACGGCCGAGAACTCGGCCGCCGCTTTCGCCCGCTCGAGCGCGTCGGCGTCTACGTTCCCGGCGGCACGGCGGCCTACCCCTCGAGTGCGATCATGGGTGTCGTTCCGGCGGTCGTCGCGGGCGTCGAACACGTCGTGGTCGTGACGCCGCCAGCCGAGGAGATCAACCCCGTCACGCTCGCGGCGGTTCACCTCGCCGGGGCGGACGCCGTCTACCGCGTCGGCGGCGCACAGGCCATCGGTGCGCTCGCCTACGGCACCGAGTCGCTCCCGCGCGTGCAGAAGATCGTCGGTCCCGGAAACAAGTGGGTCGCCGCGGCCAAAGGTGTGGTCCGCGGCGACGTCGAGATCGACTTCATCGCCGGGCCGAGTGAGATCGTCGTGGTCGCAGACGAGACGGCCGACCCGGCGTTCGTCGCGGCGGACCTGCTCGCACAGGCCGAACACGACCCGAACTCGCCGGTCGTCGCGGTGACCGACGATGCGGACACTGCGGACGCGATCGCGACGGCCGTCGAGTCGGGCCTCGAGTCGTGTTCGCGCGCAGAGATCGCCCGCGAAGCACTCGCGAACGACGCCAGCGGCGTCTTTCTCGCCCGCTCGATGAGCGAGGCGATCCTCTTCACCGAGTCGTTCGCCCCCGAACACCTCACCATCGTCGCCGACGACGACGAGGCGATCCTCGAGCGGATCGACAGCGCTGGAAGCGTCTTCCTGGGACCCCAGACCCCCGTCGCCGCGGGTGATTACGCCTCCGGGACGAACCACGTCCTGCCGACGAACGGCCGCGCACGCGTCACCGGTGGTCTCTCCGTCGAGACCTTCCTCCGGGCGACGACCGTCCAGCGCCTCTCGAGTGAGGGACTCGACTCGCTGGCCGACACCGTCACGACCCTCGCCGAAGCAGAGGGGCTCGACGCCCACGCCGAGAGCGTCCGGGTTCGAACGGAGCGCGAGGAGTGACGCTCGAGCGCTCGGGGAATCGGCGTCACAGTTAACATCGTTGCGACGAAACGAGAGAGTATGAGCACCGACAGCATGGAGGGCGGCGAGACGCGCCCCCGTATCGAGGTCACCGAGGCGGCCGCCGACCAGGCGCTCTCGTTACTCAGAGAGGAGGGTCTCGACACCGGCGAAGCGGGCCTGCGGATGTTCGTCCAGCAGGGTGGCTGTGCGGGTCTCTCCTACGGGATGCGCTTCGACACCGAACCCGAAGCGGACGACACGGTGTACGAACACCACGACCTGCGGGTCTTCGTCGACCCGGCGAGCCTGAAGTACATCGAAGGCAGCGTCCTCGACTACGAGAGCGGTCTCCAGGCCGAGGGCTTCCACGTCGAGAACCCGAACGTCGTCAGCGAGTGCGGCTGTGGCGAGTCGTTCCGGACCTGATACCGACTGTTCTCCGTCTCACGCGCGCTCTCGCGTCGAGACCGCCAGGCCGTTGCCGACCGGCACGAGTACGGTGTGAAAGTCCTCGTCCGCCCGCACGCGCTCGAGGTAGGCCGCGATGCCCTCCGTGTTCGCGTCGTCGGGGAGCGACGCGCCGGAGTCGACGTACGCGAGCAGGTCGGTCATCGAGACCGGGCCGCCCATCACGTTGTCGGCGACGACGACGCCGCCGACGGGGACCTTCTCGCGGACCGCCTCGAACGCGTCGGCGTAGCGGGTCTTCTGGTGGTCGATGAGGACCACGTCGAACGGGCCGTCGTGGCGGTCGATCGCTTCCATCGCGTCGCCGTGTTCGAACGTCGCGCGGTCCGCGAGATCGGCTGACTCGAGGAATCGTCGCCCCTGCTCGAGTTCGTCGCGGTCGAACTCCGTGAGGACGATTTCGGCCCGCTCGCTGCCGGCGAGGAACCAGCTCGCGGAGTAGCCGAAGCCGGAGCCGAACTCGAAGATGCGTTCTGCGCGCGTCGCCGCGGCGAGCGACCGGAGAACGCCGCCCGCACCGGGACCGATGATCGGGAAGTCGTGTTCGGCCGCGAACGCGGCCATCCGTTCCTGTAGCTCGTCGTGGTCGGGTCCGACCGCGCGAACGTAGCGCTCGACCTCCTCGGTAGGTGCCATAGCGGGGAGAGGGAGGCCCGCTACTTGTCTCTCACGACCGGGTCAGTCCGGGTCAGTCCTCGAGTTCGAACGCCACGGTGACCTCGGCCTGGTACTCTCGTTCGTCGACGCTCGCGATTTCGACGCCGAGTTCGTCGACTTCGGCCCAGTAGACGTTCTGGAGGGTCGACTCGGCGCGGTCGATGGCGTCGTCTGCGGCGTCGTCGAAGCTCTCGGTGCTCGTGCCGATCAGGGTAATCTTCTTGAATACCATGTCATCGACTATCACTGTCTGTCACTATAAACGTAGGTCGTCCACTTTCGAGTCAGGGGCGTCTGCCGCGGCGTGAACGTTTTTGAGGATTCACCCTGTGTCACGGGATATGACCGGACCGACGCCGCCGGAGACCGACGAACTCACACCGCCGACGCGGACACTGATGGGACCGGGACCGAGTGACGTGCATCCACGTGTGCTACGCGCGATGGCCACGCCGCTGGTCGGCCACCTCGACCCGTCGTTCATCGAGGTGATGAACGAGGTCCAGGACCTGCTGCGTTACACCTTCCGGACGGACAACGAGTGGACGATTCCCGTTTCAGGTACCGGCTCGGCGGCGATGGAGGCCGCTATCGCCAACGTCCTCGAGCCCGGCGAGACGATGCTCGTTCCGACGAACGGCTACTTCGGCGGACGCATGGCGGAGATGGCCCGTCGCGCTGGCGGCACCGTCGTCACCGTCGACGCACCGTGGGGCGAGCCACTCGAGCCAGCGGCGGTCGAACGCGCCCTCGCCGAACACGACCCCGACGTGTTCGGATTCGTCCACGCGGAGACGAGTACGGGCGTCCTCCAGCCCGACGTGCCTGCGCTCACCGAGGCGGCACACGGTCACGACGCGCTCGTGATCGCCGACACCGTCACCTCCATCGGCGGCGTCGAACTCCGCGTCGACGAGTGGGGGATCGACGTCGCCTACGCCGGTGGACAGAAGTGTCTCTCCTGTCCGCCGGGAGCGAGTCCACTGACGCTCTCGGAGGAGGCGATGGCGAAGGTGCTCGCCCGCGAGGACCCGGTCCGGTCGTGGTACCTCGACCTCTCGTTGCTCGAGGGCTACTGGGGGGAGGAGCGCTCGTATCACCACACGGCACCGGTCACGAACGTCTACGCGCTGCGCGAGGCGCTCAGGCTGGTCGCGAACGAGGGGATCGACGCGCGCTGGGCCCGCCACGAACGGCTGGCTGGCGCGCTGAAAGCCGGCGTCGAGGCGATGGGACTCGAGATGAACACCTCGAGCGAGTACAGGCTGGCGAGTCTGAACGCGGTTCGCGTCCCCGACGGGGTCGACGACGGAGCGGTCTGCGCTGCCCTGCTCGAGCGCTACGACCTCGAGATTGCGGGCGGACTCGGCGACCTCGCCGGTGACATCTTCAGAATTGGGTGTATGGGTCACTCGGCGCGGCCGGAGAACGTGGTGTTCGTGGTGGCTGCGCTGGGTGACGTTCTCGAATCGATGGGTGCCGACGTCGACCCCGACGCGGGTGTCGGGGCGACGCGTGCAGCGTTACGCTGAGGCTTTCGGTCCCGGCGGAGCGCGCTCGACCTGGTAGTCGTCGCCGTCGACGACGATGATCGCCCACTCGTAGTCGGGGTCCTGGTACCGAAGCCGGTCCTCGAGTTCGTCTGCGTCTTCCGGTTGCGCGACGAAACAGTGGAACTCGCCCGACGGGGTGGAGAGTTCCGGTGTCTCGAGCACGGTGCTGACGTGGACTACTTTCCACTCCCGCTCGGCGCGAAAGTCCGGCCCGTTGCCTTCGACGGTGTATCCGAGCTCTGCGAAAATCGACCTGGCCTGCTCGACGAGTCGCATGTTAACAGGACCCATTCAGTAACGTGTACGGTAGCGACTATGATAAGCCTTGTCATCCCACACAGTTCTGCCGCTGCTTACCAGACGTTCGGCCACCGGTTCCGCAGTATGGTAGTCGTCTGTATGCCCTATCCGAGTTCGGGGTGGTGGACGGACACAAACACCCTGGATTGGTTCTCGAGTGGTGATTTTCGACTCACTCGTGGGCTGCGTCCCACTCGGTGGCCTTCCGGAAGTTCCCACACCGGTTGCACTGAATGCGCCCCATCGCGTCCATCGCGTTGTCGAAGCTCTCGCAGTTCGTACAGAACCAGCCGTAGCGGTCCGTCCGCTCGGGGGAGGCGTACGCCGCGAGAAACGGTCCCTTCGAGCCACGGTCGCCCTCCGATCGAGAGACGTAGACCTCCGTGCCGTCCTCGGTCGACTTCGCGTTCATGGGCGTCCGTACTCGTTCTCGCCGTAAATGCGTATCTTCTCGTTCCACCTGGCGCGAGCGGAGAGCGCAGGTCTCGACGAGCCATCTCGCTCGAGCGTTCGCCGGCCGAATCACCGCAGAAACTGAAAGGTTTACCCGCACCCGCCGCGTTCGCTTGCGTGATGACGCTGGTCGTGGTCCCCGTACGCTACCCGCTGACGGAACACTCGCGACGGACCTTAGGGCGTGCGCTCGAGGTCTCTCGCGAACACGATGCCGCCCTGACGGTCTTACACGTGAACCTCTATCAGGACGGGCGGAAGGTGACGCGGACCGACCTCAAACGGGCGGTCGAGCGACGGTTCGGGAGAGTCGAGAACGTTCGTTACGTCGTCCGGACCGGATTTTTAGTCGAGGAGAGTATTCTGGACGAAGTGGCCGCCGAGGAGGCGGACATCGTCGTCATCGGCCACAAACAGGCGAGTCGCTGGCGGCGAATCTTCCGGCGGTTCACCGACAACCCGAACATCGACCGCTACCTCCGGAACCACCTCGACTGTGAAGTGATCACCGTCGAGGGGACCTCGATCTGAACACACGTTGGTGCGTCCTCACTCGTCGCTCGAGTCGACGCGCACGCGTGCCGTGCCGCTCGTCCCGTCGAACACGTGGTGCGTGTGGGGGTAAGCGAATTCGACGTCAGCGTCCGCGAGTCGCGTCCACAGTTCTTCCTGTACTGCAGACCGTGCGCCGAGCAGGCGGTAGGGGTGTTTCACCCAGAAACGCAGCGTGAGGAGGACGCCGCTGTCGCCGTACTCGTCGATGTCACAGGTCGGTGCTGCCGAGTAGCGTGCACTGCCGATGCGGATGTCCGGACCGCCGGTGATGACGTCGTCGGCGGCGCTCGCGGCCCGGACGGCGAGACGACGTGCCTGGTCGATGTCGCTCTCGTAGGTGACCTCGAACTGGATGGGGACTCGCGTCCGCTCGTCCTCCGCCGAGTAGTTGATGACGTCGCGCTCTCTGATCTCCGAGTTCGGGATGACGATGAACGTATTCTCGAGGGTGAAAATCTTCGTATACCGGATCGTGATGTCCTCGACGAAGCCACGGTGGCCCGCGTCCGGGAGTTCGATCATGTCACCGATTTCGTAGGGGCGGTCGGCGAGGACGAACAGGCCGTTGACGAAACTCCCGACCAGGGGTGCGAGGATCACACCGACGACGGCCGAGAAGACCGTCACCGACAACAGGAGTTCGAACCCGTCGAAGAGTATCGTCGCGACGACCAGGAGCGTAACGCCGAGGATGATCGCCCGGATGCCACGCAGAATCGTCCGCGTGACGCTCGGCCGCTCGACCCGCTGGGCGACCGTCCGCGCAGTGAGTCGAACCACGAGTTTCGAGAGGTACCACCCGATAGCGAGGACGACGAGGGCGAGCACCAGCGACCCCACCCCCTCCGGGAGACCGATGCCGACGGTCTCCTCGAGTCTGCCGGTCAGGTTCCCGGTGTCACCCAGTACGTCCTCCTCCATGCGCTGATTCTCATGCGCTCGACGGTTAAGCATTCTGTCCGACGGGACCGACGTCGTCGAACACTACTCGATTTCGAAACAAAGTGTTACTCGGAACACAATAATACGTTTATCGACGGCTCCCGTCGACTCGGCTATGGCGAGAGACGAACTCCGCTCGACCGTCGAACGTGTCGGCGACCGCTTCAACCTCGGCGAGTACGAGATTGACGCGTACCTGGCCGTCTTAGAACACGGCACGCTGACGGCGAGTGAGATCGCAGACAGTACGAGTATCCCCCAGCCACGAGTCTACGACACGGTCCGGAGCCTGAGCGACCGCGGACTCGTCGAACTCCGTGAATCCAGGCCGATGCAGGTCGTCGCCATCGACCCGACCGACGCCTTCGACGACGTCCACGCCGCACTCGAGGAGATGATCGACGAACTCGAGGCGCGGTTCACTGCTCCGGCGCGCGACACCGAGGCGGTCTCGCTCGTGAAATCCCGCTCGACGATCCTCCGGTACATCGAGGAGGTGATCGACGCCGCCGAGTACGAACTCGCGTTGTCGTTGACGCCGGACCTGCTCGAGCGCTTCGAGGACGACCTGATGCGTGCACGCGCGAGCGGTGTCAGTACGGACCTGCTCATCACGCCCGCCGCGGACGCGCCCTCACCGGAGGAGTACGCGTACACGGAGGTCGCGACGGCCGCACGGGCGCGCCGGGGGATTACGACGCCGGTGATCGCCGTCGCCGACGGCACCTACTCGATCTACGCCACCCAGGACGCCTTACGCGACGACCAGGACCGCTACGGCGTCATCTTCAACCGGTCTGCACTCGGCTTTCTGATCTCCGGATTCTTCGGGACCGTCCTCTGGACGACCGCGGAGACCACCCTCGGCGAGGACACGGAGAGCCGACCGTTCCCGCGCCGCTACGCCTCCATCCGCCGCTGCGTCAAAGAACTGATCGACGCCGGCGGCGAGTTCTACGCGACGATCGACGGCCGCGACGTCGAATCCGGCCGCTCGAGAGTCGTCCGCGGGAAAGTCACCGACGTCTCCTTCGAGATGACCGAAGAGGTCGCCGCCCTCTCGCTCGAGACCGACGACGGAATCGTCACCGTCGGCGGCCGGGTCGCCGCACTCGAGGAGATCGAAGCCTACGAGATCCGCGTCGGCCGCCACCGGCCACCGGCCTACGAGGAGTGAGCGTCGGTCGGCCGCCGTCCGTCGCTGTGTGCGGTCACCGGAATGTGAACAGCCGAACCGAACACGACTGACAGACGAGTTTCTCCGCGGGCGTCTTTCCGACCGGCGTCACCTCTCCACAGCAGGTCGACGCCGAGACAACCAGTTCCGCATCACAGAGCGGGCAGTGCTCGAGCAAACTCCGGAGCGGTCGCCCCGCGGCCAGCCGAATCCGCTCGTCGGTGACCGTCTCCTCGAGCGCCCGCATCGCGGCGAGTTCGGCGACGGCGATGGCGTGGGGCAGTAACACGATCGGACCCGCAACGGGGTCGAGAACGACGTAGGACCGCCCCCAGCGCGTCTTCGGATACGCCTCGAGCGTGTCCGGCGTCAGGTCGTCGGCGGCGCGCGCGAGGTCGGCTAGCTCACGCTCGCGCAAGCGGGTCGTCTCCTCGCGCCAGCGCGTTCGAAACGTCGGGTCGAGGTCGAGCGTGTCACCGTCGGCGACGAGGACGCCGGTCTCGAGGAGCGTCTCGAGGACGGCGTCACCGCTCGGTGCGTCCGCCTCCTGGCCCGTTTCACCGGCCGTGTCGGGCGAGGCGTCGCCGGTGTCGGCCAGTGATCCGGGCGCTCGCTCGTGGTCGAACGGATCGCCGGGGAGCACTGAGACCAGTTGCGGAGCGAAGCGAGGCGTGTACGGCACGAGGTAGCCGCGCAGGGCGATCACACAGACGCCGACGAGGAACAACACGCCAGCGAGTGCCGGCTGGCCGAGGAAGACGACGACCGTGACGCCCATCCAGAGGAGGACGACGTTGACGACCGTACACGGCCAGCAGCGGTTCTCGCCGGTGAACGCTGGCTCGCGGACTCGCTCTACGAGAGTGGCCATGGACCCAGTTCTGGAGCCGACGGCTTGAGCGTAGCGACCGTTGTCAGCGCGCGCCACGGTTCGTTCACCGACGGTGCGACGGGAGACGGCTGCGTGGCGGCCGGCGGCCACCGACCGTGTGAGAGCCAGCAACGGCAAGCTCAGGTCCCACCGTTCGGTCCCATTACCGACAGGCAGTGGAGGTATGCAGAGACAAACCGCATACAGGCGGTGTGACGATGGTGTACACGCTCGGCCGATAGATTACTACTACATAAGTAAATCGATCGTGGTAAGATTATCTTTCTGTGAGTGTACGCAGTCTCCGACTTTCTCCTTTTCGACACCTGTTGTATCGCTCGAATCAAATATAAACGCCTGTACACCGGAGTACACTGGTATGCCTGAGAAGGATTCACACGGTGCAAGTGGCAGGGGTGTCTCCAGACGGACCTTCGTGAAGGCCGCCGGCGCTTCCGGTGCGGCCGTGAGCATGGCCGGGTGTATCTACGGGAACGGCGGTCCCGGTGAAGACGCCGTCGTCTTCGGGTTCGACCCCGACTCCGCACAGGAAGTCGGCGACGAGATTATCGACCTCTACTACGAGAACGGTCTCAGCGAGGAGGTCGAACTCGAGTTACAGCCCGGGGCCTCTGACACCGGTGAACGCCGGGACAACTACGAGACGCTGCTCGATACCGGAGAGACCGAACCCGACATCATGCTGATGGACAACGGCTGGGTGAACATCTTCATCCAGCAGGGGCTGATCGCGAACATGAGCGACGTCCTCGACGACGAGGATATCGAGCGCCTCGATACCGAGTACTTCGAGGCGTTCACCGACACGGCCAGAGACCCCGAGACCGACGACATCTACGGCGTGCCACTGTTCCCTGACTTCGGGACGATGCAGTACCGCAAGGACTACGCACGCGAGGCGGGCTACGACGACGACGACTTCGAGGAGTGGGCGACCGAGCCGATGACCTGGGAGGAGTGGTCGCAGATTACCGCCGAGATGGTCGAGACCTCCGACGCGAGTTTCGGTCTCTCGACGCAGTTCGCCATCTACGAGGGGACCTCCTGTTGTTCGTTCAACGAGGTGCTCACCTCCTGGGGTGGCGGCTACTTCGGCGGCGAACCCGACCTGTTCGGTCCCGTCGGCGACCGTGAGGTCACCGTTGACGAGTCCGAGTTCGTCGACGCGCTCGCGATGATGCGGACGTTCGTCGACGGCGACGACCCGAACGCGCTCGATGAGTTCGAGGGCGACCTCGCACCGACGGACATCACCGAGTGGTCGGAAGACGAGTCGTTCCCGCAGATGGAAAACGGCAGCGCCGCGATGCACCGCAACTGGCCGTACGCCATCGCCGCTCTCGGCGAGGAGTTCGGCACCGACAACTACGGGACGATGCCGATTCCGTACGCCGTCTCCGAGGAAGACGCCGCCCAGGAGGGTATGGGCGGCACCGCCTCCGCACTCGGTGGCTGGCACATCGTCCTGAACCCGAACTCCGAACGCCAGGAGGACGCCCTCGAAGTCATCCAGACCTCGATGGTCGACGAGTTCAACCTCGGCCTGCTGGAACTGTGGGGCTGGCTCCCACCGAAGCCCGAACTCTTCGAGTCGGAGGAAGCCGAACAACTCGAGCCCATCGGCGAGTACATGGATACCCTCCGGGTCGCCGGTGAGAACGCCGTCGCCCGGCCGGTGACCGAGGTGTGGCCGACCCAGGCCGAACTGATCGCCCAGGAGGCAAACAGCGCCGTGGCAGGGACGAAATCCCCCGAGGAGGCCGCCGCAGACCTCCAGTCCGGGCTCGAGCAAACGGAGACCTGATCGATGGCCGCAGAGACAGACGAGAGCGGGCCCACGCGTGAGACCCGCCGTTCGGGACCGCTCGTGGCGATCACTCGCTGGATGGAGAACCTCGGGGAGACCGGCTTCGCGTACCTCCTGCTGACGCCGGTGTTCGTCCTCCTCGGGGCGATCGCGCTCTATCCGCTCTTGCGGACGCTCGAGCTCTCACTGTACACCAACATCATCGGTGTTGGTGAGCCCGAGTTCGTCGGTCTCGACCACTACGTCAGCCTGTTCACCGGCGCGTCCGACCCCTGGCTCCCCGGGACGTCGGCGTTCCTCTGGGGTGACGTAACGCTCAGCAGTACGTTCCCGTTCATCCACGTCGAGGGGCTGTTACGGAGCGCCCTCGCGGTGACGCTCATATTCACGCTCGTGAGCGTCTTCTTCGAGACGATCATCGGCTTCGGCCAGGCACTCGTCTTAGACCAGGAGTTCCGGGGCCGGAGCTGGGTCCGCGTCGCCATCATCATCCCGTGGGCGATTCCCATCGTCATCCAGGGGATGATCTTCTACCTGATGTTCCACCCGAGTACCGGCTTCGCGACCGAGTACCTCGGCGCGTGGGGCATCGTCGCCGAGACGAACACGCTCAACGATCCGTTCAGTTCGCTGTTGATCGTCACCGTCGCCGACATCTGGAAGACCTCCGCGTTCATGGCGCTGCTCATCCTCGCGGGTCTCCAGAGCATCGACCGCAGCCTCTACGACGTCGCCCGGGTCGCGGGCGCCTCGCGCTGGCAGCAGTTCAAGCTGATCACCTTCCCGCTCATCCTCCCGACGCTCGGCGTCGCCATCCTCTTCCGGACGATCGACGCCATGCGCGTCTACGGACTGATCGACTCGGTCTCGAGCTGTACCGTCGTCCCCTCGCTCTCGTGTATGGTCGTCGCGACGTTCGGCAGCCAGCGCGGACTGGCGTCGGCTATCGCGTTCGTCACGGCCATCATCATCGGGATCGCCGTCCTCGGCGTCATCTACCAGCAGTACAAGGAGGGGATCTAGATGGCCGCAGAGACGCCGACGGAGACCCAGCCACGGACGGACGAGACGGAGCGTGAAGGACCGCTCGCGCGCTGGACCCAGGGTGTGATTTCGGACCCCGACCGGCGAAAACTGTTGTACCGGGCGTTGTTCTACGTCATCACGCTCTTCTTCCTCGTGACGACGCTGTTTCCGTTCTACTGGCTGCTGGTACTCGCGCTGACGCCGAACAGCCTCATCCTCGCCGGTGACTGGGATCTGCCGTTCCTGCGCCCACAGGGGTTCAACCCCGAGGCGTTCGTCGAGGTGTTCCAGCAGATTCCGTTCCACCTCTACGTGTTCAACAGCTTCGTCCTCGCGACGGCGACGACGATCATCGTCATCGTCATCGCGAGCCTCGCGGGCTACGTCTTCGGCCGGCTCAGCTTCCCCGGCCGGGGCCCGCTGATGCTCGCCATCCTGATGGTCTCGTACTTCCCGCCAGCGGCGTTTCTCATCCCGCTGTTCGAGGCGTTCACTGGCAACGTGATCGTGATTCCCTTCCTCGGGATTCCGCTGTTCGAACCGCCGCGGCTGGTCAACACCCCTGGCTCGATGGTCCTCCCGTTCAGCGCGCTCTTCCTCCCGCTGTCGATTTTCATCCTCACCACCTTCTACGCACAGATCCCGGACGGCTTAGAGGACGCCGCTCGAGTCGAGGGTACCACCCGTCTCGGCGCACTGTTCAGAGTCATCATGCCGCTGTCGGCGCCCGGCGTGGCGACGGCCGCGGTGTTGACGTTCATCGCCGTCTACAACGAGTACTTCTTCAGTTCGATCATGGCGCTCGGCAACGAGCCCCAGCAGTGGTCGCCGCTGGTCGGCGGCCTGTTGCAGTACCAGTCGCTGTACTCGACGGAGTTCAACCTCATGGCCGCGGCGAGTATCGTCGGGGTGCTCCCCGTCGTCATCCTCGTCGTCGTCGCCCAGGAACGCATCGTGAGCGGACTGACCGCTGGCGCACTCAAAGAGTAACAAACCAATGGCACGAGTTACCCTCGAACACATCACGAAACGCTACGAAGACGTCACCGCAGTCGACGACATGAACGTCGAGATCAGAGACGGCGAGTTCGTCTGTCTCGTCGGTCCCTCCGGCTGTGGGAAGTCGACGACGATGGAGATCGTCGCCGGTCTCACCACGCCCACCGAGGGCACGGTCTTCATCGGCGACGCCGACGTGACGAAACTGCCGCCGAAAGACCGCGGCGTCGCGATGGTCTTTCAGAACATCGCGCTCTTTCCCCACATGAACGTCTGGGAGAACATCTCGTTCGGTCTCCGCCTCCGGAAGTTCGACACCGACGAGATCGACCGGCGGGTCGAACACGCCGCCGACATCGTCCAGCTCGAGGGCATGTTAGAGCGGATGCCCGACGAGATGTCCGGCGGCCAGCGCCAGCGCGTCGCCATCGCCCGCGCCATCGTCCGCAACCCGGACGTGTTCCTGATGGACGAACCGCTCGCGAACCTGGACGCGAAACTGCGCGTCCACATGCGCACCGAACTCCAGCGCCTGCACAAAGAACTCGACACGACGATCATCTACGTCACTCACGACCAGGCCGAAGCGATGACGATGTCCGATCGCATCGCCGTCATCAACGCAGGCCGTCTCCAACAGATCGACCCGCCGCTGATCTGCTACAACGAACCGGCGAACCTCTTCGTCGCCGGCTTCATCGGGTCGCCGTCGATGAACTTCGTCGAGGGAGACCTCACCCGTGACGGGCTGGAGACGCCGAACTTCTCAGTCGAGTTCGACCCCTCACAGGTTCCGAACGCGACCGTCGGCGACCGACTGACTCTCGGCATCAGGCCCGAGGACGTCTTCCTCGAGCACCGCGCGGGCAATCTCGAGACGACGACCGACCCCATCGACGCGGTCACCGACGTGCTCGAGCCGATGGGCGACGAAATCTTCGTCTACCTCCTGCTCGACGAGTCGGCCGAACGGTCGATGGAAGACGCCCTCGCGACGCCGAATCAGTTGCTGATGAGCGTCAGCCCCGACACGGAGATTCACGAAGACGAACGGACGAACGTCGTCCTCGACCGCTCGAAGGTCCACCTCTTCGACACCGACACGGGCGAAGCGCTCGTCCACGGTATCGACGACCTCCCCGGTCCCACCGCAGGTGCCGACACCGGTGCGGGGACGGCGGGAACTGAAACCCGTGCCACCGGGTCGGGCACTGACACGGAGCGCTGACCATGCTCGAGTGGGTTGTGCTCTTCTACCTGGTCGGCGTGTTCGTCCTCTTTTTCTTCTGGATCTACGGCATCGTGTCGTTCGCGCTCGATCTGAAGAACAAGATCGTCCCCGGCATCAGACGCTACCGGCGTGGGCGGGCCGCCATCGAGGAGAAACGCGAGCGAGAGGACAGACGGGAGGAAGAAGAACGACAGCTTTACTGATCGGTGCGTGCGTAGGCTGGCTATACTAAGGAGGTAGCCGTTCCATCCACTGGACGCACCGCCGTGCAGCCACCCACTACACTATGTCGACGATAGAGACACCCGCCGACGTCCGAACTGGCATCGTCGGTCTCGGAAACATCGGCCACTTCCACGCCGAACGGCTCGTCGAACACGGCGGGACGCTGGCCGGAGGGATGGACGTTTCCGCCGAGGCACGGCAACACTTCGCCAGGCGCTACGGCGTTCCTGTGTACGACGACTATCAAGGCCTCTACGACGAGGTCGACGCCGTCATCGTCACGACGCCCAACAAGTTCCACGAGCCGTACACCGTCGCCGCCCTCGAGCGTGGTCTCCACGTCCTGCTCGAGAAGCCGCTGGCACACCGCCTGGAGAGCGCAGAACGCATCGCCGAGGCGGCGGCCGTCGCCGACGCACACTGTATGATCGGCTTCAACAACCGGTTCTCGAACGCCGTCTCCATCGTGAAAAACCGGATCGACCGGGACGACCTCGGCGAGGTCACCCACATCGAGGCGAACTACGTCCGGCGGCGGGGCGTCCCCGGCCGTGGCTCGTGGTTCACCCGCGAGTCGATCGCCGGCGGCGGTGCGCTCATCGACCTCGGCGTCCACGCCATCGACCTCTCGTTGTTCCTCCTCGAGTACCCACCGATCGAGGAGGTGACCGGCATCGTCAGATCGGAGTTCGGCTCCCGGGAGGACTACGCCTACCTCGACATGTGGGGAGAAGACGCCGGTTCCTCGGGGTTCGACGTCGACGACTCCGCGAGCGCGTTCATCCGCTGTGAGGGCGAGCGGACCATCTCACTCGAGGTCGCCTGGGCGACGAACCGGCCCGCGAACCACGAGTTCGTCGTCCGCGGCACCGACGCGGCCGCCCGCTTCGACCTCCTCGAGAACGATCTCTCGTTTCACTCGACCGGCGCTGCGGGAACCGCCTACCACGAGGACACCGACATCGAGACGCGACAGAACGATACCCACACGGACGAACAGCAGGCGTTCTTCGACGCCATCGTCACCGGCCGCGGCGTCGACGACAGCGTCGAACACGCCCTCGCCGTCCAGCGGGTGATCGACGCCATCTACCGCTCGAGTGAGGGTGGACAGACGGTCTGTCCGGACGGGTAGCGGACTGGCGGCGCTCACGCGTGCTCTCGCGCTCCACGCACTCATCCTCCTTGGCCACCCCTCACACCCCCGCGCACGCTCTCTGCGCACTCACTCTCCCCGTGCTCGCTCGTACAGCTCGAGGGCTGCCTCGCGTCGCGCGGCGTGGTCGACGATCGGTGCCGGGTACGCGGGGGCGAGACGCTCGCGCTCCTCGTCCGAGAGCGTCGGCCAGCCGTGAATCGCCTCGGCGTCGACGTCCTCGAGTTCGGGGACGTACCGGCGGATGTACTCGGCGTCGGGGTCGTATCGTTCGCCCTGCGTCGTCGGATTGAAGATCCGAAAGTACGGCTGGGCGTCGGTGCCGGTGGAGGCGGCCCACTGCCAGCCGCCGGTGTCGTTCGCCGTGTCGTGGTCGAGGAGGTGCTCGCGGTACCAGTCGTAACCCTCGCGCCAGTCGATCAGGAGGTCTTTGGTGAGAAAGGAGGCGACGATCATCCGGACGCGGTTGTGGACCCACCCCTCCGTCGCGAGCTGACGCATTCCGGCGTCGACGATCGGATACCCCGTCTCGCCCGCCTGCCACGCCGCGAGTTCGTCCGGGTCCTCGCGCCAGTCGATGGCGCGCTCGAACCCCGAGAAGTCCTCGGTGACCACCTCCGGGTTGAACGCGAGGACGTGTGCGTAGAACTCCCGCCAGGCCAGTTGGCGCTGGAACGCCGTGACCGACTCGCGTTCCTCGTCGCCCTCGGCGCGCTCGAGTGCACGCTCGGTCTCCCGGTACACCCGTCTGCTCCCGAGCGTCCCCCACTTGAAGTCCACCGAGAGGTGTGAGGTCGCGTCGGCGGCCGGATAGTCGCGCTCGAGCGCGTAGCGGTAGATGTCCTCGCTACAGAACCCCTCGAGACGCGCCCGTGCGCCTTCGGGTGAGAGGTCCGGCACCGCTGCCGTCGGCGCTTCGAAGCCCAGGTCTGTGAGCGTCGGGAGCGGGTCACCGGACACCTCTGCGAGGGCGCCTGCGGGAACCGGGTCGAGCGGTGGGTCTTTCTCCCGGTCGCGCCACTTCTTCCAGAAGTACGAGAACACCGAGTAGTGCCGTCCCGAGTTCGGCGTGATCGATCCCGGTTCGAACAGGAGTCTGTCCTCGTGTGCCTCCCAGCCGACGCCCGCGTCCTCGAGCGCCGCGATGGTCGCCCGGTCGCGTTCGCCGGCGAGTCCCGAGTAGTCGTCGTTCCAGCCGACACTTTCGACGCCGTACTCCTCGGCGAGGTCGAGGAGTACGTCTCCCGGGTCACCGCGTCCGACGACGAGGTCGCTTCCGCGGTCGCGATAGAACGCCCGGAGACCGGCGAGCGCCTCGAGCAGGGAGGCGACCCGGATCGGCGATCCGTGGGCGAGGACCACCGGATCGAAGACGAAGACCGGTACCACCTCGTGTTCGCCGTTCGCGTGGCTCGCGAGCCCTCGGTTGTCCTCGCCACGGAGGTCCCGCCGGTGCCAGTGGAGGTGCACACTCACAGGGACGTCGCTTCGCGGGGAATACTCTCGCCCTACGTGTGATGGGTCAGCGGTCGGTACTCGAGCGGACCTGTTCGACGTTCCGGCGGAGGAATCCCCTGAGGGTGTCGTCGACGTTCCGGCGGACGTAGGCCCGCCCCAACGAGACGCAGACCGCGGCGAGGAGGGTGCCGACGACCACGTCGCTGAACCAGTGGATACCGAGGTACATCGTCGAGACGACGACGCTGAGGGAGATCACGGCCGAGATGGGGACCCAGAGGGGGTAGATGAAGCGCGTCTGCCAGGCGAGAAAGAGGACGGTCATCGACAGCGAGGTGTGGAGGGACGGAAAGACGTTCGTGGGCTCGTTCACCTCGTGGGTGAGGTAGCCGAACTGCGGGAACGCATCGTAGAGGATCGCCTCGAAACGCTGGGGGTCGTGGTTGCGCGGCCCGTAGGCGATGAAGACGGTGTAGAGTGCCAGTCCGATCGCGTAGTTCGTCGTGTAGGCGACGATGAGCGTCTGTAACTCGTCCATCTTCGAGAGCGCGAAGTAGGCGACGAGTGGGAAGACGAGCAAGAAGACGTAGCCGTAGACGTAGACGAACGCGAAGTACGAGGTGAGCGGCTCCGACTGCACCGACTGGACGACGACGACGGGGTTCGTCTCGAAGACGGTCGCCTCGAGTGCGACGATCGAACTGGTAAAGTGCGTGCCGACGACGCGCTGGGAGAGTTCTCGCAGGAAATCCCGCGTGCTGACCCGGACGAACAACACCAGCGTGAGGATCACCAGCGGTACCGAGATCGCGGCGAGACGCCACCGGAAGTCGCTAAACGCCCGCGAGAGCTGTCGCGGGCCGACGAGCACGAGCGCCGTCACGAGCACCATCGGGATGACGACGAGGGCGAGTTCGGTGACGAGCCCTGTGAGCGCCATTACCCGATATTCGTCTCGGTAGCACTTAATCGAGTGTGGTTCCCCACCCGGCTTCAGGCGACCAGGTCACCGTTGTCGTAGTGGTATCCCGCCTCTTCGAACAGCGCGTGTGCGGCCGCCTCGTCGACTTCGCCGTCAGTGCCGGGGAACTCGAGGAGCGAACCGGCGGCGACCGCCGGCAGGTCCCACGGCGAGTCCGGCCGGAAGCCGAGGAGTTCGCCGACGGTCGTCGGCGTCTGTGCGTAGCCGTCGAAGAACTCGCTGGCGACGAACTCCCGGTCGATGAGCCGTGAGACGACGCGCCGGAACTGCGGCAGCGTCAGTTCCGGGTGACGGAGGTTGTATCCGACCATGTAGAACGCGTCCGACCTCGAGTGGAGCGCCGTCGTTCCGTCGGCCTCCTCGACGCTCTCGAGTTGGTTCGCGGTGAGGTACGAGGCGAGGAAGTCGAACTCGCCATCGCCGAGCGCGTCGATGGCCGAGCCGATGTTCGGCGTCACCCTGAACTCGATGTCTTCGACGAGTTCGATCCCATCGAACACCCCGTCGTGGCCGTCGATGTCGACGTCGTGGAGGACGTGGTCGTCGTACGGCTCGAGTCTGACGTACTCACTCCCCGACTCTGCGAACGCGTAGAGTCCCGAGCCGACCGGTTCGTCGTTGTCCCAGCGGACGGCCTCGGTCGCGTGTGAGTCGATGACGGTCGCTCGCTCTGCCCAGACGTGTTCCGGCAGAATCGGCACCGTCAGCACCCGCTCTGCCGCCGGTCTCGCACACTCGTCGAAGGTGAACCGAACCCGACGGTCGTCGAGGACAGCCACGTCGTCGACGGTCGTGATCCGTTCTCTGTACCGCGGCGCTGGAATCTCGTTCTCCGCCTGACCACGTGCGGTGTCCGCGAGCAACCCGACGGTGAACACGACGTCGGACGCCTCGAGAGCGAGACCGTCGTGCCAGGTCAGTCCCTCACGAAGCGTCACCGTCGCAGCGAGCGTATCCCCCTCGTCCCACTCGACGCGTTCGGCGAGCCACGGGACCGTTCCCGTCTCAGTGCGGCGCACCAGCGGATCGTAGAGCAACCCGACGAGCGACCTGATGTCTCGCACGTCGACGGCGATCGGGTTCAGCCGGTCACCGACCGTCTGGTCGACGAGTACGACACGCAACGTCCTCCCGTTCGGCTCCCCGTTCGCGTCGTTCTCGACGGCGCTCGTGTTCCACCGACTGCCGAGCAGTTCGTAGTACTCGAGGGCAGACCTGGGGGTTCGCGTGAGATCACTCCCCTCGTTCGCTGCCCCGAGGCGGTCGGGAAACGCGACGGTGGTAAACGGCGCGACGCCACCGAGCGCAGAAAAGAGGTTCCCGAACGCCGTACGCCGCCGGCCGCCAGCGCTCTCACACTGTCTCTCGAGTAACTCGTCGACCTCCGCGTCGGAGAAACGAAACGGGTTCTGCCAGCCGCGTTCGTTGATGAACGCCGAGTGGAGCAATCCCCGGAGCGCATCGGGGTCGTCGTAGCCAGGGTGACGGACGACGAACACGTCGAAATCGGCGTTGATGAGCGTCTGTCGGTACAGTTCTGACTCCTCGATCGGCTCGAACCCCGCGTCGATACCCGCCGCCGTGAGCGTCGTCTCGAGGTGGCCAGCGATGGTCGCTGCCATCACGTCGTACTCGGCCGGCAGCGCTTTGATCGTCAACGACACCTGCTCGTGTGGCGAGCGCTCCGCGACGGTCCACAGTCGCTCCGAACAGCCAGCGAGGGTCCCGGCACCGACGCCAGCGACGCCACCGAGGAGGCGGCGACGCGTCACTGACGGGGCGCTCTCGTCCATGAATCTGACGTTGGCCGCCACCCCGTAAAGGAGTTACTCTCTCGACAACAGCGTCACCGAGCGCTCCGCACGCGGCGGTGGGTGGCCGCGGTGGTCGGTGTCGAACGCGCCCGGTTTCGCTCGAGTAGTGCGTGCCTACCCACACCGGTCGGGAACCGGTACGCGCTCCATAACAATGGCTAACGTACACGTTCTCGTGACTGTCGATGCACCCTCGTCGCTCGAGTGAACGCCAGTCTCACGCCGTCCTCGAGTCGGACGAACGGCGGTACGCGTCGGAGACGGCAGACCGTACGCGGACGTACGGTCCCCGATACGCCCACACCGCCCAGCGACGCACGACAGGCTACCCATGAAACTCGCACTCATCGGATTCGGACAGGCAGGTGGAAAGATCGTCGACGACTTCCTCGCCTACGAGCACAGCCTCGGCAGCGACTTCGTCTCCGGAGCCATCGCGGTGAACTCCGCGAGTACGGATCTGCACGGTCTCGAGTGGATACCCGACGAACAGCAAATCCTGATCGGCCAGTCCCGCGTGAAAGGACACGGCGTCGGCGCGGACAACGAACTCGGTGCGGAGATCGCCGAAGCCGACGTCGGTGAGATCCAGCGAGCGATCGACGAGATACCCGTCCACGAAATCGACGCCTTCCTCGTCGTCGCTGGCATGGGCGGCGGGACGGGGTCGGGTGGCGCACCGGTGCTCGCGAAACACCTCAGACACCTCTATACGGTTCCGGTGTACGGTCTCGGCGTCCTGCCGGGAACCGACGAGGGTGGCATCTACACGCTCAACGCCGCCCGCTCGTTCCAGACGTTCGTCCGCGAGGTCGACAACCTCCTCGTCTTCGACAACGACGCCTGGCGCGCCTCCGGTGAGTCAGTTCGGAGCGGCTACGACGGCATCAATGCCGAAATCGTCACCCGCTTCGGTACGCTGTTCGCCGCAGGCGAGGTGACCGACGGGGCGAACGTCGCAGAGAGCGTCGTCGACTCCTCGGAGATCATCAACACGCTCGCCGGCGGCGGCGTCTCGACCGTCGGCTACGCGAGTGAGACCGTCGACACCGAGTCCGGACTGCTCTCTCGAGTCACCGGCCGCGACCCCGGCGTCGACGAGGTTGCCGCGACGACGCGCATGACCAGTCTCGTCCGGAAAGGCACGCTCGGCCGACTCACCCTCCCCTGCGAGGTCGAGAGTGCAGAGCGCGCACTCGTCGTCTCCTCGGGCCCACCGGCACACTTGAACCGGAAGGGAATCGAGCGCGGGCGGAAGTGGCTCGAGGAGGAGACCGGCAGCATGGAGGTTCGCGGCGGTGACTTCCCGCTCCCCGAACGCGAGGAGGTCGGGGTGACGGTCCTCCTCTCGGGGGTGACCAACGTCCCGCGGATCAAACAGCTCCAGCGCGTCGCCATCGAAGCCAGAGACACCGCCGCCGAGGTCAGGGCGGCGAGCCAGGACGGCTTCGAGTCGCTGGTCGACACCCAGGGCGAACTCGACGCACTGTTCTGACCCGCTGCCGTGGGTGCCGGCCGTCACGGTGTTTCGGATTCGATTCGCTGACGCGCTCGACTCTCGAACGTATACGTCACTGGCCGCGCATAGTAGGCCACATGTCTTCGCGTACGCTCTCGCTCCCGGTCGCCTCCCAGCCGAGCATCGACGCGCTCGTCGACCTCGCACGTCTCGGCGAAGCCCGCGGCTACGACCGCGTCTGGGTGCCAGAAACGTGGGGCCGGGACGCCGTCACCGTCCTCGCGACCCTCGCCGCCGAAACCGACGCGATCGGTCTCGGCTCGAGCATCCTCCCGGTCTACTCGCGCTCGCCCGCACTCCTCGGCCAGACGGCCGCCACCCTCCAGGAGACCGCCGACGGCCGCTTTCGTCTCGGTCTCGGCCCGAGCGGTCCCGCGGTGATCGAACACTGGCACGGCGAGGCGTTCGACCGCCCGCTTCGCTACACCCGCGAGACGCTCGAGGTCGTCCGTCGCGTCCTCTCGGGCGAGGTTGTCAGCTACGACGGCCGCTGGCACGAACTCGAGGGGTTTCGCCTGCGCTCTGGGCCACCCGAGACGCCGGTCCCAATCGACCTCGCCGGGATGGGACCGACGGCCGTCGAACTGGCCGGCCGGTACGCCGACGGCTGGCACGCGATCACGTTCACGCCCGAGGGCATGGCCGACCGTCTCCAGGACCTCGAGCGAGGGATCGACCTCGCCGGCCGCGAGCGGACGGACGTTCGGGTCACCCTCTCGGTGACCGCCTGCGCGCTCGCGGACGCCGACCGCGCGCGTCGACTCGGCCGCGAGCACCTCGCCTTCTACATCGGCTCGATGGGGTCGTTCTACCGCGACTCCCTCGCCAGACAGGGCTACGCCGACGCGGCCGACGCCGTCGCGAACGCGTGGCAGGCAGGCGACCGAGACGCCGCGCTCGAGGCACTTCCGGATACGCTCCTCGACGCGGTCACTGCGGTCGGTTCGCCCGACGACGCACGCGAACGGGTCCGTCGCTTCGAGACACTCGACGGCGTCGATAGCGTCTCCGTCTCCCTCCCGCGGGGGGCGACGCCAGCAGAGATCGACGCGACCGTCGAGGCGCTCGCGCCGTCGTGAGGCTCACTCGCTCGAGTCCGGCGGCCTGATGACCCGGTCGACCGCCGAGCGGAAGCCGTCGCTCTCGCGGTACCAGAGCCACGCACCGACACCGGCCGTGAGCAGCGAGGTGACGAGCACGGCGATGGTTGCGTAGAGGTAGGCGCTCGCGCCGTCACCGCCAACTGCGGCGACGTTCGCCGGATTGTCGTTGATCAGGAAGAAGTAGAGGACGAACCACCAGCCAGCGATCGCACTCGCGAAGAGCAACGGCGCGCCGTAGACGTAGTTGCGAAGCCAGACGAGTCCCATCGCCACCGTCGGCCCGAGGTAGCCGACGAGGACGATGAACTCGAGCTGGCCGTCGGTGAACTGTACCGACGCCACGCTGTAGGCGACGGCGAGCATCGCCCCACCGACGAGGTGGGCGACGTACGGCACCGTGACGATGAGACGTTGATCCACGTCTCTCCTTGTCGTGTCGCCCCTCTTAATGATTGTTGCAGCGGCCGTCTACTCGAGTCACCGCCGTCAGTTCTCGCTCGAGTCGCTCGCGTCGGCCGTCGAGGATGGGGAACCGGTCACCGCGGCGACGCTCGAGCCAGGAGAGCAAGCGCTCGGCCCACGCGAGTTTCTTCGCCTTCGTGGGACTCACGGTCGGGTCGTCGACGTCCCAGCCGACGAAGACGAGGTCGCGAGCGCCGAGGTAGTCGGCGAGAAACGCCGCCCGGTCGCCGTCAGTGAACCCCCCGACGTTGACTACGGGACCTGTCGGCGCTGCCTGCGTGGTCGGACAGACGGACGCCGCCGCACAGCGAGGGACGACCCGCTCGAGCGCCGCCCGGTTGTCACCGTGGGCGTGGACGGCCACGGGCGTCCCGCGCTGTGTGAGCGAGACGACCGTCTCCGGGTTCTTATCCAGGTCGGTCACCATACAGTCGACCGGAACGCCCGCCGCCTCGAGCGTGTCGACCGCCGTCGACGCTGCGATTACCACGTCCGCCGTCCGTGCACGCTCGAGTGCGTCCTCGGTCTCGAGTGAGGGACCGGCCCCGGCGATAGCGACGCGCGCCCCGCGAACCGCCGAGAGACGGTCGAAGTCGAACGGCGTCGCTAGCTCCGCTAAGCGGTCTCGGGCCCGCTCGTCGTCGCGTCGCTCGAACTCGAACGCCGCACAGATCGCCTCGTATACCGGCTCCCACTCCTCGAACTCCATCGTCGTCACTGTTCGAGTTCGGTCTCAATAAGTCCGCGTAGTGGGCCAAGCCAGCCTCCAAAGTACCCCTACCCGGGAGGCCGCCCGGCTTCCACTCCCCTCTTCATAAGCGTCCGGCATAAGCTTTCTCTTAGCTGGCCGGCGGCTCGGGACCTGCCCAGACGGCCGATAGCGGCCGATACGCGGCTCGGAGAGATATTTTCCACTGTCGTAGTATCCCGACAAATGGAGTGTGTGTTCTGCTATCGCGTCTCGGGGCCGGGCGCGAGTCGACGGCCGTCGGATCGGTCCGCGGCGAACGCGTGGCCGATCAGCGCCGCGTCTCGCGTTTCGCGCACGTCGTGGGTCCTGATCACGTCCGCACCACGCTCGACCGCCATCGCCGTCGCCGCGAGGCTGACCGGCAAGCGTTCGTCGGTCTCGCGGCCGACGACCTCGCCGAGGAAGTTCTTGCGGTTGATCGAGACCAGCACCGGCCGGCCGAGATCGCGAAACTCCTCGAGCCGTCGGAACGTCTCGCGGTCGTCCGCGAGCGTCTTCGCCTCGCTCCACCCACCGAATGCCGGGTCGACGATCGTCTTCTCGGTGAGACCGTTTTGCTGGAGTGCCTCGTAAACCATGTCGACGTAGTCCGCACTGGCGGCCCACTCCGGCGACTTCCGCGCCGCCCAGTCGGTCTCCTCGACCGCGCCCGGCCGCTCGAGGTCCGGTGGACTCGCCATCTTGACGACGGCGGCGTCGTACTCCGCACAGACTCGCGCCATCGCCGGATCGGCGAAGCCACAGATGTCGTTGACCATGTCGAACCCGCGGGCGAGAGCCGCCTCCGCGACCGCTGCGTAGCGCGTCTCGATCGAGAAGACGGCGTCGCCGGAGACGCTCTCGATGGTCTCGAGGGCGACGTCGAGTCTCGCCAGTTCCGCTTCGGCGCTCAGCACCTCGAAGCGCTTGTTCGCCGACTCGAGACCGACGTCGACGATGTCCGCACCCTCACCGACGAGTTCCTCGTCGACGTACGCAGCAGCGTCCCCCGGGTCGTCGTAGACGCTCGGGTCGTAGGGCGACTCCTCGCTGACGTTCAACACCCCCATGATTCGCGGCGGGTGTCCGCCACCAATCTCGAGTCCGGCCGCGTCGACACTCTCCATGTGCGCACTGACGGAGGGGTGCGGAAAAGGGTCGCGGTTTCGGCGACCGCCGCCTGCATCCGTCGGCGCTCGTCTGACACCCGCCACCGGAGGACACAACAGGCTCTTTTTGTCCGTCGGCGCGAAAGCCCCGCACATGGCCAAGATCAGCATCGGGATGCTCGGCTGGCGCTTCGACGAGGCGGACATCCTCGACGAAGACGGCGAGTTCCTCCCGCTCGAGGAGATGCCACCCGAGGACCGGACCCGGATCGTTCGTCTGGGATCGATCACCAACGCACCCTGCCACGCCTGCTGGCTGATCCACGGCGACGCGAACCTCGACGACTGTAACGCCTCCCAGTACGTCTACGGCGAACCGTTCGCCGAGGTGCTGGTCTGTGAGGAACACGAACCCGACTTCGTCTACTGGTACCGCAGATGCGGTGGCGACGCCTATCGCGGCACCGACGAGTTCCAGGACGCCTTCCACGAGTGGTTCCTCGACGGCGGCCGCGCACCCGAGGGCTACGAGGGCATGGAGTACGTCGAGACCGACCCGCGCGACCTCCCGCCACCGCCGACGGTCGACGACGATGCCCAGGCAGACGATCCCGCCGAAGCGGAGGCGCTCACCGACACGGACATCGTCGACAGCGGCGTCGATTTTGGCTCCGAGTATCCCCGCAGCCGAGACTGATGCCCGACTCACACGCGCCCGCTCGAGACGACACCTCCTCGAGTCCCCTCCCCGCCGTCGCCGTCGTCGACGCGAAGACGCCCGGCAACGTCGGCACCATCGCTCGAGCGATGAAGAACTTCGGGTTCAGCGATCTGTTACTCGTCGACCCGCCAGCACTCGACCCCGACGGCGAGGCCTACGGCTTCGCCGGCCACGCCCGCGAGGACATCCTCCCGAACGCGACCGAGCTGACCTTCGACGACCTCGTCTCCGAGTACCACACCATCGGCTGTACCGCCGTCACCAACGAGACCGACGCGAACCACGTCCGTTTTCCCTTCTCGACGCCCGCCGAACTCGCCGAGCGCCTCCCGACGGTCGCCGGCAAGAGCGCCCTCGTCTTCGGCCGCGAACGTGTCGGTCTCACCAACGAGGAACTCGCCCACATCGACGAAATCTGCTCGATTCCCGCCAGCGCCGACTACCCCGTGCTCAACTTAGGCCAGGCCGCGACGATCACCCTCTACGAACTCCGCACCCTCGCCCTCGACCCCGGCGACACCCAGCACCCCGACCGCGAGCGTACCCGCGCATCCCCGCCCCTGCTCGAGCGTCTCTACGACGGCTGGGCGGACCTGCTCGAGGAGATCAACCACCCCGAAGAGAAACGGGCGAAGACGATGCGGATGATCCGTCGGGTCTACGGCCGGGCCGACCCGACCGAACGCGAGGTCAACACCTTCATCGGAATTCTCCGACGGGCAACCGAACGGCCAGACCGGGATCGGTGACCGACGAGTGGTCGGACCAATCGGTCAGTCGTTCCGTCGGTGATCGCCTTTCCAACCGTATCTCTCGGTCTCGCTCAGACGGGTGCAAATCGAGGGCAATTGGTACGTCGGAGAGTCACTCGAGTTCGCTCTTCGATAGCCACTTGGTGCTACTGCTCTCCATAGCGGAGTTACAACGGACCGGCTACTTTCTCAACGACTGGATTCTACTCTTCCCCACGTGTACCAGAGAATCGCGAGATGATATCTCATTACCAATGGCCACACGACGTCTTTTGACCCCAAGACCCAAAGATTCATTCACTTCACGGTGGTAGACTACGCATGAAAAGACGGAGCTTCATCGGCACTCTCGGAATGAGTGCTGTGCTTCCCGTTTCGGGTTGCACATCAATCGGACGTGACACCTTCTCAGACAGTTCTGGAGCGGACAAATCAACTGACAATTCTGATGATGTTCAATATGCTGATCGAATTCCAGACGAAGCGACATTCGATGTCGAAATTTCAGCGGGTTCGAACGATCACCTGGAAATTCAAAGTGAGGTACCTGATCACAGTATCAAACACTCCGGCGGGGACGTAATAGTAACACTACAAAACCAGGCAGATTCGGAGATACGGCCAGTAGCTGACTACGGGTTTTTCGCCCCGGAACAGCTACTCCGCCGAGGAGAAGGCATTGATCAATTGTATATGTGGATGGAAGATACTCCGACCGGAAATAGGCCTCTCAGCCCGGGAGAAAACGAGTCTGCAAAATATACAGTTGAATTCGCCCACTCGATGTTGGGTGGAACGTTCACTACTAACACTACCATACCATATAATTGGAGAGGAAACATTCTCGAATTTTCGTATTCAATTGCGGTCTCCGCTAGCGTTACCGACCAAGACCAATAATGTGGACTGTTCAATCAATACGACCTATTAAGATCAAAAAGGCAATTTTCCGTAGTTTGTAACCTGAATCTCTGGTTGGACAACTAGTTCTTCTGTCCATCCCTTCATCGGCGTGTTACGCCGGGCGAGCGAACGCCCCGAGCGGCGACGCCGAGGCTGACCGGCCTGACGTCTCCACTGACGGCCACAACCTTCAACGCCGGTGGCCGTGACCCATCCACCGATGGTAGCAACGACGCGACGGCTCGCACTCTGTGCGATCGGCTCCGGACTCGCCTTCCTCGCCGGGTGTGCTGACGCATCGGACGAGCCAGCAGGAGACGACGGCTCGAGCGATGGCTCCGACGACGGTGGACCCGCAGACACCGCTTCGATCCCACTCGGTGACCTCCCACCGTTCGCCACGGCGTTCCCGGCCGCAGTGGAGACGCCCTTCTTCGGCGCGGTCGACCTCGCCTCGATGGCGAACGCGTTCGAGGGACCGGCGGATGGCGAGGAGAGCGAGGGTGTGGAGCCGACAGATCCGCTGTTGCGCAACCCGCTCGTAGGATTGCTCACGGGCTTCTCGTTCCTGCTCGGACTCGGGTTCACCGCCGCCGCGAGCGTACAGGACGCGAACGACGAGACCGAAGACGGCGGCTGGCTGGTCGTCACCGACGAGACGGCCGTCCTCGTCGGCGCGTACGACCTCGCGGGGATCAGCGACGACGCCAGCGCCGCTGGCTTCGACGCGGTTCGTGACGACGCCGACGGCGTGGTGTTCGCCGACGAGAACGGCGGCTACGCCGTCGGCGCGAGCGCGGACCTGTTCGCCATTTCGTTCGCGAACGAGGCTCTGCCGGCACTCGACCCCGTCGCGGCGGTCGAACGCCACGTCGAGGCGGCGACCGGGGAGACGGCCCTGAAACACGAACGCGACGAGGCGTTCGAGCGACTCCTCCGGACGACGGCCGCAGACGGCATCGTCGTCGGTCTCTACGGTGACGGTGACCGACTCGAGGAGACGCCGGTCCCGTCCGGCGACGACCTCGCTATCGACGCCAGCGCGTTCGCGGGCGCGGTCGGCGTGAGCCAACACCTCGAGATGGAGACCGGCGGGAACGGGGCGCTCGCACGGGCGACCGTCCACTACGACCACGAAGAGGCGGTCGACGAACCACGGCTCGAGGCGTCACTCGGGACGCAAGCGCAGTCGACGTCGCTCACGCGAGATGGGACCACGGTTCGCATCGACGCCGAGTACGACGGTGAGACCGTCGACGAGTTCGACGAACTCGAGTAGGCGACGCGTTCAGGCCCGCTTCTGGATCTCTTCGCGGAGCAGTTGGCTGACCAGGTCGCCGTCGGCCTTTCCTCGCAGCGCGCCCATACACTCACCCATCAGCCCCGAGAAGGCCTGCATTCCCTCTTCTTCGACCTGTGGCCCGTTGCGCTCGACGACCTCGAGGACGACCTCGCGCACCTCGTCGTCACCGGCAGCGCCGAGACCCGCCGCCTCCGCGGCGTCGGCTGCAGACTGTGCCGGCTCCCCCGCCAGTACCGTCAGCAGGTCGGTGACGCCCTCGTTCGGGAGGTCACCGTCGGTGACCATGCCGAGCACCTCCTCGAAGTGGCGGTCGGTCAGGTTCTCGACGGGGACGTCGTCGCGACGCAGTTCCGTCACGGTCGACTCGAGCGTACTCGCCGCGAGCGTCGGATTCACACCGTCGGCGACGAGCGACTCGAACAGCGGCATGCGCCTGCCGTAGGCGACCTGCTCGGCGAGTCCGGCGTCGAGGTCGAACTCGGCGGCGTAGCGCTCGACCTTCTCGGTCAGTAGCTCCGGCGTCTCGACCTCGCCCGGGTCGGGTTCGACCGGCGGGACGTCGGTCTCGGGGTACATGCGCGCCGCGCCCGGCAGCGGACGCAGGTAGCGGGTCGTGCCGTCTTCGTTCGCCCCGCGCGTCTCCTCGGGGACGCCGTCGATGGCACCCTGTGCGCGCGCCGCAACCGCTTCGATCGCCGACGCCGCGACCTCGGTCTCGGCGGCGACGATGGCGACGGCGTCCTCGTCGGTCGCCTCGACGGCGCCACGCAGTGCCGCGACCTCCTCCTCGGTGACGCCGTAGGCGGGCAGTTCGTCGGTGTGGAAGATGCCGCCCGCGCCGTGGCGCTTTGCGTGATCGGAGAACTCGGTGCCGAGACGCCGGTCGGGGGCGATCTCCCGGCCGACGAGTCCGTCGAAGCCGACCAGCCGAACCGCCATCACCGACCCGCCAGCCTCGAGCGCGCCGCCGATGACGCCGCTGTCGGTATCTGCGAACGTCTCGGTTACGTCGATCGGCTCAGCGACCGAGCCACCGCGAGACTCGAGTTCGTCGCGAATCGCGACGAGTTCGACCTGGCGGCCGACCTCGTTGCGGACGATGTCGTCGATGTCGTCGAGACTCTGGACGCCCTTGATCTCGACACGCGCACCCTCGGCGATCGAGACGTTCACGTCCTGGCGGATCGTGCCGAGACCGCGTTTGACCTTGCCGGTCGAGCGCAACAACATGCCGATCTGAGCGGCGGCATCTCTGGCCTGCTCGGGCGAGCGGATGTCCGGGCTGGTACCGATTTCGACCAGTGGGATGCCGAGTCGGTCGAGGCTGAACCGGACGCCGTCGTCGGTCTCTGCGACGCGCTGGGCGCTCTCCTCCTCGAGGAGGAGGTCCTCGATGCCGACCGGACCCGCCTCGGTCTCGATCTGCCCGCCGGTCGCCACCAGCGAGGTGCGCTGAAAGCCCGAGGTGTTCGAGCCGTCGACGACGATCTTTCGCATCACCTGGACAAGGTCGACGACGCCCATATCCATCAGCTGGGCGATTTCGAGGGCGGTCTCGAGCGCCTCCTCGTCGAGGCGGTGTGGAGGTTCGTCGTCGGCCTCGACGAGACAGGTGGTGTCGTAGGCGAGGTACTCGAACTCGCGTTCGACCTTGCTCTCCTCGACGGCGGCCTGGTCGAGTTCGCCGAGTTCGCTCCGCGTCGGGTGGAGAAAGCGGGTGAACCGGTGGGTCGACTCTTCGGGGTCGCGAAGCTCGGTCGGGCAGTCACAGAACAGTTTCGTCGCCGTGTCGAGTTGCTGGTGGATTTCCAGACCAGCGACGAGACCGAGGGTCTCGTAGTCGTACTCGGAGTCGCTCATTGGCCACCACTCGGCGGCCCGGGGCTAAAAAACCGTCCAGTTCGCGGTGGGTGACCAGTCCACTGTCGGCGTACACCGCACCCCTGAATACGAGAACGGTCGCAGGCGAGGTGCACGCGAGTCAGCCGACAGTCAGGTGTCGAGACCGTCGACACCGGTGAGCCAGCTATCGGTGTGTTCGTCTCGCTGCCACCGAAGGACTCCGCGCGCCCGCCCGCCGGTGTACCCTGCCTCGCTCGCCCGGAAGAACAACAACAGGCCCGACTCGCACTCGATGTGGTGAACTGGGCGCACCCCGGATTCACCGCCAGTGGAACCAGGGCGGCCGATACTGAATCTGTACCGGAGCGCTTCCGTCGTCGGGTCGAACCCGCTGGTCCGCTCGACTTTGACCGGGACGAGACCCGGGTCGTCCGGATCGACCGGCGACCTGACGTCGATCTCGAGCGACGGTCCCTCTCGAGCAAGCACCGACTGACCCGACGCCGAGAGACCGACGCCAGCGAGTGCGAGCCCGTACAGCAGTCGGCGTCGGCTCGCCATCGAGGTTGGACGACTCGAGTCTCGCAGTTCGTCTGCCTCCGGAGCGTGCGACATCGTTCGTTCGGCGTGATCACGCTCTGGCATATAACCGTACTGGTGGTTCTGGCGGTTCATTGGTCTGTGAGCGCCTCCATCGCCTCGCCGTGTAACGCGTCGAAGAGTTCCTCACCGGCAGGTGTGAACAGCCCCTCCCGGTCGGCCAGTTCCTCGATCAGGTGGCGTAACGACTCCTCTGCTTCCGCCGTCGCCTCCTCGAGCCACGCCCGGTGAGTGTCGTCGATGTCCCGGTCGAGTTCGTCCGCTCGCATCTCGACGAGACCGGTGTAGACGACTGCGGCGTGCAGTGCGCGGTCGGGTTCCCAGAAGCTCTCTCGCCACGGAATCGGAACCTTCTGACTCGCCGCCGCGGAGTACGACGGGTCGAGTACGTCCCGGTGTAAGAGCGTGGCACCGAGTTGCTGGTGGAGCGCCTCGTGGTAGAGGTTCTCTCTGAGGGCGTAGTCTGTGGGTTCGTCTGCGACGCTGTTCGGTGGGATGTGTCGCAGTGCCTTCTCCGTGAGAAACGAACAGTGTGGCACTGCTGGGAACGTCGAAGAGGTGAGGACGGTGGCCGACGTGCCAGGCGCCCGTTCCAGCCAGACGATCAACGAGGTCCACTCCTCGAGCGCTGCCAGCCGGTCGGGTTCGAGCGTCTCCATGCGCTCGAGGGCGTCGAGAGTGTGTTCGATCAGTTCGTCCCGGTTCGTCGCCTGCCGGTGTCCCGCGAGCGGTAGCCGGTCGGTCAACGATCCGATTCCCTCGCCGTCGACCAGGGCGATCGTTCCGTCGCCGTCGGTCCCGTCCGTCCAGTGCAACGCTGGCTGATCCGGTCCAGTGTACGCGTACTCGATTCCCTCTTCGAAGGGATAGGACGCACCCAGAGCGAGGCGCTGACAGAGGTACGGAGGTAACTGCCCGATGATCGGCGCGTACGACTCCGGAGCGTCGTCACGCTCGTCGGCCAGGTCGTGGTAACACTCCACGACGGTCTGCTGAGTGAGTAGCCGATTCATAGGCTCTGGCGTTCACTCCCGTACCGGCTCGAGTCCGGTGCGTTCGTCACCCATCCGCTCTAAAATTTCGACGAAGTCCGGATCGTCGTCGAAACGCTCGCCGACCTCGTTGACGTTCTCGATGAGAACCTCGAGTTTCTCGACCGAACTCAGCCGAGGATTGTCGACCAGGTCGTCGAGTCGGCGCTCGAGTCGGTACAGTTTCTCGACGGCGGGGAGCAAGTGCTCGCGTTGTGGGACGCGCTCCTGATTCACGCGAGCGATCCGCTCGAGTCGTTCGTCGGGAGAGAGCGTCGGGTCGGGAACGTGTTCGATCAACAGACCGCTGAGTTCCTCGAGCTGTCGTGATGCTCGCTCGTTGACGTCGTCGGGGAGCATCTGGTCGGGAACGATGTGGTCGAGTCGCTGCGTCACCTGCATCATCCGATCGCGAGTGTCGTTAGGCATGACCGTTGGATCAATTTCCACCGGCTATACTTCAACGTTCATATTCTATTCTCTATAGCTATTTCCCCCTCGAGGTAGCCTAGTCGTCGGCAGCGATCGCAGCCATATCGAGTTCGCGCCAGATGTCTTGGTAGTCGTAGTCGGTGTCGAGGGCTGTGTTGAGACGGTTGTAGGAGGCGAAGTCGCTCACGAGGTGGGTGAGTTGGACGATGCCTCGGTCACCGAGTCCAACCTCGCGGAGTCGGTCGACGTCCTCGTCGGTGATCGCGTGTGGGTCTTCGTTGACCGCGATGGCGTACTCGACGATCGCCTCGAGTCGCTCGTCTTCGACGACGGCCGTCCCCTGCTCGGCGAACGCCCGGACGTACTCGGTATCGGCGTCGAGACCGAAGTCGAGGATCGTGCAGAACGCGCCGGTGCAGTAGGCACAGCGGTTGGCGGTGGAGACGGCGATACCGACGTGCTGGATCTCCGCCATCGTCAGCTCACCGGCTTCCCACAGGGTCGCCGTCGACCCGAGCTTTGCCTTCATGTACTCGGGGAAGTTCAACTCGAGGTAGAAGTGGTTCGGTACCGATCCTTCCATCTCGGTCACCCACTCGAATAGCTCCTGTACAGTTGGGTCATCCACCCGCTCCGGTTCGATGAGTGGCACTCGTGCCATACGTCTGGGGGACGCCGAATCGGTATTTGAAGCGTCTGATGCGCACGGGGTGCGACCGGCGCACAGGGCTGGTTTCACGCACTGGGTGCGCTGGTCGAACCACGCGTGGCGACACCCAGTGTCGAGGCGGTCAGCGACACACGTCACGTTCACGACGGCCACCTGGCTCGAGCCACCCCCGCTGTGCCGGTCGGCCACGTCGGGCGGCCGAGACCAGTCACGTGGTTGCTGGGCGTTCGCGGCCGATCACGCCATCTCAGGAACGTCGAAGTCGAACAGACCCTCGCGGATGTGCGTCGGCGAGTCGGTCTTTCCCCACTCGAGGAGCGCGCCGACGAGTTCGGGGTTGGAGAAGTCGACGTGGCGTGCCCGTTCGTCGCCCCACGGGTAGACGTGTTTGGGGAGCCACTCGGCGCACTGGAGTTCGTCGAGGATCACCCTCGCGGCTTGCTCGGGTGGAACCTCGCCGGCCGTGTAGGTGTCCAGCGCGTCGCCGATAGTGTGGTACATCGCCGCCTTCTCGGGGACGAACGGGGCCCGGTCGCCGGGAGCGGTCTCCTCGCGGAGCGGGTCGAACTCGTCGGGTCGCCCCGAGGCGACGTACTTGAAGCAGTGACGCTGGATGTACAGGTCGTGAAACAGGATCTGTGCGAGCCACATCTGGGTCCAGGCGTTCCAGACCTCGAAGTCGCCCGTCGCCTTGTAGGCGCTGGCGATGGTGAAGTCGGCGTCCAGAAGCTGTTTGCGGTGCAGTTCGTCGATCCGTGTGAAGCGCTCGGCGGAGAAGTCGCCGTCCTCGAACGCCTCCAGGAGGAGAGACGAAGAGAGGAAGATGGACTCGAACGTGTCGATCAGCCCGTTCGAGTAGAGCGGGTCGACGAACCCGTAGGTGTTGTTCGTCATGTAGTGGCGCTCACCCGACGACCGACGCAGCGCGCGCTGGAGACGGCCCGTGCGGACCCAGGGGCGTACTGCCTCGACCGGCTCGAGGTGGCGTTCGACGTCGGGAAACGCGGAGATAATTCGGTAGAACTCCTCCTCGGCACTCACCGACTCGTCGAGGGGATAGGTGGACCGATCCAGCACCAGGCCGACGCTGGCGTTGGTGGCCTCGGAACGCTCGAAGTTGTCGAAGGGGATGATCCACAGCCAGCCGCCGTCGAACACGTGGTGTAAGGTGCCGTCGTGTAAGCGATTGGACTGGTGTGGGCGGTCTTCGTCCGCGAGCAGGTCGTCGAACGGCTCGAGTCCCTCGACGTGCGTGAAGATCGCCCGCGAGTCGGTCTCGAGTTCCGGCGCGTGCTCGTGGTAGCCGAGGGTCTCGGCGAGGACGGAGTGGCTCCCCGTAGCGTCGACGAAGAAGTCGGCTGTGGCCGTCCCGCGGTCGGTGTCGACCGTGACCTCGTCGTCGGTGATCTCCACGTCGGTGATCGCCGTCTCGTCGAGGTAGGTCACACCGTAGTCGATGGCGGTCCGGACCAGGTAGTGGTCGACGTGTTCGCGCACGAAGTGGCCTTCGCTGTAGAACGGGAGGCTCGGCGGGATCAGCTGGTGTCCGTACTCGCCGCTGAACGGCTGGTTCCGTTCGTGGTAGGTGAACCCCACCGAGTGTTTGATCCCACAGGAGTGGGTGACCTCGTCTATCACCGCGTTCACGTCGCTCAGGTACCCCACTTCTGGAATGTCGAAGTACTCGCCGACGATCCACATCCACATCGAACTCTGGGGCAGTAACGCCTCGCCGATGGTAAACCGTGGATGGGTGCCTGCCTCGAGTAGCAACACGTCGAGACCGTCGTTCGCCAGAATCGTCGCGGTCGTCGAGCCGGCCATCCCCGAGCCGCCGACGACGACATCGTAGGTATCGTTCATACTCATGCTGATAGTTTGGGTTGCGAATTCGCCGAAGACGGTCGGCCACTCACCCAGCGCACCGTTCGGATCGGGCCGTACAGCGCGGGTCTCCGTCTTCGACGGTTCCCCTGCCACCCGTTATCCACATCCGATAGATAAAGTAGCTGATGCGCACCGTACGGGTTCGACGCACGGCGTGCACATCGCTCGAAAAGTTGTTAATATAAATCCTCAACTGTGGTATACTACTCGAGACCACCGTTCACTGACACGCACCATCGTATCGGACCACAGCCGGGTTCGGAGACCGTACACGCGCCGTTCACAAAATTCACTACGGGGTCGGACGATAGACGACTATGACGATCACGTCCGCGGACGCACTCGCGTCTACGGTAGTCGACCGTGCAGATTTTCTCGAGGTGGTCGCAGACCGCTCACCGATCGCTGTCAGCGACCTCGCAGACGAACTCGGAACCTCCGTCTCGACGGTCAACCGCGTCGTTAGCTCGTTCTCGAGGGAGCAACTCGTCGAGCGGACCGACGGGGCTGTCTCGATCACGCCGTGTGGTGAGGTCGTTCTCGACGCGGTCGACCAGCTCGTGGAGACGATCGAAATCACCCGCACGCTCCATCCGGTGATGCTGTCGCTGGCGGACGCGCCGATCGAGTACGACCGCGAGTGGTTCCTCGAGGCGACCGTCACGACGTCGACGCCGAAACACCCCTACGCGCCGCTCGATCGGTACAGCGAGCTGTTCGCGAACGCCAGCCACAAGCGACTGGTCGGCGACCAGTTCGTCGTCCCGGAGTACGGCATCGACACGGCGTTACGGGCGATGGAAAGTGGCGTGATGTGTTCGTGCGTCTGGAGTGAGGACGCGCTGGCGCGGATGGCCGACGAGTATCCCGAGGTGATCGACTGGTCGGCCGACCAGGACAACCTCGAGGCGGTGACCTCCGAGGCGGTCCCGTTCGATCTCGCGATCTTAGACGAGCACCTCCTCGTCTACGGCTTCGACGAGAACGGCATCATGTCCGTCCTGGTGGATACGGACGACCCGGCGGCCGTCGAGTGGGGAATCGCCGTCTTCGAGGCGTGTTTCGACTCGGGCGAACTCGTCGAACTGGAGCCGACGTAGTCGGTGGTCCGAGGGGCCGCCTCGAGTGAGCTGAGAGAACTGCCGACGGCGTCGGCTCGAGAGTCGCTAGTGCTTTGGCAGACCTGGACGCCACTGGATCCGCTCGAACACCCCGAGCGGAGCGGGGCGATCTCGAACGCTTACAGGCGTTCGAAGAGCGCGACCACGTCGTTGAAGCCGACGCTCCCGTTCCCACTGAAGTCGAAGTACTGGACGTTGTTCTGGACGACGTCGCCGTTGTGCTCCTCGAAGAAGGTCACGACGTCGTTGAAGCCGAGGTTGCCGTCGCCCGTCACGTCCTCGTAGCGGCCGTCGCCGGTGAGGTCCTGTGCGGGGTTGCCGTCGCCGTTGACGTCGAGGATACTGTCACCGTCGTCGCCGTCGTCGATGACGACCGTGACGCCCGTCGAGTCCGGCTCGTCGACGGAGACGGTCTCGGTGACCGTCTCGTCGCCGACGGTGACGGTGACCTCGTGCTCGCCGAGGAAGGCATCGGTGGTGAACGTGCCGCTTGCGTCGGTGGTTCCCGACTCGTCGGTCCACCACTCGTCGAAGACCAGGTCCATCCAGACGTCGTAGCTGGGTTTCGGCGTCCAGTCTTCGTAGAACAGCGGCGGCTGCGGGTCCCAGTACGGGTCGTCGACGTCCCAGAAGCCCCACATCACGAAGTCGGTGACCGAGGGGTGACTGAAGATCATCTTGAGGAATTCGTAGAAGAACTCCGCGCGGTCTTCCTCCGACCAGCCGTCGCCGTCGAAGTCGAACTCGGTGATCCGCAGCTCGACGCCGTGTTGAGCGTAGCGCTCGAGACCCTCCCAGATCTCGCTGGGGGTGAGCTGTTCGTTCTGGTGGAAGTGACACTGGAGACCGGCACCGTCGAGACCGGTGTCCTCCCCGACGAGGAACTCGATCTGGCGCTCGTAGGGACCGCGGGCGTACTCGTAGGCCCCGGCGAGGGTGTTGTAGTCGTTGACGTCGGTGGCGACGCCGTCGGGGGCGACCGCGTCTGCGTGTTCGTACCACTCCGCGAGCACCGGCGCTTCGACGGCTTCGACGCCGTCACCGTCGATCACCTCGATCATGTCCGTCTCGTGGAAGGCCTCGTTGACGACGTCCCACTGGTCGACGACGCTGCCGTAGTGGACGCCGTCGTACTCGAAGTCGGCGTAGTGTTCGATGATCGTCTCGATGTGCTCCATCGAGCGCTCGTAGACGTGATCGGGATCGAGCTGGGGATTGCCAGCGCCGCTCTCGTGGCTGACGTCCATCGCATCGACGACGTCGCCCGGGACGGCCCAGGCCTCGACGTTCCCCCACACACAGGTGTGCCCGCGCATGCGCAGGCCCTGCTCGGCGACCCAGGCGGTCGCCTCGTCGGCGATGTGCTGTTCGTCCTCGAAGAAGCGCCACTTGTGGTAGTTGCCGAAGACGGCGGTGTTGAACAGCTCCGGGACGACCTCGAGGTACTGCTCGCGGTCTGCGTCCGAGATGTCGTTGTCGTCGCCGGTGACGATGGGGGCCGTGAGCGCCGTCCCCCAGCCGAAGGCGTGCTCTCGCATCTCGACGGAGACGTCGGCATCCGAGACGGGGTTGCCCGCCTCGTCGACGACCGCCACCTCGAGCTCGCTCTGTCGGTGGTCGGCGATCCGCTGGTCGGCGTCGGCCTCCCAGTTGGCGTCCGCAGCCGCAGTGCCGGTCGCCGGTCCCGCGATTCCACCGACGGCACCGAGGACGCCGGCGATCCCCACCGACCGCAGATAGTCGCGCCGATCCATCGTGGCCGACGCGTTCGAGTCCACTGACTGGTCGATACGTTCGTCGTCGTCTCGAGGAGCCGGCTCCTCGGTTCGGGCGTCGTTGTCGCTCGTCGAGTCGTGGCCTGACATGACCTGTTCTGGTACTTGATTTCTCCCAATACTCCATAAAATCATCGACCAGGTAGTGGATGGTCGAGTGAAGTCGTGGGAGTTATAGACCGGTCCTCTGAGGTGCGTATGTGCACTCACACAGGTTGCTCTCACGACAGACCGTCGGACTGGTCCTCGGCCCGGGGGTGTGCGTTCTGCTCTTGCTCGGTACGCCGTTCGGTCTCTCATCCGCAGCGACGGCCGTCCTCGCGAGCACCGCGTGGGTGGTCATCTGGTGGGTGAGCGAGGCGGTCCCGATTCCGGTCACGTCGCTGTTGCCGGTCGTCCTCTTTCCGCTGACTGGCGTCACGACGGTCGGCGGGGCAACCGCACCGTACGCCGATCCGATCGTCTTCTTGCTCCTCGGTGGCTTTCTCATCGCACTGGCGATCGAACGGTGGAACCTCCACCACCGGCTGTCGCTCGTCATCCTCGATGCGGTCGGCACCAGTGGAAAAGCGCTCGTCCTCGGCTTCATGGCCGCCACCGCGTTCCTCTCGATGTGGATCTCGAACACGGCAACGGCGATGATGATGGTCCCGATCGGTGCCGCGGTGATCGTCGAGCTGACGGCCGTCGGCGGTCGCCGGACGCCACCGCTCGAGCGCGACGACATCGAAGCACCGAACGATCCGCTCGAGGTCGAGGGCGAACTCTTCCACCAGCTCGAGGAGGAGCCGGAGGACCTCCCGAACACCTCGTTCGGGCTGGCACTGATGCTCGGCATCGCCTACGGGGCGTCGATCGGTGGGGCGGCGACCCTGATCGGGAGTCCGCCGAACGCGGTGTTGGCGGGCGTCGCCGAGTCGAACCTCGGCGTCGAGATTGGCTTTCTCGAGTGGATGCTCGTCGGCGTCCCCCTCGGTGTCGTCTTCTTGCTCGTCACGTGGCTCTTGCTGGTCGTCGTCCTCCGCCCGACGGTCGAGCCAGGGCCGGAGCGAGCGGACGTCGTCGAGCGACAGCTGCGTGAACTCGGCGCGATGACGACGGGTGAACGCCGCGTCCTGGCGGTGTTCGGTCTCGTCGCGGGTGCGTGGATCCTTCGGCCGTTCGTCATCGAACCCATCGCACCGACGGTCACCGACGCGATGATCGCCATCGCTGGTGCCATCCTCGTCTTTCTGGTGCCGGTCGACGGTGAGCGGCTGCTCGACTGGGAGTACACCTCGAGAGTCCCGTGGGGCGTCCTCCTCTTGCTCGGTGCTGGGTTCTCGATCGCTCGAGGCTTCCAGGTGAGCGGTCTCGACGTCGTCGTGGCGGACGCAATCGTCGGTCTCGGTGTGACGGAGCTGGCGGGGATGGTCCTCCTGCTCACGGCCGTCGTCTGTCTGCTGACGAACGTCACCTCGAACACCGCCACCGCGTCGCTGTTCATGCCGATCACGTTGAGCATCGGCCTGGCGACCGGCGTCGCACCGCTGACCCTGATGGCGGCCGCCGCCTTCGCCGCCTCCTTCGCGTTCGTGCTCCCGGTCGCGACCGCGCCGAACGCCATCGTCTTCGCCAGCGGCTACCTGACGATCCCCGAGATGGCGAAAGTCGGACTCGTCGTCACGGTCCCGGCGATCCTCGCCATCGCCATCTTCACCATCTGGTGGCTCCCACTGGTCTGGTCCTGACGTCCCCTCGCCCGTCCCGAAACACCGATGAGACGGCGGTGGACATACACGGAACGATGACCGACGAACTGACCATCGAGGTCGACGCCGACGAACCACCGGAGTCGACGCTGATCGTCGCACTCCCCGGACCCGGCATGGCTGGCATCTCCGCGACACAGTACCTCATCGAGCAACTCGCACTCGAGGAGACCGGACACATCCAGACCAGCGGGCTTCCGGCGATCACCCCGTACACCGACGGCCAGCCGTACCACCACACCAGGCTCTTCTCGAGTCCGGAACTCGAGTGTACGTTCCTGACCAGCGAGTTGCCAGTCCCGCTGCAGCTCTCCGAGCCGTTCGGCCGGACCCTCGTGGAGTGGATCGACGAGCGAGCGATCGAGGAGGTGACGCTGCTGACCTCGATCCCGTGGCTCGAGCCGGTCGACGAGCTGTGTTACGTCGCCTCCGAGGACTATCTCGAGAGCCGTCTCGCCGACAGTTCGATCGGGCCGCTTCACGGCGGGTTCCTGACCGGGAGCAACGCGAGTCTGCTCTCCCGAGCGATGGATACGACGCTCCGGGTGGGTGTGATCGCGAGTGCTGTCGATCCGCGACTCCCACTCGACGCGAGCGCTGCGTTACGCCTCGCGGAAGGTCTCGACGGGCTCTACGGGCTGGACGTGGATACGACCGACCTCCGCGAGTTCGCCGACCGGACACACCAACACTACGAGGCGCTGGCAGCGCAGTTCGAGGCCCAGCAGGAAGACGACCGGATCCGGCCGCGGGTGACCGACGACTACGGCTTCATGTAGCCTGCTGGGAGGATTCTCGGCGTGAGCGCCGCCGCCGGTAGAGCAGCCAGCCGACGGCGGCGAGTACCAGCGCGACGAGTAGCGATGCCGTCATCGCGTCGAGGCTCGCGAGCGTTTCGGCTCCCGGGAGGCGTCGCCAGCGCGAGCGGTCGAGACCGGCGACGAGTCCGAGCGTCGTGACGACGACTAAGACGAGCGGGACGACGTACTTCACCAGCGGGAGGACGATGGAGTCGCCGAGCTGTTCTCGCAGGACCGCCTGATCTTGGACCCACGCGAAGACGACGATGAGCGCGAGCGCACCGAGCGGCAGTCCGAGCGTTCCGACGGTCGAATCCAGCACGTCGAGGAACGGACGGCCGAGCACCGAGAGTTCGACGGCGCTGTAACTCAGAGCCGACGGGAGACCCACGAGCAATACCACGCCGGTCACGACGGCGCTCGCGCGTCGGCGCGACCAGTCGGTCGTCCGCATCGCCCCCGCGACACCGACCTCGAGCATGGCCACGGACGGGGCGATCGCGGCGACGAACAGCAGCCCGAAGAAACAGACGGCGAGGACCGAGCCGAAGGGCATCGCCTCGAAGGCGGCTGGCAGCGTCGAGAAGGCGAGTTCCGTCCCTGCTGCGGGTTCGCCGCCGACGGTGAAGACGATCCCGAAGATGACGATCCCCGCGAGGATGGCGACCGTGAGGTCGGCGAGTGCGATGATCACGGACGAACGCGGGACGTTCGCGTCCGCGCCGAGGTAGCTCCCGTAGGTGAGCAAGACCCCCATCCCCACCGAGAAGGTGAAAAACACCTGGCCGAACGCCGCACTCCAGATCAGTGGGTCGGAGAGGACCGAGACGTCGGGCGTGAGGAAAAATCGCAGTCCGTCCGTGAAGCCCGGGAGGGTCGCGACGTAGCCCGCCAGCCCGAGGAGGACGACGAACGTCAGTGGGATCAACACGCTCGCCATGCGTTCGATCCCCCCTTGAATGCCGAGGGAGACGATCGTCCCGACGGCGAGCGTCGAGACGACGAAGAAGACGATCGGCTGGTAGGTGCCGGTGAACTCGCCGAAGGCGGGTGTCGATCCGAGAAGCGAGAAGAGCGCGAACGCGAGGACCCACCCCGTGATGACCAGGTAGTAACTCAACACCGCGAGCACCGACCCGCCGATGAGCCAGCCGACGATCTCGAACTCGGACCGGATCCGGCGACAGGCCGTCACGACGTCGGCTTTGAGCGACCGACCGACCGAAATCTCGAGAATCATCAACGGGATCGCGAAGGCGAACGCCGCGATCAGGTAGGGGACGAGGTAGGCTCCACCGCCGTTTTGCCCGACGACGGCGGGGAACCGCCAGATGTTGCCCAGACCGACGGCAGCACCGATGGCCGCGAAGACGAAGCCGATCCGCGAGGACCACTGTTCCATGTGTCGAGCGAATTCGGCGGGGAAATAAGCGTGGCGGTACTGGCGAGTGTCCTCGCTTCCTGCGTGACACTCCTGGGGTTTCAGCGCGCGTTAGCGGACCGTTCCGGAGAGCACCTTCGCGGCGACGAGGACGGGGTCCCACGTGGTGTTGAACGGCGGCGCGTACGCGAGGTCGTAGTTCTCGAGGTCGGAGACGGTCGCTGCCTCCGTCAGTGCCGCGACGATCGCGTGGCTGCGGTGGACGGCGCCCTCACCGTACTCGCTGACCAGGCTCGCACCGAGGATACGCCCCGTCTCACGGTCGGCGGTCAAGGTGACCGTCACCGTCCCACCCTCGGGATAGTAGCCCGCACGGGAGTTCGCCGTGACGGTTTCGCTCACCGGATCGAAGCCCGCCGCTCGAGCCGCTTCGTGGTCGAGGATACCGGTCCGTGCCGCCTCGATGTCGAACGCCTTGACGGCTGCCGTCCCGGCGACCGCCCCTCCTTCGGTCGGCTTCCCGGTGACCGTCTGGCCGACCGCCCGGCCGTGACGGTTGGCCGTCAGTGCGAGCGGGACGTACACCGGTTCGCCCGTGACGACGTGCGCCGATTCGGCGCAGTCGCCCGCCGCGTAGACGTCGGAAACGTTCGTCTCCCGATACGCGTCGGTCTCGATCGCACCGGTCTCCCCGAGTGCGATGCCCGCGTCCTCGGCGAGCGCCGTCCGCGGTCTGACACCCGTTCCGAGCAGGACCATCTCGACGTCGATCCGTTCGTCGACCGTGACGACGGTCTCGACACGGTCACCGCCCGTGAGGGTCTGTACGTCGGTCCCGAGGTGAACGACGACGTCTCGCTCTCGGAGGTGGTCGGCGACCGCCTCACTCGTCGCGTCGCTGAACCCCGTCAGCACGCGCTCGCCACGCTGGAACAGGTTGACCTCGAACCCGTTCGCTGCCAGCGCCTCGGCCATTTCGACGCCGATGTAGCCGCCACCGACGATACCGACGGGACCGGCACAGTCCTCGAGATACCGACAGGCCGGTCCCCTGTCGGGCTGCTGGAGTGTGTCTCCGTCTCGAGCCCTCGCGACGTACTCACGGAGTTCTTTGCCGTCGCTCATCGACCCGAGCGTGTAGACGCCCTCGAGTTCCGTCCCGTCGATCGGTGGCACTACCGACTCCGACCCCGTCGCGAGCAACAGCCGGTCGTACGGCTGGACCGTCTCGCCTCCTTCGTGTTCGGCCGTGACCGTTCTGTCGTCGGGGTCGATCGCGACGACCTCGTGGCCCGTCCGCAGATCGATGTCGCGTTCCTCCCGGAACGCTTCCGGCGTCACCGAGACGAGGTGCTCGAGCGACTGAATCTCGCCTTTGACGTAGTACGGCAGGCCACAGGCACCGTAGGAGACCCACTCACCTCTCTCGAAGACGACGACATCCAGTTCGGGGTCGTCGCGTTTCGCTTTACTCGCGGCGGACATGCCGGCGGCGTCTCCACCGACGACGACGAAGGTAGTCACAGGCCGATATCGACGCCTGGGGTCAAAAGCCCGCGTCGGCTGTGCGTAGAAGGCGCACCGCCGAACGTGCTACCTAAAACAGCGAGAGAGTCCCGCCGTTCACGGCGTCCTCAGAACGCAAGCGTTCTGATGGGCATCGCAAACCTTCGGTTTGCTCAGCGGGCGTGAATCGCGTCACTCGTCGACGCGAACCATCGGTCACTCCCCGGCCGGAGTCTCCAAGTCGTCAGCGGCGTGGATCAACATCCCGCGCCACGTCAGACCGTGTTCGTTCTTCACGCGCTTGATGCGTTCGTACTGTTCGTCGTCAGGCACTTCGATGTTAACGTGGTTCGACACAGTGTCTACGAGAATCCGTAGGTCTATGTTAGTTGCGCTCGTACACAGAAGTAGCGATGAAGCGCACCAACGAGTTCGAAGTGGTTCCGAAGTCCGACGAGGACGAGGAGTTACTTCGCCGACTGTTGGACGCTTCAGCCGCTCTCTGGAACGAGATCAATTACCAGCGCCGAACCAACTTCGACGACCCGGACGGCGACGTGTGGGAAATCGACGAGTACCGCGGTCGGTACGGCGGGACGCTCGGCGCGTCAACCGTTCAGCAGATCGAGCGCAAGAACCGCAACGCGTGGCGGTCGTTCTTCGCACTCCGAGAGAAGGGCGAAGCCAACGGCACGCCCGGCTTCTGGGGTCTTGGAGAGCAAAGCTCTCCAATGGTCAGCGAATCGTAGATTCGCTTCGACAACCAAGACGAGGGCCGCGAACTGCGGACGTACATCCGAAACACGTCGTACTCGGTCGAGTGGGGTGAATACTCTCGCCTCGAGATACTCGTCGGCCAAGACCTGAAAGAAGAGTACGGACTTGGCCGCCAAGAACGACTCCGACTCGAAGTTCGCGGCGAACCCAACTGGAACGAGTACGACAAGCAGGGTCGGTTAGAACTGTATTACGACGATGTGAGCGAGACGTTCAGGGCCTTTCAGCCAGTCACTATCGACAATTCTCGACTGGCACAACCACTGGCGGACGAATCCGCCGCTCTGGATATCGGCGCGAACAACATCGTCGCCTGTACGGTTTCGACCGGCGAGCAGTACCTGTACGAAGGTCGCGACCTGTTCGAACGGTTCCGCGAGACCACGCAACGGATCGCCGAACTTCAGTCGAAACTTCGGGAAGGTCGGTACAGTTCGAAGCAGATCGACTCGCTGTACCGACGCCGGACCCGACGACGCGACCATGCACAGGACGCGCTTTGTCGAGACCTGATCGAACGACTGTACGACGAGGGCGTTTCGACGGTGTACGTCGGCGACTTAACCGACGTGCTCGAGACACTGGTCGGTTCGGACGAACGCCAAACTGCACAACTTCTGGGCGTTCCGGCGGTTCGTCGGACGGCTCGCCGACACCGCCGAGGAGTTCGGTATCTGCGTCGAAGTCCGCACGGAAGCGTGGACCTCGCAGACGTGTCCGAACTGCGGTTCGACGGACCGGACCACACGGCACCAAGACACGCTCACGTGTGCCTGCGGTTTCGAAGGTCACGCGGACCTTGCAGCAAGCGAGACGTTCCTGAGGCGTCATCAGAACTCAAAGAGTTCTGATTGGCGAACGAGACACGAAGTGTCTCGTCAACGGCACGAAACAGACGTAGTACGGCCGATGGCACGGCCCGTGTGCCTCAAGTGGGACAGCCACGACTGGCTGGAGTCACCACGCTCTTCCCGTCCCAACGAGGAGCACACGAACCCGAAAGTTGCCTCCGTGGACTCGGCATAGCCGAGACTCCCAGCGTGAGGAAACCCCGGCGTTCACGCCGGGGAGGATGTCATACTTCTTCGTGTTGTCCCTCCTTCGCTCACACGGCGCGAGTCCACTACCGGTTCCCCGTCCCCTCGTCGGCACGACGTCGGTGACGTCCTCTCCGGTGAACGTCGGGCAGGATGTCGTGCCGTGGCTCCGAGCGGAGTAGCAGGGATGGCCTCACTCGAGCGACCCACGGTCCTCGGTGTCGCTCGAGCGCTCGTCGTCCCGTTCGTCCTGTGTCGCTTCGTCCCGCATCGGCTCGTCCGACCAGTCGCGTGTCGCCAGTCGGTCGAGCACGCGCTGGTGTTTGCGCTGGCGCAGTTGTTCCTGTAAGCGCTCGTTGAGCGTCCGCTGGACCTCGAGTGCGCGGCCGTGGTCGATGTCGTAGGCAGTCCCGGCCCGGCCGAAGAAGGCGGCGGAACTCGCGGTGTCGGCGGTGACACTCGCCAGCCGACGGCGCCGCTGAAAGATCGTCTGGTTGTAGACGACCGACTGGACGCGGTAGTGGGGGACGATCTTCGTCGTCCGTCGCCAGAAGCCGGTGCGCGCGAAGAAGTAGGTGTCTCCGAGGTGAAAGCCGCGGTTAGTCCACTTGAGGTGGGCGGCGACCGGCACGAGTACGAGCAGTACGAGGGTGACGTACCAGTCGACGACGACGTCGGTGGTGGTCGCCAGGGCGTAGCTGCCGGCGACGAGGGCGGCGACGACGAGGAAGTACCGCACGCCGTAGCGCTCGCGTGCTCGACGTGGCGAGCGCTCGAGGTCGGGTACCTCGACGGGTTCGACCGACCGGGCGAGTTCGCGGACGCGGCCCGCTTCGGCGAGCGGCACGGCGGACTCGGCTCCCCGGGAGCCGGACTGGCCGGGGGCGTAGCCCGCCGTTTCGACGGCGAGTGAGCCGTAGCCGAACCAGCGAAACGGCACCGATTCCTTGATCGTGAGCGTCTGGACCTTCTCGAGCGGAATCGTCCCGCTGTAGCGCTGGAGGAGACCGCGTTCGTAGCGCAGTTCACCGTTCGTCCGGGTGAGCCGAAAGCCGTAGTAGCGGGTGAAGGTGAGCGCGGCACTCAACACCCAGGCGGCGACGGCGAAGATGAGAACCGCCCAGGCGATGGCGACCAGGCCGGTTCCGGGGAGGTCGGTCTCGATGAAGTCGAGTGGAATCAGCGTCGCGGGGTCGAACCCGCTCGCGAACGAGAGGGCGATGGTCGCGAGCACGCTCGCACCGGGGTCGATGGTGAAGGCGCTCAAGATGGCGAGTTCGTTCGGCTGAATCTCGAAGAGGAGTTCCTCGTCTTCTTCGTCCGCCTCGTCCTCGGGGAATTCACCGTTCTCCGTCCGCTCCCGTGGCCCGTCTCTGAGGCGGCGCTGGAGCCGTCTGGCTTCGGTCTCGTCGACGTACTGCAGCGTCACCTCGGTCGCGCCCCCACCGGCGGTTTCGACGTGGACGGCGGCGATGCCGAGCGCACGCTGGAGGACGTTCTGGCGAACGTCGACGTTCTGGATGCGCCTGAGTGGCACCTCGCGGTCGCGTCTCGAGACGACGCCGGAAGCCACGTCGAAGGTGTCGTTCGTGAGCCGATAGCGAAAGCGCTGGTAGTAGGCGAACTCGTAGGCGATGCCCACGAGGATCCCGACGACGACCATCGCGCCGATGAGAACCAGGTTCGCCCCCGCACCGCCCGGCGAGGCGACGATGCCGATGAAGAAGAACAGCGACCCGGTGCTCACACTCCGCGAGAGCGAGCGGTAGGGGACGGACGCCGGGTGTAACTGCTGTTCTTTCGGACCCGCCGACACGGCTCCCGGCGGGGTCTCGGGTTCGTCGTTCGGTGGCGCTGGCCCGTCGTTCGCCCCAGATGCGGGAGCGTCGTCTCTCGTCGCCCCCTCACTCGGTTCCGGTGTGGAGGTCCGGTCCGACGGCCGAACCCCTTCGTCGCCGCTCGAGTGCGGCGAGTCTCCGGACCCCGTTTCGCGCTCCGTGTCGTGGTCCTCGGTCATACCGCGTCTTCACCTTCGCTCTCGATCGCCAGGCGTCTGAGTTCCTCGCGAAGTTCCTCGGCGCGCTCGGGGTCGAGTCCCGGAATCGCTACGTCGGCGCTACGAGAGCCGGCCGTGTAGATGACGACGGTCGCTAGCCCGACCGAGCGCTCGACCGGCCCGCGCTGGGTGTCGACGTGCTGGAGGCGGACGTAGGGGACGACGGTCTTGATCCGTGTGAAGACGCCGCGTTCGATGTAGAGCGAGTCCTCGCGCACGTCGAAGCGCCAGACGCGGTAGCGCTGCCAGGCGACGGCGACGCGAAAGACGAGGACGAAGGCCGCGACGGCGACCGCAGCCCAGATCAGGCGGACGTCGCCGCCCGTCCAGTCGGTCGACTCCGTGACGATCGCTGCCCCGCCGACGAGAAACCCGCCAGCGAACCCGGCCCGAATCACCGCAATCGTGAGCCAGACGGGCCGCACCCGGGGGTCGAGCCGTTCCATAGCTCCCGACACGATTCGACCGGGAATAAAAGATGGGTTTTCCACGTCGGTCCCGATTCTCCGCTCACCGGCCGCGTCGGAACTCGAGACACACGTTCTCGGTTCGTCCTCAGTGTCGTGCTACTCTGACGTCGGGTACGTTGAACAGGTCCTCTTTCAATCCCTCGCCGTCACACTCCTCGTTCGGGCACGAATAGTGCCAGCCGTCCTGGGTCGCGTCACGCTCGCGAAACCGGTCGCCACAGACCTGACAGAATAATTGTCCTTTCTTGCACGAGTCCCGGTGAAGCTCGAGCGCAAGTTCAGTCTGGAACGACTGGTTGCAGTTGCGACAGGTGTGCATGTTTCGTCTGACGACGACATCACTAAAAACTGCTTGGGTTCTTTTATTCCATATCGATTCCGTTCGATCCAGGCTCTATGTCCCGATTTACGGCCGATCAGTCGGTAAGAAAGAGTGCCAGTATGCGGATAGTACTCACACTCGAGTAACCTTCGATCAGTCACACCGGTCGGGGAGACACCACCCCGGCGAGCACTATATAGACCGTGAGGAATAGTATGTAAGATACGAGAGTGTTCCGGGTAGTACTACTCGTCTCGGCCGAGGATTCCACGCCGGGTCATCGCCCGCGGATCGAGCACTTCGTCGGCTTCCTCCTCGGTAATGTATCCTTTCTCGAGCGCGACTTCGCGAACGGTCTTGCCCTCTTTCATCGCCGTCTTCGCCACCTCGCTCGCCTTGTCGTAGCCGATGTGGACGTTCAGCGGCGTCGCGAGCGCCATGCTCTGTTCGACCGCCGTCGCACAGTGCTCGCGGTTGGCCTCGAGCGGGCGGACGAACCGTGCTGCGAACACCTCACTCGAGTTGGCGAGCAGTTCCGCCGACTGGAGGAAGTTGTACGCGAGCAGCGGTTTGTAGAGGTTGAGGTCGAGCTGGCCCTCGGCGGCCCCGGCGGCGACGGCGGCGTCGTTGCCGACGACCTGCTTGTGGACCTGGTTGACCGCCTCGGCGACGACCGGGTTCACCTTGCCGGGCATGATCGACGAGCCTGGCTGGTTCTCGGGCTGCTCGAGTTCACAGAGCCCGTTTCGCGGTCCCGAGGCGAGCAGTCGGAGGTCGTTGGCGATCTTGTTGAGCGAGCCTGCGACGACGCGCAGCGCACCGTGGGCCTCGCTCATCGCGTCGTGGGCGGCCTGGGCCTCGAAGTGGTCGTCGGCCTCGCGGAAGTGGACGCCGGTCTCTTTCGTGATGTACTCGGCGGCGCGGCCGGGGAACTCGGGGTGGGTGTTGAGACCGGTGCCGGTCGCCGTCCCGCCGAGGGCGAGTTCGGCGAGGTGTTCTCGCGCTTTGTCGACGCGCGCCAGGCCCTTCTCGACCTGAGTCCGGTAGCCGCCGAACTCCTGGCCGAGGGTGACCGGCGTCGCGTCCTGGAGGTGCGTCCGCCCGGTCTTGACGACGTCGTCGAACTCCTCCTCTTTCGCCTCGAGCGCCTCCCGGAGCGTATCGAGCGCCGGGATGACGTCTTTCTCGACGGCCTCGAGACTGGCGACGTGCATCGCCGTCGGGATCACGTCGTTGCTCGACTGGCCGTAGTTGACGTGGTCGTTCGGGTGGACCGCGCGGTCGCCGATCTCGCGTCCCATGAGTTCGGCCGCGCGGTTGGCGATCACCTCGTTGGCGTTCATGTTCGAGGAGGTCCCGGAGCCGGTCTGGAAGACATCCACGGGGAACTGGTCGTCGAGTTCGCCCGCGATGACCTCGTCTGCGGCCTCGACGATGGCGTCTGCGACCTCCGCCTCGAGCAGACCGAGGTCGCGGTTGGCCTGGGCGGCCCCCTTCTTGACGACGCCCAGCGCCCGGATGAACCGGCGGCCGAAGGTCAGCCCCGAGATGGGGAAGTTCTCGACTGCGCGCTGGGTCTGTGCCCCCCAGTAGGCCTCTGCGGGTACCTGCATCTCACCGATGCTGTCCGTCTCAGTGCGGAACTCGTCTGCCATAGCTGTGCGGTTCGCCCCGGTGAGGTAAAAGCCACCGAAACGCACCGGCGTGGCTCACTCGAGCAGTTATTTTCACACTCGGTTTGCGAACGTCAACTGTCGGCGTTCGAGAGGTCCAGAACCGGACCGCTCACTCGCCCTCGAGTTCGGCGTACTCTTCGGGCGTGTACGTCGAGAGTTCGAGCGCGTGGATGTCGGTCGTCATGTGCTCGCCGAGGGCGTCGTAGACCTGCTGGTGCTGGGCGACCAGTGGGGTGTCCTCGAACGTCGGCGAGACGACCGTCGCCGCGAGGTGGTCGTCGTCGTGTTCTCCGCGTGCGCGCGTGACGGTCGCTTCCGCACCCTCGAGTCCGTCTTCGATGAGGCGTTCGACGTCTGCTGGGTCCATAGCGGGAGGTCGACCGGTCGCCTCAAAAGCGCCGCGGTCTCGCGTTCGATCACCGGGTTTATGCGACCGGCCGTCGCGCTCGCTCGTATGTCACTCGCCGCCGAGACGAGACGGGCGCTCGAGCGCCACCCGTTTCTCGTCGCCGCACTCCGCGCAGAGGTCGTCAACTACACCGCCGCCGCCCGCTTTCTCGACGTCGACGGCGAACTCGAGGCGGTCGCGACGGCGCTCCGGCGCTACGCGGAGGACCTCCCCGACTACGAGACCGACGCGCGCGACGCGCGCGTAACCATGCAGAGTGGACTCGGCCCGGTGGAGACGCTCGAGGAGGCACTGATCGTCGTCGGTGCGGGCGCCCTCGGCGTCCCGGAGACGGGTGCGACCGGCGGCGACCGGACCGCCATCCTCGCGAACGGTGCGGTCGACGCGAGTGCGCTCTCGAGCGTGCTCGAGCGACTGGCGCTCGCCGAGATCGAGGTCGAGTCAGCAGCCGTCGCCGACGGAACGCTGGCCGTCGTGGTGGGCCGACGCGACGGCGTGAACGCCGTCCGTCTCGTCGAAGGGGCGCTCGAGTCGGTTCCCTCCTGAGCGGTGAAAGCGCACCAGACGCTTTAACTTCGGCCACCGGATATGGTGAGACAATGACCCTGTACGTGACGAACACGTTGACGGGCGAGAAGGAGCCGTTCGAGCCACAGGACCCCGAAAACGTCTCCCTCTACTACTGTGGCCTGACGGTCTCCGACCCGCCCCACCTCGGCCACGCCCGCTCGTGGGTCCACGTCGACGTGATGCACCGCTGGCTCGAGCACCTCGGCTACGAGGTCCGTCACGTCGAGAACTTCACGGACGTCAACGAAAAGATCGTCGCCCGCGTCGGCGAGGACGACCTCGGTGAGAGCGAGGAGGAGGTGGCGCGAACCTACGTCGCCGAGGCGATCACGGCGATGCGGTCGCTCAACCTGCTGCGTGCGGAGGTGTATCCGCGTGTCACCGAGCACATCCCCCAGATCGTCGAGCTGATCGAGACGCTGATCGAACGCGAGTACGCCTACGAGTCGAACGGGTCGGTCTACTTCGACGTCACCGCCTTCGAGGAGTACGGCAAACTCTCGAACCAGCAGGTCGACGAGATCGAAGCCCAGGGAGACGAGCGCGAGCGCTCGGAGAAACGCCATCCGGCGGACTTCGCCCTCTGGAAGGGCGGCGGCGTCGACCCGGACGCCGTCTGTGAACACCGACACGAGGGCGTCGAGGGTGAGCCAACCGAGGGCCTGACCTGGGACTCGCCGTGGGGCGAGGGCCGCCCAGGCTGGCACATCGAGTGTTCGGCGATGAGTATGGCCCACCTCGGTGAGACCCTCGACATTCACGTCGGTGGGCGCGACCTCGTCTTCCCCCACCACGAGAACGAGATCGCCCAGAGCGAGGCCGCGACCGGCCAGGAGTTCGCGACCTACTGGCTCCACTGTGAACTGTTCCGGATGGGCGACGAGAAGATGTCCTCGAGTCTCGGCAACTTCGTCACCGTCGGCGAGGGCATCGAGAAGTGGGGGACCAACGCCCTGCGAACGTTCCTCACTGCCGGCTCGTACAACAGCCAGCAGCTCTACAGCGACGAGACGATCAGCGAGGCACTCGAGCGCTGGGAGCGACTCGAGCGCGCCTACGAGCGGGCGACCGGTGCGCTCGACTCCCCGGAGGCCTCCTCGGTCACCGAAGACGAGGCGCTCCGCTCGAGCGTCGACGCGGTGCGCGAGGCGTTTACGGCCGCGATGAACGACGACTTCAACACACGCGAGGCACAGTCGGCGTTGCTCGAACTCGCCGGAGCGATCAACCGTCACGTCGACGAACCGCCGCACGATTATCGCGGTCTCAAGCGAGCCGTCGAGACGCTCGAGGAACTCGGCGGCGTGCTGGGTCTCTCGTTCACCGGCGAGACGACCGGCGAGGTCGACCTCGCGGCGGACGTGGTCGAACTCGTCCTCGACGTGAGAGAACAGGAGCGGGCGGCGGGCGACTACGAGCGCGCCGACGAACTCAGAGCGGAACTCGAGGCACTCGGCGTCGAGGTGCAAGACACCGACGACGGCCCGACCTACCGGCTCGATTCGTAGGACGTGACACCAGCGGAGCCATATTCCTCAAGTACGTGGCTGGCGTCCGTTCCGACATGTCCGATCCGGGGCCGCTGGTCGCCGCTGCATTCGACGTCCTGCCGTCGACTGCCGCGATACTCGATTCTACAGGCGACATCGTCAGAACCAACGAGACGTGGCGGTGGTTCGGCCGCGAGAACGATGGTCCGACCGACGTCGTCTGTGGTCACGGGAACTATCTCGAGGTGTGTGACGCGAGTGACGACCCGGTCGCGGCCGAGGCGGCGGCCGGGATTCGCGCCCTGCTCGAGGGCGACGAATCGACCGTCTCGTTCGAGTATCCCTGCCACTCGCCGGGAACGAAACGGTGGTTTACGATGCAGGCGACGGCGTTCGAGCACGGTGGCGAACGGTACGTCCTGGTTGTCCACGCTGACATCACGGAACGGCGCCTGGCCGAAGAACGGGTCGCAGCGCAGGCAGAACGGATGGAGTCGTTCGCAGGAATGCTCTCACACGACCTCAGGAACCCCCTGTCGGTTGCCCTCGCCGAAGTCTCTCACCTCGCAGACGTCACCGACGGGAGCGCTCACGAGTCGCTCCACTCTTCGCTCGAGCGTATGTCGACGATCATCGACGACGCGCTCGTCCTCGCGAGCGCCGACGACGTCGATGAGACACGCGCCTGCTCGCTCGAGACGCTCACACGGGCGGCCTGGTCACACGTCGAAACGAGTGGGTCGGCGCTCGAGGTTCGCGGCTCGGAGACGGTCGACGTCGATCCCGACCTCGTCGGCCACCTCTTCGAGAACCTCTTTCGCAACGCCATCGAACACGGGACCCGGCCAGGAACCGAGCGCGAGAGCGACGAACCCGGCGTGACCGTTCGCGTCGGCACGCTCGAGGACGGCTTCTACGTCGAGGACGACGGTCCCGGCATTCCGCCGGAGACACGCGACCACGTCTTCGAGTCGGGCTACTCGACGGTCGAGGAGGGTTCCGGCTACGGTCTCCACATCGTCGACCGGGTGGCGCGTGCACACGGCTGGAGCGTCTCGGTCGGTGCGAGCGAGGACGGCGGCGCTCGCTTCGAGATCACCGGAGCGACACACGAACGAACAGACGCCGACGCATCGGCGACCGCTCCCTGACCCTGACGGTCGTCGGTGGAGTAACGACTCGCCAGCAAAATTGTCCTCGCACGGTGAGAGACGGTGGCGGTGTTTATCGTCCTTCTCGAGGTCGAGAGCGTATGCACCGCCGCCGAGCACTCGCTGGTCTCGCTGCGTGTGGCTGTGTGATGACTGCAGGCTGTCTCGACACGCTGGTCGGGAGGCTGACGACGCACACCGCGACGCCCGTCGAGGTCCGCGAGGCGGTGGCGACTGAACAGGGCTACGAACACCAGGGGACCGACGAGGACGTTCGCGAAGAGACGGTCGCCAGACAGCGCGTCGAGGTGACCAGCTACGCCGCCCAGTACGAGCGACGGAGCACCGTCCCCGGTCTCGGTGAGGTCCGAACCAGCGTCTTCGGCGCGGCCTCGACCCCGCAGGTATCGCTCCTCGGCACCCAGCACAACCCGATTGCCGATCTGAGCACGCGCGAACTCGTCGACGAGGCCCAGGAGACGTACACACCGCTCTCGGTGGGCGACGCAATCGACTCGAGGACCGTCCCGATCCTCGGACACGACACCGAGGTCGAGACGTTCGAGGGCGAGGCGCTGCTAACCGACGGTCTCGAGGTCGAGGTCAGAATCGACATCGCGCGCTTCGACAACGCCGACGATCACCTGGTCGCCGTCGGCGTCTATCCGGAACTGCTCTCGAGTGAGCGCGAGCGGATCGACGCCCTACTCGAGGGACTCGAGCACGGCTGATTCAGAAGCCGAGCGCCGTCGCGAGCGAGACGCCGCTGGCGAGTGCGCCGAGTACGTAGCCGGTGATCGCGCCGCCGTTGAGTAAGGGTAGTCCCGCGTGGGCGCGCCCCTGTAACACCATGTAGAGCAGGACGACCAGGCCAACGAGCGTGCCGACCATCGCACCCAGCGCAGAGAGGTTGAGCGCGATGAGGGGGACCTCGAGTGTACCCTCCTCGATGAAGTAGGCGGCGCTGGCGACCAGGATGGTCGGGATGATGGCGTCGCCGAGACCGATGAACAGCGCGTCGCGCTCGAACTGGTCGTCGGAATCGGTGCCGTCGTCGCCGGCATCGTCACCGTCCGTCGTACTCGAGCCGTCGGCGTCTCCGCCGTTGGCAGCAGAGCCATCCGCCGTCCCCGTCGGCGCCGACTCGTCGCCCTCGATGACGCCGGCGGTGCTGTCGGTCGCGAGGTAGGAGTACGACAGTGTGGTGGGGACGACGAGGACGACGGGAATTTTCAGGTCCATGACGCCCTCGGCGAGCGAGAGCATGTGTTTCGTCTTGTAGACGCTGATAGCGTCGTAGATGGCGAGTGCCGCGAGCAACAGCAGTGCGGGAAGCAGGCCGAAACTGATGCCGAACAGCCCGGCCGCGCCCGCACCCATCACGACTCCGGCGGCGTCGATGACGTACCACTCGGGGTAGGCCAGCAAGCCGACGCCGACGGCGAGTGCGCCGAGGAGGGCGAGTGCGTGCAGGTCGTAGACCACCACGAACGGCGGGACGACCTCCGCGAAGACGAACCAGGCGAGCATCGCGCTCACGCCGACGACGATGGCGCGGATCACCCACTGGGCGTCGTACTTGAACGCCGCGAGCATGAAGCCCGTCATCAGGAGGATCACGAGGAAGTAGAGCAGGCTGATCACCGGATCGTCCGGGTCTTCGACGACCTGGTGCTCTGCGTCGTGGAAGGGTTCGACCAGTGCCAGCGCACCGAGTTGTACGGCGAGAAACAGCGCCACCACCGCGAGAACCGCAGCGAGGACCCCGGTCCGATCGTTCATGTCGCCCGGTTTGCGTGCCGCTCGTATTGGTGTTGCGCTCTTCTCGTCAGAAACGTGGACGAGGCTGCGGGCCCGACCACACCCTCACACGGTCGTCTACGCCCGCGCGTAGAGCGTCGACCCGACCAATCCGGGCGCGTGGACGCTCGGGTTCGGCGTGACGGCGACGTAGGGCCGGGAGACGGGTCCGAAGACGTCGACGACGCGGCCGACTTTCTCGAGTGAGTCGTCGAGGACCATGGTTCCGATCTCCGTCTCGTCACCTTCACCCTCCGCACGGAGGACGAGCAGGCCCTGGGCAGTGCGAACGACCGACCCGACGCGATACATCGCCACGGTTAGGTGCGCATCGCGACGACGTACGCCGCGACGGCCTGGACGAGATCGTTCTTCGTCGAGTCGTCGGCACCGCGGACGACGACGCGTCCCCGCCTGGCCCAGGGTTCGCGCGAGTAGGCTTTCTCGCGCTCGACGGCGGCGTCGTAGCCGATCTGCTGGACGGCCTTTGCGATCTCCTCGACCGTCGGTTCGTCGACGGCGAGGTCCTGTGGGACGCGTCGTCCATCGGACCGCGAGAGGGAGGCGTCGAGATACGCGGGCCAGATGACGTTTTCGACCATACGGATACGTCTGACGGGGGGTGAGTAAACGCTTTTCAAAACGTGACGGTCAGCGGATCGGGTCAGCGCCGGCGGCGGGCGAACAGTCCCGTCCCGACGAGCACCGCGACGACGGCCGCAGGCAGCGTGAAGCCGGGGATCGACTCGGCGCTGTCGTCGCCCTCGTCTGTACTGCCGCTCGCTTCGTCGTCAGCCTCGTCCGCACCCGCGCCAGTGTCGTCTGCGTCCGCCCCCTCGCCGTCAGCGTCTGCCTCCTCGTCACCGCCCGCCGAATCGAGGTCGGTCTCGAGTCCCAACTCTGCCTGTGCTTCGGCGTACGCCTCGGGGTGGACCGCTTCGACGATGTCCTCGATGGCGTAGACGACGTGCGGTGCGGGCTGGTTCACCTGGTTCGAGGAGACCGCGACCAGGTTGTCTTCCTCGTACGCCGTCGTCGCCATCGCCCCCTCGCTCAGCTCGGGCGACTCGCCGTCGCTCTCGACGCCGTAGACGATCCACTCGGGGTCGGCGTCGACGATCTGTTCGTCGCTGATCTCCATCCAGCCCTCGATGCCGACCGCCGAGGCGAGGTTCTCGACGCCCGCCGTCTCGAGAATCTCCTCCTGGAACGTCCCTTCACCGGCCGTCCAGCCGAAGCCGAGCGACCAGTAGGCGAGCGGACGCTCTTCGCCTTCGAGTGCGTCCTCGAGCGCCTCGAGTCGGTCGTCCATCCAGCCGATACGCTCGAGTGCACCGCCACACTCACCGGTGAGGAGTCCGGTCTCGAAGACGCTCTCGCGGATGTCCGAAATAGCGGCCGCAGTCTCGAACTGATAGACCGTCAGCCCCGCGTTTCGAAGCTGTTCGACGTCGTCATCGACGGTGACGGCGGCGGCGAGGACCAGATCAGGCTCGAGGTCGATCACGGCTTCGATGTCGACGGATTCCTCCCCCGCAACGTCGATGTTCGTCCGGTCACCGGGGTCGTGGGCGTCGGTGTACTGATTGATCGGCATTCCGACGAGCGTCTCTTCGGCACCGATTTCGTACACCAACTGGACGTCACTCGGCTGGAGCGCCACGACGCGCTCGGGTGGCTCTTCGAGCGTGAACGTCTCACCGCCCGCGTCCTCGAACTCGAGCGGGTACTCACAGGTCGCCTCGTTTACCCCGCCCGACGCGCCGCCGGCGACGACCGCCGGAGCGAACGCGCCCGCGAGGACTACCACTGTCACCAGTACTGCGAGGAGTCGCTTCATCGCTCCCACCTCGAACACACTCCAACAAATATTTGCCTAAAGCAAGCGAGGTTGTGTACAGTGACCCGACCGAGCCGTATCTTCGCCTGGTCGCTCTGCCTGACGGCGCTACTCGCGGGTGTCGTCGTCGCGAGCGCCGCCCTCGGCTCGGTCAGTATCGACCCCGTGACCGTCGCGATGGCGATTCTGAACGCGGTGGTCGTCCCCGTCGGACTCGAGCGCACCGGGTGGGCCGTGCCCATCGTGGGCTGGACGGTGCCGGTGGTTGCACTCGAGTTCGCGCCGCTGTTCGCGTTCGACGTTCCGTCGGCCCACCAGACCATCGTCGCCGACATTCGCCTGCCGCGAATCGCACTCGCGGCGACGGTGGGGTTCGGTCTCGCCGCGGCGGGAACGGTCATGCAGGGTTTCTTCCGCAACCCGCTGGCCGACCCGTCGATCATCGGCGTCTCCTCGGGGGCGGCCGTCGGCGCGGTCGCCGTGATCGCCTTTCCGGTGCTGGTTCCGGTCGGCCTGCGCCCGGCGGCGTTCACGACGGCCGTCGTCACGGCGTTTCTCGTCTACGCCATCGCGACCGAGGGTGGGCGGACGCCGGTCGCGACCCTGTTGCTCGCGGGCGTCGCGATACAGGCGTTTCTCGGTGCGGTCATCTCCTACATGCTCTTACACAGCGGTGAGAGCCTCCGCGAGGCCGTCGTCTGGCTGATGGGCCACCTCTCGAACAGCACCTGGAACGACGTCGCTCTCTCGCTGCCGTTCGTCCTCGCCGGCGTCGTGATCCTCGGGGCGTACACGCGCGAGATGAACGTCTTGCTCCTCGGCGAGGAGGACGCCCACCACCTCGGCGTCGAGGTCGAGCGGACCAAACTGCTGTTGCTCGCCCTCGCGAGCGTGATCACCGCGGCGGGCGTTGCCGTTGCAGGCGTCATCGGTTTCGTCGGTCTCGTCGTCCCGCACATGATGCGGCTCATCGTCGGTCCCGACCACCGGATCCTCCTCCCGACGAGCGCACTCGCCGGTGCCTCGTTTCTCGTCGCCACTGATACCATCGCCAGGGCCGGACCCGCCGAGGTCCCCGTCGGCATCGTCACCGCCGCACTCGGCGCGCCCTTCTTCCTCTACTTGCTGGTCCGCAGGGAGGTGCACGCACTGTGACGCCTGACGGGCGACGGCCGGACCCCGTCCCCACCCCCGACGAGTACCCGATGGTCGATATCTCCGACCTCTCGCTCTCACTCGGCGGCCAGCAGATCCTCAGCGACGTCTCGCTGTCGGTCGAGCGCGGCGAGGTCGTCGGTCTCATCGGCCCGAACGGGGCGGGGAAGACCACCCTCCTGCGTGCGCTCACCGGCGTCCTCACCCCCGACGCTGGTACGGTCGTCGTCGACGGCGAGACCGTCCACGCACTCTCGTCTCGAGCGACCAGCCGACTCCTCTCGGTCGTCCCCCAGGAGACGACGGTCTCGTTCGCCTTCGACGTCCGATCGATCGTCGAGATGGGCAGGACGCCGTACCGCTCGCGCTTTTCACCCCCGACGGCTGACGACCGAAAACTGATCGAGGACGCACTCGAGCGAACCGCCACCGACTCGCTCGCCGAGCGCTCGATCGGGACCGTCAGCGGCGGTGAACGCCAGCGCGTGCTGCTCGCGCGCACGCTCGCACAGGACACACCCGTGATCGTCCTCGACGAACCGACGGCCAGTCTCGACATCGCCCACCAGGTCGAGACGCTCGAACTCGTCTGTGACCTCGCCGCCGAGGGGAAGACCGTGATCGCCGCGATCCACGACCTGGACCTCGCCGCCCGCTACTGTGACTCGCTCGTCTTACTCGCCGACGGCACCGTCCTCGAGCGTGGCCCGCCGGAGACCGTCCTGACGAGCGCCCACCTCGAGCGGGCGTTCGACGCCACGGCGGCGATCACGAAGCACCCGGTGACCGGATCGACGAACGTGACGACGCTCCCGAGCGATTCGGTCGCGTTCGACACCCGAGAGGGGGGTCCGCCACGTGTTCACGTCGTCGGCTCCGGGGGGACCGCCGCCGGTGTACTCGCTCGACTCGCTGCCGCCGGCGTCGACGCCTCACTCGGACCGGTGACGGCCACCGACGTGGCCGCGGAGACGGCCGCCCAGCTCGGCGTCGACACACTCACGGTCGATCCGTTCTCGCCGCTCGAGCGAACGACCGTCGACGCACTCGAACGGGAACTCGCCGCCGCCGACGTGACGATACTCGCGGACCTCCGGGTCAGCGTCGGCAACCAACTCCTGCTCGAGTCGCTCGCCGACGCTCCCGCGCCGGTGTTCCTCGAGACGACGCCCTTCACGGAGCGAAACGCGGCCGGTGGTGGCGCTCGGGAACGCTACGAGCGACTCCGCGACCGGGCGCGAGCGGTGAGTGACGACTCGGACTCACTCGTCCGAACCGTTCGTCGCGTACTCGAGACGCGGCCGCCGTCCCCACCGGCCGACGGCTCGCGTGAGTCCACACACGCGTCGCTCGACTCGATCGACGCGACCGACTGAGGGACCGTACCGTGTACACCCTCGGCGTGTGCCCCTTCCTGCACACTTTTGTGCTTCCCTCCCGCCACCTCTTCCATGTTCGACGGGATCGGTTCGATGGCCGACGGCTACAGGGTACAGAGTCCGAACGACATCCGCTACGGCGCCGGCGTCACGGCCGAACTCGAGGGATACCTCACCGACCGGGGCGTCGACTCCGCGCTCGTCGTCACCGACGGCGACATTCTCGAGGCGGGGGCGGCAGAACCGGTGTTCGACGCACTCGAGGCAGCGGGCGTCGCGGTCTCGACGTTCGACGGCGTCGCCCCCGAACCCAAACTCGGGATGGCCGAGCGGGCGGCGGGTGAACTCGAGCGGGCCGACGCAGATGTGGTGGTCGGCGTCGGCGGTGGGAGCAGTCTCGACACCGCGAAACTCGCCGCCGTCCTCCCCGAGTACGACGTCGACGTTCGCGACCTCCTCGGAATGGGGAACGTTCCCGGCCGCGGCCGTCCCACCGTCCTCGTGCCGACGACGGCCGGTACCGGGAGCGAAGTCACCCACATCGGCGTCTTCGCCGACGAGGACGACGAAAACAACAAGAAGGTCGTCTACTCCGAGCACCTCTTCTGTGATCTCGCGCTGGTCGACCCCGACCTCACCCGGTCGCTCCCGCCAGGCGTCGCCGCCGCCACCGGGATGGACGCGTTGAGCCACGCCATCGAGGCCTACGTCTCGACGCTCAGGACGCCGTACACGGACATGCTGGCACGGCGGGCGATCGAACTGGTCGGTGAGAGCCTCCGCGAGGCGGTCCACCAGGGCGAACACAACGACGAGGCCCGCTACCGGATGAGTCTCGCCGCCACCCTCGGCGGCCAGGCGTTCGTCAACGCCGGTCTCGGTGCTGTCCACGCGCTCACCTACCCGCTCGGCGTCGAGTACGGCATCGGCCACGGCCGGGCGAACGCCGTCCTCCTCCCCCACGTGGTGCGCTACAACGCCCCCGCCGAACCCGACCGCCTGGCCGACGTCGCGAGCCTGCTCGGCGTCGACCGCCGCGACGGTGAGACCGCCCTCGAGCACGCCCGCCGCGGGGCGGACGCCATCGCGGCGCTCAACGACGACATCGGCATTCCGAACCGGATGCACGAACTCGGCGACGTGAGGGGGACGACCGCGGAGTTCGAGGCGTTCGCCGACGTCGCGTTCGAACACTCACTGCACAACATCGAACGGAACCCCCGCCGCCTCGAGCGCGCCGACGTGGTCCGCATCTTCGAGAACGCCTACTGATTCTCGTCTCACACCACCTGATTCTCGAGGTCGTCGTACTCGCCGGTCTCCGACACGCGCTCGAGGTTTCGAACCAGGATCGCCGCGACTCGTTCCCAGTAGTGTGGCGTGTGCCCAGAGTTGTGTGGGGTGATGAAGACGTTCTCGAGCGTCCACAGCGGGTGGTCCTCGGGGAGCGGTTCCGGGTCGGTCACGTCGAGCGCTGCGGCGTGGAGTTTGTTCGACCGGAGCGCCGAGACGAGCGCGTCGGTGTCGACGATCGGCCCGCGGCCGACGTTCACCAGGACTGCATCCGGCGGGAGCGTCGCCAGTTCGTCCTCGCCGATGAGTCCGCGCGTCGTCTCCGTGAGCGGGCAGGCGATCACGAGGTAGTCGACACCGACGAGTGCGCGTTCGATCTCGTCGAAGCCGTAGACCTCGTCGGTCGGCCCACCCTTCTCCGGGCTGTAGCGGACGCCGACCGTCTCGACGCCGAAGCCCTCGAGTCGGGTACAGATCGCCTGGCCGATCGCCCCGAGTCCGACCACGCAGACGCGCGACCCGTACAGTTCGCCGAACGCCTGGAAGTGGTTCCACTCCCGACGTGCCTGCCGCCGCAGCCCCTCGTCGAGCCGTCGGGCGACCAGCAGCAGCCAGCCGACGACGTGCTCGGCGATGTTCGGCCCGTGCACGCCCGAGGCGTTGGTGACGGCGACGCCACGTTCGCGAAGCGCCTCGAGGTCGACGTGGCCAACCCCCGCGGAGGAACAGGCGAACAACTGCAGGTCGTCTGCCGCCTCGAGCACCGCCGGCCTGACGTTGCCGCCGACGATCACGTCCGCATCACCGACGAGGTCGACCTCGTCTGCGGGTGACGCGGCGAGTCGGACCTCGTATCGGTCTTCTTCGAGTCGGTCGCGAAGGGCGTCCGCACACGCACTCGAGGGAATTCCGTGAGCGCTCCCGTTCAACACGACGATCACTGTCATACTGCTGCTGTCGGGAGAGATCCGGAATAACGTTCGGGACTCCCACGCGGGTTGCCCACTCGCGGAGTCGGCACGTTCACCGGCATCACCCCTCTACTCTCGTCCGCACCGCTCGTGAACTCGCCCGCTATTCGGTATAGCGCCATACGATTTATACGTCTGGTTTCGACCGAGTCAATTAAACAATAATACCAATTTACCGTCATTCGTGTGCCAAATTTCGGCGAATCGGCCAGCCGTCGTCCGACGGTGATCGGCCGTCGGCCGGCGGCACGAGCGCTCTCACAACCGCACCGAGCCGGCCCGAGCGCCCCACACTGCCGTGGCAGAAACTGATCCCTGGCTGGCGTGGGGTCTCCGTCGAAAAAATCCCGCGTTGGTCCACTACTGGCCGGTGTACGGGTCGAAGGCGCCGGTCAGCGCTCGAGCAGCGAGTAGATGTTCCGTTCGTAGACCGATCGAACCTGGTCGCCCCAGTTGTGGGTGTAGGTGTCGATCACGTCGCTCGCGACGTCGCCGCGGAGGTACTTGACGACCCCGCGGTCACCCGTCCGATCTCGCAGGTGGGTCGTGAAGAAGTGACGGAAGTAGTGGGGCGTGACGTTCTCGCTCGCGCCGCCGCCGGTTCGATACCAGCCGTGAGCGCGGGCGTGGCGTTCGACGACGTAGCGGACGTCGGCGGGCGTCACTCGCTGTCCCCAGCTCTCGCCCGTGTCGAGAAAGAGCGGCTCGGCCGGTGAGACCGGGTCGGGCCTGATCGCGAGCCACTCGCGCAGCACACCCTCGAGTTCAGAATCGACCGGGACCACCGTCGAGCGCTTTCGCTTGTTCGACGCCGTCCGCTGCTCGCCGTTGACCACCGCGCCGCGGGCCGGTTCGTCGTCGACGTACAGCGACGCGGGCCGAGCGTCGATTTCGACACGCGGCGTCCACTCGAGTGAGAGACCGTCGGCGGCGACGTTGAGGTCACGCAGGTCCAGGTTGCAACACTCACCGACACGCATCCCGGTCTTGAGCAGGGTGACGACGAGAGCCCGCTCGAGCGGATGGGTGATCGATCCGACGAACCCCCGCATCTGTGCGACCGATAGCTCACGTCTGGTCGGGTTCGTGTCGATCGATTCGGGCATCTCCGCGAGGACGAGCACCATCGGATTCGACTCGAGGACGCCCACCTGCGTCATGTAGTCGTAGAAACGGTGGACGTAGGAGGCGTAGGTCGCGACGGTGCTGTCCTCGAGTGTCGCCCGCAGCGAGTGTACCCAGGCCATACACTGGCGTCGGTCGGCCGTCGCCGGCGTGACGGCGCCTTCCGCCGCTGACTCTACGAACCGCTCGAAACGACGCAACACTCGTTCGTAGGCCTCGACCGTCCGTTCGCTCTTCCCGTGGTAGCGCTGGTCGTCGAGGAAGTACTCGATCGGATCCGTGACGTCCGCTTCGCTCGCCGCCTCACTGGCCATCGCCACCACCGACGAGGATGTACCCGCCGTCGCGACCGCTGTAGTGAATTCGGTTCGCGTTCTGCAACTCGTCGAGCGTCTCCTCGAGCCGCGTCTCGATCTCTTCGCTCACCGCCTCGAGCAGTTCGTCCCACGAGAACGTGTCGGATTCGAGTAACTCGAGCACCTGTGTTTCGAGCGCGTTACCCCTAGGGGTTGCGTCGCTAGAAGCGGGTTCCTCGTGGGCCGGTTCGAACCCCTTCCGGCCGGCCTGTACCATCGTTCTGACGAACTCACTCTGGTTCATCTCGAGGGCGTCCGCGTGGGCTTTCCACCGTTCTTTCTGGTACGCTGGGAGATACGCCTTGATAGACGTTCGAGAGGTATCGGCGTGGTCGTCCATAGACGGGCCATCACACCCCGCCACCTTGAATGTTCCCTTCAGTGAAGATAAAGGCCCTTATCTCAGTTCACAGAGTTAGAATGGGGCGTCAACAAGGGATGTGAATCGAGATATCCGATGTCGTTGGTGACACCATTCTAGATGCTACTCGTCGCGGAGTGGGTATGCGAGTCCAGATATGATCCCTTCCCGTCCGGCGAGCGATTGTCCCTCGTTCGACAGAACCGCGGTAGCCGACTCGTCCTCTCGGATCGAGTACACACGTGCTTCGTGTCGCGGCGGCCACGAAAGTCGCCGTGGACTCCTCGGCGAGGTGGGCGGGGTCCTGTCGATGGCGCGGCCCGTGTCGTCCCCGTCGGGAGGGCAGGGACGAACGCACGCATTCGGACGGCCACCCCTCCTGGAACCGGGCGAGTGGGTGGGAATCGAGACACAACCGGGGGTCCACCACGGACTGGCGTCACCGTGTACACTGCCCCAGGGTCGCTCACGGCCAGGTACTCCCATCGGGAGAAGGTGCCTTCGGGAGACAGCGCGACCCGACACCTCGCGACGGATTCCTCGCACCTGAAGCGCCGGGGGGTATCGACACCAGATCAGTAGACGTACTCTCCAGCGCCGTGGTGACTGGCCGGGTTTACACCCGAGCGAGAAGTCGGACGGTCAGATGGCGGAATCTCTCGAGTACGTCGCAGGTAGTCCGTACGAGAGATACCAGCACCCTCGTACCTGATTGGCGGTGTGTCTCGAGAGGGTCGGCCGAACCGTGTACCGATGTGGCCGAGTACCCACTCCCGACGACAGAGCCGCTCGACCGAGGGTGGGTGCCGTCGTATTCGTGGTGTTCGACGTCCAGTCAGAGTGAACGTCCGGAAAGTCATAGATCTCTGCGCGTCGTGCCGGCCGCTCGAGGAGCGTCGACCCTCGTTGGCTACGGCTCACCGGTGTCCGAATGACGCGTGTTCCGTCCCCCGTGGGTAGGCACTCGCTCCCGGGTAGCGGCCCGTACGGCACAGACCGCTGTGTGTATACTGACGCTGTTCGGACACACGGCCGGTGGGTCCGACAGTTCGTTTGCATCCTCAGGGATGCAGAGGTGCTGGTGGGGAGAGACTACCCAGCGTGACGGTCTCGCGGCGAGCAGTCGTCGTTCACACCGAGTTCGGTCTCGAGAGCAGCGCTGGTGGGTATCCGACCAGTCTCACCAGCAGCGTCGTAGCCGTCACCGCTGTCCGGGCGAGGCGACTCACGAGCCACCGACGCCGGTTCTCGAGGCGAGTGTCGGTACTCGAGAAGTCGCTCCAGACGCACTCGAGGAGATGGCTGTGGTCTCACGGCCCGAGTGCCCCGTCTGTCCCCGCCGAACGTATCGCACTCTACGGTGTATGGATGGCCCGTCCGAGCGACGACAGGGACCGTTAGAGAGCCACTGCCGTCACGATGGCTGAGAATAGATACACCAGCGCTACATCGATGGGACCACTGGCACGCAGAAGCCGGTGGTCCAGTCGCTCGGGAGTCGGCCACAGCCCTCCGTTCTTCGTGGGACGTATCCGTGCCAGTCTCTCGTCGTGGCCGTATCGGCGGTTCTGACGAGCCGCAGCTGGCACTCGCCGGTGTCCGTTCCACCGAGGCGTGTTGTGGACGATATCGAACTCAGCGTCCGTAAGGATACTACCATTGTAGTAAATTCTATCGTCCTGTACACAACACATAAATCGTATGTTGCTATATCTATTCTGGGTGCCGGGTGACCGGTCGGTCACGTGAGTGTGGGGCGGTAGTCGTCCGAAACGCTCTGGAGAGTCGTTCAGCACGATACCGGGTAGGCGGCGCGTACCGGAGTGTCAGACGACGAAACGACTGGATAACAATACACGACCGCAGGCAATTCAGGGGTGATGACCGCTCCGAGCGACTCCGCCATCTGTTACGTTGGCTGCACTGCACCTGCCCACGACGTCCTCGAGACACTTCTCGAGCGTGGACTGCCCATCACGGAAATCGTCACCATCGACCGTGAGATGGCTCGAGCGAACCACGTCTCGGGCTACGCGTCGTTCGCCGACCTCGCCGAAGCGTACGACGTTCCCCTCTACTATCCCGCGACGTACTCGATGAACGAGCGCACCGACATCGAGCACTTCGAGTCGCTCGAGGCGGACCTCCTCGTCGTCAACGGCTGGCAACGGCTGATTCCCGCAGCGATCCTCGAGACGGCAACGTACGGCGGACTCGGCAACCACGGCAGTGCGTACGGTCTGCCGAAGGGGCGCGGGCGCTCGCCGCTGAACTGGTCGCTCATTGAGGACCGCGACCGGTTCCTCCTCTCGGTGATCACGCTCGACCCGGACGCCGACGCGGGCGACGTCGTCGCCACCCGCAAGTTCGACATCACCGAGTTCGACACCATCCGGACGCTGTACTACAAGGTGACGATGGCCCTCCAGGAGATGCTCCTCGAGGTGATCGACCCGATCCTCAGCGGCGAGCGTCCCCTCGAGACCCAGTCGGGTGAGGCGACCTACTATCCGAAACGCAACCCCGAGGACGGCGAGATCAACTGGGAAGATGGAACGCAGGACGTGTACAACCTCGTGCGGGCGGTCGCCGACCCGTACCCCGGTGCGTTCACGTTCGTCGAGGGTGAGTCGCCCGCCGCTCGCGAGAAGGTGATGATCTGGGAGGCGAGACCGTTCTCCGCAGACCTGGGAGCGACCGCGGACGCGGGGACGATACTCGAGGTGTTCTGGAGCGGTGACTTCGTCGTCGCGACCGCCGACGGCACCGTTCTGGTCACCGAGTACGAGACCGACGGCTGGGAGCCACGCGTCGGCGAGACGTTCGTCTCGCGTGGATCGAACCGTCGCGTCGACAGCGTCGACCACCGACACAATCTCACCAGCGGGGCGTCAGCCGGGGAGTGATGGGCGAACTCTTCGCACTCGAGCGACTCACCTATCGCTTCGAGAACTACGAGCGCCTCCTCGAGTCCTTACTCGCCGACGGGTTCACCTTCACCGACTACTCCGGACTCGAACGCGATCAGATCGTTCTCAGACACGACGTCGACCTCTCCCCGGCGGCGGCACTCGAGATGGCGCAACTGGAGGCACGGCTCGGCGTCCAGTCGACCTACTGCTTTCTGTTGACGACGCCAGTATACAATCTGCTCGAGACCGAGCACGTCCGAACACTTCGGGACATCGAAGCGCTCGGCCACGACGTCGCCCTCCACTTCAACACCCACCACTACTGGGACGACCGGCCGTCGGCCGACGACCTGACGGCGCAGGTGTGCGCCGAGTGTGACGTCTTCGCCCAGCTCCTCGGCCACCCCGTCGACACCGTCTCGTTCCACCGGCCGCCGGAGTGGGTCCTGGGCGTCGACTTCGACGAGTTCGTCAACACCTACAGTCCCGAGTTCTTCACCCGGACCCGGTACACGTCGGACTCGAACCAGAAGTGGCGACTCGAGCCTCCGTTCCCCGGCGGTCGCCCCGACCACCTCCAGTTGCTCGTCCATCCCGGACTGTGGGGTGAGGACGAACGGCCGCTCGAGGAGATCGTCGACGAACTCGCGAGCGACTGTCGCGACCACGTCGAGCGGTACGTCGAGGCGCTCGGCGTCTGACTCAGACGAGGAGTGCGGTCTCTTCGTCGGCGTCGACGACGGTCGAGACGAGTGCCTTGACGGCGTCGACCGCGGGCGTCACCTCCGCCTGGTTCTCCATCAGGACGGTCTCGCTCGGGAAGAGTCTGTCTCCGAGGACGAGTCCGTGTTCGCGCGCGGTCGACCCCGTCACCGTCAGGTAGACGCCGAGACCGGCGTCTGCGATCGCCGCCTCCTCGTCGATGCCCGACGGCGGATACTCGAAGCTGATTCCGGCGAGCGCGTCCGTTCCGAGAACGGCCTGGACGAGGCGTTCGTACCGGGGTGCGATACACAGTGGGCCGTCGTACGCGGCGAGAAACGAGCGGTCGACGCCGTCGGTTCTCGGGGCGACGTCGGGCGTCGCCATTAGCGTGTGGTACACCGTATCCCCGAGTCCGGTAACCACGCGTACGTCGGTGTCGGTGGGATCGATCCGTGCGTTGATGTCGGCGATGCGCTCGAGCGGGTCGGCCCGGAGTTCGACGACCTCCTCTAAGACGAGGTCTGCACTGTCGAACCCGAGCGCGAAGTCGTGCGTTCTGAGCGCACGAAACGGCTCTTCGCGCCCAACGAGCTGGAGTTTCGTCCCCGCGGGAACGTCGAGGACGCCGTCGAGTGCAACCGTCAGGCTGTCGAAGACGATCCGGCGTGGCATACCGGCCCGGTCGTCGCGAACGAGGGTGTACTCGGGCTGTGTCGGGTCGTCGACGTCACTGTAGGTCGCGAGGCGATGGTACACGTCGTCGCTCGTCGGCTCGAGATGGCCTTTCGTTACGGCCTTCTCGTGGCGCAGCGTCGAAATCACGTCGTCTGCGAGGTTGGTCAGCTCCAGTCGGCGGGCCAATCGCTCGAGTACCGACTCGAGCGGCCTGCCTTTCCGAGGTACGGCGACGGCAATCGTCTCGCCCATCGAACAGTGCTGTGTCGCGGACTGCTAAACGAGTTCCGTTTTACCGACGCGAGAAGCGAGTGCTCACCCGGAGAACATCGATCCAAGTTCGGCGCGCCACTCGGTGATCTCGGTGACGTCCGCGCGGACGTCTTCGAGACGCTCGTCTAACTCGTCGACCGACGACTCGACGCGCTCGAGACCGGACTCGAGTTCGTCGGCGCGCTCGTCGGTCCGCTCGAGACGGTCGTCGATCTCGCCAACGTCCGCTTCGAGCGTCTCCGTTCGTTCCGTCGCGTCCGCGAGATCCTCGGAGAGGTCGCCCACGCTCCCGGTCGCCTCGTCGACCCGGTCACGTAGCGTCTCTAAGTCAGCACCGAACGACTCGAGTTCGGTTCTGAACTCGCCGATGAGTTCCTCGCCGCGTCCGTTCTCGTCGATGAACGCCTCGAGTGCGTTCGCGTAGGCACCGATCTCTTCGACCCTGGTGACGAGGTGGTCGATGCGGGCACGTTCGCTGGCGGTCATCCCGCTCTCGGCACCCTCGCCGTCGAGTTCGAGCTCGCGACGGAGGACTTCGACGTCGGTCTCCTCGAGCGTTCCCGCACGGAGTTCGGCGGCGAGGCGTGCCCCGACCGGTTCGTCACCCGCGGTGGCTGGCGCCGGGTCGGTGTCAGCAGGCGGTGCAGCGACCACCTCGTCCTCGTCTGTCCCCTCGGTTACCCACTCGGCCGGTTCGGCGTCGGCGGTGGCGTCCGCCGTGTCTCCGTCGGATTCGTCGTCGGCAGGTTCGGCGTCGGCGGTGGCGTCCGCCGTGTCCCCGTCGGATTCGTCGTCCGCAGCCTCGCCGATGTCGAGGGTGATCTCGGGTTCCTCCTCGTCGTCGACCGTCTGCTCGCCGGGTCCGTCCTCCTCCTCGCTCGGTTCGGCATCGGCGGCCGCTCGCTCGAGGTCGAGGGTGATCTCGGGTTCCTCCTCGCCGTCATCGCCCTGGTCGTCGAGTCCGGGAACGCCGCCGGTGCCTGCGAGCATGTCTTTGACGACCTGGTTGCGGTCGCTCGCGAGAATGTCGTCGATCGTCGTGTCGTCGACCTCTTCGGCATCACGCTCGTCGTCGTCGGTGTCTTCGGTCGTCGTGGGTGCGATGGCCGGTTCGGTCAGGAACTCGGCGGGTTCGGTCTCTTCGTCGAGACGAATCCCGTAGACGGTCACGAGCGGTTCGTCCGGTTCGACGGTACCCGAAAACTCGACGTGGTTGTCCTGGAACGCCGTCCAGTTCTCACTGTGATACTCCGGGTGGAACCCGACGCCGTCCATCGGGAACGACTCGGGGATGCGCTCGACGAGGCGAAACGAGACTGCCTCGTCGCCGGCCGTCTCGATCTCGAAGCGGATCGCCGGAACCGGAAACTCGTCCGCAGTAAACGATTTCTCGACGGTCAGCCCCCCCTCGCTAACTTCCACCACCTCGTCCGCGTCAGCGGTACTACTCATGGGAAGAACGTTACGCCAGCACTACTATAAATGAAACGGGCACTCCGCGGAACGGACGTCTGCCCTGCTCGCGGTCACAACTCGACGCGGTCACCGATCTCGACGAGTTCGAGGCGCTCCGGGTACGGGAAGCTCTTCGTGTGGTGGTGGAGCACTTTCGGGTCGGAGGTGAGTCCACGCCACATGTCCCAGTGACTCGGGAGCAGCCGATCGAGCTGGAGGTCGTGTGCACACTCGACGATCTGGTTCTCGTCGTTGTACCAGACCGTCCGCTGACCCTCGCCGGTCTCCTTGTCGGCGATCAGACCGACCGTCCCGAACGCGAGGACGCCCAGGTCGATGTCGTACTCCTCGCCGATGCGGGCGAACGCGTCCGATGGCTTCGTGTCGCCGCCGTGGAAGAACGTCCCGGCGTCGTGTTCGATGACGTAGCTCACGGGGTGGGTCGCGTCGGGGTCGTGAGCCTCCTCGACGTGGAGGGTGAACTCACCGATCTCGAGGGTGTCGCCCTCGGTCACCTCTTCGAACTGCTCGTCGGTGACGTCCCAGCCGTCGGTCCAGGCTTCCTCCTCGCGCGCGACGGCGAGGCTGTCGTCGGGTGCGTAGAGAGTCGCTCCGGTCGACTCGAGGATCGGTGCCTGGGAGGGACCGTGGACGTGGTCGAGGTGTTCGTGGGTCGCGAGCACCGCGTCCGCCTCCGTGACGTCTTCGGGATCGAAGGGCACGGGGATCATGCGGACGGTTCGCGGTGGGCGGCCGATGCCGAGGTAGGGATCGATGAAGAGCGTCGTTCCCTCGCTGCCTTTGAGCGCGAAGCCGTTACAGCCGAGATACCAGATGGCGACGCCGTCGGGTTCGGCGTCGGCGATCGCGTTCGGAAGCCAGTCGCCCCAGTCGCTCGTTGGCGTGGACATACCGCAACCTGCACCGATGAGGGGCCTAAGTGTTGTCGTTTCCGACCACTACCAGGTGCCGTGGAAGGTGTCGAACGAGAGGTTCTCGAGTGGCTCGTTGCCGACGGCGATCTCGTACTCGCCGGGGGTGAGCATCGGTTTGTGAAAGCGTGGGCCGTCGTCGGTCGTGATCCGCGGACAGCCGGTGTTGACGAAGGCGTCCATGTCGAAGTTGCGCAGGCGGTCGGGGGTTACCTCGTCCATCGTGATGAGGTAGGTGTTCTCGTTGTCCGCCAGAATGTCCTGGGCGATCTCCCAGCGTCCCTGGCCGATCTTGGTACAGAAGATGACGCCCCAGCGCCGGGCGTCCATCGCGCGGTGGACGGCGCCGAAGCGCTGTTTCATGAACTTCTCGGTGTCGGCGACGGTGACGACGTTGTTGACGGGGTCGGCGATGACGACGTGTTTCTCCGGGTGTTCCATCGCCAGTCCGAGCGGGTGGAACTTCCCGCCGCCGACGTAGAGCACCTGGTCTGCGGGCACGTCCGCGCTCGCGTAGTTGCAGCCGAGCACCTGCCCCTCGTGGGTGAGCCGGTCGTCACCGCGGCGGGTCTGTACCTCGTAGCCAGCCTCTTCGAGGAACGCAGCCATCTCCTCGAAACGGTTCATGTGCTGGGCGGTGGTGACGAGACCGATCTCGGGGGTCTCGTCGGGCGACTCGAGCGTCTCGAGTGCCTCCTCGATGATCGGCGTCACCTCGACGTTCGAGAAGAGCGGGACGTAGATCACCTTGTTCGACTCCTTCATCGGCGAGTGGCCGAAGTGGACGAAGACGTCGGTGCGCTTCATCAGGTAAGTATCGAGATCACACGCGCCGTAACACGGCTGGCCCGAGAGCATGAAGGTCACCCCGTCGCCGACCAGTTCGCGCAGGTCGTCCGCGACCGACGGACCGCGGCGTTTCAACCCCTCGGGAAACTGCAGGCCGACTTTCGTCGCGTCGCGCTCTTCGATGGCGTCGACGATCCGCTCGAGTTCGTAGTCCCACTCGCGGTCGTGTTTGAGCGCCATCCCCGTGTTTCGGAGGTCTCCCTCGCTGTACTCCGACTCCTGGCTCATTGCGGGTCGTAACGGGCGCGTACGTAAAACGACGGCGCTTCTCGAGCGTTCAGAGCCAGGCGACGCGCCTGAGTCGCGCCCCGCCGGCGAAGTCGGGGGTCTCGAACGCCGCCCGGAAGTCCTCGGCGTCGAAGTGTCGGCGGAGGTCGTCGACCTCGCGGCGGAGACACTCGAGGCGTTCACAGAGCGTCTCGTACTCGCTATCGCGCTCGACGTCGGCGGGTGTGGTCTCGAGTTCGGCCCGTCGTTCGGCGAGACTCGCACACTCGGCGAGTTTCTCGTCGTACCGTGCCCAGCGCCGGAGCCGCGAGACCGACTCGCGGAGGGCCGACTCGTCGATCGGTTCGTCGAGAAACGCCTCCCGACAGATCGAAACGGTGCGTTCGGTCGGGTCCAGGCCGTCGACGATCGCAGCGAAACACGCCCCCGCTCGACACTGACTCTCGAGGACGAGCTGGTCGCCAGCGGGTATCGGCAGCGACCGCTCGAAGAGGACGACCTCGGAGCGGCCGAACTCGTCTGCGTGATCGAAGACGTCCTCGTCGGGTCCGACCCGGGTCACCGTGTACGTCGTCGCGAGCGCTCGCTCGACCCTATCGAGCGTCTCACACTCGTCGGCGACGACGAGCACCGGATACTCCCCCATCACGATCGCCTCCGTTTCCGTCGAGGCGAACCGTTCCCTGCCGGCCGTGGTGTCTGCACCATCTTTCAATCCCCTCTGTGAGAGAGCACACAGACGGCGATTGTATAACTTTCGGCTATGTCTAACGGAGATCGTACCGTACCATCGCCGTCGCAGACTCTCGGTTCGAGGCTCGAAACGTTGAAAGTCGACCCGGCCGAAAGACGCCTATGAGCATTCAGACGAGCGAGGTCGAAGCGCTCGGCAGTGAACTCGGTGAAGCGATCGCCGACCTCCCGGCGTACGAGGAGTTCGAGTCCGCGAAAGCCGCCGTCGAGGCGTGCGAACAGACCCAGGCGAAGATCGACGAGTTCGAGCGCATCCGCCAGGAGTTCATGATCGCTCGCCAGACCGGCACCGCCACCCAGGACGACCTCGAGAAACTCCAGTCGACCCAGGAGGAACTCCACTCGATGGCGACGATGGAGGCGTTTCTCGAGGCGAAGGCGGCTCTCAGCGGCGAACTCGAGGCGGTCAACGACGCCATCTCGGCCCCGATCGCGGTCGACTTCAGCGGCGAGACCGGCGGTTGCTGTAACGACTGAGACCGCCGTCGAGCCGAACGCGTATAATGACGACCGCGTGATTTTTTCCCGTCCCAAAAGTCATAGTACTGGAGAGTAAAGGGGCGCTAATGGCAGCGGAACAGCCGACAGAAGGGTACCTGTTCGACCTCTATCGCCAGTACATCGGTGAACCCGACGGTCGAACCGACGTCTACCTCGGATTTGGATTGTTTATCGGTGGGATCGGACTGGCGGTCGTCGCGCTCGTCCTGTTCCTCTACAGTAGTACGCTCGAGGCTCGTTCTGATACGTACTTCCAGTGGGTACAGCCGGCGTACGCGCTCGGCATGCTCGCGCTCCCGGTGACGATGCTCGGCATCACCGTCTTGCTTCCGACGGAACGGCGCGTGCTGTACGCCTCGGTCGTGGGTGCCGCCGTCGCAGTGACAGCGGTCGGTGGCTTCGTCGCCCTCTATCCATCCGACTGGAACTACTACGAGAGCGGTACCGCCACGTTCGGGACGGTCCACGTCGTCGCCGCCTACGCGATCGGTCTGGCTGCGATCACCGCCTCGACCGGTGCCGCGCTCATCGCACACTACCTCGACATGGCCCGGGCGGTCGAGGAGATTCGAGACGACTCCGAGGAGGACGACGAGGAGTACTACTCCGACGAGGAGATCAGAGGCGACATCGACGACGCGATGGACGGCGTCGAACTCTCCTGGGGTGGCGTCGAGAAGACCGAACACAAACGGCTCAGTTTCACCGATCACGAGTTCGACGGGGCGTCGCTCGAACTCGGCACGAAGACGACTCGCTCGAGCGGCGTCGACGACCAGGTCGCCGGCCTGAAGGGGCTGAAAGGCGGGCAGACGAAGACGACCACCTCGAGTGCGACCGTCGACGACCAGACGGCGAAACTCAGGGAGTTACGCGAGCAGCGGGAACGAGAGCAGGCCGCCGCCGACGCCGAGCGCACTCGAGGCGACGCCATCGTGGCTCCGTTCGCACGGGTGAAAGCCTGGCTCGTCGGCTCTGAGCGCTCGGATGGCGTCCTCGGTGCGTTGCGCAATCGCGTCAGAAGGAATTAACTATTCGACAAGTCTATAAATATAGAATTTATTCACGATCGACTTCGGTGCACACAATGCACATAGATTTATAATCCGTCAGACGCCTTTGCCAATTATGGCTAAGGGCCTAGACGTTGGTACGATGAACATCCTGTCTGCACAGCAGGATGGAAACGACACGGTGTTCGTGCAGCAGCGAAACTCCTTCGTAGAGATCGAATACTCGGACATGGCCGAGCAGATGCTCTCGCGGAGCGAAGTGTTACACATCCGGAAAGACGACAAAGTTTATGTCGTCGGTGACGACGCACTCAATTTCGCGAACATCTTCAATAAAGAGACCCGCCGGCCGATGAAACACGGCATTCTCTCCTCCGACGAGAAGAGTGCGATTCCGATGATGAAACTCATCATCGAACAGGTCGTCGGCGAACCGAACTACCCCGACGAGAAACTGTACTTCTCGACCCCCGCAGACCCAATCGACTCCGATCTCTCGACGCTGTACCACCAGAAGACGATCGAGTCGTTCCTCAACGACGTCGGCTACGACGCAGAGCCGATCAACGAGGGGATGTCCGTCATCTACTCCGAACTCGCGGACAACAACTTCACCGGTCTCGGCATCAGCTTCGGTGCGGGCATGACGAACGTCTGTCTCGCCTACTACGCCGTCCCCGTCATGAAGTTCTCCGTCGCACGCGGTGGCGACTGGGTCGACGAACAGGCCGCCCGCGCGACCGGCACTCCCGTCGACAAGGTCACCTCGATCAAAGAGGACGACTTCGAACTCGACTTCACGACCGACGTCGGCGGCGTCGAGGGTGCGCTGTCGATCTACTACGAGAACCTCCTCGACTACGTCATCGAGAACATCGTCCGCGAGGTCGACGAGGGTGACGTCGAGGAAGGTCTCGACATCCCCGTCGTCGTCACCGGTGGGACCTCGAGTCCGAAGGGCTTCGAGAAACTGTTCCGTGACCACCTGGAAGACGCGAACATCCCGTTCTCGGTCAGCGGCGTCACCCACGCCGACGAACCGCTCTACAGCGTCGCACGCGGTGGACTCGTCGCCGCCCGCTCCGACGAGGACGTCGTCTACGACGAAGACGAGGCGGAAGCCCCCGCCGCGAACGAGTAGCGCCCCCACGCTACCTTTTGGGTGCTGGTGTCGAGACGCACGAGCGACCGCGTCGGCCCCGCTCGAGGCAGTACTGGTGCCTGGAAACCGACGCTTCTCGAGTGCGGTGGCGTCGCTCGAGTGAACTCACCGACCCCCCGTGGCGGCGGTCACGAGTCGTAGAACCGGTTGAACGCGTCCCGCCAGGATTCGATCTCTACCGGTTTGCTCTCGTGGTCGACCGGAACGTCGGCGAACCCACACCGGCCACACGCGATGGTCGTGACCTCGCCCAGCGAGAGACGCTCGAGGGGCGACTGACACCGTGGGCATTCGTCCATACGTTCTCCTCGCATGGCCAGTCCTTAACTCTTAGTGTTTCTGTCACGTTATCTGACCATCCGTGTGGTGAAAGGCGGCGTCGAACCGGTCAGGTCCCCATCCGGGTCGCATCTAAACGTTTTACTGTCGCGTCGGTGTACCCACTCGAGTGCGCGCCCAAGTGTTCGGTCTCGAGCGATCGATCGGCGAGCCGACGGCCGACAGTACCCCCGCAGGCGGTCTCGAGCGATGACCAGCCGTCGAACCATCGAGCGGAGGCTCGAGCGCGTCCGTGACTTCGACGCGCCGGACGTCGCGCTCGAACAGTATCGCACGCCGCCAGCGCTCGCGGCCCACCTCTGTCACCTCGCTGCGCTGCAGGGCGACCTCGCTGAGCGTCCGGTAGTCGACCTCGGAACCGGAACGGGGATGCTCGCGATCGGGTGTGCGCTCGCGGGTGGAACTCGGATCGTCGGACTCGAGCGCGATCCGTCGGCACTCGCTCGCGCGCGCGACAACGAGGTACGGATTCTCGGTACCGATCCGATCGAGTGGGTGGTCGGCGACGGCCGCCGCCACCCGCTCGCACTCTCCGACGCGACCGTGGTGTCGAACCCGCCGTTCGGCGCACAGCGGGGCAACCGCCACGCGGACCGGGCCTTTCTCGAGTCCGCTCGAGACCTCGGCGCGGTCTCGTACACCATCCACAACGCCGGCAGCCAGTCGTTCGTCGAAGCGTTCGCCGCCGACGGAGGTGGGGTGGTCACGCACGCCTTCGCCGCGGCGTTCCCGGTCGACCGCCGCTTCGAGTTCCACACCGACGAACGGCGTGAACTCGAGGTCGAGGTGTTTCGTATCGAGTGGCCCGGCAGGTGACCTACCGGCTGTACCGTTCCTGGCGTGCGACCTGTACGCGCGTGTCGTCGACTTCGGCGTAGACCGTCCGTCCGTCGCGTTCGAACGTGACCTCACCCGCCGAAAACCGCGCGTCCTGGTTCGGTATCAACGCGGCCGCAGGCTCGCTCTCACCGTCTGCGACGACGAGGAAGAACGCACCCTCGTGGGGGACGACGGTGACGTTCTGTCCGGCGAGGACGACGTCGGCCTGGGCTGGTTCAGAGGTGAACACGTGCTGGTACGGGTCGTCACCGGCACGCAGCCACACCTGGTAGGCGGTGTCCCCACCCGTGGCCGACCAGCCCTGTCGGACCGCAGTCACGGGTTCACGCCAGCCGAGACCGCCGAGCTGTATCTGTGACGAGCCCGAGTGAGCCAGCCGTTGCTCGGAGATCGCGTCCATCCAGATGTTTCGCTCCTCGCTCCAGACGATGACGCCGCCGGTCTCGACGGTCGTATCCTGGCCGAACGCTTCGATATCGACCACGGAGATGAGTTCGTTCTCGACCCCCTCGGCGTAGGTGACCGAGTAGTCGCCGACCGTGATCGCCTCCTCACCCGGACTCGACTCGCCGTCGAGAACGAACATGTTGACCGGTATCGAGGGACCGACCAGGAGCGCGAGCACGACGGTGACGGCGAGCAACACGACACCCCGACGGCTCGTCGTCGCGAGCGAGGTAGTGACCGACGAGCGCGACCGGGACCCGTCCCAGCGTTTCGCTCCCGTCGCGACGCTCCCACTCGCGCTGCCGACGACCATGTCGTAGATCCGCTCGTGAGTCCGGCGGCGCTCGCCCTCGAAGGGGAGACCCAACTCGAGGCTGCGACGCGTCGAGGCGGGGACGTTCCGGTGGAGGAGACGCCGTCTGATCGAACGCGGGACGAGTGGGCGGTTCGAACTCACGACGGCGAGCGTGAGCACCAGCGCGAGGGCGACGACGATGGCAACGCCGGGTCCCTGAAAGAGAATGTACTCGTCGCCGCCACCGAACCAGTAGATCGCCCAGAGCGACTTCGCGAACGCGAACAGGACGATCGCGACCCAGAGTCTGAGCGGATCCTGGCGGAGTCCACGCCGGTGAAAAATCGCGATGGCACACACGAAGCCGATGAAGAAGCCGAGCGCGTGACCCTGAATCGCGATGGTCGCCCACGACGGGGCGGAGGGCGGGCGCGCCTGTGCGGTCTGGGTGAGAATCGGCTCACCGAGCGCCCGGTAGATCGTACTCAGCGCCCCCTGCGCCGTCGTCGTCGCGACGAGCGTCGTGATCGGATAGCGGACGATGGCGAACCCGGCGAAGGCGTAGACGACGCTCGAGAATCCGATCACGGGACCGAGTGCGAACACGGAGGTCAAGAGCCCGATACAGACGACCGCGGCCGGGAAGACGACGAGTGCGCGGACCCACGGCCGGTGGTAGAATCGAGACGGTGCGTGACGGTCGCGCTCGCGCGGGTAGTGACCCCAGGCGTACTCGGCGATCGGTGCGGCCATCGCCGTCCCGATCAGGTTCCCCGTCAGGTGGCCCGCACTGTCGTGTGCGAACGATCCGGTGAGTATCCCGAGCGGGTAGAAGTACGACCACGCCCGGAACGGAATCGTCACCGGTCGAGACCAGTCGGTCAGCCCATCCTGTACCAGCAGGTAAAACGAGAGGACGAACCCGATGACGACGAGCGTCCCCCAGGGCACCCCCATCACCAGTCGGTCACTGGCGATATCGGGCCAGCGCCTCGAGTGACCCAGCGTCAGGTACCGTATCGCACCGACCGACAGCACGAGCGTCACGACGACCAGCCCCGCGAGAACCGCAGACGAAGAGAGCATATATCCGACGTTCGGAGGGAAGCGTATAGTCGTTTCTGCCCCGTTCGCCGCGCCGTCTACGACTCGTCGCGGCCGGCCCGTGGCCGTCGTGCGCTGGGCGTCCCCCGTCCGTTCGCTCGGATAGCGTGGGTCAGTGGCCGAGCAAACGCAACACGATACCGAGAACGACGCCCGAGAGACCGACGAGTATCCCGGCACCGGGGAGCACCGGAATCGGGAGCAGGCCGATACCGAGCACGATGGCGAGGACGATGACGACCGTCGAGAGACGAACCATACGTCACCAACACCACGCCGGAGTGTAGCGATTGGGCTTGCAACGGATCGAGACGCGGCCGGCGGGTGTCGGCGTCGCGGCTATCACAATCTTTTCGTCCCCCTGATGCGTTGCTCTCGAGTGTGATCCCCAGGACGAACGCTCGAGGAATCCTCGCACTCGCGCTGGTGACAGGCATCGTCCACGCCGTCGCGGCGCTCTGGCTATCGGGCGTCGTCCGTGGTCGCCCGGTCGGTGCACTCACCCCGGCGACCTCGGAGGAACTCGCGTTCTTCGCGGTGACCGTCGGCGGACTCGTCGCGCTCGGAGCCACACCGGTCGTCCTGCGCGCTCGGTTCGGTCTCGTCACGCCAGCGCTCGCGCTGGTGACGCTCTTCGTCGCCGCGTTTCTTACGAGTTGGCGCCGCTTCGAGACCGCTCGAGCCGCCGGCGCGTCGTCGATCGATCTCTCCGCCGACTCGCTGTTCGGCCCGCTCTGGGTCGTCCCGCTGGTGATCGTGCTCGTCGTCGGCGGTCTCGAGTTCGTCGTCCGCCGGCGCGTCCGTTCCACAGCCGCCTGAGATATAGTAACAACTGCAACGATTCACACACTGATCGCCGACCCGTCTGGCGATCGGGAGTGCACTGACTTGCAGTGGCGACTATACCAGCCGCTTCGAAAGGTACAAGCGAGCGAACACCACAGAGTGGTGTATGGAGCTACGGGTCACCGAGAGCAGCGAGAACGAGCTGTCGATCGAGATCGGCGGCGAGGACCACACGTTCATGAACGTGTTGAAGGGCGCACTCCTCGAGCACGACGACGTGAGCGCCGCAACCTACGACATGAACCCAGAACAGTCCGGCGGCCAGACGGACCCGATCCTGACGGTCAAGACCATCGACGGCGTCGACCCGCTCGACGCGCTCGAGGCTGGCGCGGCGACGGTTCGTGAGAAGACGAGCGCGCTCCGCGAGGCGTTCGAGGCGGCCTAGCGTCCGTCGGGTTCAGCAGACGAGGTAGTAGACGAAGACCGTCCCGTCGGGTTCAGCAGACGAGGTAGTAGACGAAGACCGTCCCGTCGGGTTCAGCAGACGAGGTAGTAGACGAAGACCGTCCCGTCGGGACCGACGTGGACGTCGAGGGCTTCGGTGCGTGCGTCGGTCACCGACGCGGGCGTCGAACCGGCGAGCGACTCCGTGATTTCTGTGGCGAGTGCCGCTTCGTTCTCGAAGGCAGTGATCGACTCCGAGAGCGGGCCGAGCTGGCCGCCGACGATCGTCGAGCGCGAACACGAGAGGTCGAACTCGCGCGTACTCGGGTCGCTCGGGCGCTCGTCGCCGTAGTGTTCGACGACGTCCTGGTGGTTCGCGTAGGCCGCCAGATCACCGAGTCCGCCTCCGTAGCTTCTCTCGGCGTCACTCCCCCGTTCGGTCTCGAGTCGCTCGTGGACTTCCTCTCCGACGAGCACCAGGTCGATGCCCGCCGACACGTCGCCGTCACCGGGGACGTCGGAGACGGTGGGTGTCCCGATGCCGGGGATGACCGACGGGGAGACGACGCCGGTGACGAAGAGACCGACGACGAGCGCGAAGACGAGGATGATCGGCGCGTAGGGTCTCGCCACCTCGAGCCAGCTCGGAGCGGCGAGGTCGCTCTCGATGTCCTCGTAGCTCTGTTCGACCTTCTCCAGGTCGTGTTCGCCACAGCGCGAACAGGGCGGGTTGTTCTTGACGTGCTGGCGGCCGCAGTTCGAGCACACCCACATGTACTGGGTGCCGGTGTCGACCGTCTCGAACTCCTGTTCGCGGACGACCGCCTCCTCGAAGGTGCCGTGGCCGCAGCTATCGCAGGGCGGGTCGTTCGATTCGTGTGGTTTTCCACACCAGGTACACCGCCACTTCACGCCTGAACACTCGGCTGACGGAAGAAAAGCCTAGCGAAACCCCCACTCAGAACCGGACCGGAACGTCTCGCTCGTCGAGGTAGGACTTCACGTCGGCGATGGAGTACTCGTCGAAGTGAAAGATCGAGGCCGCGAGTCCGGCGTCGGCGTTCGCCTCGGTGAACACCTCGTGCATGTGCTCGGGACCGCCACAGCCGGAGGAGGCGATCACGGGCGTGTCGACGACGTCACAGACGGCACTCGTCAACGGAATGTCGTAGCCGTCTTTCGTTCCGTCCTTGTCGATGGAGTTGACGAACAACTCACCCGCACCGCGGGACTCCGCCTCGGCGGCCCACTCGAGGACGTCGATGCCCGTCCCTTCGCGTCCGCCCTTCTTGGTACACTCGAACCAGCAGGACTCGCCGTCGACCTGCGTGTAGTGTTCGCCGTCCTCGTCGAAGCGCCGTCGGGCGTCGACGCTGATGACGATACACTGACTGCCGAAGGCGCGCGCCCCTTCGTTGACGAGTTCGGGACGCTCGAGTGCGCCGGTGGTGATCGAGACCTTGTCCGCGCCCGCGCGCAGCGTCTCCTTGATGTCCTCGGTCGTCCGGATGCCGCCGCCAACGGTCAACGGAATGAACACCTCGTCTGCGACCTGTGAGACCACGTCGAGCATCGTCTCCCGGCCGTCTGCGGATGCGGTGATGTCGAGGAAGACGAACTCGTCGGCACCCGCCTCGTTGTACGCTCGAGCCATCTCGACCGGATCGCCGGTGTACTTCAGATCCTCGAAGTGGACGCCGGTGTAGACCGCCGGATTCCCGTCGTCGTCTAGGTCGACGTCGATACAGGGGATGATTCGCTTCGTGAGCATTTCCTACCCGTCGGTTGGTGCGAGGGGTGTTTCACCGTTTCGACCGGGACCATCCACCCGGAACGGAGGGCATCGGCGCAGTCTCGAGTACTGACCGGCCGACGTGGTAGCGGGAAAGTGGTCAGCCACGACGTACTCTCCGTCTCTCGGTACGTTTATCAGGCGATGCACTGACTACCCGATATGAGCGTCAGGCGTGAGTTCTGGTCCATCTATCGGGAGGCGCTACCGATCCTGCTGGTCGCCCTCGGCGGTGGACTCTTCGCCGGGTTGGTACTCGAGTCGATCATCGAGAGCGTCCAGCGGTTTCCCGGTATCCTCGTGATGGTTCCCGTCTTCCTCGCGACGCGGGGGAACGTCTACGGCGCGCTCGGCGGCCGGATCGCGAGCGGTCTCCACCAGGGGTTGATCCCACCGGAGTTCGAACGAAACGACCGCCTCGTCAACGCGGTCGTCGCCTCGTTCATCAACGGCATCGGCATCTCGATCGTGATCGGCGTCATCACCTGGATCGCCCTCCTTGCACTGGGCCGTGAGGCGGCCGCACTCTACGAACTCGTCGGCATCATGCTGATCGCTGGCGTACTGACCTCGGTCGTCATGATCGTCGGTTTACTCGCGCTGGTCTTCACCGGCTACAAGCGTGGCTACGACCCCGACAACCTCATCGGACCGATCGTCACCACCTTGGGCGACATCTTCGGCATGCTGTTCATGCTGTTCGCCATCCTGCTCGTCGGGGTGATCGTCCCATGATAACCCCACAGGACTCGCTCGGTAGCTGGGACACCAGGCGCATCGTCAGGAACATGTTCCCCCTGCTGGTCGTCCTCTCGGCGATCGTGCTCGTGGCAGGGATCACGCTCGAGGAGGCCGAAGAGATGCTCGACCGCTACGGTCTCCTCGCGGTCATGGTCCCGACGATGGTCGACATGGGTGGCAACCTCGGTGCCATCCTGAGTTCCCGGCTCTCGACGCGATTCCACCTCGGGACGACCGACCTGGACCCGCGAGACCGTGCGCTGTGGATCGACATTGCGGCGGTCATCGCCCTCGCAGCGACTATCTTCACCGCGCTCGCCATCGGTGCCTACGCGATCGGCGTGGTACTCGGCTCTGATCTCACCCTGTCGACGTTGCTGGTCATCTCACTGGTCAGCGGCATGTCTGTCGCCGTCATCGCCGTCGTGTTCAGCTTCGCCGCCACCTACGCCTCCTACCGTCTGGGAGTCGACCCCGACGACACCACGATTCCGATCGTCACGAACGTCGTCGACGTCTGTGGAATGCTCATCTTCATCGGCGTCTCGGCGGCCGTCTTGGGCTTCTGAGCGGCGCTCGGCACCGACCCGTCTAGCAGCGCTTAAGTGACCGCCAGCGATACGCTCGAGTATGGCAGACCCTGTAGACGAACCCGAAGACGCCCACGGGGACGAAGAGATCGATCCCGTCCACGACCAGGACTCGGCGGCGACCGTCGGCCACGATATCGACGAGGGACGAACCACGGCACCGATGAGCGAGTTCACTACTCGAGCGGCCGGTCTCGGTGCGCTCGTGCTCGCGGTCGGTCTCGTCGTCGCCTTCGCGATTCCGGTCCTCGCTACCTTCTGAAAGAAGTACGGTCGATCCGCGAACTACGTGGTCCTCACTGCTCGCCGCGAAGTTCGTTCACGTGATCGATGCGCTGCTGGACGAGGTCGGCTTTCCCGATGTCGTGGCGCATGTGCAGTCCCTCCTCACCGGCGACCGAGAGTGCGTCTTCGGCGATCTCTTCGGCCTCGGCGATGGTGTCGGCCACGCCGACGACGGCGAACGACCGCGAGGTCGTCGTGTAGATGCCGTCGTCGCGCTCGTCGACGCTGGCGTAGTACAGCAGGGCGTCGCCGGCGCTCTCCTCGTCGACCTCGACGCGCGCCCCGGCGTTCGGGTCGTCCGGGTAGCCCTCGGGAACGGCGTACTTACAGACCGTCGCCTGGTCTGTGAACGCGAGCGCTGGTGGGGCGTCTCCGTCGCGTGCGGCGACGAGCACGTCGAGGAACTCGGTCTCGAGCGTCGGTAGGGTGTTCATCGCTTCGGGGTCACCGAAGCGGGCGTTGTACTCGATGACCTTCGGTCCCTCGGCGGTGAGCATGAACTGGCCGTAGAGGATGCCCTTGTAGCCCTCGAGCGCGTCGACGGTCGCCTCGATGATCGAGACGGCCTCCTCGTAGTCGGTCTCGGTCATGAAGGGCAGTTCGCGAGTCGCGTCGGTGTAGCTCCCCATGCCGCCGGTGTTCGGCCCGACGTCGCCCTCGTAGGCGCGCTTGTGGTCCTGTACGGCAGGTGCGGTCTCGAACGCGCCGTTGGCGACGAACGCCTGGACGGTGAACTCCTCGCCGATCAGACGTTCCTCTAAGACGATGGTCTCGTAGTCGGACTCGCGAATGTAGGCTTTGCCCTCCTCCGGGGTGACCTGCTCGCCGATGACCTTGACGCCCTTCCCACCCGTGAGTCCGGCGGGCTTGATGACGAGGTCGCCGTCGTAGGCGTCGATGTAGTCACACGCCGCCTCCGGGTCGTCGAAGGTCTCGTAGTCCGGACAGCCCGGAACCCCGTGTTCGGTCATGAACCGTCGCTGGAAGGCCTTGTCCGTCTCGATCCGCGCGAGGTCCTTCTCGGGTCCAAACGCGTAGACTCCCGCCTGCTCGAGGGCGTCGACGACACCGGCGGCCAGCGGCGCTTCGGGACCGACGACCGCGATGGTCGCGTCGATCCGCTGGGCGTACTCGACGACCGCCTCCGGGTCGGTCGTCTCGAGCGTCTCGAACTCGGTGACCAGGCCCGCGATACCGGGGTTCTTGTTCTCCGCGCAGGCGTACAGATCGACGTCGCTGTCGGCGAGTGCGCGCGCGATCGCGTGTTCGCGCCCGCCGCCGCCGAGTAGTAGCACGATCTCTCGCATGGTCGAAACCGGTACGTACGGACGGGTAAACGTTCCTTTTTTGCGCCCGGTCGACGCGTGTGACTCGACCGGCCTCGCGACGAGACGCCCGCTGTCGACGCGAACGAGCGGGCTCGAGCGGCAATTCGTGTAAGTGTAGAGGTAGATTTACGGTGTGGGTATACAAAGGAGGCGACATGAGACGTCGAACGGCAGTGGCCGCTCTCGTCTGTATCGTGCTAGTCCTCCAGGCGTTCACACCGCTCGCACTCGCCGCAGAACCGACGGCGCTCGAGCAGTCCGGGGCGAGCGCCCCACCCGCATTCGACGACGAGGCGGCGAGTGCGTTCGACGCCCTCGTCGAGGAAGCGATGGCTGACTACGAGATCGCCGGTGCGAGCGCGTCGGTGGTCGAGGGCGGCGAACTCGTCCACGCGGCGGGCTACGGCTACGCGGACGCCGACACGGGTGAGGCGGTCGACCCCGACGAGACGCTCTTTCGCGTCGGCTCGGTGGCGAAACTGCCCATCTGGACCGCGATCGTCCAGGGTACCGAGGACGGGACGCTCTCGCTCGAGGACGAGGTCGGCGACCACGTCGACGGCTTCGAGGCGGAGGGCGTCACGCTCGAGCACCTCGGCACGCACAGCGCGGGCTACGAGGACCGTCTCGAGGGCCTGTTCGTCAGGGAGTACGAGGAGGCGGCCGACTGGGAGGCGAAACTCGAGCGCGAGATGCCGCGGCAGGTCCGCCCAGCGGGTGAGACCATCGCCTACTCGAACCACGGGAGCGCGCTCGCCGGATTAGTCGTCCAGGAAGCCAACGGCGAACCCTACGAGCGCTACCTCGAACGGGAGGTGTTCGAGCCGCTCGAGATGACACACACGACGTTCGACCAGCCGGTTCCGGACGAGGTTGGGACGGTCTCGAAAGGGCACGTTCCCCTCGGCGACGGCTACCACACCGACGAGTACGTGGTCGTCGGCGTCCCACCCGCCGGCTCGATGAGCGCGAGTGCGACGGATATGGCCAACTTCATGAGCGCCACACTCGAGGGTGGTGCGTTCGGCGACGAGCGGATCCTCGAGTCCGCGTCGGTCGACGCGATGCTCGAGGAACGGGCGAGCCACCACCCCTCGCTCAACGGTGTCGGCTACGGCTACATGCAGATGGACCGCGGCGGCGAGCGCATCGTCGGCCACACCGGCGGGACGGAGTACTTCCACACGCTGCTGGCGCTCTTCCCGGAGCACGACACCGGCGTCTTCGTGAGCTTCAACTCACCCGGCGGGACCGCAGCGCTCGTCGACGTGCTCGACGGCTTCGTCGAGGACCACCTCGGTGGGTCGGTTGGACCCGACGAGACGCTCGAGACCCACCCCGGCTTCGAGGAGCGTGCCGACGCCTACGAGGGCGAGTACCGGACGACCCGCTTCGTCACCACCCACGAGAAACTCGCCGGTCTCGGCGAGACGATCACCGTCTCGGCGACCGACGACGGTCTCCTCGAGACCTCGTTTCTCGGCGGCGGTGCCGTCACCTGGGTGGAGATCGAACCCGGCGTCTTCGCCCCCGGTCCCGACAACGACCTGTTCGTCTCGGGGCTGGTGATCGAGGACGACCGCCTCTACCTCGACGCACCCTCGCCGCCGTACGAACGCCTCTCGTGGTACGAGCGGACGAGCGTCCAGGGTGGCCTGTTCGCGCTGGCGCTGCTGGCCATCGTCTCGCCGCTGTTCGTCTGGCCGGTCAACGCCTACCGGACGCGCGGCGACGGCCGGCTACGTGACTTCTTCACCCGCGCGAGAGTCGCCGTACTCGCCTGTAGCCTGCTCGCCGTCGTCTACCTCGGCGCCGTCGTCGGGACGCTGCTCGTCGACCCGCTCCAGTTTATCTACGGACTGACCCTCCCGCTTCGGATCGCCCTCGGTCTCGCACTCGTCCTCACGGTCGCGACGGTCGTCGCCGCCGTGACGACGGCGCTCGAGTTGACCGGGAGCCACACGGCCAGCCGCCACTCACGGCTCGCGCGCGTCTACCTCGTCGTCGTCCTCCTCGCGTTCGCCACCTTGCTGTGGCAACTCGAGTACTGGAACGTCCTGCGCGCGGCGCTCTGAGCGGACGCCACCGGGTTGTGGACCACAGCACTCGACAACCACCCGACCGTTATTTTTCGCTCGCCGGTGTGTGTGCTCGCGTGAGCCACCTCGAGTCACCCTCGGTCGACCGCGTCCACGGAGCGCTCGCCGTCGGCTCGTTCCTCCTCGTCGGGGTGTTCAACCTCGTCCTGCTCCTCCTCTGGGGCGCTGACTTCCTCTGGGGGTTCGTCGTGCTCGTCCCCGTCGCGTTCATGTGCGCGCTCGCCTGGGTCGCGTTCGGAGCGGGAACCGACTAGTGCGTCGGCAAGCCCGAACGGATGGAGAGAGCCGAGTGCGGTCGCCCGATTTTCACTCACCAGCTGACGTGGAAGGGGACTAGTCCTCGAGCGCTGGCGCCTCGGTCACGCCGCGTTCGTCGGCGTGCTCGTCGAGCCACTCGTCGTAGGTGTCCCGGTCGACGACGGTCACGTTCGCCCGCATGTGGGCGTGGCGCGCACCGCAGAACTCGGTACAGAACGCGTCGTACTCACCGGTGGTGTGGACGTTGGTCCTGATCGCCGACTCCTGGCCCGGGAAGACGTCCTGTTTGACCCCCAGCTCGGGGATGGCGAGTGAGTGTATCACGTCGTTCGAGGTCATCGACAGCGTGACGTCCTCGTCGGCGGGGAGGACGAGTTCGTTCTGGGTCGTCAGATTCGCCTCGTCGTAGACGAACTGCCACTCCCACTGGTAGGCGACGACCTCGACGAGTTCGTCGTCCTCGGGGACCTCGACCGGGTTCGTCCCGGTTCCCGCGAGTTCCCCGTCGGTCTGGACGCCCGGCGAGAGGTACGGACTCGCGAGCACCGCGTAGGAGGAGACGCCGACGAACAGCAGGATGATCGCCGTCGCCGCCGTCCAGGTGATCTCGAGTGGCGGATCTTCGGCCGTCGGCTGTGGGTCGTCGTTGTCCCGAAAGCGCACGACCGAGTAGGCGAGGATGACCAGCACGAACAGCGTCAGCGGGAGCGCCACGTAGAGCAACTGGAGGTAGAGACTGTCGATCAGGTCGCGGTTGACCGACTGGGCGGCGACCGGCGTCGTCGCGAGTACGAAGGCGGCGAGCGTACAGAGGGCGAGCGAGGCACGACGGGCGTCCATCGAACCGTCTCACCACGCCGAGCGGCAAATAGCCCCCGTGAGTACTCGAGAACTACCACAGCCGGTGTCACTCGGGTTTCATACCACCGTCCGTCGTAGGAGTTCGCTCGATGACGGGCCAGCGACCCACTCGAGTCACAGCCAGGCGACCGGGCGGCCGCCGCCCCTCAGAGGAGGGGTGTCCGTGAGCGTCGATCCGACACTGTTGCGCGTCGGCCTGTTCGTCGCGATTCTGGGAGGGTGTCTGGCGGTCGCCGCTCGAGCGCGCGAGCACGACGCCAGCGTCCGACCCGATGGCGGCGCACACGCCCGCAGAGACCTCTCACTCGAGGTCGCCTCGCTGAAGCGGGGGGTGAAACGCTGGCTGACGACGACGAACCACCGCGACATCGGCTTGCTCTACATCGCCTTCGGGACGACGGCCGCGCTGTGGGGCGGCATCGACGGGATGATGATCCGCACCGAGTTGCTGGTGCCCGCGGCGTCGGTCTGGAACGAACCAACCTACAACGAGCTGTTCACCGCCCACGGCATCACGATGCTCTTCTTCTTCGTCACACCGGTGTTCTTCGGCATCGGCAACTACTTCTTACCCTTACTGATTGGCGCGGACGACATGGCGTTCCCCCGCCTGAACGCCATCGGCTTCTGGCTGTTGCCGCCGTCGCTGTTGCTCGCTCGAGCGGGCCTGCTCTCTGAGGTGACGGCGAAGACGCTGGGCTTTTTCGTCGGCGAGAACCCGGTGGTTCGCTTCTTCGGGGCACTGAGCGAACCGGCGCTGGGGTGGACGCTCTACGTGCCGCTGTCGACACAGATGGCGAACCCACAGATCGACCTGCTCTTGCTCGGGCTGCACCTGAGCGGCATCGCGACGACGCTCGCAGCGATCAACTTCGTCGTCACGGTCGTCTACGAGCGTGGCGAGGGCGTCACCTGGGCGAACCTCGACATCTTCTCGTGGACGATGCTCACCACGAGCGGTCTCGTGATCTTCGCGTTTCCGATCCTCGGCAGCGCCATCGTGATGTTGCTCTTGGATCGGAACGTCGGGACGACCTTCTACGCGGCCGAAGGTGGTGGCCCGCTGCTCTGGCAGCACCTGTTCTGGTTCTTCGGCCATCCCGAGGTCTACATCATCTTCCTGCCAGCGGCGGGGCTGATGAGTCTCATCCTCCCGAAGTTCTGCGGCCGGAAACTCTTCGGCTACCAGTTCGTCGTCTACTCGACGCTCGCCATCGGCGTCCTCAGCTTCGGCGTCTGGGTCCACCACATGTTCATGACCGGCATCGACCCGCGCATCCGCGCCGGGTTCATGGTCACCACCATCGCGGTCGCGATTCCGAGCGCCATCAAGGTGTTCAACTGGATGACCACCATCTGGGACGGCTCAGTCCGCCTCACTGCGCCGATGATCCTCTGTGTGAGTGCCATCGCCACGTTCGTCATCGCCGGCGTCACCGGCATCTTTCTCGCGTCGATTCCGATCAACATCCAGTACAACGGGACCTACTACGTCGTCGGCCACTTCCACCTGATCGTGATGGGGATCATCCCCTTCATGATGGTCGCCGCGAGCTACTACTGGTATCCGATCATCACCGGCCGGCTGTTCGACCGGCGGCTCGCACGCTTCCAGGCGACGCTGCTCGTCGTCGGCTCGACGATCACGTTCACGACGCTCGTGATCCTCGGCCTGTTCGAACTGCCGCGGCGCATCGCGGCCTACCCCGCAGTCTACGCCCCGCTCCAGCAGGTCGCGACGATCGGTGCCTACCTCGTCGGCATCAGCGTCCTCCTCTGGCTGTACAACATGCTCTGGTCGTACTGGGCCGGTCCACCCGTCGAAGATGCTGACGTCTGGAACCTCAAAGCAACCGAGCAGTTCACCCGCGAGTGGCAGTGGTTCGAAGCCAGACTCGAGCGGGAGTACGGCATCGAGCCGACCGAGCCAGCGACGGTGCGCCCCTCCTCGACGGCCGTCCCCGGCGAGGGGAGTCCCGCGATCTCGACGCAGTTTCGCCCCATCGTGAGCAAGGTGGCCGAGAACACGCTCGTCGGCGCGCTCGGCGGGCTGGTCGGCACCCTCCTCATGACCGGCGTCCTCTCGAGCGGGGCAGTCATCGGCGTCTTCGACGTCGCCGCCTTCGCAGACCTGGCGGGACTGATCGGATTGCCCCAGGACCCACTCGTCGGCTACCTCGTCTTCCTGGCCGGCGGCATGACGCTCTGGCCGTTGCTGTTCGTGACCATCGCCAGATACATTCCCGGGCGGACGCAGATCACGCGCGGACTCTGGTTCGCGACCATCGTCGTCGCCGGCTTCCTCCTCGCGTTCTACACCGGCCAGACCGGGCTCGAACTCGTCGGCTACGTCGCCTTCTCGATCCTGGGCCACTGGGCGTACGGACTGGGGCTGGGTCTCACCCTCCAGTACGCCATCTACAACTGGGACGTGGAGGTGTGATCGCGTGAGCGACCGAACGGAACGACCGGCGACCGGACCGAACCGGGAGCGAGACGGGCGACCGACGAGACGGACGGACGCCTCGAGCGACGGCGAGGAGCCACCGATCGGTTCACGGCTGTTCACCTACGTCGTTCCGTTCGTCGCCGCACTCTTTCTCGCGCTCGGCATCGCCGGTGCCGTCACCGGGTCGTGGGCGCTCGTCCAGCCAGCGATCGACGGCTGTGACCGGCCGGCCATCGGCGTCGACACGGTCGAGGAGACCGACGAGCGCCTCGCCACCTCGACACCCGCCCTCGAGACGCTCACCCTCGACGACCTCACCGACGCCGAGCAGCGGGCGTTCGAGGAGGCGCTCGAGGACGTCCACCGCGAGGGAACGGTCGACGGTGAGACGGCGAACCTGGCGGCGTTCGAGCGTGGGGTGCTCGTGAGCGACGGCGAGGACGAGCGCTACGTGACGCTCGTCTCTGCGAGTCGCTGTCTCAGCGTCGACCCGCTCGTGTTACCGCTCGGCGTCGTCTCGCTGCTCGTCGGTCTCGGCGGCTTCGTCGTCGTCGCGTTCCTCAACTACCCCGAGAGCTTCTCGCCACGGCTCCGGTGGCCGCCGCGGTGAAGCGACGCGCTCGCGGCGTACTCAGAACGTGATCGCCGCGCCGACGTAGAGCACCGCGACGAGGAAGAGCCACACCGCGTCGACGAAGTGCCAGTAGAGACCGACGGTCGCGACCGAGGTGTCACGCTCCGGGCCGTACGCACCGCGCACTCCTCTGACGAAGACGATACCGATGAGCACGACCCCGAGTGCGACGTGCAGGCCGTGCAGCCCCGTCAGGCCGAAGAACGCGCTCTCGAAGACGCCGCCGGTGACCGCGACGCCCTCGAGGACGACGAACTCGTAGTACTCGAGGACCTGCCCGGCGAGGAAGACGAGACCCAACAGCAGCGTCACGCCCACCCACGCGAGAAACCGCCGGCGTTCGCCACGCTCGAGGGCGTTGTGGCCGGCGTGGAAGGTGAGGCTGCTCGCGACGAGCACGAGCGTGTTGAGCAGGATGAGCGAGCCGATCAGCGGCGGCAGTTCCGCAGGTGGCCAGGTGCCGGCCCGGATGAAGCCGTAGTAGACGAACAGCGCGCCGAAGGTTCCCAGGTCCGTCGCGAGAAAGAGCACCATCGTCGTCACGTGAATGCGGCGCGTCTCGGCGTCGGCCGGTCCGGTGGCGACGCGGGAGAGAAACGCCTCTGAGAGCCAGCCGAATAAGGCGACGGCGGTGAGGATCCCACCGCCGACGGCGACCGCGACGCCGAGTACCGGCGGAACCGTTCCCGCCGCGGAGGCGACGAGCACGAGCGCGACCCCCGCGTAGAGGGTCGCAGCGCCTGCTGCACCGACGACCGGCCAGCTGCTTCGGTGGTGGTCGGTGGCGTCGGGAGGTGAGTCGACGGCGGGTCCGTGGTCGCTAGCAGGTGGTGACGTGATAGGGAACACCTCGGAGTGGCTCACTCGAGTGGCGAGTCGTCTACTGGCTCACCTGCAGGTGCAAAGTAGCTGTCACTGGCGGTCGCTGGGGGATGGAGTCACCAGGACTGGCTGGCTCTGGGGGTAGTTGCAACAGGAGAAAAACGGGCGTCGTGTGCTCGCCCGCTCAGGCGAACGTCTTCGAAATCTGTTCGTCCTCGCTCTCGGCGCTGACCTTCTCCCAGGCGTCGAGGAAGTCGGCCATCCTGATCTCGGTCCGCTCGTCGCGGATGGCGAACATCCCGGCTTCGGTACAGATCGCTTTCACGTCCGCACCGGAGGCGTCGACGGCCTCGGCGGCGAGTTCGGCGAAGTCGACGTCGTCGGCGACGTTCATGTTCCGGGTGTGGATCTGGAAGATGATCTCGCGACCCTCCTCGTTCGGCTTCGGCACCTCGATGAGGCGGTCGAAGCGACCCGGACGGAGGATGGCCCGGTCGAGCATGTCGAAACGGTTGGTGGCGGCGATGATCCGGATCTCACCGCGGTCTTCGAAGCCGTCCATCTCCGAGAGTAGTTGCATCATCGTCCGCTGGACCTCGGCGTCGCCGGAGGTCTTCGACTCCGTCCGCCGGGAGGCGATGGCGTCGATCTCGTCGATGAAGATGACGGCGGGTTCGTGGTCTCTGGCGACCTGGAAGAGATCGCGGACGAGTTTCGCCCCCTCACCGATGAACTTGTGGACCAGTTCCGAGCCAGCCATCTTGATGAAGGTGGCGTCGGTCTGGTTGGCGACGGCCTTCGCGAGCATCGTCTTCCCGGTGCCGGGCGGCCCGTAGAGGAGGACGCCACTCGGCGGGTCGATGCCCACGTCCCGGAACATCTCCGGCTTCTTCAGCGGCATCTCGACGGTCTCTCTGACCTCCTGCATCTGCTCTTCGAGACCGCCGATGTCCTCGTAGCTGACGTCCGGACTCTCGGTGACTTCCATCACGCGAGCGCGAACGTCCGTCTCGTTCGAGAGCGTCTTGACGATGGATAGAGAGTTGTTGACCGCGACGCGCGTATCGGGCACGATATCTGCGCGCATCTCCTCTGTCACCTCCGTCAGCGCCTCCTGGTTGTTGCCGTGTTGTTTGATGATGACGCCTTCGTCGGTCATCTCCTGGACGGTGGCAACGAACAGCGGCGACTGCTTGAGCTTCTTGTTCTCGTGAGTCAGTCGCTCGAGTTTCTGCTGGTACTTGTTGTTCTCTGCGTTCGCGTCGAGGAGTTTGTCCCGCATCTCCTCGTTCTGTGACTCGAGGATGTCCAGGCGATCCTCGAGCGCCCGTATTTTCTCCTGTTGGGACGTCTCCTCGTCGTCGTACGGGAGGTCGACGTCGTCCACAGTGTCGCTCATCATCCCTCCGTAGGTGGTTGCTTCATAAGAGGTTTCGGGTAAGGCAACTCCTAATTTCCCGCCGCCGGTATATTACCACTATGCATAGGTCTAAACAGCAAATATTATTACCCCGTATGGAGTATCCCGTAGCAACGATGAGCGCATCAGAGACGCTACGACAGGACGCCGGGGCGAGGGGTACGTGGGACGACGTCAAGGATCTCCCGCCGAGTGCGAAACTGGTCGCGAAGGTACTCGAGTACAACGATACGATGACCCAACAGGAGATCGCAGAGGAAACCCTCCTCCCGGCGCGGACGGTTCGCTACGCGCTGAACCGTCTCGACGAGGAGAACGTGATCGACTCGCGGTTCTCGTTCTCCGACGCCAGAAAGCGACTCTACTCGCTCGAGATCGAGTCGTAGGTCTCGACTCCGAGATACACTGACGACAGTCACCGCCTTCGCGTTCGGCCGCTCTTCTCACGCGACGCTCGCGGAACCCATTTAGTGACCGGCGGGCAAGGGTCGGGTAGATGACACGGGTGATTCACACCGGCGACACCCACATCGGGTACCAGCAGTACAACGCCCCCGAGCGTCGCCGCGACTTTCTGGACGCGTTTCGCCAGGTCGCGAGCGACGCCGTCGCCGACGACGTCGACGCGGTCGTCCACGCGGGTGACCTCTTCCACGACCGCCGCCCCGGTCTCCTCGACCTCCAGGGGACCGTCGAGGTACTCACGACGCTCGCGAACGCGGGCGTGCCGTTTCTGGCGATCGTCGGCAACCACGAATCGAAACGCGACACCCAGTGGCTCGACCTCTTCGAGGCGCTCGGTCTCGCGACCCGACTCGGCGCCTCCCCGACGGTGGTCGGCGACGTCGCCTTCTACGGACTCGACTTCGTCCCCCGCTCGCGGCGCGAGGACCTCGGCTACGAGTTCGAGAGCGTCCCCGAGACGGCCGACCACGCCGTCCTCGTCGGCCACGGCCTGTTCGAACCGTTCGCCCACGCCGACTGGGATACCGAGACCGTCCTCGAGCGCTCGAGCGTCGAGTTCGACGCCGTCCTCTTAGGTGACAACCACGCACCCGACACCGCAGAGGTCGCCGAGACGTGGGTGACCTACTGTGGATCGACCGAGCGCGCGAGCGCGAGCGAGCGCGACGACCGCGGCTACAACCTCGTCACGTTCGACGAGGAGATCACCATCGCACGACGCGGTCTCGAGACCCGGCCGTTCGTCTTCGTCGACGTCGACCTCGGCACAGCGGAGGGACTCGAACGGATCAGAGAGCGCATCCGCGAGTACGACGTCGAGGACGCGGTCGTGATCGTCACCGTCGACGGCGAAGGCGAGCCGATCACGCAGGCGGCCGTCGAGGAGTTCGCCATCGACCGCGGCGCGCTGATCGCCCGCGTCAACGACCACCGCGAGGTCGACGAGGAGGCGGACCTCTCGGTGAGTTTCGCCGACCCCGACGACGCCGTCCGCGAGCGTCTGGGCGAACTCGGCCTGAGCCAGGCGGCACGGGAGATCGACGAGACGGTCAGAGACCCCACCGTCGCCGACGCAAACGTCCGCGAGACGGTCGAACGCCGGGTCCGCGAGGCGCTCGAGTCGGACGAGGGACGCTTCTCACGCACGCCGGAGCGCGAGACACCGGTGCGGACGGTCGCCGACGAACTCGGCGACGCCGAGTCGGCGTCGGATGAACACGCGAACGCCGAACCCCCCTCGAGCGCTGGCGACGCGTCGACGGCCGACTCGAGCGAACCCGACGTCGACTCGGAGACGGCCACCGACGAGCCGCCGGCCGATCCGGCGGACGACGGCCAGGTCTCGATGGGTGATTTCTCGTGAGAGTCTCCCGCGTCCGCCTCGAGAACTTCAAGTGCTACGGCGAGAGCGACCTCCGACTGCGCGACGGTGTGACGGTCGTCTACGGCGTCAACGGCAGCGGGAAGTCGTCGCTGCTCGAGGCGGTCTTCTTCGCGCTCTACGGTTCGAAGGCGCTCGACGACCGGACGCTCGACGACGTGATCACGACCGGCGAGGAGGAGACCGGCGTCGAACTCTGGTTCAGCCACGACGGCCGTGAGTACCACGTCGAGCGGCGGCTGAAACTGCGCGGCGAGCGCGCGACGACCACGAAGTGCGTCCTCGAGAGCGGTGACGAGACCATCGAAGGCGCGCGAGACGTCCGCCGGGAGATCACCGAGTTGCTGCGCATGGACGCCGACGCGTTCGTCAACTGCGCCTACGTCCGCCAGGGCGAGGTGAACAAACTGATCCACGCCTCCCCGCGCGAGCGCCAGGACATGATCGACGACCTGCTCCAGCTCGGCGCACTCGAGGAGTACCGCGAGCGGGCGAGCGACGCCAGACTCGGGGTGAGAGAGGTTCTCAACGGCCAGCAAGAACTCGTAGACGACGTTCGCTCACAGGTCGAAGCGAAAGAGGAGAGGAATCTCCACGAGCGGCTGAACGCCCGCGAGAGCGAGCGGGCGAAACTGGACGAGAAAATCGACCACTACGAGTCCCAGCGCCGGGAAGCGGAGCGAACCGCCGAAGCGGCGACGACGGTCCTCGAGCGCCACGAGCAGACGCAGGAGGAACTCGCGACGCTCGAGGACGACATCGAGTCGCTCCGAGAGACCATCGGCGAGACCGAGCGCGAACGCGAAACCCTCGAAGAGCGACTCCGAACCCGGCGAGAGCGCCGAGACGAACTCGAGGACGACCGCGACGAGGCGCGCTCGAGCGTCGACCTCGACGGAGCGAGCGTCGAAGAACGCCTCGACGAACTCGAAGCGGAGGACGAAACCCTGCGCGAGCGCCTCGAGGAGTGTCGCCTCGAGATCGAAACCAGCTCACAGTCGCTCGAGCGCCTGCGCGAACGTGCGGACGAACTCGAACGAGAGGGAGCGCAGGCACGCGAAGAGGCGGCCGACCTGGCCGAGACACTCGAAGCCGACGAGGAGACGATCGAACAGCGAGAAGCGACGCTCGCGGAGCTGGACGGCGAGATCGAGCGCGCACGGGCGACGTTCGAGGAGGCACCGGTCGAGTACGGCGAGGCATCGGCGCACCGCGAGACGGTCGATGCGAAGCGAACGGAGGTGGGGTCTACACTGGAGGAGCTGCGAATAGAGATCGAGAAGACGAGTGCGTCGATCGAGGAGGGGGAAACCCTGCTCGCGGCCGGAAAGTGCCCCGAGTGTGGCCAGCCGGTCGAGGACTCGCCGCACGTCGACGTGCTCGAGGAGCGACGTGCCGAACTCGAGACGCTCGAAACGGAGCGAGACGAACGGACGGCGGAACTCGAGGCGGTCGAGGAGCGCCTCGAGCGGGCGGAGGAATTAGTCGAGATCGAGCGCGAGGTCGAGCAACTCGAGACGAACCGGGAGAACGTCGCCCAGTTGCTCGCGGAGAAACGCGAGGCGCTCACAGAGCGGGCGGGCCAGCGCGAGACACTGCTCGAGCGCGCCGACGAACTCGAGGGCGACGCCGAGGAGAAACGCGAGGAGGCGAGCGAACTCGAAGAGACCGTCGCCGAACACAGAGCCGACCTCGGAGCGGTGAACCGCGAGCGCAAAGAACTGAGCGAGAGGCGCGCTGCGCTCGAGCGCGTCCAGGACCTCGAGACGGAGATCGAGACGCTCGACGGTGAGATCGAAGCGATACGCACCCAGCGGGCGAGCAAGGCCGAACTGAACGAGGAGCGACGGACCCGCCTGTCGGAGAAACGGACGCGGGTACGTGACCTCGAAGCCGAGTTCGACGCCGAGCGCATCGAGGAGGCGCGCAACGAGAAGGAGAACGCCGAGAGCTACCTCGAGCGCGTCGGCGCGGAACTCGAGACGCTCGGTGAGCGCCGCGACGAGGTGCAGAACGCCATCGGGGCGATCGAGCGCGAACTCGAGGAACTCGAGGAGCTTCGCGGCCGCCTCGAGCACCTGGGGGCGCGCTGTCAGCGCCTCGAGTCGCTCTACGAGGAGGCCGAGACCCTCCAGGCGACCTACGGCGACCTGCGCGCGGAGTTACGCCGGAAGAACGTCGACACGCTCGAGCGGTTGCTCAACGAGACGTTCGACCTGGTCTACCAGAACGACTCCTACGCCGCGATCGAACTCGACGGCGAGTACCGGCTGACGGTGTATCAGAAAGACGGCGAGGCGCTCGAGCCAGAACAGCTCTCGGGTGGCGAGCGGGCGCTGTTCAACCTGAGCCTGCGGTGTGCGATCTACCGCCTGCTGGCGGAGGGTGTCGAGGGGAGCGCGCCGATGCCGCCGCTGATCCTCGACGAACCGACCGTGTTCCTCGACTCGGGGCACGTGACGCAACTGGTCTCGCTCGTCGAGTCGATGCGCTCCATTGGCGTCGAACAGATCGTCGTCGTCAGCCACGATCAGGAACTGGTCGGTGCGGCCGATCGCCTGGTGAGCGTCGAGAAGGACTCGACGTCGAACCGCTCGCGACTCGCACACGGCGAGCCACCCGAGGCGGCGCTGCTCTCGGCCGAGTGAGTTACGGCGGCCCGTCCGCCGGGTCCCCGCTCTCGTCCGTGTACGCGGGCCGGAGAATCGAGAGGGCGTCCACGAGATCATCGCTGGCCCGGTAGCCGCGCTCGCCAGCGACGGTCGCCTCCTCGAGCAACCCCGCGAGTCGGTACTCGAGCAGGCGGCCGTGGAGGTCGCTCTCACAGTAGTCGTAGCGCTCGAGCAGCGTCCGCGCCGCCAGCGGTCCCCGGTCGGTGAGTTCGATCAGGAGTCCGAGTCCGTCGTCGTCGTGTACCGCCCGCAAGAGCGCTCTGACGGCGGGATCGACTCCGCTGGCTGCGACCTCGAGTGCACTCTCGCCGTCGAGTTCCTCGAGGTCGTCGTTCGGGAGGTAGCGGCGCTCGCCCGTGGCCGGGTCGCGAACGAGTGTGGCGTCGCTCGAGCGTTTACAGACGAAATAGCGGGTGCCGTCGGCGTCGGTGACGAGTCTCATGGCTCGTCGGCGGGACCGTCCGGGTCGCCCGTCTCGGCCGGGCCGTCGGTGTCCTCCCCGTTTCCGGCTTCGCCGGCCGGCTCGGATGGCTCTCCGTCGTCGGTCTCCTCGTCCAGTTGCTCGAGCGAGGCGCTGAACACCCTGATCCGGTACAGCGCGAGTGCGAAGAAGGCGGCGCCGGCGACGACGAGCGCGAGTCCGATGGACTGGTCGTAGCCAGCCGCGAGCAGCACCGCGCCGACGCCGCCGGCCATCACCCCACCCTTGATGCCGAGGACGGCCAACCAGAAGGGGCGCTGGACCTCGGCGGGGACGTCCTCGAGGTCGGCGTCGACCTGCGGGACCGTGAGCGAGTCGGTCTTCGGGTCGTAGAGGTCCTCTTCGGGGTCGTACTCGTCGGGTTCGTGTTCGGTTCGCTCGAACAGCACGTCTACCCGAACGTGGAGTTCGTAGAAAAGGGTTCTCACACGGTGCCTGTGCTCAGGCGAAATCCTCTAACGCGTAGGTCTGGCTGGTCTCCATCCACGCGAGTGGATTCTCCGCGTCGTAGAAGACGACCCCATCTTTCGTCTCGTAGGACTCGATCGTCGCGATGCTCGCAGGTTCGCCGCGTCGAACACTGTCACCCCTCCGGCTATCGTCAGCACGAGTGGACACTTCTATCACCTACCTATGTGCTATGTGTTACCACATTAAATGTCTTATTGCCGGAGGTGTAACAGGTAGCTGACCGGGAAATACGTCATTACCTGCCCGACTGATCGGCGATTGCACGGTGTTTTTAAGCGGCGCACACGAACCCCGACAGCATGACTGACGAGGGGCAACTGGGACTCGAGCGCTTCGCCTCGGGCGGGTCCGACAGCGAGCAACGGCCCGCCGAGGAGGCGGCCGCCGTCGCCGGAAACGGCGGGTCGGCGAGTGGGGACGTCGTCGACGTACTCGAGGAGACCTTACCCGACGCCCAGGGCGAACTCGAGATCGCGGTGATGCAGGTCGATTACACCATCACCGGCCGGGGTGACGACGAACGGCCGATTATTCACGTCTTCGGGCGTACCCCAGACGGGACGCTCGAGCACGTGCAAGTGATCGACTTCAGACCCTACTTCTACGCCCCGACGGCGACGCTCGACGTGAGTGCGCTCGAGCGCGACGACCGGATCACGGGGTGGGAAGAAGCGGGCGCGAACGGCGGCGCTCACGAGAGTATCCGCGGGGAAGCGCTGACGAAGATCTACGGGCGAACACCGCGCGACGTCGGCCAGATCCGAGACGAGTTCGACCACTACGAGGCGGACATCCTCTTTCCGAACCGGTTTCTGATCGACAAAGACGTTCGGAGCGGTATCCGCGTCCCCGACCGGCGTGCCGACGACGGCACCGTGCTCGTCTCCCACGAGGAGGTCGAAGCCGCCCCCGTCGAGGCGGTCCCGCGCGTACTCACCTTCGACATCGAAGTCGAGGACCGCCACGGCTTCCCCGAAGACGGCGAGGAACCGATCGTCTGTCTCACCAGCCACGACTCCGTGCGCGACGAGTACGTCATGTGGCTCTACGAGGCTCCCGAGGGCGACGGCGAGATCCCCGAGGCGATCACCGACTACGAGCCGATTTCCGGCGAGATCTCCGCCGACGTTCGCGCCTTCGCCGACGAGGACGCGATGCTCGAGGCGTTTCTCACCTACATCGAAGAGACCGACCCCGACGTCCTGACTGGCTGGAACTTCGAGGACTTCGACGCGCCGTACTTCCTCGACCGGCTCGAGCGACGCGACGGTCCCCACCACGACTACGACCTGCGGGTCGAGCGCCTCTCGCGCGTCGGCGAGGTCTGGCGCAGTGGCTGGGGCGGACCCGACATCAAAGGCCGGGTCGTCTTCGACCTGCTCTACGCCTACAAGCGGACGGTGTTCAGCGAACTCGACTCCTACCGACTGGACGCCGTCGGCGAGGTCGAACTCGGCGTCGGCAAGGAACGCTACGCGGGCACCATCGGCGACCTCTGGGAGGAGAACCCGACGCGACTGCTCGAGTACAACCTGCGCGACGTCGAACTCTGTGTCGAACTCGACCGCAAACAGGAGATCATCCCCTTCTGGCGCGAGGTGGCGACGTTCGTCGGCTGTAAACTCGAGGACGCGCCGACGCCGGGTGACGCCGTCGACATGTACGTCCTCCACGAGGCTCACGGCCGCTTCGCGCTGCCCTCGAAGGGCCAACAGGAGAGCGGCGAGGAGTACGAGGGCGGGGCGGTGTTCGACCCGATCACGGGCGTCAGAGAGAACGTCACCGTCCTCGACCTGAAGAGTCTGTACCCGATGTGTATGGTGACGGTCAACGCCTCGCCGGAGACGAAAGTCGACCCCGACGACTACGGCGGCGAGACGTTCGTCGCACCGACGGAACCCGAACCCACCCACTTCCGGAAGGAACCGGACGGGGTCATGCGCGAGATGATCACGGAACTGCTCGCCGAACGTGAGGAGAAGAAGACACTTCGAAATCAGCACGAACCCGGCACACCGGAGTACGATCAGTACGACCGTCAGCAAGGAAGTGTCAAAGTAATTATGAATTCTTTATATGGGGTGTCGGGTTGGGATCGCTTCCGCCTCTACGACAAAGAGGCCGCGGCGGCCATCACGGCGACCGGCCGCGAGGTGATCCGCTTTACCGAGCGAGCGGCAACGGAAATCGACTACGAGGTCGCCTACGGCGACACCGACTCGGTCATGCTCGAACTCGGTGGCGAGGTGTCGAAAGCGGAGGCACTCGAGCAGTCGTTCGAGATCGAGGAGTACATCAACGGCCGCTACGGCGACTTCGCAGCCGACGACCTGAACGCCGAGGACCACCGCTTCCAGATCGAGTTCGAGAAGCTCTACCGGCGGTTCTTCCAGGCCGGAACCAAGAAGCGTTACGCCGGTCACATCGTCTGGAAGGAGGGCAAAGACGTCGACGACATCGACATCACCGGCTTCGAGTACAAACGCTCTGACATCGCGCCGATCACCAAAGAGGTCCAACACCGCGTCATCGAGATGATCGTCCGCGAGGGTGACATCGAGGAAGTGAAAACCTACCTCGGCGAGGTCATCGAGAACTTCCAGAACGGCGCGGTGAGTCTCGAGGAGATCGCCATCCCCGGCGGCATCGGCAAACGCCTCGACAACTACGACACCGACACCGCCCACGTGCGCGGGGCGAAGTACGCTAACCGCTTCCTCGGGACGAACTTCGACCGCGGGAGCAAGCCGAAACGCCTCTACCTCGAGCGGGTCGACCCCGGATTCTTCGTCGAACTCGAGGACGAGCAGGGTCTCGACGCCCGCCGAGATCCCGTCTACGGCGCGTTCAAGCGCGACCCGGACGTCATCTGCTTCGAGTACGAAGACCAGATCCCCGAGGCGTTCGCGATCGACTACGAGGTCATGCTCGAGAAGACCCTCCAGGGACCGATCTCGCGGATTCTCGAGGCACTCGGCATCTCCTGGGAGGAGATCAAATCCGGCCAGGAACAGACCGGTCTCGACAGTTTCATGTGAGGTGGCTCTCGAGCCGCTGCATCGGCCGTGGACCGACGGCACTGTGCCGGATGTGACGTGAGCCGGAGAGTGTGAGCCGAGCCACGGTGTCGGTGAGAATCGTTGATGAATAGAAAAAATATTTTTCGTAAACAACACCGTATCCAGTCAGATACGAAACCGTTATCAGGGGGACGACCCTCGTCGTAGACGAGAGAGGTATCCGTACCAATGGCACGTCTACAACTCAAGAATCTACACGCCAGAGTGGCAGAGGACGGTGGTGAGGAGATCCTGCGCGGTGTCGACCTGACAGTCGAGTCGGGCGAGATCCACGCGCTGATGGGACCGAACGGCAGCGGGAAGTCGACGACGGCGAAGATCGTCGCCGGCCACCCCGCCTACGAGGTCACCGAGGGCGAGGTCTTACTCCACCTCGAGGCAGACGAGTTCGGCGACGAACTCGAGATCCCCGAGGACAAACGCACCTGGAACGTCCTCGACCTGGAGCCGAACGAGCGCGCCGCGCTCGGCATCTTCCTCGCGTTCCAGTACCCTGCCGAGATCGACGGGGTGACGATGACGAACTTCCTGCGGACGGCGCTCAACGCCAAGATCGACGAGCGAGAGGAACTGCTCGGCGAGGACGAGGACGACGATGCAGACGCCGACGAGGACGAAGAGACCGCCACACCGTCGCCGATGGAAGGTCCCGTCGACGAGGGCGAGGTCGGTATCGCCGAGTTCCAGCAGCTGCTCACCGAGAAGATGGAGGCGCTCGACATGGACGAGAAGTTCGCCCACCGCTACCTCAACGCGGGCTTCTCCGGCGGGGAGAAGAAACAGAACGAGGTGCTCCAGGCGGCGATCCTCGAGCCATCGATCGCCGTCCTCGACGAGATCGATTCCGGACTCGACATCGACCGATTACAGGACGTCTCGACCGGCATCAACACGCTGCGTGACACCCAGGGCACTGGCATCCTCCAGATCACCCACTACCAGCGCATCCTCGACTACGTCGAACCCGACCACGTCCACATCATGCTCGACGGACAGATCGTCAAGAGCGGCGACGCGAGCCTCGCCGCGGAACTCGAGGACAAGGGCTACGACTGGGTCCGCGAAGAGGTCTACGAGACCGCGTAACCGGATCTAGCTAGGAGAACGGTAATAACGCTACAGCCGTAAACATAACCACATACAAACTCATGAGTTCCGAACAAGATCACCTCAAAGAGACCGACACCGAAGCCCGCTTCGACTTCCACAAAGAACAGCGTGCGGCGGTCAAGTCGGAGAAAGGTCTGACCGAGGAGGTCATCCGTATGATCTCCGAGGACAAGGACGAACCCGAGTGGATGCTCGAGCGCCGCCTCCGTGCGCTCAAGCAGTATCACGCGATGCCGATGCCGGTCGACTGGCCGGGCCAACCGGACCTCTCCGAACTCGACGTCGAAGAGATCGTCCCCTACATCCGCCCGGACGTCGACAAGCGCGAAGGCGTCGACGACTGGGACGAACTGCCGGACGACATCAAAGACACCTTCGAGAAACTCGGCATTCCGGAGGCCGAGCGGAAGGCGCTCTCGGGCGTCGGCGCGCAGTACGAGTCCGAGATCGTCTACCAGAACATGCAAGAACAGTGGGAGGAGAAGGGCGTCGTCTTCATGAACGTCGATCAGGCGGTCAAAGAACACCCCGACCTGATCCAGGAGTACTTCATGACGACCTGTGTCCCCCCGAGCGACAACAAGTTCGCCGCACTCCACGGGGCGGTCTGGTCCGGTGGGAGTTTCGTCTACGTCCCCGAGGACGTCACCGTCGAGATGCCCGTCCAGGCGTACTTCCGGATGAACTCCGAGGGGATGGGCCAGTTCGAGCACACGCTCATCATCGCCGAGCGCGGCTCCGAGGTCCACTACATCGAGGGCTGTTCCGCGCCGAAGTACGGCAAGCACAACCTCCACAGCGGCTGTGTCGAGGTCTTCGTCAAAGAGGACGCCCACGTCCAGTACTCGACGGTGCAGAACTGGTCGAAAAACACCTACAACCTCAACACCAAGCGCGCCATCGTCGACGCGAACGGCACGATGGAGTGGGTGTCTGGCAGCATGGGCTCGAAAGCCACCATGCTCTACCCGTGTACGATCCTCAAGGGTCGCGGGGCGACCGACACCCACATCACTATCGCCTTCGCGGGCGAAGGCCAGGACATCGACACCGGGGCGAAAGTCTACCACAACGCACCCGAGACGAAGTCGACCATCGAGTCGAAGTCGATCGCGAAAGACGGCGGCCGCACCAACTACCGCGGACTCGTCCACATCGCTGACGGTGCCGAGAACTCCTCCACTGCGGTCGAGTGCGACGCGCTGATGTTCGACAACGAGTCGACCTCGGACACCATGCCCTACATGGAGATCGAAGAGTCGAAAGTCGACGTCGCCCACGAGGCAACCGTGGGTAAGATCGGCGACGAAGACATCTTCTACCTCCAGAGCCGCGGTCTCGACGACGACGACGCCAAGAAGATGATCGTCGCCGGCTTCATCGAACCGATCACCGAAGAACTGCCGATCGAGTACGCAGTCGAACTCAACCGGCTGATCGAACTCGAGATGGAGGGAAGCCTCGGGTAACCCCCGAGAACATACATGAGTACGCAGGTACACGCAAACCTAACCGACGAACAGGTCCGACAGATCAGCGACGACCTCGGCGAACCCGAGTGGCTGCTCGAGACCCGTCTCGAGGCGCTCGAGGCGCTCGACGATCTCGACATGCCGGACGTGATCCGGACGCCGGGTCGGGACTGGACCAGCCTCCACGAACTCGACTTCGAGTCGTTCGTCGACCCGCTGAACTGGGCCGAGGAGAAAGACCAGGTCGGTCCCGACGACGTCGAGGTGCTCTCCTGGACGGCGGCACTCGAGAGCCACGAGGAACTCGTCCGTGAGCACTTCGGCTCGATCGTCCCGACACAGGAGAACTACCTGACGGCGCTCTCGACGGCGCTGTTCTCGACGGGAACGGTCGTCTACGTCCCCGAGGGTGTCGACGCCGAAGACGTGACGATCCGGACGGAGATGAACTCCCAGTCGCTGTTCAACTACACGCTCGTCGTCACCGAGGAGTCGTCGTCGGTGACGATCTTAGAGCGCCAGTCGACGGGAAACGCGGAACACAGTTCCGCGGAAAGTCGAGCGGCGGAGCCGCGAGACAGCGAGACGGATGTCGACGGTGAACGCTACTACAGCGGCATCGTCGAGATCGTCGCTGGTGAGAACTCGAACGTCCAGTACGGCTCGCTGCAGAACCTCTCTGAGGACTCGTACAACTTCACGTGTAAGCGCGCCGACGCGGGCACCTACGCGACGGTCAACTGGATCGAGGGCAACATCGGCTCGCAGCTGACGAAGACCGAGACCTCGACCGAACTCACCGGTGACGGCTCTGAGACACAGATCGTCGGGGCCTTCTTCGGTCACAACGACCAGCACTTCGACCTCGACGTCAAAGTCTGGCACCGCGCCGAACACACCACCGCCGACCTCGTCACCCGCGGTGTCACCGACGACGTCGCGCGCTCGGTCTACGAGGGTGTCCAGGACGTCGGCCGCGACGCCTGGGATACGAGTTCCTACCAGCGCGAGAACACCCTGATGCTGAGCGACGAATCCGAGGCCGACGCCTCCCCGAAGCTCATCATCAACAACCACGACACGGAAGCGAGTCACTCGGCGACCGTCGGGCAGATCGACGAGGAGGACCTGCTCTACATGACCTCGCGCGGCGTCTCACCACGACTCGCGCGAAACATGCTCGTGGAGGGCTTCTTCGTGCCCGTCATGGAAGAGATCGCCGTCGAAGAGTTCCGCGAGGACCTCGAGGAGCTAGTCCGGGCTCGTCTCCACTAGCCGCGAGAGCACCCCCACTCCGGAGCTGTTTTTCTGCCAACTGTCCGCTCTCGTACCTGCCTGCGGGACGACTCCGCTGGTCCAGGCACCGACTATCGACTGGTCCCGCGCGATACGTCAGGAGAGCGGATAGTGGGTGCACCGCTCACGAGCCGAGACCGTCCGTCTCCGAGAGAGTCTCCCGATCGACCGCGTACGTCGGTTCGTCCGGACGCTCGTCGTGCGACTGGCGACGAACGACCAGTACCGGTCCGTGAAACCGCTCGGCGACCTCCGCTGCGGTCTCGCCAAAGACGAACGTCGTGACGCTCGGGTCAGACTCGCCCATGACGACCGCGTCGTACTCCGACGCGGTGTTGACGATCGTCCGCACCGGTGTGAGGGAGGTATCGACGCGCGTCTCGATAAGGTCGGGATCGACGCCACGGGCCTCGAGGAGTTCCCGAGCGCGCTCGAGGACGCGGCCGCTCGTCTCCTCGTCCTCGCGCTCGAGGCGATAGAGCGTCACCCCGACGTCGAGACCGGCCAGCAGGTCCCCGGTGAGACCGGCGACCCGCTCGAGCGACCGTTCACTCCGGAGCGGGACGAGCACGTCCTCGAGACGCATCGCCGGGTTGGGGATCACCGTCCCGACGCACCCCGTCTCCTCGGCGACGCGGTTCAGGGACTGCTCGCGGTTGTGGGTAAACACCAGGCGGGTTTCGACGGTCGCTCCTGCCACCTCGAGTTCGCCCGCGACGTCTGCGAGCCGTTCTGTCGCCCGGTCTTCGAACTGGAAACGGGCCTGGCCCGGTGGCGTCTGGTCGGGCACCTCGTGGTACCCGAGTAAGAGGACGCGCGCCCGTGATAGCAACGTCGCGACGCCCGGTTCGACCGACTGGCCCTCGAGGACGCGAACGGGAACCAGGATCGGTCCCGGCCCGCTCGTGTCGGTGTCGGTGTCGGTGGCGGTCTCGTGGCCCGTCGACTGGTCCTCGCGGGCGTCGTTGGACTGGTCGGTGTCGGTGGGTTGGTCGCTCATTGTTAGAGTTTTCCTTTGAGTTCGACGTCGTCCGTATAGTAGAGGTACCACGCGAAGGTAACGGCAATGACCCCGACGCCGACGACGATCGACGCGAGGTCCATGAACGCGATCAGACCGAAGCTCGCGAGCGCACCCGCCGCCGGCAGGGCCGGATAGGCCGGGGTCCTGAAGTCCGGGTCGTACCAGTCGGGCGGGTTTCGTCGCAGCGCGATGAGGGCGACGCAGATGAGACCGTACATCACGAGGTGGAGAAACGAGGCCACCTCGGCGAGCAATACGACTGCGTCGGTCGCGGTGAGGACGACGATCGGCACCCCGGCGAGTCCGAGCGCGACGTGTGGCGTCCCCCACCGGAGATTCACTGCGCTCGCCTCTCGAGGCAACAGGGCGTCCTTGCTCAGGGCGTAGACCGCCCGCGAGGAGCTCAGGATCGAGGCGTTCGCACTCGAGATCGTCGCGAGCAGGCCAGCCAGCAAGATGGCGACGGCACCGAGCGGCCCGGCGTAGGCGCGTGCGACCTCGACGATCGCCGTCTCGCCGAAGGTGCCGAGTTCCGCGCTGGGGAACGCGCTGGTCGCGACGAAGATGGTCGCGACGTAGAAGGCACCGACGAGGACGACCGAGCCGACCATCGCCAGCGGCAGGTTACGGCTCGGCTGCTTGATCTCGCCAGCGACGGTCGCCACCTGGGCGAACCCGAGGTAGGAGGTGAACACGAGCGCCGCCGTCTGGAGGACCGGCAGCCAGCCGAAGGGGGCGAACCGCTCCGGGGTCGATTCGGTGCCGAACACGCCGACCGAGTCGAGGCCGCCGTAGACCAGAAACAGCGTCAGAATGCCGAGCAAGAGGGCGACGACGACGTTCTGGATGGCGGCCGTTCGCTCGGTGCCGGTGACACTCAGGACGGCCAACCCCACACCGAAGAGGACGCCGAGCGGGGCCGCGGGATTGAACGGCACCGAGATGCCGACCTCGAGGAGGACGGCGGCCGCGTAGTGGCCGAAGCCGACGAGGTAGAACGCCGAGGCGAACACCAGCCCGAGCCAGAGTCCGAGTCCGACGATCGTGCCGTAGACGGTGCCGAGTCCGCGCGAGATGAAGTAGTACCCCCCGCCGCTTCTGGGCATCGCCGTCGCGAGTTCCGAGGCGGGGAGGGCGACGAGCAACGCGATGACCGCGCCGATCGCGAACGACCCCATCGCGGCGGGTCCAGCCTCCCCGGCGGCCAGCCCCGGAAAGACGAAGATTCCGGCGCCGATCATGGTCCCGACGCCGATCGACAGCCCGCCGACGAGCCCGATCGTCCGCTCGAGTTCCGTTCCTTCTTCGTGGACGGTCGCCGCTTCGGTCGCCGTCGTCTCCTCGATGATCGGACGGTCACCCTCGACGTTCGTCGGCTCCGTCGACGCCGTCTCACCGTCGGTGGACCGGTCACCCATACGTCCGTATTCTGTCGGGATGGTCAAAGGCGTACCCCTCGAACCCGGCGGCGTCTCCCCAGAAGAAACCGACCCACCGGACGGTGTGGCGCGAGATGCCGTGTCAGCGGCCCGCGTGGCGCGAGGTGTCACGTCACCACCGTCTGACGATACTTTTTGTACGACGGGCTGGTATTCGCGTACCGATGCGGGTACTCCCCCTCGAATTACCGTCGGAAACGGTCGAAGCCCTCGAGGTCGAACGCGAACTCCTCGGGTTCGAGAGCCGCGGCGCGTACGTCCGCTGGCTGCTCGAGCACCGGGCGACGGTCGAGGTCCCCGGTGACGACGAGCGCACGCTCCTCGAGACCTACCGCGAGCGCCTCGTCCACCTCGAGCGCCGGGAAGCGGCGACCGACGAGGGGGCGGAGGACCGCGAGTCACCGCTCGAGGAGACTGACGCGTGTGAGAGTCGAGGCTGGCGACGCGCGAAGAGCGATCCGACGGTCCGCGTCCGGGGGTCGCCACGGCGAACCGTGGTCGCGGATTCGACGACACCAGCGGGTGACCCGGACACGGACGGAGACGACGGGACGCTCGAGTACCGTTCGGAACCGTCCGAGAACACCCATCCCGAAGCGGACGCCGACGGTGCAGTCTCGACGCGTTCGTTGCGGGCGCTCGAGCGCGCTCACGACGTAATCGACTCGATGAACCTGACGCCCGAGCGCGTCGAGCGCATCCGTGAGGACCGGGTCGCCGCGGACGCCGGATCACTCGGTAGCGTCGAGACGAACCGCCTCGACGAACTCTCACGGCGAGCGGTCGCGAAGACCCGGACGACGCTCGGCCGTAACGTACAGACCGGACTGTCCTACACCTCCTCGAGCGATCTCGCAGGATCGGACGTGCGGCCGGGCGAAGACGTCGTCGACCTCGAGACGCTCTCGGTGCCGGGGCGGTCGGCCGACCTCGTCGAACGCCGACGCGAACTCGCCGGGCGGGCGGTCGCGTTCCTCCGCGATGCCGAGCAGGCCCGACGGGCAGACTTCGTCGAGGCGCTCTACGAGGAGTACTCCGCCGGATACGAGACGGTCGATAGCTGGTGGCGCTGTGTCAAGGTGGCGCTCAAGCAGGTCGAGTCAGTCGAAGGCGGAGCAGGGTCGCGCGTGTGGCGGTTTCGACGGTAGCTTCGACCCGGACGCCAGTCGCGGAGAGAACGTCCTGACCCGCCGACTCGGAGGGGGACCGTTAAGTGATCCGGTCCCCGACAGGTGGATATGAGTCTGGGACAGCGTGTCTCGAGCGACCACCAACTCACACGCCTCCTGCAGATTGGCGTCATCCTGGAAGAGGTCGTCGAGTCACGCGCCGCCCACCACCTCGAGTCACTCCCCGAGGACGAACGGGACGACCTCGACGACGAGGTGCGGGCGCTACTGACAGAAGCGACGGCAGAGTCGGCAACACACCGCGAGCGACTCGAGGAACTCATCGACGACCTCGACGCCGAGACGGTTCCCTACGAGGAGATCAACGCCTTAGTCGACGCCCGCTACGGCCCGCCGGAGGACACCGACGGCGTCCTCTACGATCAGCTGTGTAACGAAGAGACCGCCTACAAGTTCTACGACGACCTCATCGGAGCCATCGAAGCCTCGGACACCGAGTTCGCCGTCGACCGCGAGCGCGTCCTCGAGACGCTCAGAGAGATCCGCGAGGAGGAACGCGAGGGCGTCGAAGACGTCACCCACATCATGGAGCGACGAGCATGAATACGGCCGACCAGTACCTGAAAGCGGTCTACCTCGCCCAGCGACTCGAGGACGGTCCCGCCTCGACCGGCCAACTCGCGGAGATGCTCGGGGTCAGCCCCGCCAGCGTCAACGAGATGATCGGGAAACTCGAGTCACGCGGTCTCGTCGAACACGAGAAGTACAAGGGCGCACGCCTGACCGACGACGGTCTCGAGCGCGCCCACGATGCTCTCCAGACCTACTGCATCATCGAACGCTTCCTCGCGAACGTCCTCGAAGTCGACGCCTTCCGCGAGGAGGCGCGCACGCTCGAGAGCGTCATCGACGACACGGTCGCCGACCGTCTCGACACCATTATCGACCGGCGCAGCGAGTGCCCGGACTGTTTCGACCCGGAAACGGACTGTTGTGAGTACCTCGAGGTCGAAGCGAGCCAGCACGGAGACTAACGGCGCGGACTACGTCGACTCCAGGAGGTCGTCGTAGGTCGTCCGTTCGATTAGATACGAGCCACACGTGGTACACTGCTGTCGGTCGCGTTCGAACCGTTGGCCGCACGCACGACACTCGTAGAGTTCCTCCCCCGACCGGTCCCCGAACAGGCGCTGGACTCGAGCACTCAACGTCATTCGTCTGCTCGAACCTCGAACACCACCTGATTTAGTTAGCGTGTCCATACCGCCCGCCCGAGCGCTCGCCAGCCCGTTTCGTCGAGAGACGTGACTGTGTGAGACGTGGGTCACTCACGCTCGAGTGAGTCGGTACGGGCGGCGTACCCGCCGGGAAAAATAACAACCCATAAGCCGCTACACCGGTAACGTCAGGCCGCTGCAGTCCCGTGGTGTAGTGGCCAATCATGTTAGCCTTTGGAGCTGACGACGGCGGTTCGAATCCGCCCGGGACTACTTCTGCCGCGAGCAATTCCGCGAGCGGCGACTGTCCTCGCGGATTCGAATCAGAGAGTGGAGCGAAGCGGAACGACCGTGGTTCGAATCCGCCCGGGTCTATTTTCGCGCGAACAACTCCGTGAGCGCGAAATATCCTCGGCGGTTCTAGCCCAGCAGACGAGAGGATTCGAGTCTGCGCGGTTCGAATCCGCCCGGGTCTATGTCTACACGTTGTGGTTCATCCACCGCCCTGCACGGGTATTCCGGGGTGGGAGTGCTCCGTTGAGATCACAGGGTGGCTCGCCCACTTACCGCTCGAGTTCCGGCGGGAGACCGGTGTGTTTGACCCCCGACTGGTCCTGGATCTGAAATTCGTAGATGGACACCGCGCTCGAGCGGGCTGCCGTCTCGAACAGGTCCGGCCGCCAGGCGCCGTCGAGGGCGTCCCCGATGGCCGCCCACTCGGATTCGGGGACCTGCTCGAGCGTCCCTTCCAGGAGCACGCTCTCCCAGTTGAACCTGGTGTCGGCTGTGTAGACGAGGACGCTCGCGACGTCGGCCTGCTCGCTCAGCGTCGCTTTCCGACTCGCCGACCCCGTGAGGAAGGTGAAGTAGAGGCACGAGTCCCCGTCGAACCCGTACGACAGTGGGAGCAGGTACGGTGCGTCCGCGGTCGGAAAGCCGAGTACGCCGGTCCGCTGGCTCGCGAGGAACGACCGAATCTGGGCGTCGTCCATCCGGACCAGTCCGTAGCCCTCGAGTTCGTCGATTGACATCGTTCAGTGAGTTCGAGGGCGGCGGATATAAAGGTCAGACGGAGCGTCGACCGCGGACTGACAGTCAGGCTCGCGAGTCGTTCACGTCGAGGGGACGGCTGTTGCTCGAGTCGGACGGACGGGATGAGGAGAGTGAATTACTCGCTCTCGACCGGGATCTCCGTCTCCTCGCCGGTACGGCGCGTTCGGCTGTCGAGGAGACCGCGCGTGATCAGGTCCGTGACGGGATCCAGGCTCCGGTGGAGGCGGCGGGCGATGAGGGCCACGGGCACCAGCGTCACCAGCAGGAACACGAGGTGGTAGACCCAGGCGGCGGCGACGTTCTCGACCATCGGGACGAGCGCGGGGGCGAAGCCCTGGTAGGCGACCAGTAGCGCGACGAAGACGAAGAGGTACTTCGCGATGGCACCGGTGTCCTCGACGACGCGTTGCGGACCCTCGAGACTGTCGGCGACGAGCGCTTCGACGCGGCCCGCGACGGCGAGGAGACCACCGGCGACGAGGTAGGTCCCGAGGGCGAGTAAGACAGCACTGACCGAGATTTCGAAGCCGCCGAACAGCACCTCGAGCCCCGGTAACAGCGAGACGAGGCCGAGCAGGACGAGGCCGCCGACGGCGATCAGGGCGATACGAACGAGGGGATAGATGTGGCTCTCTTCGAGTGCGGGCGAGAACGCGATCGTGTCGTTGTCATCACTCATAGTCATCGTTGGGCTAACGTGGTAGCGACCATAAGTTTCCCGGTGGCGTGACGATCGAAGCGGGGAGAAGCGGTGGACGGATTGGAGGTTTGGCGATTGATGTCGGAACTCTATAGTATCAATAGCGATAGCTGTATTGTGAACAGGGAAGTCACGGTTCGTGAACATTCATTATATTTCGTCGGTTCAGTATCTTTTAATATCTCGGCCACTCTTCCTCTGGCATGGCGAATATCGATCGGTTCGTCCCGGACGTGATTAGTACCAGCTATTCAAGAAAACTGATAATATTGTTGTTCGTAGTCGTTCTTTGTATTTCAGCTATCGGATTGGCGATTTATACTCAGACGAGTTCCGCACTCGAGGAGGACACACAACAACAGATCAACCAGTCGACGCTGTTGCAGGCGGAGACGTTGACCGAGTGGGTCGACCGGATGACCTACCAGACGCAGTCGCTCTCTGAGACCGCTGCGTTGACCGACGGAGCGAACCACGAGATACGGGGCGCGCTCTCGAACGCCGATGGGAACTCCCACGAGAGTGTTACCGCGGTCCACTACATCGAGACTGGATCGTACGAAATCCTCGAGAGCAGCAATACGAGCGCAACGGGCGTCGCGTTCTCGGAGTACGACGTCCGGTGGGCCGAGCAGGGACTCGAGTTCGACAACACATCACACACCCAGTTCACCACGCCGTTCGAGGATCCGGTGACCGGAGAGCAGTCCATCGCGTTCGTCAGCCCCGTCGACGGTGATTCCGGCCACGCAGTGATGTTCGTCGTCGACCTGATCGACTACTCGAGCTTGCTGATGCGTCCCTCCGACGACGAGGGCTCACACACGTTCGTCGCCAACTCCGAGGGGACCGTCGTGATGAGCCACCACACGCACAGCATCGGTGACCAGAACATGGGTCAGGACGAGTTCGAAGCACAGTCCCCGCCGGTACTCGCCGCGCTCGACGGCGTCACCGGCTACGAAGAGATGGAGATGCACGGCCACGGCGAGGAGATGGCGATGGGCTTTACCCGCATCGAGGGGACCGACTGGGTCGTTATGACCCACATCCCAACAGAGGCCGCCTACTCGCTCCAGGGGACGATCGAGAACTCGGTGATCGCGCTCGTCCTCGTCTCCGTGCTCGGGCTCGGCGCGATCGGCGTCGTCATCGGCCGCGACACCGCCGGTTCGCTCAACCACCTCTCGTCGAGAGCGCAGGAACTCGAGCAGGGTAACTTAGAGACCGAACTCTCAACGACGCGCCGGGACGAGATCGGCACCCTCTACGCGGCCTTCGAGAGCATGCGCGTCTCCCTGCGCGAGACGATCACCGAAGCGGAGGCCGCACGCGAGCAGGCGATCCACCGCGAACGCGAACTCGCCGAACTCGCGAAACAGCTCGAGGAAGAGGCGAGCGTCGTGATGGCCGACGCCGCCGACGGCGACCTCACCGAGCGGATGTCGGTCGAGGGCGACAACGAGGCGATGAGCCAGGTCGTCACCGAGTACAACGAGATGATGTCCGGTATCGAGGGCACTGTCGAGGAGCTGAAACACTTCGCGACCGACGTTGCCGCCCACAGCGAGCAGATGACCGCGAGCGTCGAAGAGGTCGAGGCAGCGAGCGAGCAGGTGACGAAGTCCGTCCAGGAGATCTCCTCGCACACCGACCACCAGCACGCGACGTTCCAGCAGGTCGAAGCCGAGATGGGCTCGATTGCCGCGATGACCGACGACATCGCCTCGCTCTCACAGACCGTCACCGAGGCCGCAGAGCAGACCGCAGACACCGGCAGCGACGGTCGCGTTGCCGCCCGCGAGGTGAAAGAAGCCATTGCCCGCATCGACGCGGAGTCTCAGGAGACCATCGACGAGATCGAGAAGCTCCAGGCCGAGATGGACCGCATCGAGGCGATGGCGGAGTTCATCTCCGAGGTCGCCACCCAGACGAACGTCCTCGCACTGAACGCGAACATCGAAGCGACGCGCACCTCGAGTGAGTCCGACGGCTTCAGCGCCGTCGCAGGCGAGGTCAAGTCGCTCGCGAGCGACGCGAAAGACTCCGCACAGAAGATCGAGACCGTCGTCGGCTCGATCCAGGAGCAGATGGGACGGACCGCGACGGAAGTCGAACAGACGCGTGCAGAGATCGACGCCAGCGCGAAGACGATCGACGAGGCCAGCACGGCACTCGAGGAGATCGCCGAGCACGCGGATACGACCCACGAGGGCGTCCGCGAGATCGCGAGTCTGACCCAGCAGCAGGCGAGTTCGACCCAGGAGGTCACGGAGATGGTCGTCGACGCCTCGACGATCAGCGACAAGGTGAGCGAGGAAGCCGAGACGGTCGCCGCGGCGGCCGAAGAACAGACGAGTTCGCTCCACGAGGTCAGCCACAGCGCGAACGACCTCGCGGGTGAGGCCCACTCGCTGCAGTTCTCGCTCGATCAGTTCGAGACGGACGCCGACCTCGATGGAGAGACCGACGAGGAGCGGCCACCGCAGATCAGTTCGGACTGAACGCACCGCCACCGGCGGGTGGGGTGCGATCCGGTCGCCGACTGGCCGAACAGTGATATACTCACACGGCCCAGTGAGAGACAACGGCTATTCCGGCAATGACGAGGAACTACGATCACGCAGAGGCGCAGGAGTTCTGGCAGTACATGTGGCGCAACGAGAACGTCTTCACCCTCGAGTCCGACGTCGAGGACCCGACGTACGTCCTCGGCATGTTCCCGTACACGTCGGGGACGCTCCACATGGGTCACATCCGAAACTACGCGATCACCGACGCCTACGCCCGTTACCGCAGGATGAGCGGCGACGACGTGCTCCACCCGATGGGGTGGGACGCCTTCGGCTTACCGGCCGAAAACGCGGCGTACGAACGCTATACCGACCCCCAGTCGTGGACGAAGGCGTGTATCTCGCGGATGCGCGACGAACTCGAGACGATGGGCTTTGGCTACGACTGGTCGCGCGAGATCACGACGTGTGAGCCGTCGTACTACCGGTGGAACCAGTGGCTCTTCCGGCGCTTTTACGAGGCCGGACTCGTCGAGTACGAAGCGGCGATGGTCAACTGGTGTCCGGACTGTGAGACGGTGCTGGCGGAGGCCCAGGTCGAGACAGGAGACGGACACCGACGCTGCTGGCGCTGTGAGACGCCGGTGTCGCGTCGCGAACTCGACCAGTGGTTCTTCACGATCACCGACTACGCCGACGAACTCGTCGACGGTCTCGACGACCTCGAGGGCTGGCCCGACGGCGTCACGGAGATCCAACGCAACTGGATCGGTCGCCAGGAGGGCGCACACGTGCGCTTCGAGGTGGTCACCGCCGACGGGGACGCCACGCCCGTGGAGGTGTTCACCACCCGCCCGGAGACGGTCTACGGTGCGACCTACGTCGCGCTCTCGCCGGGCCACGACCTCGTCTCGAAGCTCTCGAGCGACGGCGACCTCGCCACGTACGTCGAGGACGTCTACGGCCGCAGCGCCGCCGAGGTCGGCTACAGTGGCCGACTGACGGACGCGCGAGCGATCCACCCGCTCACCGGCGAGGAACTGCCGGTCTACGTCGCCCCGTACGTCCTCGAGGACGTCGGGACGGGTGCGGTGATGGGTGTTCCCGCACACAACGAACGCGACCACGCCTTCGCCAGCGAGCACGACCTGCCGGCCGTCTCGGTGATCGATACCGACGGCGCACCGAGTGAGGGCGCGTTCACCGGGGAGGGAACGCTGACGCGAAGCGGCGAGTTCGACGGACTCGAGAGTCCGGTCGCGCGCGAGCGACTGCTCGAGGAGGTCGACGCCATCGACGAGGCGGTCACCTACCGGCTGCGTGACTGGCTGATCTCGAGACAGCGCTACTGGGGGACGCCGATTCCGATCGTCCACTGCGACGACTGTGGGCACGTCCTCGTCCCCGAAGAGGAACTCCCCGTCGAACTGCCGCCGTTCGTCCAGACGACCGGCAACCCCCTTGCAGAGAGCGAGAAGTTCCTCGAGACGACCTGTCCCGACTGTGGCGGTCCCGCAACGCGCGAGACGGACACGATGGACACCTTCGTCGACTCCTCGTGGTACTTCCTGCGATTCCTCTCGCCCGACCTCGAGGACGCGCCGTTCGACACCGAGCGTGCGAACGCCTGGCTCCCCATCGACGTCTACGTCGGCGGGGACGAACACGCGACCTTGCACCTGCTCTACCTGCGCTTTTTCACCAAGGCACTCGCAGACCTCGGCTTACTCGAGCACCGGGAACCGGTCGAACGCCTCGTCAACCAGGGGACGGTCCTCCACGGTGGTGAGAAGATGTCGAAGTCGACGGGCAACGTCGTCTCACCCCACGAGTACGGCTCCGAGACGACGCGGCTGTTCTTGCTCTCGGCCGCCCACCCCGAACAGGACTTCGAGTGGACGACCAACCGCGTTGGCTCGACCTACGACTTCCAGCAGACGCTCTTCTCGATGGTCGTCGACGCCGTCGAGGGACCGACGGGGCGGAGCGACCGCGCCCCGCAGGACGCCTACGTCGAGCGTGAGATCGATCGCACCATCGCCGCCGTCACCGTCGAATACGAGCGCTTTCGGTTCCACCGCGCGCTCTCGGAGATCCGTCGCCTCGCCCGACTGTTGCGCCGCTACGCCGGCTACGAGACCCCACACGAAGCGGTCCACCGGCGCGGCCTGCGCACGCTCACCGCACTCATCGCGCCGATGGCACCCCACCTCGGCGAGGAGTGCTGGAACAAACTCCGCGGTGACGGCCTGGTCGTCACCGCCCCGTGGCCCGAATCGGACAGCCAGATCGACTACCCGCGACTCGAGCGCCGCCTCGTCGAGCGCACCGTCGACGACGTGCGCGACATCACGAGCGTCGTCGACATCGAGAACCCCACCACGATCGACGTGGTGGTCGCCCCCGAGTGGAAGTACCGGGCCCACCGGATCGCTCTCGAGTGCGCCGACGGTGATGGCGACGGACGGGTCCCGATGGCGGAGGTCGTCGAGGCGATCCTCGACGACGCGTTGGTCGCCCAGCACGACGACGCCGAGCGCCACGCGGCCGAACTCGCGGGGCGACGGGCGGAACTCGACCCGACGCTCGAGCGCGAGCGCGAACTCGAGATTCTGACGCAGGCGAGTTGGCTCCTCGAAGACGAGTTCGGCGCGTCCGTGATCGTCCGGCGGGGGACCGACGACGAGGACCTCACCGCGCGGGCGAGACCCGGAAAGCCAGCGATTCACATCGCCTAACGGCCGTCTTCGACGGCTCGGCCCCTTCCGCCGTCCGAACGGACGCCTGAAGGCGGTTTCCGGATGGCATAAATAACACTTCGTAATCGAAGCCCCCCTTTCCGTCTGCGGTAGTATCTGTCGGCGATAGAAGGATAGGCTTATGCCTGACGTCCATAAAGTCGATTCGTATGGAAGAGGGGGGCGACCGGGTCGATTCGTGGCACCATAGGACACCCAGTCAGGCGGTCATCGAAGCGGTCGCCGACGCCGAGGGCGTGGCACCGACTGATCTCTGTCCACCCACCTACGAGTCACTCCACGACGTCGTCGATCCGTCGGCGCTCGACGACCTCTTCGCCCCCCGCCACAACGGCATTCCACGCGGCAACGGACGTATTACGTTCCAGTTCTGCGGGTACACCGTCATGGTGACCGGCGACGGCAACGTCACTCTCGAGTGACCTGACACTCTCGTGTGCACACATGTCGCACACGGAAAGACTCTTTTCTACCAAGGCAGAACTACGCTACGATGGAACGCCACTACGACGTCCTCGGTGTCACGCCGGAGGCGGACCGGGCCGACGTTCGACTGGCCTATCGGGCGTTGTTGAAGGAGTGTCACCCCGACCAGGGTGGCTCCCGCCTCGAGTTCCTCCGACTCAAGCGCGCCTACGAGGCGATCACCGGCGAGCGTGCGCCGGAGGAGGGCGAGACGGACGGCGGGGCGGTGCCGAGCGGCCAGCTCGGTGCGGGTACCGACCCGACGTTCGAGCCGTCACCACGGCCGCGAGACCGACCGGGTGGAACCGGAGCCGGGCTGCGAAACGAGGGCGAGTTACTGAGCGTGACGTTGGTCGGACTGGTCCCGGACTTACAGCTCCGGTCGATCGTCTCGGGTCGGCTCAGCCCGTCGCTACAGCGAGCCGTTGCGTTCTTCGAAGTCGAGAACGTATCCGACCGAACTCTCGAGTGGTCGGGTCGCTCGAACACGAGTTTCATCGGCGACGACGGCTTTCTCTACGAAGGGGCGAACATTCTGCGGCCACACGCAGACTCGCTACCGTCACCGTGGTGTGTGACCGACGTCGAACTCGAGCCCGGACGGGCGGTGAACGGCGTCGTCGTCGCCGGTGAGGTTCCGGACGGAACGGCCATCGACCGGGTCGTCTACACCCAACACGCCACGAGCGAAGACGGGCGTGGGTCCGACGAGACCGAGCGGTACCTCTTCGAGATCAAACCGCGTATCCGGGACGCACTCGAGTACGTCCCGTTCGCGGTCGCCGACCCGGACGAGGCGAGCGAACGCCGCGCACGGTCGGCCGACGAGGCGAATGGAGCCGACGGGACCGACGAGGAGTCGCCGTCGTATCGGATCGACGTCGAGTTCGACGGCGACAGTGACGGAGACGTCTCGTTCGACCTCGAGTGAGTCACGGACGAAGAGCAACACAGATACGGGTGCTGTCCTAACGCTCGAGCGATGGCTACTGCTGACGCGAGGCGACGAATTCGCGAGAACCTCCTCGGCGTGACGGTCGCGCTGACGCTCGTCGGATACGCACTGGTGATCGGCACGTTCGCGCTCGACCTCCCGTTCTATCCGGAACTCACCGAGACGCAGGTGAACTGGCTGACCCACGCTATCGCGGTCATCAACGCCGCGACGACGGCGCTGCTCGTCCTGGGCTGGCACTGGATCCGCCAGAACGAGGTCGAGAAACACCGCTGGGCGATGGTCGGTGCGTTCGCGCTCATCTTGCTCTTTCTCGTCGTCTACCTGATCCGCGTCGGCGGCGGCGGAGAGAAGTACATCGACGACGTGTCGACCGCCGTGTGGGCTGCGTACATCGTCATGCTCGCCGTCCACATCCTCCTCTCGATCGTCGCGGTTCCGGTCGTCCTCTACGCACTACTGCTCGGACTGACCCACACCCCGGCCGAGCTACGCCGGACTCCCCACGCCAGGGTCGGGCGTATCGCCGCCGCCTCGTGGATCCTGAGCCTCGTCCTCGGCGTCGTCACCTACCTGATGCTCAACCACATCTACGACTACCGCTTCGAGCCGTTGGCCGTATTCGGGCTGTGGTGACCCGAGCGTCCGTTCACTCCGTCGCGGGAATCGAGCGTGCGCCGATCACGAAGAAGACGAGGGCGAACGCGCCGAGGACGAGCAGGTTCCCGAAGGCCGGATCCACGCCCGTCACCGACTCGAGCGTCCCCGAGACGCCGGTCTCAGCACCGGGGTAGCTCGCGGCCCTGACGCCGCGGGCGAAGTAGGTCAGCGGCGAGAGGTCGACCAGCGGGGCGAACCAGCCGGGAAGTTGTTCCAGGGTGACGAACGTCTCGGAGAGGAACAACAGCGGGAGACCGATGGCGTTGCTGGCGGCGACGGCTCCGTCCTGGGAGTCGGTGTAGCTGCCGATGATCGCCCCGACGCCACAGAAGCAGACGACACCGACGAGGACGTACGCGAGCAACCAGACCGAGAGGGCGATCTCCGCTCCCGTCAGGGCGACGACCAACGCGAGGATGAGCAGGCCGGCGACGGCGATGATGACCGTGTTGACGAGCGTCTGTGAGAGCAACCACTCGCCGCGCGTCAGCGGCGTCGTCGCGAGTTTCTCGAAGCGGTTGCCCTCGCGGTGGCGCGCGACCTCGCTGCCGAGTCGCGACAGTGGCGTAAAGAGCACGACGACGGCGAGGTAGCCGGGCACGTAGTACGCAGGCGGTTCCGAGAACAGGCCGCCACCGCCGGGGTCGCTCCGGACGAGCGCCCCGAAGATGACGATCAGGATCACCGGGAAGAAGAAGGTGAAGAAGACCGCCGTCCGTCGGCGGGTGAACGAGCGCCAGTCGGCACTCGCCTGCGAGCGCACCCGAGTGAGACGAGTCATCGCTCCTCACCTCCGTCTCCAGTCTCGTCGCTCGAGCGTTCTGCCGGCCCGGTCGGGTCGGCCGTCCCCGCCGCTCGCGTCGCCAGCGCTTCGGTCTCACCAGCGAGCGCCAGGTAGACGTCCTCGAGGTCGGGTTCGGCCCACTCGAGACTGGTGTACTCGAGACCGCGCTCGGCCAGCGCGTCGACGACGCGGGCGATGTCAGCCGGTGAGACGTCGCGCACCAGCAGGTCGCTCTCGCGTGCATCGACCTCGACGGCGAACTCGAGTGCGGACTCGAGGTCCGCGCGGATCGGCTCGAGGGTCTCGTCGGTCGCGAGCGAGACCGTGAGCGAACTCGGACCCGCGTGGGCGTCGATCAACGCCTCGGGCGTCCCGAGTGCAACGAGATCCCCGTCGGCGAGCAACCCGACTCGATCACCGAGGCGGGCGGCTTCGGCCATGTCGTGGGTCGTCAGCAGGACGGTCGTCCCCGCATCGGCGAGACCCTCGAGCAGTCGCCAGACGGTTCGACGGCCCGCGGGGTCGATGCCGGTCGTCGGCTCGTCGAGGACGAGCACTTCGGGGTCGTTGACCAGCGCCGCGCCGACGCAGACGCGTCGTTGCTGGCCGCCCGAGAGGTTCTCGTAGCGGGTGTCGCCCGCCCCGGTGAGACCGACGTCCGCCAGAACCGTCTCGGGGTCGCGCGCCTCGTCGTAGAGTCCGGCGTAGTAGGCGAGTAACTCGCGGGCGCTCAGGCGCGGTTGCGGTGAGAACGCCTGGGGCAACACGCCGATACGAGCGCGCTCGAGGTCGGTCGGCGCACGCTCGAGGACCCGAACGGCGCCCTCGTCGGGAACGGCCGTCCCGGTGAGCGTGCGAACGAGCGTCGTCTTCCCCGCGCCGTTTGGTCCGATGAGCGCGAAGACCTCCCCGCGTTCGACGGTCAGTGACACTCCCGAGAGGGCGACGGTGTCACCGTACGATTTCGTCAGGTTCGTCGCGTCGACCGCAGCGTCCATGTGCCGACGCTACCGACCGACCGCGCCTAAGCCGTTCGGTTCGCCGGCCGGGACGCTCACTCGAGCGGAGCGAACGTCACCGACCGGGTCCGGAACTCCTCGACGAACGCGCCGCTCCCGCCGAGGGTGATGCGTTCACCCTCGACGTCGTCGGTCTCGCGCTCGAGGATGAGGGCGTTCTCGATGGCGAACGACTCGAAGACTGGCTCGAGGATGCTCTGGCGGACGTCGGCCAGTCGGCCCTCGACAGTGTCGTAGGTGTCGACGCCGACCGGCTTCGCTTCGGCCGTGACGCGCACGTCGTCGTCGGCCTGGACGTGCAACGTCGCCTGGAAGACGGCCTGTCTGATATTGGTGTAGGTCGCCGGGAGTGGCGCTGGCTCGCTCGTGTACGCCTGCGTCGCGATGCGCCAGTAGTTCCCGAAGAACGACCCCATCAGCAGGAAGGCGAGGTCACGCTGTTCGAGGACGAGCGCGCCGTCACCACCCGCACCCGTCAGCATCCCGTGTGGAGCCATCACGCCCCACCGGTAGTCGACGGTCGCGAGCAGCGGCGCGGTCTTGCTCCAGAGGCGGGCGACGCTGGCGACACCCTCGAAACGCGAGGCGGCGAGGTCGTCGTTGTCGGTGACGAGGACGATCACCAGGACGCCGCGCTCGAGCGCGGCGCGAAGGTGTGACTCGAGGTGGTCGAAGACGGCGACCGGTGCCGAGAGGGCGACCTCCTCCTCCGCCTCGTCGATGAGCGTCGCGAGACGCTCGAGGAGTACCTCGCGGTCGGCCACGCCGTCGAACGGCAGCGACAGGCCGCCATCCGCCAGCGCCACCGGGTCGGTCGCTTCGGCCGCCTCGCCCGTCGGCGAGAGCTGGCGTCCGTCTCTACACGATGAAAAGACCTGTCCGAGACTCGAGCGGGTGACCCTGTCCATACCCGATAGTGGTGGGGGCGACACCAATGAGTGTTTACCTTCGAACCCTTGCACGGAGGAGTCAGCCGTCGACGCCAGCCGACCCGAGCGGCCACTGCAGGGCCAAGCGTTAGAACGCGACTCGGTGAAGGTCTCGCCCATGTCCGACAGACAGCTCGGGTTCACACTCTCGAGCGAGGAGCACCCGCCAGCCGACCTCGTCGACAACGCCATCCGCGCCGAGGCGGTCGGCTTCGACTTCGTCTCGGTCTCCGACCACTTTCACCCGTGGGTCTCCGCACAGGGGCACTCGCCGTTCGTCTGGTCCGTCCTCGCAGCCATCGCCCGCGAGACCGACGAGATCGGCATCGGCGTCGGCGTCACCTGTCCCACGATCCGAATCCACCCGGTGAACGTCGCCCACGCGGTCGCCACCACACAAGTGTTGGCCGACGGCCGGTTCACCTTCGGTGTCGGCACCGGCGAAAACTTAAACGAGCACGTCACGGGCGCGCGCTGGCCCGAACACGACGTCCGCCTCGAGATGCTCGAGGAGTCGATCGACGTCATCCGCGCCCTCCTGACCGGCGAGGAGGTCAGCCACCACGGCGACCACTACACCGTCGAGAACGCGACACTCTTCACCGCACCCGAGGAGCCTGTGCCGACGGTCGTCAGCGCCTTCGGGCCGAAAGCCGCGAGAATGGCCGCCGAGTACGGCGACGGACTCTGGTGTTCCGGTCCCGTCGCGGAAGTCGTCGACGCCTACGAAGAAGCCGGTGGCGACGGCCCGACGTACACCCAGCTCCACGTCTGTTACGAGGAGACCGAAGACGAAGCGATCGACCGCGTCCACGAGCGCTGGCCGAACGGCGCACTCCCCGGTGAACTCGCCCAGGAACTCCCCTCGCCAGCACACTTCGAGCAGGCCGCCACGATGGTCGAACGCGAGGACGTCGCCGAGGGGAGTACGGTGACCGACCCCGACCCCCAGGCCCACGTCGAAGCGTTCGAACAGGCGTTCGACGCCGGCTACGATCACGTCTACGTCCACCAGATCGGTCCCCGACAGGACCTCGCACTCGAGTTCTACGAGGAGGAAGTGCTGCCCGAACTCAGACAGCGCTGACTCGACCGTCAGCCGTCGCGACGCCCCTCGAGTCGCTCACGAATCACCCCTACACCAGGTGAACACGCGACGCGCGTCCGTCGACCCCCACCCCGACAGCGGCTACCGGAGGTCGACGGAAACGTATAGGTGGATTCGCTCGAGAGAGTCCCTGTGGCCTGGAAATCGGGCACGGTTTCAGACGAACCCTTGTGGGGTTGAAGCGTCTCGGAGGCCCTTGAGCGCGGCCACTCGGAAGAGGGTTTCAGACGAACCCTTGTGGGGTTGAAGCGCCTCGAATTTGACAGGATCATCAACTGTTATCTGGTTTCAGACGAACCCTTGTGGGGTTGAAGCCGTCGATGCCGAGACCGCCGGGGAAGCCGAGTATCGTTTCAGACGAACCCTTGTGGGGTTGAAGCGTCGAGTCCAACGACGTCCAGCCCGGCGACACGCACAGTTTCAGACGAACCCTTGTGGGGTTGAAGCCTGAGACGACAGTCGAGTATGATCCTGACGCCGTGGTTTCAGACGAACCCTTGTGGGGTTGAAGCGGATCGACGTCGTGCCAGACGAGAGGATGCCCCGACTGTTTCAGACGAACCCTTGTGGGGTTGAAGCGTTCCAGATTACCGCTCGCTCGTGGAATGGGTCGAGTTTCAGACGAACCCTTGTGGGGTTGAAGCTCGCACAAAGTCGGGGCGAGAGACCACGCTCGCAAGGTTTCAGACGAACCCTTGTGGGGTTGAAGCAACCAATGTCTATACCACAAAGTTTTGAAAGTAATGGTTTCAGACGAACCCTTGTGGGGTTGAAGCACCTCCTTCGGAATCTCGTGCGTCGGGAACGCCTGTTTCAGACGAACCCTTGTGGGGTTGAAGCCTGTCGTCCAGGACGCAATCAACGCGAGTAGCGAGTTTCAGACGAACCCTTGTGGGGTTGAAGCGGCTCTGGCGGCCGACTACGTGGCGGATCATCGAGGAGTTTCAGACGAACCCTTGTGGGGTTGAAGCGAACAGGTCGGTGGCTTCGACGACTACGAACCGTGTTTCAGACGAACCCTTGTGGGGTTGAAGCTGCCGGAGACTATAGCGGCCATAGCCACACCAGTAGTTTCAGACGAACCCTTGTGGGGTTGAAGCCATCTCAGCCGTGTCGACCGCCTCGCGCAGGATCTTGTTTCAGACGAACCCTTGTGGGGTTGAAGCGCAACATCGATAACCGAACCTTCTCCTGATTTGAGTTGTTTCAGACGAACCCTTGTGGGGTTGAAGCGGAGGGACGGCATGAGCGAGTGCCCGCAGTGTGCGGGTGTTTCAGACGAACCCTTGTGGGGTTGAAGCGACTTTACCACAGTCGATACCGGAGACATCGGCTTCGTTTCAGACGAACCCTTGTGGGGTTGAAGCCCTCGGGATGCCATGCTCCCGAGCGAGCGGCAAGGTCGTTTCAGACGAACCCTTGTGGGGTTGAAGCGACCTCGGTCACGGCCGGGCCGACCGGCCTCGAGGCCGTTTCAGACGAACCCTTGTGGGGTTGAAGCCTCTGCGAGTTCGGTTCCGGTCCCGACGACGCCCGCGCGTTTCAGACGAACCCTTGTGGGGTTGAAGCTCGGCGTGGCCTGCAGGATACTTTGCAAGTGGGTAGGTTTCAGACGAACCCTTGTGGGGTTGAAGCTTGCGGTAGCCCTCCAGGTTGGGTTTGAACTGTGCGAGTTTCAGACGAACCCTTGTGGGGTTGAAGCGATCTTCAACGATGGCGAGGGTGAGACGCGCCTGCGTTTCAGACGAACCCTTGTGGGGTTGAAGCCCCTCGAGGACGGACATGGACGTCGATCGGAAACGGTTTCAGACGAACCCTTGTGGGGTTGAAGCCTGACCAGCGCGGACCACGTCCAGGACTACCACTTGTTTCAGACGAACCCTTGTGGGGTTGAAGCGATTTTAGGATCGACACCGCGCGCTTGAGTTCGCCGGTTTCAGACGAACCCTTGTGGGGTTGAAGCGAGCAGATGGACCTCGACCAGACGACCGACACCGACAGTTTCAGACGAACCCTTGTGGGGTTGAAGCTGGTTAGCGTGCCGACAGTATAGGCCTGATGGCGTTTCAGACGAACCCTTGTGGGGTTGAAGCGCGCTCGAGGACGACTTCGGCGAGGGGCCGGGCGAGAGTTTCAGACGAACCCTTGTGGGGTTGAAGCGACCCAGGGCCGGATGCGCGATCGTGGGATGTCGAGTGTTTCAGACGAACCCTTGTGGGGTTGAAGCGTGCAGTGGTGCGAGAGCGAGGGGATCGACAACCTGGTTTCAGACGAACCCTTGTGGGGTTGAAGCGAGATAGAACCGAGCAATATCGATGCTCAGCAGGTTGGTTTCAGACGAACCCTTGTGGGGTTGAAGCCCGACGAGGTGGACGCGGACGAGTGGTTCCGTATGAGTTTCAGACGAACCCTTGTGGGGTTGAAGCTGCTGCTAGGAGATGCCTGAGATACGTATCATCAGCGTTTCAGACGAACCCTTGTGGGGTTGAAGCGACACGGAGGACACAGCGGACTGGTCCTGAGATGGGTTTCAGACGAACCCTCGAGGGGGTACAGCAGTCACGAGAGCGGAGAACGAATTATGGTGTTCTCTTCCCGAGGTGTACGTATGCCAGGTGGACAGGGAGACGACGCTGGCGAAGAGACTGAGAAAAGCGAATACAGAGAGCAGCTCGAGCGACTGACCGCAGCGGCGGACGAAGAGCTGATACGCGGCCACGTTGGCTACGATATGTACATCGAGGGTGATTCGGCGTCCCTCGACGTTTTTCTCGAGGTGTTCGAAGACGAGTTCGTCGTCGAGCGGACCGATTCCCCGGAGGCGCTGTTGATCCCGTACGATGAGAACGAGGGGGCGGACGACGATGGTCGGCTGGGACGGGTGGCGATCGTCGACTGTATCCACGATACGCTCGGCACCGATGTCTTCCACGGCAGCTGGTTCACCGCCATCGGCCGCTCGTGACGCCGGCGCTGACGATACCTCGAGGGGCGGCTCACCCCGGAGAGTGCAAGTGACACGGTTTCACATACTGATCGGCTAGGTGTATGCGGGGTGGCCACAGTCGATGCCCTCCTCGAGCGAGTCCGCGTCACGCGTCGAGCAGAACCGGACGGCGGCGAGCATTGCGGGTGGGTCACTGGTCGTTATCGTGGGGGTCGCGATTGCGTACTGGGGCGGGGTGCTCGAGTCGCTGATTCCTCCGGGCGGTCCCGCGGCGGATGCGATTCCGCTCATCGTGGTCGTGTCGGTACTGCTGGTGGCGCTCGTGGTGTGGAGTTGGGGACGGGTGCTCTCGTGGCTCGGCTGAGTTACTCCTCCTCGAGCCAGTCGCCCGCCCAGCACTCGATTTCGCCGAAGATGGGAGCGAGCGACTCGCCCTTGTCAGTCAGACTGTAGTAGGTCGCGATGGGGGCGTCTTCTTCGATCCGACGCGAGACGAAGCCCATCTCGCCGAGGTCGTCGAGGACGCGCGAGAGGGTGCGGGCGTTCGCGCCGGTCGCGCGTTTGAGTTCGTTGAAGCGGTGTTCGCCCGAGAGCAGTTCGTGGAGGACGGCGAGTCGCCACTGCGAGCCGATCTGTTCGAGCGATTCGATGACGGGGCAGGCATCGGGAGCCGGCTGGTCGGAGTCGGTCTGTTCGAGCGTCTGATCAGAGACCATCGATGACAGTGGCTACGGATGCACGCGGTATAGAGGTTCGGTATCGAACTAGCTAACGCGACGTTATCGGGTGGGGTGAAGTGACGGCTGACGCCGTCGCGTCGGGTGGTTCGGCCACTACCTTTTACTGATGGCTATTCGTGTGTCGGTGTAATCGATGATCGAAGTGTCCAACCTCCGAAAGGAATACGGAGGGTTCGTCGCTGTCGAGGATAGTACGTTCTCGGTGGCGCGCGGCGAGGTGTTCGGCGTCGTCGGGCCGAACGGTGCGGGGAAGACGACGACGCTCAAGACGCTCGCCGGATTGATCGAGCCGACGGCGGGGACGGCGACCGTCGCCGGACTCCCGGCGGGCGACCCCGAGACGGCCGCGATTCTCGGATTTTTACCCGAGGAGTCGCCGCTGTACGAGGAGATGACGGCGACGGCGTATCTCGAGTTCTTCGCGGATCTGTACGACGTTCCACGGGCGGTCGCCCGCGAGCGCATCGCGGAGACGCTCGATAGACTCGACCTCGAGCACCGCGAGCGACGTATCGGGAACATGTCGAAGGGCATGAAGCGGAAGGTCGCTATCGCGCGGGCGCTGGTGAACGATCCGGAGGTGTTGATCTTCGACGAGCCAGCGTCGGGACTCGATCCGCTGACGACGAACTACATCGTCGAGTTCACCCGGGAGTTGAGCGAGGCGGGAAAGACCGTCGTCTTCAGCGCGCACAACCTCTTTCACGTCGAGAGTATCTGCGACCGGGTGATCATCATGGCCGACGGAAACATCGTCGCGCGTGGCTCGCTCGAGGAGATCCGTGAGGCCCACGGCGGGACGACCTATCACGTCTACGCGACGGTCGAGACGGCCGTCGGTGTGGCAGTGCGCGAGAACGGCCACGTCCGGCACACCGTTTCGGACATGGATGCGGTCGACGACGTGCGCCGCCGGGTCGAGACCGAGGGCGGTCGAGTCGTCGACATCCAGACGCACACGCCGAGTCTCGAGGAGATCTTCCTCGACGTTGCCCGCCGTGAGGAGGCGAGATGAGACTGCGGCGGATCGGACGGATCGCCCGCTGGGAGGTCACGAAGGGAGCGGGAACGCTGGATCGAAAGACGGTGTTCGCGCTCGTCGTCCTGGCGCTGCTCGTCGGTGTGGTGGGCGTCTCGGCGTTCGACGACGGGGGCGGACTCGAGGACGGTATCTACGTCGTGGGCGTCGACGCCGAGAGCGCGGAGGGAGACCCCTACCGGCAGGTCGTCGCGGCGAGTCCCGAGTTCAGACTCGAGGAGACGACGATCACCGCGTTCCGACTCGGTGAGAGCGACGCGGACGTGTTCGTCGGCGGGCCGCGTCTCCTCGAGTCGGACGGGTCGACCAAGGGTGACGCCGCCTACGCGGCGTTTCGCGACGCCATCGAACGCTACAACTACGAGTCGATGCTGGCAGAACCCGACGAGGCGGCGGCGTTTCCGGTCACCGTCAGTGTGCAGTACCAGGAGCGCGCGCCAGCGAGTGCGGACGGGAGCGGGAGTGGCGACGCGAGTAGTGGCGGATTCGACGGGAGCGGAGCGGAGGGGGGCGCTGGGTCGGGCGGCGCACCCGACGGAGCGTCGAGCGGTAGCGGTGAGGGTGGCGGACTGGGGATTCCGGACGTCGGCGGTGGACTCGGTGAGCGCATCGAGGCGGGGACGCCGAGTGCGCTCTCGCCGCCGTTTCCGTTCGGGCCGCTCATCCTGGCGTTCCTGTTCGTCGTCCCGATGAACTTCGTGATTCAGGCCTACGGAAGTACGATCCTCGACGAACGGATCAAGCGCCGTGGTGAACTGCTGTTGGTCTCGCCGGCGTCACGGTACGAGATCGTCGCCGGAAAGACGCTGCCGTACCTGCTGGGGCTGGTCGCAATCGTGGTCGTCCTGGCCGTCGCGCTCGAGGGTGGCGTGTTGTCGGTCCTCGGCGCGTTGCCCATCGCGCTGGTCTTCCTCGCGGCGACGTTCGTCGGCGCGATGCTCGCGCGCTCGTTCAAGGAGCTGACGTTCGTGACGGTGGCGATCTCGGTGTTCATGACGACCTACACGTTCGTCCCGGCGATCTTCACCGAGGTGACCGCCATCGCGCTCATCTCGCCGCTGACGATCGTGGTGATGGACTTACAGGGTGAGAGCGTGACGCTCGGTCAGTACCTCTTCTCGACGGGTCCGTTCTACCTCGTCGCGGCGGTGTTGTTCCTCCTCGGGATCGGCCTTTATCGCGAGGAGGATATGTTCGCCCAGAAGGCGATTCCCGCGAAGGTCGTCGACGCGCTGGTGAGCCGTCTGCACGGCTACCGGAGCGTGCCGCTCCTCTCGATTCTGTTCGTCCCGTTCGTCTTCGTCGGCCAGCTGCTCGCCGTTGCACTCCTGTTTCCGGCACCCGAGGCGCTCGCCCTGCCACTGTTGTTGGTGTTCGCCGCTGCAATCGAGGAACTCGCCAAGAGCATCCACGTCTACGCCGGCATCGCTCGCTCGCGTTTCGACGCCTCGCTGCGGACCGCGCTCGTTCTCGGCGTCCTCTCCGGTGGCGGGTTCTTCGTCGGCGAGAAGCTCACACACGCCGTCCAGTTCGTCGGTCTTCCGGACCTCCCGGCCGGGCAGGTCGTGTTCGGGCAGGCGCTGACGAGCGACCCGCTGCTCGTGCTCGCGCTGTTTCTCGTCCCGCTCGTCGTCCACGCGACCACGGCGACGATTTCGGCGATCGGTGCCAGCTACGGCCGGACCCAGTACGCCGCCGCGTTCGTCCTCGCCACCCTGCTCCACGCGGGGTACAACCTGGGGGTGATCCTCCTTGTCGTCTGAGGACCGAGACCGCTCGAGTGAGCGTCGTTCGGACCGCACTCGATCGACCCGCATGCTCGGTAGCGAGGCGACCTGGAGCGCGAAGTGGGCGATCGCCAGGCGGGAACTCGCCTCGCTTCGTACGGAGAAGACGATCGTACTGGCGATCGTAATCCAGGTGTTCATCGCGGCGTTCTCCTCGTTTCTGGTCGTCGGACTCGTCTCGCTGTACGACCCGACGTCCGTCGAAGGCGGCGAACTCGTGGTCGCCGTCACGGGCGACGACCCCGAAGCGCTACTCGCCGCCGCGGCCGAACGGGACGGCATCGACGCACGCTGGGCATCGGACCGCTCGAGCGCGTACAGCGCGTTCGAGGAACGACGCGTCGCTGCGGTCCTCGACGCGAGTCGAGACGCCGACGGGCGGCTGGCCGTGCGCGTCACCGCGCCGGACGAAGGGATCGGAACGACGCTCCTGATCGTCGAACTACGTGGTCTCCTCGAGGACGTCGAACGTACCGAGCGGGCGAGTTCCGTCGACCGCCTCGAGACCGTCCCGCTCGCCGTTCCGGCCGACGCGGGTGCGAGTCCCTACTTCGGCTTCACCTACACGGTGTTACTGCCGCTGTTGCTCTTCTTACCCGTCTTCATCAGCGGGTCGATCGTCGTCGATTCGTTGACCGAAGAGCGCCAGCGGGGGACGCTCGAGTTACTCCGGGTGGCTCCGCTCTCGCTCGCGGACGTAGTCGACGCGAAACTCGTCTCGATGGCGGCGCTGGCACCGGTCCAGGCGATCGCCTGGCTGGTGTTGCTCGTGCTCAACGGGACGGCCGTGGCGAACGTGCCGGCACTGGTGATACTCGTCGCTGCGCTCGCGCTGATCGTCGTCGGCGCTGGCGTCGCCATCGCACTCGTCGCGCCGGACCGGCGACAGGCACAGCTGCTGTTCTCCGGCACCGTCATTGGCATACTGGTCGTCGCGAGCGTCCTGCCCGAGCACCCGGCGAACACGGTCGCGAAACTCGCCGTCGGTAGCGCTACGTCGGTGACGTGGCTCCTCTTCGCTGGCTACTGCCTCCTCGGCGCGGCCACGTTCTTTGGAGTCCGGTGGGGAGTGGCCCGTCTCGAGGCGGAGTCGCTCTGAGCAGGCTCGAGCGGAACGGCCGACGGTGTCCGTCGGTCTCCCTCGTCAGGAGTGGAGGGGGATCACGAGAGGGGGCGTAGGCAGCGGTTCCGTTATCCCTCTCGGCCACGAACGAGGTGCCATGGACGAGTCGCGAGCCACCGGAGCTGCACCCGTAGACATTCTCCTCGTCGAGGATAATCCCGGCGACGTTCGACTCACAGAGGAGGCGTTCAAGGAGGGGAACATCGAGAACACGCTCCACGTCGTTGGAGACGGCGTCGAAGCGCTCGACTTCCTCTATCAGCGCGGCGAGTACACGGATGCGCCACGACCCGAAATCGTCCTGCTCGACCTCAATTTGCCGCGGAAGAACGGCGACGAGGTGCTCGCCGAAGTGAAAGGAGATCCCAACTTGCGGCGGATCCCGGTGATCGTCCTCACGAGTTCGAAGAGCGAAGAGGACGTGGTGAAATCCTACGACCTCCACGCGAACGCCTACCTCATCAAGCCGGTCGATCCCTTCGAGTTCATCAAGACCGTCGCCACGTTCGAGGACCTCTGGTTCTCCATCGTCAGACTGCCCGAACACGAGCAGTGACTCGGTGGCCGGCTCAACTCATAAACAGCCGCCGCGTCGCCCGCTCGTGGCGCATCCCCATGGCTTCTGCGAACGGCGCGAACGCGCCCATCTCCCCGAGCGGCGTCTCGACGTGGCGCGCACAGACTTCCTCGAGCACCGGCAGCGTCGACTCGAGAACCGACTGCACGTCCGTGTGTCCGAACCGGCCGAGTCGCTGGGCAGCCCCCAGCAACGAGACGAGGAAGGCGTAGCCCTGGGTGAGACACGCAACCTCGCACTCGAGACCGGCCGCCTGCGTGTAGACGCCGAAACAGACCGCGTAGTGACCCGGCGTCGTCCCCGCCTCGACCGCGGTGGCGTAGGCGGGAGCCACCGCCTCACCGTCCGCCGCCGCTAGCAACAGGTCACAGAACTGGCCCCCCGCCCTGGTCGAACTCTCGCGGAACTCGCGTGGCAGCGTCACGGCGTGGAGGCGCTCGTCGACCGCGAGCACCCCATCCAGATCCCCGTCCGCACTCGCAGCGTGGGCGTTCGCGACGGCGACGGTCTCACAGGGACCGACGACGCGCTCGAGATAGGCTTCCACGACCGCCCTGAGGTCAGAGACTTCCTCGAGCAGCCCCTCGTTGGCGTACTGTTCGATGCCGTAAGAGGCCGTATAGGAGCCGACCGGCAGCGAGGAGTCGGCGAGTCGGAGTGCGGTCAAGAACGCACTCGAGTCAGTGGGCATGGTCCTCGTGCTCGCTCGAGCCGTCGTGTTCGTGATCATCACCGTCGTGACTGTGGTGGTGGTCGGCACCACGAGAGTCGTGTTCGTGATCATCACCGTCGTGATTGTGGTGGTGGTCAGTACCGTCGTGGCCGTGGTGGTGAGGAGCGCCCTCGTCGCCGTGGCTCTGGTGGGCGGCCGCCCCACCGCGGGTGTGCCCGTGAGCGCCCGGGTCGGCGGCGAACAGTTCCGCGTCCACCGTGACGGCGTGGATTTCGCAGTCGGGGAGGACGCTACGGACGATACGCTCGAGAATGTGGCGGTCGGCGACGAGCGGAACGTAGACGGCTCCCCCAGAAACCGCGAGGTCCCAGTGCTGGTTACCGATCCGGTGGCCGAGTTCGGCCGCGAGCGCCAGTCCCTCGGCGGTCGGATCGGGCAGCGTGACGGCGACGGCGTCGCGTGGCTCGAGTGTGACGACGATCATCCGGTCGGGGGTGTGCTCGAGGACGTCGCCACCCGACAGTGCAGGTCGGTCGACGACGATGCCGAGATCGGTCCCGGCGTCGGTCGTGACGCGCAGGCGCGAGCGCCGGCGCTCGGTCTCGTCGAGGACGACGCGCTCGAGTGTGCCCGCGGCGTCGTGGGCCGCTCGAGCGCTCGCGAGGTCGATGTCGGCGTGGACGTTGCCGAGCACGCTGTCGATGCGCTCCATCTCAGTACCTCCGGTCGGGTCCGAGACCGACGCCGAGCGTCGCGCGTCTGACCTGCTCCCACGCGAGTCGGATTGCGTCGGTCACGTCCGCGCCGCGGTGACCCAGCACGCGACAGACGACCCCGGCGTCGGCGGGGAGCGTCGACACCCCGGCGTGGACCGGGGGCGGTCCGTCGTCGAATCCGTCGTCGTACGCGGCGGCGAGGCGCTCGTGGATCTGGTCTGTGAGCGTCTCGGCGTCGGCTGTGGAATCGGGAACGAACGCGTAGAGCGTCCCCACGACGTCGTAGGGGCCGACGCTCGCCGGACCGCGTGGGTCGCGTTCGGATGGGCGCAGGTCGACGACATCCGCACAGACGAGGTCGTCACCACGGCGCGCCTCGAGTCGCGCCCGGTAGTGGTCGAAGCTGAACGCCTCGTGGTGGCTCAGACCGTCGGCGACCACCACGTCGCCGAGGATGGCGACCGCGTCGGGAGCGAGGTCGACCGTCGTCGTCTGGAGACAGCGCGCGGACTCGTTGAGGATGGTCGGCCCTGGGATGTACTCGAGGTGTGCACCGGGCCCGACACAGAAGGTGGCGTCGAGGTGGCCGTAGTCCGTGTGCATGCTGTGGACCTTGGTCGCGCCCTGTGTGGCGAGATGAGCGCGTGCGCCCGCGCGCACCTCGACGTCGACGCGGTGGCGGTCACCCTGTGCGACGCCGCCGGTCGGCTCCTGGGCGATGAGCGTCGTCACTCCGGGGGCGGGGTCCGACGAGAGGGTGCCGGTCAGGTGGTAGGGCACTCGAGTCCGGTCGGAGAGCAGACGCGTCGGGCCGTGGCCCTCGCGCGCGAGGACGAGTTCCAGCAGCCCGTTCTTCCCCGGCCCGGCGGCGGGTGCCTGCGCGAGCGGTTGCTCACCGTAGGCTTCGAACGCCGGTGGAAGTGGGGGACTCGAGTCGTCGGCCCGGGGACTGTGTGCGCTCCCCCGGTGTCGCCGGTGTGTGCCGGTCTCGCGTGCGTTCATGCGAACAACACGCGTTCGATGTGTTCGCGAACCGTGGGAATCCCCTGCCCGGACTTGCAGTCGGTGAAGACGTAGGGGTCGCCCCCGCGGACCTCGCGGGTGTCTCTGTCGATCACCTCGAGGTCGGCGTCGACGTACGGGGCGAGGTCGGTCTTGTTGACGACGAGCAGGTCGGCCTGGGTGACGCCGGGACCGCGTTTCCGGGGGATGTCCTCGCCTTCGGCGACCGAGATGACGAAGACGAAGTAGTCGGCGAGTTCGGGGTTGAACGTCGCCGCGAGGTTGTCGCCGCCGCTCTCGACGATCACCACGTCGAGGTCGGGGTTCCACTCGGTGAACTCGTCGATGGCGGCGAGGTTCATCGAGGGGTCCTCGCGGATGCCGGTGTGGGGACACGCGCCGGTCTCGACCCCGCGAACCAGGTCCTCGGGAACCGTCTCGGCGAACGCCCGGCGCAACACGTCGGCATCTTCCTGGGTCATGATGTCGTTAGCGATGACGCCTACCTCGTAGCCCAGGTCGACGAGGTCGGGGACGAGGTGTTTGACGAGTGCCGTCTTCCCGGAGCCGACGGGACCGCCGATACCGATCTTCGCGACGTCTCGGTAGCCCATCACTCGCCCTCCATCGTGTCGTCGGTGTCAGCATCGGTACGAGCGCCGTCGGTGTCGGCATCGTCGAGGTCGCCCGCTCGCTCGCCCTCGAGCTGGGCTCGCGAGTCCGCCCGGATGGGTTCGTGGATGGTCACGAGTTTCGTCCCGTCGGGGAAGACGGGTTCGACCTGGATCATCTCGACCATCTCGGGGACGCCGTCCATCACCTCCTCGCGGGTGAGCAACTGGGTCGCCTCGGCGCGGATGTCGGTGACCGACCAGCCGTCTCGAGCGCGTTCGCACGCCCAGTCGGCGATGTAGGCGACCGTCTCGGGGTGGTTGAGTTCGACACCACGGTCTTTGCGTCGTCTGGCGAGCTCTGCAGCCATGAACACCGTGAGGCGTTCGTCTTCTTTCGGTGAGAGAATCATAGCAGGTACCGCTGTGCGAGAGGCAGTTCGTCAGCCGGTTCGCACGTGACCGGTTCGCCGTCGATCGAGACCTCGAACGTCTGGGCGTCGATGTCGATGTCGTCGGGGCAGGTGTCGTTGTGGAGCATATCCGCCTTCGACACCGAGCGGATGTCCCGGACCGCCCTGACGGGTGTCTCGAGACCGTAGGTGTCGTCGATGCCGGCCTCGACGGCCGCCTGGCTGACGAACGTTAGGCTCAGGGCGCGTTTGGCGGCGCCCATCGCGCCCGCACGCGGGCGCATCTTCACGGGTTCACAGGTCATCAGCGAGCCGTTGGCCTCGCCCATCTGGCTCCAGACGGGGAAGCCGCCTTTGATCACGGTGTGTGGTTTGATCCCGAAGAAGGCGGGCTCCCAGAGGACGATGTCGGCGAGTTTTCCCGGCTCGAGCGAGCCGACGTAGTCGTCGATGCCCGCGGTGATCGCCGGGTTGATGGTGTACTTCGCGACGTAGCGCTCGATCCGGCGGTTGTCAGCGTCGGTTCCCTCGTCGCCGGGGAGTGGGCCACGCTGGCGTTTCATCTTATCCGCCGTCTGCCAGGTGCGGCAGATCAACTCGGCCATCCGGCCCATCGCCTGCGAGTCGGTGGTCATCATCGAGATCGCGCCGGTGTCGTGGAGGACGTCCTCAGCGGCGATGGTCTCGGCGCGGATGCGCGACTCGGCGAAGGAGACGTCTTCGGGGACGTTCGGATTGAGGTGGTGACAGACCATCACCATGTCGAGGTGCTCGTCGAAGGTATTCACGGTGTACGGCATCGACGGGTTCGTCGAGGAAGGCAGCATGTGTTCGAAGCCGACGAGTTCGAGTACGTCGGGGGCGTGGCCGCCGCCCGCACCCTCGATGTGGAAGGTGTGAATCGTCCGGCCGTCGATGGCCTCGAAGGTGTCCTCGACGAAACCCGACTCGTTCAGCGTGTCGGTGTGGATACAGACCTGGACGTCCTCCTCGTCGGCCACCTCGAGACAGGTGTCGATGGCGGCGGGCGTCGACCCCCAGTCCTCGTGGAGTTTGAGCCCCGCGACGCCCGCTTCGATCTGTTCGTGGATGGCGTCGGGGTGGCTCGCGTTGCCCTTGCCGTAGAAGCCGACGTTGACCGGCCAGGCCTCTGCAGCCTCGAGGAACTTCCGGATGTTCCAGGGACCCGGCGTGCAGGTGGTCGCGCCGCCGCCGAAGCCGCCGCCGAACATGGTGGTCACGCCGCTGGCGAGGGCGTGGTCGATCAGCTGTGGACTGTTGAAGTGGACGTGGACGTCGAGCGCTCCGGGCGTCGCGATCAGGCCGTCGCCGGGGACGGTGTCGGTACTCGGGCCGATGACCATGTCGACGCCGTCCATCGTGTCCGGGTTGCCGGCCTTCCCGACGCCGACGATTTCGCCGTCGCGGACGCCAACGTCTCCCTTCTGAATGCCCAGCACGGGGTCGATTATCACGACGTTCGTGAACGCCCAGTCGAGCGCTTCGGCCTGGGTCGCCCGCGCGCACATTCCCATCCCGTCGCGCATCGTCTTTCCGCCGCCGAAGACCGCCTCCTCGCCGGGGACGGTGTGGTCGACCTCGACCTGCGCGAGCAGGCTGGTGTCGGCGAGTCTGAGCCGGTCACCCGTCGTCGGGCCGAACAGGTCGGTGTACTCCCGGCGCGAGAGGTCGCGGCTCACGAGATGTACCCCGCGTCGCGTGCGCGCTCGAGTGCGTCCGCTTTCGCCCCCTCGTCGTCGAGTGGGCCTTCGACGAGTCCGGCCATGCCGTAGACGCGCCGGTCGCCACCGATGGCGACGAGTTCGACCTCGCGCTCGATGCCGGGTTCGAACCTGACGGCGGTCCCGGCGGGGATGTTCAGCCGGGTGCCGTAGGCGGCGTCGCGGTCGAACGCGAGCGCGCGGTTGACCTCGAAGAAGTGGTAGTGAGAGCCGACCTGTGCGGGCCGGTCCCCCGTGTTCTCGACGGTGACGGTCGTCGTCTCCCGGCCCTCGTTGATCGTCACCGGGTCGTCGGCGGGGAGTACCTCCCCCGGTGTTAAGGAGGTCACTGCCGATCACGTCCGTCTCGTCCGCGAGTACTCGTTCGCATGGTGTGGCGTTTGCGAATAAGAACCAAGTGCGTTACTCTTGGTGACATTCTGGCGTGAATCCGCCCATTCATAAGGGGAGAACGCGCTGTGGCTGTCGAATAGTGTGAAAAGAAAAAATCGTCCTCAGGGAGCGAGACAGCGCCAACTATCTGGAAAGGTTTGCCGAGAAAGTGGCCGATGTCCGAACGGGCGGTCGCTGCCGCCGAAAACCGCCCGCGCCGTCAGACCGGCGTGAACTGGACGTGTTTCATCCCGTCGAGACTCGAGAGGGTGCTCACGAGGTCACGGATCTCCTCGCCGGGACCCTCGACGATGACCGTCTCGAGACAGCGGTGGGCGTCGAAGTGGACGTGCTGGGTCGCCACGATGACTCCCGCGACGTCGTGTTGAATCTCGAGCAGGCGGTCGTTGATCCCCGTCGCCTCGTGGTCGTAGACGAGGGCGATCGATCCGCGCTGGGTCTCCGCGGCGTTTTGCTCCCAGTCGTGTTCGGTCAGAAACGCACGGAGGGCGTCCCTGACGGCTTTGGACCGACTCGAGTACTCGCGTTCGTCGACGACGGCGTCGAGGTCGGCGACGAGGTCGTGGGGAAGCGTCAGACTCACCCGTTCTACCCGCTTTGCCATAGGCGGTGTTCGAATCCGATCCGTATACATCCTCCTTCTCTTCGGTCCTCACTTTATTTCAATTCAGATTTAGATAATAGTAGTACTACAAGAGTTATGAGTAATATATTAAGTATAAGACGAGCAGGACAAAACGGAGACCACCGATGGAATACACGCGACGATCGGTACTCACTGGTGGGGGAGCCGTGGCGGTCGGTGGGGTGGCGGGCTGTCTCGAGCCACCGGGTGCGAGCGGGGCAGCAACCGGCCCGGAGTCGGTGTTCGCCTCCTTCTTCACGCTCGCCGACTTCGCGCGAAACGTCGCCGGCGAGGAGTTGGCCGTCGAGAACGCGGTCCCGCCGGAACGCCACGGCCACGGCTGGGAGCCACGGACCTCGCTCGTCCCGGACATCCTCGAGTCGGACGCCTTCGTCTACCTCGACGTCGAGGGCTTCCAGCCCTGGGCGGAGACCGCCGCACGCGAGATCGAACGCGAGTACGAGGGCGAGGTGGCACTCATCGACGCGCTCGCAGGAATCGAGTTACTCGAGTACGACGGCCACGACCACGGCCACACACACGACGAGCGGATCGAGGACGCGGACGTAGACGAACTCGTCGTGATCGACCGTGCGGACGACGAGGCGGTTGCCGACGCCCACTACGGCCACTGGCACGGGTCGCTGCCGGCCGTCCCGCTCGGGAGCCACGTCTCACTCGGTGCGGTGTTCACCGACAGCGACGGTGTGGCGTTCTCACTCGAGGGTGCGTACGCGTTCGACGCGAGAGCCGAGGGTGGGAGTGACGTCCTCGAGATCGACTCCCACGGCGACCACGTCCACCTCCGAGGTGTGGAGAGTGGAACGACGCTGGTCGTCTTCGAACTCCGCGAGGATGGCAGCGTCGTCTGGGAGGCCCCGCCGCTCGAGGTGGCCGTCGGCGAGGCGGACGGGGCGGACGGGGCGGGTGGCGACGGCCACGGCCACGGAGACGGTGGTTATGGACACAGCCACGGCGATGGGGATCACGGCCACAGCCACGGCGAGTACGACGCGAAGTTCTTCTCCGACCCGGTGTTAGCCCAGCGCGGCGTCGCGAACATCCGCGACGGACTGATCGACCTCGACCCGGCCAACGAAGCCGTCTACGAGGAGAACGCGGCCCGCTACATCGAACGGCTCGAGGACCTCCACGAGCGCTTCGAGCGCGCACTGGCCGAGCGCGACCACGACGTGGTCGTCCTCGCCGGTCACGACTCCTTCCAGTACCTCGGCGCGCGCTACGGCTTCGAGATTCACACCCCGGTCGGACTCTCCCCCGACGCACAGCCCTCGAGCGGCGAGATCGCAGAGACGGTCGAGTTGATCGACGAGGAGGGACTCGCGTACGTCCTCTGGGACTACTTCGACGGCGACCGCCTGGCGGAAGCCATCGTCGCCGAATCGAGCGCCGAGGAGGCGCTGATGGTCTCACCCGCCGAGAGCATCGTCGAGTCCTGGGAGGAGGCGGGCTACGGCGACTACCTGGGCCAGATGGAGGAGATTACCCTGCCCGCGCTCGAGAAGGCGCTCGGTGCGCAGTAGTGTCCGGGACCGTGTACATACTCGTACCGCTGACGCGCGCGACGCTCGAGGCGGCCGTTCTGTCTGTTTCTCGACGACTGCTGTTCACGTCCTGTCGGTAGAGACGAACGCCGTCGTCCGGGTGGACGACGAGCCGACAGTCGAGTTACATCTGTGCGAGGTGCTACCTGGACGTTTGTGTCTCCCCAGGCCGTGTGACAAACGTGCGTCCAAAATATTAGGACGGTTATCTCATCACCTATTGTAACAGGAAAGGAATATTCACGGGTAGAGATTGTATTCTCTGGTGCAAAGCCTTTTATATCAACCCTATTTTCCACAAGTGTACACAATGAGCGATCATATGTGGGATATGGGCCGAATGGTTTGCTACGAATGTCCGAATGTCGAAACTGCAAGCGGTGACCGTGCATGAACGGACGACTCTCTCGCAGGGCGGTTCTCGCGGCAGGTGGTGCGGGTGGGCTCTCGGCGCTGGCTGGCTGTACGGCGGACGGTGGTCTCCTCGGCGGCTCCGACGACGACGACGGGCCACCGACGATCGGTGTGCTCGAGGATCGCTCCGGGACGTTCGCGCTCAACGGCGAGTCGAAGTGGCAGGCGTCGCTGCTCGCCGTCGAGGAACTCAACGAGGCGGGTGGCGTCCTCGGCGAAGAGATCGAAGTGTTCGACCCGGACCCGCAATCGGACAACGAGCGCTACCGTGAACTCACCAGAGAGGCGATCACCGACGAGAACGTCGTCGCCCTCTGGGCGGGCTACTCGAGTGCGACGCGCGAGGCGATCCGTCCGATCGTCAACGAGCACGACCAGCTGTACTTCTACACGACGCAGTACGAGGGCGGCGTCTGTGACAGTACGATCTTCCCGGTCGGGGCGACGGCCCGCCAGCAACTCGGCGCGGTAATTCCGTACATGATCGAGGAGTACGGCCCACGCATCTACACGATCGCTGCCGACTACAACTTCGGCCAGATTTCGGGTGACTGGGTGAAGATCTTCGCCGAGGAACACGGCGCGGAAGTCGTCGCCGAGGAGTACATCCCCCTGGAGGAGACCGACTTCGGTTCGACGATCAACAACATCCAGGGCGAGGACCCGGACTTCATCGCCTCGATGCTCGTCGGCAACGAACACGAGAGTTTCTACAGCCAGCGCGCCGACAACGAACTCGAGATCCCGATGGCCTCCTCGACGACGATGGCCCAGGGCTACGAACACCTGCGTATCGATCCGCCGGGGCTGACCGACGTCTACGTCGGCGTCAACTACATGGAGGAAGTCGAGACAGACAGCAGCCAGGAGTTCGTCGACGCCTTCTACGAGAAGTTCCCGGACGCCCCCTACATCAACCAGGAGGCCCAGAACAACTACTTCTCGGTCCACATGTGGGCCGAGGCCGTCGAGGCCGTCGGCACCTTCGACCAGGAGGAAGTCATCGCCCACCTCGAGTCAGGCGTCGAGGTCGACGCCCCGGAGGGAACGATCGAACTCGATCCGGCGACCCACCACATGACCCACCACATGCGCGTCGGCCACGCCGACGAGAGCCACGAACTCGAGTTCTTCGAGGAACAGTACATCGAACCGTCGTTCCTCCACGAGGTGGGCTGTGACCTGACCGAGACGCCCGAGCAGACCCAGTACGAACCCGAAGACTTCTACGATGTTTGAGTTCGACCTCTACAGAGTACTGAGCTTCGCGTTCCAGTTCCTCGATAGCTTCGCGGTGATCGTCCTCGCGACGGTCGGTCTCGCGATCATCTTCGGCATGATGGGCGTGATCAACTTGGCCCACGGGGAGTTCATCCTCGTCGGGGCCTACGCCACGACGCTCGCGTTTCACGCCGGTGCGCCGCTCGTGCTCGCGATGGTCATCGGCGTCGCCATCACGACCGTCTACGGCGTCATCTTAGAGCGGACGATCATCCACCGCTTCTACGGGCGACTGCTCGATTCGATGGTCGTCACCTTCGGGATCAGCATCGTGATGATTCAGCTGACACGGATCGCCTTCGGGAACTCACTGCCCCAGATCAGCACCCCGTTCAGTTCGATCGGCTTCGGGCCGTACTCCTACTCGACCTACCGGGTCGCACTGGCAGGCGTAGCGCTGCTCACGCTCGTCAGCCTCTACTGGCTGTTCACGCGAACCGACTTCGGCGTCCGCGCTCGAGCGACCATGCAAGACGCGGACACCGCGCGCAGCATGGGTGTCGACACCGATCGGATGTACACCTCGACGTTCGCCATCGGGTCGGCGCTCGCCGGACTGACCGGCGCACTCTACGCACCCGCGAGGTCGATGAACCCGGAGATGGGATCGGGCTTTCTCGTCGAGGCGTTCGTCGCCGTCGTCGTCGGCGGTCCCTCCGTCCTGCTCGGAACGCCCCTCGCGGGCGGTCTCCTCGGGGCGGTCAACGCGGGCTTTACGACCCTCGGCGGGACCTTCATCGGCCAGGTCGCGATGCTCGTCGCCGCGATCCTCGCCATCAGGCTCATGCCGAACGGGATCACCGGCCTGATCGAGACGATCCGTCAGAAGCGGAGGGAACGCGCATGAGCGGGCGTCCGACCACGTCGGTCGTCGGCCGAGTCCGTGGCCGGCTCGAGGGACCGAACACGATGGGGAACACCAACGGGTTCTGGATCGCGTTCGCGTTCGCGGTGCTCGTCTTCGCCGCCTATCCCGTACTGTTCGGCGCGTCGGCGGCGAACCGCATCGCCATGTTCCTCGTCTTCGCGCTGCTCGGCGTGAGCCTCTGTTTCATCTGGGGCTACTGTGGCATCCTCAGCTTCGGACAGGTCGCCTTCTTCGGCGTCGCAGGCTACACGTTCGGCATCGTGACGATCAACGTCACGAACTACACCGGAATGACGCTCGGGATCGTGACCGCCATCGGCGTCTCGACGCTGTTCGCGGCCGTCCTCGCCTACTTCATGTTCTACGGCGGCGTCCGCGACGTCTACGTGACGATCATGACGCTCGTCGTCGCCATCGTCTTGCACACGTTCATGCAACAGACCGCGGGCAGCGAGTGGGCCATCGGCGACGCCCGCCTCGGCGGCTTCAACGGCATGGTCGGTATCGGCAACCTCGGTATCGGCGTCGGCGACGTAGGAATCACCTTCGACGGCGTCGCGTTCTACTACGCCGCACTGGCGACCGTCGTCGCCGTCTACCTCGGCCTGCGCGTCCTCGTCAACAGCCGCTTCGGCTACGCGATGATCGCGACGCGCGAGGACGAAGACCGGACCGAGATGTTCGGCTACGACACGACCTTCATCAAGTTCGTCACGTTCACCATCGGCGGCGCTATCGCCGGTCTCAGCGGCGTCCTGTTCGTCACCTGGGGCAACTACATCGACCCCAGCCAGTTCGCGATCACCGCCGCCGCCATGCCCGTCATCTGGGCGAGTATCGGCGGTCGCGAGTCGATCATCGGCACCATCGCCGCCGCCATCGCCATCCAGACGCTCGAGTTCCAGTTCCACGACCAGTGGGCACTCGTCATCGTCGGGAGCACGCTGGTGCTCGTCATCGTCCTGTTGCCGAACGGCATCGCGCCTGCAGTCAGGGACGTGCTCGTCGAACACCGGCGCCCAGCATCGCCCGCCCCCAGCGAGGAGGTGGGTGACTGATGAGCGTCAGCGACCCGACGATCAGGACGACGCCCGCGGTCGAAGAGACCGGAGAGACCTCCTCGCGCATCCTCCAGACGCGCGGGTTACGCAAGCAGTTCGGCGGTCTGGTCGCCACCGACGACGTCGACTTCGCCGTCGAAGAGGGCGAACTGCGCTGTCTGATCGGACCCAACGGCGCGGGCAAGAGTACGTTCCTCAAACTCGTCACCGGCCGTCACGAACCCACGGCGGGTTCGATCTACTACGACGGGATGGACGTCACCGACCTGCCGACGCACGAACGCGTCGACCGCGGCATCAGCATGAAGTTCCAGGTCCCGAGTCTCTACCCCGAACTCAGCGTCCGCGACAACGTCAGGATCCCGCTCCAGCGCGTCGCCACGCCCGGTGAGTTCGAAGCGCGCACACGCGAGACCCTCGAGCGGTTCAACCTACTCGAGGAGATCGACACCGTCGCCGCGAACCTCTCACACGGCCAGCAACAGCGCCTCGAGATCGGGATGGCGATGACGCTCGAGCCGAAACTCATGCTGCTCGACGAACCCGTCGCGGGGCTGTCGATCGAGGAGACCGCAGAGATCGCCGACCTACTCGAGGCCTTACGCGCCGAAGAGGAGGTCGCGTTCGTCGTCATCGAACACGACATCGACTTCGTCGAACGCATCGCCGACCGGGTGACGGTGCTCCACCAGGGAGCGATCTTCACCGAGGGAACGATCGAGGAGGTCAAAGCCGACCCGGCGGTCAGGCGGATCTACCTGGGGGAGGGAGCCTAATGCTCGAGATCGAGAACCTGAGCGTCTCCTACGGGAAGACGCCGATCCTCAGAGACGTCGACGTCAGCGTCGACGCCGGCGAAGTCGTCGGCATCATGGGGAAAAACGGCGTCGGCAAGACGACGCTGGTGAAGGCGATCATCGGCTTACTCGAGGCCGACGCGGGGACGATCCGGTTCGACGGCCGGGACGTGACCGACGAACGCGCGGACGAGCGCGCCAGGCGGGGAATCGGCTACATCCCGCAGGGACGGGACGTCTTCCCCGAACTCACGGTCGAACAGAACCTGAAGATGGGCGAGACGATCAACGAAGCGAGTGAGACGCTCCACTACGACACCGTCTACGAGTACTTCCCGATCCTCGAAGAGCGCCGCAGCCAGAAGGCGGGGACGATGAGCGGCGGCCAGCAACAGATGCTCGCGATCGGGCGCGCGCTGGTCGGCGACCCGAAACTCCTCTTGCTCGACGAGCCATCGGAGGGGATCCAGCCCTCCATCGTCCAGGATCTCACGCGCGATCTGCGTGAACTGAGTGCGGACCTGGGAACGACGATCCTCTTCGTCGAGCAGAACCTCCACGTCGTCCAGAACCTCTCTGAGCGATGTTATGCCATCGACAAGGGGACCATCGTCGACGAACTCGAGGGCGACCGCCTCGCCTCTCGAGACGAGGTCGCCGCCTACCTCGCGGTGTAGGCTACGCGCTCGAGCGCGCCGCGACGGTCATCTTCTCGACCTGTCTGAACAGCAAGAGGGAGCCGACGAGTCCGACGGCCAACAGCTGTGCGACCGTCGGGTCGTGTCCCTGGAGGGAGAGGACGTGGCCGATGGCGACGTAGACGACGAGTGAGAGGAGCAGCGTCTGGCCGAACCAGACGAACGCGTGCCACAGCCAGCCTCGAGCCCGCGGTGTGGATGTCGGCTGCACGTGTATCGTCCGCAGAATTGTCGGAGTGGTGAATTATATCTTGCGCTCGCTCGAGCGGCGGCCGTCCGACGAACCCAGAAGAGAGGGTCTCAGGAGAGGCGTGCTGCCAGGTCCGCCTCGGTGATGATGCCGACGGTCTGACCGCCCTGGGTGATCATGACCGCCTTGTAGTGGTCGAGCAGGTTGCTGATCTCGTCGAGCGTGGCGTCTTTCGACACCGTCGGAAAGCTCTCGTCCATGTGGCGCTCGACGGATTCGTCCCGGGCCTCCTCCTCGAGGTGTGCGAGACTACCCTGGCTGATCGACCCGACGGGGATGCCGTCCTGGATCACGGCTAGCTGGGAGTAGGCCTCGTTCGCCATGCGCGAGGCGGCGACGCTCACCGGGTCGTCGGGAGCGACGCTCACGACCTCCTCGTGCATGAGGTCTGCGGCGCGGATCACGTCGCTCTCTGCGGTCTCGAGTGCGTTGACGATGCGCCGGAGCGTCGAGAGCCGCGGATCGACGTCGCCGCCTTCGATGCGGGCGATCAACGGCTGCGAGACGTCGGCGCGGTCTGCGAGTTCGCTCTGGGTCAATCCCAGATCGGTCCTCCGCTGGCGGAGGTCGGCGGGCGTCGGCAGTTCCATGTATCTCAATAACCACGGGTTATAGAAATGTGTTTGGGTCGGTGCGAAGTTCGGGTGACCGACGCGGGCGACGCTCAGTCTTCGTCCTCGGATACCTCGAAGACGTCGACGACCGAGAGCGGGACGTCCCGGAGCGCGCCACCGATCTCGCTCTTGGCGATGCGGGATGCGTGCTCTTCGCCCTCCGCGTTGAAGATGTCGATCTCGAGGGCGAGTCCGACGAGGGCGGTGTTGGCGGCGATGAACGCCGAGTCGAACGGTTCGCCACAGGCGGGACAGCCAGTCGCCCCGACTTCGACCTCGACGTACTCCATGTTCGAGTTGTTCAGTCGCTTCCCAGCTTCGCTGACGGCGACCCCGATGGCGTCGTCGATCTCTTCGACGTCACGGACGAGCCACGCGGCCTCCATCCCGACCAGATAGTTTCCCATACACTCACCTGTGCTCTCAGCCCTTTCTTGCTTTGCGGTTCGTCCGTCGCGACCAGACCCCCTTCGAAGACGGCCGCGCGTGGGAGGAGTATACACGGCACACACTGCCTCTCGAGGACGATTTCCGGCGCGCACGAGAGGAGAATTATGGAGATAACTTACGCGAAAGGCTCGAGTCGATTCGTTCCCACATACGTGTGGTGCTGACCGAATCCGGTTTCAGTTGACCCGAAGACAACCACAGTTGAATCGCACGACGGCGGCGACCCGAACTGAGGTTTACAATCATTATAAATTCTGGATGTCCAAAACGGTTATGTATCCCCTGCTGCTCGAGTCGGGCGAACGCCGATGAAATCCCGCGTGTACTGCGCGAGCCTGTTCGCACTGTATCAGCTGACCATCGCCCTCGGTATCTTCGTGATGCCGCTGGCGATCGCCGCCCACCAGGTCGGCTACACCCTCCCGATCCACCGGCTGCTCACGAACGTCGGTGAGAGATACGAGAACGCGCAAGCAACGATGGCCTGAGACCGATAGGAGACTGTTCTTCGAGTTCCACCAAACCGAAGAGCCGTGGCTCCCGTTCGATCGGTAGCGGAGAACGTACGTAGTGAACGCCGATGTTTTATACCGTCCCGGTCGTTAGTGATGCACAATGCGAACGCCCAGATACGATTCCGACTTCTCCAGCACGCTCGAGCAGTTGCGCGACGAGCCGAATCCCTACGACCCCGAGCTCGGTGCGCTCCCCCAGAACGACCGCTCGCACGGCGAGCTGGACAACGTGAACAAGACCGGGACCACCACCATCGGCATCTCCACTGCCGACGGCGTGGTCATCGCGACGGACATGCGCGCGAGCCTCGGCGGCCGGTTCGTCTCGAACAAGAACGTCCAGAAGGTCGAACAGATCCACCCCACCGCCGCACTCACCCTCGTCGGCAGCGTCGGCGGCGCTCAGTCGTTCATCTCGAGCCTGCGCGCGGAGGTCAACCTCTACGAGTCCCGCCGTGGCGAGACCATGAGCATCAACGCGCTCGCGACGCTCGCGGCCAACTTCGCCCGCGGTGGCCCGTTCTTCGCCATCCACCCCATCCTCGGCGGTGTCGACGACGAGGGCAGCCACGTCTTCAGCATCGACCCCGCCGGCGGCTGTCTCGAGGACGACTACACCGTCACTGGCTCCGGGATGCAACTCGCCTACGGCCACCTGGAACAGGCCTACGAGGAGGACCTCTCGAACGAGGAGGCGATGACCATCGCCGCCCGCGGCATCAAGTCCGCCGCCGAGCGTGACACCGGCTCCGGCAACGGTGTCTTCCTCTGTGAGATCACCGAGGAGGGCGTCGAAATCCACGGCCACAACGACTTCGACGACGTCGTCTAACTGGATCGAAGCCACGAACCGCCCGTTTTCCCGCTCACACGTCCTTCGTAGCGATCACTGTCCGCGTTCCCGACTCGTGAACCCCAACGATAGTGACGTCTGACCCCGACTGTACGTCGACTGTGTAGCTCTCACCGACTGCAGGCTCCGTGACCGTCTCGGCGACGTCCCCGTCGACGAGAATCTCGAGTGTGACCTCGTTGGCGCCCTGACTGAGCGACGTGATCAGCACCTGGACGGTCTCGCCGTCGTACTCGAGGGAGACGCCCGCCCTGACAGGCTCCTGGTCCGACGCCTCGGGTTCGAACGACTCGAGGTCTCCCGTCGGTACCGTCGCCGAGACGGTGACGACCCGCCCCTCGCGCGAAACGTCGGTGTCGTGAAAGCGCTCGAGGTCGACCATGGCGTCTGCGGCCTGCGCTGCGGTCTCCGGGTCCGCCTCGGCGTCCGCCGGGAAGAGGTAGCCACCGACGAACTGGATCCGGTCCGGGCCGAACCACCACGCCATCGCGTTCCCCTCTCGGGGTTCGCCCGTCGCGTCCGCCTCCAGCCTGAACGTGACGAACGCTGGGTCGTCGGTTCGAGCCTCGACGGCCGACTCGAGGAGCAGTGCTGCATCGGCGTCGGTCTCGAGTAGCCGTGGGGCGTCCCCACGGCCGGTCTCGAGCAGGGACGGGGTCGAGACCGGCTGTGCCGTCGCGGACAGCGTCCGCTCGCTGAGGACGAGCGTCGAGGAGTCGAACGCGACGGCGTCCGTCCTGCGGTCTGTGACGTCGATCACTGTGAACTCCCCGACAGTTCGCTCGTTCTCACCCTCCTCACGGAGTGCTGTAGCCACCGCGTCGGTGTCGAACGAGCCTTCGAAGACGATTCCACCGCTGAACACCAGAAAGGCGTCTATCGCGGTCGGGTCCGAGAGGAACTCGACCTCGTCGTTCATCTCGTCACGCAGGTCCGCAAAGAGCGGTTCTGCGGCCGGGTCGACCGCGTCGTACTCGAGTGCGGCGAACTCGAGGAGGTCGTACTCGTAGGTCTCCTCGGCCGGCAGCCACCGTTCGTAGAGGGGTCTCGTTGTGTGGGGTCCCGAAGCGGTATCGTCGCCCCCGGCACTCCCCGGGGCGTCGTCGTCGCTCGTCGGGGCGTCGTCGCCGGCCGATGATTCGAGGTCGGCCGACTCGACACACCCTGCCAGTGCGAGCGCACTCCCGAGTGGAACCGAGGCGACCAGCCGCCGTCTCGTCAAGTCCATATGCTGACAGAAATGGTGGTGGAGTAAATACGTTTCTGTAGGCCGAGACGTATTCGCCCGCGACGTCGCTGCGGTCGCAGGCCAGAGAGAACGCCGACCGCGAGGAGGTGTGGACCCCCGCCGTTCAGCGGGAACGGACGGGTGGCGTCGACTGCACCGAAGGCGACTGGGTGTCACAGTCGACGCCGGTGTCGATTTGCTGAGCACGTCCGGTCTCGCTCGAGCGATAGATCGCGTCGATAATCTGCTGGACCAGGAGCGCTTCCTCGACGGTGTTCTCGGTCGGTTCCTCGCCAGTGACGACGGTCTCGAGGAACGTCTGGTCCTGCTCTTTGTAGCCGAGCATCGACGCGTCGCCGGTCAGTTCGACGTCGGCGTAGTGGTCACAGCCGACCGTTCCGGTCTCGAGTATCGAGAGGTTCGTGCTACCGAGGGAGAGTCGCGCGCCCGCCTCGGTGCCGCGGATGTGGAGGTCGGAACTCGGCTCACGGTTGGTCGCCCAGGCGGCCTCGAGACTGATCGTCTGGCCGGTTTCACAGCGGATGAAGGCGGTGACCGAGTCGTCGACCTCGTAGGTGTCGTTGCCGGCGTTCCAGTTGCTGCCGAAGCCCTCCGGGTCTGCGTACTCCTCGTCGCGTCCGAACGTCGAACGTGCCACCCCACTGACCTCGACGACCTCCGGGAAGTCGAGCACGTAGAGCGCGAGATCGAGTGCGTGGACGCCGATGTCGATCAGCGCACCCCCACCGGCGAGTTCGGGGTTGGTGAACCACGACCCCGGTCCCGGGACGCCTCGGCGGCGGATGTAGTTCGCCTCGACGTGGGTCAGGTCGCCGAAGCGGCCCCCCTCGTGTTGCTGTGTGAACATCGCCGTTCCCGCCGCGTGGCGGTTGTGGAAGCCAACCATGCAGATTCCGTCGGCCGCCGCTGCGGCGTCGGCGATCCGTTGAGCGGACTCGAGCGTGTGCGCGAGCGGTTTCTCGACGAGGACGTGACAGCCTGCCTCGAGCGCGGCGACGGCGATGGGTTCGTGAAACCGGTTCGGCGTCGTGACGATGACGGCATCGACCGCCTCGTCGACGACGAGATCCTCGTGGTCGTCGTAGGTGGTCACGCCGAACTCGCCGGCGAATCGGTCGCGTTGCTGGGGTGAGACGTCGGCACCAGCGACGACCTCCGCCCCCAGGTCGCGGACGCTGGCTGCGTGGAGGTGGCCCATCCCCCCCAGTCCGACGATCCCCACGCCGACGTCTCGCGAAATCACGTCGAAACCCCCAATTTATTCGGCTGAGTGCGACGGAGGGATCGATCAACCGAGTGTTGCGCTCGTGTTCGAAGCGTGTGCCAGCAGTTCATCGATAGATATGCAGCATGCGACCGAAATAAGGGTTGTGACTGATTATGCAATACGAATCGTAAGACAGTCACAATTTCCAGAACGTTTTGCCAAAATCCGAGTGAATCGTTCAGTAAGATCGAATTACGGGCGGTGAATGTGTAGGTTTCGTAGCCGGCACCCGGCACCTGCCGTCGACGCTCACGTGCCTGTGTCGGGCGGACGCTCCTCACCAGCCCTGGACCGGGCCGGTCACGCGCTCCGCTGGGAATCGACGAGTTCGACGGTGACCCGCGGGTCGGTGCCGGTCGCACTCTGTAACCGCTCTCTGACGATCTCGACCAGTTCAGGCGGTTCGTCTGCCCCCGGCGGCCGTTCGACGAGGACGGTCACGTCCGGACGCGTCCCGAGGTAGACGTCGACCGGTTCGTACTCGACGGCCACCTCGTGGAACCGGAGGTCCTCGAACAAGGGGTCGTCGCTCATCGCCTCGAGTTCGCTCGAGACGTCGTGCTCGACCGCTGCACTCTGGTACGTGCCGTAGGTGACGCCCGCGAGCACGAGCGAGAGGACGGCGATGGCGACGACGAGAACCGTCACCCGCGAGCGCAGCGCCTCGAGTGCGCGGTCGGTTCCGGCGACGTGCTGGGGCCGGTAGCCCGAGAGCCAGAGGATCAACAGCGCCGTCAGGTTGATCGAGAGGAGGTTGACCAACACGAGCGTCCCCGCGGTCACCACGACCAGCGGATGTCCCCAGGCCACGCCGAGACCCACCGTCGCCGCCGGCGGAACGAGTGCGACGGCGATGGCGACGCCGACGAGCACCGACCCGACGTTGCGCGTCAGACTCACCACCCCCGCCGCGCCCGACCCGAGCGCGAGAAACAGCGAGAGGACGCCCGGCGTGGTTCGTTCGTGTATCTCCGGGACCGTCGTGATGTCGAACCCTGGAGGCAACAACACCGTTCCCCGGAGGGAGATACCGATGAGCGCGGCCGTCACCACCACGAGGAGCAGTCCGACGGCCTGGAAGCGAACGCCTCGAGCGGCCAACTCGTCGTCGTCGACGACGACCCCGACGCTCGCCGCGAGTGCCGGTCCCATCAGCGGCGCGACGACCATCGCACCGATGATCGTCGCCGCCGAGTTCAACAACAGTCCGGCCGTCGCGATCACCGTACTCAACACCAGCAACGCGAGGTACGTCGAGCGCTCGGGGGCGAGTTCTCTCGCCCGCGCCTGTAACTCCTCTCTCGAGATGCGCGTACCGGAGAACTGGCGGCGCAACTGTTCGGCCTGCCGGGAGACGACCGTCTCCGCCGAGAGGACGACCGTGTACGAGTCCTCGTCGAGACCCGCCTCCCGCAGTCGCTCGAGCAACGGTTCGACACCGTTCGGAGGGACCGGAACCGAGACGATGGCTTCGAACCCACCCGGACCGACCTCCTCGGTGACGGCGAACGCCGTCCCCTCACGCTCGAGCGCGTCGATCACGAGTTCGCGTTCACCAACCGGGACGAGTACCTGCACGAGTCGCATACACCAGGTAGGCGAGCCAACGGGGTAGGAGGCGTTGGCTCCGAGCGTGACTCTCACCGGGACCGAAACGATACGCCCGTCCGGGCCGGTCTCAGAACTCGTGGCGGCCTTCGTCCGTGATGACGCTCTCGAGCAGCGCGACCGGCGTCGCGTCGTAGTTCGGATTCTCGACCGAGAAGCCGTCGACTGGCTCGAGCATGACCTCACTGCCCGAGCGGAACTCGTTCTCGAAGACGAACCCCTCGGTGACGACCTTTGCGGCCGAGCCGAGGACGGTGACGGGCACCTCGAGGTAGTTCGCCGCGGCGGCGATGGGGAAGGTGCCGACGCGGTTGTAGAGGGTGTCCTCGACGATGCAGTCCATGCCGACGACGACGCGGTCGCACGTCTCGAGGACGTAGCCGCTGGCGCTGTCGGTGACGAGCGTCACGTCGACTCCCTCCACCGTGGCGAGCTGACGGGCGGTCTTCCGGCCGATGTAGCGCGGGCGCGCCTCGGTGACGTAGACGTCGAACGTCTTTCCGGCGTCGGTGGCGAGTTCGAGCGCCTCGATCACCGTCGAGGAGTAGTCGTGCGTGAGAATCGTCGCGCCGTCGTCGAGAACCGCCGCGGCGTTCTCCGCGGCGAGTCGCTTGCCGTCTTCGATCCGAGCGACGACCTCGTCGATCGTCTCCGCGGTCAGCACTTTCGCGTCTTCGACGCTCTCGGATTCCCCCGAGACGACCGTGTCGACGACGTCGTGGATCGCGGTCTGTAGCGAGGCGTGGGAAGGGTTCGCCCGGCGGAGCGCGCCGGCGTTTCGCTCGAGCGAGCGCGTGTACTCCTCGACGGTGGCGAACTCCCGGTCGAACAGCTCCTCGAGCGAGCGAGCCGCCTTCACGGCGACTACGGAGGAGCTGTGGGTCTGCATCTCTCGGATCTCCTCGGCCGTCTCGTCGATCATACTCGAGCAGACTCCGCTGTGAGCAAAAGGTGTTCCGGGTACGGCTGGCTCCTCCGGCGCCTGGAGACGCGAGGACGACGCCGACGCCTGGACGATGCCCTTAGGATGCGACGACGCCTACACCCACCGATGACCGTCACCGTCACCTACACCTGTCCACACTGTGGCGCGGTCCGGCCCGTCGAGCGGGAAGCCGAACTGGCCGACAGATCGGTCACGATGGGACCACAGGCGGGCTGGGAGTACGCCACGCCCGACGACCCGGCGCGCGAGTCGGCCGACGGTCTCGCGTTCGTCTGTGGCGACGGCGAGACGAGAACGCTCGAGGGCGAGCCGGCTGCGGGCTGTGGCCGCCCGTTCTACCTCAACTTCGTCCGCTTCGAACACGGCGTCGAACTCGAGCCCGAACCGCCGACGTACGGCGGCCCGCGGTTCGATTTTCTCCCCTGAGTCGCGAGCGGGCGAACACAACGCTTTTCGAGCGCGCGTCTCGAAGCGGTGGCATGGACGAAGACGCCGTTCGCGAGCGGTTACGAACTGTCGAGGACCCGGAACTCGGCGACGACATCGTCTCTCTCGGTCTCGTCAACGACATTACCGTCAGCAGCGAGGGTGACCGATCCGACGACGAGCGAGCGGCCGTCGCTATCGACCTCGCTCTCGGGGCCCCGTACTCCCCGACGGAGACGGCCATCGCGGGAGCGGTCAGAGACGCCTTCGCCGAGGACGACATCGAACCGGACCTCTCGGCGAGCATCCCCGGCCGGGACGACCAGGCGCACGCCGAAGAGCCGGTGCTCCCGAACGTCAAGAACGTCATCGCCGTCTCCTCGGGCAAAGGCGGCGTCGGGAAGTCGACCGTCGCGGTCAACCTCGCGGCCGGGCTCGCCCAGTTGGGCGCGCGCGTCGGACTCTTCGACGCGGACATCTACGGGCCGAACGTGCCGCGAATGGTCGACGCCGACGAACCGCCGATGGCGACCGAAGACCAGACGCTCGTTCCGCCGGAGAAGTACGGCGTGAAGCTGATGAGCATGGCGTTTCTCGTCGGCGAGGACGACCCAGTCATCTGGCGGGGACCGATGGTCCACAAGGTGATCACCCAGCTCACCGAGGACGTCGAGTGGGGCCACCTCGACTACCTGATCATCGATCTGCCGCCGGGGACGGGCGACACCCAGCTGACGATGCTCCAGACGATTCCCGTCACCGGTGCGGTCGTCGTCACGACCCCTCAGGAAGTCGCTCTCGACGACGCACGGAAGGGACTCCAGATGTTCGCCCGCCACGACACGGTCGTCCTCGGCATCGCCGAGAACATGGCGACGTTCGTCTGTCCCGACTGCGGAAGCGAACACGACATCTTCGGCGAAGGCGGCGGCGAGGCGTTCGCCGACGTCCACGACCTGCCGTTTCTCGGCTCGATTCCCCTCGACCCGCGGGTTCGAGCGGGCGGCGACGCCGGCGAACCGACCGTCCTCGACGAGGATGGCGAGACCGCAGACGCCTTCCGAACGCTCACCGAGAACGTCGCGAACAACACCGGTATCGTCCACCGCCAGGCGGTCTCGACGGCCGTCGAGAAGCGGACGCCGCCCGAGGAGTAGCGCCCCGTCTCGAGCGGAGAGCGCGTGGCTTTTCCCTCCGCCGGCCGAACGACGGGCGTGGACGCGAACCAGCAAAGCCGGGCGAACCCGTTCGGCATGGACGAACACTGCCGTAACTGTCCGGCCCTCTGTGAGACGCGCACGCAGGTGGTCCACGGCTACGGCGACGTCGCCGCCGACTTCCTGTTCGTCGGTGAACGGCCGAGTACGGGCGCAGACGAGGTCGGCGTCCCCTTCGCGGGCGACGAACGCGGCGAGCGCTTCCAGCGCATCCTCCAGCGCCTCGGTCTCTGCATGATGGGCTCTCCGCTCGAGCGACCCACCCTCCAGAACGTCTACCTGACGACGCTCACGCGCTGTCGCGACCCCGAGCGGCGGCCGACCGACGAGGAAGTCGACACCTGCGAACCCTACCTCAACGCCGAGATTCGGATGATCAACCCACAGATTCTGATCCCCGTCGGCGAGCGCGCGCTAGCCGAACTCGCCAGGGAGTACACGACGACGCCGGCCGACCGTCTCGACCTCGAGCGCGATCACGCGACGACGGTCCGCGGCCGTGGCTTCGAACTCGTCCCGATGATCGACCCGCTCGAACAGACCGACGACCAGACCCAGGACTGGGTCGAACACTTCGCCGCGCTCATGGCGAGCGATTACCGCCAGACGAAAGGCTCGCGCGAGCGCTGACCTACCAGTAGGGATTCTCGAGCCAGCGGTCCGAACGCGCCCCGGCGGCGAACAGCGCGAAGACGACGACGGCCGTCAGGACGAGCGTCGCGACCGTCGGCGCGATCAGCGAGCCGTCGGCTGGCTCGAGTGCGAGCGTCGAGAGCAGCGTCCAGCCGCCGAGGGCCGCGGTGACGGCGACGAGCAGGGCGGCGAGAACGCTAGCGAGGCGGCTCGGGAGTGTCATAGCTCCGTAGACGGCTTCCGGCCGGATAAACGGTCTCCCGAGGCGAGTGACAGGAGTGCGAGCGCACGGTGGGCCGTGGCGACTGCGAGCGTGAAACGCCGCGTTCAAGGCGGCCGCGGTCGTGGTCTCGGTATGATCGTCGTCGTTCCCGTCGACACCCGTTCGGCCGCCCACCCCACGACGCTCGTCGAGGAGACGGACCTGACCGCCGCCGACGCGACGACGCTCGCTCGAGCGGCGGCCGTCGACGTGCTCCGAGCGGTCGCAGCGAGCGGTGGCGAGTTGCTGGTCAACTACCGCGAGGAGGCGGACGCGGGCGGGGACGGCGAAGACACCTCAGCCGCAGCGGCCGACGCCGCCGCCCTCGTCGAAGCGGCGCTCGACTCGAGCGAGGACGTCCGTCTCGAGCGTCAGGTCGGCTCGGGCGAGAGCGCGCGCATCGGAAACACGGTGACGCACTTACTCGAGCGCGAGGAGCACGCGAGCGTCGGCGTGCTGAGTCCGTACGCGCCGCTCGTCTCGCGTACGGAGATCGACGGCGCGGCGATGTCGAGCAGACGCAGCGAAGTCGTCCTCGGGCCGACGGACGGCGGCGCGGTGTACCTGTCGTGTTTCACCGAACCGATCGACTTCACCGACGCCTACCGAACGCCCGCGCTCTCGCGGGTCGCCCGCCGCGCACACGACGCGGACCTCGGCGTGGGCTTCGCGCCGATGGTGCCGACGCTCGAGACGGAGGCGGGCCTGTGTGCAACGATTGCCGGACTCGAGGCGCGCCGACTCGCCGGGCGGGCGATTCCCGAGGCGACCGCGGCGGCCGTCACCGAACTGGGGCTGATCGTCGAGGAGGGACCTGCAGTCGGGCGGAACTGAGCGGAGACCGACAACGCTTTTTAACCCGCTCTGGAAGTGGTACTCGAGGTGGGGTGGCAGAGCGGCCCAACGCGGTTGCCTTGAGAGCAACTGGCTGTCAAGCCTCATGGGTTCAAATCCCATCCCCACCGTTTTGCTGCGAACAATTGCGACGAGCGGAGCGAGGAGTCTGTGAGCAGCAACGCGAAACGGATGGGTTTGAATCAGGGAAGTCGCAGCGCGCGAACGGAGTGAGCGCGACCGTCTTCCCGTGGTTCAAATCCCATCCCCACCGCCTTTCCACGAGAGAATACGGCACGGTAGGATTCGAAGTACGGAACGTGGGAGGAAGTGACCGACGTTCAGGCGGTGCACCCATCCCCACCGCTTCTCTGAGAGCCGACACGGTGGGCGGTGCGTATCGGCGAGCGAGACGTCCAGTGAGACCCACCGTCACCCGGTGGCCGACAGCTGCACGAGTCCCGACGAAGCCGGGTGCTCGAGTCTCGAAACGCGAAGCCGGCAGGCCGAGGAAACCGCGTCCTCACCCGACAGGCGGAGTGAAATCGAGAGCTGCGGGTCGGCAACGTGGCGGAACAACTCGATCGAGATCGGCAACGTGATCACCGTCTCACCCGCCCGCGCCAGGGCGTACTCGTGGACCGTCACGTCCCACGTCGGCGTGCCCGTCGCCCCGGCGGGCGAGGGGTGGACCGTGTACCCGCTCGCGAGTGCCGTCGTCTGGAGCCGCTCGAGCGCAGACTCGAGGCTATCCGCACCGACCCCAGTCGGCGGTGGGAGTCTGCTCGCCGCGCGCCACAGGAGCCGGGCCTGTTCGTCGCTACCGAGGCGTTCGTCGAGTTCCTGTGCCATACTCTCGAGCAAGCACAGGCAGAGTTCGTCGGGACTCGAGACGGTCTCTGCGACGCGGAAGTAGGTGTCCATGATCGCGTCCTCGAGCGCGTCGTGGTCGGACGCGGCGATGCTCTCGAAGAGCGCACCCGCGGCGTCGTGACAGTACTCGACGAGTGAGTACTCCGCAGATGGCACGTGGCCGGGAGCGACGCTCGAGGGTGTTCGAGAGGCGTCCGTGGACTGGGACTCTCGGCCACCGCGTGGGGACGCTTCGCAGACGATCACGTCGTAGTGTGGTAGTTGGGGGTCGTACTGGCGGAGTTCGGCGCGGTATTGCTCGGTTGCGCGGGCGGCGCTGCGGGCCGTCGCCCGGGAGTCGAACCGCAGGCCCGCGGCCGGAACGGGCCGGTCACCGTACCGTGCACAGACGAGCACGTACGCACCCCGCTCGCAGGCCAGCGCCTCGATGTGTGTGCGTATCTCGCCGAGTGTTCTGCCGATCATGTTTTTAGGCTCGCCTAAAAACATTAAAACCGTTTTGGAAGGGAGGGCTGGCGAGAAATCTGTGGCGGCCGGAGAACGGTGTTCGGTGCACACAGAACTGTACACGAGACGATCACGTTCCGTTTGCCACCCCCTTTCGTCCGGCCGACCCTGTCCAATTCTGTGTGAGTGGGGATGTTCCCCACAGAGTATACCACCACCAGTGTACGGTCGGAGTTCCGTTCTCCTATAGAGACCACCACCGCCATTCACTCGCTCCTCCACTATGTGACGTCCGAACAGCGGGAGGTGGTTCGATTCGACACTGCTGGCAGGTCGACCGCACACCGTTGGAGATTGTCCGTGAGAAACGGGTGGCAGTGGACGTTCGGAACCCTCACGGAAGACGATGAGTCAGGCAAACATTCGCGAAGTGCGGACTTTTATGAAACAGAGCGCGTAGGGCAGAGTATGCAACTACACAACAGGGGGGTACGCCAGGACGTCCGCGAACTCGGGACGCTCCTCGGTGACGTACTCGAAGAACAGACCTCGCGTCGAGCGTTCGAGACCGTCGAGTCCTGCCGAACGGCGGCGATCGATTACCGCGCGGGTGACATCGACTCGCGCTCACCACTGGCGACCGAACTCGAGGGACTCTCGCCGGAGCTCCAGCGCATCGTCGCCCGCGCGTTCACGACGTACTTCGAACTGATCAATCTCGCCGAGGAGCGAGAGCGCGTCCGCGCCATCCGGCAGGACTCCCAGGACGGCACGCTCGGGGACAGCCTCGAAGTCGCGGCCACAGACCTCGCCGAGGTCGATCCCGAGACGGCCCAGCGCGTTCTCTCCGACGTGCTGATCGAACCGACGTTCACCGCTCACCCGACGGAGGCCCGTCGCAAGACGGTGAAGTCGAAACTCCGCGCCGTCGCGAACCACCTCGAGACGCTCGACGAGACGCTGTTGACCGACAAGGAGGGCGCGCAGGTCTGGCGCGACCTGGACGCCGAGGTGACGAGTCTCTGGCAGACCCCACAGGTCAGAAAACGCCAGCCAGAGCCGGAAGACGAGGCACGAAACGTCCAGTGGTACCTAGAGAACACGCTGTTCGACGTCGTCGGCGAAGTGTACGACGAACTCGAGGAGGCGCTCGACGAACAGGTCGACACGCCACTCGACGTACCCAAACTCTTCGAGTTCCGCTCGTGGGCCGGCAGCGACCGCGACGGAAACCCGTACGTTACCCCCGAGGTGACGGCGAACACCCTCGAGACCCAGCGTCGGGTCGTCCTCGACCGGTACCACGACAAACTCAAGCGCCTCTCGGGCGTCCTCAGCCAGGACGGGAACCGCGTCGACGCTGGGTCGACCTTCCAGGCCTCCCTCGAAGCCGACCGCGAGCGCCTCCCGGGAGCGGCCCGGACGGCCGAAGAGCGCTACCCCGGCGAGCCGTACCGTCAGAAACTCCGCCTGATGCGCGAGCGCCTCCGCCGCGTCGGCGACGTCCGCCCGGGTGGCTACGCCGAGGCGCACGAACTCCTCGCCGACCTCGAGGCAATCGCGACGAGCCTCGAGAACAACGGCGGGGAGACCGTCGTCAGAGCCCACGTCACGCCGCTCATCCGCCAGGTCGAGACCTTCGGCTTCTCGCTCGCCAGCCTCGACCTCCGTGACCACCGTCAGAACCACACCGGCGCCATCGCCGAAGCGCTCGAGCGCGACGGCATCGACTACGCCGCCCTCGACGAGGACGAACGCGTCGAGTGGTTGACCGACGCCATCCTCCAGGACGAACAGGTGATCGACCTCTCGAACACCGAGGGTCTCTCCGACACCTCGACGCGCGTCGTCACGCTCTTCGACAACCTCGCCGCCTGGCAGGACGAGTACGGCGTCGACGCCATCGACACCTACTGCATCTCGATGACCGCGGAGCCGAGTCACGTCCTCGAGGTGCTCTTCCTGGCCAACCAGGCCGGCATCGTCTCGCTGCCCGAACACAGCGGCATCGACGTCGTGCCGCTGCTCGAGACCGAGTACGCCCTCTCCGGGGCCCGGCGCATCATGGGGACGCTCTTCGAGAACGAAGCCTACGCACAGGCACTCGAGGCCCGCGGGCGCACCCAGGAGATCATGCTCGGCTACTCCGACTCGAACAAGGAGAACGGCTTCCTGGCGGCGAACTGGTCGCTCTACAAGAACCAGGTCCGTCTCGCCGACATCTGCAACGACTACGACGTGACCATGCGGCTGTTCCACGGCCGCGGTGGCTCGATCTCCCGCGGTGGCGGCCCGATGAACGAGGCGCTGCTCGCGCTGCCAAACAGCACGATCACCGGTCAGGTCAAGTTCACCGAACAGGGCGAAGCCATCTCCGAGAAGTACGGCAACCCGCGCATCGCCGAGCGCAACATCGAGCAGATGCTCAACGCCCAACTGCGTGCGCGTCTGCAGGCGATCGACCAGCCTTCCGAGAACGTCCCCGAAGAGTGGACCGATGCGATGGAGACGATGGCCGACGCCGCCCGCAACGAGTACCGCGACCTCCTCGAGAGCGATGGCTTCGTCCAGTACTTCGAGCAGGCGACGCCGATCACCGTCATCGAGAACCTCGACCTGGGGTCGCGTCCGGCCTCGCGCTCGGGTGAGCGCACCGTCGAGGATCTGCGAGCGATTCCGTGGGTGTTCTCCTGGACCCAGTCGCGGTGTATCCTCCCCGGCTGGTACGCCATCGCCGCCGGTATCGACGCCTACCTCGACGACGGCGGCGACGTCGAGACCCTCCAGGAGATGTACGACGAGTGGCCGTTCTTCCGGACGACCCTCGACAACGCCGCCCTCTCGCTCTCGCGCACCGAACTCGAGATCGCTGCCGAGTACGCGGACCTCGCCGAGGACGACCTCCGCGAGACGTTCTTCCCCCGGCTCTCGACGGAGTACGAGCGGACCGTCGATCTCGTCACGACCATCGGCCAGCGCGAGACACTCCACACCCGCGACTGGCTGGGCGAGAACTTAGAGCGGCGAAACCCCTACGTCGACCCGCTGAACCTCTTACAGACGCACCTGCTCAACCGGACCCACCGGACCGACGTCGAGGAGCGAACCCTCCGGCTGACGGTGAAAGGCATCGCCGCCGGGATGAAAAACACCGGCTGAGCACGCTCGCACTGGTTTTTCGACTCGCGAATTCATCTCGAGCGGGCGCTCACCAGAGCGACCTCACAGCTGGAGCGTGTGCCCATCGAGTGTCGGTCTCACGCCTCGAGCGAGATTCCGTCGAGGAACTCGAGCAACACCCGGTTGAAGTAGTCGGGGTTGTCCTGGTTCGCGTTGTGACCGGCGTCGGGGATCACCTCGTAGCGACAGTTCGGTTCCCGGGCCGCCCACGCTGGTGCGTCTCTCGCGATCGTTCCCGTCCCGTCGTGCCCGCCGTGGGTGAGCAACAGCGGCCGTTCGATCCGGTACGCCGGGTCCGAGCGGTGGCACGTGGCGACGGCGTCCCAGACGGTGAGAAACTCCCGTTTCGAGAGCTGGCGCGTCGCGTCGAACGCGTACTCCCGGACGGGGTCGGTGTGGGCGGTGCGCTCGGCGATCAGCTTCCGGAGGTGTCCGTCGGGCCACACGCGAAACAGGTACGGCGAGAGCCGAAGCGCGAGATACTCGAGGAGCGGCGGCCGATCCAGCAGGTCCGTCGAGCCGACGATTCCGAGCGCGGCAACCCGCTCGGGGTGGCGATAGGTCACTTCCTGGGAGATGTAGCCGCCGAACGACTGTCCCAGCAGGACCGTCCGCTCGGCGTCGAGTTCGTCGAGCAGCGCGAGCAGGTCGTCGGCGACCGCAGGGACCGTAAATGGCTCGCCGATCGGTTTCGACCGGCCGTGGCCGCGAACGTCCCACGTCAGTACCCGGTAGCCCGCGTTGGCCAGCGGCTCCACCTGCGGTTCGAACAGCCGGTGGTCCATCGACGCACCGTGTGTACAGGCGACGAGCGGCCCGTCCGCCGGCCCAGCGAGCCAGTAGTGGACCGTCGACCCGGCCCGCTCGAGTGTCCTGGTCTCGTCTCGCTCGCTCTCCTCGTCGCCACCGTTCATGCAGGGCGTTTGTAGCCGCCGTCCGTAGCCGTTGTGGTCGCTCGAGCGCTCATCCTGAAAGTCGACGCAGACGTGAGAACAGTCGGACGGATTACTCGACCGTCGGCACCGGTACGGACTCGAGGACGGTGTCGACGATCTGTATCTTCGAGACGTTGTTGACGGTCGCGTCCGGCGTGAGGACGAGGCGGTGGGCGAGCACCGGCTGGGCGACGCGCTTGATGTCGTCGGGGGTGACGTACTCGCGGCCGACGATGGTGGCGTAGGCGCGGGCGGCCTCGAACAGCCGCTGGGTCCCGCGCGGGGAGACGCCCACTTCGACGCGGCCGTCGGTGCGGGTCTCGCGGGCGAGAGCGACCACGTAGTCGATGAGGTCGTCGTCGACGCGAACCGTCTCGGGCACCTGGCGCAGCTGGGCGACGTGTTCGGGTTCGAAGACGGTGTCGACCGAGGGACTCATCGCGTCGCGGCTCCGACGCCGGTGGAGCAGTTCGACCTCGCCAGCCTCGTCGGGGTAGCCCATCGAGGTCTTCACGAGGAAGCGGTCCACCTGCGCCTCCGGCAGCGGGAAGGTCCCCTCCTGTTCGACGGGGTTCTGCGTCGCGATGACGAAGAAGGGCTGTGGCAGCGGGCGAGTCTCGCCGTCGACGGTGACCTGGCCCTCCTCCATCGCTTCGAGTAGGGCCGCCTGGGTCTTCGGCGGCGCGCGGTTGATCTCGTCGGCGAGGACGATGTTCGCGAAGATCGGTCCCTCGTTGAACTCGAACTGGCGCTCCTGTTCGTTGAAGACGTGCGTGCCGGTGACGTCCGAGGGGAGGAGGTCGGGCGTGAACTGAATCCGGGAGAACGAGAGACCGAGCGCGGTCGCGACGCTCTTGGCGGTGAGCGTCTTTCCGGTGCCGGGGACGTCCTCGAGTAAGACGTGGCCTCTCCCGACGACACCCAGGAGGACCGTCTCGAGGAACTCGCGCTCACAGATCACCGCACCCCCGATTTCGTCGAGGACGGTCTCACACTCTCGACTCGCTTGCGTAACGTCCATAGTCGATGCTCTGGGTGAGGGTCCATATCTCTTCTGGATCGCTGTCACTTCGACCCTCGCTCGAGGCCGGACGAATCGAAACCCATAAAATCGATACCCGGGTAGAAGGAAGTGAGCCGAGATAGCCTAGCCCGGCCAAGGCGGTAGATTCGAAATCTACTGTCCTCACGGACTCGGGAGTTCAAATCTCCCTCTCGGCGCTTTTCCGCGAACACTACCGCCGAGCACCGCGTAGCGTGTGCTCGGCAACCCGTGAGCGGAAAACGTGAAACAGGGAGATTTGAATCAGGGAGGTCGCACGCTCGCGAACGAATGTGAGCGAGACCGTCCGACCGTGGTTCAAATCTCCCTCTCGGCGCTTCTACGGCGCCCACCACCGATGAGCGGCGCGCAGCGACGCGAATTATCCGGTCGCCGTGAACGACACCGGGAATTTGAACGATACAGAGGTTCTGCGCGCAGCGCAGGTTCTCTGGAGTAGTTCAAATCTCCCTCTCGGCGCTTTTCCGCGAACATCACCGCCGAGCACCGCGTAGCGTGTGCTCGGCCCATCCGTGAGCGGAAAACGTGACACAGGGAGATTTGAATCAGGGAGGCCGCACGCTCGCGAACGGATGTGAGCGAGACCGTCCGACCGTGGTTCAAATCTCCCTCTCGGCGCTTCTACGGCGACCACCACCGATGAGCGGCGCGTGGAGGTGAGGTGGCGTGTCCCGTCGGCCTATTCCCGGCGAATCGGACCGCTCGAGAAGGTTCCATCGGTGTCGGGTCGCCGAGCGATCACGACTGGACGGGGGTCGATCACGCGACCTCCGTTCCGGCTACCGGTTCGCTCGTCGCGAGCGGGGGTTGAACCTTGTGTATTTTTCTTGATGGATAGCCAGAAGCTTATTACAGTTCGATTCAGTTATCGGCTCGAAATCGAAAATGGTCGGAAATACAGGCATCCGGAACGAACTGTACCGGTTGTACGAACACTACGTGGGAGAGCCGGATTCGGCGAAGGACGTCTACGGCTACTGGCTGTTCATCGTCGGCTACGTCGTGGGGGCGGCGGGCATCTTCGCGTTCATCGTCGGCTACGCTGGCGACATCGACTCGCTGATGTTGATCCGCATCTCTGGCGTGATGGCCGCGTCGGGACTCTCCGTCTTGCTGTTCGGTATCGTCCTCATGCTGCCGGTCAGAAAGCGCGGGATTCAGGCGAGTGCGGTCGGACTGGTCATCGCACTCGTCGGCGTCGGCTTCTTCGCGGCGGTCTATCCGAGTGACTGGTACGAACACGGCGCCGACTACAGCGTCGAGGTGACGGCCGTCTACGCGACCGGTATCGCGATCATCGCTGGCGTGACCGCACTGGTGCCGATCATCACCGGCCAGAAAGGCAAGTTCGTCGAGGAGGAGGGCGTGACCGACGAGCCGGCGATTCTCACCGGAGACTCGCTCGAGGCCGCCCAGTTCGCCGTCTTCCGCGACGAAGCGGGCGACTGGAAGTGGCACATCTTACACCTCGAGGCGCTCGCCGCCAGTGAGGGCTCGACGATCAACCGTCCCGAGACCGAAGCGAGCATCGAGCGGGTCAAATCACAGATCGGCTCTGCCGGGCTGATGGAGCTGACGACCTCCGCGTTCCGCCTCTACGAGGACCGCGAGGGGACCTGGCAGTGGACGCTCGTGCGCGACGACGGCAGCGTCGTCGGTGCGTGCGCCCAGCACTTCCCCGACCGCGACGGGGCGGAGCAGTCGGTGAGCTTCCTCAAAGACCGCGGTCCCGACGCGGACGTCATCGAAATCGATGGGGCGGCGTTCACCTACGTCGAAGAGCGCGACGAGTGGTACTGGCAGCTGCTCGACGACGACCGCCTGCCGCTGGCCTCGAGTGAGACCGGCTACTTCACTCAGAGCGACGCCGAAGAAGCCGCCCAGCGGTTCGCGGCGCGATTCGACCAGGCGCGGTTGCTCGACCTCGGCTCCGTCGGCGTCGAGCTGCGCGAGCGCGACGACGGCGGCGAGAGCTGGTGGTTCTGGCGGTTCGTCGACGAACACGACGAGGTGTTCGCCGAGAGTTCCGACGAGTTCCCCTCGCGCAGAGACGCCGAGGAGGCGGTCGAAGCGCTGTTGCCCGAACTCGAGTCTGCCTCGATCACCGTCGCCGGTGAGCCGACGTACGAACTGTATCAGGTCGGCGAGCGCTGGTCGTGGCGGCTCATCGACGAGACCGAACACCGTATCGCCGAGATTCCGGGTGCGGTCGAGAACGAATCCACGGCGAACGAGGGCGTCGGCAAGTTCCGTAGCCACGCGGAGGCAGCGGACGTCGTCGAGATCGAAGACGCCGAGTACGAGATCTATCCGACCGAGCCAATCGGCGAGAGCGGCCTGCCGGTCACCGCCGACGACGACGAGGCGGATTCCGAACCGACGCCCGTCCACGACGGCGGCGTCGAGACGGAGGAGCCTGCCGAACCGACGACCGACTGGAACTGGCGACTCGTCACCGAGGACCGGGAGGTCGTCGCCGCGAGCAACGAACCCCACGACGACCCCGAGACCGCGACCGAAGCGATCGACCGCGTCCGCGAACAGGCTCGAGAGGCGGACCTGATCGAGTTCGAGAACGCCGCGTTCCAGGTCTACGAGGCCGACTCCGGCGAGTGGCGCTGGCGGCTCATCGACGAAGACGGCAACGTCCTCGCCGACAGCGGCGAAGAACACACCAGCCGCGGTGACGCCGCCCAGGCGATGATGACGCTCAAAGAGCAGGCACCCGACGCCGAACTGCTCGAGATCGACACCGCGGCGTTCGAACTGTTCGTCGACGAGGACGGCGAGTGGGGCTGGCGACTCATCGACGAGGGCGGGAAACTCGTCGCCGAGGATCCGGCGACACACCCGACGCGCGCCGCGGCGAAGGCGGCGATGGACCGACTGCTCGAGCACTTAGAGTCCGACGTGCGGACGATGGACCGGGCGATCTTCCAGACGATCGCTGAGGAGGCCTGGCACTGGCAGTTCGTTCTCCCCTCCGGCGAGGTCGTCGCCGTCGACGCCGAGGCACACGCGACGCGTGACGAACTGGTCGAGTCGATTCCGGCGATCAAGGGGGCCGCGAGTGCGGGCCGAAGCTACACCATCGGCGACGTCGCCGTGCAACTGTACGGTACGGGTGAGTGGGGCTTCCGCCTGCTAGACCGCGACCGCGAGCTGCTCGCCGACTCGACGGTCACCTACGCCGACCGCGCCTCGGCGATGACCGCCGCCCAGCGCCTCGAGCGAAACGTCGCCGACGCGCCGGTGTTCAGCATCGAGGACGCGGCGATCCGGCTGACCTCGAGTGGTGGCTGGGGCTGGGAACTCGTCGACCGCGACCGCGAGGTGCTCGCGGGGTCGGTCGAAGCCGAACCGACGAAGGAGAACGCGATCGCCGCCGTCGAGGAGATCAGACGGCTGGCACCGCTCGCCGGCCGCGTCGACTTCGACGTCGCCTCGTTCGAACTGTTCGCCGAGGAAGAAGACTGCTGGCGCTGGCGGCTCATCGACGAGGACGGACGCACCGTGGCGACGGGTGCCGAGGAGTACGCCTCGAGCGACCGTGCCAACCAGGCGCTTGCGGGCGTGCGTGAGCTAATCGGCGAGGCGAGCATCCTCGAGATCGACAGCGTCTCGTTCGAACTCCACGCCGCCGAGGGTGGCTGGAAGTGGTCGCTCGTCGATAAGTACGGCGTGCAGATGTCCGAGAGCACGCAGGTCTACGAGACGCGAACGGCCGCCCGCGAGGCGATGAACGCCGTGAAGGCACACGCGCCCGACGGCTGGATCACCTTCACCGAGTAGACCGGGTTCCCGGTTCGACCAGCTTTTTTCGGCACGTCGACCCACGGCGAGTGAACCGAGAGTGTTTTTTCGTCTCTCACTCGAGTGCTCACCTGAGAGATGGACCGAGAGACGGATATTCCGGAGAGTCACCCACGGTACGAGTCGCTGCTGACGCGCCACCGGATCGAGGCGGGCGTCGAGAAGGGGATCACGAGCAAACAGGGGCTGATCGCCCAGGGGCGCGGCGAGGCGTTCGACTACCTGTTGGGTGAGGAGACGACCGAGAGCGCCGATGGTGCCGCCCGCGCCGCGGCGGCCCACCTCCTGCTGGCCGAGCGGCCGGTGCTCTCGATCAACGGCAACGTCGCCGCGCTGGTACCCGGAGAAGTCGTCGACCTCGCCAACGCCGTCGACGCAGCGCTCGAGGTCAACCTGTTCAATCGGACGGAGGCACGCATGGAAGCGATCGCCGAGCACTTACGCGAGCACGGAGCGACCGCGGTGAAGGGGCTGGCGGGAGACGGTGAGATTCCCGGACTCGAGCACGCGCGTGGGACCGTCGACGCGGACGGGATCTACGCGGCCGACGTCGTGCTCGTTCCGCTCGAGGACGGCGACCGTGCGCAGGCGCTCGCGGAGATGGGGAAAGTCGAAATTGTCATCGATCTGAACCCGGCGTCGCGCTCGCCACAGGTGGCGGACGTGCCCATCGTCGACAACGTGATGCGAGCGGTTCCGAACATCACGGCGCACGCGCAGACACTCGAGGGGACCGAGCGGGAGTCGCTCGAGCGCATCGTCGCCGAGTTCGACGCGGACGAGGCGCTCGAACGGGCCGAGACACGGATCCGAACCGGCCGGTTCTGATGGAGACGGGTCGGTTACCGATTCGTTCGCTGTGTCCGTTCGCTCTCGAGGCGATGACAGCCGACGACCAGTTGCTCGGGTATCTCCTCGACGGTTCGATAGAGGCTATCGAAGACGACGGCCACCTCGTCGAAGTTCGGCCCGCGCCTGGCCCGGAGCGGATCGTCGTCCCAGTGGACGAAGCCGCCGTCCTCGAGCAGCGGTAGATGCTGGTGTCTGAGACGGACACGCAGTTCTGCAGGGTCCGTCGACAGACCTGGGGAGGTCGCTGCTTCGGGGAGTGAAATGCAGCCATCCGGTGAGGCGTCGTCGAGCGCGACGAGTAGCTGTCGGCGCGGTTCGGCGGCCAGGGCCTCGAACACCCGGTCCCACCGTAGCGCCACGCGTTCGACCGTGTCGAGTGGCTCGATAGTCATCGTATGTGACTATTGCTAACAGACTATAATAATTGTGTGAAACACTCCCAGCGTGGCAGGTCGGTTCGGGGCGGTCACCGGGTGAGCCAGGAGACCACTTTTCCGAAGAGCCGTGACTCGAGGAGTTTGCGGATGCCGGGGCTGAACTGGGCGGCCATGCGGGCGTCGGCGTCGGTGAACGCGTCAGTCGCGATCAGCGAGAGGACGTAGGTGGTGAGGACGACGAGCGGGAGGGTGGCGACGATCAGGACGTCGGAGTCGAGGACCAGGACGACGGCCCCACCTGCGGCCGTCGCCGGAATCCCGGAGAGCACCACCTTCGCGAACTCGACGGTGAACAGGTGGACGCGGTCGAGGTAGTACAGTTCGCCGATGGTGAGGAGACCGACGAGGACGAGAGCACTGGCGGAGCCGATCGCCGCGCCCTCGATGCCGTAGATGGGGATCAGGAGAAACGAGAGGACGAAGTTCGCACCGAAGAGGACGAGCGTGTTGACGAAGACGATACGCGCGTAGCCCATCCCCTGTAAGAGCGTACTGTCCGGCCCGCCGAAGGTGACGTTGAACAGAAACGCCACGCAGAGCAGCGCGACGACGGTGCTCGCGGCCGCGTACTGTGGAGTGTAAAACACCGAGAGGAACGACGCCGCGCCGAGCGAGAGCGTGATGGCGATCGGCAGGGTGAAGCCGGCGATCCAGCGGGCAGCGACGCGAAAGCGCTGTTCGACGAGGTCGGTGTCGTCTCTCGTCTCCGCGATGAGCGGCTTGAACACCGGGGCGAGCGAGTTGAAGATGATCAGGAGTGCCGAGCCGACCATGTAGCCGACCCGGTAGATGCCGACGTCGTCGGACTCGAGGAAGAAGCCGAGGATGAAGTAGTCGACGTGGCCCATGAGGACGAAGACGACGCTCGTCATCGCCAGCGGGACGGAGTAGGTGAGCAGCGGCCACGCGGGGACGAACTCGGTGTCGACGGTGAGCAGCGGCCACGCTTTGTAGAGGAAGACGGCCGTGCCGACACTGATGGCGACGAACAGGCCGACGATGTAGCCGCCGATGAGACCGAGCAGTCCGAAGCCGACGAGCAAGAGGACGATAGTGGCCGTAAACCGGACGATCGGCCGGACGAGATCACGCATGATCACCCGGTACTGGAGCTTCTTGATGCTGTAGTAGGACGTCAGGAGCACGTTGTAGATAGCGAGCATCGGGATGGTGACGCTCAACAGCAGGAGGGCGATCTGGAGCGATGGCTCGTTGAAGAACGACCCGACGAACGCGGCGCTGTAAGCGAGGGTGGCTGCGACGAGCGTCGACGTCACCAGCACGGTCGCAGTCACCTGGACGATCACGCCCTTGGCCTTGCCGTGGTCGCCGTCGTCGAGGTACTGGGGAACGAAGTAGTCGATCGCCAGCGGCAAGCCGAGGTTCGCGAACACCTGCATGAAGAGGATAATCGACGTCGCCAGCACGAACAGGCCGTAGATCGACGGGCTGACGTACCGCGTGATCACCATGACGATCGCGAAGCCGAGGACACCGTTGATGACGTTTCCGGCGAACGTGATGCTCCCCTGCTTCGCCAGCACGGAGACGCCGTCGTCGTGATCTGTCATGCCAAGTGTGTCGGTTCCGACCCCCTTCCCGGTCCGTCTCTCTCGTCCCGTCCGGAGCCACCTGGTCTCTCGCGCTGTGTCAGCTCGTGGCCAGTATCCGACGCTCCCTCCCTCACACGGCGGTGATGACCTCGAGTTCGTACGCGTCGACCGCAGCGGCGCGCTCGCCGAAGTCGGGGAACTCGATCTCGAAGTGCCACTCCTCGTCTTCGGTCACTTCCGGGACGTTCTCGATGACGCGCTCGAGTTCCTCGTCCTCGTCGTCGTAGAAGGTCGCCCGGATCTCGACCAGGCTCAGTTCCCGCTCCCCGATGTTCCGGGCGACACCCCAGACGTAGACGCGTTCGTCTTCGGTCCCCGGATTGTCCCGCACGAGTTCGTCGTAGACGATCCGTACGTCCCGGGGTTCGGTGATCTCCTCTCCGTTCTCCTCGAGGACGTCGAGACAACCCGCGGTCGCCGCGACGGCGCAGACGAGGAACGCGCGCCGATACATTCGCAGTGATCCGTTGGACTGGCCGACTCTTGAGCGTTCGGGCGTCACCACGGCGGGTGTGGCGGTTCATCGCCACCGACACCCGGGAGCGCCGCTCGCAGTGGTCGGTCGCTCACACGGCGAGTTCGTCCGTCCCGGCCGACGCCGTCGCTCTCGAGCGACCGGCTCTCGCCCCTCGAGTGCGGTCATCGTTCTCACTCATCGGCGAGTCGACCATCTACTTTTCCACTCTGGATCCGCCGGTTTCGGCGAGTTTCAGCCTCGAGAGAGCGTATCTCGATCACGGGCGAGACACGACACCTTTTTCAACATTCAGTGGTATTACTCGGTTGTATGAGCGAGTTCGAGAAGTTCAGCGACGTCGGTGAAGCGGACGTAACGCGTGCGATTGGCCAGGAGTGGACCGAGGAGTTCATGGATTTCTCCGATTCGGACGTCATCATCATCGGTGGCGGCCCGTCGGGGCTGATGGCCGCGAAGGAACTTGCCGAGCGCGACGTGAAGACGATGGTCGTCGAGAAGAACAACTACCTCGGGGGTGGTTTCTGGCTCGGCGGCTTCCTCATGAACAAGGTCACCGTCCGGAGTCCCGCCCAGGAGGTCCTCGAAGACCTCGACGTCGACTTCAAGCAGTCTCGAGACAGCGAGGGACTGTACGTCGCGAACGGTCCCCACGCCTGTTCGGCGCTGATCAAAGCCGCCTGTGACGCGGGCGCGAAGATGCAGAACATGACCGAGTTCACGGACATCGTCATCCGCGAGGACCACCGCGTCGCGGGAATCGTGATGAACTGGACGCCGGTCCACGCCCTCCCACGCGAGATCACCTGCGTCGACCCCATCGCCGTCGAGTCCAAACTCGTCATCGACGCGACCGGCCACGACGCGATGGCGATCAACAAACTCGACGAACGCGGCGTACTCGACGCCCCGGGAATCAAGGCCGCGCGCGAACGCGGGCAGGTCATGGACAAGACCGGCGGCGACACCTACGGCGCACCCGGCCACGACTCGCCCGGCCACGACTCGATGTGGGTCGGCCGCTCGGAGGACGCCGTCGTCGAACACACCGGTCTCGTCCACGACGGCCTGTTAGCCTCCGGGATGGCCGTCGCCACTGCCTACGGTCTCCCGCGCATGGGTCCCACCTTCGGTGCCATGCTCATCTCCGGCAAACGCGTCGCCCAGGTCGCCCTCGACGAACTCGGCGTCGACGCACCCGACGTCGAACTCTCGAGTCGCGTTCCCGCTGACGACTGAGGTCTCACCACTGCGACAGACACGCACACTGCTTTTTGGGCCACGATCACCGCGAGCGGTCGCTCGCTGCCGGCGAGACGACACTCGAATCGGTCACGGCCCCGACTGGCGTCCCCACTCCACGCGCCTCACCCGCCGACCCGTTGCCGAGGCTACTGCCGTCGCCGTCACCCGAGTGAGGCGGGCGGACGTTCGCGATCTCGAAGCGAGCACCGCCGTCGTCGCTCTCGGTGACCGAGACGCTCCAGCCGTGAGCGGTAGCGACCGAGGCGACGATCGAGAGCCCCAGGCCCGTTCCATCCGCTGACGTGTAGCCGTACTCGAAGACTCGGTCACCGACCTCCGGATCGATCCCCGGCCCGTCGTCGGCGACAGCGAACCCCGTTCCCGACTCGAGTGGCTCGACGCGGACCGTCTCCGCGCCGTGGTCGGCGGCGTTGCGAAAGAGGTTCTCGAGCAGCGTTCTGGTGCGCGAGGGATCGGCACGAATCCGGTGTCCCGGCTCGATCGCGTTCTCGAAGACGACCGTACGCGTGTCACTCGTCAGCCACGCCTCCTCGACGACGTGGACGAGCGAGACGCGCTCGAGTTCGTCGATCGTCTCACCCTCTCTGGCGAGCGTCAACAGGTCGTCGATCGTCTCCTCGATGCGCTCGAGTGCGGCAGTGGCGTCGGTCAGGTGCTCGAGGTCGCCCGTCTCGCGTGTGAGTTCGACGTAGCCGCTCGCGACCGACACCGGATTTCGCAGGTCGTGTGAGAGCGCGCTCGCGAAGCGCTCGAGTTGCTCGGTCTTGTGTTCTAACTCGAGGGCGTGGCGCTCGAGGTCGGTCACGTCGCGCATGATGAGCGCGTAGCCGCGGGGTTCGCCGCGGCTCGAGACCTCGGAGACACTGATCCGGAGAGTGCGAGCCGAGTCGTGCGTCGAGACGCGGATCGCGTCCGCGAAGCCGGTCGCTCCGTTCCGGTCGAGTCGTTCGACGACCGCCCCCGTCCCGCCGCCATCACAGCGAGAGCCATCCGTGGGGGCGAGCAGTTCCGGGTGTGCCGCCTCGAGCGGGTCACCGATGGATTCGTGGAGGGTCGGGAAGAGGTCGTTCGCCGCCTCGTTGAAGTCGACCAGGATGGTGTTCGTATCGACGACGATGACCGCGTCTTCGATGGACTCGAAGATGGTCTCGTGGGCGAGCGGTGAGACGGTGAACAGGCCGGTACGAAAGAGCGCGATAGCCACGAGCACGCCGAAGACACCGCTTCCGTACTGGGTGTAGGGAAACCCCGGTGCGGGCACGAGCGTCGTGTCGCTGACCCAGGCGCTGGCCCAGATGACCAGGATGCCGACGAGTACCGCTCCCGCCTTCCAGCGTGAGTGTCGCCGCGGGAAGAAAAACTGCTGTGCGAAGAGGACGAACGCGACCATCGGAAAGAGACCGAGTACGGTGAACACGGCAACCCCGGTCGGGGAAAACTCGTGTGTGACGCGGTCGAACGGCTCGGTTTCGAACGCGAACCCCGTCGACATGACGCCGAGATACGGGTCCGTCACCCAGAGACCACCCGCGAGGAGTGGACTCGCGACGAGCAGTGCCCAGACCGGTCTCGTCAGCCAGTAGTCCCGTCCCGTGTAGTAGACGGCGAGGAGGAACCAGACCACCGGCAACAGCAGGCCAATCGAGAACCAGGCTCGGTACCAGAACACCTGCCACGCCATCGTCGGCCCCAGAAACTGGACGAGCGTGAGCAGCGCCATCGTCGCGTGGCCGACGAGCAGGACGACCATCGTCGTCCCCGCTCGAGTCCGAGTCCGCCCGCGGACCCACCACGCCGCGACGAGCGAGACGAGACCAACCAGTAGTAATCCGAATAGGTGAGCACCGTAGAGCACATCCACCTCTCCCAGGGGAACAGCAATACCTGTTGTGACATCGTCACGCGGGCGAGTCATCTACAGGCTGAGCAGGCTGAGTGCCTCGGGATCGTCCGAGAATCTCCGATTCTCGGGATGACGAGACGCCTTTGGTGTCTCGAACCACTGGACCCCGAGGCGGTTCACCGTTTTTTCCGATCTGACTGGCACGGGACCGTAACGCTTTCACGCTGTGGTATCACTGATGAATATATCGATGCTCGAGCGCGTCTGTCTCTACCGGGCCCCGACGACCGTCTGCGACGTCGACGCCGTCGCCGACTGGCTACGCGACCGTCTCGCGACTCCCGTCTCCATCCGTGAGCGCTTTCTCGAGCGCCACCGGAGCGACGACCTCGCCGAACACTTCGCACGGGCGCGGGTGCGCTCGCCGTACGACCGCGAGACGGGGAACACGATGCTCGGAACGATCCGGTACGAAGAGCGCGCACTCGAGCAGCCCGAATGCACGGGTGGCGTCCTCTACGACGGTTCGCAGGTCGCGCGGGCGCTCAACGTGGTCCTCCCCGCCGACGAACGCTCGCTCGAGACCGCCCACGTCGTCTTCCTCGACCGGGCGCTCGCGACCTGGGGCGACCACGACGGCCGCTGGCACAAACGGGTGAGTGTCCTCGGCCATCCGACGCTGCTCTCGGTCCCTGGACTCTACGAAGCACCGGCGAAACCGGAGGCGTACTACAAAGCACAGCAGAGTCAGGCCCTGCTCTCGGGTGACGCCCCGCCGCGGGAGGTCCTCGAGAGCACCGTCGACGGCGAGTTCCTCGTCGAAGACGACCCCCGAACCACCGAGGCACTCTGTGGCTACGCCCTGCAGGCGGTCCACTACCTCGAGACGGGCGAGGCGTTCTGTGACGACGAGCGCTGTCGCCTCTCCAACGCCCACTACCACGAAACGCTGATCCAGGCACAGCTTCGCGAGCCCGAGTTCTGTCCGCGCCACGCCCGCCGGTACGCACTCGAGTGAGTTCGCTCCGGGCGGCCGTGAGAACTCGCGACCGGCGGACGACGCAAACCGGTGGTCCCTTCCGCTCGACGCCCCTCTTCGACCCATGGACGACCCGTTCACCGTCGACGTCCACGTTCGCTACAACGACCTCGACACCTACGACCACGTCAACAACGCCGTCTACGCGACCTACCTGGAAGAGGCGCGCATCGCCTACCTCCACGAGGTCCTCGAGAGCGACCTCGAGACGTTCACGTTCGTCGTTGCCGACCTCGCCCTCTCGTTCGAACGTCCCGTGACGCTCACCGACGACCTCTCGGTGGCACTCGAGACGACGAGTCTCGGCCGTGCGAGTCTGACGATGGCCTACGAACTCACCGTCGGTGGCGGCGAGCGCGTCGCGACCGGTGAGACCACGCTGGTACACGTCGACCCCGAAGAGAAGCGGCCAGCATCGATCCCCGACGACGTTCGCGAGCGGGTCCTCGCCTACGAGGGACTCGAGGCGTAGCAGTCGGTACTCACCCGCCAGTCAGCCGAAGACGCCCACCAGCTAGCGGACGCGTCCGCCGGTCAGCCGAACCACACCACCGGTGTGCGTCTCGTGGGCGAGTGCCGCAGACCGTTCTCGCAGGCGCGCGTGAGCACTCGAGATTCGCCCGTCGAGCAGCCGTCTCGGATCGCGCTCGTAGCGAAGGCGCGTCGTCGGCGGCGTCGAGAGGACGACCACGGCGTGAAACAGTGCGTTCACCGGCGGCGCGTACCACGCTTCGCTGCTGGCGGCGTTGACGAGGACGACGTGGCCGCCCGGCCCGACGAGGCCACACCAGTCGTCGACCGCACACGCTGGCTTCTCGAGCATCCCCGTCACGAACGTCGCGAGCACGGCGTCACAGCGCTCGAGCGGCGGGGCGGTCGCGTCACCGCGGACGACCTGTACGTGCGGGTAGTCGGCGGTGAGCGCCTGCGCCCGTCTGAGCACCGGCTCGGTGAAGTCGACGCCGATTACGGTTCCCTCGGGACCGACGCGCTCGGCCAGATAGGGCAGGTTCGCACCCGTCCCACAGCCCATCTCGACGACCGTGTCGCCGCGCTCGAGTCGACAGGCGTCGGCGGCGCGCGCTCTGAGTGCGGCGATGCCCGGAGTCCGTCGCGCCAGCAGGTCGTAGAGGCGCGCCCACCGGCCGTAGAACGCCTGTGCGTCTTCGTCGCGCTCGCCGCTGCGATCACGCATAGCTACCCGTCACTCACGAGAGGAGGCGTTGAATCGTTTCCGCCACGGACTCCGGGTCGGGACCGAGGACGTACGTGATCGGCTCGATGCCGTCGGCACCCGTCTGATAGAGCACCGTCGCCTCGGGGTGGTCCTCGATGGCCGCGCCGACGCTCGAGGCGACGTCACCCGACTCGTCGAACTCTGCCGCGACGTGGCCCGCGTCCTCGAGCGCTGCCACCAGCTCCGGATCGTACCTGATGTTGCCCGCCGCTGCGGCCTCAGATCCGTGCCGACGCGCCGCGAGGAGGACGCTCGCGACGTGGCCGGAGACGCCGAACTCGGGTTCGCCCGGAATCGTCGCCTTCCCCTTCACGTCGAAGATGCGCCCCGGCACGCCCGCGACGTCGTCGACGTCCGTCGCGTCGGGCACGCACGCGACGAGGTTCGACCCGACGGCGGGGAGCAGTCCCGCGAACCCGCTCGCGTTCTCGAGACTGCGAAGGCCGCGCCGGAGCGAGGAGAGCACCCGCTCGCTCGTGCGTAAGTCGCTGTCGGGGTCGTGGACGCGAAAGCCGGCGTCGTGTGCCGTGAGCGCCGGGACAGCGTCCTCGTGGAGGGCTGCGAGAACGTCGCCCCCGGTCTCGAGTTCGCGGATCAACACTTCGATCTCGACGAGCGCCTGGACCGGGGTGACGTCACCGCTCGCCAGCCCGTCTGCGAGCTGGGTAACCAGTGCGTCGACGCGCTCGTCGGTGGCGATCTCTTCGTTGATCGTGACGTCCCCGTGGGCGTACTTCGACACCGCGCTCTGGCTGATCCCGAGCACCTCGGCGACGTCGCTCTGGGTGAGTCCCTGGGACCTGAGTTCGCCGGCCAGCTGCGAGCGGACGGTGGGTAAGAACTCCTCGACGACGATCTCTTCGACGAATTTCATTCAGTGGCCGTGGATAAGGGACCCCGGGGAATAACTCTGCGGTCGTGAACCGACGGAGGGTCCGGGAGAGGGTGTCATACAATTCATCTCATGCCACGAGCTTGGTTCGACCCGGATTTTCACCCTGTTCGTAGTTCGTGATGGCAACGATCACTCGGAGACACAGTCCAAGANCGAATGCTTTTACCAAGAAGGTTTGTACCAGCCGAACGAACGGTGTCTTCGCCTCAGATCATATGATTAGTTGATAGGTGTCGTACTCAAATAACTGGTCTGGTGTTCTGGTTCATGACCGACGCGCTCGCACGGTATCTCACCGTCGAGAGCGAGGATGATCTGACCCGGATCGTCTTCGGCGTTCTGGAGCTGCTCGCTGGAATCCTCGAGTTGCCCGAAGGAGTGTTTTCGACCGGCTGCGATGTCGATTTCTATATCCGCATCGACTCACGGACCTCTCAGGCCCCAGACACACTGATTTTTGCCGTCAACGGCTTTCTCACCGACGAGTTTGGTGGGACAAACTTCCCGCTCATTCACGCGTGTTCCAGGGGACCGCGAATCGTCCCGACGCCGCAACTAATCTTCGACTAAGTCCGGAACAGCCATATGGCCCGCAAGGAAGCGCGAACGCTACTTAGCGCGATCAGCCCCACCGGAGCTGGGACAACAGCCCATACGTCACCCAGTTGGTGCACTTCTGGAGGAGTGGGTTCATTCGCCCTCGAGCTCGTCGAAACAGTTGACAGCACGTGCTATAAGCTGGACGACGTCACGCAATTCCTTCGCGAGGTTCGCACCCTCGCTGAAGAACACTGACGCCCTGTGGCGATTCATCAACCCCCGAAAATGGACCTCGAGCACACCTTCTGCCGGTCGGTTTTTGTGCGCCCCGAGGGCTGAGGCGCACTTCCAGTTGCCTCGAGATTACCGATGAGTACCGAGGGTGTCATACAATTCATCTCATGCCACGAGCTTGGTTCGACCCGGATTTTCACCCTGTTCGTAGTTCGTGATGGCAACGATCACTCGGAGACACAGTCCAAGATACACTTCTACCCGCGCATGGGCGCGGCCTCGGGCGCGCAGCGTCCCGAGGCCGCAATCTGAACACGCACCAAACGTTCGCTCAACTTGCGTTCGGCGCTTGTACGTCTCAGCGAGGATCGAACGCTTGAGCGTGACATCCTCGGTAAATTCATTGATTCGGTCTTCGATGCGGTATTCGATATCGAGCGGATCAGTGGTGTTTCGTGCGTTGTACGGGGCGATCGGCACGACTCCTGCTTCCAGCAGGAAGTCGTGCCAATCGAGGATGTCGTAGCCACTGTCTCCGAGCATCCAGATCGGTTGCTTGACGGCGAGCGCGTCACGGGTGACGCGCATCGCCGTCTCCTTCGAGGCCTGTTTCGCCTGCGTAAACTCCGCTGCGATCGGAATCTTTGGCCCTGCGGAAACGATCGACAGGCCGAACCCGTAGTAGTACTCTTCGGCCGTTGGGTCGTAGTTCCACGAAGCGTCATCGTTCCACGCGAGGGCTTCGAGATCAGTCGAATCGATTCGGAAGGTAGAGTCGAGCAGGCCGCAGGCAGCGGCCTGTTCGACGAGGTGGCTGAACACGTCGTCAACGACGAGTCCGAGATCGGTGAGGAAGCGATCGACCGCGTCTCTTGACGGCGGTCGATCGAAGCCACAGCTGAACCAGACGGCCGTATTCTGGAGTTCTCGGGTAACTGGACGAGGACCGTAGATCCCCTTGTAGTGGCAGTGAAGAAACCCTCTGAAGAGTTCTGGCGGATGGTGGTCTCGTGTTCGCCCCCGCTCATCGGGGGCGAACACGTCATACTCACTGAGAAAGTCAAAGTCGAGGTATTCGAAGAGCGGAAGCGTCTCGACTGCCACGAGATTAAAGAACTCGTCTATCCAAGGCTCATCTTGCAGGGTCGCTGAACTCATTCCACCTCAGCGTTCACCCTGCTCTTTGGTATGCTAACTGTTCTATGACACCCTCTCCGGGAGGCTACTCGAGGTCGCGCCCGCTCGAGCGCTGGTCGCCGCCGAACTCGTGGTCACCGCCGATCCGCGAGGCCTGCGGGCCGTCCTGGTCCTGGTACTTCGAGCCGCGCCCGCTGCCGTAGGGGCGCTCTGCGGGCGTCTTCAGCTCCGTGAACGTCAGCTGTGAGACGCGCATCCCCGGCGTGAGCGCGACGGGTGCGGTGCCGAGGTTCGAGAGTTCGAGGGTGATCTGACCTCTGTAGCCCGGATCGCACAGCCCCGCCGTGGCGTGGACGACGACGGCGAGGCGGCCGAGCGAGGAGCGCCCCTCGACGTGGGCGATCAGGTCCGCGGGAATCTCGACGCGCTCGTGGGTCGTCCCCAGCACGAAGTCGCCGGGGTGGAGGATGAAGTCCTCGCCGTCGTCGACGACCGTCTCCGTCACGTACTCGTCGACTTCGTGGTCGGCCCCCGGGTGGATACACGGGATGTTCGTCCGCCGGAACTCGAGGAAGCGCTCGCCGAGGCGCAGGTCGACGCTCGCGGGCTGAATCTGGAGGTCGTAGTCGTCGATCGGCTCGATCACGAGGTCGCCCGCCTCGAGTCGGTCGAGGATGTCGGCGTCGGAGAGGATCATTACTCGCCAGTCGAAGCACCAGTCCTAAAACCTTCGCGAAAGGGAACCACTCGTTTCGCGAAAGGGGACCAACTCGCTCGCTCGAGGTCCCACTACAGCGCCAGCGCACGATATCACCGCGCATATAGCCCCGGAGACCCTCTCTCGAGCCATGAAACAGGCCATCGTCGCCAGGACCGACATCGGCATGGGGACCGGAAAGCTCGCCGCACAGGTCGCACACGCCTCGCTCTCGGCGTTCGAAAAGACCGACTCGAGGGCGGCCTCGGCGTGGAAAGGCGGCGGCCAGAAGAAGGTGGTCCTGAAGGCGAGCGACGAGCGAACCCTCTACGAACTCGCCGAGATCGCCGACCACGAGGGCGTCCCGAACGCCGTCATCCGCGACGCCGGCCACACCCAGTTAGAACCGGGCACCGTCACCGCCCTCGCGGTCGGTCCCGCCGAGGACGACCTGGTCGACCGCGTGACGGGCGACCTCTCCTTGCTGTAGTCTTCTCGGTGCGCACCGCTGGCGGGGGTTCTTCGGCGTCTCCGATGGAGTCTCCTCCGTAGGCGCTGTCGTCACCCAGTCACGGAGAGCCACAGCGCGACGGCGACGAACACACTCGAGAGGACGAGTGCGCCAGCGATGCCAGCCCGCTTCTCGAGTGCGCCCTCGTCGTACTCGAGGAGGGCGATCAAAACGGTGGCGGCGAGCACGCCGCCGATCGTGGCGGCGCTCACGCCGCCGCCGCTCAGCACGTTCGTGGCGACGAGTGTGGTGACTGCGACACCGATTATCGTGAGCCGCTCGTTCAGGGTCGTCGTTGCCATCGTGGGTTGGTCTGGGTTCGACCGCCCGGAGCTTAAGCCCACCAGACACAGCACGCACACACGAAACCCGAGGAGTCTTTTGGCCGTCGGACCCGAGAGGGAGACGAATGCGCCCGGCACACCCACTCGAGCAGGCCGTCGGCATCGAACACTACGTCAGCGACACCGACGGCGTCGGCGGCCGCCTGCGCGCGAGCGACGCCGACTTTCGCGTCCGCGAACTCGAGCGCTTCTCGACCGAGTCGCTCGAGGCGACGACGGACGCCTACCCCCACCTCGTCGTGCGGGCGACGCTCTCGGGCTGGGACACCAACGACTTCGTCTCCCGGCTCTCCGACGCGCTGGGGATGAGCCGCAGACGCGTCTCCTGGGCTGGTACCAAGGACAAACGGGCGATCACCACCCAGCTGTTTTCGATCTACGGTGCGGAACCCGCCGACCTCCCCGAGATCCGCGGCGTCGACCTCGAGATCGTCGGCCGAGCGGGGCGCGCACTCGAGTTCGGCGACCTCGCGGGCAACGCCTTCGAACTGGCCGTGAGCGACGCCGACCGCCCCGAGAACGCCCCGGCGATCACCGACGAGTTGCGCGCCTTCGCGGACGCCGACGGCGACCAGATCGGCGTCCCCAACTTCTTCGGCCAGCAGCGCTTCGGGAGCAGGCGCCCGATCACCCACGAGGTCGGACTCGAGATCGTCCGTGGCGACTGGGAGGGCGCGGTGATGGCCTACCTCGGCGGGCCGACGGCGAGCGAACCCGAGGAGACCCAGGCCGCCCGGGCGTTCGTCGAGGAGACGCGCGACTGGCAGGCGGCGCTCGAGCGCTTCCCCCGGGGACTCGGCTACGAGCGCTCGCTGCTCCACGGCCTGGCTGAGAGCGGCGAGGGCAGCGCCCCCACCCAGGAGACGTTCCGTGCGGCGCTCGAGCGTCTCCCCGACAACCTCCAGAAGCTGTTCGTCCACGCCGCCCAGTCCTACGCGTTCAACCTGATCCTCGGCGAGCGCCTCGAGCGCGGCCTGCCCTTCGACCGGCCGGTCGAGGGTGACGTGGTCTGTTTCGCGGATCGACAGGCACCCGAGGGGCTGGCGCTGCCGGACGTCGGACGCGAGCAACGCGTCTCCGAACGCCGCCTGCGCTCTGTCACCCGTCACTGTGAGCGCGGCCGGGCGTTCGTCACCGCCCCGCTGGTCGGCACCGAGACCGACGTCGCCGCGGGCGAACCCGGTGAGATCGAACGCGACGTCCTCGCGAGACTCGACCTCGAGCCGGGGGACTTCGACCTCCCGGACGACCATCACTCGAGCGGGACTCGACGGGCGATTCTCGTCACCACGGAACTCGAGACCGAGGCCGACCCGCTCTCGCTCGCGTTCTCGCTGCCGAAGGGCTCGTACGCGACGGTCGTGATGCGGGAGTACCTGAAGGTGGATCCGATCGACCTCGGCTGAGCGGACGCTCGCCCGAGCGCCCGAGTCGGGCGGTGAAACACACCGGTTTTAGGGAGCGACCACGAACGCCCGCTATGGAGTGTCGCCAGTGTGGTTCGCCCCTCGAGAGACCCGGGGACTTCTGTCTCGTCTGTGAGGGGGCGAACGCCGACGCGGTCGTCCTCGCGGCCACGCGCGAGCGAGCGACGCTGACGGTACTCGAGGGCGAGGAGGTGCTCGGCGAGACGACGATCACGACCACGCCCGAGGAGGGTGAGAACGAGGTCGTCGAACTGCGAAACTTCGCCGGACTGATCGGCGACGAACTGCGCCGCAAGCGCCCCGAAGAGGTGTTCGCTGCAGGCGATCGGGACGTGGTACGGAGCGTTCGCGAGGACGTCCACTACGCCTTCTACCGCGTCGACGAGACGGACCCGGTGGGGGACGTGCTCTCGCGTCGCGGGACGCGCGCGCTCGACGTGGTCGAGCGCCCCGTCAGCGAGAAGATCGGCGGCAGTCACACGACGCTCATCGGCGGCCGAGACGGGATGGGCGTCATCGCGTCGGTCGCGGCGCACCCGCACGTGAAGAAGGTGATTCCGGGACCGATCGACGCCGGCGGCAAAGGCTCGCAGTCGGGCCTGCGCGCGAAGGTGACCCGTTCGGACGACGGCGGGAACCTCAGACTGCTCGTCAGAGACGGCTCGAGCGTCCAGGAGAACCGCATCGTCACCACGGCTCGAGACCGCGAACTCGGCGAACGCGTCCGCGAAGACCTGAACGACGCGCTCGCCGAGGACGGGTTCCGGTGACCGACTCGCAGCCCCCAGCCTTTTCGGTCTCGATACTGTCAGATTCCTCCACCATGGTCGCCCGCGAAGACGCCGTGCTGGCGCTCGTCGCCGTGCTCGCCCTCAGTGGTCCCCTCCTCCGGACGTTCGTCACCGTCTCGGGACGGGGGACGGCCGTGCTCGCGATTCCGCTCGTCCCGGCGGGCTTTCTCGCGGCGCTCCTGGTGATCGTCGGCGAACTGTTCGTCGCCCAGCGCGTCGTCTCGTGACGACCGGAACTCAACAGGTTTAAGCGTCCCCTGCGGGTAGCATCGGGTATTATGGCCAAGCAAGGGAAGCGAATTGTTGGCAGTGCAGGCCGCTTCGGCGCGCGCTACGGCCGCGTCGCCCGACGACGCGTCAGTGAGATCGAACACGACATGAACCACGCAGAAGTCGACGACACCGACGTCACCCGCGTCGGCACCGGTATCTGGCGCAACGAGGACACCGGCGAACTGTTCACCGGCGGTGCCTACCGGCCGGAGACGCCCGCTGGCCGGACCGTCACGCGCTCGATCCGCGCCGCACTCGGCGAAGACAACGAATAAACCCCACCGGTTCGTATCTACACCGTCACATGAGCTACAAGTGCTCCCGCTGTAAGCGAGACGTCGAACTGGACGAGTACGGTGGCGTCCGCTGTCCCTACTGCGGACACCGCGTCCTCCTGAAAGAGCGCAGCCGCGACGTGAAAGAAGTCTCGGTGCACTGAGAAGCCGCACACCGCCTTCGAGTGTCTTCTCACACCGCCTCACTCGAGTTCGAAGCCGACTCCACCGAGAGCGCCCGCCTCCTCACCGCGAGCGTCGCTCGAGAGGTCGGCCAGATCGACGACGAACGCTCGGCGACGACCATCCGTCGTGAGGGCTCGACCGTCGTCTGTGAGGTCACGGCGACGGACGTAACCGCGTTGCGTGCGGCGCTCAACACCTGGTTCTCGCTCGTCTCCGTCGCCGAGTCCGTCCACGCCATCGGTGAGCGGGCGCTCGAGTGAACCGGGAACCGCTGCACCGGCTACCGAGCCCGTTAGGCGACGGCGAATCCGCTCACGAGGACGTAGCCACCGACGAGCACTAACACCGTCGAGACGAGCCACCGGTCGAGTCGCTCCGAGATGCCGTCGACGACGACGCGCGAGACGACGAGACGGGCGACGAGGAAGACGAAGCCAGCACCGATCACGTACGACGTGACGACGAGCGCCAGTTCGCTCCTCGAGAGGTCGGCGAAGAACGGGATGTAGACGGCGAGGTTCTCACCGCTGAGACCGATGCTCGCGCTGGTGACGACACCGACCCGGCCGACAGCGTTCGGCACGGGAATGGACTGTTCGACCGTCGTCTCCGGCGGGCGACGGAAGAGACCCCAGAGACCGATGCTGAGGGGGAGGACGCCGAGGAGGAACGTCCACTCGTGAAAGAGTTCGGCGGCGACGGCCGCGCCGACGACTGCGGCGACGAGTCCGACACCGAAACCGACGGAGTGGCCGACGAACACCTCCCAGCTCCGATACTCGTTGTCCGCACAGAAGACGCCGACAACGAGGAGCGCATCGAGGTTCGTCACGACGAACAGCCACAGACCGACGAGCAAGAGAGTCTCCACGGACGGTACGAACGTCCCACCGGACCCGTATATCGCTTCCTCTCTATGGCGCTCGCTCGCCGGTGTGGCGACCGTCAGACAGCGCGCCACGTACCCTGCTCACCCCACGCGGTCGGACATCGATACCGCCGGGGTTTATCAGTCAGGGACTCGAGGGTCGAGGTATGCAGGGTAATCTACCACCAGAAGCGCAGGAGAAAATCGAAGAACTACAGGGACTCCAGGAGACCGCCCAGACCGTCGCGGTCCAGAAACAGGAGTCACAGTCCTCGCTCACCGATGCGGAGAACGCACTCGAGGAACTCGAGAACATCGACGAGGACGCCCAGATGTACCGGCAGGTCGGCGAACTCCTCGTCGCGACCGACTACGACGACGCCCAGGACTCACTCGAGGAGAAAGTCGACAGCTTAGAGATCCGTCTCGAGACGCTCGAGAAGCAAGAACAGCGCGTCCAGCAGCAGTTCGAGCGTCTCCAGGGCGAGCTCGAGGGACTCCTCGGCGGCGGCATGGGCGGCCCGAGCGCGGGCGGCGCCTGAGCCGATGACGCACCCGGCCCGAGCGGTCGCCGATGGTGGCCACGACGAACCGTCAGACGAAGCGGTCGTCACCGCTGCCTCGGAGGCCGCAGAGGGCGTCATCTTCGACCACTACAAACAGTCGGCAGTTCGTGACCTCGACGTCACCGTCACGTTCGAGGAGGGCGTCCTCGAAGTCGACGTCTACCTGAACGTTCCCGGGGCGGACGAGACGACTGCCGACCCCGAGACCGTCACCGACGAGGCCGTCGCCGCGGCACGCGACGCCGTCGACACGCTCTTCGGCGAGTAAGGTCTCGTTACACCCACTTTTCGCGGTCCGTGACCGTCAGTGATTTCTCTCCGATGGTGTCGGATGTTAATGTGTGAGCTATATACTCGTTCTCGGTGCAGCACATCGGTGGTGATACAGTGAACGAAACCGAACTCGGCACCCACGAGTGGTGGGAGACGTACAAGGAGACGGTGAACAGCGATCCGGAACTCGAGGTACGCGGTCACGACAAATTCAACGAAAATTTCTACGTGCAGATGGGCGACGAGCGCGTCCTCCTCGAGATGGCAGACGGCAAGATCGACACCGTGGTTCCGAACCCGACGCTGAACCACCGCTGGACGTTCGGGGTCGAAGGCGACCGCGAAGCCTGGGAGGAGTTCGTCCAGGAGACGCCGCCACCGTTCAACCACGAGATCATCGCCTCACACTATCGGACGGCGGTCCGAAACGAGGACGGCCACCTGCAGCTGACCGGTGACAACAAGAAGATCTTCCAGAACCTCAGGGCGTTCCAGCGGACGCTCGAGTTGATGCGTGTCGCCCACAACAACGGAGGTGCCTGAGATGAGTTCCGCCCACCAGCCAGGCGAGGTCGAACCGATCACCGGCAAGTACGTCTACGCCGACATCGGGGGCGTCACCCACCGGGTGTACGTCGAGGAGAACGGTCCCGAGAACGGAACGCCGCTGCTCTGTCAGCACACGGCGGGTAACAACTGCCAGGAGTGGCGTCACGTCCTCACCGACGAGGAGATCACCGACGAGTTCCGCGTCATCGCCTACGACCTGCCGTACCACGGCAAGTCGGTCCCGCCAACCACCCAGGAGTGGTGGACCGAAGACTACACCATGACCGCGCGGAAGTTCGCCGACTCCGTCGTCGCCATCGCCGACGCGCTCGACCTCGAGGACCCCATCTACATGGGCTGTAGCATGGGTGGCAACCTCGCGCTCGAACTCGGTGACTGGTATCCCGACCGGTTCCAGGCGCTGATCGGTCTCGAGTGTTCGGCCTACAGTCCCGGCTTCTACATCGACTGGCTCGACCACCCACACGTGAACACGACTGAGGTCAACGCCTACTCCTGCTGGGGCCTGATGGCTCCGCAAGGTCCCGAAAGTGCCCTCCGTGAGACGATGTACCTCTACGAGCAGGGCGCGACGGGCGTGTTCAAAGGCGACCTCTACTACTACTCGGTCGACCACGACTACCGTGACAAACTCGATCAGGTCAACGCCGACGAGTGCCCGCTGTTCATCGTCAACGGCGAGTACGACTACCTCACCACGCCCGAGGACGGCCGCACGGCCGCCGAAGGCATCGGTGAGGGCGCCACCGCCGTCGAGATGAAGGGCATCGGCCACTTCCCGATGAGCGAGAACCCGGAACTGTTCAACGCCTACATCAAAGAGGTGCTCGCGGCCGTCACCGGCGAGCGCGAGGAGGACCTCCCCGACGAACTCACTCCCGAGGACGTCGGCATCGAATACCACCCACCGGGTCCCACTCGAGAGAAACCGGCCGAGTAGCCACCGACTCGGCCCGTTACGTCAGAGATGCGTCGAAATCCCCGTCTCAGGGGCTGACTCGAGACCACGCCTGTTTTTTTGCGGTTGATCCACGGTCGCTTTCCCCAACTCGAACGAATCTCACTCACAGAGATCATTCCGGTAATCTCCTCTTGCAAAAGAACTATATGACATCTGTTCGTTCACCGACCCATGCGAGATGTGAGCGCGCGTCGCGGCCGGTACGTCCAGGACGAGACGGCCGACGGGAGCGTGCGCATCTACGACACCGAGAACGAGCAGGCCTGGATCGAGTCCGACATGGCGCTCTCGATCGCCTGGCTCGTCTGAGAGGTGCGTAGCGTGGGGGGATTCGTCCGAGCCAGCAGCGAGCGCACGCTACCGTTTACACCACCGCGGTCCAGAGACTCGCGTCTCACGCACTCGAGCGAGACCGGTGGCGATACGCTCGAGCGAATCCGCGCTCAGATCGACTCACAGATCGCGAGGAAGTTCTCGAACACTTCGTCGCCCTCGTCGGTGTGGGCGACTTCGGGGTGCCACTGGACGCCGTAGAGGTGGCGCTCGGTGTCGCTCATCGCCTCGACGCCACAGACATCGCTCTTCGCGGTGCGCGTGAACCCCTCCGGGACCTCCTTGACCTCGTCGGCGTGACTCGCCCAGACGCGCGTCTCGGGGGCGAGCGAGCCGATCAGCGGATCGTCCTCCTCGAGTACGTCGACGGTGACGTCGGCGTAGCCGCCGTACTCGCCGCTGCCGACGCGGCCGCCGAGTTTCTCGCCGATGATCTGCATCCCGAGACAGATGCCGAGGACGGGCACGTCGCCCTCGAGGTAGTCGGCGCTGTGGCCGATCCGGTCCATGTCCGGCCCGCCCGAGAGGACGATGCCGTCGGCGTCGACCTCTTCGGGGGGCGTCTCGTTGTCTATCAGTTCCGTCTCGATCCCGAGGTCGCGAAGCGCCCGGTGTTCCAGGTGGGTGAACTGCCCGTGGTTGTCCACCACGACGATCTTCGTCATTGCCCCTCGGTAGCGAGGGAAGCGATAAAAACCGTCCGAAAGGCGCATCTCGCCCGCCACACTTATCGCTCGCGCTCGAGTCTCCACACCCATGCCCGTCGACACCAGCCAGTACGAACACCCGGCGTGGACGAGCGCGCTCGCGACGGTCGGTGGCTACCTCCTCGTCCTCGCGCTCCTCTTTCTCGCGCTGTTCGTCCTCCCGTGGCTCCTGTTCGCGCTGCTCTGAACGCGTTCACACTCGAGTAGGCCACCGTGATCGCCACTCGTCGCATTCATACCGCTCCCCCCGAAACCCGGATCGTATGGAGTTCCGTCAGCGACTCGTCGTCGCCTGTCTCTGGTTCGCCGTCGCGGGCGTGATGGCGCTCTCGCTCGAGCCGACGATGCCCTCGAGCGGCAGTGAGTACGCCCGCCTCGGCGTGATCGCCCTCGCGTTGCTGTTGGCTGTGATCTACCTGACCAATCCGAAGGGGTACGTCAGTAAGAGCCGCTTCGAGTGAGTTAGTCGTCGGCGAGCGCGCGCGTCGCGTGCTCGTCGGCGAGCAGTCGGTCGAGCGCGTCGACCATCGCGGTCACGCTCGCGCGAGTGATGTCGGCCTCGCTTCGGGCGACGCTGACGGTGCGGTCGTCGCGGCTCATCGTCACCTCGACGGTGACGACGGCGTCGGTACCGCCGGTGATCGCGTCGACGTGGAACGCCTCGAGCTGGGCCTCCCCGGCGGGACCGAGCGCCTCGCGGACGGCCGAGACGGCGGCGTCGACGGGACCGGAGCCGGTGCCTGCGGCGACGCGTTCTTCGCCCGCGACGTCGAGACGGACGCTCGCGGTCGGGACGGGACCGCCGCTCGTCGCGTTCAGGTCGAGCAACCTGACCATCCGCTCGTGGTCGTCGCCGGTGACGTCTTCGGCGACGGCCAGGAGGTCGGCGTCGGTGACACGGCGGCCGCGGTCGCCGAGTTCGGTCACGCGGCGGGCGACCTCGGCGACCTCCTCGTCGCTGGCGTCGAAGCCGTGTTCCTCGAGTGCGGCTCTGACGCCCGCGCGCCCGGCGTGTTTGCCGAGGGCGAGGCGGCGCTCTCTGCCGACGGTCTCGGGCGGGTACGGCTCGTACATCGCGTCGTCTTTTAGCGTCCCGTCGGTGTGGATGCCGCTCTCGTGGGTGAAGGCGTTCTCGCCGATGACGGCCTTGTTGGGTGCGAGCGGGATGCCGGTCGCCCGCGAGACGGTCTGGGCGAGGTCGTAGAGCTGTGTCAGGTCGACAGTCTCGACGCCGTAGACGTGGGAGAGACTGATCGCGACCTCCTCGAGTGCGACGTTGCCCGCGCGCTCGCCGAGTCCGTTGACCGTACAGTGGACGAGATCGGCACCGGCGGCGATGGCCGCGAGCGCGTTCGTCACGCCCAGGCCGAGGTCGTCGTGGGTGTGGGCGCTGACGGGACCGAGGTCGGCGAGTCGGGAGACGGTCTCGTAGGTCCGTTCGGGACCAGTGTGGCCCACGGTGTCGGCGAAACAGACCCGGTCTGCGCCCGCCTCGAGTGCGGTGCCCATCAGTTGCTCGAGGTAGTCGAGGTCGGCGCGCGAGCCGTCCTCGCCGATGACTTCGACCCAGAGACCCTCGTCTTTGGCGTAGGCGACGAGGTCTGCGGTCTTTTCGCGGACCTCCTCGCGCGTCGAGCCGACCTTGCCCTCGACGTGGCGGTCGCTCGCCGGGACGACGAGGTGGATGCCGTCGACGCCACACTCGAGTGCGAGGTCGACGTCGCCTCTGATACCGCGACAGAAGCTCGTCACGCGGGCGTCTAAGTCGAGTGCGGTGACGCGGGAGATGCCCTGGCGTTCGCCGGGACCGGTACAGGCGCTTCCGGCTTCGATGACGGAGACGCCGGCGCGCTCGAGTGCCTGGGCGATCTCCACTTTTTCGTCCGGGGAGAGCGAGACGCCTGGGGCTTGCTCGCCGTCACGGAGTGTCGTATCGAGAAGTTCTATCGTCCGGTCGTCGGAGACGGACAGTGAGTCGCGACCAATCATGAGTGGAGGTTCGTCAGTACCGTCGAATTTCACGGCCAGCCGCCTGGGGGCGACTTCGTCTATCCTCCACAGTGGGCGTATCGTCTGCCATGTGTACTCCTATGTCTGCGCGTCACGATAGTTAAGGATAGTGGTTTCGAGGGCCGTACAGTACGGGCGTTCGATCCGGTATCGCTCGACTGGGGTGATCGGCGACACCTCGCACGTGTCCCTGTCGGAGGGCGCTGGCACTCACTCGGTCAACGAAGCGACGACGACGTTCTTTCCTTTCGTGTCGTCGGGTTTGTACTCCCTGATGGAGACGTCGTACCGATCGTCGAGCGCTGAGACGACACACCGAGTCGGTACGCCGCGCTCCGGGTGTGTCTCACAGAGTATCGTCTCCGGGAGGGTACCCAATCCAGAAATGATACTCTGCTCTGCCCCCTCGCAGTCGAGTACGAGCACGTCAGCCGACGACAGCTCAGACGGGGACGTAACCTCGACATCCCCGTGTTCGCCGTAGACGCCGATCGGGTCGCCGACGATCGTGTGGACGACGTCGACGCTGGAACGGTTCACCCAATTCGTCTCGAGGGTCTCCGTCCCTCGCCGGATCATGCTCGCAGACCCATCGTACGCGGTCACGTGTGCTGCGCCACTCTCGAGCGCGTGTACCGTCGACACGCCGCGGCCGAATCCCACGAGTTCGACTGTATCACCCTCGCCGACCCGTTCGTGAATAGCGTTTATTAAACCCTTCTTATAATCTGATTTTTCGTCAGTAATGTCGAAGAGTGGTTGATCACGTACGGCCACACCCGCGAGCACGCGGTACTTTAGCGGTAAGTATCCGCGGATAGTCCTATTGTAGACATATTTTGGAACCTGTATGACCATAGGAGACTGAGCACATTTACGACAGTTAAATATAATTGCCGTAGAGGAACAGCTTCTGGTATCGAGACGTGCCGTCTGTCCCGACAGTTCACACCAGAATACGACAACAATTTCGAGCTAAAGTGGTGGTCGAGCACTGTCTCGAGCTGTCTCACTCTGTGAGAGTGAGTCGATCACCGGCGGTCACCCCATCGGCAGCCCCCGCAGGAAGTTCGACGATGGTGTCCGCACGCGCTCGAGCGTAGCTGACGAACGGCCGCATGCGCTCGACGCGTTCGACGACGCCGTCGACGAGCCAGCAAACGTCGAGGGGGGCGAAGACGAACAGCATGTGGATGTCGCGCGTCTTCGCCGTCTCGAAACGGAAGACGAGCGCGTACTCCTCGGGAATCCGTCGCCGGAACATCAGCCCGCGTGTCTGGCTCACGAGCGAGTCGGCGAACTCGAGGTCCGTCGCCAGGACCTCCGTGTCACCGTCGCGTTCGGCGATGAGTCTCACGACTGGCGGTCGTCGGCGGCGGCCAAAAAGGTTCTCGCCGCCGGCGCTCGTAAGGGGCAATGGATTTAGTTTCGACGTGCGTACTCGCGGACAGATCCGATGGCTCGAGTACCGACGTACCGGGGGAGTGGGGTGAAACAGCAGCGATGACACGAGTTGCGGTTCTCGGCGGCGGCGTCGCGGGACTCTCCGCCGCACAGGAACTCGCCGAGCGCGGCTTCGACGTCACCGTCTACGAACGAAACGACCGCTTCGGCGGGAAAGCCCGGAGCATTCCGGGACCGACCGTCGACGGCGGTTCGAAAGCGCTCCCGGCCGAACACGGCTTCCGGTTCTTCCCGGGCTTTTACCGCCACGTCGTCGAGACGATGGAGCGCATTCCGGCCGGCGAACACCGTGAGGGGGATGCCAGCCCGGATCGCCCGGGGCAGACGGTCGCAGACCACCTCGTTCCGACCGATCAGATGCTGCAGGCGATGGTGACGGCCCCCTCGAGAGTCGTCAGCACGGAGTCGCCACAGTCACTCGGTGAGTGGCGCGAGCGACTCGTCACGGTGTTCGGCAGCACCAACGTCCCGCCCGACGAGTCGGCCTTCTTCGTCGACCGGCTACTGACGCTGCTGACGAGCAGCGAACGACGCTGGGACGAGGAGTACGAACACGTCTCCTGGTGGGAGTTCGTCAACGCCGAGGCGATGTCGTCCGCCTACCAGGCCCACCTCGCCTACGGCATCACGCAGTCGCTGGTCGCGATGCGCCCCGAGGTCTCGAGTACACGCACGATCGGCCGGATATACACGCAGATGCTGCGCGGCCTGTTCGACGGGCGCGTCCACGCCGACCGACTGCTCGACGGCCCGAGCAACGCCGTCTGGATCGACCCCTGGGTGGCCCACCTGCGCGACCTCGGCGTCACACTCCACCCGAACGCGACGGTGACGGCGCTCGAGTACGACCCGGCCGACCGGTCGAGCGCGGGCGGTCTCTCGGGTGTCCGAATCGACCACGACGGACGCGAGCGCCGGGTCGAGGCCGACTACTACGTCCTCGCGGTCCCCGTCGAAGCCGCGAGACGGCTGGTTACGTCCGAGATGGCGGCCGACGCGCCCGCACTCGCCGACCTCGAGCGGATCGACACCGCCTGGATGAACGGTCTCCAGTTTTACCTCGCCGAGGACGTACCGACCGTCCGCGGCCACGGCATCTTCTACGACTCGCCGTGGGCGTTGACGTCGATCTCACAGCGACAGTTCTGGCCCGCGTTCGACCGCCACGTCGACGGCGGTGTCGAGGGCATCCTCTCGGTGATCATCTCCGAGTTCGACGCGCCGGGTGTCGTCTACGAGAAACCCGCCCGCGAGTGTACCCGCGAGGAACTCGCGACCGAGGTGTGGACACAGCTCAAACAGCACCTCAACCGTGAGGAGACGGTTCTGTCGGACGACCAGCTCCTCGAGTGGATCGTCGATCCGGCGCTACGCGAGACCGACGAGGGGACGCTCGTCAACGACGAGCCGTTGTTGATCAACACCGTCGGGACGCGCCAGTACCGCCCGCCGGCGGACGTCTCGCTCTCGAACCTCGTGCTCGCGGGTGACTACGTTCGCACGCACACCGACCTCGCCAGCATGGAGGCCGCCAACGAGGCTGCCCGCCGCGCCGTCAACGCCATCCTCGAGCGCGAGGGCCGCAGCGACCGGTGTCGCCTCTTCACCTTCGAGTGGCCAACGGTGCTCGAGCCAGCGCGTCGCGCCGACGACGTGCGCGTCCGCCTGGGTCTGCCTCATCCGGGTATCGCCTCACCGGTCATCTGGGACGGCTACCGGCGCGTCCGCGACGCCGGTCCCGCGCCGGTCGCGCGGCTGCTCGGTCTCGAGCGCGGGCGCTGACTCGAGCGGCGGAGGCTTTTCGTCCATCGCTCCCGTATCCCCGCGAGCATGGAGAAAACGCCGCGGGGGACCGCCGTCGGCGTCGACGACCCCTACGAGTTCGCGGGCGTCTGTGACCACCTCACGGACGACGGGCGCTGTCGCTACGCCGTCGACCACTTCGCACACGACCCCGCCTTCGCCCGAGAGCGAGCGCGCGAGGCGTACGCCTGCCCGGTCGTCGACCCCGATTCGAACACCGACAGCGCCGGCCACGACTGGGCGGCGTGTCCCCACTTTCGCTCGCGGAGCGACGGACGCGAGTGCGTCCGCTGCGGACTCGAGGAGCGCCTCGACGCCCACTCGAGCGAGCGGCCGCTGCTCGAGGAACACCACCTCTCTTACGCCGGGGGACTTGAGGCGGCAAGCGCTGGTGCGTCAGAACCCGACGGCGAGCGCCCGAGCCACGAGATTACGGTCTCGCTCTGTCGGTGGTGTCACGCGAAGGTCCACACCTCGTGGGCGCGCCTCACCGACGACGTGTCACCCGACCCGGAGGCTATCGCCGCACTCGAGACGCGTCGGGGCAAGGAACTCGAGGAGACGACGTTCGAGTCGGCGGCCGAGCGCTACGAGCGCCGCCGTGACGGGTGATCAGTCGATGATGTCGCCGATCTGTCGGGGTTCGCCGCGTAGCGTCGGCTGTTTGGCGACGATTTTCAGCACGTCGTGGTCGGTCACCTCGTGGTAGGGTTTCTCGGTCGCCTCTTCGATCAGGTCGCGCTCGAGGCGGAACTCGGTTCCTTCGTAGACTACGTCGACGCCGTGGTCGTCGAATGCGAGTGTCGTCATAGCCGGGGCTATGGCCTGCGACGAGAAAAGCGAGCGGGATGCGTTCGACGGTCGTCGGCCGTCCGTCAGACGCGTGGCGCACGGCGCGCGGGGTTTATTATCCGGGGGTCACATTGGGTCAGAGTGTGGCGTTCAGTAGCGATCCGCTCGACGAACTGCGCGTTCCCGACGGCACGAGTGCCCAGGAACGCGACCTCGTGACCGACGGTGACGTGATCGTCGGTGCCCGGTCGACGGTCGAGTTCGGCGTTCGCGGACACAACGTCCTCGCCGGTGAGGGGACCCGATTCGGCGGCTCGATCGAGGCGAGCGGCGACTGTCGGCTCGACATGTGGTGTGACGTCGCGGACAACGTCCTGGTGGGAGAGAACGCCTACCTCGGCGAGCGCGTCCACATCGCCGGCGAGTTGAAAGTCGCAGGCGACCTCGACATCGGCGACGACGTCGAAATCGAGCAGGGCTTCGAAGCCAACGGCTGGATCGTCATCCGGAACCCGATGCCGACCATCGTCTTCCTGTTCGTCTACCTCAAGCACCTCCTGTTGATCGGCGAAGACGACGCCGCCCAGCGCCTGCTCTCGCAGTTGACCGACGGCGGCGAGGAGGCGGCGCCGGTCGGCGACCCACTCGTGATCCCCCGCAACGCCTCGGTCAACGACGACGCCTGGCGCGTCTCGACACCCGCGACCATCGGCGACGAGTGCCGTCTGCACGGTAACGTCCGCGCTCAGACCATCGACGCCGGCGAACGGAACAACATCTTCGGCAGCCTCCGCGCCCGCGGTGACGTCGCCGTCGGCGAGGGGACGAAGATCCACGGCGACGTCACCACCCGCGACGGCTCGGTCAGCCTCGGGCCGGACGTACGCGTCCTCGGTGACGTCTCCTGTACCGACCTCGAGTTAGGACCCGGCGCGGAGGTCGACGGAACGATGCGCGCCGACGGCGAGATCACGATGCAGACGACCGAGCGCGACCTCGAGTGAGACCGGTCGAACGCGGCCGCAGCCTCGAGTACCGGACCAGTCGAATACGGCGACTGTCCCCTCGAGCGTACATTCAGGACCTGTCACCACCCACACTCTTAATAGCGACAGTTGTGATAGAGTGACATACGCATGGGAGAAGCAACCATAACACACCGACGGAGGGAACCGTGCGATCTGTCGTTCTGACGAAAGGTGTCCCCGACTTCAGCGAGGGAGCCGTCTCCTTCAACGAAGAGGGTCACTTAGAGCGCGGGAAGACGCCGACGGTCATGAACCCGAACGACCGCTTCGCACTCGAGGCGGCCCTCCAGACGCGGGTACGACACGGCGGGCACGTCAGCGCGATGAGTATGGGACCTCCCGGCTACGCGAGCGTACTCGAGGAGGCGATGGCCGACATCTACGCCGACGACCTGTACTTGCTCTCTGACCGCGAACTCGCCGCCTCCGACACCTGGGCGACGGCGATTACACTCTGTAGCGCCATCGAGAAGTACGAACGCGAGGTTGCCCCCGTCGACCTCGTGTTCGCCGGCTTCAAGACCGCAGACGGCGAGACCGGCCAGACCGGCCCCCAGACCTGCTGGGGGCTCGAGTGGCCAATCGTCACCCACGTCCTCGCGCTCGACATCGATCCCGACGAGGGCCGGCTGCGCGCGAAACGGCTGGTCGAGGGCGACGTCGACGAGATCGAGACCGTCGAAGCGCCCTTACCCTGCGTCGTGGTGGCGGACCCCGAGTTCGCGCCGACCTACCGCAAGGCGTCTCACCGCCTCGAGCACAAGCGCCTGCGCGCCGAGACCGAAGCGCGCGGCGAGGAGTACGAAGACCACCTCACCACGTGGGATCACGTCGACCTCAATCTCGACTCCGAGTACATCGGTCTCGACGGCTCGCCCACCATCGTCTCCTCGGTCGATCCGATTCCGAAAGCGCCCGCCGAACGCGAGGCGACGATGGTCGACCCCGACGACGGCGAGGCGATGGAATCGGTGTTCGAGGAACTGACTGCGTTCGCCGGAGGTGACTGAGATGGGACTCGACCCCGAGGAGTTCACCGTCGACGAACTCACCGACGAACTCGAGACGGTCGACGACGCCGACGAACTCAGCGCCGTCCTCGAAGCCGAACGCGCCGGGCAGAACCGGAAGACCGCTCGAGAGGCGATCCACCGCAGACTCGAGGCGGTCGACGCCTTCGACGACGCTGGCAGCGACGGGGCAGACGAGGCGAGCGAGGAGGCGGAGACCGAAGGCGAGTACGAGGAGACCCGCGAGGAGGTAGGGGAGGCGGCCGAGGGCGAAGCGGAAGAGGCTGCGGAGGAAGACGCGGCCGACGCCGAGGGCGGACCTCGTGAGCCGAGCGAAGCGGCCCAGGAGGAAGACGGTCTCAGCCACCCGACCGCCGACAAACGCCACGTCCGGGCGCTCAGCGGCGGCGACTACCGGGACATGTGGGTCTTCTGTGAAGTCCAGCAGGGGGAACTGCTCGAGGTCTCGAAGGAGATGCTCGGGAAGGCCCGCGAGTTGATGGACCAGTACGCGGCGGACTACGAGGAAGAGCACGTCGTCGCCTTCCTGATGGGCGACGACTGTGAGGGACTCGCCGAGGAGTGTATCGCCTACGGTGCGGACGTCGCCGTCTACCACGACGACGACCGCCTCGAGCGCTTCCTGCACAAGCCCTACAGCGAGATCGCCGCGCACATGGCGCGCGGGCAGGGGACGGTCGAGAGCACCGACTGGCGCGCGTACGACGAACCGCGCTACGTGCTGTTTCCGGCGACGAACAACGGCCGGGACCTCTCGGCGCAGGTCCAGGCCGAACTCGACTCGGGGCTGGCCTCCGACTGTTCGGACCTCTACATCGAGGCGACCGAGATCTCGAATCCCGTCAAGACCGGCGAACCGGGCGTGAAGAAGACGTTCGAGCGAGTCTTACACATGAAACGGCCGGACTTCTCCGGCTTCGAGTACTCGACGATCCTCTGTCTCGACAACCCCGACCGCGACTTCCACCCGCAGGGGTGTTCGGTGATCCCCGGCAGTTTCGAGCCGATGGATCCCGACCCAGACCGGGAGGGACTCGTCGTCGAACACGACATGGAACTCGAGGAGGAGTGGTTCGCCGTCGAGGTGACCGAACACGACGAACTCGAGGCGGGCGTCGACCTGACCGGCCACGAGGTCGTCGTCTGTCTCGGCCGCGGCATCGGCGACGACCCGACGCTCGGCGTCGAACTCGGTCTCGAGTTGGTCGACGCATTCGACGACGCCGCCCTCGGCATCACGCGGGGCATCGTCACCTCCTCCTACCAGTTCGAGGGCCACGTCGAGGAGTACACCAAAGAGGAGCGCCAGATCGGCGAGACCGGCCAGATCGTCGCGCCGCCGCTGTACATCGCCGCCGGCGTCTCGGGGGCGATCCAGCACAAAGTCGGAATGGACGAATCGGAGACGATCGTCGCGATCAACACCGACACCGACGCCCGCATCCGTGACTTCAGCGACTACTTCATCGAAGGCGACCTCTTCGAGGTGTTGCCACGGCTCACCGAGGCGCTCGAGGCGGGCGAACTCGACGTGACGGCCGTCGCCGACGGAGGTGAGGACTGATGGCGATGCGCCGGACCGACGGCGGCGCTGAGGAGGGCTACGAACACTACGAGGCGATCGTCGTCGGCTGTGGACCCGGCGGGGCTGCCGCCGCCTCACGGCTGGCCGACCACGGCGTCGAGACGCTGGTGCTCGAGCGCGGCGTCGAAGCCGGGTCGAAGAACGTCTCGGGTGGGCTGATCTACGCCGAGGAGTCGGCCCCCTACACGATCGACGACCTGTTTCCGGGGATGCGCGAGGCGGTCGGCGAGCGTCCCATCACCGACTACTACATCCACAACATCGCGGGGAAGAAGGTCAAGACCTACGACCTGACCCGCCTCCACGAGCACGACACCGACTGGTGTGACGCCGTCCTCAGGCGGCGGATGGACGCCTGGCTCGAGGCGCGCGTCCACGAGAAGACGAGCGAGACCGGCGGCGGCGTGCTCACGGGCGTCCGCGTCAACGGCCTGTTGCGCGAGAACGGCGAGATCGTCGGCGTCACGTGTGACGAACTCGATCCGATCACGGCGGACCTCATCGTCGCCGCCGACGGCGTCAACTCCGAACTCGCACGCGACGCCGGACTGATGGACTGGGAGGAACCCGACGAGTGGTTCCAGGGCGTCAAAGCCGTCGTCGAGATGGACGGCGAACGCATCGAGGACCGCTTCGCCATCGGCGCGGACGAGGGGGTCGCCCACCTGTTCTCGGGTGACCTCTTCGAGGGCGTCCGCGGCGGCGGCTTCCTCTATACGAACGCCGACACGCTCTCGATCGGGACCGTCTTCCACCTCGACAGCCTCGTCGAAGAGCGCGCCGAACCGCACGAACTGCTCGACGCGTTGCTCACCCATCCGCTGCTCGCGCAGTGGCTCGGCGAGGAGTACCGTGAACTCGAGTACTCGGCAAAACTCGTCCCGGATTCGAAGAAGGTGGCTCACCGCGAACCCTACCGCGACCGGCTGGTGCTCGTCGGCGACGCGGCCGGACAGATGCAGGCACAGGGACCGATCATCAAGGGGATGAACCACGCGGTCACTGCGGGTGCGCTGGCGGCCGACGCCTTCGCGCGGACCCGAAGGGACGCGGACACCGAGTCCGCCGGTCGGGCCTACACTTCGATGCTCGAGGAGTCGGGAACGATGGGCAAACTCCGGCCACGGCGCTACGAGTACACGAGCGTCGTCAGCGAGCGCCCGCTCGTCACCAGGGTCGTCGAGGGCGTCTTGAACTCGCCCGTCGGCGGCGTCGCGGTCGGCAACCCGCTCGCGAAGCGCCTGCTCGGGCGGGCGTACAACTCGCCGCTGCTCGTCGGGATGTTACCCGACACCGAGACCGGCTACGTCACGCTGCCGTCGGTCATCGGTGAGAAACTCGGGCGGACGGTCCACTGGGAGAACGAGGTCGAACCGCCCGCGCTGGTCGACCGGATCGGTGAGCTGACCTACGATACTGACGTCGGGAACCCGCACATCCGCCTGCGTGACGAGTCCTACGCGGCCAGCGGTGCGGCGGTCACCGCCTGTCCCGTGAGCGCCGAGGACTTCGGCGGTGGCTGTTACCGTGCGGAGACGGTGAAGACCAACGGCACCGAAGAGACGCTCGTCAGCCTCGACACCCAGCCCTGCGTCGAGTGTGGCACCTGTGCCATCGTCGCCGACACCGAGTGGGAACACCCCCGCGGTGGCAAAGGCGTCGAGTTCAGACAGGGCTGAGCGATGGCGACCTACGGCCCTCGGATCGCCGCCCTCGAGCGCCGGGCCGAGCGCGACCGCGAGGCGTTCGACCCCGAAGCAGCGACAGCCGACGACGCGACGGTCTACCTCCGTGAGGGGGCGGGCCAGGCCATCTGGCTCTACGTCGAGGCGCGAACCGGGGGTCGTCTGGTCGCGTTCTCTCCGGCGGAACTGCGGGCGCTCGAGCGCGCGATGAACACCTGGTTCGAACTCTACGCTCGCTGCCACGGCGTCGAGTTGGCGGCGGCGTTCTCGATCCGTCAGGCGGCCGAACTCCTCCTGGATACGCGAAACGTCCTGGATACGGCACAGCTATTGACGCACGTTCCACCTCGATGAATCACCGTACTGGCAGGATACGCGACCCAGTGAGACCCACCTCGCGAAAACGGCCAGTCAGGAGACCGGCCGCGACGACCGTCAGTCGGCGCGGGAAGTGGTGGGTGAGGTAATCGGTGCGTCCTCGGCCGGGGCGTCCCGCTCGAGTGTGTCGGCGGGTTCGTCAGCGTCCGCCAGCGCCTGGTGTGCGTAGAACGCGACGGCGAAGTCGCGCGGACTCGGAATCGCACAGGCGAGCCACCCGATCACGGCCGCGTTCACGGCGAGAGGGGTCGCCGGTGTGAGTCCGCCCGTTGCGGCCAGCAGACAGACCGGGAGCGTCAGCGAGAGCGGCATCAGTGCGGCCACGCGAAGCACCCACGCGGGTTCGTCACCGGTCGGGTTCGGTGTGACGACCGCCAGTGGGCGGCGCAGGTGCGCGCTGAACCCAGCCTGTCCGGCCGCTGCCGGGTCGGGGACGAACTCGAGCGTGTACTCGATTCGGGCGAGGCGCAACACGGCGGCGTGGGCGAGTTCGTGGACGACGATGCCGAGACCGACGGCGAGTACGAGGGCGACGCCAGCAGCGACGGCATCGAGACCGGTCATCGGTGGTCTCCACTCGTCACACCGCCCGTCTGCTCGCCGTGTCGGTCGCCGACTGCCCCGTCTGCGGACGTACTGATCACGCACGCTGGCAGAAACACGCTGGCCGCATGGGAGTGAGGCTTCACGTGTCGGTACATTATTACGGCGGACGAGTCTCGAGCCGCCTCGAACGCTCGGACCGGCCGCTCCGGGTCGGCCGGGTAGGTGCGCCCGCGCACAACCCACCCTATTAACAATTAAGTAGTGTGCGGTGTTATGACATCCCATGGCATTCACGGGAGAGCTCGAGTTCGGTCACGACGACCGCAGGCGGATCTACGAGTACGTCGAGCGCCACGGAGCGGCCGACCTCGACGAGACGTGCGAGCGCCTGGGTATCGATCCGGGTGGCTTTCGCCACCACGTTGCCATCCTCAAACGCGACGGGCGGCTGGAGGAGACCGACGGAACGCTCCGCGTCGCCCTCGACGCGGGTGCCGAAGAGGAGTACGTCACCGACGACTTCGAGTTTCACATCCGACCGGCGATCCAGGAGGACCTCTCGGGCATCGTCGGCGCGATCAGGCAGGTCGTCGACGAACGGACCTACATCGTCGCCGAGAGCGTCGCCGACGAGGTCGACCACCAGGACGCGCTCTTGCGCCACAACGAGTTCGAGTCGCGGATGTTCTTCGTCGCGACGGTCGCCGACGAGGTCGTCGGCTGGGTCCACCTCCACGCGCCAGAACTCGACAAACTCGCCCACACCGCCGAACTCACCGTCGGCGTCATCGAGGAGTACCGCGGCCGCGGCATCGGCTCACACCTCCTCGCACGCGGACTCGAGTGGGCGGGGGCGAACGGCTACGAGAAGGTCTACCAGAGCGTGCCCTCGACGAACGAGGAGGCGATCGTCTTTCTCGAGGATCACGGCTGGGAGATCGAAGCCGTCCGCGAGGGCCACTACAAACTCGACGGCGCGTACGTCGACGAAGTGATGATGGCGATCGGTCTCTGATCTTCTTCACACCTGCTTTCCGCTGTCAGTTCACTCGCGCTTCGACGTACTCGTCGTTGAGTTCCCACTCTCCGTCCTCGCCCCGGACCATGTACTCGCCGTAGAAGGGGACACGGTTCGCTGCCACCGTCTCGAACGCCGCGCGAATCTCGTCTCTGCCCAGTTCGCCCATCGGTTCGAGGTCGTCGTTTCGGTTCAGACACCCTTTCAGGTAGCCGTCGTGGGTCACCCGGATGCGGTGGCAGTTCGCACAGAACGACGCGTTCTCGACGGGATCGACGATCTCGACCATGCCGCCACCGATCCAGTACCGCCGCCGGCCGTGCATCTCGCGGCGTTCGATCTCGTCGGCCTGTTCGGCGAGCCAGTCGTGGACGCGTTCGATCTCGATCGCCCACTCCGGCCTGCCCGTCAGCTCCGGCATGTACTCGATCAGCTGTAACTGGAGGCCGTCGTTTGCGGCGACGTGCTCGACCATCTCCGGGACGTAGCCCGCGGTCTGCTCGAAGACGACCATGTTCAGCTTCACCGGGTCGAGACCCGCCTCGAGTGCCGCGTCGACGCCCTCGAGCACCCGGTCGTAGGCGCCGGTCTTCGTGACAGCGGCGAAGGTCTCGGCGTCGAGGGCGTCCTGCGAGACGTTCACGCGCTCGAGTCCGGCCTCGACCAGCGCCTCGGCGCGCTCCGGGAGGAAGGTGCCGTTGGTCGTCAGCGAGACCGCCATCGACGCCGGGACGCGCGAGACGATCTCTTCGACGTCCTGGCGGAGCAGCGGCTCACCGCCGGTGAATTTGACGCTGTCGATGCCGAACTCGGCAGCGACCTCACAGACGCGGACGACGGCGTCAGTGCTCATCTCGTCGTCCTGCGGCTCCATCGGTCCACGCGTATCCCCCATTCCCTCGTTGTGACAGTAGACACAGTCGAAGTTACACCGGTCGGTGAGCGAGATCCGAATGCCCGTGACCTCGCGCCCGAACTCGTCGGCCAGCATACCCCTCGCTTGTGGGTGAATCCGCTTAAACACGCGGTCGGAATCGGCCTCGAGTAACCACTTTTGATTACCCCCTCCGGCAGTCTCGACGCCGGTACCAGTGGCAGCGGACGGCAGCAGGGTCCTTCGAGACACCCCACACCACTCATACCGCTGGCCGTGGTGGACTCCCCATGAGTACGATCGCGGAACTCACCGTGCCGGCCGACGAGTTCGCCCTCCGACGGACACTCGAGCGCCTCGAGTCGCTCGTGGTCGACGTCGAACGCGTCGTCGCGTACGATCCGGATCACCTCATGCCGTTCGTCTGGCTGGCGGGCAACGAGGCGGAGATAGCCGTACTGGACGACGAACTGCACCGCGATCCGAGCGTCGAGTCAGTCACGCTGTTGACCGACCTCGGCGACGAACGCCTCTACCGGATGGAGTGGGTCGACGACGTCACCGTCCTGTTACACGTACTCACCGAGGAGGAGGCGACGGTGTTGCAAGCGACGGGTGAGCACTCGCAGTGGCGACTGCGCATCCTCTTTCCCGAACGCGATGCGCTCTCGCGAACGTACGAGTTCGCCACCGACCAGGGCTTCTCGCTCGACATCCAGCGCATCCACGAACTCGACGACGATCGCTACGGCCGTCACGGACTCACCGACGCACAACACGAGACGCTCGTCAGAGCACTCGAGCGGGGGTACTACGAGATTCCACGCCACGCAGACATGGAGGAACTGGCCGCGGATCTCGGTATCTCTCACCAGGCGCTCTCGGAGCGACTTCGTCGCGCACACAAACGCCTCGTCGAGGATGCGATCGAACTCGGCCCGCGGGAGTGACCGGTCCTGAACGTTCCTCGTTTCAGTGAATGAAAAAGCATACCCACGCGCAGCCGAACACGTCACCATGGACGACGAAACTCTCAGGGAGCAGCGCCGACTCGTCGAACTCATCTCAAAGGAGGGGTGGAACGTCACGAACGTCGAACTTTCCGTTTTCGACTACCAGCTTCCAGACAGACAGGGTCCTGAAGTGACCATGACGATCACCGCCAAAAAGCCCTGCGACGACGACAACCCCTACCGAGTGAAGTGAGCGAGGCCCCAGGACCTATCCATTGGTTATATTCTACGGAACTATTTAGTGGTTGTACAGTATACAAACAATCATGGGCGAGAACGACCGAACGATTACCCACATCGGTGAGGTCGAGCGGATCGTCGACACCGACTTCCACTTGACTGAACAGCAAGAGACGATTCTCCCGTATCTCGAGGAGCCGTTCGACAAGGTCCTCAACGTCGATTCGGGTCGCGTTCGCGGGCAGGTGGATGGTGGCTACCTTGGCCAACTCTACCCGTCCGCGGGACATCTGACGCCGACCGACACCGGAAAAGCGGAGTCAGACGACATCCGTACGCCGGAAGACGTCGAGCGCGGGATGGACCTCATGGGCGTCGACGAGGCGATTCTGACGCCTGGATTGAACCTTCGACTCGGACTCGTCCACCACGACGAACTCGCCGCGGCGTTCGCGACCGCGTACAACAACTGGCTCCTGGATGCGATACTCGACGCCGACCGATCGTTCTACGGGGCGATGACGGTCGCACCCCAGGAGCCAGCGAAGGCGGCCGAAGAGATCGAGCGGCGAGCGGGTGAGAAGTCGATCGTAGCGGTACAGATCCCCGGCGGCGGTGTCACCCCGCCACTTGGGCGCGAACGGTACTTCCCGATATACGAGGCGGCCGAACGGGCGGGTCTGCCGGTCATGATCCACAACGCCGCGACCGGAATCGTCGGGAACTATCCCCTCCAGTGGCGGGGAACGAAACGCTACATCGACGTCCACGTCCCCTACCATCCCGCCGAGCAGATGTGGCACCTGACGACGCTCCTCACCGCCGGGGTTCCCGTCCGATTTCCCGACCTGACGTTCGTCATGCAAGAGTGTGGCATTGGCTGGATTCCCTACTTCATGCGCCGCTACGACAACGAGTACGCGAAAAAGAGCGAGGACGCCCCACTACTCGAGAAGACGCCGAGTGAGTACCTCGACGACCAGTTTTACTTCACGAGCCAGCCGACTGAAGGCGCGAACGACCCGGAGTACCTCTGTGCCGTCGTTCGGCTGTTCAACGGCGCACAGAACCTGCTGTTCTCGTCCGACTATCCACACTACGACTTCGATTATTCGGATACGCTGTTGAAGGCGTTACGCCCGGAGTTTACGGACGAAGAGATCGAGAACGTGTACGGACGAAACGCCGCCGACGTATTTGCCCTCTAAGATGGAACCGAACGAACCGCTCCACTACGTCGCTGAGACGGACGAACTCGAGGAGGGCGGCCGCCTCATCACCAGCATCCGTGGCCGGGAAATCGCCGTCTTCAACCGCGAGAACGAGTACTACGCGCTCGCAAACTACTGCGTCCACCAGGGTGGTCCCGCTTGCGAGGGTCGCCTCTCCGGCCGCCTCACCGAGGACGAGCGCGGGGAACTCGTCTACGAGGACGACGACGAGTTCGTCTGCTGTCCCTGGCACGGCTGGGAGTTCAACATCGAGACTGGGCGCAGTCTCGCCCACCCCGACCGCTACCGAGTACCGACCTACGAGACGGCCGTTCGCGACGGAAAACTCTACGTGAGACTCTAGAATGTTCAGCACCTCCTCCAGCCAGAACGTCGGCGAACTCCCCATCCGGCGACACGACACACCACCGCTCGGCCACCAGCGCATCGTCTACGGTCTCTATATCCGGCCATGGTCACGTGCGCTCCGGCGGGACGAGTACCGATGAGTGACGTCGCCTTCATCGAGGGCGAGCGCGTCTCGCTCCGTCCGCTCGAGGAGACGGACGTCGATTTCCGCCACCGTTGGGAGAACTCGGCGCACGTTCGTGCGGCGATGCGGGGCCACGGCCCGAAACCTCGTCACGCACTCGAGCGAGTCGACGGCGACGCGTTCGAGTTCGTCGTCGTCGGCGAGGGCCGTCGCGTTGGCTACGTCGCCGTCCACAGCATCGACACCTACGACGGCCACGGGACGATCAGCTACTGGATCGCGAGACCGTATCAGGACCGTGGCTACGCGACGGAGGCGGTCTCGTTGGTAGTCGAGTACGCGTTCACCGACCTGCGTCTCCACCGGGTCCGCGCCGACGTACGCGACTTCAATACCGCCTCACAGCGAGTGTTAGAGCGCATCGGGTTCGAACGGGAGGGCTGTCTGCGAGAGAGCCGGTTCGTCGACGGTACCTACTGCGATCGGTACTGTTACGGCCTGCTCGCATCGGAGTGGGGACGAGACCTCAGCTGACCAGTCCGGCCCCCAGTTTGTCGTTCTCGACCGTGCCACCGTCTCGCTGGAGAGACTTCTCGGCGTTGACGATCGAAGTTGTATTGTGGAGGTACTCGGCGGCGAACTCCGCGAACGCGTCGTTGTACTCGACGTTGTCGGCGAGGAACACACCGTCGGTAGCCATCGCGGGCCGCACCGTCGAGAACTCGAAACGCATGTGGTCTGCGTCGTGGCACGAATCGTGGAGGAACACGTCGACTGTCTCCTCCTCGGCGACGGTCGGCAATACCGCTCGCGCATCGCCGATCCGTAGGTCCCACCACTCTCTGAGTGTCTCGGACACGACCCAGCCAGTTTCCCTCGACTCGAGGTCCGACGGGAGCAACTCGGTCTCTTCGACGTCGATCGAAATCAAGGTTCCACGGCCATTGTCCGCGAGCGCCTGGAGGAAGTACGCCGAACTGAGACCGTCGAACACGCCGGTTTCGACGACCGTCTCCGGTTCGACGATTCGTACGATGACGTACAGCAGGTCGCGCCAGGTTTCGCCAACTTCAGTCGGCCGGTGCTCAGTTCGCTCGAGCGCCGACTGCAAGTCGCCGTAGAACGTGTCGTTCGACCGGAGCGCCGACCGGTACCGGCGGACCGTCTCCGCATCGGTCCCGAGTAAACTTTCGGTAAATGCTGCTAGCTGTTCATCCGAGAGTTCAATCTCGAAGTTGTAGAAGCAGTCGGGATATGGACTGTCGGATTCCATAGTATTCGTACAACATACAATTCCTTAAATGTATTCAGAGAACGGGTGGACCGTGGCGGACGGCCCAGACGATGGCGATGCCGACCGTCATCGCGAGGAGGATACTGCCGCTCTTCCAGGCGAGGAGGAGGACGGCAGCAGTCGCCAGCCACTCGGGAGGGCCACCGGTCACGACGGCCGGGGCGACGATGGCGACGATCACCGCCCCGGGAATCGCCTCGAGCCAGTGCGTGACGGTCTCCGAGAGGTCTACTTTCCCCATCGCCCAGAGACCGCCCGCCTTCGTCGCGTAGGTGACGACCGCCATACCGAGGATCGTCGCGAGGACGACACTACTAAGCACGGCGACTCACCGCAGCGAGGCTGCCGAACAGTCCGCCGACCACGATGTACCACGACCCGGGGAGGACCTCGGCGGCGACGATCGCGCTCGAGCCAGCGACCGCCCAGGGAAAGAGATCACCCGTTCCGTCCCAGATACCGACGAGGAGCGTGAGGAACACGGCGGTAAACGCGAAGTCGAGTCCCCACCGCTCCGGGTCGTCGACGGCACTCCCGGCAGTCACGCCGACGACCGTCGCCACGATCCAGAACGAAAAGATCGCCAGACCGCTGCCGAGTAAGAACGCACCCTGAACGTTTCCCGAGCGGTACTCCGCGATGGTCAGCGCCCAGTTCTCGTCGGCCATGAAGAACGCACTCGAGTACGCCTTCGACGGCGAGAGCGCCTCGAACCAGGGCCTGAGCGCTGCCCCCATCAGGAGATATCGGAGGTTGACGACGAGCGTGGTCAACACGATGGCGAAGACGGGAACCGGGTCGGCCCACATCTCCATGGCGATCAACTGCGCCGCGCCCGCGAGAACGGCCGCGCTCATGAGCGCGGCCTCGACGGCGGTCAGCCCCGCCTGATTCGCCAGCACGCCGAAGACGAGTCCGTAGGCGAACACGCCGAGTGCGATCGGAATACACTTGCGGTAGCCGTCGACGACGCCCGCGACGGTGAACGGAACCTCCTCGGTCGAGACCACCTCCGGTGTGTCACTCGAGCGCACGTTCTGTGTCACCCCTTCCTCTGTCTCCATGTGTTCAGTCGATTCGGTACGCTTCGACCTGCTCTTCGTCGACGGTGACGCCGAGACCCGGCCGGTCCCGGATGAAGAGCCGTCCACCGTCGAACTCGAAGGGAGTCTCGATGATGTGGTCCTCCCACGAGTAGTAGACCGAGTCGACCGGCAGGTTGATCGCCGGAGTCGTAGCGACGAGTGCGAGAATCGCTGCGGTCTTGATCCCGAGGTCGAACGCACAGTGGTGTGAGAGCGAGATGCCCGCGTCGTCGGCGAGACCAGCGAGTTCCTTCGCCGCGAGCAACCCACCGGCTGGCACGAGGTCGATCACCCCGACGTCGATCGCATCTCGTTTGACGAGTTCGAGCAGATTGTGTCGGAAGTAGGTGTCCTCGTTCACCGCGATCGGCGTTCGGAGGCGTTCACGCAGGCGCTGGTACGTCCCGAAGGTGTCGATCCGAATCGGCTGCTCGAGATACTGCAGGTAGACGCCGGCGTCCTCGAGCGCAGCACCGACGCGGACGGCGTCCTCGACGGTCCAGCCCTCGTTGGGGTCCAGTCGGAACTCCAGTTCACCGTCGACCTCGTCGTCCATCGCGACGATGCGCTCGACGTCCGTGCGCCAGTCGCGCCCCGCCTTGGTCTTCAACACCGAGAACCCCTCCTCACTTGCGCGAGCGGCGTACGTACGTGACGCTTCTGGCTCGAGGATGCCGAGACAGGAGGCGAACTCGACGCCGTCGTCGACGTTTCCGCCGAGCAGGTCGGCGACGGGGACCCCGAGTGACTTCCCGTAGGCGTCCCACATCGCCATCTCTACACCACCGACGAACGGATCGATGTCGAAGTACTGGTAGTGGTCGAACGCGACGCGGAGGGACTCGACCGAAGAGACAGGGCGGCCGATCACCTCCGGGGCGAGTTCGTTCTCGAGGATGGTCTTCGTCGAGTCGACCGAGAGCGTCGAGCGCATCTCACCCCACCCCGTCACGCCGTCGGTGGTGGTGAGCCGGATGAGGACCCGTTCCATATCCCAGAACTCCGTATACCGCGTCACGTACGGCGCGATTCCGCCGTCCTCGAGCGGCGTCACGTCGAGACGGACCGGGAACACGTCGAGGGCTGTAATTTCCATATGGAGAATACTAACGTACGGACGTTATTCCTTTTGGTACAGGTAATTACCATTGGGCCGCAGCTCCAGTCACCCCGCCGATCGGCTCATCCCTTGATATTACAGACTGGAAACGTCCGCGCCACCCGGTGGCCGATGCCGAGTGCGTCCGAGACGCGGACCACCTCGTCGACGTCCTTGTAGACACCCGGCGCTTCTTCGGCGACGGTCGCTCCGGACTGGGCCTTCACGTAGATCGCCTGTCCCTCTCGCAGGTCGTCTCGCACGTCCTCGCCCCAGTAGTCGCGCTTGGCCTGCGTTCGACTCATCAGCCGACCCGCGCCGTGGGCGGTCGATCCGAAGGTGAGGTCCATCGACGCCGCACCGCCACAGAGGACGTAGCTGCCAGCGCCCATGCTCCCCGGGATGATCACTGGCTGGCCGACCTCGCGGTACGCCCGTGGAACCTCGGGGTGGCCCGCCGGGAACGCCCGCGTTGCACCCTTTCGGTGGACGTAGAGATCGCGTTGCTCGCCGTCGACCGTGTGGGTCTCCCGCTTGGCGATGTTGTGCGCCACGTCGTAGAGGAGGTCCATCTCGAGGGTCTCCCACGAGCGCCCGAAGACGTCCGCGAACACCTCGCGCGTCCGGTGGGTGAGCAGCTGCCGGTTCACCCAGGCGAAGTTGATCGCGGCGTTCATCGCTCCGTAGTACTCGTCTGCGAGCCGGCTCCCCGCCGGTGCGGCGGCCAGTTCCTTGTCGGGCAGCCGTGCTAACAGCGACCCGTGTTCGCGTTCGATCTTCCGCAGGTAGTCGGTGCAGGTCTGGTGGCCGAGTCCGCGCGAACCGGTGTGGATCAGGATCACGATCTGGTCCGCCGAGAGACCGTAGGCCGCCCCGACGGTCTCGTCGAAGACGTCCGTCACCCGCTGGACCTCTAGGAAGTGGTTTCCCGATCCCAGCGAACCGATCTGGGTCGCCCCCCGTTCTTTCGCTCGCTGGGTGACCATCGAGGGATCCGCGCCCGCACGCATCCCCTCGTCCTCACAGTGGCGCAGGTCCGACGCGACCGCGTACCCGTGCTCGAGCGCCCAGTCGACACCACGGGCGAGGATCTCCTCGACCGTCCCGACGTCGGTCTCGACGACGCCACCGCCACCGAGTCCCGACGGAATCGCCTCGAAGAGCGCGTCGACGAGTTCCTCCTCGCGGCCGCGAACGTCCGCGTAGGTCAGGTTCGTCGTCACCATCCGCACGCCGCAGTTGATGTCGTAGCCGACCGCGCCGGGCGAGAGACAGCCCTCCTCGGCGTCCATCGCGCCGACGCCGCCGACCGGGAAGCCGTACCCCTGGTGGCCATCCGGCATACAGACCGCGTAGTTCGTGATCCCCGGTAGCTGCGTCGCGTTACGCAACTGCTCGAGCGTCTTGTCCTCGGCGATCTGTTCGAGAAGTGCCTCGCTCGCGAGCACGCGCGCTGGCACACCCATCTCACCCTGTCGTGGAATCTCCCAGACGAACTCACGAATCCGCTCGAGCGTGAGACCGTCCGCGTCGAATGTGGCCATACCTAGTCCTCGGCCGTCGAGACTGAAAGAAGTGTCACCCGGCTCTCGGACGAGCGCAGCCAGCGACTGGTCGCTCGCTCAGACGTCGAAGACCACGTACGCTTCCCACCCCGACGCACGCTCCTCGAGTCGCATCTCCGAGTACGTGACCGCCTTCACCTCGCGTGCATCGACCGAGTCGAGCGGGACGCCGCGAGCGCTCCCCTCGAGCGTCCACGCGTCTTCGTCCGCGCCGCCGTCTACTCCATCCTCACTCGAGCCGCCGTCTACTCCATCCTCACTCGAGCCGCCGTCTACTCCATCCTCACTCGCGCTGCCGTCCACCCCATCTCCCCGTCCTTCGGGGATGGTGATCGACACCTGTACGTCGATGGGAAACTCGAGGCGGACGTCGCGCTGGAAGAGCAGTTCGTCGAGGAAGTCGAACAGCAACGCCTCCCTCGACTCGGCGCTCACCGCCAGCGGGAAGCGCTCGCCCTCGGCCGGAAACGCGTCACAGGAGGCTGCTGCCAGTCCATCGGCCAGCGAAGCGAAGACGTCCTCGAGCGTCTCCCCGGTCGCGAAGACGGCCACGTCGGCGGTGTGTGCCCGCAGTTCGAAGCCCATACACGCAGCCAGGTCGCGTGCGATGGTAGTTCCATCGGACCGGTCTCGGCTCACACGGCGGTCCACCGATTCGGTCGACAGCGGTGCGTTCCGCCCGAGGGTGCCGGTGGAATTATATCCGCGTCCCTGTTACGAAGAGGTAGTGAGCGTCAACATCGACAGCCGTGTCGTCGCCCCGGGGAGCGGCGAGTTCGTCGAGGAGGCCTGGGACCTCAAAGAGCGCATCCACCGCAGTGAGGGGGTACTCAAGCAGCGCCGGTCGTTCTTCACCGACGCCTACCGCCGCTCGACCGTCCACTGCTACCTCCAGAACGGTACCGACCTCGTCGGCTTCGCCGCCGTCCGCCGCGACGGCTACATCCTCTTTCTCGCCGTCGACCCGACCTGTCGGGGAGAGGGCATCGGCAAACGCCTGGTCGCCCGCGTCGTCGAAGACCACCGCTCGGTGACCTGTCACGCCCGGACGACCAACGAGAACGCCCTCCAGTTCTACGAGAACTTCGGCTTCGAGATCAAACGCCGCATCGACAACTACTACGAGGACGGCGGCGACGCCTACTACCTCAAACTCGGTGCCGACGGCGGCATCGCCGACCGAATCTCCGACCTCGTCCGCCGGTAACCTCTGGTCTCCGGGACGGACCCGGCAGTGTTTTAACGACCCCAACGAGTACTCGAGTCGATGGAGGAGCGAACGCGGGCGTACCTGCGGGGTCGGTTTCGCGACCACTACCGGCGCACGGAGATCACCCCGCCGCCGGACGCGAACGAACGCGAGTGGGGCTTCATTCCCTGGACGCAGAGCCCCGGCACGACGATGGTCCGTCACCGCTCGCTCCTCGAACTCGGCGACATCGGCGACTTCCTCGAGCGAAAACGCCCGCGTCACGTCTACTTCTCGGCCGGGCGCTACACCGACCCCGGCGCGGGGTCGATGGCGGCGAAGGAGTGGCGCTGTTCTGACCTGATCTTCGACCTCGACGCCGACCACCTCCCCGGTGTGACCCTCGGCGAGGACAGTTACGCAGAGATGCTCGCGACCTGTAAGGGGGCGCTGTTTCGCCTCCTCGACTTTCTCGAAGACGACTTCGCGTTCACTGACCTCGAGATCGTCTTCTCGGGTGGCCGGGGCTACCACGTCCACGTCAGAGACGAGGCGGTCTTACACTTAGAGCGCGAACACCGCCGCGAAATCGTCGACTACGTCCGCGGCATCGGTCTCGAGTACGACGACCTCGTCGCGCACGAACCCGTCGCCGGACTCGGACGAAAGACACCCACCCACCGGCGGACGCTCGAGACGAGCGGTGGCTGGGGGAAACGCACCCACGACCACTTCATGGCGTTCGTCGACGACCTGCTCGAACTCGACGACGAGGAGGCGCTCGCCCGCCTCCAGGAGTTCGACGGCATCGGTGAGGGGAAGGCGACGGCGGTGCTCACCGCCGCGCGCGACAACCGCGAGGGACTCGAGGCGGGCAACGTCACCGTCCACACCGCGGTCTCACAGCTCGCAGAGCGCTTCTCGATGCTCGCCGTCGAACGCGACAACGCGCCCATCGACGAACCGGTCACCACCGACACCAACCGCCTCATCCGCCTCCCCGGCAGCCTCCACGGCGGCAGCGCACTCGAGGTGTGTCGCCTCGAGCGCGACGAACTCGACGCGTTCGACCCGCTCGTCGACGCCGTCCCCGAGACGTTTCGCGGCCACGAGATCGCCGTCGACGTGAGCCGTGACGGACTCGTCGAGGTCGGTGGCGAGGCGCTCGAACTCGAGGCTGGCGTCCAGACGCTCCCGGAGTACGTCGCCGTCTTCCTGCTGGCTCGTGGCTGGGCGGAGAAGGAGAAAGAGCAGTGAGTGCTCGACGCCGTGACCGTCGTGTCAGCGAGTCCGTCCGTCCGTCGGACGATATCTTTACGTTACAGGGTACTGTTCACTCAGCCCAGGACTCTCCCAGAGTCGGTGTGGTGGAAGGATGAACCTCGACGAGTTACGCACGGTGCAGAGCAAGGAGCGCCAGAAAGACAGCCTCCAGCACCTGCGCCCGTCGTTCTACCAGGAAGTCGCCGACTACATCTCCGAGTTGAAAGCCGAGCGCGAGCGGGTCGCCGCCGCCGCTGACGATCCCTTTTCGTCGCCGGAGGTCGGCCGCCTCACCGACGAGATCGAGACGGCCAAAGACGTCGTCGAAGCGATCTACGAGCGCCGGATGGGAAAACTGGTCAAACAGGCGAGCCTGACGGCTGCAGGGATGTCGGGCAACGACGAGGGGCTGACCGCCGAGGAAGCCGATCTGTTCGACGACCTCGTCGAGCGGATTCGCACGAACAAGGGCCGGGTGCTCGACGTACTCGCAGATGGAGCGACCACACCAAGCGACGCCGCTCCGTCGGGTCCGGCCACAGACGTGGCCGGGTCACCAGCCAGTGCGGAGCCGACTGAAACGGCCACCGCCGACGACACGCCGCCCGTTCCGCCGGACGAGCCGCCTCGAGCGGACCCCCCGGAAACGGACGCCCAGTCGGCCGACGAAGCGGGCGTCAGCGTCGCCGACGTGATGGGAGGCGATGGACCACCACTCGCTGCAGACGGCCCGGCCGATGGCGACCCAAACCAGGCCACCACGGACGGTGGAGACGGTCTCGAGAAGGCGTCGGCGGACGGTCTCGAGACCACGGACGAGAGCCACCCCTCGAGCGGCGACGACTCGACTGACACCGGTGCCGGCCAGCGCGGAACCGTCGACCGTCTCACCGTCCGCATCACCCGCGATGTCGGGTCGATTCTCGGTGTCGACGACCGCGAGTACACGCTCTCGAGCGACGATGTCGTCACTCTGCCGCGCCAGAACGCGACGCCGCTGCTCGAGCGCGACGCCGCAGAGCCGTTGTAGCCGGGTGCGACGGACAACCGGAAAACCTACCTCGGACCGGTCGAACACACCGCTATGCTCGAAGTTGGGGAGGTGGCGCCGGAGTTCGAACTGCAGAATCAACACGGGGAGACAGTTTCGCTCTCGTCGTTCGAGGGGCGGGTCGTCGTCTACTTCTATCCGCGGGCGAACACGAGCGGCTGTACGACGCAGGCGTGTGAGTTTCGCGACGAGCGTCCGCGCTTCGACGAGCGAGACGTCGCCATCGTCGGTATCAGTGACGACCCCGTCGAGGACCTCGAATCGTTCGCCGAGGAGTACGACCTCCCGTTCGACCTCGTATCGGACGAACACGGCGAAGTGTCGACGCTCTACGACTCCTACGGCGAGAAACAGATGTTCGGCAACACCTTCGACGGCGTCTTCAGAAATACCTACGTCGTCGGTGCCGACGGACGGATCGAAGCCGTCTACGAGGACGTCACGCCCGAGGGCCACGCCGAATCGATTCTGGCCGACCTCTGAGAGCGGTCCCTCACGGTCTCTCGTAGTACAACCGGGACAGTCTACGAACTGATCACGTATAGTGAGTGTTTCCAGTAACACGGAGTTTCACTGGACGATCATCCTTACACGATCTTTCATACTACCTATATGTACACCGACGGTGTGAGATACTGTCGTCGTAGCAATGACTACCAACGGTAATTCCGACCTCTCACGACGATCGATTCTCAGACGCAGTACGACCGCCGCCGTCGGTCTCTCCGCACTCGCCGTCGCAACACCGGCGACGGCTCAGGACTGCGAGAGCCGCGCGCTCGGGACGGTGGCACTCGACGACCCGGACCTCCCGATTCGACGCACCGAATCGGAGTGCGTTCCGAGCGGCGTCCCGGGTACGTATACACTCGAGCGCGTCTCACTCTCCGGACCGAACGCCGACGAGTTCAGACTCGAGGGTGTGCCCTCGTTGCCGGTGACGCTCGGCTCCGGCGAGTGCCTCGACGTACAGGTGGTCTTCGATCCGACGAGTCCCGGCGAGAAGGCCGCGGTCGTCACTGCCGAGGGTGAGTGTGTCTCCGAGGCGTTCGGTGCCTCGCAGCAACGATCGGAGTGTGTCCGGTATACGGCGACGGTAACGCCAGCGAGTGGGACCGACGAGTCACCGGAACCTCCTGCCGATCCACCAGAGTCACCGGAATCACCTACCGATCCACCGGAAGAGCCGCCGGAGTCATCCGAATCTCCTACCGATCCACCAGAAGAGTCACCAACGTCGCCGGAGGAATCCGACGACGGGTCCACAGATCCGCCTGAACCGACACTGGAGGAGCCGTCGGTGGTCACACAGGAGTCTACCGAAACCACGTCGGAGGCGACCTCGGCGTCGTCTACGGACTCGTCAGACGACGTCGGAGACCACCTCGAGTCAGTACAACATCGCCTCTCCGACCGTCTGGGTGACTCCTCGAGCGAAGACGAAGACACAGAAACGGGCTACATCGACGACCGTCTCGGACAGGTGTTCAGTCGGCTGTTCGGCTGACGAGTGCGTCGGTTCCAGCGAGGGTATTCTCGCCCGACCGCCTCACTGGAAGGTGCGGCCGACTTCGCGCTCTTTCGGTTCGGCCTGCTGGAACTGCTCTTCGATCTCGTCGTAGCGCTCGCGAGTCTTCGGGGTCACACTCGGTGGGACTTCCTCGAGTGCGTGCTCGAAGTGGTCGGCGCCGATGCGGACGTTGCCGACCGTATCGGGGATGTCCTCCGGGTCGACCGTCTGGATGAACTCCCGGCTCGCGGCCATCGAGGCCTCGCGGCAGACGGCTTCGATGTCGGCACCGACGTAGCCGTCGGTCTCGGCGGCGAGCCACTCGAGGTCGACCGCGTCGGCCAGCGGCTTGTTGCGGGTGTGGACCTCGAAGATCGCCCGGCGGGCGTCCTCGTCGGGGACGGGCACGTGGACGTGGCGGTCGAGTCGCCCCGGACGGAGCAACGCGGGATCGATCAGGTCCGGCCGGTTCGTCGTGGCGATCACGACGACGTCCTCGAGTTCCTCGAGACCATCGAGTTCGGTCAGCAGCTGCGAGACGACGCGCTCGCCAACGCCGGAATCACCGGTTCGCTGGCCGCGTTCGGTCGCGATCGAGTCGATCTCGTCGAAGAAGATCACGGTCGGCGCGTTCGACCGTGCCTTCTCGAAGACCTCGCGGACGCCGCGTTCTGACTCGCCGACGAACTTGTTGAGCAGTTCGGGACCCTTGATCGAGATGAAGTTCGACTGGGCCTCGTTGGCGACGGCTTTCGCGAGCAGGGTCTTCCCGGTGCCCGGTGGGCCGTACATGATGACGCCCTTGGCGGCCTGCATGTCCATCGCCTCGAACACCTCGGGGTACTCGAGTGGCCACTGGATCGTCTCTCGGAGGCGCTCTTTGGTGTCGCCCAGGCCGCCGACGTTGTTCCAGGTGACGTCGGGAACCTCGACGAACACCTCGCGCAGCGCCGAGGGCTGGATGCCCTTCAGCGCCTCTTTGAAGTCGCGCTCGGTGACGCGCAGTGACTCGAGGACGTCGGCGTCGATCTCGTCCGACTCCAGGTCGAGTTCGGGGCGGATGCGTCGGAGGGCGTTCATCGCGGCCTCCCGGGCGAGCGAGGCGAGGTCTGCACCGACGAAGCCGTGGGTATTCTCGGCGTACTGCTCTAAGTCGACCGAGTCCGATAGCGGCATGCCACGGGTGTGGACCTGCATGATCTCCTTGCGGCCTCCCTTGTCGGGGACGCCGATTTCGATCTCGCGGTCGAAGCGGCCGCCACGGCGGAGTGCGGGATCGATCGCGTCGACGCGGTTGGTCGCGGCGATGACGGTGACGCGGCCGCGTTCCTCGAGTCCGTCCATCAGGCTCAGTAGCTGCGCGACGACGCGGCGTTCGACGTCGCCACCGGCCTCTTCACGTTTGGCCGCGATGGAGTCGATTTCGTCGATGAAGACGATCGCGGGGGCGTTCTCTTCGGCTTCCTCGAACACCTCACGCAGTTGCTCTTCCGATTCGCCGTAGTACTTCGACATGATCTCCGGGCCGGAGATGGTCTCGAAGTGGGCGTCGATCTCGTTGGCGACCGCCTTCGCCATCAGGGTCTTCCCGGTGCCCGGTGGGCCGTGCAGCAGGACACCCTTCGGCGGCTCGATGCCGAGCTGTTGGAACAGCTCCGGGTGGCGCATCGGCAGTTCGATCATCTCGCGAACCTGGTCGAGTTCGCCGTCGAGACCGCCGATGTCCTCGTAGGTGATGTTGGGAACGCTGTCGCTCCCTGGACTGCCGGTCGAGATCTGCTCCGCTGGCGTCTCCGAGATCTCGATCGTCGTCGAGTCGGTGATGACGACGGTTCCGCTGGGGGCCGTCTCGGCGACCTTCAGCGGCACCGACTGGCCGGAACTCGCCATCGGGCCGAACGAGAGCGAGAACGGGACCGTCTGCCCCGCGGTGACGGCCTGTCCGCTCAGCTTGTCGCGGACGAGCGGGCCGATGTCACCGCGGATGCGGAGGTTCTGTGGGAGCGCCACCGTGACCGACGACGCGGGGTTGACGTCCGCCGCGTCGACCGTCACCCGGTCGTCGATGCCGACACCGGCCTCCTGGCGCAGGCGACCGTCGATGCGAATCACGCCGCGGCCCTCGTCTTCGGGGTAGCCGGGCCAGACGCGCGCGACCGCTCGCCCCTCACCACCGCCGTCGATGAGAATGTAATCGCCGTTCTCTAACTCGAGTTCACGCATCGACGCGCGGTCGATCGCGGCCAGTCCGCGACCCGCATCCTTCTGTTTTAAGGGTTTGACGGTAAGTTTCATCGCTGAGCCTCCAGTTCGATACTCAGTACGCCGTTTTTCATAAACGTGTGCGCCTCGTCGGTCTCGTCGGGGAGGTCGAACTCGTACTGGTCGTCCTCGAGGACGACGATGACGGTTCCGTCCGCGACGTCGACCGATGCCTCCTGGCCGCTGGCACCGAAGTCGATCGCCAGTACGCGCTCGTCTCCGTAGGTGTACTGACGGACCAGGTGTCCGCTATCTCGGGTGAGTTTCTCGAGAGTCATGTTCAACTAACCCGAGGTAAGCCACACAAGTATATAAATGTTTCGCTGGCTAATCGCAGCACGTGACGACGGTGGCAGTTTATCGGTAGGATTGCGGTCCACACCTGATCGTACGCTTTCAGGGAGTGATATCGTCGACGCGTGTACCGGCCGGCGCGAGGATCCGGGTGCGACCGTGGTCGGTCTCGAGGGTCCAGTAGCGACGAGGAGTACACACTCGAGCGGGTTCGCGACGACCCCGCCCGGCTGCCGACCACATCCGAACGTTATACCGGCGACGCCCGTAGGTGTCACCATGGGACAGACCGAGACCATCTCACATCACGGACGAACGACGGCCTACCGTGGGACCGGCCGCGACCGCCCGGGCGAGACCGTCCTCTACGTCCACGGCAGCAGCGCGACGCGCGACCTCTGGCGGGCCCAGCACCGCCTCGAGCGCGACCGGCCGGTCGTCTCGCTCGACCTCAGCGGCCACGGCGACTCGAGCGACGTCGACGCCGACCCCGGCTACACGGCGCTCTCGGCGTACGCCGACGACGTCATCGCCGTCGCCGAGGCGACCGACGCTCGCACGCTCGTCGGGAGCTCACTCGGCGGCGCGGTCGTCCTCCACACCCTGCTCGAGCGCGCCTTCACCCCGGAGGCCGTCGTCCTCGCGGGCACGGGTGCGCGCATGGGCGTGCTCGAGGACCTCCTCGAGTGGCTCCGCACTGACTTCGAGCGCGCCGTCGAGTTCCTCCACCGCCCGGACTGTCTCTTCCACGACGCCGACGACGACCTCCGCGAGCGCTCGATGCAGGCGATGTACGAGACGGGACAGGCCGTCACCTCTCGGGACTTCCTGACCTGCCACCGCTTCGACGTTCGGGACCAGCTCGGAGCGGTCGACGTGCCAACGCTCGCGGTCTGTGGGGAGCACGACCAGCTGACCCCGCCGTGGTACCACGAGTACCTCGCCGAGGAGATTCCCGACGCCGACTGGGTCACACTCGAGGGGTGTGCACACCTGACGATGCTCGAGCGACCCGAGGCGTTCACCGAGGCGGTCAGTGGCTTTCTCGCCGACCGAGGGTTGTGACGGCGATCACCGAGACGGGGCCGTCGTTTCTTACACTCGAGTTTCCAGGTCTCTAGAAAACCACAAACTGTGATGGTCCAACGAAGACCGATAGAGCGCCTGCTGAGGAGTGTCGTTCAGGAGGTGAGTGCTATAGATTCATCAAGCAAGACCCAGTGCAGGTACGAGTAGCAACGAATTGCCGAGTAAGTGCATGATCATACACGCGACGAGGTTCCGACGCCAGACGTAGAGGACGTAGAGGAGCACGACGTTTGCGCCGTTAGTAACGAGCCACAGCGGCCCAAAAAACGTGACGTGCGGAATCAGGAAGACGACGAAGCTAAACCCAACCGCCAGCCACAATCGGCCGGTGAGTTCCTCCAACCGCTCGATTACGTAGCCTCGAAAGAGAATCTCTTCGGTAGTCGCCGTCGTCAGGATCAGTGCGACGATGATGGGAAGTGAGAGGGCAACTATCGTTTCCGTCCCCTCAGGTGATGGGTTCAGAACGGTGGTCGTACCCATCTGCACGACGATACCGGTTAGTCCGAAGACGACCGCCCACAGTACATCCTTTCGATTCGGTCGGGAGAGACGAATTGAGCCGAGTCCGCGACCCTCGACCCGGAAGATGTAGGTCAGCAGGAGTACGACAGCGACCCAGTTCCAGAGAATAACGGATGGCGGCCCCTGCGGCCCAACTTCGAGTCCAGCCAGCCGAAGGACTCGTGAAATGTAACTCGGAATATATGCGATTACGAGGCCAAGAAGAACGATTTTCCAGCACGCTGGACTCGTAGATTCTCGTCCGGATTCGATATTTTTCATCGTCTGCCACCACTGATTTGTACGTATCTATGTCTTCCTCGAGAGTCACTCGGACAAATCAGGACGTACGCCAGTGTACGACGGCCAGCCGACCCTACCGACACGACGATTCGATGACCAGAGTCGTCTCAGACGAGGCCCCACTCCCCTTCGACCCGTGCGACCCGTCCGTCGATTTCGGCGTGACTGACGGAGTGTGCGATCGTCTTGAGTTCTGAAAGCGCCTCTTCTGTCAGATCGGACTCATCAGGGAAGAGAAACACCCAGTTGGTTTCGATACGGTCGTCGGGACCATCGGGCAGGTCGTCAGGGTCGTTCGACAGCCCCAAGACGTACTGCCCGTCGACGTCGAGGTCGACGCCGGGTGGGAGCCCGTACTGGCCCGAAATACTGTGATCCTCGGGGAGTTCCTCGAAGACACGCGCGAAAGCGGGATCGGCAATCTCGAGCGGGTCTCGATCTCCTTCGTAGACTTCGAGGGGAATCTCGAGTCCATCTGCACTGTCACCGAGAATAATGGCGTGCTGACCGATCGCGATCCTCTCGTCGACGATCGTGAACGCACCGCGCTCACCGGTCTCCTCGTAGTCGGCATCGTCGGCCAGGCTATCGAGGATGTCTTCGGCGTCGAACGACCCGAGGTGAATCACGTTCGCGTGCTGTACGAGTGTCCCCTCGACGCTCTCTTCGGTGACCTCGACGAACTCGGGAACCGTTTCGAACAGGTCGGGCTCGTACCCGTGGGTGTAGTCGAACCGGAGGTTCATCTCCGGCTCGAGTTGTTCACTGTTCAGCCAGAATCGAAAGTTGGTGGGATCTTCAGGATCCGCCTCCTCGACGCCCCAGTCGACGTCTGCTACGTCGATGTGTCCGTCTTCGTCGAGCCAGATCGGCTGACTCTCGTCCGCTTCGGGACGGTCCTGCTCATCACCCGAACCGAGACAGCCAGCCAGTCCCGCACTCACTGTCGCAATGCTCAGCGTCGCAAATTCTCTTCGTCTCATACAAAATGACAGTGGGTGCACGAAAAAACGCTGTCGGTCCATGGTGATGGCCAATAGAAATTCGCCACACTGCGGGTACACGGGACTGTTCACATTCATTCCACCGCTCGAGCGATGTCCGTGAACTCGAGCCTCTCGTGCGACCCGAGGCGTTCGCGCGCGACGTGCCAGCCTCCGCGCTCGGCGCGAGTATCGTAACAACTGCAACGATTCACACACTGATCGCCGACTCGTCCGGCGATCAGGTGTGCACTGACTTGCAGTGGCTACTTTCGCTGTGACGTGAGCGCGGGCGCTCGAGGCGGCTGGAAGAGGGCGGTCCGGGAGATCAGTAGAGTTCGTCCAGGTCGGCCTGCTCGTGGCTGTGCTCGTCGGCCGGGAACGCACCGCTCTCGACCGCCGAGACGTAGGCGTCGACCGCGCTCGTCATCTCTCCGCGTACGTCACCGAACTGCTTCGAGAACGAGGGACTCCACTCGGTCAGCCCGACGGCGTCGTTGAACACGAGCACCTGTCCATCGCAGTCGGGTCCGGCACCGATCCCGATCGTCGGAATCTCGAGTGCGTCGGTCACCTCGGCTGCGAGGTTCGAGGGGACGTGCTCTAAGACGAGCGCGAACGCACCCGCGTCCTCGTGCTCGCGAGCCAGCTCGAGGATGGTCTCTGCCGCCTCCTGGGTCGTCCCCTGGCGTGGATAGCCGCCGAGTCGGTTGACGTGCTGGGGGGTGAGACCGAGGTGTGCCAGCACCGGAATCCCCAGCTGGACCAGCTTCCGGGTGAGCGCGACGGTGTGGGGACCGCTCTCGAGTTTGACCGCGTGTGCGCCCTCGTCTTTGAGCATCCGCCCGGCGTTTCGGACGCTCTCTGCCTCGTCGACGCCGTAGGAGAGAAACGGCATGTCGGCGACGACCATCGCCTCATCGACGGCTCTGGCGACGGCTCCGACGTGGCTCGCCATCTCGTCGACGGTGACCGGCAGCGTCGTCTCGTAGCCGAGCGCGGTGTTGCCGACGCTGTCACCGACGAGGATCACGTCGATACCTGCCTCGTCGACGATCCGCGCCGTCGAGGCGTCGTACGCGGTCAGCATCGTGATCGGCGTCTCACCCGCCTGCTCCTGGAGATCCCTCACCGTGACCATACCACCCTATTCGAGGCGAGCGGGTAAACGTCACTGGTCTCCACTCGAGTGCGGTTGTCGCCGATCCGTACGCGCCTGTGCGTCTTCTCGGGTGGTCTCTTTCGAAACGTACTCCGAGCGCGCCACGGAGCCGGGGCTCGAACACAAGCTTTTTTCACCCGCTCTAACAATTGTGTGTTGACATGATTGTCGCCGATGGTCTCACGAAGCGCTACGGAGACGTGACTGCAGTCGATAGACTCGATCTGCGAGTGGACGGCGGAACCATCTACGGGTTTCTCGGCCCGAACGGCGCCGGCAAGACGACGACCATCGGGATGCTCACGACACTGGTCGAGCCGACCGCTGGAGGGGCGACAGTCGCTGGTCACGCCACCACCGACCGTGACGCGGTGAAACCCCACATCGGCTACCTGCCCGACGAACCGCCGGTCTACGACGCGTTCTCCGCCCGCGAGCAACTCGAGTACGTCGCGACGATTCGAGGGCTCGAGGAGGGGTGGGCGGCCGAGCGTGCCGAGCGCCTGCTCGAGCGTGTCGGGTTGGGAGACAGTGCTGACCGACGGATCGACACCTACTCGCAGGGGATGCGCCAGAAAGTTGGTCTCGTGCAGGCGATTCTCCACGACCCGGCGGTGCTCTTTCTGGACGAACCGACCAACGGCCTGGACCCACGTGCCGCCCGCGACGTGGTCGACCTGATCGCGCAACTCACAGACGACGGCACGACCGTCTTCCTCTCGACGCACATCCTGCCGGTCGTCGAGGAACTGGCCGACACGGTGGGCGTCCTCCACCAGGGCTCACTCGTCGCCGAGGGATCACCCGCCGAACTCACACGCCGGGTGACCGACGCAGACGAGTCGACGCTCGAGCAGGTGTTTCTGACCGTCACGGACGACGACTCACGCCTTGCGACGAAGACACCGGGCGAGCGTCTCACCCCTGGTGAGGGAGAGTGACCGACGAAGAACCGGTCCCCGCCGGCGGGGACACGGCGACGACGAGTGGGTCCGCACAGTCGGTCTCGAGCGTCGACACCGCGCCGGCCGCTCGCGGCGGGCCATCGCCGATCGCGGCGATCCGTGCGATCTCACACGCAGAACGGGCGCAGTTCGACTACCGACACACCTCGACGCGGCGGAAGAAGGCCCTCGTGTACGTGCTGTTCGCGGCGATGCTCCCGGTATTCGCGCTGTTGCTCTGGGGTGCCTACGGTATCGGCCAGCGGGTCGGCGCGGGCGAGGCCGACGGCCTGCTCGAGCTGGCCCGGTGGTACCTGCCAGCGGCGGTCGCGATGTACGTGTTCGTCGGTGCGACGGAGGCGACGAAACGACTGGTCGGCTTCGAGGCCCGCGAGTTACTGCTCACCACCGTCTCGGAACGGACGCTCGTTCTCGGACTGCTCGTTGCGGACTTCCGCCAGTCGATGTGGGGGTTCATCGGCCCGACAGCCCTGCTGGTAGCGGTGTTCGCCATCGGCGCTGGCTCACCGACCGTCGTCGTCGCCGCGACCATCGCCGCCCTCTCGCTCGCGGTCGCCTCGATGCTCGCGGGCTACCTCCTCGGCCTGGGTGCCCGCCTGGCCCTGCGACGGGCGGGTCTCTCGAGTACGCTCCGGTCGCTCGCAGGCGGTCTCGGCGGCGTCGGTGTCGTCGTGCTCTCGGCGGCCGGCGGTGTGCTCGTCGGCCGGACCGGGGCAAACGTCAGCTTCGGCGATCAGGCGTCGTTCGCAGCGATCACGCCGGACGGTCCGCCACCGATTCCGCTGGCGTACTACGCCGATCTGTTCTTCGTCGGCACACCACTCGTCGACACCCCGCCGCTGCTCGCGCTGGCCAGCGGCGTTCTCGTCGTCGCGACGGTCCCGGTTTCCCTCTGGCTTCTCGTCGCGCTCACACCACGGCTGTGGTACGCAGAGTCGCCAGCACCAGCCGATGACACCGACGCCACGGTCTCGCAGACACCGCCCACCGACGGCCGCGAGTGGCCCTGGCTCGAGTATCCGGTGGGCTACGTTGCCGACCGGACCGTCCGTCGGTCGGTCCGCACGCCACAACGACTGGCACACCTGCTGTACTACGCCGCCGCGGTGGGGATGCTCGTCGTCATGGGTCTCGCCGATCCGGCGCTCCCGTTCGTGAGTGTCGTGGGCGGGGCGCTCGTCTGTCTCGGAATCTGGCTCGCCGGTGGGACCGTCGGCCTGAACCCGCTCGGTGACGAGGGAGCGATGCTCGAGCAACTCGTGCTGGCCGAGCTCTCACCGGCGTCGTTCGTCCGCGCTCGCGTGCTCGCGGGGACGGTGATCGCGCTCCCGTTCGTCCTCGTCGGCACGGCGCTGTTGGCGGTGTACACACTGTCGCCGACCGACGCGCTGCTCGTCGGCGGCTTCCTCACACTCCTGACGCCGGCGAGCGCCGCTATGGCCGTCGGCGTCGGCTCACTGCTCCCGAAGACGGAGCCCGGCCGCGTCCTCGAGCGGATCGACGCCCGGCCACCCGAGAAACTCGCGATGCTCGCCCACGGTGCGGTGACGGTCGTCCTCGCTGCCGGCGGTAGCACGCTCCTGGTCGTGGACGCGACCCCATCGGTGCGCCTGGGCGGTCTCGCCGTCGTCGCCCTCGCGACGGTGGTCGCAGCCGACAGCGGGTACCGGTTCGCGGTGAGCGCGCTCGCCGACTACGGCCGTCCTCGCCGACCGGACCCGATCTACGCGCTCGAACTGGCCGTCGGTCTCGCCCTCCTCGGTCTCGTACTCTCGGTCACTGTCACGGAAGGCGTGGTCCTCTTGGCGCCAGTCTCCGGTTCGGGTGCGTTCCTCGTCGCGTTCGTCGCGGGGTTCGTCGGCTGGGCGGTGGCCGGCGTCGCGTTCGTCCTCGCGGCTGGCTACGGCAGAGACGCCCTCGATATCAGGCTTCCCACCGCTCGAGATGGCCGATACCTCGTCGGCGGCGTGGTGTCGTCAGTCGCGGTGTACGGGGCGGTCGTCGCGGCCGTCTCGGTTCTGGACGCTCCGGTCGTCGAACACGCGATCGTCGAGGAGGTCCTCGCCGGTGGTCCCGCGTTCGTGCTCGCCCTGTTCGTCCTCGTCCTCCTGGTCAACGCTCCCGTCGAGGAGTTTCTCTTCCGCAACGTGATCCAGAACCGGCTCGCACGGACGATTCCTACTGGGTGGGCGATCGCCGTCACCGCGGTCGTCTTCGCGCTCGTCCACCTCCCGGTCTACGCCAGCGCCGACCCCGTCGCCGTCGCAGTCACGCTCACTCCGCTGGCCGTCCTCGCAGCCATCTGGGGGTGGGTCTACAGCCGGACGGAGAACCTCGTCGTTCCGACACTGTGTCACGGCGTCTACAACGTCGTCTCGCTCGGCCTGTTGTACGCGCTGCTCTAGCGCGCTACCGCCCCTCCCACGACCTCTCTCCGGTGGCACCACCACGATCGGACGGAACGGCGAATTTAAGCCCCTCGCCTCGAGACCTCTCGCCTGTGCCGGAACCCGTCGAAACGACCGATCCCGAGGGCGTCGACTACGGCTGGGTGATGCAGACGACGTTCGTTCTCACCATCGTCGTCGGCGCGCCGATCGTCGCCCTCCTCTCGGTCAACGCAGACCTCCCGACCTGGGGCGCTCGCGCCGAGTTCGCGATTCGCGTCGGCGCGGTGGTCTGGATCCTGACGGCGCTCTCGGTGTTCGCCTACGCGAAGTACACGCTCACCGACGACCCGCTCGAGGACCAGTGAATTTGCGCGCCTCGAGAACGCGCATACTCGAGAGTCAGTAGGTTCTGGGACCGCCGTCGACGTACGCGAACGCCGTCCCCGCCCGGTCTGCGGTCAGCTTATCTCTGCGCGTGTCGCCGACGAAGAGGGCCCGTTCCGGCGTCGCTTCCAGTCCGTCGACGGCCGCGAGTAGCGGTTCGGGGTCGGGTTTCTGCGTCTCGACGGTGTCCCTGCCGACGACCGTCTCGACGGCGGTGAGCAGTCCGTGACTCTCGAGGGCGATCCGGCAGGCCGCCTCGCAGTTGAGCGAGCAGACACCGACGGGCACCGACTGCGTCGCCACGTCGTCGGCGGTGGCGAGACGGGTGGCTGTGCGCGCGCCGTCGCGCTCGTGGGCGGCGATGGCCGCCTCGACCGGGTCGGCGAGACCGTACTCGGGCGCGGCGAGCAGGAGGTCCCAGAGGTCTCGACTCGGTACGTCGACGGCCGCCGACTCGTACACCCCGAGGACGTCACTCGCGACCGCACCCCAGTCGACGTCGAGGTGGACGAGCGTGCCGTCGAGGTCGTAGACGACTGCATCGTAGGAAGCGTCTCTCACGGCTCGCCCTACGCCGGGCGGGTCGAAAGCGATGTCGGTCGGCCGACCACCACCTACTTCTCCTATCCGGGCGTCTCGAGCGATATGTCGACGAGCGACGCGCGTGTGAACGCTGGCCGTCTCGTGACCGCCTGGAAGGCACTCGAGCGACGCGTGGCGAACCCGCTCCTGCGGCGCGTGCTGCGTTCGCGACTGCACTGGCCCGCGAGCAGGTGGCTCCTGCTCGTCTCCTACGACGGGCGACGCTCGGGCGTCCGGTACTCGATTCCCGTCCTCTCCACCCGACTCGACGGTGCGTTCGTCGCCGTCACACCCACCGAGGAGACGAGATGGTGGACGAACTTCCGTGACGGCAGACGCTGTACACTCTGGACGCGCGGGCGGCCCCGACCCGGCGTCGGGACGGTCGTCAGGGGTGACGAGCGCGAGCGCCTGCTCGAGGCTCACTTCGACGCGCAGCCGCTGCTCCGCTGGCTGTTCGGAGCGCCGGCGGACGCTCGAGTGGACGCGTTTACCGTCCTCCGATTCGAGCAGCTGGACGAGCGCTGAGGGCACCTCCCTACGGCTCGAGCGAGACGCCTCCCTCGAGGAGCTGCTTGGCGATGATCGTCTTCTGAATCTCGGTCGTCCCCTCGTAGATCTCGGTCACCTTCGCGTCGCGGTAGAGACGCTCGACGTCGAACTCCGAGACGTAGCCGTAGCCGCCGTGAAGCTGGACGGCGTCGTTGGTCACGGCCATCGCCGCCTCACTCGCGGTGTACTTCGCCATGCTCGCGAGCGTCGCGCTCTCGCGGTGGTCACCGGAGTCGCCGCGCGCGCGGACCCGCGCGGCGCGGTGAGTTAGCTGGCGGGCGGTCTCGACGCGGGTCGCCATCTCCGCGAGTCGGTGTCCGACGGTCTGTATCTCGGCGAGTGGCTTGCCGAACTGGGTACGTTCCTGGGTATAGCTGAGTGTCTCCTCGAGTGCGTGTCTGGCGAGGCCGACCGACTGGGCAGCGATGCCGAGGCGGCCGTCGGTGAGGATGTGGAAGGCGGCTGAGAGCCCCTCACCGACGGGCGTCAGGCGGTTCTCGGCCGGAATCTCGACGCCGTCGAAGCTGAGGGCGGTCGTGTCACTCGCCCGCAGACCGAGTTTGTCCTCGGGTTCGCCGACGGTGAGTCCGTCGGCGTCGGCCGGGACGAGAAACTGCGTGATCGTCTCCGGGTCGGTACGGTCGGTCTTCGCGAAGAGGACGATCACGCCCGCGCGCTCGCCGTTGGTAATCCACTGCTTCTCGCCGTCGAGTACGTAGCCCTCGACGGTCCCGTCGGCCGTCTCGAGCGGCCGGGCTTGCGTCGAGAGTTCGGCGGGGTTCGATCCGGCGTGTGGTTCCGAGAGGGCGAACGCGCCGACCGGTCGGCCCGCGGCCATCTCCGGGAGCAGGCGCTCGCACTGGGAGTCGCTCCCGAAGGCCGCGATGGCCGACGTGGCGAGACAGTGGACCGAGAGCGCCGTCGCGACCGCGAGCGACCCCGCGGCGACCTCCTCGTAGACGAGCGCGGCGGTCAACGGGTCGGTCTCGAAGCCGCCGTAGGTCTCGGGGACGGTCAACCCGGTGAGTCCGAGGTCCGCCATACCGTCCCAGACCGCTTCCGGAAACTGTCCGCGTGCGTCTGCCTCGGCAGCGACCGGGCGAATCTCCTCGCGGGCGAACTCGCGAACGAGTTCTCGCACTGCCTTCTGTTCGTCCGAGACGTCCATACCACTTCCTGCGGTCGGAGCCGGCAAAAGTGTCACCCGGGAACGAGCCGTTCTCGGTCGCTGCTCACCCCGTCGCGGTTTCGGTGACCCGCTCGCCCGCGAGCACCTTGTTCGCTCGCCGGAGGCGCTCCGAGAGCGCCTGGTGTGAGATGTCGAGTTCGTCCGCCAGTTCCTCGAGTGAGACGCCCCGGGGAACGTCGTAGTAGCCGCGCCGGTACGCCTCGCTGATCGCCTCCTCCTGGGGTTCGGTGAGCATCGCGGTCTCCGTCAGGTCGCCGTCGCGTCCGGCCTCGACCAGCCGTCGCACGTCGACGCGCGCGCCGGCCGACTCGAGCGCCTCGACCGTCCCCGACAGCAGGTCGCGGTCGGGAAAGAGGAGGCGAAACGTCCAGCGGTCGCTCGAACAGCCAGCGTCGAGAATCGTTCCGTCGTGGTCGTAGATACACCGGCAGCGCTCGCCGACGCTCTCGGTGTACTCGAGTCGGTAGAGCCACTCGCCCGCCTCCGGGTCCTCGAGTAAACAGGTCGCCCGGTCGACGCTGTGGTCGCTCGCGAGCGCCGCGTCGAGCTCCTCGCGCGTCGCCCCGCACATCCAGACGAGCGGCATCGTCTGCAGCGGCCCGTCCGCGACCACGCTCTTGACGCGTACCTCGAGGTCGGGGAGCGCCTCGAAGGTCCCGGCGAGGGCGACGTCACCGATCGGGAGGGTGACCTCGGCGACGGTCGTCATCGGTTCTCACCCCTGGCCGTCCTGCCCGTCCGTGTTCCACCCGTGCTCGTCGTGCGCTGACACCGTCTCGCCGTCTCTGTGCGTGGACTCATGATGAGAGAACGACCTCGACAGAGACCTAGCGTTCTCGGGCGGTTGACCGGCGGGCTTGAGTGTTCCTGCCCGTTATCACCGGAGCCGTGCGAACTGGTTCAACGCGTAGACGATGCGGAGGACGTCGACGCTCCGTCCGCGGCCGAAGACGAGTTCGTCGGTACGGATCACGTGATCGAGCGTCGCCCGCGAGGCGTGTTCGGGCGCGGCGACGATGCCCGCCTCGGCGTCGCTCACCCACTCCATCACCCGGAGGTCGCTCTTCGAGTCACCCATGACGAGCGAGAACGGGTCGTCACAGCCGAGCACCTCGAAGGCGTGTTCGACGCCTGTAACCTTGTTCAGCTCGAGACTGGTGATCTCTGCGGCGTCGGCCTCGTAGTAGCCCACGTCGATCCGCTCGAGGACGTCACGGACCGCCTCGGGAACGTCTTCGGCGGTCAGGTCGGGCGAGACACCGGAACGCTCGAGGACGGTCCCGATTTCGGGGTCCGCCTCGGCGTAGACTGCGCGCGTCCAGTCGGCTGGTTCGCCGTCGTCCTCCGGTTCGACGTCGGTCGCCCCCGTGACCGCGTCGGCGAGCACCTCGAGTAAGTAACACAGCGCGTCGTCGACGATCTCGCGCGCTTCGCTCGAGCCGGTCTCGTAGTTCGGCTTGAGCGTCACGTTGAACTCGTTACCCTGGAGGTGACAGCCACGCCGGAGGCGTTCAGGTGCGTTCGGCAGCACGCTCGAGCGGACGTCGTCGAAGACGGTGCGAATCTCCTCGTCGAGCGCCTCGTAGAGCAGCCGTTTGGTGTCGCCGCCGTGGCCCGGTGTGAAGACGCCGGTCCCCGCCTCGTAGACGATCGAGACCGATCCCGAGTGGACGATCTCACTGCCGAGACCCTGGATCGCGAACCCCTTGACGTTCTCGAGGGTTTGGCCCGTACAGATGACGATCGGCACCCCGAGTTCGTGAAACTCCGTCAGCATGTGGAGGGTGTCACGCGGAATCTCGTTGTCCGTCCCGCCCGCAGAGCGTAGCGTCTCGTCGACGTCGAGGACGAGGACGTCGACCGCACGCTCGTACTTCGCCTCGAGGTCGAGCGCGGTGAACGCCTGTTCGCGCGTGGCGTGGGCGGCGACCTCGGCGAAGGTCTCGCCGGTGGCAAACGCGTCGCGGATCTCGCCCTTGCGTCGCTCGAGTTCGTCGCTCGCTTCCCGCCAGTGCTCGAGGACGACCCTCGAATCGATCGCCGGGAAGAGGTCGACGAACTCCTGGTACTCCCGTAGCGTCGCCGTGTCGAACTCGTCGTAGAGCCGGTAGACGAGATCGTATCGCTCCATGCCCGTCCACACGCAGGGAGGACGATAACTGTTGTTCAACGCCGCTACGACGCGGTTTTGCGGACATTGTTACTCGAAAATGAATACCTATTTTTGTCGAACCCCCCTACCCGCTCGTAATGAAGACTGTTGCAGTCGAACCCGGCGCGGGCGAACCCGTTATCCTCGAGAAACCAATCCCGGAGCCTGCGGCCGGCGAGGCGCTCGTCAGGACCCTCCGCGTCGGCGTCGACGGGACGGACCACGAAGTGATCGGCGGCGCACACGGCGGTACCCCGCCGGGCGACGACCACCTCGTCCTCGGCCACGAGGCCGTCGGCGTCGTCGAGGACGCCAACGGCACCGACCTCGAGGAGGGTGCCATCGTCGTCCCGACGGTTCGACGACTCCCCGAGGGGGCAGCGACGAACGAGTACTTCGAGCGCGGCGAACCGGACATGGCTCCCGAGGGGGCGTACGCAGAGCGCGGCATCGTCGGCGCACACGGCTTCATGGCCGAGTACTTCACCAGTCCCGCCGAGTACCTGGTTCCGATCCCCGAAGACCTCGCCTCGCTCGGCTTCCTCGTCGAGCCGATCAGCATCACCGAGAAGGCGCTCGAGCACGCCTACGCCTCGCGGTCGGCCTTCGAGTGGACACCCGAGTCGGCGCTCGTCCTCGGCAACGGCAGCCTCGGCCTGCTCACGCTCGCGATGTGTGAACTCACGCTCGGCTTCGAGCGCACCTACTGTCTGGGACGGCGGGACCGTCCCGACCCGACGGTCGACATCATGGACGAACTCGGCGCGACCTATATCGACTCGCGCAAGACACCGATTCCGGAAATTCCAGAGACCTACGAGGGAATGGACTTCATCTACGAGGCGACCGGCGTCGCTCCTCACGCCTTCGAGACCATCGAAGCGCTCGCACCCAACGGCGTGGGGGCGCTCCTCGGCGTGCCCGGCTCCTGGGAGTTCGAGATCGACGGCGGCCGCCTCCACAACGAGTTCGTTCTCCACAACAAGGCGCTCGTCGGCAGCGTCAACTCCCACCGCGGCCACTTCGAGTCGGCCGTCGACACCCTCGCACAGCTTCCCGACTGGTTCGTCGACGACCTCGTCACCGGCGTCTACGGACTCGCAGATTTCGAGGCAGCGTTCGAAGACGACGATACGACTATAAAAACGGCGATCGAATTCAGCCGTATATGAAAAACGTCGACGACCTGATCGAGAGCGCGTCCGAACTCGCAGAACGGGGTCTCGCCAAAGGAGAGATCGCAGACGAACTCAACGTCTCCCGGGAGACTGCCAGCTGGCTCGTCGAGCGCAGCGGCACCCGGGCGCAGGCGACGAGTCGCCCCTCGACGGGCGGCCCACAGGACATCCACGTCGACTGGAGCGCCATCGGCCGCGACAGCAAGCGCATGAGCGCCATCGCCGAAGCGATGGCCGACATGCTCTCGAAACACGGCGAGGACGTCGATCTGACGGTCGGGATCGAGAAGGCCGGTGCACCGATCGCGACGCTCATCGCCCACGAACTCGGCACCGATCTGGCGACGTACACGCCCGCGAAACACCAGTGGGAGGAAGGCGATATCGCCGACCTCGGCGGGACGTTCTCGCGGAACTTCGCGACCATCCGCGACCGCGAGTGCTACATCGTCGACGACACGGTCACCAGTGGGACCACCATGCGAGAGACCATCGACGCGATCCGCTCGGAGGGTGGCGACCCGCTCGCCTGCATCGTCCTCGCCGACAAACAGGGCGTCGACGAACTCGACGGCGTCCCCGTCTACTCGCTGTTGCAGGTCATCAGTGTCGGCCAGGAGGAGTAAACCACCGGACGTCTCTCGAGACCGACGACGTAACAGCTATCCGACGGAGGTCCCTACTCACCCCTATGACGTTCCAGCCAAACCGGAGCCTTCCACAGGAAGACGTCGACGAGCGCGTCGAGCGTGCGATCACCGAGAACGACGTCGTCCTCTTCATGAAAGGAACCGAACTCATGCCCCAGTGTGGCTACTCCCAGCGCGCCCTCGAGTTGATCGGCACCTACCGCGAGGAGTTCGAGACCGTCGACACGCTCGAGTCGCTCGCGGAGTTCCGTACGGCGCTCTCGGAACACAGCGGCTGGGAGACCATCCCCCAGACGTTCGTCGACGGCGAGTTCGTCGGCGGCTCCGACGTGCTCGCCGAACTCGAAGAGCGCGGCGAACTCGCGGCGACGCTCGAGGCGTGACCCTCGCGCGCACGCGAGCCAAAAGGTACAAACGGTTCACTTCGGAATGTAACAGCAGGCCATATATGCCTCGCGCTCGTATTCCGAACGAGAGACTATCGCTTCACACCTCCCCACCATGTCAACAGAGGACTCCAGACACGTTTATCGGCTCCACTCGACGCTCGAACTGCCACTCGAGGACCTTCGTGACCACATCGACGACGCCACCTTCCCGGAGGGCGTCACCGACGTGGAGATCACTCGACGAAACAACACCCTGATCCTGAAAGCCGTCGCCGAAGACGAGACGGTCAGTAAGTACACGCCGACGGCTCAGCTGAAAGCCAGCGTCACCGAGGTCCGCGTCTACGAGGAGGATCCCGACGAGCGTCGCAACTCCTTCCGCTGGGACGAGGAGGAAGAAGAAGAGATCGAGTCCGAACTCGTCGAGTTCGCCGCGTTCAAAGGCGACCGCGAGACCGTCCTCCAGAACTCGCTGCTCCAGTACGAGATGTTTCTCGTCCTCTGTGACATCGCTCACCAGGCCGAGAAAGGGACGCTGACGGCCATCTCCGAACGCGGCGGCGAACTCGAGGCGACCCGGATCGTCGACGGCGAGGCGCGCCCGGCCGACGTCGAGGTCGTCGAAGGCCCGCGCGACCGGAAGGCCAGCAAGGCGGGCGTCAACTGGCGGGACAACAAGTTCATCAGCGACTGAGTAAATCGTCGCTCCTCTCTTCTCTCGAGGGTCGTGAGTCGCCGGTAAACTCCCGCCAGTGGCGGAGGCTCCACATGCCGAGACCGGTACAGACGAGTCCAGCGGCGACGAAGTAGACCACCAGCTGGGTCGCGACGACCTGCTCGGGGTTCGTGACGCCGAAGATGGCTCCCTCGACGGCCAGCGCGACCAGCACGCCGCTCGCGAGGGCGATGCCGCCGCTCGCGATCAGGACGGTCATCCCGTCGACGCTGTCGTCGTCGAGTCGCCAGAGCGTCGCGACGAACGCGACGGCGGCCACTAGCGCGTAGTAGGGGAGCCGTCCACTGATGGCGCTCGTCTCACTCGAGATGAGGGCGACGACGCCGACCATCGCCGCGGTCAGGACGACCGTGACGCCGACGACGGCCCCGACGACTCGCACCGGTACGCGCGCTGTAACTCGTGCCCAGTCCATGTGCGCAGAAGCGGACCCGCGAGGGCAAAAACGTTGAGGCTTCCGGACCGGTCCTCGGTCGGACAGGAAGCATTTATAGACTGCCTGCGAACGCCCGCCAACGGATGGCCGAATCGATCGAGCGCTTGGCGGTCTCGGCGGATGGCTTCACGCTCCCCGTCGAGGACGTGCTCACGGGCCGCGGGTTCGTCACCGGCAAGTCGGGTAGTGGCAAGTCGAACACCGCGAGTGTCGTCGCCGAGGAACTGCTCGAGCGCGGTCTCGGGATGCTGATCGTCGACACCGACGGCGAGTACCGCGGCCTGAGCGCCGAGTACGACCTGCTCACCGTCGGCTGTGGCGAGGAGTGTGACGTGGACCTCGAGTCGAGCGACGTCGACCGCCTCGTCTCGCGCGCGCTCGAGGAGCGGATTCCGATGGTACTCGACCTCTCGACGTACCTCGAGACCGAGTCGGCCGAAGACGCCCTCTACGCGGTCGTGCGCGCGCTGTTCGCCGCCGAAGGCGAGTACCGCCTGCCCTACCTGCTCTTTCTCGAGGAGGCCCACGAGTTCCTCCCCCAGAGCGGCGGCGCGAACGCCGAGTTGAAGCGGCTGCTCGTCCGCGTGGCCAAGCGTGGCCGGAAACGTGGTCTCGGCATCTGCTGTCTCTCCCAGCGGCCGGCGGCGGTCGATAAGGACTACGTCACCCAGTGTGACTGGTTCGTCTGGCACCGCCTGACCTGGGAGAACGATACGGCGGTCGTCGGGCGCATCCTCGGCGGCGACGCCGAAGACACCGTCCAGTCGCTCGCCGACGGCGAAGCGCTCGTGCTCACCGACTGGGACGAGTCGGTCGAACGCGTCCAGTTCCGGCGCAAGCGCACCGAAGACGGCGGGTCGACACCCTCGCTCGAGGACCTCTACGCCGACTCGCGGGAGACGGCACTCGAGCGCGTCGAGGAGGCGTCCTTCTCGGACGAATCGGCGGCCGACGAGTCCACACCGGAACCGGCGGCCGACGCGGGTTCGGACGACGAGGTGTCGGAGAGCGCTGGTGACGCTTCGAACGAGGGGCGCACACGCCACGAGACGCCACCGAGTGCGGGTGATCCTCTCTGGGAGGTCGCCGCGATGGTCGTCTACCTCTACGATTCGCTGGCCGCCGTCCACGGCCGGGCGCTTCGACGACTCGAGCGTGCGCTCGCGCGGGCGGTCGTCCGTCTCGACGACCTGGTGGTCGGCCGGCCCCGAGCGCGGCGGGCGAGTCGTCTCGAGCGGGTACTCTACCGCGTGCTCGCGCTGTCGATCGTCCTCGGTGCGTACGCGCTCGCGCTCTTCGTGCTGTTCTCGGTGGTCTGACGGAGCTTACCTGCTCGCCTGCGAGCGGTGTGAGTCGCTGGTCCGGCGGCGTCTGTGCAGCCAGTAGACCGGCCCGGCGACGACCGAAGCGAGCGGGAGCGCGACGACCGCGTTCCCGAGCAGGTAGACCCCCGGTGTCGAGGGCGTGGTCCCGGTGACCAGGAGTTCGACGATGCGCAGGCAGACGAGCGTGAGCGCGCCGCCGCCGACGTAGAGCCACGGATTCGGCCGCCAGTCGCCACCCCGTTCGACCCGTGCTGTGGCCGCGGTGTACAGTCGGGCGGTCGCGTAGCCGGCGAGGTGGAGCAGGACTCCCAGTGCGACGAGCGCGAGCGCCCCCGCAGGGTGTGGCCGGCCGGTGTCGAAGGCCGCCGGGCCGACGGCCGCGTACACGCCGAGGTACCCGACCGAGAGGAGGGCCGGCGCGAGTAAGACGCTCGAGGGTACCTGCGCGGTGCTCGCGTCGCCGCCGTCGGCCGTGTGACCCGTCTCCAGCGTGCGATTCTGGGCGCTCGAGACGCACCGACTGCGTCGGCGCCCGGACGATTCCTGCGTGTCGAACCGGTTCCGCGCTCGCTCGCCGTCCGGGAGCGAGTGCAGGCCGGTTTCGACCTCCCACTGTCTGTGTCGTCTGTGACTCATGTCTCTCGGGTACGGCAGTGACACCCCGCCGGACGCCTCGCTCGCCGTCGGCCGCTCGCGGGCCGCCGGTAGTGACAGACGGCGTGACCACTCGAGCGGAAAGGCTTATGGCGTCGGAGGGAAAAGACAGAGGCGTTCCACTTCCTTCGGTCTTTTCCACGGTGAGCGTGTGCTGTCTTAGCCCCCAGGAACCCCGCTCGCTTTAAATTTTTCACACTCGAGACACATGACCCGGTGGTGACAGTGCACGCTCGAGCGGCGGCGGCCGAATCCGGCGCTCCCTGCCAGGGGTTTTCACTCACGACGCCAAAGCCGTCTAGAAATATGTACTGTTTGTGACAGCGCTCACGTCGGGGGTGTTCAGGCCGGCTCGGTCTCGTCCGAGCCACTGCGGCCGGGCAGGACCGTGAGACCGGGGACGATCGCCGCCAGTTTCGCCACGTAGCCGAACTTGAACAGGCCGATCTGGGTGAGCACGCCGAGGACGACCAGCGCCAGAAACAGCGGCGAGGTGACGTCGAACAGGAGGGGCTCGAGCGCGAGTGCCTCCTGGGCGGCCTGGAACTGTCCCACCGTCAGCGACGCCGAGGCGAACGACGCGCCGACGACGGAGGTGACGACGATCAGCATCGAGCGGGTGAGCAACAGGCCGAGGAACGCCGCCGCGGCACCGACCGCGAGCGCGAAGGCGATCTCGACGTACCAGGCCTCGGAGACGACCATCGAGGCGGTCAGTAAGCCGACGAAGGTGCCGACGACGAAACTGAGCGCGGCGACGGTGAACGAGAGGAGCAGGTAGCCGAGGACGCCACCGACCGCTGCGCCGACGACGACCGCCGCACCGATGGCGACGGTGCCCTCGAGTCCGACGACGCCACCGACGGTCGGCGCGAGGAGGTAGCCCCCGCCGCCGCCGAGGACGGTTCCGAGCAGGACGACGCCGTAGACCGAGAGTGCCGCGCCGGCGAACAACAGGACGAGTCCGCTCGCGATCAGTGCTGCCGTGACGATATCTACCATACCACCTCTACCGAGTCACGATTCATGAAAGTACCTGTATCGTGTCTTTCACGATTTCGAGCGAGTTTTTGGTGTTCGGACACACCGTTCGCACGGCCTGCGACAACACGCCGTACTTAGGGCAGATGCTGCCGTCACTCCGGACAGGCGACAACGCCTTCCGAACCCCGAAAAGCTATACGGCTCCTAATTATATTTAATTACACGAGATGACAGCCACGTTCCCCGATACGATCAACGTCGACTACACGGACGGCCAGAACGAAGACCCCGAGGACTACCCGAACCTCCAGGAGAAGGTCGAGAAAGCGATCGAGGTCACCGAGACCGCGCTGACCGAGTACGAGAACCCCGCCGTGATGTGGACCGGCGGCAAGGACTCGACGCTCGTCCTCTACGTCGTCAAGGAGGTCGCCGACCAGTACGGCTTAGAGCTTCCGACGGCGATCTTCATCGACCACTACCAGCACTTCCAGGACATCCACGACTTCGTCGACCACTGGGCCGACGAGTGGGACACCGAGGTCTACTACGCGCGCAACGAGGACATCGGCTCCTACGTCGAGGAGAACGACCTCACCCCCGGTGACGACATCGAGATCGACGCGCTCTCCGAGCACAACCGCCACCACGTCGAGAACATCCTCGAGTACGAAGACGAGACCTTCCCGTTCCTCCTCGACACCTACGCGGGTAACCACCTGCTGAAGACCGTCGCGCTCAACGACGCCTTAGAGGACCTCGAGGTCGACGGCGTCATCTCCGGCGTCCGCTGGGACGAACAGGAAGCACGCGCCGACGAGACGTTCTTCTCGCCGCGTCACGACCCCGACATCTACCCGCCACACGACCGCATCCAGCCCATCCTCCACTTCGACGAGGCGGCCGTCTGGGAGGCCTTCTGGCACTACATCGTCCCCGACTGTGTCGAGGGATTCCCCGAGGAGGGCTTCGTCCCCCAGAACGCCGACGACCTCCCTGAGGGCGTCGGCCAGGACGACATCCCCGTCTCGCCGAAGTACTGGGAGGGCTTCCGCTCGCTCGGCAGTGAGGTCTCCACCCAGAAGTCGGACGACGAACCCGCCTGGCTCCAGGACCTCGAGGGAACGACCGAACGCGCCGGACGCGCCCAGGACAAAGAGGACCTGATGGAGCGCCTGCGCGACCTCGGCTACATGTAACCGTCGGCCGACGACGCGCTCGCCTCGCATCCGATCACCGTTTTCGCGACGCAGAGCCTACTCGAGCGCTCGCTGTCGGCCCTTCGGCACCATCGAACGGAACTCGCCGTGGACGTAGAGACCGACGCCGAGCGGTTCGCGCTCGCCCGCCAGCTCGCAGGCGGCGATCAGGTAGCCCCAGTCGCCGTCCCACGGCAGTTCCTGGTCCTCACCGCGGACGAACCGGGCGGCCTGCTCGCGCGTGAGGTCGATCACACAGCGCGTCGCGTGGTGGCCGAAGCGGGCGACGAAGTCGGTCGTCGGCTTCCAGTGTTCCTGACGCGTTCGTAGACAGGTCATCCCGAGTGCCTCTACGCTCGTCGGCGTCGGAGCCTCGCCCGCGTAGATCCAGATCCGGCCCGACCCTTTCTCCCAGAAGGTGTACTCCTCGAAGGTCTCGAGTGGCATCCCGAAGCGCTCTTCGAAGTAGGTACAGACCTCCTCGCGGCTGACTCTGCCCTCGACACGGCGCTCGTCGGCTGTCGCTGGCAGTCTGTCGAAGCGCTGGCCGACGTTTTCCGCGAGCCCGTCGCCGTCACCGTTCTCGCCCATTAGCTCCCCACCTCCAGTTTCGCGACGAAGAAGCCGCCGGTGTCGTTCTGATGGGGGTAGAGACGGATCGCCCGCTCGAGGCGCTCGTCGTAGGTCTCGCCCTCCCACGCGGTGATCCCCGGTGAGTGCTCGAGGTCGATCTCGATCTCACGGAGGTGACAGTCCTCGGCGTCGAGGACGTAGTCGACGACGGCCTCGTTCTCTTCGGGGGCGAAGGTACAGGTCGAGTAGACGACGGTGCCGCCCTCGCGCGTCGCCTGCACCGCCCGCCGGAGGATGCCCTTCTGGACGCCGGAGACCGACTCGAGGTGGGCTTCGCTCCAGCCGTCGAGCGCGTCGGGGTTCTTGCGGATGGTCCCCTCGCACGAGCAGGGTGCGTCGACGAGCGCGCGGTCGAACTCGTCGAAGTCGAAGGGCTTCAGCGAGAAGTTCCGGGCGTCCTGGTGGGTGACCGCGAGCGCGCTCGCGCCGAGACGTTCGGCGTTAAATCGTAGCGAGGAGAGCCGGCCCAGGTTGCTGTCGTTCGCGACGACGGTGCCGCAGTCGTCCATCAGCGCGGCGATCTGGGTCGCTTTCCCGCCGGGGGCCGCACAGGCGTCCCAGACGCGCTCGCCCGGCTGAGGGTCGAGGACGACCGGCGGCACCGCGGACACCTCCTCCTGGCCGTGGGTCATTCCGCAAAATGAGACCCAGGTCGAACCCGGTCCCTGCGCGTCGTCGGTGAGGCGCAACACGTGCGGGTTCCACGCCGCTGCCTCGAACTCGACACCCTCCTCGCGCAACACGGCGGTCGCCCGCTCGAGCGACGCCGCGATGGTGTTGACGCGCACCACGCTCGGGAGCGGGCGTGCACACGCCTCGAGGAACGCCTCGAAGTCGTCGATAATCGGCCGGTAGCGCTCGAGTGGCTCCATCTGACTCGAGTTCGAACGGGGTGCGCTTGTGGGTTTCGAAGCGGTCCGTCTGCACAGGCTGTGCGTCTCACTCACAAACCATGGCCACAATTATACATTAGTGTACACATACGGCCATTAGTGAACGAAACCGATGACTACGAACACCAGCTTCGACGTCGACGACGTGGCGGTGATCGGCCGCACGTTCGAGGAGTACTGCCGCTTTTTCGACCTGGAACCCGCCGACCTCGTCGGCCGGACGGTCCTCGACTGTCCCTCGGGTGCCGCCTCCTTCGTCGCGAGCGCACACGAGCACGGGATCGACGCCACCGGCGCGGACGTGACCTACCGCCACTCACCCTCGTCTCTGACCCGGCTCTGCCGTGAGGAGTACGACGAGATGTACGCACAGCTGGCGACCCAGCCCGACGTGTTCAACTGGGAGGAGTACGGCGGTCTCGAGGAGCGAGCACGCTGTCTGCGGGAGGCGAAGGAGGTGTTTCTGGCCGACTACCCCGAGGGGCGGCTCGCGGGCCGCTACGCCTACGCCGCGCTGCCCGAGTTGCCGTTCGCTTCGGAGTCGTTCTCGCTCGTCCTCTCGGCGCACTTTCTCTTCCTCTACGGCGACCGCTTCGACGCCGCGTTCCACCGCGAGAGCCTGCGCGAACTCGTGCGCGTCGCGCGCGACGAGGTTCGGGTCTACCCGCTCGTGGGTCTCGACGGCGAGCGCTACCCCGAACTCGAGGCCCTACTCGAGACGCTCACCGACGACGGCGCTCGAGCGCGCGTGCGTGAGACGCCCTTCGAGTTCTTCCGCGGGGCGAACGAACTGCTCGTGATCGAACCCTGAGGTGGATTTATACTCCCGCCGTGGGTCGTGTGACCTATGGCACAGATCCGCATACAGGGTGAGCCGATCGGCTTCGAGAACCCGACGCTGCTCGAGGGCTTTCCGGGAATCGGGCTCGTCGGCAAGATCGCCACCGACCACCTGATCGACGAACTCGAGATGGACTACTACGCGAGCGTCCACTGCGAGGGACTGCCACGCGTCGGCGTCTACCGGACGGGTGATCCGACGGTCCGCCCACCGGTACGGATCTACGCCGACGAGGAGTCGGAACTGCTTGCGCTCCAGAGCGACACGCCGATCGCCGCCCAGGCGGTCGCGAACGTCTCCGCCTGTCTCAGTTCGTGGATGATCGACCACGGCATCAGGCCGGTCTTCCTCAGCGGCTTCCCGAGCGAGCGAGACGGTGAGCCGGACCTCTACGGCGTCGCGACCGGAGCGGGGAGTGGTCTCCTCGACGCCCACGACATCGCCGATCCCCCCGAAGACGGCGTCGTCGCCGGGCCGACGGGTGCGTTGATCAACCGCGCGGCCGAACTCGGTCTCGACAGCGTCGGACTCGTCGTCGACGCCGACCCACAGTTTCCCGACCCCGAGGCCGCCCGCGTGCTCATCGAGGAGGGAATCGCCCCGCTCACCGGTCTCGAGGTGGACGTGACCGACCTCGTCGAACGGGCGGGCGACATCCGCACCCAGCGTGAACAGCTCGCAAAGCGGATGCGCGACGCCGGTGAACAGGAGAGTTCACAGGCGAAGCCGCTCCGTATGTACCAGTAGCGGTCGCCACCAGCCAGTCCCCGCCGTTCGACTCGTACACTCCCGCGAGGCGGCGGCCGGCCACCTCCTGGCGTGGCGTACGGTCGCGATTTCGTGGTTGTCACCCGGTCAGAACATATCCAACGCCTTTTGTATCCCGCCGGATATCGGACTGGATAGAGATGTCTACGCAATCCCACGACATGGTCGTCGTCGGCGGTGGAACCGCCGGCTGTTTCGCGGCGGTGACCGCCGCCCGCGAGGGTCTCGACGTCGTCCTCGTCGAGCGCAAGACCGAAGAGGAGGGGGGACACATCGCCTGCGGTGACGGCATCAAAGGCGCGAGTTCGTTCCCGGACGTGATCGACCACGACCGACTCGAGGAGGCGTTCACCAACCGTGGGATCACCCGTGCGGTGTTCGAGAATCCGGCGACCGGCGAGGAGATCGACATCCCGTTCAACGAGACCGGCGGCGTCGTCGACCGCTACAAGTACGGCCAGATCCTCTTAGCGGAGGTCGACCGGGCGGGTGTCGAAGTTCACTACGAGACCGTCGTCCAGGACGTTCGTCAGGACGGCGATGGGGTCGTGACGGGTGTCGAGACCCGGCGCAACGGCGAGTCGGTGACCTACGAGACCGACGTCGTCGTCGACGGCGCGGGGTCGCTCTCGTTGCTCCAGGACAAGATCGACTTCTCGGGGTCGCACTTCGATACCAACGTCAACTACTCGCAGTTCTGCTCGGCCTACCGCGAAGTGGTCGAACTCGAGGAGCCAGTCGACTGGGACGACGCACTGGTCTTCAAACCGACGGAAGAACTGGGCTACCTCTGGTACTTCCCGCGCTCGCCCACCGAGATCAACGCCGGGCTGGGCTTCCAGATGAACAAAGAGCCGATGGAACTCGTGAAGGTGCTCAAAGCGGACCTCGAGAGCCGAGCGGAGTTCGCGGGCGCGACGGTGAAGAACAAACTCGGTGCTGCGCTGCCGACGCGCCGGCCCTACGACTCGGCGGTTCACCCGGGCTACGTCGCCGTCGGTGACGCAGCGGCCCACGTCAACCCCTGTACGGGTGGCGGGATTCCAGGAGCCGCGAAGGCGGGCCACTGGGCGGCGAGCGTCGCCGCCGACGCCATCACCGACGGCGACGTCTCCGAGTCCGCTCTCTGGGAGTACAACCACCGCGTCCAGACCGGCTTCGGCAAGCGCTTCGCCGCGATGGACCTCTACAACATCTTCGGCGGCGCACACGACATCGACGAACTCGTCTCGGTCATCACCGCCCTCCCCGGCCAGCAACTCGTCGACGCCATCGGCAAGAAGGGGACGGCCTCGATGGGTCTCGGCCTGAAGCTGAAGACGCTCGTGAAGACCTTCGGCCACTGGGACGTCCTCTACGAACTCCACCGGGTCCAGAAGACGGCTGCCTCGCTCAAAGACGTCTACGACACCTACCCGAACACGCCCGACGGCTTTTCGGCCTGGGAGGGCGAACGTGACGCCGTGATGGACCGCCTCTACGAGATCACCGGCGCTGACGCGAAGTACTGACTCCGCCGCTCACCACCCACACGACGCCGTTTTCTCTCCGTATTTCACCAGACGGGGCTGGCGAGGAAGTCAGCAACTTTCATATAGGTCACTGCGTAGGAGAGATTATGCGCGACCGCTTTGACGTGGCTATCGCCGGTGCCGGTCCTGCCGGCGCACAGTGTGCACGTGATCTCGCTGCGAGGGGGTACGACACGGTCGTTCTCGAGACCGAATCGGAAGCGGAGTTTCCACGTCAGAGCAACAAGTCGACCGGGGGCACCTTCCCGTCGATGATGGCCGGGTTCTCGATTCCCGACGACGTGGTGATGCACTTCACCGACAGCGTCGTCATCGAGTCACCGACGCAGTACTTCGCCCAGGAGCAGGCCGGGGCCGTCCTCGAGTTCGCCGACTTCAAGAAGTTCCTCGTCGCCGACAGCCAGGAGAAGGGCGCCGAGTACTGGTTCGACGCCCGCGTCTCGAAGCCGATCACCGAGGGCGGGAGCGTCGTCGGCATGCAGTACAACGGCGACGGGGAGGTCTACGCCGACGTCGTCATCGACGCGACGGGACCGGCGGCCCCGCTCGCGAAGGCACTTGGCGTCAGCGACCTCAAACACAAGAACCAGGCGATCGGTCTCGAGTACGAACTCGAGGGTGTCGACCTCGACGCGCCCGGCTACGCCGACCTGACCGACGCGATGATGCTCAGACTCGACCACGAGTACGCGCCCGGTGGCTACTCCTGGATCTTCCACACCGGCGCGGACACCGCGAAAGTCGGCGTCTGTTACATCCAGAACGAGACCTACCAGCAGTACGCGAAGAACCGGACGATCGACGGCTACCTCGAGCACTGGCTCGAGACCGACCCGCGCTTCGAGGGGACCGAACGGATCGAGGGCAAACACCACCGCGGGTCGGCACACGTCCAGCAACCCGGGAAACTGAGTACGGACGGCTTCATCGCCATCGGCGATACGGTGCCGACGGTCGACCCGCTCTGGGGTGAGGGCATCCACCAGGGAATGCGCTCTGCGCGCGCGGCCGCCATCGCCGTCGATCACTGTCTCACGCCCGACGACCCCGACACCTCGGCGGAGAACATCTCGCTGTACGACACCCTCTGGCACCGCGAGGTCGCCCCGAAGATGGACGCCCGGCTGTTGATGACGCAGCTGCTCTACTTCGCGGCCAACGAGCGCTACGACGAACTGCTCTCCGATCTCAACCGTCTCGACCCGGACACGCTGAGTAAGGCGAACCAGGGGAACAAACTCGCCATCGCCAAACTGCTCCACCTCACGGACATTCCGCTGCTCACCCGGTTCGCGCGCCACCGCCTCGGCGTCTGAGCCGACTGCCTCTTCCCGAACTCCTTTTCGCGTCCCTGCCGTCAACCGGCACGTGACCGACGAGATACCACCCGAACGCTGCCCGACTGCGGGACCGATGCCGATGCTCGGTCTCGGGACCTGGCAGAACACCGACCCCGAAGAGTGCGCCGAGACCGTCCGCGCCGCCCTCGAGATGGGCTATCGCCACGTCGACACCGCCCAGGGCTACGACAACGAAGCCGCCGTCGGCGAGGGCATCGCGCGCGCCGACGTCGACCGGGAGGAGGTCTTTCTCGCGACCAAGGTCTCGACGGAGAACCTCGCCTACGAGGACGTCCTCGAGACGACCGAGGCGAGCCTCGAGCGCCTCGGCGTCGACCAGGTCGACCTCCTCTACGTCCACTGGCCGACCCACACCTACGACGCGGAGGCGACACTCGGCGCCTTCGCCGAACTCGCAGACGACGGCCTGATCGACCACGTGGGTGTGAGCAACTTCGAACCCGAGACGCTCGAGACCGCACTCGAGGTCTGTGACGTGCCGATCCTGGCCAACCAGGTCGAACTTCACCCGCTGTTGCCCCAGCGCGACCTGCGCGCGGCGTGTGCGGACCTCGGTGTCGAGGTCGTCGCCTACTCACCGATCGCTCGCGGCGAGGTGTTCGACGTCCCCGAGATCAGCGCCGTCGCCGAGAAACACGACACGAGCGAGGTCGCCGTCACCCTCGCCTGGCTGCGCCAACACGGTATCACGGCGATTCCGAAAGCGACCGGCGACCACGTCCGTGAGAACTGGGCGTCGCTCGCGCTCGAGCTAGCCGACGAGGACCTCGAACGAATCGACGGCATCGAGCGGCGCCACCGCCTCATCGACCCCGCGTACGGTCCCTGGAACTGACGGCGCTGTGGCCCTTCTCCCGGTCGCTGGCTGGGTCTGTGACGTGCTGGTCGGTCTCTGTGACAGTTCTCTCCACTGATGGGTTCGGGAACGAAAAGCCGGAAAGTTAACGACAACCCAGAAGAGTGGAATTTCGTATGGCTACCCGTACACGCAGCGGCGGTGGCGGTATCGTCGGCGCGATCCGCGTCGACCTCGCGCAGTTACACGGGGCGTGGATGGAACTCGTCTTCCCCCGACAGCGCGGGCGCGGCCACTCCGTCATGGGCAAGTGGAAACCGGAGACGCTCCCCCAGAAGATCGGCTACTACGGCTGGAGTCTCCTCGGCGCGCTCGGTCTCCTGATCCTCTACCCGCTCACCGTCGTCGGACTCGCGACGCGATTCTACGCGGTCAAACTCGACTCGACGACGACGCGAATCGGCATCCTCGGGATCACCGGCGTTGCCCTCCTGGTCTGGGGGGCACTCACGGTACTCGCCCACCTCAGGCTGCCCTTCGACGCCTTTCTCGCCGTCGCCGCAGCTAGCGCCGTCGCCACACTCGCGACCGCCCTCGCCGCGGTCTGCTCGAAGTTCGGCGGCCGCGTCGTCTCCGTCCTGTTCGCCTACCCGTTCGCGATGACCGCCATCTTCCTCCCGCCGGTCGTCGCCGCTCTCGTGACGCCCTCGCTCGAGCCGTACGTCTTAGAGCCGAGTTACGACCTCGCCGTCTGGCTGCTCGACAACGTCCTCGTCGTCGGCGGTCTCAACGAGTACCTCCGTGCGGAGTACGATCTGGAGGGGGTCGCCTACGCGCTGATGTGGGTCGGCTTCTCCTTCCCGCTCGGCTGGCTCCTCGGAATTCTCGTCTCGCTCGCGAACCTCGTCCGCCCCTCCGAGTGACCGCGGGAGACCTGTTCGGGCCACCGCCAGGACAGTCACCGCAAGAACGATAGTTCCAGCCGTGTAACTAATCGCTATGGCCGCCCCCTCTTCGACGCGGCGATCCCTGCTCGCCGCCGGTGTCGGGACGCTCACGGCCGCCCTCGCCGGCTGTCTCGGCGGTAGTGACGCCTCGGACTTCGAGCCCTGGAACCGCGACGAGCCACTCGACGCCCAGCACGTCACCCAGTACAACGCTCCTGGCTGTGGCTGCTGTGGCGAGTACGCCCGGTACTTCGAGAACCACTTCGAGGGTGAGTTCACGGAGACGACGCCCGAGGACATCAACGCGCTCAAACGCGAGTACGGTATCCCCGACGACCTCTACAGCTGTCACACGCTCGAGGTCGACGGCTACGTCGTCGAGGGCCACGTCCCCGTCGAAGCCATCGACACCCTCCTCACCGACGAACCCGACCTCGTCGGGATCGCCCTCCCCGAGATGCCCTCGGGTTCACCGGGCATGCCCGGCGACGTCGAGGAGACGTTCGTCATCTACGGCTTCGACGCCGACGGAACCTACGACGTCTACACCGAACTCTGACCGGCCAGTAGACCGGAGTCGCCGAGGCTTATACCGCCGGGTCGCGAAGACTCCCGACATGTACAGCGACCTCTTGCTCCCGACCGACGGCAGCGACGGCACCCGCCAGGCGATCAGACACGGTCTCGCCATCGCCGACCGGTTCGAGGCGACCGTCCACGCCCTCGCCGTCCGCAGTGAAGGTCCCTACGGCTCGCTCGAGAGCGACGCCGAACGGGAGGCGGTCGACCGGGAAGTCGAGCGCGCGCTCGAGCGCGTCGGGGCGGACGCGCGACGCCGTGGTCTCGAGACGGTCACCGCCGTCCGTGACGGCGTGCCACACGAGGAGATCCTCGCCTACGCCGACGAGACCGGTATCGACGTGATCGTGATGGGGACGCACGGGCGGACGGGTGTCGACCGCGTCCTCGTCGGCAGCGTCACCGAGCGGGTGGTCCGCGAGGCGGCCGTTCCGGTCGTCACGGTTCGCGCTCGCGACGACCCACAGATCAACGACCCCGAGACGGCCGTATCGATCGCCCGGGAGGCACTCTCCGGGCGCGACTACGAGACGGTCGCGCTCACTGACGATCCCCACCGGACCAGCGGGTCGTGGATCGTTCCGCTCGAGGCCGACGGCGAGTCGATCCACGTCCACGTCGACGCGACGACACGCGACGCGCGCGTGGCGCATCTGGATAGCTGAGGGCTGGAGAACGCTCGCCACTCGAAGTCCGATACCGCCTCGAAAAATTCGGTTCTCGGCTGTCGCGTCGGCTACGAGGTGAGCATCCGGCGCAGGACGAGGTGGAGGATGCCACCGTTCTCGACGTACTCGACGGCCGCAGGCGTTCCGACCTGGGCAGTGACGTCGAACTCGACCTCGCTGCCGTCCTCGAACTCGGCGGTGACGGTGAGTTCGTCCTCGACCTCGAGTCCGTCCTCGAGACCCGTGATCGTGAACACTTCACTGCCGTCGAGACCGAGCGACTCCCAGCTATCGCCCTCCTGGAACTGCAGCGGGAGGACGCCCATGCCGATGAGGTTGTCTCGGTAGATGCGCTCGTAGCCCTCGGCGATGGTCGCACGGATGCCGAGCAAGGAGGTGCCTTTCGCCGCCCAGTCACGGCTCGAACCGGTACCGAGTTCGATGCCGGCCACGACGACGAGCGGCGTCTCGTCCTCGCGGTAGCGCTCTGCGGCCTCGAAGACGGTCGTCTCCTCGTCAGTCGGGTGGTGGACCGTGTAGCCGCCTTCTTTCCCGTCGAGCATCTCGTTCTGGATGCGGACGTTCGCGAAGGTGCCGCGCATCATGACTTCGTGGTTGCCGCGCCGGGAGCCGTAGGTGTTGAACTCGTAGGGTTCGACGCCGCGCTCACTGAGCCACTGGCCTGCGGGTAAGTCCGAACTGAACGGCCCGGCGGGGCTGATGTGGTCGGTCGTGACGGTGTCGCCGAGGGTGAGCAGACAGCGCGCGCCATCGATATCGGAGACGCCGGGTTTCTCGAGCGGGAAGTCCTTGAAGAACGGCGGTTCGCGGATGTAGGTGGACTCGCCGTCCCAGTCGTAGGTGTCGCCGGTGGGTGCCTCGAGGCTCTCCCAGCGCTCGTCGCCTTCGAAGACGCTCGCGTACTTCTCCTCGAACATCTCGGGGGAGACGCTCTCGTGGATGGTCTGGCGGATCTCTTCTGCGTCCGGCCAGACGTCGGCGAGGTAGACCGGTTCGCCCTCGTCGTCGGTGCCCAGCGGCTCCTCTTCTAAGTCGATGTCCATCTTGCCCGCGAGACCGTAGGCCACGACGAGCGGTGGGCTGGCGAGGTAGTTCGCGCGGATCTTCGGGTGGATGCGCGCCTCGAAGTTGCGGTTGCCCGAGAGGACGCTCGTCGTCCAGAGATCGTGTTCGTCGATGGCCGCCTCGATGGGGTCTGCGAGCGGACCGGCGTTGCCGATACAGGTCGTACAGCCGTAGCCAACGACGTGGTAGCCGAGTCCCTCGAGGTCGTCGAGCAGTCCCGACGCCTCGAGATACTCGGTGACGACCTTACTGCCCGGTGCGAGACTCGTCTTGACGTAGTCGGGAACGTCGAGACCCTTCTCGAGGGCGTTACGCGCGAGCAAGCCCGCGGCGATCATCACCGACGGGTTCGAGGTGTTCGTACAGCTCGTAATCGCGCTGACGAGGACGCTCCCGTGGCCGATTTCGACCTCGGTGCCGTCCTCGAGCGTGACCGGGACTTTCTCCTCGAGGTCGAGCCCTGGCTGGGCCATCACCGCACCGCCGTCGCCGCCGGAGTCGCCGCCGACGGCCGACCCGTCGGCGTTCACGACGCCCTGCTCTTCGAGCAGCGCGGGGAAGTGCTCGTCTAACTCGCCCATCGGGATGCGCGCGTGCGGTTTCTTGTGGCCGGCGAGGCTGGGTTCGACGTCACCGAGGTCGAACTCGACGACCTCGGTGTACTCGGGTTCTTGCTCGCCGAAGAGTCCCTGTGCCTCGAGGTACTCGCGGACCATGTCGATGTGGTCGTCGTCGCGGCCGGTGAGTTCGAGGTACTCGAGGGTCTTCTCGTCGACCGGGAAGACGCTGATCGTCGACCCCTGTTCGGGTGCCATGTTCGAAATCGTCGCGCGGTCGGCCACGGAGAGTTTCGAGACGCCGGGACCGAAGAACTCGACGAACTTGTCGACGACGCCGACCTCGCGTAGCTGTTCGGTGATGTGGAGCACGAGGTCGGTCGCCGTCGCCCCCTCGGGGAGTTCGCCCGAGAGGTGGACGCCGACGACGTCGGGGAGGCTCATCGTGATCGGCTGGCCGAGCAGTGCGGCCTCCGCTTCGATTCCACCGACACCCCAGCCGACGACGCCGATGCCGCCGATCATCGGGGTGTGGCTGTCGGTACCGACGAGGGTGTCGGGCAGCAGCCACTGCTCGCCGTCGATTTCGCGCTCGTGAACGACCTGTCCCAGGTGCTCTAGGTTGACCTGGTGGACGATCCCCGTTCCCGGCGGCACGACGTTGAACTCCTCGAAGGCCTGCTGGGCCCACTTGATCGCGCGGTAGCGTTCCTCGTTGCGCTCGTACTCGAGTTCGACGTTCTTCTCGTAGGCGTCTTCGGAGCCGAAGTAGTCGACCTGTACGCTGTGGTCGATCACGAGGTCACAGGGCACCTCGGGTTCGACGACCGCCGGGTCGACGCCTTTACGCTCGGCCGCCGAACGCAGTGCAGCGAGGTCGACGACGGCGGGGACACCGGTGAGGTCCTGAAGGACGACTCGGGAGACGGTGAACGGCACCTCGACGTCCGGGACGTCCGGTTGCCAGGAGGCTGCGTTCCGTACGTCGTCTTCGGTGATCTGTTCACCGTCGACGTTGCGAAGCACCGATTCGAGGAGGATTCTGATGCTGACCGGGAGCTTCGAGAGATCACAGAGTCCTTCGTCCTCGAGAACGGAGAGGTCGGCCATCCGATAGGACGTGCCATCGACCTCCAGTTCTCGGATTGCACCGAGTGGATTCGTTTCGGCCATACTCACGGTTAGGAGGGGTGGGTTTTCAATTGTAGTGTTTTGGTCGCGTCCATGCTATACGTTCGACACCCGTCCTCACTCGAGGCATACGTTTCACCAACCGTGACCGTTCGACTCGAGCAACACGGACGTTTTCGAGACGACACCTGGTGTTCTGTAATACAGTATTCCCATCGTCCTAAAGGCGTGTCTCATTCGCTATCGAAGAACGTCAGAGTGTCCGGCAAGGACAGTGATATATTCGGGCAGCAGGAACCGTCGAATTCGTTCCGCTCGCAGAATCGTTCATTGGAGTGTGCGGAGAGTGATATAAACGTCGCGGAGGCGTGCTCGCTCACTCCGGCCGTGGATACGGGCTGTGACGGCTGGATTACGAACCCAGAGCGACCACCAGTAGCTCACGAGTCGGTCGCCGTAGAAGTGCTCCGTCAGGGATTCGAACCACGCCAAGACGTGCTCGCGACGCTGCGCGCGACTCGTCTGATTAGTATCTCTGAGTGTCGCTTTCCGCTCCTCACGTACGTTCGTCGCAGAAGTGCTCCGTCAGGGATTCGAACCCTGGTCATTGCCGTGAGAGGGCAATATGATTGGCCGGACTACACCAACGGAGCGTCTTACACTCCTCTCTTTCGTCGTGTGGTGTTTAAGCATTCCGTTTCGGACCCGCAGTGTATCGGTGTGACACGGCGCGAGCATGCGCTCGACGCACCGCTCACTCGTCGAACGGTGACTTCGCGGCTTCCGGTTCGAAGCCTTCGAGGCTGATGATGTTCTCACGGCCGACGCGGAGTTTACTGATCGTTCCGTCGTCTTCCATCTCCGAGAGGAGCATACTCACCTTCGACTTCGACCAGCCGGTCTCCTCGACGATGTTCACCTGTTTCATTCGGCCGCCGTTACGACGGATCAGCGCGACGACGCGGTCGTCGTCGGTCAACAGTTCCTCGTCGGGAACCGACAGCGGACTCGCGGCCGGGTCGTGCTCCGATTCACTCGCCGGCGGGAGGTTCTCGAGGTCGACCTCGAGACGCGCCGAGTCTCCCACAGGCTCGGGGTCCTCGTCGCGCTCGCCGTCGTCCACCGTCGGTTCCGTCGGTGAGCGAGCGGAAAGCCGGTACCCAGCGTAGGCGACGCCACCCACCGCGAGGAGTGCGACGAACGCGGCGAGGAGCCAGCCGGCACGGTCAGCCGGTGTGTCGCTCTCGTCGGTCGTCTCCAGGTTCGTGCCCGGGTCGGCGTTGGCGATCTCGGGCGGGAGGAGGACGACCGACCTGATCTCGACGGAGTCGCCGTCACCGCTCCAGCTCACGGTCCGACTCTCCTCGAGTGAGTCTCCGCCGTAGTGGCCGCTGGGATCCGTCCGGTCGAAGACGAGGTCGTCTTCGGCCGTGATCGTCAGCGTCTGCCCCGGCATGACGATGATGCCGGGGTCGAAGACGTCGCCGATAGTGACCCTGCCGTCGTCGTCGACGTGTGCGAACCCGTTCCAGGTAAACTGCATCTCGACGACGCCCATCGCGCTCGGACGGTGGTCGATGCCTGCGCTGCGTTCGAACGACTCTGCCTCCATCTCTCGGTCTGTGTGCTCGTAGCCCGTCGAGGTCAGCGCCTGGGCCTGGTGGACGAAGCGCTCGTAGAGCGGCGTCTCCTCGGCTTCGAACTCTTCGGCGAACGTTCTGAACTCCGCCTCCTCGCTCGCCGTCTCGAGGTAGCGTTCGTAGCGAAACGTCCAGGTCGCGGTGCCGTCTTCGTAGACGACGATTTCGAAGCGCGTCGTGTCGAACTCACCCGCGGTCTGTACGTTCGCGCTCGTCGTGTCGAATCGGTCACTCGGAAACACCTCGAGCGTCGACGCGTCCCCGTGTTCGGTGTCGGCGGCTCCACTGCCGACGGACACGCCGGGTCCACCGACCGCAGCGCCTGCACCGACGGTCACGACCAGGGCGGCGAAAACGACGAGCACTGCCGACCGATGCATTCGTCTATCACTACGTGGCCCGGCTAAAAGACCTTGTGAATACTCCGTTGACAGTCCGTTCTGGAGGGTCTCGACACCCTGACTGTCCACTCGAGCGGAACTGGGGACCGACCACGGCGGTAGGGAGGTCGATACGCACAAACCGGCCGGTCCCCAACCGGACGCTATGATCACCAACGTAGCGGCGGGCGTCCAGGCGTTTACGAGTAACGCGTTTCTCGTCGATGGCAGCCGTCACGTCCTCGTCGACACCGGCGCGAACTTCGACGTCGTGAGCACCCTCCGCGAGCACGTCACCGACCTCGACGCCGTGGTCGTAACGCACACACACCCGGACCACGTCGGTAATCTCGAGGCGGTCACCGACGCCTTCGACGTCGAGGTCTGGGGGTTCGATCCGACGGCCGACGGTATCGGCCACCGGCTTCGAGACGGCGAGACGGTAGCGATGGGAGACCACACCTACGAGGTCCTCCACACGCCGGGCCACAAAGACGACCACGTCTGTTGTTACGCTCGCACACCGGGCGTCCTCTTCGCGGGCGACCTCGTCTTCCAGAACGGGAGTTTCGGCAGGACCGACCTCCCCGAGGGCGACCGCCAGACGTTGATCGAGAGCATCGACCGCCTCCTGGCGGCGGTCGACCCGGACCTCGCCGAGATGCACACCGGCCACGGACCGAGCGTGACGACCGATCCGTACCGTCACGTCGAACTCGCCGCACAGATGGCCCGACGGGTCTGATTCTCGCGTTTTCGGACGTGGGAAGAAGTCAGAACTCGTCTTTCAGTCCGTAAAAGCCCGGTTCGTCGTCACGTCGCGGCTCGGCGACCACGAGGTCGTCGGCGTTGACCACGACCCAGGGAATCGCCCAGTCGAGCAAGATCACTTCCGTCTCCGGCTCGAGTTCGGCGTCGGGCTCGAGTCCCTGGAGGAGGCGAGCGATCTCGTAGACGGTGTACATCTGGTCGGTCTCGAGTAACTCCGCTGGTGTGTAGAAGTCACACGGCGGGAGTCGCTCGAACTCCGATTTGGCGACTGGCATACCCCGACTACGGCGGTCGTCGTCTAAACGGTGCGGATTTCGCCCTCGGCGGGCGCCGTCGCTCTCCGGTCGAATCCGTCGCAAAAATGTCGAAGATCAGGTCTCGTCGACTACTCGAAGTGGTCGAGGCACTTCTGGTACTCTTCGCTCACCTTCTCCCAGTTGACGACGTCGAAGAAGCCCTCGATGAAGCTGCCACGGTCCGGACCGTAGTCGTGGTAGTACGAGTGCTCCCAGACGTCACACGCCAGGATTGGGTGGGCACCCCACAGCGCGTGGAGGTCGTGTTTGTCGACGGTGAGGTTGCGCAGTTGCTTGGCGACGGGGTCGTAGACTAACAGCGCCCAGCCGCCGGCGGCACCCGCTGCCGCTTCGAACTCGCCTTTCCAGGCGTCGTAGGAGCCGAAGTCGGCTTCGATCCGCTCGGCGAGTGCACCCTCTGGCTCGTCGCCGCCCTCTGGTGACATGTTCTCCCAGAACAGCGTGTGGAGATAGTGGCCACAGCCATTGTGGGTCACACTCTTCATCGCGGCGGGACTCCCGCCGAAGTCGCCGCTCTCGCGGTTCTCCGCGAGCGTCTCCTCGGCACTGTTGAGTCCGTTCACGTACCCCTGATGGTGGGTGTCGTGGTGCCAGGTGACGACCTGTTCTGAGATGGCCGGTTCGAGCGCGTCGTAATCGTACGGAAGTGGTGGAAGTTCGTGATCAGTCATTGTGAACACCTCTACGGTTTCTGCATCGTCCGCTCGCCTGTTAAATATTGAGGAGTGGAATGCTATCACGACGCACGAGCGGCTGGCCGTGACGGCCGCCTCCTCGTCCTGCGAGCAGCAACCACCACCCGTTTCGAGATAAAGCTTACAACCGCGCTCGCGGGCACCTGACGGTCGGTTTCTGTGACAACACACGACGGTGTTCGTCGGCGGCGTCGGCTACTCTCCCTCTTTGTGCTGGGCGTGTTCGAGCCACTCCTCGAGTGAGGGCTGGCCCCAGTAGCGGACCGTCGCACTCCGAATGTCGTGCTCGAGTACGCCTGCGTCCGCGAGTTTCGGGAGGTGGACGTGCTGCAGTGTCGTGAGGACTTGCGTCCGATGGTCGTCGGACGGCGGACTGTCCGTCTCGAGTCGGAGGACGTACTCTGTAATCTCGGAAACCGTCGCGACGCCGTCGGGCATGTCGTAGAGGTAATACAGCGCGTACCGTCGCCGTTCGTCCGAGAGGACGTCGAAGACGAGGTTGAGCGGGAGCGTCTCGGCTTCAGAGAGGGTTGCACTCCCTCGCTCAGTTTCACGCATCCGTAAACCACCTACCGTGAGTTACCATTCGAAACCACCAAGGGACCCTACTCCACCATCTGCATTAGATGTTGCGTCTATCTAGAACGGTATATGTGTTCTCCCTGCCACCACTTCGAATCGAACACGACTCGAGAAACAGCGCTCGAGAGTGCTCCTAGATCTCACTCTCCGGCCGGCACACTAGATACAAAATCTGAGAGATCCGTCCACGTCACGGCCCGGGTGGACGGTCACCGTCCGCTTGTCATAAACGGGAACGCGAGTTGACGAGTGTCGACAGGGGAGTCCGTCCCGACGGGCGCGGTCGCTCACCGGTCTCGAACACGCGAAAAATCGACTCGGCCGCGCTCGGGCGACGCTGGTTACTCGTAGAGCCAGCCAGCGTCGTGCTGGTCGTAGTCGATGAGCTCGTCCTCGTCGAAGTGGATCGCGATCTCGCGTTCGTTCGCGCCCTCGTCCTCGTGGTCGGCGGCGTGGACGACGTTTCGGCCGAGGTCGAGCGCGTAATCGCCGCGGATCGTTCCCGGCGCTGCCTCGAGCGGATCGGTCGCGCCGATCATCTGGCGAACCTGACGCGTCGCGTCCTGGCCCTCCCAGACCATCGGGACGGCCGGTCCCGACGTGATGAACTCGATGAGGTCGTCGAAAAAGGGCTTGTCCTCGTGTTCGGCGTAGTGCTCTTCGGCCCGCTCACGAGGCATGTTGATGACCTTGATTCCGACGAGTTTGAGCCCGCGCTCCTCGAGTCTCGAGACGATTTCGCCGACGAGTCCGCGTGCGAACGCGTCCGGCTTGACCATCACGAAGGTGCGCTCGTCTGCACTCATTGGCCGTCCTCGTCGCCCGCTTCGGTGTCGGTCTCGTCAACCGTTTCCTCTTCGGCGTCTTCCTCTGCCGCCGCCTCGTCGTCTTCGTCTTCGAGGTCTGCCTCGGTCTCGAGGTCTTCGTCCTCGCTCGCCTCGACCTGCTCGTCGCTCTCGTCTGCGTCGCTCTGGACGGGCGTCTTGCCACGGCGGCCTTCGGCGGTCCACTCGAGGTCACGCGGTTCGCGCCCGAGCAGGTAGTTTTTCTCCGCTTTCGAGTCGGCGAAGTGTAAGACAGTGCCGTCGTTGCGGACGTACATGATGCCCGTTCCGGGTTCGATCTCTTTGCCGCTGTAGTCGCAGGTTCGGTGCTCGACCATCGTCACTGTCCTCCAATGGAGTCGGCCTCTCGGGCGGTCTCACGAAGCTGTAAGATGTCGCCTTCGCGGACCGGTCCGAGACAGTTTCGGGTGATGATTCGGCCTTTGTTCTCGCCCTCCTGAATCCGGCACTTGACCTGCATGGCTTCACCGTGCATGCCGGTCTTGCCGACGATCTCGATGACCTCGGCGGACGTGGAACTGCTTTCTCCCTCTTCAGCGCTCATCTTCGATCACCTCAGCTGAGGTCCTCGAGTTTTCCAGCGATGTCCTCGACGTCGCTCGAGGCCTCGCCTGCGCTGACGATTGCGGCAGCCGCAGAGCCGACTTCGAGCCCTGCTGCGTGGCCGACGTCGTCCTGCGTCTCGACGAAGACGACGGGGATTCCCTTCTCGGCGGCGAGTTCGGGAATGTGCATGACGATCTCCTCGGGGGAGACGTCTTCGGCGACGTAGACGAGGTCCGCGTTACCGCGCTCGATCGCTTTGGTGGTCTCGTTCGTTCCTTTCTTGACGCTGCCGGTGTCTCGAGCGACCTCGAGCGCCTCGAGGGCGTCGTCGGCGAGGTCGGCTGGGACGTCGATTGTAACGTATACTGACATTGGTTGTTCACCTCTTCTACGCGTGGGCTCGCGCTCCCCTGCCGTCCGGAGCCGCAGTGACGTGACTCCGTGCCGGAACGTTCCGGCGGAGGTCCTGTGGGGCTAGGAGCATCATCAACCCCGCGTAGGGTGTACGCCAGAGTAGCCCCGCCCCCCTTAAAAGCGTGTCCAAACGGTCGACGGTGTGAGACTACTCCTCACGGTCACCCGAGTGGTGCACGTGAGTGTCGTCGCCCGCGAGCGGCGCGTGCACGAACGGCCAGTTACGGCCCGAAAGGACGCGGTTTCGTTCGGCCGGTAGTGGCTGCACCGAACGCTCGTCGTCGTTCTCCTCCCGTAAACATATCTCTCTGCGGTCGTGTCAGCCAGGCGCTCGCAGCCGACGGCTCGCCTTCGACCGGAGCGCGTAACGCCGACCGACGAGGAGTGACAACCCATACGCTCTTGAGGCACCTCCGACCACTAGACGCCATGACCGTCGATATCGGCGCGCTCGCCGACTCCCTCCTGGCGGAGGCGACCGCGACGAACGAGCGACGGGCGCTGGTGCTCGCGGGCGGGCGCGAGCGAGGATACGAGGCGCTCGAGTCGCTGCTCGCCCACCTGCCGATCCCGATTACGGAAACGACGCTCGTCGGTCCCGACGACCGCCTCCGCTGTGCGCACTGTCCGCAGGCGAACGCGACACGGCTGCTCGGCACGACTCGTACAGTGGTCGCCATCGACGCCCACGCGGAACTCCGGCCGAACGCGCTCGGAAGCGTCGTCGGCGCGGTCGACGGCGGCGGTCTCTTGGTGGTGCTCACCCCATCACTCGAGCGCTGGCCCGCTCGTCGCGACGGCTTCGACGAGTCGCTCGCCGTCCCCCCGTTCTCCGTCGAGGACGTCACCGGCCACTTCCGTCGGCGTCTCGTCGAGACGCTCGAGAGCCACCGCGGAATCGCACTCGTCGACCTCGAGCGCTCGCGCGTGCGCGCCGATGGACTGGTTCACCCACCGCCGACACGCTCGACGGCGAAGCCGACGGAGACCGACTTCGAGCGGGTCCGACCGGACTCGAGCGTCTTCCCTCGCGCTGCCTACGAGGCCTGCTACACCACAGACCAGGCTGACGCCCTCCACACGTTCGAGCACCTCGCCGACGGACCGACCGCCGTCGTCCTGGAGGCCGACCGCGGCCGGGGGAAGTCGAGCGCCGCGGGACTGGCGGCCGGTGCGTTCGCCGCCGCAGGCGAGGACGTCCTCGTCACCGCTAGCTCGGCGGCGAACGCCGCCGAAGTGTTCGCCCGCGCGGGCGACCTGTGCGAGACGCTCGACTGTACACTCGAGACCGCCGAAACGGCCGCCGCTGGTGACGGCTCACCGCTCGTCCGTACCGACACCGGCGGCCACGTCCGGTTCGCGCCGCCGCTCGAGACCGTCGACGCCTGTGCCGACGCCGACGTGGTCCTCGTCGACGAGGCCGCGGCGCTCCCCGTGCGCGTCCTCGAGTCACTGCTCGCGGCCGACCGCATCGCCTTCGCGACGACCGTCCACGGCTACGAAGGCGCAGGTCGGGGCTTCTCGGTCCGGTTTCGCGACCGACTGGCGGAGGCTCGCCACGCCGTCGAATCGTACACGCTCGCTGATCCGATCCGGTACGCGGCGGGCGACCCGCTCGAGGTCTGGGCGTTTCGCGCGCTCTTACTCGACGCGCGCCCGCCCGTCGACCCGCTCGTCGCCGAGGCGACGCCCGAGACGGTCAGCTACCGGCCGCTCTCGGCCGCCGACGTACTCGCCGACGAGCACCTCCTCCGGGAGGCGTTCGGCCTGCTCGTCCTCGCACACTACCGGACCGAGCCGAACGACCTCGCCCGACTGCTCGACGCACCGAACCTCGAGATCCGTGCGCTCTGTCACGAGGGCCACGTCGTGAGCGTCTGCCTGCTCGCGCGCGAGGGCGCACTCCCGGCCGAGGTCCGCGCCGAGATGTACGAGGGCGGGCGCGTCCGCGGAAACATGCTTCCCGACGTGCTGACGAGCCAGCTACGCGACGAACGGGCGGGAGCGCCGGTCGGCCTGCGGGTGATGCGCATCGCGACCCACCACGCCGTCCGCTCGCGCGGACTCGGCTCGTACCTCCTCGAGCGCGTCCGCGAGGAGTTCGAATCCGCGGTCGACTGGCTCGGCACCGGCTTCGGGGCCACGCCCGACTTACTCGACTTCTGGGCACACAACGGCTACGGGACGGTCCACGTCTCCACCCGCCGCAACGACGCCAGCGGCGAACACTCGGCGATCATGCTCTCGCCGACGAGTGAGGCGGGACGCGCCCTCGCCGAGCGCCACGCGGCGTGGTTCGCCCGCCGGGTTCCCGCCCTCTGTGCGGACAGCCTCGCGGCTCTCGAGGCGGACGTCGTTCGTGCCGTCCTCCGAAGTGTGGCCCTCGACGACCCGCCAGCGCTCGAGGTGACGCCCCACGAGTGGCGCGTCGTCGCGGGCGCGGCCTACGGCCCGGGGCTGTTCGACGTCGATCCCGGCCCGTTCCGCCCGCTCGTCGTGCGCTACTTCCTCGACACAGAAACAGCGGGGGTGCTCACCGCGCGCGAGGAACGCCTCCTCGTGGAACGGATCCTCCAGGCGCAGACGTGGGAACGAGTCGCCGCCGACCTCGAGTACCACTCGACGGGAACCTGTATGCGCGCCTTCGGCGACGCGCTCTGTCCGCTCGTCGACCGCTACGGCACCGAGGTCGCCCTGGACGAACGCGAGCGCTTTCTCGAGTGACGCGGGGCGCTTCTCAGGAGAACAGCCGGCCGAGCGCGCGCTCGGGCATCGCCTTCAGGAGCCAGGCGACCAGCCGCCAGCGCCGCGTGACGTAGACGTGGCGACGCTTGCGTCGAATCGCCCGTGTAATCTGTGCGGCGGCCGTCTCCGGCGTCGTCTCCCAGAACAGGTCCTCACCCATCGCCATCGCCGTGTCGACGAAGCCGGGTTCGACTGTCGTGATCGTCACGTCCGCCTCGCGCGACCGCCCCCGGTAGCGAAGTCCCTCGAGGTAGGTGCTGACGAACGCCTTCGAGGCGTTGTACGCCGGAGACGAACCGTTGCCGAAGGCGGCGGCGACCGACGAGATGCCGACGAGGTGGCCGCCGCCGCGCGCCTCGAAGTGTTCCATCGCCGCGGTCGCGAGCGCACAGAACCCTCGGACGTTGACGTCGACTGTCTCCCGCTCGGGTTCCCACTCGAGGTCGCGGTTCAGGTGGCCAACGCCGGCCGAGAGGACGACGAGCGAGACGTCGTCCATCGCGCCGACGAGTTCGTCGAACCCCTCGCGTGCGTCTGCGGTGTCGGTCACGTCCATCGTCGCGACGTACGCTTTCGTCGGCAGTGACTCGCCGACGGCGACGAGGCGCTCGGTTCGTCTCGCTGCCAGTCCGACCTCGTAGCCGTCGGCCGCCAGCGCTCGAGCCAGCGCCGCGCCGATTCCAGAGGACGCCCCCACGATGATCGCACCAGGTGCCATAGGTCGCGTTCTCGCTCACGACTCCTAACCGTTCTGTGTCGAGACCGGTCGAACGCGCGTCGCCGCCTACTCGTCCCACTGTGTCGAGATGTAGAGCAACGCCAGGAGACAGAGGGTGACGACGATCACCAGCGCGGCGGTCATGAGCTGCGGTTCGGTCATACTCGACTCTCGGTGGGAAGTCGCCAAAATGCTGTTGGTCGTCCGACTCGTGACCAGGTGTTCGCTGGTCGACGGCCCAACACCAGGGCTTTCCCACTGCCGCCCCTCTCGAGGCGTATGGTCGATGCGTTCACGCTGCTCGCCGTCGTGCTGGTCGCCGCCGGCGTCGTCGGCACGCTCGTCCCGCTCGTCCCCGGCGGCCTGCTCTCGCTGTCGGGCGTCTACCTCTACTGGTGGCACAGCGGCTTCACCGACCCCGGTCTGCTCGCACTCGCCGTCTTCACCGTCCTCGGGGTCTGTACGCTCCTCGCGGAACTGTTCGGTGGGGCCGTCTCCGCGAAAGCCGGCGGGGCCTCCTGGGAGACGACCGCCGTCGCCGCCGTCGTCGCCATCGCCCTCCTCTTCGTGGTTGGCCCACTCGGTCTCCTCCTCGGTCTCTTCGGCACCGTCTTCCTCCTCGAGTTCGCGAGCAACGGCGACCTCGAGTCGAGCGCGCGCTCGGCCACCTACGCGACGGTCGGGACGCTCGCCTCGACGGCCGTTCAGGTGCTGTTGACGGTGACCATCCTCCTCGGCTTCCTCCTCGTGGTGTTCGTCCTCTAGGTGTCTCCGGGGGCGCGATCGGTGGTATTTCCGAGTCGAACACACCGAACTGAACGTCGAAACTGTGGTTCCATCGGAACCACCTCGCCGTTGTGCTACATCGGACACAATACAACAGATCGTTGCCCTATGTAGACAAATATCTCTTATCTGGTGGTTGTTTTGGACATGTTGTTACATATTAGCTCGATTTGAGGACGAATACACAAGCTTTATCCGCATACCAGCACTCTGAACAATTGCAATGGCAAACGGTAAAGTTGATTTCTTCAACGACACAGGCGGCTACGGTTTCATTTCGACGGACGACGCGGACGATGACGTTTTCTTCCACATGGAAGACGTCGGCGGCCCGGACCTCGAAGAAGGCACCGAGATCGAATTCGACATCGAACAGGCCCCCAAGGGTCCCCGCGCGACGAACGTCGTCCGCAACTAAGTTCTGACTTCACTGTCGTTTCGGCGACCGTGAATACACAGTTTCTCACGCCCGCTACGCCCGCGTATGCCTCGCTCAGGACGCTCCGACACCGAGCGTGCGGTGTCTCGAGTGCGTCCATTTTCACCTAGGGTGGGGCAAGGTTCAACCGCTGGCCGCTCGAGCGAATACCTATGGAGTGTGCGGAAGCCGACTGCGAGCGCCCGGCCGCCGTCGAGTTGCACATCCCGTGGGCGGCGAACCGCCTGGTCTGCGCTCCGCACGGCCGAGTTCTCGGCCAGCGCGAGGGCGTCGTCGTCGAGGCGCTCCCGGACAGCGGGAAGTACTTACTCGAGGACGAACGCGACTAGTACCCTCCCATACGTCGACTGATGAGTGAAACCGGACGACCACCATCGGTTTCACTCATCCGTTCAGGCTTGCCAAAACGCGATAGTAACAACTGAAACGGTTTACACACTGATCGCCGATACGTCTGGCGATCAGGTGTGCACTGACTTGCAGTGGCTACTATAGTTCCTGCGGGCGCCTCGAGAGCCTCACAACCGTCAGTACACCACCAGCAAAATCGGTCGGGCCGGTCAGGGGTGGGCGTAGTACGCCACCGTCTCCGCCTCGTCGTGGCGGTCGATTCGCGCGAACCCGACGCGCTCGAACTGCACCACGGAATCCGCTTCGAGCGTCGCCACCCCCGGTTCGGCCCGTCCCTCGACGTCGCCCTCGGGCGTCCGTAAGCGGAGGGGGACGCTCTCGTCGGCGGGCACCCAGTGGATCACGTCGACACCCTCCTCGCGGACGGCGTCGATGTCGTCGCCGGTGTACTGGAGCGCGTCACGCGTGTAGCGGAAACAGCCGAGTCCCTTGAGCCAGATGCGCTCCTCTCGAGTCGGGAGGTCCTCCTCCTCGAGCAGGACGGCCTGGCCGACCGGGATCTCGCGGACGCCTCGTTCCTCGTCGTTTGGATGTAACGGCGGGTTCGCCTCGTCGGGTGGGCTCCCGGCGAGCGGGAGTTCGACGCCGTCGCGGACGAAAAAGCGCCGGTCGGTCTCCTCGTCGATCAGGTCGCGGTTGTTCGCGTAGACGGTGCTCATCGCGAGGTCGACGTCGCTCGTCGAGGTGCCGAGACCGACCATCGCCTCGGTGATCGCCTCGCCGCGGATGCCGCGGCGGCGGACGCTCGAGATAGTCGGCGCGCGGGGGTCGTCCCAGCCGTCGAGGTCCCCGGCGGCGATCAGTTCGCCGATTCTCGAGGTGCTCATCTTCACGTCGTAGGCGTCGACCTGGACGTGGCCCCAGTGGAGCACTTCGGGGTACTCCCAGCCGAAGTAGTCGTAGACGAAGCGCTGGCGTTTCGCCGAGTCCTGGAGGTCGATGCCACGGATGATGTGGGTGATCTCGAGGAGGTGGTCGTCGACGCCGGACTGGAAGTCGAGCATGGGCCAGCAACGGTAGTCGGCGGCCGTCTCGCGTGGGTGAGGCGTGTCGATCATGCGGAAGGCGACCCAGTCGCGGAGCGCAGGGTTCTTGTGTTCGATGTCGGTCTTCACCCGGAGGACCATCTCGCCGCTCTCGTACTCGCCGTCGACCATCGCCTCGAACTCCTCGCGGACGGTCTCGACGGGCTTGTCGCGGTGCGGACACGGCTCACCGGCGTTCTTGAGTTCGCTGAACTCCTCACCCGAACACGAGCAGGTGTAGGCTCCGCCGAGGTCGATCAACTCGCGGGCGTAATCGTAGTAGGTCTCGAGGCGGTCACTCGCTCTCAGCGTCTCGTCGGTCTCGAAACCGAGGTACGAGAGGTCCTCGAGAATCGCGTCGTAGGCGTCGAGGTCGGGCCGTTTCGTCTCGGGGTCGGTGTCGTCGAAGCGGACGCAGAACCAGCCGTCGTAGCGGTCTTTGTAGGTGCCGATGACCGCGGGCATCCGGGCGTGGCCGAGGTGCCAGGGACCGTTCGGGTTCGGCGCACACCGCATCCGCACCTGGTCGTACGCCTCGACGTTCGGCAGGTCCGAGAGCACATGGTCGTCGGTCTCCGCGTCGGCTTCCATCTCCGCGAGCGCGTCGGGGGCGAGTTCCTCGAGTCGCTCGCGGCGTTCCTCGGCGCTGCGGCCGTTCACGTCCGCGACGACACCGCCGACGACGCCGGGGACCTGGTCGGCGTGTTCGCGAAAGGCGGGGTTCTCGCCCATCAGCGGTCCCATCACCGCGCCGACGTTCGCCTCGCTCTCGTGTTTGACGGCGTTCAACAGCGCGTGCTTCTCGGCCTCGCGCTCGACCCGTGACCGTAACTCGTCGTCCATTGGTGGGAGGTTTTCCCTCCCGGGTCAAAACTACCGCGATGTGATCGACGGTCCCCGCTCGACGGCCGTCACTCCTCGTCTGGCTCAGCTATGCCGTCGCCGTCTTCGACCGGTTCGATGGGTGTCGACCCCAGTTGCTCGCCATCGCCGTCGACGCGCGAACCCAGGATGCTCCCGAAGACGGCCATCTCGTCGGCTTCGCCCTCGTTGTACGCCTCGAGTAGCCACGGCTCGAGCCCCCAGCCGTGGGCCTGTCCGTCGAACGGGTTGCGAATCTCGGCGATGAACAGCTCGAGGTCCGTCCCGTGTGCGACGATGATCGCGTTGAACACCTGGACGACGACACCGATCTCTTCGATCGACTCCTCCTCGGTCTCGGCGTTCGAGTAGTACTCGAGAATCAGGTGGTCGCCGTCGCGGGTGAGCGCCTCGACCTGGAGGTCGTTTCGCTCGAGCAGTGTGTAGAACTCGCCGGGGGTTCCTCGCCGCGGTTCGCTCGGCTCCTCGGGTTCGATCGCCTGTGGGGACGACCCGAGGACAGCGTCGAGACAGCCTGCAGTCGCCGTGAGTCCGGCGACGCCTGCGGCGGCGAGAACCGAGCGCCGCGTGCGCCACACCGGTGGGGGGCTCCGTGTCATACCCACTCTCGTGGGTCCGGGGGGAAAAACGCATGCACGATATCGAGCCGTGAGTCGCGAGTCGATACGCGTGTGTCCGGGAGACCCGCTCGCACGCGTGATCTGCCGAGGGAGATTCGGTGGCCGTCAGTAGCCGCGTTCGATCAGGTAATCTGCGAGTTCGAGCAGCAGGTCCCGTGCCTCGTTGTCGGGGACGACCTCGAGTCGCGCTTTGCCGCGGGCGACGAGGTCACGTGCCATCTCGTTGGCGTACTCGATCGAGCCACTCTCCTCGAGCGTGGCGACTGCGTCGTCGATCTCGGCTTCGGTGACGGTGTCGACGTCGGTCGTGTCGATCAGGTCGTCGACGTCGACGCCCTGCTCGCGTGCGTGGACGGTGATCAGCGTCTGTTTGTTCTCGACGAGGTCACTGCCGCGCTGTTTGCCGAGTTTCTCGCTGGGGACGGTCAGGTCGAGGACGTCGTCCTGGATCTGGAACGCCTTTCCAACGTCGAGACCGTAGCCGTAGAGCGCGTCGATCGTCTCCTCGTCCGCGCCGAGTAAGACGGCGGGGAGGCTGGCCGCGGCCGCGTACAGGACGGCCGTCTTCTGCTCGACCATCTCGAGGTACTCGTCGGTCGTCACATCGTCGCGTGCTTCGAAACTCACGTCGTGTGACTGGCCCTCACAGATCTTCGTACAGGTCGTCGCGAGGATCTCGAGCGCCTCGACGGCCCGTTCAGGTGGTGCACCGGTCTCGAGCATGATCTCGAACGCCTTCGAGTAGAGTGTGTCACCGGCGAGGATGGCCGTCTCGAGGTCGTAGGCCTCGTGGACAGCGGGGACGCCGCGACGGAGGTCGTCGTCGTCCATGATGTCGTCGTGGATGAGCGTGAACGACTGGATGACCTCGACGCTGACGGCACCGGCCATCACGTCGACGGTGGCCGTCGGCTCGCGCCCGAGGTCGGGAAACGTCCGGTAGTCCGTCGAGAGCGGGGCGACGTCGGCCAGTGCCTCCGCGGTGGTCAGCAAGACGGCCGGCCGGAGGCGCTTGCCGCCGGCGTCGAGGAGGTACCTGGAGGCCTCGTAGAGCCGTTCCGGGCGCTGGATCGGGAGCGCTTCGGGAATCGCCTCGTTGACTAGCTCGCGCCGCTGTCTGACGGCCTCGAGCACCGCTTCTTCGCGTGCCTCTGGAGTCGTCATGTCAGTCGACGAGCTGGATGAGGTTCCCGTTTCGCGTTACGTGGACGTCACGGCCCATCCGGTAGCCCTCGCTCTCACAGAGACCGACGTAGCCTGACAGTCCCTTGAGGTTCTGGTGGGCGGGGATGACGTGCTGTGGCTGGAGCGCGTCGAGCATCTCGTAGTGCCCCTCCTGGCAGAGGTGGCCGGAGACGTGAATGTCGGTGTAGATGCGCGCACCCTGCATACCGAGGAGTTTCTCGGCCTGGTAGCGCTGGCCCTCGTTGGTCGGCTCCGGGATGACGCGTGCGGAGAAGACGACCTTGTCGCCGTTGTCGAGTTCGTAGGGGGTCTCGCCGCGGGCCATGCGGGTGAGCATCGCCCGTGGCTCGCCCTGGTGGCCGGTGACGATCGGCAGGAAGTTCTCCTTCCCTTCGTTCATGATGCGCTTGAACGTGCGGTCGACCGACTTTCGGTGACCGAACATCCCGAGGTCGCTCGGGAAGTCGACGAAGTTGAGTCGCTCTGCAGTGCCGGAGTACTTCTCCATCGAACGCCCGAGCAACACCGGCTGACGGCCGATATCTTTCGCGAACTCGACGAGGCTGGTCACACGCGAGATGTGTGAGGAGAACGTCGTCGCGACGATGCCGCCGTCGTAGTCCTCCATGCTGTAGAGGGTGTCTCTGAGGTGTTCGCGCGCGACGTTCTCGGAGGGCGTCCGGCCGGGCTTGTTCGCGTTGGTACAGTCTTCGATGTAACAGAGGACGCCGTTGCCCTCGCGGCCGATCTCACGGAAGCGCTCCATGTCGATCGGGTCCTCGATGACCGGCGTGTGGTCCATGCGCTTGTCCAGTCCGTAGACGATGGCCCCCTCCGGCGTGTGGAGGACGGGGTTGATCGCGTCGATGATCGAGTGGGTGACGTTGACGAACTCGAGTTCGACCTTCCCGGAGTCACCGATCGACATCGTCTCGCCCGCGCTCATCTTCACCAGATCGTTGTCGACGCCGAACTTCTGCTCGCCTTCGATCTGCTGTTTGACGAGTTCGATCGTAAACGGCGTCGCGACGATCGGTGCGTTGTAGCGGTGTGCGAGTTTGCTGATCGCGCCGATGTGGTCCAGGTGGCCGTGGGTGGGGACGATCGCCTGGACGTCGCCCTCTAAGTCGCTCATGACCCGGTCGTCGGGAATCGCGCCCATGTCGATCAGGTCCAGACTGTGCATCCGTTCTGTCTCGACGTTGTCGTGGATCAGCACCTGCGAGAGGTTCAGACCCATGTCGAAGATCACGACGTCGTCGCCCGCGCGGACGGCAGTCATCTGCCGGCCGACTTCCTCGTAGCCGCCTACCGTTGCAATTTCAATTTCCATGGTTGTAGCACTGAAAGCCGCGTCGAAACGCTCGCTCTCATCGAAACGTACCGCGGACTCCTACTCGTTCGGCTCCTGTCGCTGCCGTCGGATCCCGCTATGCGCTCGAGGGCGATGCCCCAGGTTCGGTCTCGGGAACCCCGTGACCGACGAGCGCACTTGCCCGCGGGTTTCGCTAGGTCGACCTACACAGCGCTATCGTATAAACTCCGTGGGTTGGTCGCTCACACACCCCGCCCGCTCACTCGATCGTCGTTCCGGGCCGAGCGCCCTCGAGAAACGCTGCGAGGTCGTCGGGACCGAACACCGAGGCGGCCGCCTCGAGTTCGAGCAACGTCCGCACCTTCGCGGCCATCCCGCCGGTGACGTCGGTCGACTCGCTCTCGCCGAGCGCGCTCGCAACCTCGTCGTAGTGCTCGATGCGGGGGACGACCTCGCCTGCCGTATCCAGGACGCCCGGCACCGTCGAGCAGAGACCGACCCGGTCGGCCGCGAGCGAGCGAGCCAGCGTGGTGACGAGTTCGTCGCCGCTGAGGACGGTGACGCCCTCCCCGGCCTGGACGACCCCGTCGCCGTGGAGCACCGGCACGAACCCCTCGCCGAGCATCGTCTCGAGTTGGGCACTCGGAACGTCGGTCTCTCCGTCGGCGTCACGGGAAGCGGCCGAGAACGGGTGGACCGGCAGCGCCGGAACGTCGCGCTCCCGGAGCGCCGCGAGCACCGCGGCGTTGAGCCGCTTCATCGCCTCGTGGATCGCGAGTGCGGCCGCGGCGTCGTGCGTGCCTGCCGTCGTACTCACCCCGTGTGCGCTCGCGTGGTGGTGGCCGAAACTGCCGCCGCCGTGGACGAGGACGAGGTCGATCGCACCCGTCTCGAGGCTCGCAGCGACCGCGTCGGCGACGCGCTCGAGCGCCGCCTCGTCGACCGTCTCGGGGGTGTCCTTGTCGGTGATGACGCTGCCGCCGAGTTTGAGGACGACACGCTGTCGGTCGGTGCTCATTCGAGCCGTTTCACCCCCTCGTCGGCGAGCGCCGCGCGGAACGTCTCCTCACAGCCCGGCGTGTACTTGAGGGCGGTCTCGGTCGCCTCGGTCGGATCGAGCGCGACGATACAGCCGCCGCCACCCGCGCCCGTCAGTTTCGCGCCGTAGGCCCCCGCGTCGCGGGCCGCCCAGACCATGTCGTCGAGCGAGCGCGCGGAGACGCCGAGCGCCGAGAGCAACCCGTGGTTGAAGTTCATCAGCCGGCCGAGTTCCTCGAGGTCCCCGTCGGCGAGGGCGGACTCGCCTTCGCGGACCACGTCACCGATCGCTTCCACGGTGTCGGCGGCGAAGCCGTACTCCTCGCGCAACGCTCGGACGCCCGCGACGAGTTGCCCCGTCTCGCCCGCCCCGCCGTCGAAACCGATCACCAGCGGGAGATCCGGGGCCTCGAGCCGTCGACACGCCTCGCCCTCGACGCGCACGGCACCGCCTGCGGTCACACAGAAGGTGTCCGCCCGCGAGGCCTGTCCCTCCTGGACCTCGTACTCGGTCCGAAACGCCCGGTCGGCGAGTTCGGCCGTCTCGAGCGTGACGCCGAGTTCGCGCGTCGCCGCGTCGATGGCGGCGACGACGACCGCCGCCGACGAGCCGAGTCCGGCCCCGAGCGGAATGTCGCTCTCGATGGTGACGTCGAAGCCGACGTCGGGTTCGCCGGTCACCGCTCGTACCTGCTCGATCGCTCCGTCGACGTAGCCCATCGCCGCGGCGACCAACGACTCGGAGACGTTCACGTCGGGCCCGTCGTCGCGGCGGCCGTACTCGACGGTGAAGCCGTCCAACGTGAGGTCTTCGGCGTGGACTCGCAGCCGGCCATCGGAGCGCTGGTCGACGCGCACCCGGGCGCGTCGTTCGATGGCACACGGAACCGCAGGCTCGCCGTACACCACTGCGTGCTCCCCGAACAGATACACCTTCCCGGGAGCGCTCGAGCGTGTCATACCGGGGCGTTGGACCGACGAGCGTTAATAGCTGTGTGGTTCGCTTCCACTCCCCCGGCGCAGTAATCGCTGCTCGAGACTCGAGGTGTGTACCCGGTGGTTCGCGAGTTGTATTCGAGGGTGTTATCTCTGAGTGGTGGCGAGTGGCGGTATGAAACGACGAACCTTCCTCTGTGGGCTCGCTGGCGCGGCGGCCGGGGGCGTAGCAGGCTGTCTCGCGAGTACTGACGACGGCGAGAGCGACGCGACCGTTGGCTCGTGGTCCGGGGGGACGATCGAGTTCGCCCTCCCGCCGTTTCAGGACGCAGAAGACCTCCACGCACAGTACGCAGGCGTCTTCGAGTGGCTCGAGGACGGCTTCGACGGTGTCGACACCGTCGAGGGCGTCCCGACGACGGACTACAGCGGGGTGATCGAGAGCGTCGTCCACGGCCACACCGAGCTGGCGAACCTCGCACCGATGATCTACGCCCTCTCGGCCGACGACGGCATCCACCCGCTGGCGATCAACTGGTCACACGGCGCGGAATCGTACCACACCTACATCGCGACACGAGCCGACACCGGCATCGACTCGCTCGCGGATCTCGAAGGGACGCGGATCGCGATGGTCGACCCCCTGAGCGCGAGTGGCGGCATGTTTCCACGGTATACCATCTCTCAGGCCGGTCTCGACGCTGGCGACATCGAGACGGAGCCTGCCGACTTCGACATCGAGTGGGCGGGCGGCCACGACGCCGCCCTGGCCGCACTCGAGGAGGGCCACGTCGACGCGGCGGCCTACGGCGACTTCCAACACCCCGACACCGACGAGATTCAGAAGGTCGCACGGAGCGATCCGATTCCGTTCGACGCCGTCGTCGCCAAGCCCGACACGCCCGAGCCAGTCCGCGAAGCCCTGATCGAGCGGCTGGTCGAGACGCCGCCGGAGGCGCTCGAGGAACACCGTATCGACCGCTTCGGCGAGATCGAACCCGGGACCTACGACCCCGTCCGCGACATCGCCAGGGAGATGGGCGTCGAAGTCGCCGACCTCGAGGAGGACGAGACCGAAGACACGAACGGAAACGGAGATACCGACGGCGACGAGTAGTCGAAGGGACGACCGACATGCTCAGCGTCACCGCCCTCGAGAAGCGCTTCGGGGCCACACCCGTGCTCGAAGACGTCTCGTTCGACCTCTCTCCCGGCGAACTGGCCGTCCTCGTCGGACGCTCGGGTGCCGGGAAGACGACGCTCCTTCGCTGTCTCGACGGTCTCGAGCGGCCGGACGCCGGGACGATTCGCTTCGACGGCCGGCCACTCGAGACGACGGAGACCGCGTTAGTCTTCCAGGAGGGGGCGCTGATCGACGGAAAATCCGCACTCGAGAACGTCCTCGACGGGGCACTCGGCCGAGAGCCGGCCTGGCGCGAGGTACTGGGGTGGCACACGCCCGAGGAGAAGCGTCTGGCGATCGAACAGCTCCACGCCGTCGGGCTGGGTGGCTACGCGGACCGACGCGTCGGTGACCTCTCCGGCGGGCAGCGCCAGCGCGTCGGGATCGCGCGAGCGCTCCAGCAACAGCCCGCGGTGCTCCTGGCCGACGAACCGGTCGCCTCGCTCGATCCGGCGACCGCGGATTCGGTCCTGGCCCGACTGTCGGCAGCCGTCGACGACCACGACCTGGTCGGTCTCGTCAGCCTCCACCAGCCCGGCCTGGCGGCGACGGTCGCCGACCGGTACCTCGGCGTCGTCGACGGCCGTCTCGTCCTCGACGCACCCGCAGCCGCGGTCGACGCCGACCGGATCGCCGAGGTCTACGACGATGGGTGAGCGTACGCAGGGACTCGAGACCGACGAGCGGCCGAACTCGAGACCAGACACAGCTGTGGACATCCCATCGGAGCCGGCCGCGAACCGAGAACCGGACGCGAGTGGGGAGACAGTCGACGCCGAATTCGACAGCATCCAGCGCCAGTGGGCGGCCCGGCTCGCCGTTCGCACACTGCTGACGGTCGCGCTGCTCGCCGGCGTCCTCGCCACCGGCTGGTGGCTCGGCTTCGACCTCGCGTACCTCTACGCCCACCGCGGGAACCTCAGATCGGTCCTGTTCGAGGAGATGCTCGAGCCGACGGCTCTCTGGGCACAGCTCCAGGGCGACGCCCCGAGACTGTTTCCAGCGGCGCTCGAGACGCTCGCCATCGCGACCGTCGGGACGGCGATCGGGTTACCGCTGGCTTTCTGTTTCGGGATTCTCGCAGCCAGCAACGTCACCCCGCGACTCGTCCACACGCCGATGCGACTGTTCCTCGGTGGCGTTCGCGCCGTCCCGAGTATGGTGTACGCGCTCCTGTTCGTGATTCTGGCAGGATTGGGGCCCGTCGCTGGGACGCTCGCGATCGCGATGGGGACGGTCGGCGACCTCGGCCGACTGTTCGCCGACGAGATGGAAGAGGTCGATCCCACGCCGGTCGACGCCGTCCGCTCGAGCGGTGCGGGCATCGTCGCGACGACGGCCGCCGCCCGGCTGCCACAGGTGACGACCGCCTACGTCGCCTGGACGCTCTTTTACCTCGAGCTCAACGCCCGCAAGAGTTCGGTGCTCGGAATCGTCGGTGCAGGCGGCATCGGCTACCCGCTGATCATGGCCTTTCGCGCCAGAAACTACACGCGTGTGATGGCCGCGATCGTCGTCATCTTGGTCCTCGTCGTCGGCGTCGAGACGGTCGCGAACCGGGTGCGTGACCGCCTGGATACGGACCGGCGGGCCGCTCGAGTGTGATCGGCGGGCCCGTCTTCGGAGACACACGTGACTCCCTCGAGTGTAGGTAAACTCACTCCTCCGCGTCGAGGTCACTGACCGAGAGCCCGAACTCGTCGGCGATCTCCCGAACGATCTCGTAGTCCGCGGGATCGTATTCGCTGAAGCCGGTGACCATGTGCTCCTCGAGTGATTCCTCGGGCGTCTCGTACAGCCGTTCAGTGAGCGCAGCCCGGACCGATTCGGGTGTGTCGGGAGTCGCGACGGCCGCCGCCAGTGGGATCGGCTCGCTCTCGGCGACTGTGACGATCTCGTCGCCGTCGGGGTGTTGGAAGTCGCCGTAGGCCGCCGCGTCGACGTGGCCCTCCTCGAGCGCCGCCAGTGCGGCGCCGTGGCCGCTCAGCGTCCACTCGATCTCGAGGTCCGTCGGCTCGCCGTCGACCCCGCCAGTGTCGAATCCCGCCTCCTCCAGCATGTACAGCGGGAAGAGCCCGCCGCTCGTGCTCAGGGGGTCGACCATCGCGATCCGCGTCCCCTCGAGATCCGCGAGCGAGTCGATGCCGGTGTCGGCTCGCGTCGCGATGTAGGCGTGATACGAGGACTTACCGTGGAGTTCGTTCACCGCGAGTGGGTGGATGCCCTCGTCGGCGGCCATGACGTAGATCAGCGGCGAGAGGTTCGCCAGCTCGGTGTGGCCGTTGGCGACACTCTCGATCACACTACTGTAATCCGTCGTCGGCACGCCCGTCACCTCGACGCCCTCGAACCCGTCCTCGAGCCACGCGAACAGTCCCGCGTACTCACGCTCGAGTTCCTCTGCGTCCTGAAACGGCGGGAGACCGAACTCGAGGTCGCCCCCCGACCACTCGGCGACGGTGACGTCTTCAGATCCCACCACTGCGTCGTCGCCAGTATCATCTGCGAGACAGCCCGCCCCTACCATCACTGCGCCGGCGACCGCAGCGACGTACGTCCGTCTGTTCATGCGAGCTGTATAATTCGGTTGTATTAGTATCTTGTAGAATCGTCGCCGGCTGCTCGGATGAGACGAGAGACACAGACCGGCCGAGTCCGGACCGTGTGATCACGAGCGGGGCGTCCGCCGACCGGTGCCGAGACCTCGAGCGGAACCGTGACCGAGTACGGCGACGATCAAGGCGTCTCTCCCGGTGTAGCCGGACTTATACCGGTGTCTTTCCAACCTCGGTCCATGTCACTCGTCTTGCCGAGCGAACTCGTCGTCGACGACTTTCTGCCGACGTTTCGGGCGATGCTCGCCACACGGCTCTCGGACCGGGGGATGACCCAACAGGAGATCGCCGCCAACCTCGGCGTCACACAGGCGGCGATCAGCAAGTACGTGGGCGGGGGCGCAGGCGGTGACGACCGGTTCCGTGACGACCCGGACACCGCCGCCACCGCCGACCGCATCGCCGACGGTCTCGCCGAGGGTGACCTCGAGCCCTACGACGCGCTCGCCGAGACACTCGCGCTCGTCCACCGACTCACAGACCGCGGGCCGATCTGTGCGCTCCACGAGGAGGCGATGCCCGCACTCGCCGGACTCGGCTGTGACCTCTGCGTGCGCGGACTCGACCCGGACGCCCAGCGCGAACGCGAGACGCTCGCGACCGTCCGGAAGGCTGCACGGACGCTGGCGACGATTCCCGGTGTTGCCGCGTACATTCCGAACGTCGGCACGAACGTCGGCATGGCCCTCCCCGAGGCGAGCGACCCGACCGACGTGGCGGCGATTCCCGGCCGGATCTACGAACTCAACGGCCGTGTCGAAATCCCCGCGGGTCCCGAGTTCGGGGCCTCGAGACACGTCTCGACGGCGATCCTCGCCGCGAGTGCCGTCGACGGGACCGTCCTCGGCGCGGTCAACGTCGCGACCGACGACGCGCTGCTCGCGGCCGCTCGAGCGCTGGGTATCGAACCGCTCGAGTTCGACCCCGACTACGCAGACCGGGGTGCACACCTCCGTGAGCGCTTCGACGCGGTTGGCGGCGTCCCGCGAGTGGTCTACCACCGCGGCGCGTTCGGCATCGAGCCCGCGACCTACGTCTTCGGGGAGAGCGCGCTCGAGGCGGTCTCACGGGTTGGAGAGCTGGTCGAGTTCGCTTCCAGGGACGACCGCTGAGCGGGGTGCTCTACCCGGCCGCCGGGTCGCGGTAGACAGTATTGAATATAAATATGTTTCGGTGACTTGCCGACCGGCGCAGTCGGTGGTCCCCTATATTGTCCAGCCGTGTGATGCTCGAGTCGATGCGATCACGAGAGACGGAACGACGTGGCGGTCGAGGGCGGCGGGCAGTCCTCCGGTCTGCCGGTAGTGCACTGGCGACAGGGATCGCGGCCTCGGTTTCGGGGTGTCTCGCGTCGATGCCCACCCTCGGCCAGCAGGTCCGGTACGAACCGGTCGACGTCCCCGAACCCGACGAACCGCGCTACCGCGAGTGGATCCCCGCCCCCTCCGCGATCGAGACCGACGGGGCCGACTGGGGCGGACTCTTCCACACCGCTCCCGGTGAAGTCGGAGACGGGACCGTCGGGACGCGACTCTCCCCGCTCGAGGCGTTCGCGAACGCGCAGGTCGATCACGTCGGTATCGGCTACGACGGATACGAGCACGTCGTCAGCGTCGGGCCGGCCGTCGTCGGTCTCGGCTCGTTCGACGCCGAACCCGTCCGCGAGGCAGTCCTCGACCGGGGCTTCGAGCGCGTCGACTCCTACGAGGGGTACGACCGTTTCGAGCGGACCGACCCCGCGAGCGCCGTGGCCGTCCGCGACGGAACGGTCGTCTGCCGTCGCCGCGGCCGACTCGGGGAGCGACCCGAGATGGACACCATCGAAGCGGTGATCGACGCCGGTGACGGTCGGCTCGAGCGTCGCCACGAGGTCGACGAGGGCTTCGACGCGCTCACTCGAGCGGTCGGTGCGTACCCGACGGTCCAGTTGTTCGACTCGGGTGGCTTTCTCACCGACCAGCTCGAGGACGAACTCGGCGTCGAGCGGGCCGTACACGCCTACGCGTTCGACGACGACGGCGTGTACTTCCAGTCGACTTACCTCGTCGACGACGGGCTCGGAGTTTCGCCCCACCACGTCGAGGACGCCCTCGCCCACGACAGCCGCGCCATCGACGCCTATGCGGTCGAGGTGTCGATCGACGAGCCGTTCGTTCGGGTCGACATGCAAGAGTCCCACGAACAGTTTCGCAACCGCGTCGGTGATGCAGAGTCGACGGTCTATCCACGGGTCACGTGGACCGTCGAGCACAACGGCGACCGACTCGAGGTGACCCACGGCGGCGGCGACTCCGTCGACGCGGAACGCCTGACGCTCTACTATGATTCCCGCTCCCGGAGTGACCCAGGTATCGATCACCAGTTCGGAGACGAGTTCGAGACCGTCTCCGTCGGCGACTCGGTCGTCGTCGACGTCTCCGAGGCACCACCCGACGACTCCGTAGCGCTGCTCTACAGTCCGCCGGATACGAACAACGCCGCTGTCGTGATTCGAGTACCACTGGAGCGTACATGATCGATCCGACCGTCCGACTGCCACGACCCCCCACCGACGGTCCCCTCGTTCCAGCGACGAGGGGACCGCGATACCCCCGAAACGCGAGCCGCCGACAGGCCGAAGCCATTACGTGTCACATGTCCGATCAACCGAACGTGAACGAGGAGCCGACGCTCGAGACCGTCCTCTCGGTGCTCGAAGACGAGTACGCGCGTGCGATCCTCGAGGCGACCCGAACCGATCCCCTGTCGGCGAACGAACTGTCCGACCGGAGCGACGCCTCACTGTCGACCGTCTGCCGCCGCCTCGAGCGACTCGAAGCGGTGAGCCTCGTTCGCGAGCGAACCCGGCCACGAGCGGACGGCCACCACGACACCGTCTACGTGGCCACCCTCGAGGAGTTCCGGCTCCGGCTCGAGCCCGACGGGTTCACGTTCGACTTGCGACGCGACGAGGAAGACGTCGCCGACCGACTCAGGCGGCTGTGGGGTGACCTCTGAATGCTCGAGTGGCTCGAGACCGTTCGCCCGATCGAACTCGCCGTCGGTGCACTCGCCACGGGGGCGACGCTGATCGGTCTCTACATCGGTTATCAGGCCTTTCGTGCCTGGGGCCGTCACCGCGACCCTTCGATGCGGTATCTCGCCGTCGGACTCTTCTTGCTGACGGCCGTCACGTATTCGACGGCCCTCCTCGGAACGGTTCTCGTCCACCTGCGCCTACTCTCGCTGCCACAGCAGGACTGGTTCTGGCTCGCGGTGCACGCCTCGCAGTTCGCCGGTCTCGTGTTGATCGCCTACGCGCTACACAGACGGTGACGGTCACACGACACCCGCGGCTCTATTACCGTGCGTCACAGGCTGGAAATCGCGAAAAATCGTCCGTCTCAGAGCATGCTCTCGAAGTCCTCGAGCGAGTAGGACGGCTCTGCGCCGCGGCGGTCGAGGACTTCGTTGGCGAGCAACCAGTAGACGACCGACAGCGCCTTGCGCCCCTTGTTGTTCGTCGGGACGACGAGGTCGACGTTGCTGGTCTGGTTGTTCGAGTCACACATCGCGATGACGGGGATACCGACGGTGATCGCCTCTTTGACCGCCTGGGCGTCACCGATCGGGTCGGTCACCACGACGACGTCGGGCTCGATGTAGCCCTTGTACTTCGGGTTCGTCAGCGTACCGGGGATGAACCGGCCGGTGCGCGCGCGGGCACCGACGGCCTCGGCGAACTTCTCCGCCGGGAACCGCCCGTACTGGCGCGAGGAGGTGACGAGGATCTGCTCGGGGGCGTAGTTCGCGAGGAAGTCCGCGGCCGTACGGATGCGGCCGTCGGTCTTCGAGACGTCGAGCACGTAGAGACCGTCGGTTCGGACGCGGTGGATGAACCGCTCCATGTCCTTGGTCTTCTGCTGGGTCCCGATGTGAACACCAGCCCCGAGGTAGTCCTCGACGGGGATGAGGAGGTCTGCCTCCTCGTCGCTCATGACGTCGTCGTCGAGCGTCGGCCCCTCGTCTTCGGGTTCCTCGTCGGTCGTTTCGGCCTCGACGTCGTCCGTCTCGGCGTCCTGTTCGTCTACTGGCTCGATGGTCTCCTCCTCGGCGGAGCCGGCGGCGGGTCCAGCCCCCTCGGCTGGCTCCTCGTCGATCTCCGCCTCGGCGGCCTCGAGCCCTTCCTGTGGTGCGTCGTTGTCGGTCATGTCGCGTCGTCTGCGATTCTGATGAGTTCGTTGAGTTTCGCGGTTCGCTCGCCGCCGACGGCACCCGTCTTGATGAACGGTGCGTCGGTCGCGACGGCGAGGTGTGCAATCGTCGCGTCCTCGGTCTCGCCCGAACGGTGGGAGATAACCGAGTCGTAGCCGTGGTCTCGAGCGAGTTCGATCGCGTCGAAGGCGTCGGTGAGCGTCCCGATCTGGTTCGGTTTGATCAGGATACTGTTTGCCGCACCGATCTCGATTCCCTCGGCGAGTCGCTCGGTGTTGGTGACGAAGAGGTCGTCCCCGCAGACGAGCGTCCGGTCACCGACGCGCTCGGTGAGCGTGGCGAACGCCTCGTAGTCGTTCTCGTCGAGGGGGTCCTCGACGTAGACGAGGTCGTACTCCTCGACGAGGTCGGCGATGTAGTCGATCTGCTCGTCGGTGTCTCGCGTCGTGTCGCTGTACTCGTAGACACCGGCGTCGGCGTCGTACATCTCGGCAGCGGCGACGTCGAGTCCGAAACGGATCTCGAAGCCGACCTCGTCTTCGACCGTCGAGACGGCCGTCTCGACGAGTTCGAACGCGTCGGCGTCGTCGATCGACGGTGCCCACGCGCCTTCGTCGCCCTTCCCGCAGGCCTCGCCGCGCTCGGCGAGCAGCGAGGAGACCTCCGCGTGGACGGCGGCGTTGGCGAACACCGCGTCGGCGACGCTCGGCGCGCCAACGGGTGCCGAGAGGAACTCCTGGATGTCGGTCGCGTCGGCGGCGTGTTCGCCACCGCCGACGACGTTGCCGAACGGGATGGGGAAGTTCTCGCCGCGGAAGGTGCCACCCAGGTGCTGATAGAGCGGTGCACCGAGGACGTCGGCGCCGGCTTTCGCTGCGGCCATCGAGATGGCGACCGCACTGTTCGCGCCGATGCGCGAGAAGTCGTCGGTGCCGTCGGCGGCGCGAAGTATGGTGTCGACCTCGCGCTGGTTGCCGGCGTAGGTCTCGCCGACGAGGCGCGGCACGGCGTGTTCGCGAGCCGCTGCGATGGCCTCACCGGCCGGCCGTTCGATCGCCTCGTATTCGCCGGTGCTGGCACCCGAGGGCGCTGCAGCGCGGCCGAACCCGCCGCTCTCGGTGAGCACGTCGGCTTCGACGGTCGAGTTCCCACGCGAATCCAGAATCTCTCTGAGTCGAACGTCTGTGATGAGCGTCATTAGTTGTTCCCTCGGTGGACGGTGAACGGGAGCACACCCGCGTCGTACTCTTCGGCGGCGATCAGAATCGGTTCTGAGAGGTCGGTGTCGGTCAACACCGGCGCGCCGTAGGACACCTGCAGCGCTCGAGCGCCGAGGATGCGAGCCTTCTCGTAGCGGTTGTATCGTTGTCCTTGCATTATTGGTACGGTGAGACGACGTCGACGAGGTCGGTGTGACTGACGAGCATCCGCCGACAGCAGTAGCGCTCGACACCGAGTTCGTCGAGTACCTCCTGTGGGTCCTCTTCACCCTCTTTCGCACGCGTGTCGAACTCCTCCCAGTGCTCGCCGACGACGTTACCGCACGTGAAACACCGGACCGGTACCATCATATCCTGGTCACCTCAGCGGTAGGATTTCTGGTAGCGGGCCCGTGCGCCTGGGCCGCCCCACTTCTTGGGTTCGGACTGGCGAACGTCGTTGACCAGCAGCGAGCGGTCGAACTCCATGAACGCATCACGGAGTTCGGCGTCGTTCTGGTACTGGACGATGCCGCGTGCGATAGCGGTACGGACGGCGTCTGCCTGCCCGCTGATCCCGCCACCGTCGACGCGGACGTCGACGTCGATCCCGTCGCGAAGCTCGTCGCCCGCGATGCGGAACGGCTCGAGCATCTTCAGACGCGACATCTCGGGTTCGACCAGCTCGACCGGCTGGGAGTTGATCCGTACCCGACCCTCGCCCTCACGTACGGTTGCGCGGGCGACGGCCGTCTTCTTCTTGCCACTCGTGTTCGTTACCATGTGACGTTTGCTCCGAGTTGTTCTGCGATTTCGTGTAAGTGCACGAATCGGATGTTCGAGAGGCGATCCAGCGACGTGTCCGCGAGGACCTCGCCGTCTTCCTCGTACGGGTTGCCGACGTAGACGCGAACGTTCGAGAGCGCCTCTCGTCCGCGCGGCTTCTTGTACGGAATCATGCCGCGAACGGCCCGCTTGAAGATCATGTCCGGCCGTTTCGGGTAGTACGGCCCGCTGTCGGAGCCGAGGTGAAGCCGGGTGCGGTAGGTCTCGAAGACGTCCTCTTTGTCGCCGGTGATGACGGCGTCTTCGGCGTTAACGATCGCGATGCGCTCGCCCTCGAGCGCGCGCTTTGCGACCTGGCTCGCGACGCGACCGAGAATGCAGTCGCGCGCGTCGACGATCACGTCGGCGTCGAACTCCGCGGCGCTCGCACTCATGCGATCACCCGTACGCCGCTGCCGTCTGGGTTCTCTTCGAGCAACTGCTCGAGCGGTACTGACTGGCCGACCTGATCGATCTTGGTCGCGGCCGACGACGAGAAGTCGACGGCGGCGACGGTGACGTTCTTCTGGAGTGCGCCGGATCCCAGCACCTTGCCGGGAACGACGACGGTCTCTTCTTCACGTGCGTATCGCTCGATCCGCCCCAGGTTCACCTCCGCGTGGCTCGCTCGGGGCTTCTCGAGACGGTCGGCGATATCTCGCCAGACGTCGGCGTCGGCCTCGCGAGAGGTCGACTTCAACTCGGCGATGAGATCGGTGAGTCTCGGATTCGTTTTACTACTCATTGATGTCCTCCGTAGTGGTTGCGTGGAACCGACGCGGTCGAGAGCGTCCCGACTCGGCGTCCGGTTCCGGAGAGAAGTGGATGCAGGGAGCAGGATTTGAACCTGCGGACTCCTACGAGACAGCGCCCTGAACGCTGCGCCGTTGGCCAGACTTGGCTATCCCTGCGTGCACTTCCGTCTACTTCTCGCCCCTTCAAACCCCTTTCGATTCGCTCGCTCGAGACGACGCCGCGGCTCTCGTAGCTCACGGGACCGCAGAGCGCCGTCGTAGGGTGGGAGGGGCGTTCGATCATGTTACAACTGCACCGCGTCTTCGAGTTCGCGTGCGCGCTGCTCGAGCGAGTCGATCGCTCGCGTGACGAGTTCTTCGACCGAGAACGAGCCGTCGGTCTCGACGTGGAAGACGAAGGCGTTCGGAACGTCCTCGATGCGTACCTCCTTACCGGGGTAGCGCACGGTGAGGTCGTGGTCGAACTCGCTGGTCGGAACCAGCTCGCCGTCGTCTTCGATGACGCCGCGAACGATGTGTGGCTCCTCGTCCTCGAACTGGTCTCGGTCGCCGACGACCTCGACACGCTGGAGGTGACGGTAGCCGACCGCCACGCCGCCCTGGTGTCTCGCGTGAGACTTCCCGCGGTCCATCGCCGCATCGGCCTCGGCCTCGAGTCGCTGGCCGTCTTTGAGGTCGATGATCGGCACGTTCAGGTCTGCGGGTTTCACCAGCTCGTCACTCGAGACGAAGTCGCCCGAGTAGGCCGTTCCCGGTCCCTCGACGTCGATCGCGAGCGTGACGGTGTCGCCCTCGACGAACTCGCCTTCCGGTGGCGTCGTCAGGGGGATCAGCCCCATTCTGAGCGCGATCTGTTCGTCGAACATCACCGAGGAGTTCTCGATGAACCGGACCTCGTCGATGGCCATGGTGGGAACGTCGGCGACCATCGCCCGGCGGATGCCGTTGGCGAACGCCGGCGTCACTCCACGGACGAGAAAGCGCGCTTTTCGCTCCTCGCGTTCGACGAACTCGACGTCGTATGCAGGTGCCATGGGTTCAGTATCCGCCTTTTCCTTTCGGTGCTCGCGACCCGTCGTGTGGGATCGGCGTCACGTCTTCGATGCGGCCGATTTCGATGCCCGCACGCGCGAGCGCTCGGATCGTCGCCTGCGCACCGGGACCGGGCGACTTCTGGAGGTTGCCGCCGGGACCACGGACTCGGATGTGGAGTCCGGTGATGCCCGCGGCCTTGACCTCCTCTGCGATGCTATCGGCCATCTGCATCGCCGCGTAGGGCGACGCTTCGTCGCGGTTCTGTTTCACTGCCGTCCCGCCGGAGGACTTCGCGATGGTCTCGGCGCCCGTGAGGTCGGTCACGGTCATGACGGTGTTGTTGAACGATGCGTGCACGTGGGCGACGCCCCATTTCTCGTCTGCCATGTTATTGTCCCTCCGCACGTTCCGGGTGCAGTTCGTCCGCGAGCGGACTGTTCTCCTCGAACGCGACGAGGTCCTCCTCGTCGACGTCGACGACGTACGACGGTACACAGTGGCGCTGGCCGTCGACGACGATGTGGCCGTGGAGAATGAACTGTCGTGCCTGCTGGGGCGTGTTCGCCAGCCCCTTGCGGTAGGCGACCGTCTGGAGCCTGCGCTCGAGAACGTCTTCGACCTCGAGCGAGAGGATGTCACCGAGGTCTGCGCCCTCGTCGAGGACGCCGATCCGGCTCAGCCGTCCGAGGAACTCCTCGGTTCGGCGGACGACGACCTCGTCGTCCTGGGCCTGGGCGAGGAGGTCTCGAGCCTCGCGTCGGTACGAGCGCAGTTCCGACTGCGCGCGCCAGAGTTCCTCTTTGTTCTTCAGGCCGTAGCGGTCGAGCAACGAGTGCTCGGTGGCGATGCGTTCGCCCTGGTAGGGGTGATTCGGCGTCTCGTACTGTTTGGTGTTCGAGCCGAGCGCCATTATTCGTCACCACCCTCTTCGGCCTCTTCACGGATCTGTTCGACGTTGACTCCGATGGTCCCCTCCGTACGGCCGGTAGACTTGGTTCGCTGTCCGCGGACCTTCTGGCCGCGCATGTGGCGAACGCCCTTGTAGGAGCTGATCATCTTCATCCGGTTGATGTCCTGCTGACGGGTCAGCTGGAGATCGTTGCCGATCTCGTGGCTCGTCTTGCCGGTGTAGAAGTCGTGCTGGCGGTTCGCAAGCCAGTCTGGGACCTCTTCGGCGTAACTCTCTACGGTTTCGACGACGTCCTCGATCTCCGACTCGTCGAGTCGACCGAACGTCGCGGTTCGGTCGACACCGGCTTTCTCGGCGATGATGCGGGCGGTCCGTCGACCGATCCCGTTCATCTCCGAGAGCGAGCGCTCGACGGACTTCGTCCCGTCTAGGTCTGTCCGACCGATCCGGACGAAGTACTGGATGTCGTCGTCCTGTTGTTCTTGAGGTTCTTCCTCGCTCATGTGTTGTGTCTGTTGTCTGGTGTGTGTGCGATTCGAGTCCGTGTCTGGCGGCGAGCCGCCTGTACGGACTATCGTCTCCGGCGGAAAGACCGCCGGTGGGAGTCGTATCCGACGTCGCGGCGGGGATTCGAACCCCGGAGGCTTGACGCCACATGGTTAGCAACCATGCGCCTTGGGCCGCTTGGCTACCACGACACCGTCTCTATCGTCGCCCTCGCGGACTCGGGGACGGCGTCCCCTACAGCGTAGTGCACTCGAAGGTACCCGCGTGGGGTACTTAAGCGCAACGAATCGCCCGAGGCACTCGCCTCCGTCGGTCTCACTGCCGGGTCTTCGTCACAGTCTCGCCAACGCGTGCCCAACGGTCCCTTTTATGTCTGACCGACCGATAGGTCAGGACGACAGGTGTCCCGACGTAGCCTCCTCGTCCGACTCACCGGTGCAGTGATCGGCATCGGTGCGATCGCTCTCGCCGCTGCGACCATCGATAGCCCGCTCGAGCCAGGTGGCGACGGTGGCTCCGGTGGTGGGGCCGACGGATTCGCACCGGAGTCGCCACCGATGGAACCGGAGCCACTCGCCGAGGGCGTCCCGCCGTTTCTCGAGTACCTCGTGATCGCGCTCGTCCTCGCCCTCGCGCTCGTCCTCGCCTGGTACCTCCTCGCTCACCGGCGCGACGCGCTCAAACTGCTCGCCATCGTGGCAGTCTTCGCGCTCGGCCTGCTGGCGGTCATCTACCTCGTCTCTACGATCGACGTGACGGTGGATCCACCGCCCGCGGAGCTTCCGCCACCCGAAAACGAGACCGGAGGCGAACCCGGAGGCGGTGGCGACGGCACGGCCGATACGCTCCCGGTCGGGACGTTACTCGTACTCATCGGTGCCGTCACTGCGGTCTTCGTCGGCGCGCTCGCGCTGACGCGCTCGTCGGACGACACGGCGCCCGCCCCGTCGTCGACGGTCTCCGAGGACGACACCCATGCCGCTGCGGTCGGGGCCGCGGCGGGTGAGGCCGCAGCGCGGATCGAGGAGGCGGCCGGCGACGACCTCGACAACGAGGTGTACCGCGCCTGGCTCGAGATGACCCGGCTGCTCGAGGTCTCACACCCCGAAACGACCACACCCGGCGAGTTCGCCGACGCGGCCGTCGACGCCGGTCTCGAGGGCCAACACGTGGCGGCGCTCACCCGACTCTTCGAGGAAGTCCGCTACGGCGACGCGGAAACGACCGCCGAGACGGAACGGCGAGCACTCGAGACGTTGCGAGCGATCGAAGCGGCCTACGCGGGCGACGCTTCGGTTACGGACGACACGCCCGCCCGACCCGGACGAGACGGTGGTCGACGATGAGCGTCAGAGTCGTGCCGCTCGTCGTGGGCGTGCTCGCCTTCCTCCTCGCCGTGTTCGTCCTCTTCGGTTCGGTCTCGGTCCCGGCCGGCCAGGGGCTTCTGGGTGTCGTCGCGCTCGTCGTCTTGCTCATCGCCGCGGTCGCGATGAGCAACCGTCGCCAACGCACCCGGAACGCGTTCGACGCGCCCGACCCCGAACGCCGCCAGCACGTCCCCGTCCCCGGCGCGTCGCTCACCGGCGCCGCCGGCCTGTTCCACTCGCAGGAGTCGCCGTTCAGCGCGGGTGATCGCGTCTCGAGCGGTCTCTACGAGGCCGCCACCGCCGCGCTGACCCGCTTCGACGGCTGTTCGCTCGAGGAGGCACGCGAGCGCCTCCGGGAGGGGACCTGGTCCGACGACCCGTACGCGAACGCCTTCTTCGCCCCCGAGGTCGACCCGCCAACCCGGACGCTCCGCGACCGACTCACGCGCGGCTTCGTCCGTCACACCTCCTACCGCGAGGGAGTTCGCCACACCGCTCGCGCCGTCGCGACCATCACCTCGCCACACGCCGACGAACCGCCACTCGCGGCGTACGACCCCGAGGAACTCGACGAACCGGAGACGCGGACGACGGCCGACGCCATCACCGAACCCGTCGTCGAACGCTCCGAACGCTCGACCGGCCACTGGGTCGGCATCGGCGTCGTCTCCCTGCTCGCGGTCGGTCTCGGGGCACTCCTCGAGTCGCCGGCCATCGTCGTCGCCGGCGCAGTCGCCATCGGCTACGCCGCCGTGGCGAACGCGACCGACCCACCCACACCCGACCTCTCGATCGAGCGGCAGTTCGACCGCGAGACGCCGGAACCCGGCGACGAGGTCACCGTCACCGTCACCTTCGAAAACGAGAGCGGGCGGATACTCCCCGACGTGCGCATCGTCGACGGCGTTCCGACCGGCCTTCCCGTCACCGACGGCGTCGCCCGCATCGCCACCGCCCTGCGCCCCGGCGAGTCGCTCACCTTCGAGTACACGGTGACGGCGCTGAACGGTCGCCACACCTTCGATCCGACGCTGGTGGTGACGCGAGATTTCGCGCGCTCGAGCGAACGGGAGTTCCTCGTCGCCGCCACGGACGCCATCGTCTGCGAGCCGGTGTTGCGCCCAGTCACGTCGAACGTCCCGCTACGGACGACCGCCTCGACGTTCGCGGGCCACCTCACGACGGCCGAAGCCGGGTCGGGCACACAGTTTCACTCCGTGCGCGAGTACCGAAAGAGCGACCCGCTCAACCGCATCGACTGGAACCGCCACGCGCGCACCGGCGAACTCGCGACCCTCGAATTCCACGAAGAGCGCGCCGCGCGCGTGGTCGTCCTCGTCGACGCCCGGAAAGCCGCCTACCTCGCGCCGACACCCGACACCACCCACGCCGTCGACCGCTCGGTCGGCGCGGCGGGCCGAATCGCCGCGACACTGCTCGAGAACGGCGACGCGGTCGGACTGGCGGCGCTCGGACCCTACTACAACCGTACCGACGACCCGTCACCGGAAGCCTGCTGGCTCGCACCGGGGTCGGGGGGACACCACCGTGCGCGCTACCAGCGGACGCTCGCGGCCCACCCGCAGTTCTCCTCGCGCCAGCCCGAATCGGAGGGACTGTGGTCGCCACAGGTACGTGCGCTCGATGCGCGTCTCTCCGCCGAGACACAGGTGGTCTTCCTCACGGCGCTGTGCGATCGAACCTCGAAACACATCGCCGAGTGGCTCGACGCACACGGCCACACGGTCACCGTCGTCAGCCCGGACCCAACCACGACGCGAACGGTCGGCCACCAGCTCGTCCGCACCGCCCGCCGAATCTACCAGTTCGACCTCCAGCGCGGCGGCATCCCGGTCGTCGACTGGCCCCACGAGGAGTCCATCGACGACGTGTTCGCCCGCAACGCACTCGCTGCCCGCTCCGGAGGTGGACGGTGAGCGACCACCTGACCCGGAGACCGACGCGACGCTCGAGCGCCGTCGCCCTCGGGAGCGCCCTCCTCGTCACGACGCTCTCGGTGCTCGCGAGTACCGACGCACTCGCGCTCGCCCTCCTCGGGACCGTTCTCGTCGCGCTCGCGCTGGCTCGCACCAGCCACGCGCTGCTCGACGTCGCCGGACTCACGCTGTTTCTCGCCGTCGTCCTGATCGGCTACCGCAACGGCTCCGTCGAACTCACACTCCTCGCGACCGTCGCGGTCGTCGTCGCCTGGGACCTCGGCCACTCGGCGCTCGACCTCGGCGAGACGTTCGGCTGGGAGTCGACCACCGCGAGACTCGAGACCGTCCACGCGGTCTCGAGCGCGCTGATCGGACTCGTGACGGTCACGTTCGCGTACACGCTGTACCTCTTCGCAGCCGGTGGACAACCGGTCGCTGCGGTCGCGCTGTTGCTCGTCGCGGCGACACTCGTGACGATCGGGCTGGGTGCCGGCGGCCGGTCCTCCCGTCGCCGGTCGCGTCGCCCGCGGTGAGTGTGACACCGCTCGGCTCAGCCGCCGGAATCCGGCCCCGTCTGCCCCTCCATCTCGACGAACTCGAATAGCTCCGCGTACTCGTCGGGAAGCCCATCACGCACGGCTCCGATCGCCCCCTCGTCGACAGCGTCGTCGACGACGTCAATGACGACACGGCTCCGGTACACCACGTCCGCGCGCTCGCCCTCACCGACGCGCTCTCGCTCGGCGACCGTCTCGTAGAACTCCTCGAGATCGAAGCGGTCGGCGTCGTCGCTTCGCTCGAGGTGGCGGCCGATCTCCGTCGGAAGCTGTGCGGCGAGGTTCTTCGCGTCACCCGGCTGGACGCGCTCTGCGAGCGTCTCGAGTGTCGCCCGACTGGTGCTGAGTGCGGCCTCCTGGGAGTCGAGTTGGGCACGGTGTTGGACCTGCCCGACGAAGTCTGCGTACTGCATGTGAGCGGCTTCGACAGGCGTTCGAAAGAGCGTGTGGCCGTCGAGTGAAAGCCGCCGGTGTGCGCTGTCCCCCGTCGGCCGCAAGGGCGCTCGAGCCGCGGCCGTTCCGAACGTTTCGGACGGTCACCCGTGGAATCGAAAGACAGTTTCCCCCACCCGCGCTACTCCGGGGCATGCTCTCGATCGCCCTCGCCGGAAAGCCAAACGCCGGGAAGTCGACGTTTTACACGGCGGCGACGATGGCCGAAGTGGACATCGCCAACTATCCGTTCACGACCATCGACGCCAACCGTGGCGTCAGCTACGTCCGCACCGAGTGTCCCTGTCTCGAGCGCGACCAGCGCTGTACCAGCGACCACTGCCAGGACGGCAAGCGCTACGTCCCCGTCGAACTGCTCGACGTGGCGGGACTCGTCCCCGGCGCACACGAGGGGAAGGGGCTGGGCAACCAGTTTCTCGACGAACTGACCAACGCCGACGTGATCGTCAACGTCATCGACGCCTCCGGCGGGACGAACGAGAAGGGCGAACCGGTCGACATCGGCGAGCACGACCCCGTCTCGGACATCGACTTCATCGAAGAGGAGATGGACATGTGGCTCGCGGGTATCGTCGAGCGTAACTGGGAGTCAGTCGAGCGCAAGTCCCGCTCACCCGGCTTCGACTTAGACGACGTCCTCGCCGACATGCTCACCGGCTTCGGGGCCTCAGCCATCGACGTCGCGACCATCCTCCGCGAACTCGAGTACCCCGAGGACCCCATCCAGTGGACCGACGACCACCGCGAGGCGCTCGCCAGGGACGTCCGCGCGCGAACCAAACCGATCGTCGTCGCCGCCAACAAGATCGACGTCGCCCCGCCGGAGCACGTCGAGGCGCTGCTCGACCTCGAGAAGCCCGTCATCCCGACGACCGCCGAGGGCGAACTCGCCCTCCGACGCGCCGCCGACGCCGACCTCGTCGCCTACGATCCCGGCGACACCGACCTCGAGATCACCGGCGACGTGACCGACGGCCAGCGCGAGGCGCTCGAGGACTTAGCCCAGACGATGGCCGACTGGGACGGCACCGGCGTCCAGGCCGCGCTCAACTACGCCGTCTACGACCTCCTCGAGCACCTCACCGCCTATCCCGTCCAGGACGCCTCGAAGTGGACCGACGCGAGCGGAAACGTCCTCCCCGACGCACTCTTGCTCCCCGAGGGATCGACCCCCGTCGACCTCGCCTACGCCGTCCACACCGACATCGGCGACGGCTACCTCCACGCGGTCAACGCCAAGACCAGCCGTGAAGTGAGTGATAGCTACGAACTCGAGGAGGGTGACGTGGTCAAGATCGTGAGCACGAACTGAGACCACTCGCAGAAACTGAACAGTGCGTTGTAGGTTGGTGCGGTGGTCAGCAAAGGAGATGCATTATTCGTCTTTCGCTCTTCTGTAGGAGATTGTTGATACTGTTCAGCTGTGGCTCTGAAATCGAAGAGGACAAGGACACCGCGTCAGCGGTGTCCGATACGTATGATTCCGCTAGATGTGTTTGGGTCGGAATCGGTCGCAGCGGACCTGTTACAGCAGGTTCGCTGGCGTAACGGAGTTTCCTGTCCCCGCTGCCGTTCAGACCGAACGGTCAAGAACGGCAGCTATGGACACTTTCAGCGCTACCTCTGTAAGAATTGCGACCGCACGTTCAACGATAAGACTGGCACGATCTTCGCCCATTCGAAGATCGCGCTCAGAAAGTGGCTGTTCTCGATTTACGCGTTTCTCCGGTTTAACACAAGCCTGCGCCAACTTCAGCTCGAAATTGATGTCCAGTACAAAACAATCTACCAGCGCGTCGAGCGCTTCACGAAGGCGCTCGACGCGCCTTCGCTCACCCTCGTCGGACCGGTTGAGATCGACGAGGTCTACGTCTCTGCGGGGATGAAAGGCCGCGAGCGCGACCACCCGTCGCGCTCGCGTGGCCTCTCTACGCGCGGACGAGGAACATACGAGCAGGACAAACCGCCGGTATTCACGATCGTTGATCGTGGCACCGGCAACCGGTACGTGATCCCTGCGAAATCCGCCGACGAATCGACGATTCGGCTCCTTCTCGCAAACCGTGAAAAGGAGCCGTTGACTGTTTATACAGACGGATTTCGAGCGTACGAACCACTAGAGAAGGACGACGCATTCGAACGCGAATACGTCGTCCACGGTGACGGTCAATACGCCGATGACGACGTTCACGTCAATAGCTGCGAGAGCCACGGCTCGCTGCTGCGACCGTGGCTCTCGCCTCATCGAAGTATCTCGAAGGATAAACTCACACAGTATCTCCGAGCGTTTCAGCTTCGACGAGAGTTACTGCGAAAACCGGGAAGAGAAGCGCTTAAACACGCCATCAAAGCGACGCTGTGAGATCAACAAAGTGCTACACAAGAGCGTCGAAGGTATTCGAGGGGTTCCGTTTCGTCGACGGTTGCCTGATCCGTGCCGAACTGCTCGAGGATCGTCCTGATTTCGTCGTCGCACGCGAACCAATACCCGTTGAGAACGTAGAATTCCTCACAGGCTTTATCCCCCTTGGACCCCTTTATCGATACGGGACCTCAAACATACTGTGCGTTCGTGCCCATTCACGGGCCGCTTGGACCGGATACCCGGTCGCGCAATCATCTTCGTTCTCTTCGCGTGGCAGTCGCGCGGAACGTATCACAGAGTACACGTGTTCCGCACCAACGAGCCACGCAACCATGAGCCAAACCACCACTTCGGCGTCTCTCGACGTCATGTTCGACATGCTGGGAAATTCGTACCGCCGCCGCATTCTGCTCGCAGTCGCAGACCATAACCCCCGCGACGAGGACGAATTTGCCCCGGAAACGTTCAATTCAGACAGCGTTGACGAAAACGAAGTTGAGCAGATGAAGACGGAATTGTTCCATTCACACCTGCCAAAGCTAGCAGATGCGGGATACATTGCATGGGACCCGGACACCGAGACGATTCGACGAGGGCCAAATTTCGAGGAAATCGCACCGCTGCTCGAACTGATGGACGAACACGAGGACGAATTACCAGCCAACTGGCCGTGACAGTACAAATAGGTTCGCAGCCATACTTGGCACAGAGCGGACACAACGTCCACCTCCGCGAGACCGTGAGACGGTGAGCCACTCGAGCGACAGAGATGGAGAACCGGCGTCTCGGTTTTCGGCCCTGGTTTCGTCCCACCTCGAGACGTGAGAACGAAACGTACCACCAGGATTATGCTCTCGACCGGTGAGCCACGCCTATGTCTCCCGAGGAGTATCCATCGATTTCGCTACACAACGTCGCCGAGACGACGCCCGCCGAGTGGGCGGCCGACGGCGAGCGGCTGTATCGCGTGCCTGCGGCCGTGATCGAGGGGTTGAACCAGCGTGCCAGCGACCGGGTGCGCCACCCCACTGGCTGTGAGATCAGGTTCGTCCCCGACTCGCCCGAGGCGGAGATCGAGGTGACGCTCTCCGCGCCGGAGCCAACGCGGGTTCACACCTTCTGGGGACCGTTCCAGCCCTGGCAGCCGACCGACATCGGGCCGGAGCCGACGACGCTCACCCTCTCGCTTCCCGAGCGTCTTCGCGATCTCGCAAAGAACGAGGCGACGGGACGGTTCGCCCCGCAGGTGTGTCGGCTCCGCCTCGAGCGCGTCCCCGCGGTCGCGCTCCACGAGGTTCGCGGTGACTGTCGCCCACCCGACGCCGACGAACTGCCCGACCGACGCTACCTCGCCTACGGGACCTCGATCACCGAGGGGGCCGTCACCTCCGCACCGCACCTGAACTACGTCACCCACGTCGCCCGCACCTGCGGCTACGACGCGCTGAACCTCGGCTGCTCCGGCTCTGCCTACGCCGAATCGGCGATGGCCGACTACATCGCGAGCCGCGAGGACTGGGACGTGGCGACGCTCGCGCTCTCGGTGAACATGGCCAACGGCGGCTTCTCACCGGCGGAGTTCCGCGAGCGCGCCGACGTCTTCGTGAACACGGTTGCTGCGGCCCACCCCGACAACCCAGTCGTCTGCGTGACGCTCTTTCCCTACTTCGCCGACCTGACCGAGACCGGCGACGCCGAACACGCTCGAGCCTACCGCGAGGCGCTGCGCTCGGTCGTCGCCGACGCTCCGCACGCGAACCTCTCGCTCGTCGAAGGACCCGAGTTACTCGAGGTATCCGGACTCACCGCCGACCTCCTCCACCCGGGCGACGCCGGGATGGCGGCCATCGGTGCCGGACTGGCCCGCCACCTCGAGCGAGTGGTCGAGTGAGCGCCTGCTCGCCGATGTTGCGTGCAGGCCGCAGACTCGGAGCGACGGCCCCTGTGGTCACGCCTCTGTTGGCTTTCGGGCGTGTGCATCGCGGGGTCTCTCGAGCGTCTCGTCCAGCCAGTCGAACAGCCGTCGGTGAAACACCGACTGGCCGGCTCCCTCGCAGTGGCCGCCAGCGCCTTCCGCGTCGGTGAAGCGCTCGAAGGTAGTCGGTGCGGCCGTCGACTCTGCCAGCGTCCGTGACTGCACCGAGAGGTGGTCCGATTCGTTCTCGGTGATCAGCGTCGGACACGCGATGCGCTCGCTGCGCCCCTCGAGCGTGTACGCCTGTAGCTCGCGGACGTACTCGCCGAGGGAGTCGACGCCGTGGGCGGCCATCCGCGAGCCGAAGTACTCGAGGGCGTGTGGCTCCTCGAGCTTGGCTTCGAGTGCCGCGTCGGCGTCGGGATCACCCTCGAGCACGCCGTCTCGAAGCGCGTCGGGGAGCCGGTCGTTCACGAGTGTGCCGAGGTCGTACAGGCCGGGGTCGGCGACGAGGGCGGCGAGACGGTTGTCGTCAGTGGCGGCCCGCGGTGCGAGGTAGCCACCGAAGCTCCGGCCGACCAGCGCGAGGCGGGAGGCGTCGACGGCCGTCCGGCCGACCGCGTAGTCGACGACAGGAGTGACCACCGCTTCGTAATCGGGGCGAAACGGAAGACCCTGCTCGTAGCGGACGCTACCCTGTCCGGGACCCTCGAACAGCAGGCAGGTGTATCCGCGTCTGAGCGCAGCCTTCGCGAGCATCGGATAGGACTCCTCGAGTGGTGCGTCGTAGCCCGGAAAGCCGATTACCGTCGCCCGTGCTTGAGTCGAGTCGTCGGGTGTGAGCAGATACCCCGGCAGCGTCGTTCCCTCGTAGGGAATCTCGACGACCGCTGCGCCGTGGTCGGCCAGCGAGAGCGCCTCCCGGAAACAGGCGCGCTGGCGACGCCACGCCTCGAGGAGCGTCGGATCGTCGAGGTCGTGTCGGCGAAAGAAGTACGCCGAGCGGTAGTACTCGGTCGCTCGCAGGAACGCCTCGCGAGCGCTCACGTCGTGGCCGCGCTCCAAGGACTCACGCGCGGCCGTCTCGACCGCCCTCGCCGTTTTACTCCACTCCTCGTACCAGCTCACGTAGTCGCCGTCGTCGATCCGTGCTGCGGTTGCGAAAACCTCTCCGACATCCGCACAGCCAGCGGGGGCCTTTCCAAGCGTTCGCTCGAGTTGTCCAGAAAACTCCGCGCCGAAGTGATCGAGGGCCATGGCCCTCGGACCACGGCGACGGGCATAATCCCGTCACACCACGGTTGCGCCGCTCGAGGTGGCTCACGCGTCGCTCGAGTGACCCCCCTGCTACCGACGGCCGATGGCAGCGACGAGACCGACCCCCCAGAGACCGGTGATCGCCGCTGCGCCAGCGAGTGCGCCAGCGAACTGTTCGTCGATCCCCAGAGCGACGAGCGTCGTGGTGATGGCGATGAAGGCCGCCGACCCCACGAGTACGCCCCCGAGCATCGCATTTCCCCCCACGAGGTTGACGGTCGAGGTGACCATTGAGATAATTAAAATCCACATCAATATAATATTTTCTGCGAGTTGTCCCGTTCATTGACACACAGCACCAGGGTGATGGTCGGCCGCTCGAGTCGGTACGTCCGCCACCCCAGCCCGGCTGGCTGACACCCAGTCCACCCCACACTCCGGTCCGACCGGCCGACATCAGTCGCTCCCCTCACCCGAGTCCGACGAACGGGTCGAACCAGACGGCGGCGACGAGGACGGCGAGGAAGACGTAGGAGCCGCGGATGAGCAACATGGTCGCGAGCCGTGGCTCGGCCCGTCTGGCGACGGCGGCGACGGCGGCGAAGGCGAGGACGGCAAGGACGGCAGTGGGTGGAAAGACCCGGACGGCAGCGAAAGCGACGACGACCAGGAGCGCCGTGACCATCAGGCCGTAGGCGACGGTGTGCGCCCGGTCGGGACCGACGACGACGGCGACCGTCCGTTTCGCGATCGAGCGGTCGTACTCGTAGTCCTGGGCGTCGTCGATCACCTTGATCCCCGAGAGCAAGACGAGAAAGACGAGCGCGAAAGCGAGGACGACCGGCGAGAGCGTCGCCGTCTGGACGGCGTAGCCGCCGAGGATCGCCAGCGCGATGCCGAGCGGGTAGCCGGTCGTCGCCGTAATCGGGTTCATGTCGAGCTGTGGCGCGTGGTGGTAGGCGATCAGCCACGTCGGCACCGTCAGCGCCACCGCCAGCAGATTCGCCCCCAGCGCGAGAACGAGACAGCAGCCAGCGAACACGGCGGTCGAACCCGCGAGACCGACCCGACAGCCACGCACCGTCAGCGGGTGGTCGTCGTCCTCGCCGCGGACGTGGAAGTCGACGTAGCCGTCTTTGAGGTGGGCCGTGTACACCGCCGCGAAGATGGCGAGGACGTGCACCGTCGCGAGCGCCCCGTCGACCGTCCCCGCCAGCAGTGCGCCGAACAGCGACGCCGCCAGCGGCGGCAGCATGAACACCGGGTGGACCTGTGAGAGGTACGCTCGAGCGCTCGCCGTCGGGCCGGTCGCACCTCTCGCCAGTGACATGATCTGTGCCACCACGGACGGGCCAATAAGCCTCGGGGTCAGGACTCCGAACAGGTCTCGAGAGTCAGCCCCGGCTACGCCTCGAGTGGCTGCGGTTCCGGGGCGACGGCGCGCGGCCGTCGTCACTCGAGAACCGTGTGAACGTAGTCGCCCATGTCCCGCGAGAGTGCGACCGAGCGCGGGCAGGTGAAGTAACAGGAGAAGACCATGCCGTCGTCCTCGCCCGCGCCGGTGACGACGTGGTCCCACGCGTCGCGCGGTTCGTCGACGAGGACGTGGAAGAAGTGTCGCCGGTAGATCGCACGCCGGCGGTCGTGGACCCAGCGGTCGCTCGCGAGGTGGGTCACCTCGGTCGGTTCGTCGATGCCGGTCTCCTCCTCGAGTTCGCGGACGACCGCCTCGGCGGGGGCTTCGCCCTCGTCGACGGTTCCCTTCGGGACCTGGACGCCGGTTCCGGGCGTCGGCTGTTCGAAGACGAGTAACTCGAGGCCGGTGTAGCCTCCAGCGTCTCGAGTCACGTAGGCGTACGCCTTCTCGACGGTGGGGTACGCAGGGTTCATAGACTCCGTACGCAGATGGGGGTCCTAACCCTTCTGTCAGCCGTCGTCTGGCAGGACTTTCCCGGGGTTGAGCGTGCCGGTCGGGTCGAGCGCGCGTTTGATCGCGGCCATCGCCCCGACCGCGCCCGCGCCGTGTTCGGGGACCATGTAGCGGCGCTTGCCCTCGCCGATGCCGTGTTCGCCGGTCGCCGTCCCGCCGAGGTCGATCGCGCGCCGCACCACGCGGTCGTAGATGTTCTCGGCGCGCTCGAGCGCCGCCGGGTCGTCGTGGTCGACTAAGACGGTGTAGTGGAGGTTGCCGTCGCCCGCGTGGCCGTAACACGGAACGTAGACGTCGAACTCGGCGGCGAGGGCTTTCGCGAAGCCGACGATCTCGGGGTAGGCGCTGATCGGCACCGTCACGTCGCCGTGGTGGACCGGCTCGAGCGCCTCCTCGTAGGTGAGAATGGCGTAGGCGAGTTCCTTGCGGACGGTCCAGAGGTCGTCCATCGCGGCCCGGTCGGCACCGATCTCGAACGCCCGCACGCCGTGGCTCTCGAAGAGCGCCTCACAGAGGGCGATCTCCTCGTCGATGCCGTGGTTGGCGTGGAACTCGAGGAAGACCATCGGGGCGTCCGGGAGGTCGGTCTCGAGGTAGGTGTTGCTCATCCGGGCGCTCAGATCACAGAGGAGTTCGATCTTCGCGACGTCGACGCCCGCGCCGATGGCGTCGGCGATGGCCTCGGTCGCGTCGGAAATGGAGTCGAAGATGGCTCGCCCACCACGGACCTGTTCGGGCCGCCCTGCCAGCTCGAGTGTCGCCTCGGTGACGACCGCGAGCGTGCCCTCGCTACCGACGAGGAGGTCGGTCAGGTTGTAGCCGCTCGAGGTCTTCGTCGCTCGCGATCCCGTCCGGATCACCGTCCCGTCGGCGAGGACGGCCTCGAGTCCGAGCACCCAGTCGGCGACCTCGCCGTACTTGACGGTCTGCATGCCGCTGGCGTCGGTTGCGATCATACCGCCGACGGTCGAAATCTCACCAGAGGAGGGCAGCGGCGGGAAGAAGAGCCCGTCGCGGCCGACGTGCTCGTCGACGGCCGCACCGAGAACGCCCGCCTGGACGTCGATCTGGAAGTCCGCGGGGCGGTACTCGAGCACGGCGTCCATCCGCGTCAGGTTCATGCTGATCCCACCCTCGACGGGGACGGCGTGACCCTCGAGTCCGGTGCCGGCCGCGTAGGGCGTGACGGGAACGCCGTGGTCGGTCGCCGCGGCGAGGATGCGCGAGACGTCGTCGGTCGACTCGGGCCAGACGACGGCGTCGGGGCTGACGCCGTCGCTGATCCGCTCGGTCGCCCAGTCGGTCGCGTGCTGGTCGCGGCTCGCCCGCTCGAACGAGACCTGGTCGTCTCTCAGGCCGAGATCGGTCAGAAACGAGCACTCGTGGTTCATGGATGGACCTGTGCGAGCGAGCCTATCAAGCTTTCAGAACCGGAACGCGACGGGGGTGGCTCGGGGCCGAAACGCCGACGGCACTCGCGGCCGTACGGTGCGTATGGACCCTGACTCACAGCTCTACGTCAACGAACTCTACGCCAGACTCGAGGCGACGGCGGCGCTGCCGGTCGACCCGCGGACGAACCGGTGGCTCGGCGAGGCGGAAGCCGTCGCCCGCGACGCCGCGACGAACGACCTCGACGCGGAGACGACCGAAAAGCGCGTCCGGCAGGTGGCGTCGCTGCTCGAGTCGGCTGACGAGCCGGAGAACGAGGAGGCGGCCGCTCACGTCGAGGCGGCCAGAGAACTGTGTGAGACGATTCTCGAGTAGCGAGCGGCCTACCGGCTGAGCGCGCGAGTCGCCTCGCGCATGATCTCGAGGGCCTCCTCGAGTTCGTCCATGCCGGTGGCGTAGGAGAGGCGGGCGTAGCCCGCGCCGTTCGCGCCGAAGGCCTCGCCGGGGACGACGACCACGCCGCGGTCGATGACCTCGTCACACCAGCCATCGGGTACCTTCGGCATGGCGTAGAAGGCTCCCTGTGGGGTGGGGACCTCGAGTCCGGCGTCGGTGAGACCGTCTAAGACGACGTCGCGGCGGTTTTCGAACGCGGAGACCATCTCCTCGACACAGTCCTGTGGGCCGGTGAGGGCGGCTTCGGCGGCGTACTGGGCGGGGGCAGAGGCGCAGGCCTGGCCGTACTGGTGGACGCGGAGCATGCGCTCGATCCGGCGGTTCGAGGCGACGACCCAGCCGAGTCGCCAGCCGGTCATCGAGTAGGTCTTCGAGCAGGCGCTGACGACCACGACGTTGTCGCTCTCGGCGAACTCGAACGGCGAGCGGTGGACGCCGTCGAAGACGATGCGCTCGTAGACCTCGTCGGTCAGACAGAGGACGTCGTGTTCGTCGGCGATGCGGGCAAACTCGCGCACGTCGGCTTCGCTCTGGACCGCGCCGGTCGGGTTCGCGGGGCTGTTGACGACGAACACCGCGGTGTCGTCGGTGATCGCCGCCTCGACGGTCGCCGGGTCGAGCGTGAGGTCCTCGCGCAACGGCAGCGGCTTCGGCGTCCCGCCCGCGATGTGCGTCAGCGCGTCGTAGGAGACGAAGCCGGGGTCCGGGAACAACACCTCGTCACCGGGGTCGACGTGTGCCTGCAGGGCGATGTGGAGCGCCTCGCTGCCACCGGCGGTGACGATGACGTCCTCGGGGTCGACCGCCTGTCCGTAGTCGGCGTCGTACCGGCCCGCAATCGCCTCGCGGACCGCGAGCGTCCCCTTGTTCGAGGTGTAGGCGTCAGTGCGCCCGGTCTCGATCGCTTCGATCGCCGCCTCGCGGGCGTGTGCAGGCGTCGGAAAGTCTGGCTGGCCCAGGCCGAGGTTGATCGCGTCCTCGCCTGCGGCCTCGAACACCTTCCGGATGCCGCTTATCGACACCTGTTCGACGCGGTGTGCGAACTCCGTCATAGCTGATCCGGTGGGCCGGAGGCGGTTAATCCTTGCTGGTTGCCATCCTGTCCCTGCGGCCGGAACGGATTTACGGGCCCGCTGACTCGTAGGCGCACATGTACTCGAGACGGGCGATTCTCGCCGGTAGTGTCACCGGAATCGTCGCTCTGAGCGCGGGCTGTCTCGACCTCGTCAGGGGAAACCCCGTCGAGTTCGAGGCGGCTGCCGTCAGACCGACCGACGACGCACTCGCAGAGACCGGCTACGAAGAGGGGGAAGCGGACTGGGAGCGGATCGAAGAGACGGTCGAAGCCGCTGGCGTCGAGCGCGAGATCCACGCCTCGATCTGGGCGGCGATCTACGGAAAGGAGGTCGCCATCGCCGGCGTCGAACGCGAGGCTGCGGTCTTCGCGGCCGTCTCGCTCCCGTCGATGGAGATTCTCGGGCGGACGATGAACCCACTCGAGGACATGAACAACCGCGAGGTACTCGAGGAGGTCCGCGGCGAGATCGAGGGTAACTACGGCGGTCTCCGGAACGTCTCACACCGCGAGACGTTCGGTCTCGAGATCCTCGACGCCGAACGCACCGTCGAAGCCTACGACGCGACCACCGACGTCGACGGCCAGGAGGTCGAGATCGTCCTCCTGCTCTCGACGTTCGACCACGACGACGACATCCTCGTCCTGCTCGGGGGCTACCCCCGACTGCTGCCCGACGAGGGCGTCGACCTCGAGACGCTGCTGGAGTCGGTCGAGCACCCGCTCGAGGAGTGAGAGCGGAGTCGAGAGGTCCTGGCTCAGCGTCGGACGCGGACGATCTTCGTCGAGCCACTTCGCTGGTCGATGTGGACGTGCCACTCGCCCTCGTCGGTCGTCGCCGGGACGAGCCACGTGCCGCTCGTCTGGTAGGGTGTCGTCGTCACTACCGACTCACAGCCAGCATCCGTCAGCGCCTCGTAAGCCGTGCTCGCGGCAGCGTCTTCTGAGGGGACACGTTTCGTCTCGCTCGAGGAGGGAAGCCTGTAGTTCATGATTATAAATGATTGTACATCACTCACACACATGAAGGTTGGCCCAGACCCCCCCAGCGGCGGGACCGACGCGATACTCACGGGTGCGGCCGGTGCGTCCGCTCTCGTGAGGGTGCTCGCTCGAAACGGTTCGAACCCGGTCGTGCTCAGTAGAACTCGCGGACGAGGTCCATCGCGTCGTCGGGTGCGCCGTCGGGAATCTCCGACATATTCTCGGTGACGCCGTGTTGTTCGTGATACGGCACGGAGTTCTCGTTCTGGTAGATGACGCCCTGGTACTCCTTCTCGGTGTCGAGGATGACCTCGGCAGCGGCGTCGTAGTCGCTCGAGTCGTGGTCTTGCTCTTTCAGGTCGACCAGGGTGTCGCGGAAGTAGTCGTAGGTGTCGACGTCGTTGAACGTGACACAGGGGCTGAAGACGTTGACGAAGCCGAAGCCGTCGTGTTCGATCGCCTCCTCGACGATCTCGGTGTGACGAAGCGCGTCGCTCGCGAACGACTGGGCGATGAAGGTCGCACCCGAGGCGAGTGCGAGGGCGAGCGGGTTGACGGGGGGCTGTTTCGGTCCCTCGGGAGTGGTCGAGGTCTCGAAGTTCGACCGCGAGGTGGGCGAGGCTTGGCCCTTCGTCAGCCCGTAGATGCGGTTGTCCATGACGACGTAGGTCATGTCGACGTTCCGCCGGACCGCGTGGATGAAGTGGCCCGCACCGATGGAGTAGCCGTCACCGTCTCCACCGGAGACCAGCACTTCGATGTCCGGTCGGGCCATCTTCACGCCCGCGCCGACGGGCAGTGCGCGGCCGTGGACGCCGTGGAGCGCGTAGCTGTGCATGTAGGTTCCGATCTTCCCGGAACAGCCGATTCCGGCGACGACGAACGTGTTGTCCGGGTCGTTGCCGGTGTTGGCGAGGGCTTTCATCATGCCGTTCATCGTGCCGAAGTCCCCACATCCGGGGCACCACGTCGGCTGTTTGTCGGATTTGAAGTCGGTGAAACGGACCTGTTCTGAGCTCATGCTGGGACCTCCGTCGTGAGTTGTTCGCGGATCTCCGCGGCGAGTTCGTCCGCGAGGAAGCGAACACCAGTGTACTTGTTGATGCGTTTGACGCGGGTAAGCGTGTCGTGTTCGATGACGTCGGCGAACTGCCCCGTCGCGTTACACTCGACGACGATCACGTCCTCTGCCGCCTTGACCGCCTCGGTCAGATCCGGCCGCGGGAAGATGTACGGCACCGAGAGGAACCGCACGTCGATGTCGTCTTCCTCGAGCAGCGCCATCGCCTCGACGATCGCCCCCTCGTTCGATCCCCACGAGATGACGAGCGTCTCCGCGTCGGGGTCGCCGAACTCGCGCCAGGAGAAGTCCTCCTCGCGTTTGGCCGTCTCGACCTTGCGGTAGCGCTTGTCGACCTGCTCGACGCGCTCGTCCTCGCGCTCGGTTCGCCGGCCGAGTTCGTCGTGCTCGAGACCGGTCGACATGTGTGCGCCGTCGACCGTGCCGGGCAGCGCGCGGGGGCTGATCCCATCGTCGGTGTTGGCGTGGGCGCGGAAGCGGCCCTCGTCGTCGAGCCACTCGCCGACGGTGTCGTCGTCGACGATCTTGCCGCGGTCGATCTCGACGGCGTCCATGTCGAACGCCTCGGGTGGGAAGGTCTGTTCGGTGACCGCGAGCGCCAGGTCGGAGACGAGGTAGACCGGCGTCTGGTACTTCTCGGCTAAGTTGAACGCCTCGACGGTCTTCCAGAAACACTCCGAGATGGTCGTCGGGGCGACGACGAACCGGGGGATCTCGCCGTGGCCGCCGTAGAGCGTCATGTTCAGGTCGCCCTGTTCTTGCTTGGTCGGCATCCCCGTCGAGGGACCCGAGCGCATCACGTCACAGATCACGAGCGGCGTCTCGCTGGTCGCGATCAGGCCGAAGGTCTCGGCCATCAGGTCGATACCCGGGCCAGAAGTCGCCGTCATCGAGCGCGCACCCGCGCGGGCGCCGCCCAGCGCCATGTTGATCGCCGACAGTTCGTCCTCACACTGGACGACGTGGCCGCCGTACTCCTCGATGCGTCCCGTCAGGTACTCCATCACGGCCGTCGCGGGCGTGATCGGATAGCCGGCGTAGAAGCGACAGCCAGCGGCGAGTGCACCCATGCCGATCGCCTCGTCACCGTTGAGCAGGACGTAGTCCGCGTCGGTCGTCTCGAGTTCGTAGCCGAGATCCAGGTCGTAGTGCTCTTCGACGTAGTCACGGCCCATCCGGGCGGCCGTCTTGTTGTTCTCGACGATCTTCGAGCCCTTCCCGCCGAAGCGCTTCTCGAGCGACTCGTCGAGGTACTCGACGTCGAAGCCGGTCAGCGCGCAGGCCGCCCCGAGCGCGACGACGTTGCGCATGATCGCTCCGCCAGCCTCTTCGGCGAGGCTTCGGAGGGGGACGTCGACGGCGGTCATCTCCTCGGGAATGTTCGCCTCCCAGGAGCGCTCACCGTCGTAGATGATCGCGCTGCCGTCGTGGAGTTCGTCGAGGTTCTCGTCGATCGTTCGCTGGGTCAAGGCGACGAGGATGTCGAGGCGGTCGACGACGCTCTGTACTTCGTCGACGGCGGTCCGGATCTTGTAGGCCGTGTAGCCGCCGCGGATCCGCGACGCGAAGTCTTTCGACGTGAAGACGTGCCGTCCTGCTCTGGAGAGTGCCTGGGCGAAGATTTTCCCGGTAGAGTCGATGCCGTCACCGGCTTCGCCTCCGACCGCCCAGTTTAGGTCCTCAGCCATGTTACGGCGAACGTTGCCTTCCCCCTATGAAAAGGCTTCTGAAACACCCACCGACTCGCAGGTATTTTCACCGGATCGTTTGTACTGATTGTAGTGAATGTCACATCCGCTCTAAAAGGGAACGCCTTTTTGACCGGCCGGTGAATCTCTGAACCGATGGAAGGAACACCCGTCACCGTCGACAGCGTCCGCGAGGTCGGCACCGACACCGTCGCCCTCGAACTCACGACTCCCGAGGACTTCGACGCCCTCCCCGGGCAGTTCGTCGTCCTCCGCACCGAACTCGAGGGCGAGGAGTTCACCCGCTACTACACGCTCTCCTCACCGACCGTCGACGACACCTTCGAGATCACCGTCGGTATCGACCCCGAGGGCGACCTCTCGCCGTGGCTCGCCTCGCTCGAGGGCGGCGAAACCGTCCACCTCGACGGCCCGTTCGGCGAGATTACCTACGAGGGCGACACTGACGTCGTCTGCGTCGCTGGCGGTCCCGGCGTCGGTCCCGCCGTCGCCATCGCCGAGGCGGCCCACGCCGCCGGCCACGGCGCCGTCGTGATCTACCAGGACGACGCGCCCGCCCACGAGGACCGACTCGAGTTGCTCGCCGAGGCGGACGCGACGGTGACGGTGCTCGAGGGAGACGCGGACGACGACCTCGCGAGCGCCGTCACGGCCCACCTCGAGGACGGCCAGTACTACGTCTTCGGCTTCAGCGACTTCGTCCACGCCGTCGCCGACGCCATCGACGACGCCGGTGGCGACCGCGAGGAGGCGCTCATCGAGAACTTCGGGTGAGCGCTCGTCCGACGGGCCGACCACGGCCGAACACAGACGAACAGGGGACTTCGATCGATTTCTGACGGTCTCTCAGCCGTGAAAAAGACGTTTGAGCGCGAGCGTGGAGTCCTCGTCTATGCGCCGACGACCGGCCCTCGCACGCATCGCCACCCTCTCCGGGAGCGGCCTCGCCGTCGTCCTCGCGGGCTGTTCGGGGACCCTCGGTTCCGGAGACGACTCGAGCGCCTCCGACGGTGGAGGCGACCACCTCGAACCGGCTGACACCGCCGACGGCGACGCACTCGAGCGCTACGAACTCGGCGACCTCGACCCAGACGACCCACCGTTCACGATCACCGTCGAGAACGTCGGCGACGACACTCGAGCGCTCTCGCTCACCGTCACGGCCGCAGACGGTGGCACCGAACTCGACGAGACGGTCGACCTCGAACCTGGTGGAGAACTCGAGGTACTCGTCGGCGACGAGGCGGGCTACGACCTGGACGTCGAGACGGCGGGCTCCGTCGCCCAGACGAGCGTCCGGCGTTCGGACGGTGGCGGCGAAACGCTCGTCTCCGTCGACGATGGCGGCGTCAGCGTACGGACGAGGTAGTCAGTGCTCGACGAACTCGACCAGCACGCCGCCGGTATCTCGCGGGTGGAGGAACGCGACCTCGTGACCCCACGCCCCCGGCCGTGGCTCCTCGTCGACGGGTTCGATTCCGACCTCGCGTGCGCGCTCGAGCGCCGCCGCGGCGTCGTCCGTCTCGAAGGCGACGTGGTGGATGCCCGACCCGCGGCGCTCGAGGAAGCGGGCGATGGGACCCTCGTCGTCGACCGGCTCGAGGAGTTCGAAGAGGCTGTTCTCACAGTCGAGAAAGACCACGCGCAGGCCGTCGAACGTCTCCTCGTGGACGACCTCGACGGCGAGGAGGTCGGCGAACAGTTCGGCGAGCGCCGCGGCGTCGTCGGTCGCGATACCGACGTGATCGATGCGCATGGCTCGAGGTGGGTCGGGTTCTCACCTGAGTGTTGCGCTCACCGCCGCTGGTGTCGAATCGATAACAGTAAGCCGCTCGAGTGGGTAGCCGCGCTCGATGGAGATCACGACGACCGAAACGGTTCCGGGCCGAGAAATCGCCGAGGTTCTCGGCGTCGCGCGGGGGAACACGGTACAGGCGAAGAACGTCGGCCGCGACATCACCCAGGGGCTTCGCAACGTCTTCGGCGGCGAACTCGAAGCCTACTCTGAACTGCTCGCGACCGCCCGCGACGAAGCGGTCGACCGGATGGAAGCCGACGCCGAGGCGATGGGTGCCGACGCCGTCGTCACCGTCCGCCTCGAGACCTCCCAGATCACCGACGGCGGCTCCGAAGTGATGGCCTACGGGACGGCCGTCCGCCTGCGCTGACGGTCGCCCCCGGGCGCGTCACTCCTCGAGTTCACAGGAGAGCGTCAGCCCGCTTCTGGTACACGTGATTCGCGTCGCCCCGTCGTAGGTGATCGAGAGACAGTCGACGGCGGAGAGATACCGCGTCGGCGAGCCACTCTCATCCGTCTCGGCCGCGCGAACGAGACCCGCCTCGGCCAGTGCCTCGACCTTTCTGTAGGCCGTACTCTGTGGAATCCCGTGTTCCTCGACGATCGTCTCGACCGACGTTGGCTCGTCGAGCGCCAGAAAGATCGCTCGAGTGCGGTCGTCGGCGAGCGCCTCGACGATCAGGGCCGGCGAACACCCTCGTCGTTCGTTCATCGCACACTGGATCGGCTGTGTTGGCGAGGTGCCCATAGTGGATCTATTCTCCGTTCGGGACGTAGGTGCCGGTGATCGCTCCCAGCTTGTGGGAACGGCACCCCCCTCGAGAGACGGCCGTCTGGAGGGGCCTCGGTCGGCGGGCGAACGGGTTCGGGGTGGGCTACTGGTTTCCTCGAACCCAACCCTCGAGTCGAATGAATCCCTTCGCTCGCGGCGACACCGGCGGCGACTTCCTCGAGGAGCGCTCGGAGTGGAACGCCGACCTCCTCCCCGAACCCGGCCCGTTTCTCGAGGGCCACGACGTCCTGACCGACGACGCCCACGTGGCGTTTCACGACCTGACCCACGAACTGTTCGAGCGTCGCGGCGTCTACGACGTGACGTTCGGGTACAACCTGGCGGCGCTGAACCGAGACCGGCGCTTTCCCGACGCGGGCTTTCGCTACGCCGTCGACGCCGGCGACCCGGCGGTACTCCGGGCGGTGTTCACCCCGACGACGGCCTTCTGTCCGCAGGCGGAGACGCTAGTGAAGGGGTCGTTTCGCGCCTGGAACGGCCTGGGTGACGACCACGACTACGACCTGGTGCGCGTCCGCGTCAGCCCCGACCACTACCAGGCGGACGCCATCGCGGCTGAACTCGACACACTCGAGGCGGCGTTCCTCGAGACGGGCACGGTCGACCGGCAGAGACGGTCGCTCTTCTGAACGGCTCGCTCGAGCACACTTCGCTCCCGGCTACGAGGTCTCGAGCGCGTCCTCCGTGCGCTCGCCAGCCCCCGTCTCGTCGCCGCTACCGAGGAAGAGGCCACGGACGCCCCCGGGACTGTGGCGGTGGATCGTTCCGACGGCGTTGCAGACGAACACCGTCGCACCGAGGGCGAACAGCCCGAGTCCGAGCGCGCTCACGCTCTCGGGCAGCGAGAAGAGGCTGCCAGCGGCCAGCGCGCCCAGCCCTGCCACGCTCGCGACGTACTCGGCCCGCTCGAGTCGGCTCGAGTAGAGGTCGTCGATCATCGGGACGGGCTCGAGACCGAGGCGGTCGCTGTAGCGCTCGTGCCAGACGATGAAGGGGACGATGTGGTAGAGCGTTCCGACGACGACGAAGCCGAAGACGCCGACGAACAGCAGCGGTCTCGCCCCCTCGTGGCCGGCGAGGGTCCCGTACTCGAGCGGTGACTCGGCCCACGCGACCGCGGTGAGGACGCCCCAGAGCGCCAACGAGCAGGCCACGACCCAGTAGCGCCGCGTCATCGGGCTCGAGGCGGCGCTCGCACGGACGAGGTTCCGCACGAGCACGGCCGTCGCGGCGAGGAGTGCGACCAGCACCAGGCCCGCGCCGAGGCGGGCGAGGGTGGCCGCCTCGAGTCCGCGCCCGAGCGCGAACAGTCCGACGCCGGAGCCGAGGGCGACCGTCTCGAGGCGGAACAGGGGAGTCTCGAGCGAACTCGGGGGTGGCTGGGTGAACATCTTCGAGAGCTGAGCGAGCGCGCCGACGATGGTGGGGAGGACGGCTCCGAACAGCGCGAGCGTCACGTGGACGAAGAGGACGTTCGCTCGCGTGACGGGGAGGTGGTCGAAGGGCGCGAGCGAGAAGTCGAGTGCGAGCAGCCAGCCCAGCGGTGCGAGCAGGGCGAACGAACAGAGCGCGAGCGCGAAGTGGCGTTCGGTGACGTCGAACGGCCGCGCGGGTGCGAGCGTCCGGCCGACGTTGTAGACGAACGTCCAGAGTCCGGCGAGGACGACCGTCGCGAAGATGGCCAGAGCGAGCAGCGAGCCGAGGAGTGCCGCGGCGACGAAGCCGACCAGACCGCCGGTGACGAGCCACAGCTGTGCGACTGCGAGCCGGCGCGAGTGGATCGACTGGCCGGACCAGACGGGGACGAACTGGGTCATCGCCCCCATGATCGTCACGCAGACCCAGCCGAGGAGGAACGTGTGAAAGAGCGCGACGCGCTGTAGCCCCGGCAGGCCGACGGCCACAGAGACCAGGCTCAACCCCAGTCCAGCTAACAGAAAGACGAACGCGACGACCACGTGCCGGAGCGGAATCGCCATCGGCGGCCGGTGGCCGGTGTGTGAGCCACCTGGAAGCGTGTGCATGTCTCGAGAGACGGGACCTGCTACCGTCTCACTGGTTGCGAACCCGTTCGCTGCGTGCTGTGTCCACGTGTGTGTCGGCCACCGGCCGCTCCCCGCGGCGTTCGTCCGCCCGGAGGTAACACTGCGGGTCGGGCCCGAAGAGGTCACCGGTCGCCGTCAGCGCGCGCAGCCTCGAGCCACCGCGACAGATCGGCCGGTACCGACAGTCGCGACAGCGGCCGGTGAGGCGTTCCTCGCGCGTTCTGAGTGCGGCGAGCAGGGGGTTCGACTCGTCGTCCCAGATCTCGCCGAACGGGCGGTCGCGGACGTTCCCCAGGCTGTACTCCTGCCAGAACTGTGTGGGGTGGACGTTGCCCTCGTAGTCGACGTCCGCGATGCGTTCGCCGGTCGGGTCGCCGCCGTTCCGTGCGAGGTACTCGGAGACTCGTGCCGCCCGCTCGGGACCGAACCGCTCGCGGGCGTACTCGACGAGGAAGCCGGCGTCGGCGTAGTTGCCGACGAGCAACGTCTCGATCTCCGCGCCCCGGTCGTGGTACTCGAGAGTGAGGTCACAGAGGCGTTCGACCGCGGCGCGCTTCTCGTCCGGGGTGAGGTCGAGGTCGACGATGTCGCGGCCGCGCCCGCCGTAGTCGAGGTGGTAGAAACAGAAGCGGTCGACGCCAACGTCGACGAGCAGGTCGACGACGTCCTCCAGGTCGGGCGCGTTCGCCCGGGTGATGGTGTAACGCAAGCCGGTCTTCAGCCCGACCTCGAGACAGGTTTCGATCCCTCGGACCGCCGCGTCGAACGCGCCATCGCGTCCCCGGAAGGCGTCGTTTCGCTCGGCCAGCCCGTCGACGGAGACGCCCGCGTACTCGAGTCCGGCCTCGCGCAGGGCGACGGCCCGCTCGCGGGTGAGCAACGTCCCGTTCGTCGAGAGCACCGGCCGGAGACCGAGGTCGGCGGCGTAGGCGACGAGGTCGACGACGTCCCCACGGACGAGCGGCTCTCCACCCGAGAAGAGGACGATGGGCACGTCGTAGGCGGCCAGTTGCTCGAGAAAGGCGCGCGCTTCGGCGGTTGTGAACTCACCCGGTGCGGGTTCGGTCTGTGCCGCGGCGTAACAGTGGGTGCACGCGAGGTTACACCGCCGGGTCGCGTTCCAGACGACGACCGGGCGACGCTGCTTCTCGGCTGCGATCTGTGGGACACTCGAATCCGCCCCCGCGTCGTAGCGGAGCCCGTCACCGGCGGCGTCGAGGTCACAGAGGAGCCTGCTGATCGAGATCACGGCTCCGACACCTCGCTCGAGTCGCGGCTCGGCCGGGCCGTGGATGTCGGCGTGTCGTCTCGCTCGTCGCTCGTCACCGCGCGTATCGAGAGCGGGCGCGCCGACGCGCGCTCGAGTGCGGCGGCCGGACACACCCACAGGTCGAGCGCACACCACTCGAACAGCTCCGTGGCGTACGCCAGCGCTTCCTCGCCGTTCGCCGCGCTCACGCTCCCGGCGTGGGCGAGCGGGCCGTCTCGGCGCTCGCGAACGAACACTTCCCACTGTGGGTGCGTCGTCGCTCGCGCCCGCGCTCCGCTCGAGGGGGGACGCTCGTGCATAGGTCTCGTCGGCCGCTTCGCCACCGCGAGCCATCGCTCTCGTGGTGAACGTATTCGGGCCGGTTCCCGCGACACGGGAACGACGCCGGAGCGTCATTGTCCTCGAGCGCCGACGGGACGACGACGATGTCCTCACCGCCCGGTCACCTCGACACCGCGACGGCTCCGCTCGTCTGTATCTGGGAGCTGACACAGGCCTGTGCGCTCGCTTGCGAGCACTGCCGGGCCGACGCCAGAGCGCAGCGCCACCCCGACGAACTGACCACGGCCGAGGGGCGGGCCCTGCTCGAGGACCTCCGCGAGTTCGGCGAGGGCCAGCTCGTCGTCCTCTCGGGAGGCGACCCGCTCGTCCGTGACGACGTCGAGGAACTGGTCGGCTACGGCACCGACCTCGGCCTGCGGATGACGATCACTCCCAGCGGCACCGACTCACTGAGCGCCGACCGACTCGCGGCGCTCGCCGACGCCGGTCTCCGGCGGGTCGCCTTCAGCCTCGACGGCGCGTCGGCCGCGACCCACGACCGCTTTCGCGGCGAAGATGGGAGCTTCGAGGCGACGGTTCGCGCCATCGAGGACGCACAGGCCGCCGGGCTCTCCGTCCAGGTGAACACGACCGTCTGCCGGGCGACCGTCGACGACCTGCCCGCGGTCAGGCGACTCGTTCGCGACCTCGAGACCGTCCTCTGGAGCGTCTTCTTCCTCGTCCCCGTCGGCCGCGGGCGGCTGCTCGACCCCGTCACGCCCGACGAGGCCGAGCGCGTGATGGCCTGGCTCGCCGAGGTGGCCGAGACCGACCCCTTCGGCGTGAAGACCACCGAAGCGCCCCACTACCGCCGGGTGGTCCTCGAGCGAGCGGCGCAGGCCGAGACCCCTCGGGACGCTCGCGGCAGCGAGAGTCCAGAGCGTCCCCCAGCGGGTGTTCGCCGCCGCGGCGGTATCCTCGCCGGTGACGGCTTCGCGTTCGTCTGCCACACCGGCGAGGTCTACCCCTCCGGCTTCCTCCCCGAGTCGGCGGGCTCCGTCCGCGAGACGCCGATCACCGACTGCTACCGGGAGTCACCGCTCTTTCGCGCCCTGCGCGAGCGCGAGCGCCTCCGCGGGAAGTGTGGCCACTGTCCCTACCGCGCCGTCTGCGGCGGCAGCCGCTCGCGCGCCTACGCCTACACCGGCGACCCGCTCGAGAGCGACCCGCTCTGTCCGTACGTCCCACCCGACTACGACGGCCCGCTCCCCTGGGAGGAGACCGACGCCCCCGCTCCCGAACCGACGGCCGCAGACGCCGACTGACCCGTCCCAACACCATGCTCCCGACACACACATTTCCGATTGCACCGACCACGAGAACCCACGAGGTACAGACTCGAGTGCAGGCGCTCACCCTGGACGTGATCCGGCACACGGACGGCGGTGGTGTGCGATGACCGGGGCGATCCGGGCGGAGATCGAGATCGAGTCGCCGGGTGACTGCCCGGTCGCGATGGCCACGGCAGCCGGTGACACCACCGTCGAGGGCGTCACCCGCACCGCCGGAACCGACGCCGACGGCCGCTTCGTCGAGGAGTTCGCCCTCGAGCGCGGAGCCGAGGAGTCGCTCCCGGCGGACCTCGGCTGTGAGCCGGTGTTCGACCTCGACGCACACACCGTCTACCGCTTCTCGCGTGATCCCGACGACGACTGCGTCTGTACCTGCATCGAGCGCTTCGGCTGGCCGGTCTCGGACGTCCGCGCGAGCGAGGGCGCGCTGATCGTCTCGTGTTACGCAACCGACGTCGCCGAACTCTCGGCGCTCGTCCGCGACCTGCGCGAGGCGTTCGGGACGGTACGGGTCCGCCAGCTGATCCAGTCCGGCGGCGACGCCGACGGCGACCTCCTCCTGATCGACCGGCGCTGGCTGACCGACCGCCAGCGCGAGGTGCTCGAGACCGCCCACGAGATGGGCTACTTCGAGTACCCGAAAGGCGCGAACGCAGGCGAGGTCGCCGCAGCACTCGGCATCTCGCGCTCGACGTTCAGCGAACACCTCGCGGCCGCCCAGCGAAAACTCCTCGACGCGCTGGTGACCTACTGAGCGGCCGGCCGCTCAACACCACTCTTCGTACTGGTGGACCCGGGCCGGATTGAGCGCCTCCGGCTCCCGGTCGGTGCCGTCGTAGGCCGCCCGGTGTTGCTCGTACGTGATCCCGACCGAGCCTCGCGGCTCGAACCGTCGGGGTAACGCCTCGAGCGCACGTCGCTGGTTCCAGTCGGCGATGCGTTCGAGCGCGCCGGTCTCCGCGAGCGCGGCCGTCTCGAGACCGGCACTCGCGCGCTCGAACGCCCGTCGGCCGCGCTCGGTTCGGACCACTAGCGTCGTCGAACCCTCGCCGCTCCCGACGCTGCCCGCGCTGATGTCGGCCGCGCCGCCGACGAAGTCGCTACACTCGAGACAGCCACGCAGCGCGGCGGTGTCGAACGAGCCGATCGGCTCCTCGAGTACGACCTCGCCGTCGGCGTCGACGGCGTAGAGGACGCCCGCATCCACGTCGAGTTTCTCGACCGCGGCGGGGTCGACGCCGTGGGACTCGACCGCCTGCTGGAGGCGCTCGTGTTCGAAACTCCGCGTGCACATCAGCGCGACCGTCAGTGCGATCGGCTCGCTCTCGCCCGCCCAGTCGTAGCGCTCGAGTGCGGCCGCTCCTTCGATCACGCAGGGCGTTCCGACGAGCGCGATTCGGGCATCCGACGCGTCGAGACCCGCTTCCTCGAGCGTCTCCTCGAGACGGCCGAGTTGCATCGTCTGGGTGTAGACGCTGCCCGCCGCCTCGCGCAGGTCCGCCCTGCTGGTCGCGAGGAACGCCTCGCCGCGGAGCGGTTCGTCCGCCCGCTCGCGGGCGACGAGCGCGCCGTCGAGTGCGCCACTCTCGAGCAGTTCGGCGAGCAGCGCCGTGACGGCACCGCCGTCCTGGCCCGCGGCGTGCTCGCTGCGGTCGCGAGCGCGGGCGGCGTAGGGTTCACCGACGATGATGGAGTCGTCGGCCCCGTCGGCCCCCTCGTTCCTGCCGTGTCTGGGGAGACCGGCGTCGCGGGCGACGAGGTCGACGATCCGCTCGTACCGGAGCCCGCTGCGGGGACAAAAGTCCCAGCAGCGCGAACAGCCGGTACACATCCTGACGAGCGTCGGGCGGCCGGTCGCCTCCTCGATCCCGATCGAGTCGGAGGGACAGGCGGCGACACAGGTGCCACACTGGATACACCGGTCCGTCTCGACGACCGCCTCGTCGAGGTCGCGGAACCAGGTCTTCCCGTCGGGGTCGCTGACGGGACCGACCGACTCACGCGGATCGCCGCCGACGCCAGGTAGCCGTGGCTCGTCCGCTCGCTTCGAGCGGTCTTCGGACATCAGCGCACCTCCGCCGTCGAGGACTCGGGGGCGTCCCCGTATCCCTCGAGCAGTCCGCGCAGTCTGTCGTTCGGCACGCGGTCGACCCACTCGCTGAAGCGCTCGTCGGCGAGACGCTCCGCCTCGTAGGCGAGGACGAGCCGTCCGATCCCCTCGGGTGCCGCCTCCGCTGGCACCCGCCCGGCGATCCAGTCGGCGAACCGTCCTGCACCGAGGTCACCGCCGAGACCGACGTCGACCGCCGCCGTCGTCCGGTGGTCGTCGCGGTAGATCTCGCCTCGGAGACCGACGTCGCCGAGCTGGGGCTGGGCACAGGAGGCCGAACAGCCCGAGAGGTGCAGGCGGATCACCTCGCGTTCGTCGAGTCCGCAGCGCTCGGCCCACGCGTCGAGCGAGCGCGCCCAGCCGACCGCCCGGTTCTTCGTCTCGATCACGCCGTAGCTGCAGAACTCGTGGCCCGTACAGGTGACGATGCCGCGTGTGAACGGTCCCGGCGTCGGCGAGTAGCGCTCGAGCAGCGGCTCCGCGAGCAGCGGCTCGAGGTCGGCCGCCCCGACGTGGGGGAGCAGGGCGTTCTGATTCGGCGTGAGTCGGAGTTCGCCCGCACCGTAGGCGTCGGCGAGGTCGGCGAGCGTCGCGAACTCGCGGCCAGCCAGTCGGCCGACGGGAACCGCCAGTCCGACGTAGTGGCGGCCGTCGGCCTGGTCGTGGACGCCGACGTGGTCGCCCCGGTAGCTGGTCGTGACCGCCTCTCCAGCGGGGTCGAACGAGAACGGGACGGCACGCTCGAGTTCCTCGCGGAAGCGCTCGACGCCCAGTTCCTCGACGAGGTACCGCAGGCGGTTGACCGCCGTGTCGAGGTAGCTGCCGTAGGTTTTGAACACCTCGGCGGTCGCGGCGACCACCGCTGGCACCTGCTCGGGTTCGACGAACACGCCGAGGTCGCTCGCCAGCCGCGGCCCGTCGGAGAGACCGCCGCCGACGTGGACGGCGAACCCGCGTCGGTCGCCGTCGACGGCCGGGGTGAACGCCAGGTCGTTGATCTGGGCGCGCGCGCAGTTCTCGTGACAGCCGGTGACGCTCACCTTGAGCTTCCGGGGGAGGTTGCCGTAGACGGGGTCGCCGAGGAAGCGCTCGGAGATGGTCTCGACCTGCGGGCGAACGTCGAGCGTCTCCTCGGGGTCGAGACCGGCCGCGGGACAGCTGACGACGTTGCGAACCGAGTTGCCACACGCCTGCAGCGTCGTCAGCCCGACCGCCTCGTACCGGTCCCAGATCTCGGGGACGTCCCCGAGTCGGATCCAGTGCATCTGGACGTCCTGGCGGGTGGTGAGGTCGAGGTAGGCGTCGCCAAAGATCGGATTCTGCCGGCTCGCACCGTAGCGCTCGGGCGCGCAGGCGAACTCGCTGGCGACGCGTCCGATCACGCGCGCCTGCTCGCTCGTCAGGATGCCGCCGGGCACCTTCGTCCGGAGCATGAAGTAGCCCGGCTGTTTCTGGTGGTAGAGCCCGACGAGCTTCAGCCGGCTGAGTACGTCGTCGCCGCAGGCGTCGACCAGCCCCTCGATGCCGTCGTCGGCGTGGGCTCGAACCTGCCCCGCCAGCTCGAGCGGGTCCCACGCCGGGGCGCGCGCTCTGACCCAGTCGGTCAGACTGCCTTCGTAGTAGGCGAGGTCGTCGAAGCCGAGGTGGGCGAGGACGACGAACGTGTGGCTCAGCCGCCGCGCCGTGTTACAGTAGAGGATGACCCGCCGGTCGGGGACGAGTCCGCGCGACTCGAGCAGGTGCTCGAGGTCCGCTCGCGGCTTCAGCCACCCCTCCTCGTCGAGCAGCGCCTCCCAGTCGAGACCGACCGCGGAGGGGACGTGGGACGCCTCGAACTCCGCTCGCGTCCGCGTGTCGACGATGACGGTGTCGGTGTCGACCGCCGCTTCGACCGCTTCCCGGCCGACCAACGGCGAGTCCGCCGGTGGCTCGACCTCGTAGCTCGTCGGTTCGAGCGCTGGCGGATCACTCGAGAGTGGGTAGCTCGCTCGCCAGCCGTCGAGACCGCCGTCGAGCAGGTAGAGCGGTCCCCGGTGGCCGAACGTGGCCGCGGTGAGCAACAGCCGTGCGGCGAGCGGGCCGCCCTCGTCGTCGTAGGCGACGAGCGCGTCGTCGGGACCGATCCCCGCCCGCTCGAGCAGGCCCGAAAACGTCTCCCAGTCGGGCAGCGTCCCGGCGGCGACGCGTCCGGGCTCTCGAAACCGCTCGGCGGGGACGTTCACCGCTCCAGGGACGTGACCCAGGTCGGCGTACGCCCGCTCCGGGCGCACGTCGACCGGCGTGACCGACTCGAGTCGCGCCTCCAGCCACTCGGGTGAGACGACGACGGGAGCGCTCAGTCCCATCGACGCCTCCGTGGGCCGTGCGCCCCTCGAGCCAGTCCCCGCGGCGGCACGTTCCCCTGCTGGGTCGTCGCGCCGCCGGTCGGTCGTGTGTCCGGTCGCTCGGCCGTCGTCCGGGGGTCCACAGTGTTCATCTCCACCGACTTCTTTGGAAGCAGATACCTTTCGCCTTCCTCTGTGAGCAAACCGTTCCCCTGCTCCGGGAGAGCGGTAGCGACTGCCTAGTATCGAAGACTGACAGGTATCCCGCCATACGACTGGTCTTTATATACGCCTCGAGCGGAAAACCGCACGACTCGAGCGCCGTCGACCGGCCGTGGCTCGAGCCGCCGCCCGTCACCGGAACCAGCAGTTCTTGCCACCGGCCGCCACAGTGCGGCTCCCACGCGACCGGGTGAGGCGTCGCTCCCTCCCACGTCCAGCCACCGAGGCGAACACCTTCGGCACCACCCCTACGCGCGCACGAGGTGACCATCGAGACGAGGGTATGACGATCTGTTCACTCTGTGATCTGCCGGTGTCGGGACCGCCGCTGACCGAGGCGGACCTGGAGGGGTCGTTCTGCTGTCGCGGCTGTCTCGAGGTCGCACGCTCGCTCGAGGAACTCGACGGGGTCGGCCGCGACGCCGTCCGCGAGCGGGCGAGCGAGTCGCCCACCCGCGAGGTTCCCGACGGCTACGTGGAGGCGTTTCTGGTCGTCGACGGCATGCACTGTTCGACGTGTGAGGGGTTCGTCGCGCTGCTCGCCGAACGCGAGACGGGCGTTCGCTCACTCGAGGCGAGTTACGCGACGGAGACCGCCAGGGTCGTCTACGATCCCGAGCGCGTGTCACTCGAGGCACTCCCGGAGCGTCTCTCCGGGTTCGGCTACGAGGTCCGGTTCCCGGACGACGACCACGACGAGTACCGCCGGGCGGACGACCGGATGCAACGGCTGTTGATCGGCGGTTTCTGTGCGATGTTGATCATGCCCTGGTACCTCTTCTACCTGTATCCGAGCTACGTCGGCATCGAGACGGGGATTCTGACCGTCGACTCGAACACCCCCGTCGGTCTCTACTTTCCGATGCTCGTCATCGCCGTCCTGACCACCATCGTCCTGTTCTACACGGGTTATCCCACGCTCAGAGGGGCGTACGTGAGCCTCCGCGTCGGACAGCCGAACGTCGACCTGCTCGTCTCCATCGCCGCGCTCTCGGCGTACGCCTACAGCACGGTCGCACTCACGATGGGCAGTACCCACCTCTACTACGACGTCTCGGTCGCCGTGATCATGGTCGTGAGCCTCGGTTCGTACGCCGAACGCCGGGTCAAACACCGCGCGACCGACCTCCTCTCGAGCGTAACCGACGCACAGTGCCACGAAGCGACGCGCCTCCGTGAGGGCCGAACCGAGACGGTTCCGCTCGCCGACCTCGCGGGCGGTGACCGCTTGCTCGTCCGTCCGGGTGACCGACTCCCCGTCGACGGACGCGTAGACGACGGCGTGGCGGCCGTCGACGAGTCGGTCCTGACCGGCGAGTCGGTCCCGGTAACCAAGGGACCCGGTGACGAGGTCATCGGCGGCGCGGTCGTCACCGACGCCCCGCTCGTCGTCACCGTCGGCGACCCGGTCGAGAGCACGGTCGACCGGATCGCCGCGATGCTGTGGGAGATCCAGAGTTCGACACCCGGCGTCCAGCGCTTCGCCGACCGACTGGCGACCGTCTTCGTCCCGTTCGTCCTCGTGCTCGCGACCGTCGTCACGGGATACCGACTCGCGACGGGGACACCACCCGCCTCGGCGCTGCTCTCTGGACTCACCGTCCTCGTCGTCTCCTGTCCCTGTGCGATGGGACTCGCGACCCCGCTCGCCATCGCGTCGGGTCTCCGTGACGCCCTCGAGCGCGGCATCGTCGTCACGAACGCCGCCGTCTTCGAGGCCGCTCCGGCCGTCGAGACGCTCGTCTTCGACAAAACGGGGACGATCACCGAGGGCGACATGCACGTCCTCGAACTCCACGGCGACCCGGACGCACTCTCCCTGGCGAGCGCCGTCGAGCGCTTCTCCGAACACCCGGTCGCCCGGGCGATCACGAACGCCGCCGACGAGGCGGTCCCGGTACGGGCGGATGGCGGCGAAGCGCACGCGAGCACACGCGCTCGAGTCGACGGCGAACCGGCCACCGAGCACTCGAGCGCGTCGGCCTTCGAGCGCCACCCCGGCGAGGGTGTCAGCGGCCGCGTCGACGGGACCGCCGTCGTCGTCGGCACGCCCGGACTGGTCGAGCGGATGGCCGGACCACTCGGCGAGGACCTCGAGTCGGCGGTGTCGACGGCTCGAGCGGCGGGCAGACTCCCCGTCGTCGTCGGCTACGGCGGGCGGGCGCGTGCGGTAATCGTCGTCGGCGACCGGGTGCGCGCCGAGTGGCGGGCCGTCCTCGACGAGGTCGCCGACTTCGAGGTCGTCATCCTGACCGGTGACGACGAGTCGGCGACCGCCGCGGTTCGCGCTCACCCGGCCGTCGACCGGGTCTTCGCGGGCGTGCCTCCGGGCGGCAAAGCGGAGACGGTCCGCCGCCTCGGAGGAGAGGGCATCGTCGCCATGGTCGGCGACGGGACGAACGACGCGCCCGCACTGGCGGCGGCCGACCTCGGCATCGCCATGGGTGGAGGCACCGCTCGAGCGGCCGACGCGGCCGACGTGGTCCTCTCGAGCGGCGACCTCCGCGAGGTCCCCCCGGTGTTCGCACTGGCGCGGGGCACCCGGCGGCGCATCCGCGAGAACGTCGGCTGGGCGCTGCTGTACAACGCCATCGCGATCCCGCTCGCGGCGCTGGGGCTGATCAACCCCCTGTTCGCCGCCGTGGCGATGGCCACGAGCAGCCTGCTCGTCGTGGTGAACTCCTCGCGGCCGGTTCTCGAGGAGTGAGCGGACGGACTCGAGGAAGTCGTTCGATGGCGGTGGACTCGAGCGCGGCATCGGACGGAGACGACACACGAGGTGTCCGCCGCGGGCGGGACGAACGCGGGCGCGTTCCCGCGTACACGAACAGTAGAACGCTGGCGGGAGAACTGTTCACTACAGGTTCCCTCCGGTCTCGTCGTGAGACGCCTGTTCTCGGCGATCTCTCGACACCTCACCCGTCCTGTGGCAGGAAATTCGACCCCTGGACCTCGATGTGGAGTTCAGTATGCAGTCTGGCTAACGAAGTCTGGAGACTGATGGCAATCTGGTGTGCCTCACGAAGCTGGACGAAGTGCTCCCACTCACCGACACTCTCGAGTCGCTCTCGACGTTCTTCGGCCGAGAACTCGTCGCTGTCGGTACTCCGGCGGAGGTCTTCGAGCGAGTCGACCTCGTACGTGGTTTTCCACGCGTCGATTTCGTCGCTGAGCGCTCCGATCCCCTCGATGAGGTCCTCGACGGGGTGTTCTTCAGCGAGTGAACGAACCGTACGAAGGAAGTGCGTGACGCCGTCGAGCTTGTAGCACGTCCCTTCGGTCGTCTCTACAACCTCGAGGTCCCACTGGTCGACTAACCAGGTGAGACACTTCACAGCCGTATCCGTCGAAACGTCCGCCTCCTCGGCGATCCACTCCGCGTCTCGGGGGGTCGTCTGTGTCTGCGCAACGTGACGAACGCGCTCCGCTCCATCGATGTCAACAGGCCACTCACGGGTCTGGTCGGTCATCCGTTCCGCTTGGGCGTCAGATGAGTAATAGTTCACCATCAGTGTATATGGATCGTACGCTCCCGTCGATGGGGGTATTGTCAGGCCATAGTCGACTCCGGCAGCCATGTTCTGACACTCGTGTTGGGCTATCAATACATCTCTCAACTCATCAGTGGAGAGTTATCTTCGTTACAGGCTCGCTGAAAGGTGTCCTCGAGATCGGTCTCGACGTCCGACCAGCGGACGGTTGAGAGGAAGAATTGTATATCAGAACTGAGAGCAGAGGGTATGAGTAGGCCGCCATCGGGACGGTGCGGATACACGTGGCCCGAAGAGCACGAACTCGATGACCACCCGCGGTATCAGAACTGTTGCTGGCGCGAAGCCGTGGACGGGTCGGACCACTGTGTCTGGCACGCAGACCCGGAGCAGGTTACGAAATCCGTCGAGGATCTACGAGAAACGAGGGCGTCACCTGAAGTCCGAGAGCAGACGTCGATTACGACCCCATTCGATGGTAACGTGCGGACAGAAGCCCTCGATGGGGCACAGTTATCGGGGGTGAAAATGGCGAACAACATCGGCTTCGAGAAGGTCACGCTGCGTGATGGCGACCTCTCGAAGGCAACCCTCCGGAGAGCCACCTTCTCGGAGGCGGACCTCAGAGAGACCGACCTCTCGGGTGCGAACCTCAGGGAGAGCAACCTCTCAGAGGCGTACCTCAGTGAGGTCGACTTCTCGGAGGCGGACCTCAGTGAGACCGACCTCTCGGATGCGCACCTCAGGGAAGCCGACCTCTCAGGCGCGTACCTCAGTGAAGCCGACCTCTCAGAGACGTTCCTCGTGGGGGCGGACCTCTCAGACGCATCTCTCACAGAGGCTGACCTCTCGAACGCGATTCTCACGGGGGCAGACCTCTCGGATGCATTTCTCGTGGGGGCTGATCTCTCGGGTGCAGTTCTTCTGGGGGCAGACCTCTCGGATGCGGTCCTCGTGGGGGCGGACCTCTCGGGAGCGAATTTGAGGAACGCGACCGTTCACAATGCGAACCTCGAGGAAGCAGTACTGAGCCGTGCGACGCTTTTTGGGAGTAGCCTCCGAGGCGCGAAGCTTTACGGGAGCCTTCTCGGAGACGTTCGAATCGACGCAGAGACAGAGTTCCTGGGACCACCAGTCGATGATGGTGTACACTCACCTCATACACTTGCTGCGATCTTCTCGAAATCCTGCTGTGTGTACGACCCGAACTACTCTGGTGAGAGCGACGAAACGAACGAAGACAAGGCCAAAAGTGTCTATCAGGCGCTCGAAGAACTGGCGAGCAGGGCAGCGCAGACGCGCTTACAGTCACAGTGTTTCGTCCGCCGTCAGGATATTCAAAAGGACTCGTACAAAAGGGCACTCCTGAACGGGTCTCGACGAGACAGCGACGGGAGTACCGGAGGGGAGTCTGAAGACGGTTCGGAAAATCTCAATTTACAATCATCTCCCCGATCGATGCTCCACTCACTCGAAGTACGGTCGATCGCTGGACTGCGCTACGCCCGCGCGAAGACGGCCCGCATGACACTGCTGTACGGGGAAAGCCCCTGGCGGATTATCGCCTGGAGTGGTGGGTTCATCGTTGCGATGGCACTCACCTATCCGCTGAGCGAGTGGCTGAGACCAGTCGGTGAGGAGCCAATCACGTACAGCCGAATCGCTGAAGAGCCGGCGTTGTTCCTGGAATCGCTGTATTTCAGCACACTCACGTTCACCACACTGGGGATGGGCGATTACGAGCCACTCGGCTGGGGACAAGCGATTGCGACACTCAACACCGCCTTCGGGGCCATCCTCATCGCTCTGCTCGTGTTCGTCCTCGGGCGTCGTGCTTCGAGATGATTTCCGCGATATGCAGAACCCGACACCGATCGGTTGGTTCCGAACTCCGCGCAGGGGTCGACGCTCGAGTCCACCGTCTCGGAGGGTCACGTAACCGAACTCACCGGCGGTGGGAGACGCACGCGATATTCAGCACGTTCCCGGCAGGTGATGGGAAGATCACGAATCCGCCATCCTCGAGCGACGGCCGACGAACGAAGACCGGAGACGCCCACTCGAGTTCACGCATCCGTCCAGGCGTGCCACCGCACTACAGCGGCTGGTAGAACGGAATCGGTGGGTGCGGGAGGTGGATGCCGTAGAGCAGCAGGCCGTGCTGGAGGGGGATGTAGCCGAGGAGGACGAACGCGACGCCGAGAGACCGGTGGAGCCTGACGCGGTTCGTATTGCTGAGCGAGCCGAGGAGCGTCCCGTAGAGAAAGAGCGTCGGCACCGTCCCGAGACCGAGGACGGCGAGCGAGAGCGCACCTCTGCTCGGTGAGCCGAGGGCGAACGCGTAGAGGTAGGCGGGGTAGATGATCGGACAGGGGAACAGGCCGTGGATCGCCCCCAGGCCGACGATGCCGGGCGAGGTCGCGAGCCGGTCGACGCGGCTCACGACGGCCATCGAGAGCCGGGAGAACAGCGGCCCGAACAGGGGAATCCCGTGGGGCAGACCCGGCCGCCCACGGACGTAGTAGAGACCGCTCGAGATGATGGCGATGCCGACGAGGATCCCGACCCCGCCTCTGACGCCGTTGCCTGCCACCGAGACGGCGTCGACGGTGGTGAACGCCAGCGCGCCGAGTGCGCCGAACAGCCCCCCGAGCAGCGCGTAGCTGACGGTCCGTCCGAGGTTGAACAGGCCGTGCTGGCGGACCTCGTAGAGCGTCAGCGTCTCGCGGTGGGCCGTCGACTGCGCGGCGCCGATCCGGTCCGCGTACGCCGTCACGAGCGGTCCACACATGCCGAGGCAGTGAACGCCCGCGAGGAGACCGACGAGACCGATCACCAGGAGGTCGACGTTGTCGCTCACGGGGGACGTCGCCGAGTGGTCGTGGGCGGTCGCTATCGCAGCGATCGTACTCGAGACGGTCGGTCCCTGGTCGGCGAGGAGGATCGTGGTCTGGGTCATCGGTGCTCAGGACGTGCCGATCGCGTCGGCGTTTCTGGTGTACCGGCGGAGGCGGTCGCCGTCCTCGTCGCGCAGTTCGACGTCGAAGCGTTGCTGGCCGACGACCGTCTCGAGGTCGTCGACCCGTATCTCGAAGGCGAAGGGTGGGTCGTCGACGACTTCCAGGTGCGAGCCGCCACTCGTGACGACGATGTGGTCGATGCCCTCGTCGGACGAGAGGTGACACGTGATGAGATCGTCCGAGACCGTACACAGCAGGTCGGGATCGACGTCCGGGCTCGAGTCGCCGGTCAGCCCGGACTGGAAGTCGAGTGTCATGGGTGCGACGGGGAACGTCCCGAGGACGAGCACGATGGCGAGAAACACCGTGAGGTTGAGCTTCGAGGCGTGTCGCGTGAACGCTCGCGTGAGCGGGTGCTCGCCGGTTCGGCGCAACCGGATCACCAGCGGGACGATCACGGCGTGCGTCAGCGGTCCCCAGACGATGAGGAGGAAGCCGTAGGCGGCGACGTACCAGAGGACCGTCCAGTCCGGCCGGTACGAGAGCAACAGGCTCGCCGCCGACCAGCAGAAGAAGCCGAAGACGAGCAGCCCCCCGCTCTTCAGGGTCCGCCAGATGGGCGTGTTGGCGTAGTAGACGCTGAGCGTGTCTCGCCAGGCCTGTCTGAGGAGTCGTCTGCCGTACGAACGTACCGACGGGGGTGGTGTGTCCGAGCTGTTGGTCATGGCTGGTTCAGGGTCCGGGTCGTGAGTGTGGCCGCTCGAGTGTGGCCGGCTGGAGATCGGTCTACGCACCGATCTGCCAGAGCTGGGTGATCAGGTACCAGTTCAGGATGTAGGTGATGACGAACGCGGCCAGGAACAGCAGACAGAGCACGAACGTCCCCCGCATCTCGTAGGCGTGGACGGGGTCGTCCGGGTCCTGTGAGAGGTCGATGCTCTCGCGGGTAGTCAGCTCCGTGCCGTCTGCGAAGCCGAGGCTCGCGTCGCCACCGTCGGCGAGCAGCGAGTCGTCGACGCGCCCCGGTTCGATACGTTCGCCGAACAGCAGCGAGCCGACGGCGAGGACGACGAACAGCGCCCCGCCCGCGATGGCGACGAAGGCGGCGAGACCGAAGACGACGAACAGCGGCTCGGCAGCCGAGAGGCTGAAGTCCGTCCCCGGGATGTTCGCGACGACCTCGGGCGTCCGGCGGGGGACGCCGTAGAGGATGCCGACGTACATCATCATCAGCGCTGTCAGCCCCATCGCGCCGCCGTAGAGGAACGGCTGGAGGCTGGCGAGGCGGTTCGAGACGAACCGGCGCATGAACATCGTCCGGATGACGAAGTAGACGACGGCCATGAACGTGATCGTCGTCCCGAGCACGACCGTCGAGTGGAAGTGGCCGACGGTCGCGAACGTGTTGTGCCAGGCCATGTTGAGCTGGAGCTGTCCCATGAGTACCCCGGTGATGCCGCCGAGGAAGCCGAAGAGGATGATCGCGATCACGGGCGCGGCGAACATCGGGTTCTGCCAGGGCGCGGAGGTGAGCCAGCCGAACAGGCCGCCGCCTTTCCCGCGTTTGCGTCGCCCGGCTTCGATGCCTGCCGGAATGGCGAAGGCGTGGATCAGGCTCGCCAAGGTTGCGCCGTAGAACGCGTAGGAGGTGTTCCAGATGCGCCAGCCGGTCGAGATGCCCGGGTCGACCAGCAGGTGGTGGGCCGCGCCCATGTTGATGAAAAAGAGGTAGAGGATGAACGCCGTCCGCGAGACCTTCTCGCTGACGACCTCCGCGCCGCCGACGACGTGCGTCAGGAAGTACCAGACGACGATCATCGCGACGAGGTTGATCTGCTGGGTGCCGTGGCCGACGATCCAGAACCACATGCGGTAGGCCGCCGGATCGAAGGTCAGGATCTCGAGTCGCCAGAGCAGCGCGCCGCCGAAGGCGACGACGCCGCCTAACAGTGCCTCGACGGCGATGATGCCCGTGATGAACGCGCCGAAGGTGACCAGCGGCAGGGTCTCACCGGGCTTCTCGCGCTTCTCGCGCCAGAGCGTCACGAAGAACGGTACGGCCGCGATCACGACGCCGACGACGAAGGTGAGCGCCCCGGCGTAGAACAGCGGCGACGAGGGGAGTGGAATGTAGGCCGTCAGCAGCGGTGCCTGGTCGGGCGCGCTGGTGGTCCAGATGGCGTAGTAGATCGTCAGGACCCCGCCGACCATGACGAGGTAGCCCGCCTTCGCCAGTTTCGTCAGCGGGAGCCGTCGCCCGAGGACCATCGGGCCGCCGACGTAGAGGATAGCGACCTCCACGAAGACGATCCAGAACAGCAGCATGCTCCAGGCGTGCATGCTGAGGTGGATGTAGTAGTCACTCGCCGAGAGCAGGCCGATCGCCTCCCAGCGCGTGCCGACGACGGTGATGGCGAACAGTCCGCCGACGAGCAGCCAGACGACGGCGGTGACGCCGAACAGTTTGACGTGGTTCTCGACCGAGCGGTGGACGTCGAGACCGGTCACCGAACACTGGCGGTAGCCGTCCTCGTCGTACTCGTTGTCGAACAGGCCGAGGACGTCGAGCCGGTGGCGGCTCGAGGTGCTCATTGCTCGCCCTCCCGGACGACGAGTCGCCCGTGCATCGCCTCGTGGCCGTCGCCACAGAACTCGTTACAGAGCACGCGGTAGGTTCCGGGTTCGTCGAACGTCATCGGGACGACCCACTCGTAGCCCGGAATCGTCTGGAGGTTGATCTGCTTGCTCAGGGTCTCTTCGGGTCGGATCGAGAAGCCGTGCTGGACGTCGTAGGCGAAGAGGTGGATGTCGTACTGTCGGTCCGCCTCGAGCACCACCGGGAGACCGTCCCAGTAGAACTGTCCGGCACCGATGAGGACGTCGTCACCGGGTGGGACGAGTCCCTCGTCGGTCTCCTCGCCGGCGTCCTGGTACTCGCCCATCTTCGCCCTGAACTCCTCGGCGCTGACGCGGTAGGTCTCGCCGATGGGGTTCTGATCGCCGACGCGGGTGAACGCGCTCATCCAGCCGAAGAGAACGAGTGCCCAGCCGACGCCCAGCCCCAGCCAGATCGTCTCGCGTCTGTCAACGGGCTGATCCCACCAGTTTCCTTCGGGGGGTTTGAGTGGCGACGTCATGGAATCACCCCACCGGTACCGAGTAGATGTCGATCAGTCCCCAGACGACGTACGACAGCGCGAAGAACAACAGGGCCAGCAGGGCCAGCAACCACACCCTGTTGTACAGCCGCTGCATGAACGGGATTCGGTCCTCCGATTGTGCGGTAGTCATAACTCGTACACGACGAACTCGTCTCGAATACCCGGTAGCCGTTCTCCCGCACAGGTTCGTCCCGGTTCCCGGATTCTGGAAACCGGCGCGTTTCGGCCGAACCAGTTCGCACGCATCGAGTGAGCCGACCGTCCCCGGGTCGGCTCAGCCGCCAGCGATGGCTAGCTGTGCGACTCCAGCGACGACGAGGACGACCCCCGCGAGTCTGACGAACGCGTCGCTGTAGCCGGCGACCCGTCTCGCACTCAGGTCGTAGCCGACGGCGACGGCCACCGTCACCGCCAGCAACAACGCCGCGAAGCCGCTCGCGTACGCGCCGACGACCGCCACCGTCTCCGCGGGCGACATCGTCAGCGACCGGAGGACGAGCGCCAGAAACAGCGGGAGGACACACGCCGTCGCGGCCAGGCTGTAGGCCGCCCCGAAGGCCGCGAAGCCCGTGACCGAGGCACGCCGCCGTGGCAACAGGACGTGGACCGCTCCGGTGCCACCGTAGAGCACCCAGAGACCGACGAGAACCAGCGCCACGCCCACACCGTACTCGAGAAACGGGAGCGCTCGCTCGAGCGTCGACCCGGCGACGACGGCGACAGCCGCGAGCAGTCCGAACGTGGTGAGCGCACCGACGGCGGCCGCACTCCCCCTGACGAGCGCGCCAGCGAGCGGCGGCCGTCGCTCGCCGGTCGCCGCGACGTAGTAACCGACGTAGCCCGGCAACAGCGCGTACGAACACGGCGCGAAGAAGGTCGCCACGCCGGCGAGGAAGGCGAAGGCGACCGCTCCGAACAGTTCAGGGGACATCGCCGTTCACCTCCGTCACCGCTCCGTCCGTCACCGCCCCGCTCGTCACTGCTCCGTCCGTCACCGCATCACCCGCCACCCCTCCCGTCGCAGTGGCGGGCACGGGAGGCTCACCCCTCGAGCGCTGCGGTGATCGGCGCGCGAAGCGCTTCGACGGACTTGTAGCCCGACTCGGCCCAGACGACCGCGTTCGTCTCGTCGAGGACGACGCTGTAGGGGACGCTCGTCGCCTCGAGCGCGCTCGTCAGTTCGAGGTCGGCGTCGTGGGCGAGCGACCACCGGCCGTCGTGGTCGGCCCACCACGAAGCGACGTCCTCGCGGGTGATCGTCCGCCCGAGCGGTTCGTTCGTCACCGAGACGAACTGGACGTCCGCGCCGAACTCGTCGTAGACCGTCCCGAGCGGGACCATGAGTTCCGCACAGACGCCACACCAGGTCGCGAACAACTCGAGGACGGTCACGCGCCCTCGCTCGGGGACGGTGATCGTTCCCGCGGCGCTGCCGGGTGCCTCGAGCGACTCGAGGTCGAACGCGGGGACGTCACCCTCGCGCTCGAGGGGGTTCCAGCCGCCGAGGGCGAACGCCCCACCGGCGGCGACGCCTGCCAGGGCGACCCCGCCCGCGAGCAGTTCGCGTCGGCCCATCGTCACGGCTCCCACCCGTCGACGACCGTGCGGACGTCCTCGATGAGCGCCGCCGGAGTGGGGAGGTCCATCCCGGTGTAGGTGCGTTCGACGTAGCCGCCGGCGTTGACGAGGACGATCATCGAGGCGTGGGCGAACGCCATGTCGGAGTGGCCGCCACCCGCACCGCCAGCGTCTGTGTCGTCGTTTCCGCCGTGGTCGTGGTCGTCACCGTGGCCATCGCCGTGGTGTTCGCCGTGATCACCGTGGCCGTTGCCCTCCTCGTAGTCCTCGTTGCGCTCGAAGTAACAGCCGAACGCCTCGGAGACGACCTCGTGGGCGTCCGCCTCGGTCTCCGGGCGCAGGAAGTGCCAGTTGCCGAGGTCGTAGTCGACGCCGAGTCCGTCGCCGTAGGACTCGAGCACGTCGGGGGTGTCGTGTTCGGGGTCGAACGTCACGTTACAGAGGGCGACGTCGTCTACGTAGTCGCCGTCGACCGAGTCGTCCTGGACGTGACGGAGCGAGGCGGTCAGCGTCGGACACGCCGCGTGACAGCGCGCGAAAATGAACGTGTAGAGCGCGTGGCGCTCGCCCGCGAAGTCGGTCGTCCGGACCTCCTCACCGGTGACGGTACACGGTGCGCCCACGTCGGGCACCTCGTCGCCGTAGACCGGGCGGGCGAGGTCGCCGCCGTCTCGAGACTCCCGCAGCATCTCGTAGTGTTCGGGTGGCTCGAGGACGACGTGGTCGTAGCCGTCCCCGCCGAGGAGGCTGGTACAGCCTGCGGTCAGTGTGAGAGCCGCTGCGCCCGCCGCAGCGAGGTAGGCTCGTCGAGTGTGGGAAGTCGGTGTCGGCATGGTCGTTGTCTACTCCTCGTCTCCGCCCGGGCTAAACCTCCACAGCAGTTCTCTGTCGGTGGGAACAGGCACGAATATGTTCGGAATTTACGTACGCCGGGGTCGCTCGAGGGCGGCGAGCGTCTGCTCGTCGTACTGCCGTGTCACGGTCGCTGCCCGCCCCGGCAGCTCGGATCCGTCGTGGGTGAGTGCGGGTTCGTCCGCGGGGTCCGGCCAGCCGACGACGACGCGGCCGACCGCGCCGAGGGCTTCGTGGCTCGCACAGAGTGCGCGCGTGTCGACGTAGTCGTAGACGCCCTCGGTCTCGAAGGTTCGCTCGAACTCCCGGCCGCCACGGAGGAGACCGCTCGCCCACGGCTGTGCGCCGTCGGGGATCCGCTGTGGGCCGTCGGTCTCCGGGTGGTAGGCCGTCACGTCGTGGCGGTGGCCCTCGACGACCCAGCGGACGGTGCCACCGGGGACGACGTGGACGATTCCGGGCTCGAACGCGACGTTCGGCACCGACACGACGCGCACCTCGACGGTCTCGGCAGGCTCGCCGAGTTCGCCAGTGGCGTCGCTCTCGTCGGCCCGGCTCGCACTCGAGGGACGCTCGAGACAGCCAGCTATCGCCAGTCCGACGGCGCTCGCGCTCAGACCGAGCAGCCGTCGTCTCGTCACGGTGGGTGGCATGGGTAGGGGATGGGGACCGCGCGTGGGGGAGACCGACGCGCGTTACGGGTTCGGGTTGAAGATCTCCTCGTTCGGCTCGCCCTCGACGTCGATCGTCGCGAGCAGGCCCTTGTGCACGACGCGGCTGAGGGCGTGGTCGACGAGGTGGATCGGACCCGGCACCTCGAGGTCCATGTGGCCGAATGCCGTCACACCGGCGGGGAGTGCGGTCCCCTCGATGTACCTGGCGGGGTCCGACAGGACGTCGCCGTCGCGGTACCACTCGCTCCAGACGTTGCCGATCGGGTGGGGACCCGCAACGAGGTTCGGCCCGCCGTTACACCAGAACACCCGGACGCGCTCGCCGACTTCGGCGTGCAGCGGCCCGCCCGCACCGTTCGCGGTGAAGCGAGCCACCTCGCCGTTGAAGAGGACGTAGGTCGGGTCCTCGTCGGCCGACGCGCCGAAGTCGAAGGTGTGGTGGCCCTCCTCGCCGGTGTCGCCGTTGGTGTAGAGTTCGTGCTGGCCGAGGTAGAACTCGCGGTCGACCTCGGGTAAGCCCTCTTCGGGTTCGACCAGGATCGTCCCGAACATCCCCAGGCTGATGTGCTGGTCGTGGTTGCCGGGCGCACAGTGGTAGATGTGTGCACCGGGGTAGGTCGCCTGGAACTCGATCTCGACCTCCCCCTCGCCGGGGGCGATGGTCGTATCGATCGCTCCGCCGCCGGGACCGTAGACCGCGTGGAAGTCGACGTTGTGGATGTCGACGTTGTGCTCGTCGGGCACGTCGAACGTCAGGTGGACCGTATCACCCACACGGCAGCGGAACATCGGTCCCGGAACCTGCCCGTCGTAGGTCATGTACCGGATCGTCACGCCGGGTTCGATCTCGGCGACCGCTTCGATCGTCTCGAGTCGCCACTCGTGACGGCGGGGTTCGTCCCAGTCGACCGGGTCGGGCACGTCCGTCGGATCGGCCGCGATAGTCTCGACATCGACCGGTTCCGCGGGTGGCAGCCCACCCTCGTCGGCCGGTTCGGTCGCCGGTTCGTTCGTTCCGTTCGACTCCGGTTCCGTGTCGGCGTCACTCACGCAGCCAGCGATCGCGACGACGCCAGCAGCGCCGGCCACCTGCAGGAACCGTCTTCGGGTGTGCTCGTTGTAGGTCATCGTGCTTCGTCCTCGAATAGGGATAGGAGTGTACGGGTGGTCAATTAGACAGTTCATTCCCGGAGAATGGAAACGCCTCCGGAGGTGTTCGGCCGGCGCTACATATAGGGGAGAGCCAGACAGAACCGGCACATCGGACCTATTCGGACGGAAATAGTGGCCTGACGTAAAGACACGCCATACTGCGGCCGACGCGGATGGTTGTACGTTCGTCCAATTCCTACGGCATGGTGGGCCTTTAGGTACCCTCCCCCGCTCGAGACGAGCGCTCGCGCTCGAGTCGGCCGAATTCCGGAAGGGGGGGGGCGAACGGTCTCACGCTCGTCCGATCTGCGCCTCACCCGGCGAGGACGAGCGTCTCGACGATCACTGCGAGCAGGATCGCGCCGAGGTAGTAGTTCGAGACGAAAAACGACCGGAGCGCCGCCGCTTCGGTGGGGGTGTGATACTGGCGGACGACCGACCGCAGGAAGACCGCCCCGAGGGCGACCGAGGTGAGCGCGTAGAGCCAGCCGAGACCGGCCAGCCAGCCGAGTACGCTCGCCGCGAGCAGCGTCGCCCCGAGGTAGAGCGCGATGTGTCGCCGGGCGAGGAGGTCTCCCTCGACGACCGGGAGCATTGGGAAGCCACCGCGCGCGTAGTCGTCCTTGTAGGTGATGGCGAAACTGTAGAAGTGGGCGGGCGTCCAGAGGAAGATGACGGCGGCGAGAGCCACCGCCGGCGGGCCGATCGAGCCGGTGACCGCCGCCCAGCCGATGAGCGCCGGAATCGCCCCCGCGCCGCCGCCGAGCACCGTGTTCCAGACCGTATTCGGCTTCAACAGGATCGTGTAGAGGACGACGTAGTAGACGATGGCCGACACCGTCAGGACCGTCGCGAGCGCGTTCACCCACGTGTAGACGACCACGACGGAGGCGACGGTCAGCACGACACCGAAGGCCACCGCGTTCCGTACCGGCACCTGGTCGTGGACCATCGGCCGGTCGGCCGTCCGCGCCATCTTCCGGTCCCGGTCGCGCTCGTAGACGTGGTTGAACGTCCCGCTCGCACCGATGGCGAGCACGCCGCCGACGAGCGTCGCGAGCGCCGTCGTCACCTCGAGTCGCTCCCCGGTGAGCGTCGCCAGCCCCATCCCGGCGAGCGCGACCAGACACAGCAGCCACATCAGTTTCGGCTTCGTGAGCGTCAGGTACGCCCCGGCCGTCCGGCGTGCGCGCTCGAGGACGGAGGGATCTCGCTCGAGCGTGTGCGCGTTCGCGTCCACGGCCGCGGCCGCCGTCGGCGGCTCCGGCTCGTGCTCGGCCGTGGCCGTCGACGCGACCGGCGTCTCGTCGACGGCGTCCGTTCCGGCCGCGTCCTCGAGTGCGAGTACGAGCGCGACGAGGAGTCCGGCGAAGATCACCCCCGCGAGCGCCAGGTGGCCGACGCTCGCCAGCGGGACGTCGTAGACGGCGAGTGCGGCTCCGAGAGCGACCTGGATGGGGTAGAGCACGACGGCGACGCCGATGGCGAGTGCGAGGCGTCGGCCGACCGACTCGCGCCAGGCCAGCACGGCCGTCGCCGCGAGCAAGACGCCGGTTCCCAGCGCCACCGCGCGGTGGCCCCAGAAGAGGAGTCCGTCGGCGCTGACGGGTCCGACCGCCCAGTCGCTCGAGCAACTCGGCCAGGTGGTACAGCCCCCGGCGCTCCCCGTCGTCGAGACGGCGGTGCCGAGTGCGATGAGGACGTACGTCGCGAGCACCGTCGCGAAGAGTACGCCGAGCAATCGCCCGTGTGTGCGTGTGCGTGTATGCGTAGTCATTGTCGTGGCTGTGGGGTGGGGGAGTCTGCTCGTGAGCGACCTGGTCGTGGTCTCACCGCTCCTCGGCCGTCCGCGTCGGCTCTCGCCGCCAGATCACGGTCACGGTCTCGGTCTCGAGTTCGACCGTCTCGAAGGCGTAGCCCCGTGCCTCGAGTTTCGGGTAGAGAAAGCCCGGCTGGCGGTCGTTTCGCTGGACCAGGATCGTCTCGTCGGGCAGGTCCGCGAGGCGCTCGAGCGTCCGCACGAGCGGTTCGGGCGGGCCGAGCGTCCGCACGTCGAGCACGTCGACGGGCCGGTCTGGCGGTGCGTCGGTTCGCTCGAGCGCTACCCGCTGGTGTGTACTCGCCATAGCTGGCGGTTGGTACTCGTCGTGCCTCTAGTTCTTCACGAACCCGTTCGGTCGGTGGCGCTGGCGGGACTCGAGTCTGCGCAAAAAAGTGTCTGTTCCGGGGATCGGTTCGCTCAGTCGCCTCGTTTCGGGAACTCGGCGACGAATTTCTGCGTGTCGGCCTGTTCGACGGTGTAGCCGTCGGCGTCGAAGGCGTCGACTTCGGCCTGGAACTCGTAGAACAGCGGCTTCGGTTCGTGGTCGTTGACGATGGTGAGCGTCTCACCGGGGGCGAGTTCGTCGAAGGCGGCGTGAATCGTCGGGTGGCGCTCGACCGGCGGGATCGATCTGACGTCGAGTGTCGTCATGCGTTCGTCCGTCGGGGGCGAGTGGCTATCGTCGTTCGTCCGAACCGGTTCGCCCTCGCCTGCCGCGTCGTCGGTTTCCGCCTCGATCAGGACGTGCCACTCGACGTCGCTTCGCCGTTCGGTCTCGTAGCGAAAGCCTCGCTGGGTCAGCACCTCGTAGAGCGGCCGGGGTTCGAATCCGGCGACGAGGCGCAGCCGTTCGTCACTCCCCAGTGCGTCGAGGGCAGCCGTGATCTCTCCGAACGGCGGGCCGTCGATCTCGCGCACGTCCAGCCGTACGTCGGCGTCGTCTGGAGTCATCACCTCGACAGTCGGGCGTCACCGGGGTGACCGTTGTCGCGAACCCGTTCGCCAGTATCTGAACCTTTCGGTCATTCCCGCCCGAACGTATTCGTGTTCACGGTTAGTAAGACAGTGAACGAACCTGTTCGTATGGCACAGGCGACACTCGCGATCACGTTACCCGAACAGGTGTGGGTCCAGCAGGTCTCGACGGCACACCCCGAGGCGACCATCCAAGTCCTCGCAGCGGTGCCCGGCGCGAACTCCGGGTTCGCACTGGTCCGGATCACCGGCCCGGACGTCGAGTCCGTGCTGGCCGACATGGACGACCACCCACAGCTCACCGAACTGACTCTCGCACAGTGGAGCGAGAACGAGGCGACGGTCCACTTCGAGACCACCGCCCCGCTGCTCATGTTCTCCTCGCGCGACTCCGGGATGCCGATCGAACTCCCGGTCGAGATCCGCGACGGCGAGGCCATCATCGAGGTGACCGGCTCGAGAGACCGGCTCTCCGAGCTGACGACACAGCTCACCGGGTTCGGTCTCACCTACCGCGTCGAACACGTCCGCGAGCGGCTACACGACAGCCAGCTCCTCTCCGAACGCCAGCGCGAACTCGTCCTCGCGGCGGTCGAGCAGGGCTACTACGACACGCCGCGTCGGTGTTCGCTGACCGAACTCGCCGACCACCTCGAGATCGCGAAGTCGACGTGCAGCGAGACGCTCCACCGCGCGGAAGAAGCCATCGTCAAACAGTTCGTCGACGACCTGCCGACGGCCGACGACCCACGCCGCAGCGAACAGGTTCCGACACACTCCTGAACCGAACACGGCTGTCGGTCGATCGTCGCCCCGCACTGTTCCGTGGTACACCACTCCGACCCACGTGCCCCATTCTACACTATTCAGTACCACTCTACACTATGGTTTACCAGACAATGCTATGCGACATTACCTGCGGCCAATTTACACCATCTCACACCACGGTACACCATTAAGTACCAACCATGCCGGCCCATACCGCTCTGCGTTGGGTCGTCGGTCGGCGACGACCACCCGGTCACGGGTGGCCGTCTCTCATTTCATCTCATCTCGTCACTCCTCGGCATCCGCCCTCGGTGCGAGCACTAAGAGCGCGACGCTGTCCTCGAGCGCCGTCGGCGAGACGTACTGGTCGCCGTCGAAGCGGACGACCTCGCCAGCCTCGAGTTCGTGTTCGTTCTCCCCGAGCGTGACCGCGAGACTCCCCTCGAGGAGGTGGAGGACGATCTGTCTGTCCGGGTGCTGGTGGGGTGCGATGGAGTCGCCGGCCGCGAGCGTGAGCCGGATCGTCTGTGGTTCGCCCTCGAACACCCGCGCGTGGGGCGTGCCCTCGAGGTCGGTGAGCGTGACGCGTTCGGTCGAGTCGACGGCGTCGGTCTCCGCTGACTGTGTACTCGTCATCGGGTGGCTCTCGGTGACGACGCGAGAAGGGCCTTGAGCCGAACCTGTTCGCCACCGTTCCCGCCGGGTGAAAATCGCCGCACGAGTACAATTCCAGGGGACGCCGATGGACGAACGAGGTTCACAACGATGACCGACCAACACACCACTCGCCGTACGTTCCTGAAAGCATCCACTGGGACCGCCGCACTCGTGCTCGTCGCCGGGTGTGCCGGGGGCGGCGACGACGAACCGAGCGCACCGTCGGACGACGACACCGGTGGCAACGGTGGCGGAAACGACGAGTACGACTTCGGCGACTGGTTCGACGACGTGGACAACTACGACGGCGTCGAAGATTACACCGGCGAGAGCGAGGTGACCGTCATGAACGGTGCCGGTGGCAACAACATGCGCTACGACCCACCCGCCATCGTCGTCGACGAGGGGACGACCGTCGTCTGGGAGTGGACCGGCGACGGCGGCGGCCACGACGTCACCCACGAAGACGGCGAATTCGAGAGTGACATGCTGACGAACGCGGGGGACACCTTCGAGCACACGTTCGACGAAGCAGGCACCTACCGCTACTACTGCTCACCGCACGTGACTCTCGGACAGAAAGGCGTCGTCGTCGTCGAATGAGCACCACACAGCGACGCGTCGGGCGGGGGCACCCACGTTCGGTTCGAGGCGAACGGTCTCGTGAGTGGCACCGCCGGCAGGCGCAGACGGACACCGAGGTGATCGAATGATCGACGACGACAACGAACCGAGCATCGAAGAGCGCGTCTCGGCGTTCCGCGGCGACGACTGGGAAGACGAGATGCGCGCCGTCCTCGACGAGGGCGAGTACGACACCGAACTCGGCATTCAGATGGCGAGAGACGCCCGTCGACTCGTCGCTGGCGAACTCGAGGAAGCCGACTTCCACGAACGCTACCACGACGCCGTCGTCGAGGAGTTCGGCGTCGACGACCGTCCGCTCGAGACGAGTGACGAGTCAGCGGCGAGCGGACACCTCCCCGTCGCGGCCGAGACGGACGAGGAGGAACTCGAGCGCCGCGAAGTGTTACAGAAAATGGGCGCTGCCGGCGCGTTCGTCGGACTCGGCGCGTGGGCGACCGCGGAGAACCGTGACGAGTCGGCGAGCGCGGAGGCGGCCGCGAGCGACGAGGACGACCCGAACAGACAGTGGGGGATGGTCATCGACCTGGACAAGTGTGACGGCTGTCTCTCCTGTGTGATCGCCTGCAGCCAGGAGAACCAGACCTCCGCGGGGTCGAACTGGATGTACGTCTTCACCTACGAGGACGACGACCAGGACGGCGAGAACTTCCTCGTCCGGACCTGTCAGATGTGTACGAACGCTCCCTGTGAGAAGGTCTGTCCGACGACAGCCCGCCACACACGCACCGAAGATGGTCTCGTCCTCACCGACTACGACGTCTGTATCGGCTGTCGCTACTGTCAGGTCGCCTGCCCCTACGGCGTCAACTACTTCCAGTGGGGCGAGCCAGACGTTCCCGGCAGCGAAATCGACCCCCACCACGCCTACGACGACCGCGGGCGCTGGGTCGACAGCCGACCACCGAAAGGCGTCATGGGCAAGTGTACCATGTGTCCGACGCGCCAGGACGACCCCGACCGCCGCGGAACGACCGGGTGTGAGGACGCCTGTTCGATGGACGCCATCTACTTCGGCGACATGAACGACCCCGAGAGCGATCCGAACCAGTACCTCGAGACAGTCCGCGAGGAGAACCCGACCGACCGGGAGACGTTCGCCAACCGGCCGTCTGACCGCGTCTCGACCTTCCGCCTGCTCGAGGAACTGGGGACGGAGCCGAACGTCGTCTTCGTCGGCAACGAACCCGGGCCGAACGCGAAACAGGTCGAGGGACCGGTCAGCTACGAAGAGATGGGACAGGTCGACCGCCGGAAGGACGTCCTCGACGAGGAGACGTTCGCCGGAGGTGTCTTCTCGTGAGCACGCACACGCCCACCGAGGCCGACGTCCTCCGACCGATGCGCTCCACCTCGAGACGCTACCACCTCGTCCTCGCCTGCGTGCTGGTCGCCATCGGTCTCTTCCTCGCAGGCTGGGCCTACCAGCTGCAACACGGGCTGATCGTCACCGGTCTCGCCGACTGGGGCTCGAGCGGCGGCGTCACCTGGGGGCTGTACATCGGCGCGTTCATCTGGTGGGTCGGCATCGCCCACGGCGGGATCATCCTCTCGGCGGCGGTGCGCCTCCTGGGGATGGACCGCTACATGCCGGTCGCCCGCCTCGCCGAGTTACTGACGCTGGCGGGCCTCTCGGTCGCCGGACTCTACATCATCATCCACATGGGGCGGCCCGACCGCATGGTGACGAGCATCCTGGGGAACTACCACGTGACGGTCCACAACTCGCCGCTCGTCTGGGACGTGACCGTCATCACCCTCTACTTCGTGATGACCGCGACCTACCTCGCGCTCACGCTCCGCTACGACCTCGTGCGCCTCCGTGACTCGCTTCCCGACCGGTTCGAGCCGCTCTACCGGCTGCTGACGGCCGGCTACACAGAGCGCGAGGACCCGGTCGTCGAGCGCATGGTCTGGTGGCTCGCGCTCGCGATCATCATCCTCGCGCCGCTGTTGCTCCACGGCGGCGTCATCCCGTGGCTGTTCGCACTCATCCCGACGATGCCAGGCTGGTTCGGCTCGATCCAGGGCCCGCAGTTCCTGACCATCGCGCTGACCTCCGCGATCAGCGGCGTCATCATCCTCTCGTTCGCCTTCCGGGCGGCCTACGGCTGGGACCACATCATCTCAGACGACGTCTTCCGGGGGCTGACGCTCTGGCTCGGCTTCTTCGCCCTGCTGTTCCTCTGGCTCCAGTTACAGCAGATCGTGGGCGGCTCGTTCGCCGCCCCGCTCGACCAGAGCGCCGCGACGTCGGCGAAGCTCTCCCACCCTGTCTACCTGATCGCCATCGGCATGGTCGGCGTGTCCCTCGCCTACATCTTCGCGCAAGCGATCCGTCCGTCGCTGTTCAGCAAGCCCCGGGCGGTCCTCGCGAGCGTCACCGTCCTCACGGCGACGCTGCTCGAGAAGGTGTTCTTCGTCGTCGAGGGCCTCATGTACCCGACGTTCAGCCTCTACGAGGCCACGCCCGGTTCGTACGTCCCGAGTCTCATCGAGATGGGTTCGGTGGTCGGCACGGTCGCCATCGTCGTCCTGTTCTTCATGGTCGTCTCGAAGGTCATCCCGGTCGTCGAACTCCACGCGATCGAACACCTCCAGGAGCGAGAGACCGCCGAGGACGAACTCGAGCCACCGGCTGACGCAGCCGAGATGGAGGTGGGGACGTGACCACCGGCTTCCCTGGTCCCGGCACCTACCTGATCTTCGGGGTCATCCTCGTCCCGGTCTACGTCATGCTGGCGGCGTGGTTCCTCGGCGAGCCCCGCGACAGACGCGTGGCACTCTTAGGCGTCGGCTACCTCGTCGGCCTGACCACGCTCCTCTGGGGCGGCATGTACCTCAAGACGGTGGTGATCGACCTCTTATTCTTCTAATTTCCGCCCCCTCTCGTACCGTCTCCGAACATCCACACACCCACTTCCAATGAACCAGCTCGAACGCGATCTCACAGACCGACTGACCGCCGTAACTGACCCCCTGAACGACGAGGACATCGTCTCCCTCGGACTCGTCAACGACGTCCGAATCGACGACGAGGCGGGTACCGCCCGCATCTCGCTGGCGTTCAACACCCCACACGCACCCGCCGAGATGACCATCGGCGAGCGCATCCGCGAGGTGGTCACCGACGCCGGCTACGAACCCGACCTCCGCGCACACGCCGGTGCCGAACACGGCTTCGACGAGACCGTCCTGCCCCGCGTCCGCAACATCATCGCCGTCTCGAGCGGCAAAGGCGGCGTCGGGAAGACGACCGTCGCGGCCAACCTCGCGGCCGGACTCGAGCGCATGGGCGCGATGGTCGGCATCCTCGACTCGGACATCCACGGCCCGAACGTCCCCCGCATCCTCCCCATCGAGGGCGAACCGGGCGTGACGCCGAACGACGAACTCGTCCCGCCGCGCTCGGACGGCGTCCGCGTCATGAGCATGGGCTTCCTGACGAAGAACGCCGACGACCCCGCCATCCTCCGGGGACCGATGGTCAACAACATCATGACCCAGTTTCTCACCGACGTCGAGTGGGGCGTCCTCGACTACCTGATCGTCGACCTCCCGCCGGGGACCGGCGACGCGACGCTCAACCTCTTACAGACGATGCCCGTCACCGGCGCGGTGATCGTCACCACCCCCCAGCAGATGGCCGTCGACGACACCCGGAAGGGCCTGCGGATGTTCCAGGAACACGAGACACCCATCCTCGGCGTCGTCGAGAACATGTCGACGTTTCACTGTCCCGGCTGTGAGGACGAACACCACCTCTTCGGGCGCGACGGCGCGGACGACATAAGCGCCGACTACGACGTCCCGCTGCTCGGCCACCTCCCGATTCACCCCGACGTCGGCGCGACCGACCGCGACGGTCCCGTCATCAAAGCCGACGAGAGCCCCGTCCAGCCGTCGATGCAAGCCGTCGTCGACCGCATCGCCGACCGCATCGGCGCGGTCAACCGCCAGACCGTCGCTGAGACACGGGCCGCCTCGAGCGACGCCCCTGCCTCGAGCGCGTAGTGAACCCGCCTCGAGCGCGTCGTAAGCCTGCCTCGAGCGCCACTACGGTGTTGCACCCTCGGCGGCCGCCGACCTCCGCCTTCGAACCGCCCGGCCGCCGCTCAGCGCTCGGCGGTCTCTGGCGGCGTCCAGGCGAGCGCTCGAGCCTCCGTCTACGTCAACGAACGAATTACGGCGTCTAGACGCTCGAAACAACCGCATTCGTCGATACTGAGACCAAGCCGTGCTCGGCGTTCACTCTACGGCTGAGAGCCGTCACGACACGCAGATCGGCTGGCAACTAACCCGCCCCACCGCGGACGACCTGCACAGCCTACTCGCAGACAAGGGTCGTGAACTCCGCTGCATCGATCACGCAGAACGCAATCGCCAGCACAACGGTTCACTCATACTCTCCTGTTCGACAAACTGGGTTACTAAGTACTGATGAAGAAGTACAATATACCAGATGGGCCACGTCTACTACCACCATCCCGGTGACAAGCAATTCTCTCTCGACTTCGTCCATCCGGACCCTGTCGAAATTGTCTCGCAGATCGTTGATTACGATGACGACGTTGCAGTGAAGGTCCAAGCATACGATATCGACGAAGAATTCTACGTCATCTACACGTCCCGCGTCGGCGGTGGGCCTGTTCGTGGGATCGATTTCAACCTGAATGCGTCACTCGCGAAGATGAGCGAGGACAACAGCACCATCGTCGTTCGACTGCTCGAGATCTACCGCGCCCTCATCGCTCAAAACGAGGAGGAAGAAGGTGTTCCTGTCGAGGCATATAAGAAGATCGACGTCGACGCGCTGCCGGGCGTGCTCGATCGGACGTCGTGGGAGGGCTCAGCAACAGCCGTTGCAGGTCGACTCGCCTCGAACCTGATTCTGAAACACGCACTTCCGAACGCCAACCACCGGACGGCTGTCGCACTGATCCAGTTCTACCTCCGGCGTCTGAATCCGGACTTCTCGATGCCGGAAACGTCCGTCGAAGTCGATCCAGAGACGTACGACTGGCGGGAGTGGGTTAATGAGTACATCAACGAATCGAAGCGGCTGTTGACCGTTCGACGGAAGAACGTTCTCTTCAAGCACCTGTATCGCTTCGGCGCGAGAACACTCGAGCGGAAACACGCGGTCGAAATCGATTTGACTGTATACGAACTGGATATGTACCCGAGTGAGGCGAAGGTCGTCTACGCAGAGAAGCACGAAGAACTCTGGATCGAGTTCGTCGAAGAAGCCGTCGAACGAGCAGGGTATCCAGAGCTGAAGGAAACCCCAAGGCTATCGAAAACAGCATTCGCGGAAGAGATTCGGAACCTCGACTGAGGTGCCGTTAGTCCTGGAGTGTGGCGACTGTTCGGCCCGTTTCTTCGGCCTCTTGGCTGCGCGACATATTGTACGTCGCGAGCGCTTCGTCAACCGCCTCATCGAGACTCATTGGTCAATCTACTCTTGACTCTGTTACAGTATAAACGCTTGCATGGCTCGTCTGGTGTACGTGCCGCTCGAGGGGCGACATCGCTGCGTCGCACTCTCGGCGGCCGTCGACCCTCGTCTTCGAATCGCCCGGCCGCCGCTCAGCGCTCGGCCGGTTCCGGCGGCGTCCACGCGAGCGCTCGCGCCTCCGCCTGCGTCAGATAACAGCCACACGAGGCCTGGATGGTACACGGCCCCGTCGCCGTCGTCCCGACGACGACGCTCTCACAGTGGGGACAGCGCGGCGGGTGCCACCCCTCGAGCGTCCAGCTCTCGTCGGCGTTCTCGTCTGCGACCTCGTCTCCGTCCGTCATCGCACGCCTCCAGCGAGCGCGCACTCGAGCGGGCGGGTTCGGAGACGGCTGGCGAACTCGAGTCGGTAGGAGTCGCTGGTGTCGGGGTGGCGACAGCCGCTGGTGTGGCATCGGTTGGTGTCGGTAGCGTGGCGTCGCCGTCGCTCGAGTGGGGAGTGGGGCTGGCTCGAGTCGACAACGTCGTCACTCAGAAAACCGCAGTTTCGCGGGCTGTACAGCGTGTTTGCGAGTGTTTTAAGTTCGCGGAGTTGGTACTGAGTCATGGCTCTTGATCCCGTAGTGGGATGGAAGCCACGCCGCGGGTGGTATGCACACCCGGGGCACTTCGTATCCGTGCCCAACCTGCGTGGGGCGCAACTTCCGTCTGGTTGTTTCACGGAGAGTTACATATAATTTCTGGAAATGGCTGGTGGTTGCAGTCTCTGGGGAGTGGAGTGACCTCCCGGTACGGGGTGATCTCTGAGCGGTGGACCGGTCTCTTCGGTGTGAGACCGTTCGAACTGGTTCTGCCGTTTCGTAGTGATTCGAGGCCGTCTGCTCTCTACTCCCGACCCAGGTACTGCGAGTGATCCCGCAAGCGATGGAACCGGAACTTCGGAGTGATTCGTTGGAATCGAAACGTGTATTCTGACCCCTGAAATACGATTGACCAATGTCGATCGATGCCGAGAGGCAGCGTGATATTCTGCTGATGCTCGTCGCCGTACAGTTTACCTTGCTGATTCTATTCGTTCCGTGGCTCTGGCCACTTCTGCTCTTTCCGGTACTTCTCACGCTACACATCCTGAAATCTGAGTATCGCCGTCGGTTGAACGACAAGCACCTCCGCTAAATCCTCCGCCTGTATTGACCGAGAGATTCTGCTTGTCGGTTGGCAACGGACAGCGGTGAGTAACGCTACTGACCGCAACTCACTCGCCATACACTACTTCCGAAGATGGAGAGATGATGGAAACGTCTGCATCTCGAGTCAGTGCAGGAGGGTCTGGGTGGTCTGCTCCGAGGACGTATATTAGAGCGGCCCTATGCAATCGGAGGTCGTCTCGGTCGTCGACATACACCTCGACCTCGTAACCCATACCGAGGATGATGTCCGCCCGGTCTCCGAAGACGTACTCGAATCCATCGGGAAAGACGAGCACTGAGCCGTTCATCCAGAGGCGGTCGTCCGTCACCGACCGGAGGTGAACGTGTTGGTCCTTGTCCTCCTCTGCCGGGATGACATCCACCTCGAGATCGCCCGGCTCGGGATGTCGGCCCTCTTTTGGGGTCCCGGTATCCCGACCGATGATGCCTCCGAACCGATCCCCGCCTCCAAGGCAGCCCGAGACGGCCATCAGTGCCACTGTGGACAACGTATTCCGGAGTACCGATCGCCTACCGACGGGTGCATCCATACGAGAACGATGTGGTCTCTCGGACATAGTTCTTGTTCAATTTACAACTAGTATCTGTACCCGCCCTGCGTGGGGGCGTCACTTCCGGCTGGTTATTTCACGGAGAGTTACATATGATTTCTGGAAATGGGTGATGGTGAGCGGATATTCAAGCAATCTGGTGAAACGTGAATACGCCCGGGAAGACACTTGAAGGATCGAATGTCAGTTCGAAATTAACAAAATTATTAGTGAACTACATCACACCGAGGTCATTCAAACGCTAATAAGAAATACCCGCAGTTTGTACTCCCATCTATTCGAATGGGTACGGACCGAGATGAATTTTCTGATGAGGATTCTGACGATAGCTCGAGTGTTGAACGAATCTCATTGAATGGATATGTAAGTGACAATTCGAGCCTATTTTTAGTCATGGGTGTTTTTGCGGCACTTTCTGTATATATTTCAAGCGTTCCTACTGAGGAGGTTGATGATCAACTTGTCCAACTTGGCGTTGTCACATCGTTACTAATCTCTGGTCTGTTAGCAGTAGTTATCTTATTATCACTCTCGGATCAAGTATCTGGTGATTCTGATGTAATATCATCTATTTTCCACGCCAAGAATATCGACACCATCATATTCTTAACATTATTTGCTACCCTCTTCTATTCAATCCTTCAAATAGTAACTCAAGAAGCCGAAATATTGGCGGTGGTCTTTGTTGTCATCCTATTTGTTGGATTCTTTGCTTTCATTTTGACTATCGGAACATACAGCTCATCAAAATTGGAGCCATATATAAGAAACTCTAGAATGCGTACTAGTGTAACAGTAGCCCTCGTGTTTGCGATTTCCCACCAAATAATGCTCCAAGTGAATGGATACTTGTATGAGGAATATCACCTCTACCAATTCAGATTTGATAGTGACGTGACCATCACCGAGTCTCTTCCCATTGTGTTTCATTCGACATTTTTGATACTGTCAGAAATATCTTTAGTTATCGCGCTTACGTTGGGTTCGGTATCCATTATATATATAATGTCTTTGGCTGGTCACAAGTATGAGCGCATGAAAGATCTGCTCTTTGACCACTGACTGTCTCTAATAACAGGGGTTATACGGGGGACGTCCTTTTTCGCCTCCGCCGAAGGTTGTCTGGCCTGATCACCGGACTGTCAAACCAGACCGACGGAGTGAGCGCCCTCGCGTGTGAGCCATCTCCAGTGTGTACTGGTCGGGTGCAGAACCACTGGACTGACGCACTCGAGAACGATTTCCCGCGAGTCACTCCTCGAGTTCCGGCTCGAAGATCTCCTCGATCGAACACTCGAAGAAGGCCGCGAGGGTGAAGGCCAACTCGAGCGAGGGGTCGTAGCGCTCGCGTTCGATGGCGTTGATCGTCTGGCGGGTGACGCCGACGGCCTCGGCGAGGGCGGCCTGGCTGAGTCCGGCCTCGTCGCGGCGTTCGCGTAAGTCGTTCTCCATCGGTTCTCAGGAGTACCTCGAGACGACCCCGTAGGCCACCGCCCAGACGCCGAAGAGCGCGGCGTAGCCGAAGAGCGCCCCCAAGACGACGTCGGAGACCTCGTAGCCGAGTGCGCCCAGGGCGGGCAGCGCCGGGCCGACGAGGATCAGGGCGGCTCCGGCGACGCCCATCGTCAGCGCACCCGCCTGCTTCTCGAGTTCGTCGTGGCGCTCGTCGTAGAGCGTCACCGGGCTCCCCTTCCAGACCGCGAGGAAGGCGAGAAAGGCCACCCAGTAGATTCCCAGCGCGACGAACGGGACCTCGAGTCGCAGGCCCGCGAGGTAGCCGACGATGCCGACGCCGAGGCAGGCGTGCATTCCGATTCGATACTGTCGCGGTGTGAACCGCCGGTCCGTGGCCGATGTGGTCGTGGTGGTCATAGGTGTGGAAACTGTGCTTTCCGTAAAGCACGCTTTACAGTAAAGGGTACTTTACACCCAGTCATAACGCTATCGCTCGCTCGTGCAAGTGTTCGCGACTGACTGTCGACCTCTCTTCTGGTGTTCGCACTGACTGTCTGCCCCTCTTCTGGTGTTCGCACTGACCGTCTACCCCTGTTCAGGTGCTACACCGACTGTCGGCCCTTCTGGTGTCCGCACTCACCGCCGATCCGCGGGAAGACGGTGCGCTCGGCGTCCGCTCGCGACCTCGCTCGAGTGCGTCCTCGAAAAATCGCACCGCTGCGCCGTCAGACCACGCCGCCCGGACGGTACTCGCCGAAGACCTCGCGGAGGACGTTGCAGATCTCGCCGACGGTCGCCTCGGCCTTCACCGCCTCGACGATGGCGGGCATGAGGTTCGCCTCGCCCGCAGCACGCTCGCGCAGTGACTCGAGCGTCGCCTCGACGCGTTCGTCGTCGCGGCTCTCGCGGACGGACTCGAGGCGGGCGAGCTGTCGGCGCTCATCCTCCTCGGTGACTTCCTCGGCGTTGACCGCGGGTTCCTCGTCGATTTCGAACTCGTTGACGCCGACGATGATGCGCTCGCCGGTTTCGATCTCGCGCTGGCGGTCGAAGGCGCTGTCCTGGATCTGGCGTTTCACCCAGCCGCTCTCGACGGCCGCGAGCATACCGCCGCGGTCGTCGACCGCGTCCAGGAGGTCGTAGGCGTCGCGTTCGACCTCGTCGGTGAGCGCCTCGACGTAGTAGCTGCCCGCGAGCGGGTCGACCGTGTCGGCCGCGCCGGACTCGTAGGCGAGGATCTGCTGGGTGCGGAGAGCGGTGCGGACGGACTCCTCGGTCGGGAGCGCGAGCGCCTCGTCTTTGCCGTTGGTGTGGAGGCTCTGGGTGCCGCCGAGGACCGCCGCGAGCGCCTGGTAGGCGACCCGGACCACGTTGTTCTCGATCTGCTGGGCGGTGAGCATCGATCCCGCGGTCTGGGTGTGGAACTTGAGCTGTTTCGATTTCGGGTCCTCGGCGTCGAAGCGCTCCTCGACGATGTCGTGCCACATCCGTCTGGCTGCGCGGAACTTCGCGACCTCCTCGAAGATGTTGTTGTGGCCGTTGAAGAAAAAGGAGAGCTGTGGGGCGAACTCGTCGACGTCGAGACCCGCGTCGACGGCGCGCTCGACGTACTCGATGCCGTCACCGAGGGTGAACGCGAGTTCTTCGGCCGCCGTCGCGCCCGCCTCGCGGATGTGGTAGCCCGAGATGGAGATGGTGTTGAACTTCGGGACTTCGGCGGCGCAGAACTCGAAGATGTCGGTGATGAGGCGCATCGACGGCTCCGGCGGGTAGATGTAGGTGTTTCGCGCGATGTACTCCTTCAGGAGGTCGTTCTGGATCGTCCCGCGCAACTGCCCGCGGTCGACGCCCTGGCGGTCCCCGACGGCGATGTACATCGCGAGCAACACCGCGGCGGGCGCGTTGATCGTCATCGAGGTACTCACCTCGTCGAGCGGAATCCCGTCGAACACCGTCTCCATGTCCGCGAGCGAATCGATGGCGACGCCTGCCTTCCCCACCTCGCCCGCGGCCATCGCGGCGTCCGAGTCGTAGCCCATCTGCGTCGGCAGGTCGAACGCCATCGAGAGCCCCGTCTGGCCCTGCTCGAGCAGGTAGTGAAACCGCTCGTTGGTGTCTTCGGGCGTCGAGAAGCCCGCGTACTGGCGCATCGTCCACAGCCGACCCCGGTAGCCGGTCGAGTACACCCCGCGGGTGTAGGGGGCCGCCCCCGGAAAGCCGAGGTCGCGCTCGTACTCGAGGTCGGCGACGTCTTCGGGCGTGTAGAGCCGCTCGACTGGCTGGCCGCCGGTGTCGGTCGTGAACGTCTCCCGGCGCTCGCCGAAGCGCTCGAGAACGGGGTCGACCGCCTCGCGCTCCCACGACTCCCGGGCGGCGCGAATCGTCTCGAGGTCGTCGGCGTCGAACATACGCGTCCGAACGCTCTCGCGGGGCTTGAACCTTGAGAAACTGCCTCACCGGCCGGTGTCGTACTTGTAGGTCGCCGTCGCCGGGTCGATGCCGAAGTCCTCCGGCGTCTCCGCCTCGCCACCGCCATCCCCACCGCGCCCTTCGCTCGCCGCCTTGAACGACTCCCGCAACTCCTCGGGCACTCGGAAGCGCTCGACGGCGAGCGCGAGCGCCACCGCGTCGGGGTCGGTCGCCTCACGTTTCTCCTCGAGTCGCTCGGCCAACACGGCGGGGAGCGCGCCCTCGTCGATCCGTCGGAAGCCGAACTGGGCGAGGTACTCACTGCCGCTCGTCAGCGAGTAGACGGTCTCGAAGTCCGCGTCGCCCGTGTACTCGACGAGGCGCTCGACGACGTGTGCGCCGACGCCCTGGCCACGCCACTCCTCGAGCACGCCGATACTGGTCAGTTCACAGACCTCGCCGTCGTCGGTCGTGTGGATGCGGATGCGTCCGAATCCGGCTTTCGCGTTCGTCTCCTCGTCGATGGCGACGACGTAGTCTCGAGAGCGAAAGGCGGTGTCGTCGAGTCCCATCTCCTCGATGTGGTCTAAGAGCCAGACCTCCTCTCGGTTTTTCGCATCTCGGACGTACATACCTGGACGGACGCGACCACCGGCAAAAGGGTTTGTGGGGGCCTGTGACGGCTTGGCGAGTCAGCCCGCGTTTTGCTCGACCCGGTGGGGAAACCGGGGCGACCGACCGTTACTCGAACGCTTCGACGACGGACGCGAACCCGTCTCTCGCCGATTCGAACGTTTCGGCTGACGCGAACCGAAGCTCGCGCGGCCGAGAGGGGCCCAGTCGCTCGAACGCGGTGACCACCGTTGCCAACACGGGATTGGACGGGCGACGGCGCTCCCACTCGAGGTGGATCGTACGCGACTCGTCGTCGATGGCGACGCCGCGGAGGTTCCTTAGGTCGAAGCACGTCCGGCCGACACAGAGAGCTGGCGGTGAGAGTTCGTAGGTGTGGCCATCAGCGCTCCACCGACAGAGCGTGCGTCTCGGCAACACCCCCGCATCGATGCCGTCTACGGCCTCCTCGAGCCGGTCTCTGGCTGCCGGGTGCGTGGTGCCATCCACGTCGAACTGACGGTGGTCGGCGTTGTACAGCAGAATCGTTTGTTCGTCACGCTCGAGGCGCACGTGCTGGACGCACACCGCGAGGTGCCAGGTGTCGACCAGCAGTATCTCTCGAAGGAGGGCAATAGCATCCGTCGTGTTGCTCGAGCAGTACTCGTCGTACCCGGCCCCGACTGCGCCGGTTCGATCGTACGTCGCGGCCAACCGTTCGATATACGCAGGGTACGCCTCGCCGAATCCATCGGTATCGATGCGGATGCCTATTCGCTCGACGAGCGGGGCAACCCGTTCGATAGCGTCGGCTGTCGTCTCCCGCCGAGTCGTCTCGTCGACGTCACCGAAGACGACCGCGTGTGTCGGGTGGAACTCGAGGGGTGCCATCACTTCTGGCATCGCACGCCAATTCTATAATGGCTCTGGAGAATCACTAGACGACGTCAACCTCTGGTGAAATTACGACGGCTGAGGCGTCGTGCTGTTTGGAATCGCCTGGGCGTTGTTTCCCAGTCAGTTTCGTGCGAAGGGGAGTCGTCGAATCTGCCGCCACTCGAGTGGTCGTTCAGCTCGCTGTCTAGGCGGTAATGTACTTCCCGTCGGCGGACGAATAGTAATCGTACTATGGACCGCGACTCGCACGACCGAGTGGTCCACGAACCCTCGCAGGCGTTCGTCGAGTCGACGAACGTCCGGGCGTTCGTGGACGCCTACGACATCGACGGCTACGACGAACTGCTCGAGCGCACCTGTTCACCCACGCCGCTCGAGGGCGTCGAGGCGAGCGGCCTCGAGTGGTTCTGGGACGAACTCGTCGACTACCTCGGCATCGAGTTCTTCGAGGCGTACGACGCCGTCCGCGACGACACCGACGGGCCGCAGTTCACCGAGTGGTATCCCGGCGGCAAACTCAACCTCGCACACAATACGGTCGCGCGTCACGCCGCGAGCGACGCGCCCGAGCGAAACCGGCTGGCGTGCATCTGGGAGGGCGAAGACGGCACGGTTCGCGAGGTGAGTTATCACGACCTCGCACGCGAGACCAACCAGGTCGCGAACGCACTCGAGGAACGCGGCGTCGAGACGGGCGAGACGGTCGCCCTCTACATGCCGATGGTCCCCGAGGTGGTCCCGGTCCTCTACGGCTGTTTCGCCGTCGGAGCCATCGCGGTTCCCATCTTCTCCGGTTTCGGCGTCGACGCCGTCGCCACCCGGCTTGACGACGCCGACGCGAGGGTGTTGTTCACCGCCGACGGCTTCCAGCGCCGCGGCTCGCCGGTGGCACTCAAACGCGTCGCCGACGACGCCATCGAGGAGGCAGGGAGCGTCGAACACACGGTCGTGGTCGACCGTCTGGGGTCTCGAGACGAGGCTGGCGCTCGAGACGGAGCCGAGGGGGCCGAGAGAGACGCGGGAGCCAAGGCGCTCGAGTGTCCGTGGACCGACCGCGACGAGTGGTGGGCCGACGCCGTCGCGAGCCAACCCACGGACTACGAGCCGAAAGCGCTCCCCTCGAGCGCCGAGTCACTGCTACTCTACTCGTCGGGGACGACCGGAACGCCGAAGGGCATCGTCCACACGCACGCGGGCATCCAGGTACAGTGTGCGAAGGAACTGCACTTCGGGTTCGACCTCAGAGCCGGGGACCGCTTCTTCTGGCTCTCCGATATCGGCTGGATGATGGGGCCCTGGGCGCTGATCGGCGTCCACACGCTCGGCGGGACGGTCGTCCTCTACGAGGGCGCACCGGACTATCCGGGCCCCGACCGCCTCTGGTCGCTGATCGAGCGCCACGCCATCACCCAGTTCGGCATCTCGCCGACGGCGATCCGCGCGCTCCGGAAACACGGCGAGGGGCCGCTCGAGGGTCACGACTGTTCCTCGCTGCGGATTCTCGGCTCGACCGGCGAGCCCTGGGACCGCGAGTCGTGGCTGTGGTTCTACGAGGAAGTCGGCGACGGCGAGTGTCCGATCATCAACATCTCCGGCGGCACCGAGATCTGTGGCTGCTTCCTGATGCCGATGCCGACCCAGCCACTGAAACCCTGTACCCTCGGCGGGCCGGGTCTCGGGATGGCGGTCGACATCGTCGACGCCGAGGGGAACTCGGTCGCAGACGCCGGCGAGCGTGGCTTTCTGGTGGCGCGAGACTCCTGTCCCTCGATGACGAAGTCGCTCTGGTCGGGCGACGAGCGCTACCTCGCCGAGTACTGGTCGACCTGGGCGGACATCTGGGACCACGGCGACTGGGCCCAGCGCGACGCCGACGGCTTCTGGTTCCTCCACGGCCGCGCCGACGACGCGCTCAACGTCGCCGGCCGGAAGGTCGGTCCCGCCGAGGTCGAGGAGGCGCTCATCGACCACCCGGCGGTCAACCAGGCCGCCGCCGTCGGCGTCCCCGACGAGACGACGGGGACCGCCGTCGTCGCCTACGTCGTTCTCGAGTCCGACACCGACCTCTCGCCCGACCGCCGGGAGACCCTCCGCGACCACGTCGGCGCGGAACTCGGCAAGCCGTTTCGCCCGCGAGAGGTGCTCGTCGTCGACGCCTTCCCGAAGACACAGTCGGGAAAGATCGTCCGTCGCGCACTCGAGGCGGTCTACGTCGGCGAGGACCCCGGCGACCTCTCGAGCGTCGCCAACCCGGAGGTGCTCGAGTCGCTCGCCGAGGGGCACACTGGAGAGACCTGAGAGTCGCCCCGGCCGGTTCTCGGGCGCGTCGAGAGTCTTCCGCTACCGCAACCCTCTTGTGCTGACTGAACGTTCAGTCACCAATGGGTCTGACGGACGCCTTCGACGAGCCAGCAGACACCCAGGAGGCCGTCATGGCGGCGACCTACCGCGCGCTGTGTCGCCACGGCTACGCCGGGCTGACGATCCAGCGGATCGCCGACGAGTTCCCGAAGAGTAAGTCGCTGCTCTATCACCACTACGAGAGCAAAGACGACCTGTTGCTCGAGTTCCTCGCGTTCATGCTCGAGCACTTCGAGTCGACCGTCCCGAGTCGCGAGTACGACGACGCCGCGGCGCATCTACGAGGCATTCTCGGCTACGTCTTACCAGATACTCTCGATCCCGAGCGCCGGGAGTTCACGCGGGCGATGGTGGAACTGCAGGCGCAGGCGGCCCACGACGAAGCGTACCGCGAACACTTCACGCGGAGCAGTCGCTTCTTCCACGACCGGATCGAGACCGTCGTCGAGTGCGGCATCGAGGAAGGCGTCTTCCGCGAGGTCGACCCCGACCGCATCGCGACGCTCGTCGTCACCGCCATCGACGGCGCGCGCTTTCGCCGCTCGACGGCTGAGGTAGAAGAGACGGTTCCTGCGCTCCGAGCGGAACTCGAGGCGACGCTCGAGTCTCGGCTCTTCGCGGACGGAACCGCAGGCTCGAGCGACGCGAGTCGTGACGTAGAGGGTGTCGACGGGCGGCCCAACGGCGAGCGCGGGGTCGATGAACGGCCCGACGCGAGCGACGACGGGGGCGAGAGATGAGCGGCGGTCCCAAACGCGACCGGGCCGTCGACGTTGTCGACGGCGGTCTCGTCTGGCCGCTGATCGTCCTCTCGATTCCGATCGTCCTGACGAACCTGCTTCACGTCGGCTACAACCTCGCCGATACGTTCTGGGTCGGCCAGCTCGGCCCCGAAGGCGTCTCTGCGCTCTCTTACGCCTGGGCCATCGTCTTCCTCGTCATCAGTTTCGCTATCGGCTTCACCGTCGCCGGAACCGTGCTCGTCGCTCAGAACAAAGGTGCGGGCAACATCGACCGCGTCAGCAGTGTCGCCGGACAGACCGTCACGTTCGTCTTCGTCGTCTCCGCGATGTTCGCCGTCGTCGGCTTCCTGCTCGCGCCACAGCTGCTCCAGCTCATCGGTGCCCGGCCCGGCACGCTCGAGTACACCTACGCGCTCCAGTACGTCCGTGCCGAGTTCATCGGCATGCCGCTGATCTTCGCCTTCTTCATCTTCCAGTCGCTGCTCCAGGGCTGGGGCGACACCCGAACCCCGCTCTACCTGATGACCGCGAGCGTCGCGCTCAACGTCGCCATCGACCCCTTCTTCATCCTCGGCTTCCAGGACAACCTCGTCTTCACCTGGCTGGGTCTCGAGTCGCTCGAGGCGAGTCTCTACGAGGCGACCGGCTTCGACGGCCTGGGCGTGATGGGGGCGGCGATCGCGACCGTCCTCTCGCGGGCGCTCGTCGCCGCCGTCGGCCTCTGGCTGTTGCTCTCCGGGCGGGTCGGCATTCAGCTCACGGCCGCCGACTTCGTCCCCGAGCGCGAGATGGTCACGAAGATCCTCTCGATCGGCGCACCCGCAAGCGTCGAGGTGAGTACCTCTGCGGCGAGCGTGACGGTCCTCACGGCGCTCGTCGCCCTCGCGGGTGCCGACGCGGCGGTCGGTGCCTACGGCATCGGTTCGCGGATCACCTCGGTTGTCGTCCTCCCGGCGCTCGGACTCGCTCGCGGTGTCGAGACCGTCGTCGGCCAGAATCTCGGCGCTGGGCAGGTCGAGCGGGCGAAACGCGGCGTCTACGCCGGCGTCGTGATCATCGTGAGCGCGCTGTTGCTGTTCTCGGTCGGCGTCTACACGTTCGCCGAGACCATCGTCTCGCCGTTCGTCACCGGTGAGGGTGCGGCAACGGTGATCGGAATCGGGACGGAGTACCTCCAGATCATCAGCCTCTCGTTCGTCTTCCTCGGCGTCTTCTACATCGTCCAGGGCGGCTTTCGCGGCAGCGGCAGTACTCGCGTCGCGATGGTGTTCGCCATCGTCGGCTTCATCGTCTTCCGTGCGGTGTTCGCCTACGTCCTCGCGGAACCGCTCGGCTACGGCACCACCGGCGTCTGGTACGGGGAAGCCATCGCGAACGTCTGCATGGCCGTCCTCGCGGGTCTCTACTTCCTCCGGGGAACCTGGGTCGAAGGTGTCGTCGTCGACCGGCGCGGGCAGGGACCAGCCAGCGACGCGAGCGCCCAGCCTGGCGACGAGACGTCAGGACCCGTCGCCAACGGCGGCGTAGACGACCGCTGACGACCTCCCTCTCGAGAGCCGCGACGTTGAGGCGAAACCGGCTGCCAACACCGCCTGAGGTACACCTAAGGGCGTCCGTTACAATCGTGAGGTATGCTCCACGCTGAAGGCCCGTTGCTCACCGTCGACGTCGGTGAGCGAACGGCGACGCAAACGAACGTCGACGACCTCCTCGAGACGCTCGTCGGCGGCCGCGCACTGGCGACCGCACTCGCCTACGACCGCATCCCGGCCGACGCCGACCCGTTCGACCCGGAGAACCGTGCCTACCTCTCGACGGGACCGCTCCAGCAGTCTCAGATGTCGTTCACCGGCCGGATGAACATGACCGGTCTCTCGCCGCTGACGGACGGTCTCGTCTCGACGAACGCCGGAGGCTACCTCTCGAGGAACTTCGTCGACACCGGAATCAGCGTCCTCGAACTCACCGGCGCGAGCGACGAGTTACTCGGCGTCCACGTCACCGACGACGGCGTCGAGTTCGAGGCGGTGCCCGAACTCGAGGAGGCGACCACCGCCGAAGTGACGGCCCACCTCGAAGACGCACACGGTCTCGGTCCCGAACACTGCATCAGCATCGGTCCCGGGGGCGAGAACCTGGTTCGCTTCGCCTGCGTGATGACCTTCGGCTCGCGGGCGTTCGGTCGCGGCGGACTCGGCGCCGTCCTCGGCTCGAAGAACGTCAAGTACGTCACCTTCGACGGCGACGCCGCACCCGAGATCGAGATTCCGAACCCGCCCGCATCGGACATCCACCGCGAGGCGGCCACCTCCGACGACATGATGCGCCGCCAGGGGACCACCAACGGCACGGAGTTCATCAACGACACCTTCTCGCTGCCGACGCGGTACTTCCAGGAGTACTCCTTCGAACACGCCGCCGACATCGGCGGCAACGCCGTCGAGGAGAAGAAGTACAAAAAGGCCGCCTGCTCGGCGTGTGCCTACGCCTGTAAGCTGCCGACCCGCGACGAGGAGACCGGTCTCGAGACCGAAGGCCCGGAGTTCGAGACGGTCTACTCCTACGGTTCGATCCAGGGCGTCGGCGACATCGTCGACGTGATGAAAGGCAACGAACTCTGTGACCAGTTCGGTCTCGACACCATCTCGGCAGGCGTCACCGTCGCCGCCTACCTCGCCGCCGAAGACGAGTTCGGCAACGCCGACCTCGCCCACGACCTCACCGAAAAGATCGCCTACCGCGAGGGGGTCGGCGACGACCTCGCAGAGGGCGTCCACCGCGTCCACGACCAGCTCGGCGTCGACGACTACACCGTCAAGGGCATGGAGTTCGCCGCCCACGACGGCCGCGTCATCCAGGGCCAGGGACTCTCCTACGCCGTCGCCAACCGCGGCGGCGATCACATGTACGCCACCATGCTCCGCCTCGAGTACGGCGGCGACCTCGATCCCGAGGGCACCCTCGGCAAGGCCGACACCCTCGTCGAGATGGAGAACGCCAACGCCTTCCGCGACACCGGCATCGTCTGTGCGTTCGCCGGCGACTACGTCACCGAAGACCGCCTCGAAACGCTCTTCGACGCCGACTACGAGGACTTACTCGAGATCGGCGCGCGGACGGTCCTCCTAGAGCGCCACTTCAACAACCGCCGCGGCTTCGACCACGAGGACGACGCGCTCCCCTACGAGTTACCCGACCTCGACGCCGCCATCGCCGAGTACTACGAGGCACGCGGCCTGACCGACGAGGGTCTCGTCCCCGAGACCACCGTCGACACGGTCGCCCCCTCCGCCGACTGATCGTCCGCGCTCGCTCTCGCTGCACTCTTTCTTTCCCTCTCTCCCATCCTTTCCCCTTCCTTCTCTCCCCCCTCTTTCTCTCTGCTGCGCTCTCGTCGCTGCCCTCGCCCGTGTTCACGCTCAGTCCGCCGAGAGCGCCTCCTCGAGTCGGTGCTCGAGGTGGGTCAGATCCTCGCGAAGCTCGTCGCCAGCGCGCCCCTCGAGTTCCTCGAGTCGCGCCGCGAGTCCCTGGAGTCGGTCGTACTTCTCGCCTTCCTCGACGCTCGTCTTCTGGGCGTAGGTCTGGGTCTCCTCGTCGTAGACCTCCGACGCGTCGAGGTCGGTCGTGGCGATGACGACGTCGAGTTTCTCGGCGTCGACGCCGAGGGCCCACTCGCGCGGGATGCCGTGGTCGTCGAGCGCGTCGAGGACGGTCTCGTTGTCCCGCAGTCGGTGTCGCGTCCGCGTCGTTCGGTGGACCGAGCCGAACCGGCCGTGAACCGTCTGGTCGCCGCCTAGCCGACCCACGAGCGTGCTACCGGCGTCGCGGCGCAACCGATCGGCCCCGCGGCTGACGTCGGACAGCAGGACGTAGAGGTCGGTCAGCGTCTCGGTCTCGAGGTGGTCGAACGGCTCGTCACCGACGCGCTCGAGTACGTCGGCGAGCAACAGCGCGTCGTCGTGGAGGCGCTCCGGGCGCGTGCGAGCGGCCGCGGGCGTGACGAGGTACGGACTCTCCTCGTCCTCGCCGAGAACGAGTCGGTCGCCCTCGACGGCCACCCGCGGCGAGAGCGTGCTCAGAGTCGCGTACGGTTCGATGCCGGGGGTGAGCGAGGATAGCTCGAGTCCGTCCTCTCGAAGGCGGCTCACGACGGCCTCGAAGCCGTCGCGCTCGAGTGTGCGCGTCTCGCCGCTGTCTCGAAACCGCACGCCGAGTCGGCCCTCCTCTCGCACGCGAACCTCGAAGCGACGCTCCGAGACGGGCGTCACCAGTTCCGTTCCCGGCTCGAGGGACGCACAGCGCTCCCGGAGGTCGGTCCAGTCGACGGCGTCTTCCATACTGAACCCCGCCACGCCGGTCGACAAAAAGGCCCACCCGGGCGGTGACGGGACCGTGTCAGTGCGCGAACCGCTGGTCTCCCCGATCCACCGCGACGAACGCTCACCCGCCGTAGCCCGCCGCCGCCAGTCCGATCACACAGCCGTCTTCGAGCGGCGTCTCGAGACCCTCGAGGTGGCGGACGTTCCGCCCGTCTCTCGTGACGACCGTCGTCCCCGCGATGGTCGCCGCGCACTCGGCCGTCGCCGACGCCGACGGGCGCTCGAGCAGGTCCCCCTCGAGCGCCGGATAGCGTGACTCGAGGTCGGCGAGGAGGTGGCCGACAGTGTCGCCGTCGGTTCGAACCGTGATCCGGTGTTCGCCGATGGCCGCACGAAACCGTCCGAAAAAGACACACTCGAGGTCCACAGTTCCGATCGCGCCGCGAGCGCGGTGAAGCTACCGGTCGCGGCCCGTAGCCGGTCCGACGCCGGTACTGCGTGAGGCGGCCGTCCCGGCGACGACCGCCGCGGTTCCAACGACCGTGACGGCGAGCGTGATGGTGAGCGCGACGGCGAACCCGTCGGTGTAGGCGATGCTCGCGGTGCCGAGTGGTGGCATCACGAGCGCGGAGAGACCCGCAGCGACGTTGAAGACGCCGACGATGGCGGTGTCTCGCTCCGGGGAGTAGATCTCCATGAGCAGCGGAATGTAGAGCGTCGCGGTCCCGCCGAGTCCGAGCCCGGCCAGCACCAATGCGAGCGCAAGCGCCGGGGTCACGGGAACGGCCAGCAACACGATGCCGAGCGTCACGCAGACGAGCGAGGCGAGAAAGGCACGCCGAGCGCCGACGACGTCCGAGACGACCCCGCTGGCGATTCTCGAGACGATGCTGATGCCGCCGATCAGCCCGAACGCGAGCGATGCGCCGGCGGCAGTCAGCCCCCGAGCGGCGAACAGGTCGACCGCGTAGGCGGCGAGCAACTGGTACCACGCGAACGAGAAGGCGATACCGACGAACAGCAACTGAAACGTGCGGCTGGTGCTCAGCTGTGTGAGCCACTCGAGCAGGTCGCCGACGTTCGCACGCGAGTGCTCCGCCCAGTGTGGTCGCCGACAGCATGTCGCGGCGAGCGCGAACGCGAGCGCGCTGGCCGAGAGCACGAGGAAGAAGCCCTGGCGAACGCCGACCGACGCGAACGCGCCCTGCCAGATCGGTGGCAGCACGAAGAGGCCGACGCCGTTTCCGACGAAGATCAGCCCCGTCGCCGCCCCGCGTCGGCGCTCGAACCACCGGGGGACGACCGAGGCGACGACCACGAACGCCGTCCCCAGTGCGAGACCGAGCACGGCGAACACGAGCGCCAGGACGGGGAGCGTGTTCGTGACGTAGAGCGACGGTGCCAGCACCGCCGTCGCGAGCGCACAGCCGCCCAGGAGCGCTCGAGCGGGGTATCGCGAGCCGAAGATGCCGACGAGTCCGGACCCGATGAAGTGTGCGAAGAGCATGATCGCGAAGACGCCGGAGAGGGCGAGCGGTGAGACGCCGAACGCCTCGCTGAACGGGTCGCGGAAGATGCCGTAGGACATCGGCGTCCCGAAGGTGAAGACCATCGCGACCGAGCCAGCTTCGACGGCCATCCGGGCGCTCCTCACCCGCGAGCATCGGCGAGTGAGCGGCGTTCGATTGCCCGGTGGTGGGACCGCGAGTCGGTGACCAGTACGAGGAGGACCATGCGGAACCGTTCGCGTCCACTGCTCTCAGTACCACCGCAGGGACGCACGACACGAGAAACGGCGGTCACTCGAGTCCGAGCGCGTCCGCCGGAACCGAGAGTCGCTCGACGCCGGGGACCGCACAGCCGACGACGTACTCGAGCGCTGGCGCTGGCTGCTCGCCGCTCGAGTCGAGGAGGACCGTCACCCCATCCGCGACGAGCGGCGCGAGCACACCTGCGACGAGCGCGCTCGGATCCGCGAGCGTCTCGGCAACGGGTGTGGCGAGACCGACGCACGTACCGGGTTCGAGGTCCCACTCGCTCGCGACCGTCTCCGCCGCCTCGAGCGCCGCCCCGTGGGTGAGCGAGCCTCGCTCGGTTCGTACGAGCGGCGTCTCGGGATCGATCTCGAGCGGCGGAAACGACGGGTTCTCGCTCCAGAGCCCCGCGTCGAGGTGGTGGGCCGCCGGCTCTTCGGGCCGCCCGCCGTAGCCGACGCGCTGGGCACCCGGCGGGAGGTCGTAGCGCTCGAGCACCCCACTCGGCGCGACGACCGCTCGCACGTCCGGCTCGTCGGCCAGCGCCTCCGGCGGGTCGAACCAGGTCTCGGCCTCGAGCAAGGCCGTCCCGACGAACGCGAGCAACGCGACCGGGCCGTCACCGGCGACGCCGACGCGAACACCCTCGCGCACCCCCGCGTGGCGCAGAAAGTTCCCCGCCTTCCACGCCGACGTACACAGCCAGTGGGCGTCGTACTCACGGCCGGTCGCGTCACAGAGCGCCACCCGCTCGCTCCGCCGGTCTCGCGTGAACCACCGCTCGAGCGTCGCCTCGTCCATACCGGGGGCTTACGAGCCAACCCCGAAAAACGCGCCGTTTCGCCCGGCTCATACGGTCTGTTGTGATTCTTCAGCCGGTGATCGCTCGACCGGGACAGCAATCACCGGTAAACCGTTACAACGATCCGTATCAGTCGGCTGCGGCGACCGGTGCCGTCTCCTCGAGTTCCGTCCCGAGGACCTCGAGGAACGAGGCGAGCCACGCCGGATGGTCCGGCCAGGCCTGCCCCGTCACGAGGTTTCCGTCGCGCGTCACCTCGTCGCGCCACTCGCCGCCCGCGCCGACGACCTCGGTCTCGAGTGCCGGATAGGCGGTACAGGCCCGGCCCTCGATCACGTCTGCCGCGGCGAGAATCTGCGCGCCGTGACAGAGCGCGGCGACGGGTTTCTCCTCCTCGAAGAAGTGACGGACGATCTCGAGGACCTCGTCGTAGGTCCGCAGATACTCCGGGGCGCGCCCGCCGGGAACGACGAGCGCGTCGTACGCCGCCGGGTCGACGGCGTCGAAGTCGTGGTTCAACTCGAAGTTGTGTCCCGGCTTTTCGGTGTAGGTCTGATCGCCCTCGAAGTCGTGGATCGCCGTCGGGCAGGTGTCGCCCGCCTCCTTCTCGGGACAGACGGCGTGTACCTCGTGGCCGACCATCTGGAGTGCCTGAAACGGCACCATGATCTCGTAGTCTTCGACGTAATCACCGGCGAGCATGAGGATCGTGTGCTCAGTCATGGTATCACAGGCTATAGGCCACGCCAGAGCGTGTGACATCCTCCCCGCCGTAAACGGCGGGGCTTCCCACAAGCTGAGGCTTGCTGGTTTGGGAGATTTACGGTTTAACATCCCCGAGGGAATGCTGGCAGTGCCACGCTACCGTTACCCCTATCTACCGTCGAGAAGACGGGGATTCAGGGTTATCTTGTGCTTCCTGCACCCTGTTCGTCTCTTGGAAGGGGTGCCTTCCATGACGAAAGGGCGAATCCCGATATTGTCTCATTGGGATGGGGCGGATAGACCGCCTCGGTTAGCATTCAGTACGCTGTGAAACCTCTTAAAACTACGTTCGGGCGCTGTATCCCCGCGCTGAAGCGCGAGGTTTTAGCGCCCTACTTCGCTTGAGATAAAACCGACACCGTACATTTCGTGTACCGACGCGACTCACAGGCCAGCGAAGACGCTCACTCGAGCGGGGTCAGAACGTCCGCTTGATCTTCTCGAAGAAGCCCTCCGAGACCTCGATCTCCTCGCCACCCGCCTCGGCGAACGCCTCGAGCGCCTCGCGCTGTTCGGTGTTGAGCGACTCCGGCGTGACGACCTGCACCTGGACGAAGAGGTCGCCGTGGCCACGCCGGCGCAGTCGGGGCATCCCCTTCCCACGCAGGCGGAAGGTCTCGCCGCTCTGGGTACCGGCCGGAATCTCGAGGTCGCTCTCGCCGTCGTCCTCGAGCGTCGGCACGCTCACGGTGTCGCCGAAGGTCGCCTGCGGGAACGAGATCGGCAGGTGGTAGTGGAGGTCGTCGCCCTCGCGCTCGAACGTCTCGTGCTCGCGGACGCTGATGTCGATCAGGAGGTCGCCGTGTGGCCCGCCGTTGGGACTCGGCGCGCCTTCGCCCTCCATCCGGAGGGTCTGTCCGTGGCTGATCCCCTCGGGGACGTCGACCGAGAGGGTCGCCTCCTCGCGGACGCGCCCGTCGCCCCGGCAGGTGTCACAGGTTTCCGAGTAGAGCGTCCCCTCACCTGCACACCGCCGGCAGGTCGTCGTCTGCTGGATGCGCCCGAGTGGCGTCTGCTGAACCTGTGTCACCTGCCCGCGGCCCTGGCACTCCGGACAGGTCTCCGCCTCTGCTTCCGGCGGGTGGCCCTCGCCGTCACAGTCCTCACACACCTCCGGACGGTCGACGGTGAACTGCTTTTTCGCCCCCGCGTAGGCCTGCTCGAGATCGATCTCGAGGGCCGTCCGGAGGTCGCGTCCCTTCTGTGGACGACGGCGGCCGCGCCCGCCCGCCGCGCCGCCGAAGACCTGCTCGAAGATGTCGCCGAGACCGCCGCCCATGCCGCCCATCCCACCGAAGGGATCACCGCCCATGCCGCCGCCGCTCGCACCGGCGTCGAAGCCGTGTTTCTCTGCCTGTTCGAACCGGTCGTGACCCATGCGATCGTACGCTCGGCGCTTGTCCTCGTCGGTCAGCACCTGCTTCGCCTTCTGAATCCGCTTGAACTTCTCTTCGGCGTCTGGATCGTCGCTCACGTCCGGATGGTACTGCGTCGCCTTCTTCCGGTAGGCCTGTTTGATCTCCTCGGCCGACGCGTCCGGACTCACACCGAGCGCGTCGTAGAAGTCCTCACTCATTCGTTGTACACCGATAATCCGTTGAGACACTTGAAACGAACGTTCTTGCGGTGGCGACCTCAGGTCCCACCGGGACCGGCGCACTCGCCACCTCGCGACACCGACGACCGGTCACTCGAGTCGGGACCGATCAGTGCTCCTCGTCTTCCGCCTCGTCGTCGACGACGTCCTCGAAGTCGGCGTCGACGAACTCCTCGCCCTCGTCGTCGGCCGCACTCGCTTCGGGACCTGGGTTCGGGCCGCCACCCATGCCAGCGCCCGCCGCGCCTGCGCCGCCTGCGCCAGCCGCTGCGGCCTCCTGGTAGATCTGCTTGCCGATCTCCTGGAGTTCCTTGCTCAGGGTCTCGGTCGCCGCTTCGATCTCTTCTGCCCCGGCGTCACTGTCGTCGACGGTCTCCTCGAGGTCGGCGACTGCGTCCTCGATGCTCGCGCGCAGGTCGTCGTCGATCTCGTCGTTCTCCTCTAAGAGCGTCTCTGCACGCTGAATAGTCGCCTCGGCGGTGTTTCGCGCCTCGATGCGCTCGCGGCGCTGTTTGTCCTCTTCGGCGTGTTCTTCGGCCTCGCGCTGCATGCGTTCGATCTCGGTGTCGGAGAGACCGGCACCGCCCTCGATGGTGATCTCCTCGCTCGTGCCGGTGCCTTTGTCCTCGGCGCCGACGTTGACGATGCCGTTCTCGTCGATGCTGAAGGTGACCTCGATCTGGGGCGTTCCGGCCGGGGCCGGGGGAATCCCCTGGAGGTGGAACTCACCGAGCAGTTCGTTCTTCTGGGCGAGTTCGCGCTCGCCCTGGAAGACGCGCACCTGCACGGAGGTCTGGTTGTCCGCCGCGGTGGTGAAGATCTTCGACTCCTCGGTCGGAATCGTCGTGTTCTTCTCGATGAGTCGCTCGAAGAGACCGCCTTTGACCTCGATACCGAGGCTGAGCGGCGTCACGTCGAGCAGCACGATGTCGTCGACCTCGCCGCCGAGGACGCCGCCCTGGATCGCCGCACCGAGTGCGACGGCCTCGTCGGGGTTGACGTTCTTCTGTGGCTCCTCACCGATGAGTTCGGTCACCTTCTCTCCGACCTGGGGCATGCGCGTCGAGCCGCCGACGAGCAACACCTCGTCGATGTCCTCTTTCGCGTAGCCTGCGTCCTCGAGCGCCTGTTCGGTCGGTGCGACCGTCCGGTCGATGAGGTCGGCGGTGAGCGACTCGAACTTCGCGCGGGTGAGACTCTCCTCTAAGTGGATCGGGCCGTCGTCGGTCGCGGTGATAAAGGGGAGGTTGATCTCCGTCTCCTTGCGACTCGAGAGTTCGATCTTCGCCTCTTCGGCGGCGTCTTTCAGCCGCTGGAGGGCCTGGCGGTCGTCGCGGAGGTCGATGCCGTGTTCCTCCTCGAACGCCGCTGCCAGCCAGTCGATGATGGCGTGGTCCCAGTCGTCGCCACCGAGGTCGTTGTCACCGTTGGTCGCGACGACCTCGTAGACGCCGCCACCGAGGTCGAGGATGGACACGTCGAACGTCCCGCCACCCAGGTCGTAGACGAGGACGGTCTGGTCGGAGTCGTCGTCGAGACCGTAGGCCATCGACGCCGCGGTTGGCTCGTTGATGATGCGTTCGACCTCGAAGCCAGCGATCTCGCCGGCGTCTTTCGTCGCCTGTCGCTGGCTGTCGGAGAAGTACGCCGGGACCGTGATGACCGCCTTGTCTACCTCGTCACCGAGGTAGTCTTCGGCGTCGCGCTTGATCTTCTGGAGGATCATCGCCGAAATCTGCTGGGGTGTGTACTCTTCACCCTCGATGTCGACGGTGTAGCCCTCTTCGCCCATGTGGCGCTTGATCGAAGCGATCGTCTTCTCCGGGTTCTGGATCGCCTGGTTCTTCGCGGGTTTGCCGACGAGACGCTCGTCGTCGTCGGTGAACGCGACGACCGAGGGCGTCGTCCGGTCCCCCTCCCCGTTGACGATGATCTCCGGATCTCCTCCTTCCATCACTGCGAAGGCGCTGTTCGTGGTACCGAGGTCGATACCCAGAATTTTGTTACTTGCCATTGGGATGGTATTGTGCGCACTTTGTTTTAAAGGTTGCTACGGTCACGGGACACTCGAATTAAATCCCCGTCTCGAGCCGTCTCGAGGCGGAATACAGCCGTTTGGGGCGATGGCTACCCGTGTTCGATCCGACGGAGGAGACCCGATGAAAACGTCCGACCGATCGTGTTCGTTCGACTACCGACCCTCGTCGTCGGTAGTGATCGATTCTGTCTCCTCGTCGTCCGCGTCGTCTGCGACCTCGCCACCGAGTTCGATCGCAGCTCCCTCGGCGCCGTTGGCCGACTCGTCACCCGCTTCGTCCACGTCGCCCTCGGATTGTCCATCGGCCGCCTCGTCCTCGCTCGCGGGTGTGTCGCCGGTCTCACTCTCTGGCTCCTCACCAGTGGCTTTCTCTTCCCCGTCGCCACCGTCTCTCTCGCCGTCGGTGTCCACATCGCCGTCGGAGTCCGCGTCCGCATCGGTATCGGTATCGGTGTCCGGATCCGCATCGCTGTCCTCACCCTCCTCGAGCGAACCGTTGCTGACGGTCACCTGCGCGTTCTGGATGACTTTCTCGCCCATCTCGTAGCCGGGAGTGAACACGTCGGCGATGGTGCCCGCTGGCTGGCCGCTGTCGACCTGGACCATCACCTCGTGGCGCTGGGGGTCGACCTCGGTTCCCGGCTCCGGGTCGATCTCTTCGACGTTCTCGTCGGCCAGTACCCGATCGAACTCCCGGAGCGTCATCTCGATGCCGTCACGCAGACTCTCGAGGTCGCCGTGTTCCTCGCCCAGCGCCCGCTTGAGGTTGTCTCTGACGCCGACGATGCGGCCGACGAGGTCCTCCGTCGCCCGCGCCTTCAACTGTTCCTGGCGCTTTTTCGTCCGGCGTTTGTAGTTCTGGAAGTCCGCCTGCTTGCGTTTGACGTGGGCCTTTAGCTCCTCGATCGTCTCTTCCCGAGACTCGAGTTCGTCCTCACGGTCCGATAGCTCCTCGGCACGTTCCTCGAGTTTCTCGCCTCGGGCTTCGATCTCTGCCTCGCGCGCCTCGAGTTCCTCCTGGAGCGACTCGATCGTCTTGGCCTGCTCTTCGAGGCGTTCCTCGAGGTCCGCGAGTTCCGCCTGTTGCTGGTTGACCGTGGTGTGTAGTTCACGCGCGGTCTCGACGACCGACTTGACCTCGAGGGCGAGGTCGTCGTCGTAGGCCGTCGTTCGGTCGATGAGTTCGCGGATGTCCTCGCTCGTTTCGGGCGGCCGTACCGACGGGGCGCCGTCCGCGTCCGCATCGGCGTCGGTCTCTCCGATCGATTCCTCGACGCCCGAGTCGTCCGCCTCGTGCTCGTCCTCGGCGGTCGCCGTCCCGTCGTCGGTGTGCTCGACCTCGGGCCGTTCGTCCTCGGCGTCGTCGGGGGTGTCGTCCGTGGACGGGACATCTCGGGCGGAGTTCATGCCCTCGTCATCGCTCATGTCACAGTCAAGGAACAGCGGTAATAAAAGGGTTGAGGTACGGGCCTCTCACCGGCTCGTGGTGGATATTCTGACAGTCTCGCGGCGAGTGTGTTCGTTCTGGCTATCACCCATCCGCCACACCGTCGCTGTCGGTCACTCGCGGGCGAGGCGTTCGTCGTCGTCGAACCTATGTACTCCCGGCGTCGATTCCCGAGCGTGAGCGCCGACCTGACTCTCAGATACGAAGGCGGCACGGTTCGCCTCGACACGCGAGCGGACGCGACAGCCAGCGCGCTGGAGTCGCTCACCGGCGCGAGCGCTGACGCACTCGACCTCTCGTTCGACCCACGGAGCGACACCGCCCGGATCCCCGCGTTTCACTACGCACGTCTCCGGTCGGCGCTCGCCCGTCGCGATTTCGACGTCGACGACAACACCCTCTCGCTCGAGTCACTCCCGGCGCTCGAGTCGGCCTACCAGCTTCGATCCTACCAGCGCGAGGCGCTCGAGGACTGGCTCGACACCGACCGGTGGGCGGAGACCAGCGACGCGGGACCACCGGGCGGACCCGCACGCGCCCCCGCGGGCGTTCTCGAGCTCCCGACCGGCAGCGGAAAGACGGTGATCGCACTCGAGACCATCGTGGCGCTCGCCACACCCACGCTCGTCGTCGTCCCCACCATCGACCTGCTCGAGCAGTGGGAACGCGAACTCGAGCGGGAGTTCGACTGCCCGGTCGGCCGTTTCGGCGGCGGCGAGCAGCGTCTCGAGGCGATCACGGTCTCGACGTACGACTCGGCGTACCTGAAAGCCGACGCGGTCGGCGACCGCTTCGGTCTCGTGATCTTCGACGAGGTGCACCACCTCGGCGGGGAGGGTTACCGTGATATCGCCCGCTTGCTCGCCGCCCCCGCCCGCCTGGGACTCACCGCGACGTTCGAACGGCCGGACGACGCCCACGAGGTGATTTCGGCGCTCGTCGGTCCCGTCTGTCACCGCCTCTCGGCCGACGACCTCGCGGGTGAGCACCTCGCTCCCTACGACCTGAAACGGCTCGCGGTGACGCTCACCGCCGACGAACGCGACGCCTACGAACGCCACCAGTCGATCTTCACCGACTACCTCGCGCGCTCGAACATCACCTTCCGCAGCGGCTCCGACTACCAGGAACTCGTCAAACGCTCCGGCAACGACCCGGCCGCCCGCGAGGCGTTGCTGGCGAAACAGCGCGCCCGCGAACTGATGATGGGCAGTACGTCGAAACTCGAGGCGCTCGCCGACGTTCTCGAGGACCACGCCGACGACCGGATCATCGTCTTCACCGCGTTCAACGACCTCGCCTACAGCGTCGCCGAGCGGTTCTTGCTTCCCGCGATCACCCACCAGACGGGCGCGGCCGAACGCAGCGAGATCCTCGAGCGCTTTCGCGACGGCACCTACTCCCGGGTGGTCACCTCGAACGTCCTCGACGAGGGGGTCGACGTCCCCGACGCGAACGTCGCCGTCGTCCTCTCGGGCAGCGGGAGCGAGCGCGAGTTCACCCAGCGCCTCGGGCGAATTCTCCGGCCCAAAGCCGACGGCAGCAGTGCGATCCTCTACGAAGTCGTGGCTACGGATACCGTCGAGACGCGCGTCTCACAGCGGCGTCGCTGAGAAGGTCATCGGACCACCGGCGCGAAGACGTGAGCCGCGCACATTTATTACAATTTAGTGTGAGGTGATTTTATGACCGGTGACGACGAGCGTGTCCCGCGCCACCTTCGACGACGGACCGTGCTGAAGGGTCTCGGGATGGGAACGATCGCGACGGGACTCACCGCAGCGGGTGGGTCGCAGGTGGGCGCGGCGCCAGCCGACCCTGCCAGCGAGGAGTCGACCAGTGAAGACGGTGGGTTCGACCGAGAGTCGATCACCGTCGACGAGTACGTCGGCATCAACGCGTTCGTCGACGACCCGCTCGAGCGACTGGCGGTCGCGGGGTTCGTCCGCGAGTACCGCAACTGGAACTGGGACGAAGGCGACGTGGTGCGTGCCGACGACCCCGAATATTCGGGCTATCCCGACAACGAGATCGCGTGGGCGCCGAGTTACGCCGCCGAGGGCGGGTGGAACTTCGACGAGTTCTACACCGAGGTGACCGACGCCGGACTCGAGATCGCACCCTGTATCCAGGACGGCGTGAGCTGGCTCTACGACAGTCTCGACGTGCCTCGCGCGAACATTCCGGTCGACGAGCCCGGCGCGGAGACGACCGACCCCCACTCCTACGAGGCGAAGTCTCACTACCTGTTCCAGTTCGCCGCCCGCTACGGCGACACGGCGGTCGACGAGAGTCTCCTGACGCTCCGGGACGACCAGCCGACGCACACCGGGCTCGGCCTGATCGACTACGTCGAAGACTGGAACGAACCCGACCGGTGGTGGGACGGCGAGGACGCCGAGTTCTCCCCCCAGGAGTACGCCGCGATGTCGAGTGCGGGCTACGACGGCCACGGCGGCACGATCGAGGGACCGACCGGCACCTACGGGATGGTCGCCGCTGACCCGACGATGAAGTTCGTCATGGCGGGCATCGAGGACCTCGACCTCGCCTACATCGAGGAGATGGAAGCCTGGTACGAGACGCACCGCCCCGACGGCGCGTTCGTCCCCGACGTGATCAACCTCCACCACTACTCGTTCGACGGCGACCACGGTCCCGCACGCTCGCCCGAAGCCGACGACTTCCGCGGCCGACTCGAGACGTTCACCGACTGGCGCGACGAACACCACCCCGAGGTCGAAGTCTGGATCTCCGAGTTCGGCTGGGACACCCACCCCGACTCGCGCCTGCGCGCGCCGGAAGTCGGTCCCTACGACCGCGAGGAGGTCCAGGGCCAGTGGCTCGTCCGCGCCTACCTCGCCTTCGCCGCCGCGGGCGTCGACCGCGCGCAGATGTACATGCTCCGTGACGTCGACCCGCACGACTCGACGCAGTTTTCGACCTGCGGACTCGTCACCCAGAAAGGCGAGTGGGAGCCCAAACCCTCCTGGTACTACGTCTACGCCATGCGAAAGGCCCTCACAGGGACGCGCTTTCTCGAGGAGCGAGCCACCGGCCGAACGGACGTCACCGTCTACCGCTTCGAACACCAGGAGGAGTCCGCGAGCGTCTACGCCGTCTGGTGTCCGACCAGCGACGGGACGACCGTCGAGGGCTTCGACCTCCACCTCGCCGACGACCCCGAGACCGCCACCGCGACCACCCTCTCCGATGGCACCACCGATGGAATCGAGTCGTCGCTCACGCTCGAGGACGACACCGTCTCGGTCGACGTGAGCGAGCGGCCGGTCTTCGTCCGGGTCGAGGAATCCGGGCCAGCCGACCCCACGCCGTCCTGTCGAGACCTCGGCCAGCGAACCGTCTGCGACGGCGACGGCGACGGCCGCTACCGGGACGTGACCGGTGACGGCTGTGTCGGCTTCGCCGACGTCGTCGACTTCTTCGAACACCTCGACGAACCCGTGTTCGCTGAGAACCCCGACTACTTCGATTTCACCGGCACCGGCCGGGTTGGGTTCGAGGATGTTGTGTGGTTGTTCGAGAGTTTGTAACTCTCGAACGTACTGAGCTGTGCTCAGTAATTGTTTGAAAGTCTGTGAAGACGTTCAGGCTCGTGACGCGTAGCGTCACGGTGTTCGAGAGTGTGTAACGCTCGAGCGACAGTATGTTTATTACGGCCACTCGACACATCTTCACACGTTATGTGTGCCCTCCCCCTCGAGCGGTCGGGCGAGAGACGGATCGTCGAGTCCGTTCTCGCCGTTCTCGCACTCCACCTCGCGGCCGGAGTCGTCGACGGATCTACAATGGTCCTCGAGACCGTCCCCGGCCCGCTCTGGGTCCCACTAGCGACACTCGTTCCCGGACTCCTCGCCCTCACCGTTCTGGCCGGTGTGCTGGCACACGGCGTTCGACTCGGGTCGGCGGCTCTCGGTTCCGGCGACCGGATCACGCCCGGTGACGCGGCGGTGACCCGAATCCTCGCGTCGGTCGTCCTCGCGATTCTCGCCGCGTACACCCTGTGGTGGGCCGTTGCGAGTCTGATCGTACACTATCTGGCCGAAACGGGCGGTGTTTCCCCGACGATCTGGGCGCTGTTGTTCGGCGGAGTACTCGGTGCCGTCGTCCTGGTTCAGGCGGTGTTCTTTCGGCTGTTCCCGGAGGGACCACTGTCTCGTCTGCGTCGTCTCTCCGCCGAGTGACCGTTCCGCGGCTGGTACGGGCTGTATGACTCGCCGGGTGGCAATCGAACGGACCGAACACGCAGGGGTATCTCGGAGGCGGTACGTCCGTGCCGGTCGGTTTTTCTCCCTCGCCCCCAGATGGAGAGTCGATGCTGCGAAAGGACCTGTTGCGCGTCTCGAGAGCGGGTGGGGGCTACCACCCGCAGTTCGCAGACCGGAGCCAGCGCCCGCTGGCCGCCCGGGTCATCGGGACGTTCCAGGGCCACGTCGGCGAACCGCGAGCGACGCTCGAGTCGGCGCTCGCCGACCTCGAGCCAGAGGCGGAACACTTCAAACTCGTCCGCGGCTTCGCCGCCCTCCTCGAGCGCGAGGCGACGTTCGAGACGCGCGCGCCGCTCGAGCCGGTGACGGCTCGTACCGCGGCGTTCGAGGCTGCCGACGCGCTCGGCGGCGTCGTGACCGTCGACGACCGGGCGGCGGCGCTGGTGCGGGCGGGTGAGGCGCTCGGGGTGTCAGCCGACGCGGTCGCCGACTCGCTGTACGCCGATCTCGAGGAGCGCCAGGTGCTCTCGAGTGTCGACGCTCGGTGGGACCCCGACGGGCTACTCGCCCAGTACAACCTCTCGGTGGCGCAGACGGCGCTGTTCGACGCGACGGCGGTTCGGATCCGCTCTTCGGAGCCGAAGGCGCTCGTCTCGGCGATCAAGCGCCTGCGGCTGATGTACGAGATCCACCGCACAGCGGGGACGCGCGACGAGCCGGAGGAGCCGCTCTCGGGTGCACTCGGCAGCCGCGAGGTCGTCGTCACGGGACCGACGCACCTCTTTCGCGCTACCCGCCGCTACGGGACGCGTTTCGCCCGCCTGCTGCGCACGGTCGCCACGGCCGCCGAGTGGTCGCTCGAGGCGACGGTCGACGACCGCGGCACCGAACGGACGCTCACCCTCTCACACGAGGACCCAGTCGCCGTCCCCGACGCGCCGCCGGTCGCCGAGGTCAGCTTCGACAGCGAGGTCGAGGCGGACTTCGCGGCCCGGTTCACCGCGCTCGACCTCGAGTGGGACCTCGTGCGCGAACCCGAACCGCTCGCAGCGGGTGCGCGGGTGATGATCCCCGACTTCGCCTTCGACTACCGCCACGCGCCGTTTCGCGTCTACTTCGAGATTATGGGCTTCTGGACGCCCGAGTACGTCGCGAAGAAACTCACCCAACTCGAGACGCTCGAGGAGGTGGAGATGCTCGTCGCCGTCGACGAGAGTCTCGGCGTCGGCGAGGCGATCACCGCCCGCGACCACCGGGCGATTCCCTACCGGACGCGCGTTCGCCCGAAAGACGTGATCGACGCGCTACGCGAGTACGAGACCGACCTGGTCGCCGAGAGCGCCGCAGACCTCCCGGCGGAGTTGGTGCCCCCAGAGGACGTGCTCACGCTCGAGGCGCTCGCCGCTCACCACGGCGTCGGCGAAGGTGCACTCGAGGGGAAGGCCTTTCCCGAGCACGAACTCGTCGGGCGGACGCTGGTCCGACCGGCGGTGCTCGAGGAACTCTCGGCGGATCTCGAGGCGGGGATGGCGCTCGAAGAGGCGGAGACGCTGCTCGAGGCAGCCGGTCTCACCGACGCGAGCGCGACGCTCTCGAGACTCGGCTACCGCGTCGAGTGGTCCGGACTCGCCGGCGGCACGCTTCGAGAACGGTGACGGGCCGCCTCGAGTGGGGTGCCAGCGCTCTACAGCCGCCGGCGGGAGACGCTCTCGTCGTGTGAACACTCATCGCCGTCGCGGCGACCCCTTTTCGTCGTTCCCGTTGGAGTCGGTGTATGCGACAGTCCACACCAACGGAGACGGGGTGGCTCGCCGGGAGACACCCCTACGTCCGCGTCGGCGACGGCCCGAAATCGCTCCTCGTGATTTCCGGCCTCAGTGACGCGATGTTCGACGGCTCCTACGGCCGTCTCGACGCGGCGATGGTACGCTACTCGTTTCGACGTTTTCTCGAGGAGTACACCGTCTACGTCGTGAGCCGGCCGCGCGGTCTCCCCGATGGTACCACCATCGGCGAGCTAGCCGAGGACTACGCGCGCCTGATCGAGACCGAAGACCGTCTCGAGCGGCCGTCGGTGCTCGGCATCTCGATGGGTGGCATGATCGCGCTGGAACTCTCCCGTCGCGAGCCAGCCCTCGTCGACCGCCTCGTCCTCGGGGTCTCCGGCTGTCGCGTCGCCGAGACGAGCGTCCAGACCCTCAGGCGCTATCGCTGGTACGCCCTCGAGCACGACTGGCTCACCCTCCGCTCGGAACTCCTCCGGGAGATGCACACCGGCTACCGACGCCGCCTGTATCCGACGCTGTCGACGACGGTCGGCCGCCTCCGCCCGCCGACACCCGCCGACGGCCGCGACGTCGTCGTCTCCATCGACGCGGTCCTCGAGTACGACGCGAGCGACGACCTCGCCGCGGTCGAGCCCCGGACGCTCGTCATCGGCGGCGACGAAGATCCGTTCTTCCCCGAGGCGATCCTCCGCGAGACCCACGAGGGGCTTCCCGACGCACAGCTCGCGATGTTCACCGGCGCCCGCCACGGCGCGTTCCTCGAGCGAAAGGAGGGCTTCGACAACTGGGTGCGGCAGTTTCTCGCTGGCGAACCCGCCCGCATCCCCCAGCGGTGACACTCGAGACACGCGGCTCGTCACCGTGACGGCCGCCCAGGTGCTCCGGCCGTACCCTCCGCACCCACGACCCCCCGCTCCCACGGTCTGCACCCACGCCCCTCCGCACCCACGGACTTCTTGTACTCGAGCGCCAATCGAGTGCCATGTCCGCCGCGGAGCCACTCCTCTCAGAGCCAGTCGTGTTGGCACACGCGAAACGACGGCTCTTTCCCGACTGCGTCGGCTCGAGCGGGGCCGACGCCACCGGCTACGCCGTCACCGACACCCAGTTCGCCGCCGACTGCTGGCTCGAGGGTGAGCCGATCGACCCCCGAACGCGCTCGACGCTGGCCCCGTTCAACCACGTCAAACTCGGCAGCGGCTACCCCGACCTCGTCGGCGTCGGGACTCTCGAGTCCGACGTACTCGGCATCTCGCGTCTCGGCCGGGAGCCGCCGCTGGTCGCCGTCGAGGCGAAGGGACACGTCTCGAGCGGCGGCGTCGACACCCACCGCGGAATCGTCCAGGCGTACGACCGCCTCGACGAGGCGAACGTCGCCTACCTCGCCGCACCGGCCACCGCCGTCTCAGAAACTGATCGTGCCCTCGCGCGAGAGCTGAACGTCGGCGTCCTCGGTGTCGACACCGCGGGCGAGGTCTCGGTGCTCGAGTCACCCCGCGTCGTCGGGAACCGCTCGGGCGGCGATGGCTCCTGGATCCGGTTCCAGGCGGGTGCCCAGGGCGTCACCGAGCGCTCGTTCTCGCTGAACCACCCGAAGAACTACCTCGGCTACCCGCTGGCACACGACGCCGACGGCGAGACCGACACCCTCCTCGCCGAGTACCGCGTCGTCAACGCGACCGCCGGGGCCAGACGCGGTGCGGCGCTGCTCGGCCTGCTCGAGGATGGTCCCGGCGGGGTCCGTCTCACCGAACTCGGCCGGGAGGTCGTCCGCTTCGCGCTCGCCCGCCACGGCAGCGTCGAGACCGCACTCGAGGAGTTCGAAACCTGGTACCGCTCGCGCCAGCGGTTCGTCGAGCAAGCGCCCGCGTGGGGCGAACTCGCCCGCCGTATCGTGTTCGCTCACCCGGCGGTGCGGACGCTCGTCACGGAACTCCAGTGTCTCGCAGACGACGGCACTCGCGCGCCGACGCTCCTCGAGTTCGTCGAGTACCTCCACGTCCTCCGGCCGACGTTCACCGTCGAACTGTTCGTCCGCGGCGACGAGGACACCCGGGCGCGCGTCCTCCGACCCGACGGCTCGCTCAGACCGGACGCGCTCGCCGACGGCACCGTCTACCACGCCCCGACGGTGTTCCAACTCAAGACCATGTGTTACCACGTCGGCCTGCTCGCAGAACGCGGCCGTGAGCCACACCGACTCGAGCCGACGGCCGACTGCTGGGCGCTCTGCGACCCGCTCTAGCTCACTCGAGGACGACCAGCGAGTCGCCCATGTCGACGCTCTCGCCTTCCTCGACGGCGACCTGTGTGACCGTCCCGCCGCTCGAGGCGACGATGTCGTTCTCCATCTTCATCGCTTCGAGGACGACCAGCACGTCGCCAGCCTCGACCTCGTCTCCCTCCCCGACTTCGACCGAGAGGATGGTCCCCTGCATCTCGGCGGTGACGTGCTCGCCGTCGCCGTCGACGGCCGGAGTGTCGCTGCCGGCCGAACCCGACCCACCGCCGGCCGGATCGGGACGGCTCGCGCCGCCGCTATCGAGGTTCGCCGGCAGTTCGAAGCCGCCGCGCTCCTCGAGTGAGACCTCGAAGCGCTTGCCGTTGACCTCGACGGTGAACTCGCGTTCGACGACCTCCTCGTCGTCCTCGGCGGGGGCGTCCTCGCTGCCCCACTGGCGCTGGGCCTCCTCGAGTCGCGCCGGATCGAGTTCCTCGTCGAGGTACTTCGTGGTGTGCTCGCCCGCGACGAACGCCTCGTCGGTCAGCATCAGCCGGTGGAAGGGGACGATGGTCGTCACGCCCTCGATCTCGTACTCGCGCAGCGCGCGCAGCGAGCGGGCGATACACTCGTCTCTGTCCCCGCCGTGGACGATCAGTTTCGCGATCATCGAGTCGTAGTCGGTGACGATCTCGTCACCCTGGCGGAGCGCGTCGTCGACCCTGACGCCGATGCCGCCCGGCGGGTCGTAGGTCTCGAGGCGGCCGCCGCGTGCGGGCTGGAAGCCGTTGGCGGCGTTCTCGGTGTTGATACGGAACTCGATCGCGTGGCCCTCGATCTCGACGTCGTCCTGGGAGAAGGTGAGTTCCTCGCCGTCGGCGATCCGTAGCTGCCACTTCACGATGTCGATGCCCGTGATCTCCTCGGTGACGCAGTGTTCGACCTGGATGCGGGTGTTGACCTCGAGGAAGTAGAACTCGCCGTCCTCGACGAGGAACTCGACGGTACCCGCGTTGACGTAATCGGAGGCTTTGACCCCCTGGCGTGCCGCCTCACCGATCTCCTCGCGGAGGTCGTCGGTGAGCGCTGGCGAGGGACCCTCCTCGATCACCTTCTGGTGGCGCCGCTGGAGCGAGCAGTCGCGCTCGCCGAGGTGTCTGACGTTGCCGTGCTCGTCGGCGAGAATCTGGACCTCGATGTGACGGGGATTCTCGAGGTAGCGCTCGAGGTAGACGGAGTCGTTGCCGAAGTAGGCCTCGCCCTCGCGGCGGGCGCTCTCGAACTGATCGTCGACCTCGCTCTCGTCGGTGACGACTTTCATGCCGCGCCCGCCACCGCCACCCTCTGCTTTGATGGCGATGGGGTAGCCGTGTTCCTCGCCGAAGGCGCGCACCTGGTCGGGGTCGGTGACCGGGTCGGTCGTCCCCGGCACGATGGGGACGCCCGCCTCGTCCATCACCGTTCGCGCTTTGGTCTTCTCGCCGAGGCGCTCCATCGACTCGCTCGAGGGCCCGATCCAGGTGATGCCCTCGGCCGCCTCGACCTTGCTGGCGAACTCGGCGTTCTCCGCCAAGAAGCCGTAGCCGGGGTGGATCGCGTCGGCGTCGGCCTTGCGCGCCGCCTCGATGACGGTCTCGTGATCGAGGTAGGAGTCGGCCGCCCTCGCCGGGCCGACGTTGTACGCCTCGTCGGCGTAGCGGACGTGTCCCGACTCGGCGTCGGCCTCAGAATAGATCGCGACCGTCCCGACGTTCAACTCTTCACACGCTCGCATCACTCGAACCGCGATCTCACCGCGGTTTGCCACCAGCACCTTCCTGAACATTCCTACTCGAACCGTTGTCTACCCGGAACCTTACTTTTTCGCAAACACGTGTTGGAACCGAGAGGGAGTGACACGGGGTCGGGAGTCGCGTTCTCACCCGGTCAGACCGCCGTGGCGGTCGACCGCCCGTCGGACGACGGCCGCCTCCGCCTTCCGCAGGTGATCGGAGACCGTACTCGTCGCACACTCGAGCGCCTCGGCAACGTCGGCGAGAGAGCCGGTCCGGGGCACGTCGTAGTAGCCACAGCCGACGGCCACGGCGAGCGCCTCGTACTGGCGGTCGGTGAGCACGCCCGCGAGCGACCCGTAGCGGTGGTCGTAGGCACCGATCTCGTGGACGGTCGTCTCGATTTCGTCGGGGACGTTCTCGAGTAGCCGACCGAGGTCCGCACCGGCCCCGACGATCTGGACGCGCATGGCGGCCTCCTCGTCGTAGACGATCGGTGGCACGACCACGAGGTTGAGCGCGGTGAACGCCCGCCGAAACAACAAATCCGCCTCGCGAGGCTCCTGACAGACGTAGAGGTAGAACGACACCCGCTCGCCGTCACGGTCGACTTCCGTGATCGCGTACTCACGGATCGAGTCGACACTCTCGAGTTCGGCGACGTAGCGCTCGTAGTCGGTGACCTCGACGTAAAACAGCGCGTACTCGACCGCCCCGCCGGTCGCGAAGTTCCACGTCCGGAGTTCGTCGCGGACGACCACGTCCTCGTCGCGGATGAGTCGCTGCATCGGGTGGAGCATCGACCGTGGCTGGCGAAACGTCGCCTCGAGTCGCTTCACGTGCGAGTGTTCGAACGGGTATATATAAATACCCTAGTGAGTCCGGCAGAACGACCACCGGTCGGCGTTCGCTACGTCCACCTGTGATGAGCGATCCGACTCCTGCTCTCGACGACCGCTCGAGTTCGACCGGTGACGACACGGCACACGCGGGCGAGACCGCTGGGGCTGGCCGGACGCCGCCGGGTCCCGACGGGTTGCCACTCGTCGGAAACACTCTCGGATTCGTTCGCGACCCGTTCGACTACTACGACGGTCTCTCGGAGTACGGAGACGTGGTCCGCCACCACGTGTTCGGCACCACCTGGACGGTCCTGTTCCACCCCGACCACGTCGCACGCGTCCTCGTCGGCGAGAGCCACCGCTTTCGCCGCTACAACTTCGAGGATCTCGGTCCGGCGGTCGCCCCCGAGGGGCTGTTGTTCACCCACGACGAGCAGTGGCGCAGACAGCGGACGCTCCTCCAGCCGGCATTCACACCCGCTACCGTCGCCGAGTTCGCCGACTCGATGGTCGAGTCGGCCGCCCAGAGCGCCGACGCCTGGTCGGACGGCGACACGATCGCCGCCGACCGCCAGTTCTCCGCGCTGACCCTCGAGGTTCTCGCCGCGACGCTCTTCGACGTCGAACTCGAGGGCCGGCGCGAGGCGATTACGGGTGCGGCCCGCGCGCTCAACGACGTCGCCGACCCGGGACGGCCCTCGGCGTTCCTCCCCGACTGGGTGCCGACGCCGACCCGCCGCAGCTACGAGCGGGCGATGGCGCGCTTCGACGCGGCCGTGATGGACCTCGTCGAGGAGCGTCGCGCCTCCACCGAGACTGAGGGGGACCGAGCGCGGACCGATATGCTCACCACGTTGCTCGAGGCGACCACCGAAGACGGGCAGGAACTCTCCGACACCGAGATCAGAGACCAACTCGTCACCTTCCTCTTCGCCGGACACGAGACCTCGTCGCTCGCGCTCACCTACGCCTTCGCGCTGCTCGCGACCGCTCCCGACGCCCGCGAGCGCCTCGAGACCGAACTCGACGAGGTCTGTGGCGACGCCGACCCGACGGTCGCGGACCTGTCGGACCTCGAGTACACCGGCTGGGTCGTCGACGAGGCGCTTCGGCTCTACCCACCCGCGTACGCCCTCTTTCGCGAGGCCCACGAGGACGTCAGAGTCGGTGACTATCTGATCCCGGAAGGGACGAAGGTCACGCTCCCCGCGTTCGCGATCCACACCGACGGCCGCTGGTGGGACGACCCCGACAGTTTCCGCCCGGAGCGCTGGGGTGTGGAGACCGACCGGCCCGAGTACGCCTACTTCCCGTTCGGTGGCGGCCCGCGCCACTGCATCGCGATGCGTTTCGCGCGGATGGAACTGAGACTCGTCCTCGCCACGCTCGCACGGCGGGTGCGTTTCGACCTCGAGAGTGACTCGCTCCCGTCGGTCCGCATGGCAGCGACGCTCTCGCCGGTCGACCCGGTCAGGCTGACCGTCCGCTCGCGCGCCTGACTGACTCGAGAAGGAGGGGGGCTCAGAACCGGTCGGCTCGGCCGGCCGCCGTCCACGGGTTCGTCGGTGCGTTCTTCGGAACGCGCACGCTCGCTCCCCGCTGGCTGCGTAGCCGGCCTGCGAACGCCCAGCGCTTGCCGTCCCAGCTCGGTTCCTCCTGGGCGGCCAGTGCGGCAGCGGTCTCACAGTCGCGGACGTGTGCGCCGATGGCAGCGACGATCGCCGCCGCCTCCTCGGCACTCGCGTCGTCGGGAATCGAGAGCTCGAGTTGCGCCGCCTCGACGGCACCGGCCGGCTCCTCGTTCGAGGAGCCGTCGGTTCGCGCTCGCGCTTCGACGACCGAGTTCATAGCGGGATGTTCCCGTGTTTCTTCTCGGGGACCGACTCGCGTTTGGTCTCGAGCATCTCGAGGTCGGCGATCAGTCGCGGCCGGGTCTCGGTGGGGAGGATCACGTCGTCGAGGAAGCCCTTGTCCGTCGCGGTGTAGGGGTTGGCGAACTCCTCGCGGTACTCCTCGATGAGTTCGTCTCTGAGCTGATCCGGCTCCTCCGCCTCGGCGAGTTCCTTCCGGTAGAGGATGTCGACGGCACCCTTCGGTCCCATGACGGCGATTTCGGCGGTCGGCCAGGCGTAGTTGATGTCCGCACCCAGGTTCTTCGAGGCCATCACGCAGTAGGCCCCGCCGTAGGCCTTCCGGGTGATGACGGTCAGGAGTGGGACGGTCGCCTCCGCGTAGGCGTAGAGCAACTTCGCGCCGTGGCGAATAATGCCGCGGTGTTCCTGGTCGGTGCCGGGCATGTAGCCGGGGACGTCGACGAAGGTGACGATCGGAATGTTGAACGCATCACAGAAGCGGACGAAACGCGACCCCTTCATCGAGGAGTCGACGGTGAGCGTCCCCGCGTTCACCCGCGGCTGGTTCGCCACGATACCCACCGAACGGCCGTCGAGTCGCGCGAAGCCGACGACGATACTCATCGCGAAGCTCTCGCCGACCTCCATGAACGAACCCTCGTCGACGACGGCGTCGATCACGTCGGTCATGTCGTAGGGCTTCTGCGGACTCGAGGGAACGATCGACTCGAGTGACTCCTCGCGGCGGTCGGGGTCGTCCCAGGGGTCGACCCGGGGTGGGTCCTCGACGTTGTTCTGGGGGAGATACGAGAGGAGGCGTTTGACCTTGTCGAGCGCCTGTTCCTCCGACTCGCAGGCGAACTGAGCGACGCCGGTCTGGGCCGCATGGGTCTGTGCGCCGCCGAGTTCCTCGTGGGTGACGTCCTCACCGGTGACGGTCTTGGTGACGCCGGGACCGGTGATGTACATGTGGCTCGTGTCTTTCACCATGAAGATGAAGTCGGTGATCGACGGCGAGTAGACCGCGCCGCCCGCACACGGACCCATGATCGCCGAAATCTGGGGAACGACGCCGCTGGCGCGCTGGTTGCGCTGGAAGATTTCGGTGAACCCGGCGAGGGATTTGACGCCCTCCTGGATGCGCGCGCCCGCCGAGTCGTTGAGACCGACGATCGGTGCGCCGACGTCCATCGCCGACTCCATCACCTTACAGATCTTCTCGGCGAACACCTCGCCCAGTGAGCCTCCGAAGACGGTGAAGTCGTGGGCGAAGACGAACACCGTCCGGCCGTTGACCTCGCCGTAGCCGGTGACGACGCCGTCACCCAGAATCTTCTGTTCTTCCATCCCGAAGTTGCTCTCCTGGTGGGTACGCAACTGATCGAACTCGGTGAACGTCCCCTCGTCGAGGAAGTACTCGATGCGCTCTCTGGCGGTCATCTTCCCCTTCTCGTGCTGGCGCTCGATGCGCGCCTCGCCGCCACCGAGCAGCGCCTCCTCGCGCAGTTCCTCTAGCTCGTCGATGCGCTCTTCCATCGTCATGGTGTCCACCCGATGGTCGTCATAGGTTCCAGTCTTTCAACCAGTGGGAAAAGGATTACCGTCCGTGAGTCGGGTGAGCCGCCTCGAGCGTGATTGACACTAGCACGAACTTATTAGTAACGTGTGTAGTAATAGCGCTCGCATGGCACAACGAGAAACCTGGGCCACACGGACAGGCTTCATCCTGGCAGCGGTGGGTAGTGCAGTTGGACTGGGGAACATCTGGCGGTTTCCGTTCCAGGTAGGACAGGAAGGCGGTGCGGCGTTCCTCGTCATCTACCTCCTGTTGATCATCGCCATCGGATTTCCGGTGATGATCGCCGAGTTCGTGATCGGGCGGCGAACTAACCGGAACCCGGTCGGTGCGCTGCAACGACTCGGGTCCGGTACGTGGCGATACGTCGGATGGCTGTTCTTCGCCACCGGCTTCCTCATTCTCTCGTACTACAGCGTCGTCGCCGGGTGGACGCTCCGATACGTCCTCCTCGGACTCCAGGGAGATTTCATCGCAGACGTCGGCGAGGCCGAAGCACAGTTCGTCTCCGTCGCCAGCGGTCTCGACGCGCTGTTGTTCCACGCGATATTCATGGCCGCCGTTCTCGCCGTGGTCGGGTTCGGTGTCCGGCGTGGCATCGAACTCGCGGTGAAGGTGTTGGTACCGGCGATCATCGCGATCCTCGTCGGGCTCGCGATATACTCGTTCACCCTCGCAGGCGCGAGCGAGGCCTACTCGTACTACCTCTCGCCCGACCTCGGGACGATCGCCGACAACTGGCGGAGCATCCTACCCGCTGCGGCCGGCCAGGCGTTCTTCACCCTCTCGCTCGGGATGGGTGTGATGATCACCTACGCCTCCTACCTCGGTGAAGACCGAAACCTCGCAGAAGACGGTGGCATCATCATCGGTCTCGACACCGGTATCGCGTTCATCGTCGGCCTGGTCGTCTTCCCGATATTCTTCACCGCAGGTGTCGACCCGGCCGATCCCGGTGCGGGGGCAATTTTCGTCACGCTCGCAGCAGCGTTCGGTGATCTCACGTTCGGCTGGCTCCTCGGAGCGATATTCTTCGCAACGGTCGCCATCGCCGCGCTCTCGAGTGCGATCAGCATCCTCGAGGTCGTCGTCTCGTACTTGGTCGACGAGCGCGATATCGACCGGCTACCAGCGACGCTGGGAATCGGAACCGCGATCTTCGTCGTCGGTCTGCCGACCACGCTCGACCTCGTCCTCATCGACCTCTACGACAAGTTGGTCAACGACATCTTGCTGGTGCTCGGCGGACTCATTCTCGCAGTGTTCGTCGGATGGATCATCTACGAGACGGCACTCGACGAACTCGAGAAGGGCGTCAGAGACCTCGGATCGATGGGTGCCGCCTGGATCTGGTTCCTCCGTATCCCGGCGGTCATCGGCCTGCTGGTCGTGGTCGCCCTCGGCATCCTCGGATACTACGAGTTCCTGACCGGCGACTTCGCCGACTGGATCGGCGATACGATCTAGCCGGGTCGTGGCCGCGGTTCCGGTCTCGATTTCTCGGACGACTTCTCGAGTCCCGACTGAAACTGCAGACAGTAGCCGACCGAAGACTCTTCCTCCGTAGACCGGTGTCCGCCACACTGCAGTCGGACAGCGTGTGTGCGCTCCCGCCTACGCCTCGCCGTAGACGGGCACCGCTGCGCCGTTCCTCACCGCCGTCGCGTCGCTACAGAGCACGGCCATCACGTGAGCGCTGCCGGTGCGCCGGGAGTGTTTCGGATGCAAACACGACATCTCGAGTACCCGTTTGATACCTGTGACAGAGAGTCACGGTTTGGAGTCGCCCTCGACGAGTTCGCGGAGCAACGACCGGCCGTCGACGACGGTTGTCCTGTCCCCGACGCCAGCCGTAGACAGGGCGTCTTCGATCGCCTGTTCTGCGGTTCGGTCGCTGACGAGTACCGTGACGAACGTTTCCTCCCGGATGACGTACTGGTAGGCGATGCCCGCGAGAATCGTGTCCGTCTTCTCGATTTCGTCTTCGGTAACGTCGTCGGCCGAGAGGTGGTGCATACGGTTTCTGGCCGTGTCTACGACCGTCGACACGCCGGGGTGCGAAAAGTCGACCTGGCCCGGAACGAGCCAGCCTGCCATCTGCGCGGCTCTGAGCCGGTCGCGTTGATACGTGTATTCGCTCGGGCTCTCTCCGAGTTCTTCGGCTACCGCTCGAGGGACGACGACCGTGATTGCTCGCCGCCGAAGAAACCATTCGAACGAACGATACTTTTCGTTCGACGGGCCACCCATCGCGAACAGAACGCTGGTATCGATGATCGCAGTGCTGTCGCTCGGAATCTCCGCTGCCACCATCACGCTCGCTCCACGTACGGGTCGTAAGCACTCGCACCGTCGAGAACGTCTGCTAACGCAGTGAAGACGGTCATGCCCTCGACGGGATGGACGCCGAGTTTCTTCGCCGCCGTCCGCTGGGTCAGCTCGCCCCGCTCGAGTCGAAGTGTATAGTGGAGTGCGCTCGCGAGCTTGGCGACGCCCTGGCGTTCGACGAACACTCGAATATCCTCGTTCTCGAGTTGGCGACCGATGGCGTCGATGAGCGCTGGGGTCGCGGTCACCGCTCCGTGATCGGTATCGATTTCGAGGCGAATCGGCGCAACCGACACCGTCGCTGGCATCTCTTCGTCGTCTCGAGTGAGGACTCCGAGTTCCTCGAGTCGGCCGACGTCCTTGTAGGCGGTCGAGTGTGCCATCTCGAGGTCGTCTTTCACCGTTTCGACGTCGAGTGGCCCCTCTCGAAGCACGTGGGTATACAGACGGGCGAGTCGTGGGGAGTTCACCAGCTCGGCGTAGGTGAGAAGATCGTTGAACGGACCTTCGGGATCTGCCGTCGGTGTTCCGCCGTCGTCCGTAGACATTCGTGTACACATTCTATGGATTGTGTATTAGCCCTTTCGCTGGCTACGTTGCTCACGCCTCGCCGTAGACGGGCACCGCTGCGCCACTCGTCACCGCCGTCGCGTCACTACAGAGCACGGCCATCACGTCGGCGATTTCGGTGGGGTCGACCCACGTCTCGTGGTCGGCGTCGGGCATCATCTCGCGGTTCATCGGCGTATCGATCACACTCGGCATAACGCAGTTCGCCCGCACGACCCCCAGATTCTCCTCGGCGAGCGTTTCGGTGAGGATCTTGATTCCGGCCTTGGTGATCCGGTAGGGACCGTCACCCGCCCCGCCCTCGAGCCCCGAGCGCGCGCTCACACTGACGATCGCCCCCTCGCTGTCTTGCAGGTGCGCGAGGGCGTGTTTCGAGACCAAAAGGGCCGTCTGCAGGTTGACCTTCCAGAGCAACTCGACCTCCTCGAGATCGGTCTCCTCGATGTGGCTGCCGCCGCGCCAGGTGCCCGCGACGTTGAGCAGGTGGTCGATCCGGCCGTGGTCGTCGGCCACCTCGTCGATCACCCGCTCAACCGCGGCTTCGTCGGTCAGATCCGCACCGTAGAAGTGGACGCCGGAGCCGACCTCGAGCAGCGAGTCCTCGTCACTCGGCTCGACGACGTCGACCGCACAGACAGTGGCTCCTGCCTCGCGGAAGCGCTCGACGGCCGCGCTGCCGAGTGCGCCGCTCGCACCGGTGACGATTGCAACGGTTCCCTCGAAGTCGAACGTGGCGGTCGGTGACATATACCCTGTGCACCGGCGAGCGCAATCAATGGCGGGGGAGAGCGGCGGTTCGGGCGGCGGCCCGTCGTGTGCGAACCGGGCGGCGGCCGCTTGAGCGCGAGCGCGCCTGCGATCAGGCGTGGAGGAAACTCATCGAGTAGAACAACGCGCGCTCGAAGACGTCGGGTTCGATCGCGAACTGGAGGTGAGAGCCGATGTAGGCGTTGTTGAAGTGTGCGTAGCGCGGTCCCTTCAGGATCTGGAGCGTCAGCCGCGGATCCATCTCCATGCGGACGCGCTGGCGACCGTTTCGCTCGGGCAATCCGTCGACGTACTCGTAGCCCTCACCGTCGGCGGTGAACCGCGCGTAGGTTCCGTCGACCAGACTCAGGTAGACTTCGGTCTCGCTCTCGAAGCCGATCGCCCGGCGCTTCTCGTCGAAGTGCTCGTAGGCGTCGGGAAACACGTCCTCGAACGCCTCGAGATCGGGCATCGGCTCCTCTTCGTAACCGAAGCGGACACCCTCGAGTACCTCCTCGGCGTACGTCGCTCTCGCCTCCTGGTCGATCGGTGTGTACGGTGCGCTCTGTTCGCCCGTCGCCACCTCGACGGACTCACCGCTGTTGAGCAAGAGACACTCCGAGACCGACGAATCGATCCGGTCGTGGTCCTCGAAGTACGCCTTCGCCTGCGAGCGCGTCGAGCGCGCGACGTACTCGTTCAGCGACGCGAGGTGCCCCGACAGGGTGTACTCCCCCGCGAAGGGCATGTAGTAGCGTGGCTCGAACAACTCGATGAAGCCGACGGCGTTCTCGAGCGACTGGATCCGTCGCTCCTCTCGCGCCTCGAGTAACTCCTCGTGGCTGTAGTCGAGTCTGGACTGCGGATAACTGCCAGCGAAGGTGTACTGGAGCATCAGCAGGTCGATTTCGTCGTACTGGCGGCTGACCTCCATCGCTGCGTGCTGGGTCATCGGCCACCGGCAGTCGTTGAGGTTGACCACCGTGTGCTCGCCGTCGTCGAAGACGGCCATCGAATCGATCTGTGTCGACCCGCCGGTTCCGCCGTTCGTACTCGCCGCCTCCGCGAGCCACGAACACGCGAAGTGGTTGCCACACACCTCCGGGTCGCAGTTGTCGGACGCGAGGACGTTCATCTCGAGGTCGTCACCCAGACTCACCCGCTCGTTGTGCGGAATCTCGTGGACGTCGAAGCCCGCCGCTTCGATGTTCCGCCGGAGGAAGTCCCACTCGTAGTCGTGGATCAACACCGGAATGTCCGAGTCGAGTCGCTCGAGCGTCTCCGCGTGGCAGTGATCCGGGTGGATGTGTGAGACGTAGATGTAGTCGACGTCGTCGAAGTCTTCGGGTTCGAACTCGAGTGGCGGGTAGTGTGCCCAGGCTCCGTAGAACGCGCCGTCGAGTAACCAGGGATCACAGAGAACCCTGGTGTCGCCGGACTCGACGACGACCGTCGACGACTGGATGTGTCTGACTCGCATAACAGAGCCGTCCACAACGGTGTGGTTATAGGCACTCAACAGTTTCACGCAGTGAGTATTACTACGAGGTATGACAGTCGGGTGGCGGCTACGGTGAGGAATCCGTGACTCGAAGAGATCGTCGCCGTCTCACACGGCACGTCACTCGTGGTCTCACGGGGCGGTGCACGCGTCACGGCTCGAGTACGCGTCGATACGATCAACTCGAGTGAGTGTCGAGCGCCTCGTCCGCGCTGACGAACGGACAGTCGGCGACGCGGACGGTCTCGAGCGACGTGAGTTCGAGAATCTCGGATTCCTCGCGCTCACACGCGAACGCAGGGGGTTGCGAGAAGTACTCGCAGGTGTGACAGTAGGTCGCTTTCGACACCTCGCGCACCACTCGGCTGGTCGCGTCGTCGGGGCGGGTCGGCCCGTCCTCGAGTTGGTCCCAGAGTTCGTCCGCATCGACGGCGTCGGCCGCTTCGTGGTCGAAGAGCGACTCGACACTCGAATCGTCGACACCGTCCGCTCCGGCGGACGACGCCGAGCGACGCCGGGCGTCGGCGGCCAGGCCGGCGAGCGGAGCGTCCGCACGTTCCGGTTCTGACGCCGACTCGTGCGCTTCGATCGAATCGTCACCCATCGATCTCACCGCCGTCGTCGGCCGTCTCGGTTCGGCTTCCGTCCCCGTCCGCGAACTCGAATTCGAGGGCGTCGGCCGCCGTCTCGACGCCGCCCTCGAGCGCCGGTGGCTCACCCGTCCGGAGCGTGTGCGAACCGAACAGCGAGGACCTGGTCTCGACGTCGACGAGCGTCGCTTCACAGTGGGGGCAGGTCGGTTCGGTCAACAAGGAGATGGAGACGCTCGAATCACACGCTTCACAGGCCGCGCGCTCGAGACCGAGGCGGTTCGCCGCGAGTTTGAGGGCGTCGGCTTTCGCCCGGCGGTCGCTGCGCACACGGATCGTCTCGACGTGGTCGCGCACTTCGAGCAGCGCCGTCGCGAGCGTCCGCTGGCGTCCGGCGAGCGTCTCGCGCTCGTCGATGCCGCGCTCGAGAACCGTCTCGTAGTTGTCGAACCCGGCGTCGAGGTCGGCGGCGAGCGACTCGAGGCGCGCCTCGAGCGCGTCGAGGGCGTCCGGCGTCACGTGCGGGTCGTCGCCGTCGTCGGCCCGGTGGCGTTCGAGTTCCCACGACACCTCGACGACCCGCTCGCGTACGTCCTCGAGTCCGTCGTGAAACGCCGCCCGCTGGGTATCGAGGCGCTCTTCGAGCGCGTCGACCCGTCCGGGGTCGGGCACCTCGTGAGAGTCGTCGGCGCTGGTCGCGTAGACGGCGTACAACAGGTGGCGACAGAACTCGTCTACACGCTCGCCGCGCCGAGACGCGTGCTCGTCGAGCCAGTCGTGGATGGCTGGCTCGAGGGCGAACGAGAGACCGACGTGCTCGGAGTGGTCGCTCGCCATCGGAGAGACAGAGGGGAGAGAGTCGCTTAAGCGTTGGTTCGGACTCAGCCGCTGAGTCGTCGCGGATGCGGTCTCACACGTGTTATAGTAGCCACTGCAAGTCAGTGCACGCCAGGTCGCCAGACGGGTCACCGATCAGTGTGTAAATCGTTGCAGTTGTTACTATAGTAGCGTGGATTTCACTCGAGAGCGGCTCAGAAGGTGAGCCAGCGCTCAGTACACGTGCATACTGACCGCTGAACAGCTTTGGAACACGACTGATCCGGTTTGCACGAGCCAAACGGTTATGTGTGACCCTCACCTCAGTAGAGGTATGAGCCAAGGACGCGACGAGGCGGGCCGATTCGAGGAGTCCGTTACCGAACAAGATATCCTCAAAGTATTTGACTACGAGGATGACCCAGTCCTCACAGCGCCAGAAGTTGCTGACGGCCTTCGGCGGTTTGGGAAGCAAATCACCCCTGAAGGGGTCCGAAACCGGCTCGGGGAGATGGACGAGAAAGGCCTTGTGAGCCGCAAAAAGCTCGGTGCGAGAGCTGTGGGATGGTGGGCAGAGGTGGCCCCTGAACTCGATTCTAACACTTCCAAAACGATTGACTCGAGAAAGGAGTCTGACGAGTGGGAGGAACTGTAGCGAGAAATGGCGACCGTGTTGTTGCATCCTGACGTAGCGAAGGAACTGGACGCTCTTCCAAACGATATCGAGAATCGAATTCGATCGAAACTGACTGAGGCTGGGGAGAATCCAGACCGTCATCTCAAACCGCTCAAAGGACGAGATGAGTACTCGCTTCGCATTGGAAAACGACGAGCAATTATCGATTGGCTCAGAGAACAGAACGAACTTCGCGTACTGGAACTCGATACTCGAGACACTGTGTATCAGTAATACAGTCAATTGGAACCGTGATGCGGTCACTGTAGGTGCATACCGACCTTTTGCGCTGCGGGCGTGGCACGGCCACGCCCTCGGCAAAATGTCGATCAAAAGCACAGCGTCACCCCCTCAGCCGCGGCGTTGCCGCGGCTTCGAGGGATTCCTTGGCCCGCTCGCTCACTTCGTTCGCTCGCGGGTGCCGTGCTACATATACCGCCTGTCTTGTACGCAAACCGACTACCGGATTTTTCTGACGTTACTGATATCCAGTCCTGCATCGCCGATTTCCGTCTCGAAGCGGACGATGTCCTCGTCCTCGAGTCTCGAGAGGACGCCGCGAAAGCGCTCGACGACGAGCGTCCGTGCGCGTTCGGAGCCGCCGCTCTCCCACTCGAAGCGAAGCGTCCCGTCGGTCGCCTCCTTCAGTCGGCCGAGCTGTGTCGGCGAGAGCGTCTCGGCGGAGACGAGCACGAGGATCAGTCCACCCCAGCGATGTGAGGCGCGGTTGAGACCCTTCAACAGCACGGTCAGATCACCCCAGTCGAACCGGTCGCCGAGGACGGCGACGAGGTCGGTCAGCGAGTCGACGACGACGAGGCTGTTCGCCGCGTGGGCACTGAGGTACTCGCCGAGCGCACCGAGGACGTCGCGGCGGTCGTGACGAGTGCCGAGTTCGGTGATGTCGCCCACCTCGTCGTCGTACCACTCGGTCGGCACTGGCGTCAGCTGGAAGTACTCTCGAGAGAGGTCCTCGAACTGTACTGGGGCCATCCCCGCCGTCACGAGGTCGTCGTCCATCACGAACGACATCTCGCGTTCGATGGCCGCCCGCTCGCGGGTGAACGAGACGTAGTGGACCGACTCCGGGGCGGTGACCGCCGGGTCGCGCTCGCCGTAGTAGAGGTCGAACTGGTCGTCTTCGGCCAGCACGAGTCCGTTCATGACGGCGCTCGTGTAACAGAACTCCCGGGCACCCGCACCCGACTCACCGGCGAGCAAGACGACGCTCCCCGCCGGTGCGCCGCCGTCGATCGTCGCATCGAGTCGCGAGACGCCGAGCGCCATCCGCTCCATGCCCGCTCCTCGAGTCGGTCCCGCTTACCTGTTGTGGCCTTCGCCCTCGACGGCGACCTGTGCGCCGGTTCTCGCGGGCGTCGTGAGCGACACCTCACCGGCGAGTCCGCGCCGCTCGAGTGCGTCGTGTGCGGTCTCGCGCGCTTCCTCGGCGTGGGCGGCGTCGGTCAGGCCGTAGACGGTCGGTCCCCAGGAGGACTGGCCGACACCCGTGAGGACGGGCGTCGCCTCGAGCGCCTCGACGAGTTCACCCGCCGGTGGGCGAAACACCCCACCCTGGGCGTCGGCGTACCACGCGCCGTTCTTGCGGCCGATCGCACCGAGCGCGTCGCCGAACGCCTCGAGTCGTCCCTCCGCGGCGGCCGGGAGGAGCCGTCGGGTGACGATGCCCGCGATGTCGTCGGCGATGGAGGGGTCCGCCTTCTCGACGACGGCGCGCATGCTCGAGTCCTCCTGTTCGCCGCTCCGGCCGGGGTCGACGTCGGGAACGACGAGGAGGACGCGCCAGTCGGCGGGCAGGTCGTGGCGGGCGACGACGACGGGGACGGTCCAGTCACCGTCTGCGGGCGGGTCGGTGGTGAACCGCCCCGTCGGGTGGCCCGCGTCGACGACGAAGCCGCCACCTTCGAACGTCGCGACGCCGATGCCGCTTCGGCCACCCCGACCCAGCGCTGGGGCGTGCGCTCGCACCCGTGGCTCGAGTCCGTGTGCGTGTGCGACTGCAGTGTAGACCGCTAGCGCGAGTTGGGTCCCGCTGCCGAAGCCGACGTGCCGCGGGAAGTCCGCCTCGAGCGAGAGCCGGACACCGGGGACCTCGAGTACCTCACAGGCACGCCGCGCGTACGATTCGACCAGCGGGTCCGCGACGGAGAGTTCCGGGGCGGGGTCGGCGACGACGCGGACCCGTGGCTCGGAGAGTCCGATGCCGAGACCGCCGTAGAGGCGTTCGCGCGCGAGCGAGAGGTTCTGAAACCCGACGTGGATGCGCGCGCCCGCGTCCACGGAGACGGATACCATAGGCGCGATTCGGTCTCACCTCGCAAGGGGATTTCGACGGAGGCAACGACCGCGGCGGCGCGACACCGCCACCTACATATACGCGAACGAGACAGTCCGAGAACGATGGTCACCGTCTCCGTCGTCGTCCCCGCCCGCGAGGAGGCGGACTCGCTGGCTCCGACGCTCGATTCCCTCGCCGCCCAGCGACTCCCGGACGGCTGGACACTCGAGGTGATCGTGGTCGCCTGTGGCGACGATGGCACGCTCGAGGTCGCACGCGACCACCCGGCCGCCGACCGCGTACTCGAGGACGACGTCCGGACGGGTGCGGGCCCGGCGCGGAACCAGGGCGCGGCCGTCGCCCGCGGTGACGTGCTCGCGTTCACCGACGCCGATACCGTGGTCGCGCCGTGGTGGGTTCGCGCTCACACCAGTCACTACGCCGACCCGCAGGTCGTCGGCGTCGGCGGCCCGCTACGCCCGCTCGAGGGCGGTCTCGTCGACCGACTCCTGTTTCGCGTCCTCTCTGACTTGTGGTACCGGGTGAGCTGGTCGGTCGGCTTCGTCCAGCAGAGCGGGAACAACTGCAGCGTCCGCCGCGAGGCGTTCGAGGCGGTCGCGGGCTTCGACGAGTCGCTCGCCTTTCTCGAGGACACGGATCTCTCGATGCGCCTGCGTGAGCGCGGCCGCGTGGTGTACGAGCCGCGTGTCCCGGTGTGGACCTCCGTCCGTCGCCAGCACCGGGAGGGCTACGGCGGGCTGTTCCTCGCGTACGCCGTCGCCTACTGCAGTTACGCCCTCGTCGGCACCGTCCCCGACGTGGGCTACTTCGAGCGGTGAGCGCTGACTGCACCCACCGCCGAACAGCGCACCGAATCCGTTCGGCCGAATCGCCCCGTCGCGGAAGCGTCGGCCGAGGTAGGGTTACTTATAATCTCTCGAGACGACGCCCGAGTATGAGCGACAGTGGTCGATTCGACCAGGGGAAACCCGAACGCTTGCAGAGTCGAGACGTGACAGAGGGTGCCGAACGCGCCCCGCACCGGTCGATGTTCCGGGCGATGGGCTTCGACGACGAGGACCTCGCCTCGCCGATGATCGGCGTCCCCAACCCGGCGGCGGACATCACGCCGTGCAACGTCCACTTAGACGACGTGGCGGCGTCGGCCATCGAGGGCGTCGACGAGGCTGGCGGCATGCCCATCGAGTTCGGCACGATCACCATCTCCGACGCCATCTCCATGGGCACCGAGGGGATGAAAGCCTCGCTGATCTCCCGGGAGGTGATCGCCGACAGCGTCGAACTCGTCGCCTTCGGCGAGCGCATGGACGGTCTCGTCACCGTCGCCGGCTGTGATAAGAACCTCCCCGGAATGATGATCGCCGCCATCCGAACCGACCTCCCGAGTGTCTTCTGTTACGGCGGCTCGATCATGCCCGGCCAGCACGACGGCCGCGACGTCACCATCGTCCAGGTGTTCGAGGGCGTCGGTGCCTACGCCACCGGCGAGATGAGCGGCGAGGAACTCGACGAACTCGAGCGCAACGCCTGCCCCGGTGCCGGCTCCTGTGGCGGGATGTTCACCGCGAACACGATGGCCTCTATCTCCGAGGCCATCGGTCTCGCCCCGCTCGGCAGCGCCTCCGCCCCCGCCGAGGACGACGAGCGCTACGAGGTCGCCCGCCGCGCCGGCGAACTCGCTCTCGAGTGCGTCGAGGAAGACCGGCGTCCCTCCGACATCATCTCCCGGAAATCGTTCGAGAACGCCATCGCCGTCCAGACCGCCATCGGCGGCTCGACCAACGGCGTCCTCCACCTGCTGGCGATGGCCCGCGAAGCCGGAGTCGACCTCGAGATCGGCGACTTCGACGAGATTTCGAAGCGGACGCCGAAGATCGCCGACCTCCAGCCCGGTGGCTCGCGCGTGATGAACGACCTCCACGAGATCGGTGGCGTTCCGATCGTCATCCGCCGCCTGCTCGAGGCCGGCCTGATCCACGGCGACGCCATGACCGTCACCGGCCGGACCGTGGCCGAGGAACTCGAGACGCTCGACCTCCCGCCGGACGAGGAGATCGAGGCGGACTTCCTCTACACCGTCGAGGAGCCGAAGGAGACAGAGGGCGCGATCCGCATCCTGACGGGCAACCTCGCCCCCGAGGGAGCGGTGCTGAAGGTGACCGCGGAGGACGACGACATCGTCCACGAGGGTCCCGTCCGCGTCTTCGAGGACGAGGAGAAGGCGATGGCCTACGTCCAGACCGGCGAGGTCGACACCGGCGACGTGCTCGTCGTCCGCGGCGAGGGTCCCCGCGGCGGTCCCGGCATGCGCGAGATGCTCGGCGTCACCTCCGCCGTCGCCGGCCAGGGCCACGCCGAAGACGTCGCCCTCATCACCGACGGCCGCTTCTCCGGTGGCTCGCGCGGGCTGGTCATCGGCCACGTCGCCCCCGAGGCCTACGTCGGCGGCCCCATCGGTCTGCTCGAGGACGGCGACGTGATCCGCATCGACGTCGCCGAACGCACGCTCGAGGTCGACCTGAGCGACGAGGAACTCGAGGCGCGACTCGAGGCGTTCGAGCAGCCGGAACCACCCTACGACAGTGGCGTGCTGGCGAAGTACAACCGGGACTTCGACTCGGCGAGCAACGGTGCGGTGACCAATCCCGGTGTGAAACGGGATTGAAGAGCGACCGTCCGTAGTCGATCTCGCTGTGTTGCTATCGATCGAGACAAGCAGCGTTCACAGCGATTACGGAGCGATGTCACGCACACTGACGGGATAGGTCGTGTTCTCGTAGGCCACGTACCACTCGAGCGCCCTGTAGGCTCGGTCGCGTTCGAGTGCCTCCACGAGCGCATCCACCTCGCTGGGGGATATTCCATCCCGAACCAGCGCCGCCCTCGAGGAGCGGTGCTCGTCGGCGTCGAAGTCCGCTTCCATGCCTTCCTCGTACTCGTCGCTGGCTCGCGAGAGTGCCCGCTGGAAGTACGGAAGGTCGGAGAGAGGCGCTTCAGTCGCGTCGACGACTGTCGCGTCGTCCGGGTTAGCCACCGGAACGAAGACGACGATGTCACCGCCTGGGTCGATGTCCAACCGGTCGCTCGAGCCATCGGTGGTCGGTTCGTCGTCGGTGGTTGGATCGTCGTCAGTGGTCGGTTCGTCACCGTCGTCCGAAGACGAGTCCGTACTCGGGTTTTCGACCTCGGTACAGCCAGCGAGAAGGGCAACCAGCCCGGTACCAGTCCAGCGGAGGAAACTTCGGCGATGCAGATGTCGATTCGAAACGTGTGTTAAAAGAGGTGTTTTCACACGGGTGGGGTTGTAGTTTGAGTGATAAATGTATTCTGTGATTGATTGTTCATCCCGAATTTGACATCCTCCCCGCCCTAAAGGGCGAGGATTCCCGAACGTTGGGATATTACGGTTTGCAACCTACCTGTTCCCTCGGTGCGAACCGCCCCGAGGTTTGGTTG
>NZ_JANZXN010000016.1 GCF_025629245.1 Natronobiforma cellulositropha
CAGAGCGAGGAGGGTCGCCGCAATCCGGTCGGGATTTCTGTTCGCTGGAAGCGTCTGATAGCCACGCTCGCGATAGACGGTGTACTTCGCGAAGAGGCGAGCCTCGGCTATCGATTCTTTTTCTTCGATTGTCCGCTCCTCTGCGTTGTCTGGGTACCCATTTTGCTTGTGGTATACTACCTTCCAATCGTCTTTTCTGATCGACATTTCGTGTACTACACCCGAATTATCGACAACGTCTATACCAACCCCTTCTTGGTTTTCACCAACCACCTCACCTTTCATTTATTTTCACCACGAACCCCCGTTGGGTCTTCTTCGCTAGATACCTCGTGGCTCTGTCTCACAGACTCAACAGCTCCAGCCCACGCCTCAGCGAGCTGTTTGTATCCAACGTCGACCAGCAGGTCGTACACCTGACCTGCGCTCGCGCTACTGAGCGACCGAATTGGTTCGGCTCCAACGCGCTTGATGACCGCCGCCGCCCCGACGTGTGCGCCAGCGGCGACTTCCGTCTGACCCGTGGTCGTCCAGATTGGACCACTTACGCCGACGAGTGCTAGCAAGTTCGCCGCTGCCCCGACGACCGTATCACTCTCCGCCCGGTCCTCGACCATGTCACGACCACTATCTCTGACTGCTTCTCGAGGGTCGAGGCGCTCGAGCAGTGCCCCGAGGGTACTGTCGTCGGCTGTCGTTCCGTCGAACTCCCCGTCTTCGAAGGCATCGAGCGTCGACTGTTGCGGGCCGTCGTCACCGATCGACAGACGCTGCACGTGAACGTCCATCCCTAATCGGTGAGCTACCACCGGCACCTCTCCCTCGAGTGCCTTCCTCGCCACCTCGTCCGCTTCGCGCTCGAGTAGACACACCATCGAGACACCTAAGAGGGGTCCCAGGAGGTGATCGTCGCCTCCGGCGACCAGTACTCCTCGTAGAGGTCACAGAACGTCTGTGCCTGGAAACCGTCGTAGGTGCCCCAGCCCTGTGCCTGAAACGCTACTGGTGGCGTCAGCCCCATCAACAGAAAGCGGTCGCGAATCTGGTAGGCCAGGTGCGAGACGAGGTAGTGCTGGAAGGAGTCGACCTCGTCGGGATCGAACGCCAGCAGTTCGATCCGCGCGTCCGGTGCCCGCTCGAGCGGCTGGTCGGTGGGAATCGTCTGCTGGCTACCACGGCCGTCGTTGTACAGATAGCCCAGCCCAGAAACCGCCTCGAGGTCGAACTCGAGTGCGTCGAGGTCGTCGTCGGTCAGGTCACCGGCCTGGGTGAACAGCGAGGAGTCGAGTGGGCCATCGAAGTGAGCCCGAAACTGCTCGAGAACCGGCGGGTCGAACTCGAGCGGGTCCGGTTCGAGATAGAGGTCCTGCCGGTAGACGATCGCCCCGTCCGGATCGGCGTCGGCGAACGGCAACTCGACGCTCGAGCCGTCGTAGTGGCTCCGTAACTGCCTCTCGAGGTCGCCGAACGACGCCTCGAACGACGCACTCGAGAGGCGCGTCAGTGCCAACAGGGCGGCGAGAATCCGGTCGGGGTTCTCCGTCGACGGCACGGTGTCGTAGCCGCGCTCGCGGTAGACGTACCACTGTGCGTAGCGGCGGGCCTGTTCACCGTACTCGGTCTGGGTTCTGGTGCGCTTGGCAGGGTTGTTGGGATATGGGTCGCACTTATGGAACCTAATCTCACCAGTAGCCGTCATCTCGATCAAATGCTCTACATCATTGTTATCGATGATGCTGAGGCCAACACGTTCGGATTCTCCTGTTATGAGTGCGTCCATTGCTACTCTCTCCTCGATCGTGCGTCGCCAGTCGATTCTGTATCACCGTACCAGGTGCCTGCACGAATTTCTTTTTCGATCTGTTTTGCGCGCTCGGCCAGCGAGCCGCTCGAGTTCGACCAGATCTGACGGACATCGTCCCAGCCAGAGATCGCTCTGCGGCGAACGCGGCCGACTGCCTGGGTTCCGATCTCGTCGACATCGACGCCTTTCGCCTTCCCTGCGAGCGAAGAGGCTGCAACGAACGTTCCGAGTGTCGTCGCCGAGAGGACGCCCTTGACCACCGACCAGGAGAGGCTATCCCACCGGTCGGTACTGATGTTGCCGTGTAACTCGAGTCGCTGGTCCTCGGTGAGACCGACATCCGAGAGGTCGGCATTGACCGATGCAGCCAGGGCGTCGACTTCGGATTTGAGATCGCCGATAGACGGACCACGTTGTGCCAGTTCGGCCGCAACGGGTGACTCGGAAGCAGCGGCCTGCACCGACTCTTTCTTTTTCACCTGGCTCTGAACGTCCTGTTTCTCGAGGACCTCACCGGCGACACCGTGGAGGAAGCCGATGCGGTTGGCGTTCTGGCCCTGTCGGAACTCACTGACCTCACCGCTGTCGTTCTCGCTCTCGAAGAGTGCCAGCGCCTCGAACGTCTTCTCCTCTGGAATTCGTTGTACGTGGACATCCATCCCCAGTCGGTGAGCTACCACTGGCTCCTCACCTTCGAGTGCCTTCCTCGCCACCTCGTCCGCTTCGCGCTCGAGCGCTGGGTCGGGGTCGATCACCAGCGAACTCCCCTCCTGCGGGAGCATACTGATCTGACCGCCGGTCTGCTGTCGCACGTGAGCCAGCTCGTGCGCGAGCAGATATTTGCCTTCAGGACTCTCCGGCTTGTACTCGCCGCGGTTGAACACCACGTGGTTACCAGTCGTGAAGGCGCGTGCCTCGAGTGCGCTCGCGGCTTTCGCCGCTTCTGGACCGGTGTGAAGCTGCACGTCACTGAAGGACTCGCCCATGCGCGTTTCCATCTCCTCGCGGACGGAACCCTCGAGCGGCTTTCCAGGCTGTGAAATCACGCGCCGAACCACGTCGGGTGTCGCGGTCTCACCTGCTAAATCGCTCTCGGCCTGCGCCTCCACCGAGCGCATGGCACTCGGTGTGTCGAGTTCGACGCCCGCCGCCCGGCTCCGCGCTCGAGCGACGCGAACATGCTCGCCCGTCGGCGTGTTTATGCCTTCAGGCAGTTCACCGCGTTCGCCCCACCGTTGGACCTGCTCGAAGCCACGGGTCTGGATCAGCCGGTCGAGCTGGGCCGCCTGCTCGGGCGAGGGTCGCAGTACGCTCGAGAGATACTGGTGTGGGCGAGTTCCGCCCTGTGTCTGGGGCTGCGCTCGAGCGCGCCGTGTTCGTTCGTTGTTCTCACTATCGTCGTTCGACCGGTCGCGCCGATCACGGTCGAAACTCACCTGTCACACCTCGACTGTGGGGACATCGGTAATTATCTCTCCGTTACGAGTCGGTTGTATTAACTGTTGGTAATCGAACACTCGAGCGGACACGCGCTCTCACTCGAGTCCGTCGACGCCGCCCATCACCAACACCCATTTCCAGAAATTATATGTATCTCTTCGTGAAACTCACACCTGGAAGCCGCGCCCACCGCACGCCGGTTGGGGTACGCCTTCAGAAAGTACCCCGGGTGCTAGCACCACCCGAGGCGTGGCTTCCAACCCGCAAGGGTTCGAGGAGCCATGACTCTATACCAACCACGCGACCTTAAAAGGCTCGCATACGCACGATACAGCCCGCGAAACGCCCATTTGCAGAGTGACGACGCCCGCCCACGGAGCGACGGGTTCCCGGTGGCTCGAGCAGATGCACGACACACTCGAGTCGCGACTCGCATCCGACAGTCGTCGCTGACACGTGAGGAACGTGATTCGGGACGATCCTCGAGAGTGAGAATCGCGGGGAGACGATGACCGAAGAGTACGGCCGCTGGGGTGGCGAGGAGTGGAATCCGCCGCGCTGTCCCCACTGTGAGAGCGTGGTCGTCGGCGTGACCGCCACCGGCCCGTTCACCATCGTCGCCTCCTGTGGCTGTTATCTCAGCCAGAACGAAGCAGCGCGGTTGCGAACCGAAGACGACGGTGAACGGGAGTCCTCGAGCGACTCTTCAGCCGTCTAACACGGGTCTCGAGACGTTTCAGCCACGAAACCGGTGGCCCCAAGAGAGACGGTCTCTCGAGTGAGAAACGGGCTATGGCAGGGGGAGCTAGCGAGGCGCTTCGGGGACGGACGGGCGTGTTCGTCTCGATCTGTGCGCTCTCGTTTCTGGTGAATTTCGGACGCATCTCGTTCGCACCGCTGGTCGACGTCTTCATCCGCTCGGGGGTGAGTCCGGCGACGGCGGGTCTCGCGGCGACGGCCGTCTGGGTGGGGAGTGCGCTCACCCGCCTCCCGACGGGCTACCTGCTCACGTTCGTCGAGCGCCACCGCGTCATCGTCGGCATGGGGGTCTTTCTGACCGCGGCGGCGGCGTTCACCGCCCTCTCGCCGGACATCTGGTTCACCATCGGCGGGGCGTTCCTGATCGGTCTCGCCACCGGCGTCTTCTTCATCGCGGCGAACCCCCTGGTGAGCGAACTCTACCCCGAGCGGGTCGGCATGGCCGTCAGCCTCCGGGGGATGTCCTCACAGATCGCGGCGGTCACGGCCCCATTCCTGGTCGCGCTCGCCATCGTCCTCGGCTCCTGGCGCTACGGCTTCTGGGGGCTGACGGTGCTCGCCGCGTTCGTGACCGTCGTCTTCGCGCTCGCGGTGAGGCGTGCGGAGTTACCGACGGCGGGCGTCGACGACCGCGACCTCTTCGGAGCCATCCGCGACCAACAGCAGTTGATCCTCACCGGCATCCTCTTCGTCGGCGTCGCTGGCTTCGTCTGGCAGGGTGTGTTCAACTTCTACGTCACCTACCTCGGCACCCAGGGACTCTCGGCGGGCGTCGCGAGCAGCCTCCTGACCGTCACCTTCGCCGCGGGCGTCCCCTCCTTTCTCGTCGCCGGCCGTCTCGCCGACCGCGTCCCGTACCTCACGCTCCTGTGTGGGATTCTCACCGGCTTCGTCGTCTGCCTGTTCGCACTCACCCTCGTCGAGGGCCTGCTCGCCATCGCGCTGGTCTCGATCACCCTCGGGTTCGTCGTCCACGGTCTCTTCCCCATCGCCGACGCCTACCTCTTAGAGACCCTCCCCGACGAGAACCGCTCGAGCGCCTACTCGGGGTTCAGCGCGACGATGATGCTGATGCAAGCGCCGGGGAGCGTCGCGGTCGGTGCCCTGGCCCAGGCAGGGGTCACGTACACGGCCGTCTTCCGGGCGTACGCCGTCGTCGTCGCACTCCTCACGCTCTGTCTCGCCCTCGCCGCACGCCGGGGGCGACTCCCGACGGGCGGGTGAGCGTACGCGGGGACTCGCTCGAGCGAGCATACACGACCGTGGTGTAACCACGTGTTCAGAACGACCGAAATACCCATACTTGTGGAATTGTGCGTATCCGTATGAACCGAGCCGAGAAGGCCGCCCTCCAGCTGCGTGCCGTCGACGTGTTACGGATGCTCAAACAGACACGCACCTACGACGAACTCGCGGCGCGGACCGACCTGCCGGCGGGCGACCTCAACCGCTACGTCAACGGCCACGTCCTCCCGAGTGCCGACCGCGCTCGAGCGGTCGTCGAGGACATCGGCCGCGAGGCGCTCGCGGCGGAACTCGACGCGCGCATCCGCGTCGACGCGGAGGGCTACGTCGACAACACCGGCGTCGTCTTCGACCAGCCGTTTCTCGACCTCGTCGCGCCGGTCGTCGCCGAGGCGTTCGACTTCGGCCGCCCGGACGTGGTGCTGACGGCGGCAACCGACGGGATCACCGTCGCCTCCTCGCTCGCGGGCTACTACGGTGTGCGGTGTGCCTACGCGAAGAAACACAAAGAGACCGCCGTCGAGGAGTTCATCGAAGCCAGAGCGCGCCTCGAGTCGGGAATCGAACTCACCTACTACCTCCCGGCGTCGGCGATTCGCCCCGGCGAGTCGGTGCTCGTCGTCGACGACCTGATCCGCTCGGGCGAGACGCAGGAACTCCTCTTAGACATCGTCGGAACCGCCGACGCCGAGGTCGCCGGTGTCTTCGCGCTCATCGCCGCGGGCGCGGACGGCATCGACCGGGCGGCAGAGCGAACCCGCGCGCCGGTCGGTGCGCTGACGACGGTCTGAGAACGGAGGTTCCGAACGCGAACACACCCACCGACCGGGAAGCGTATAGTCGGCGCGTTCGAACCGCACAGTCATGCGAGAGCGGGCGGATACACCACGAGAACGGAGTGAGGGCCAGCGCAGTGGGGTCCGCGAGTGCGACGGAACCGACCACACCGGTCTCAGCAGACGCCGCGTACTGCAGGCGGCGGGACTCGCGAGCGTCGGCACGGTCGGGCTCGCGGGGTGTACGGCCCTGCGCTCGAGCGGGACCTACGACCCGGACCAGGCGGCGTTCGACCCGCCGGTTCGCGCCCCCGAGGAGTCCTACCTCGAGAACGCGACGATGTTCCGTGGCGGATTGCGCAGGCTCGGCTACTACCCCGATGAGACCGTCCCCGAGGCGGTGCGCGTCGACTGGCAGCTCCCGGTCAACTACGTCAGACACAACGCCGCGAAGGCGAGTCCGGTCCCCACACCGGACGGGGGGACGGTCGTGATCCCGGCCGATACGGGGCGCGTCCACGCCGTCTCACCGCGTGGGGAGTTCCGCTGGACGCTCGAGACGGCGGCGACGGTCCAGGGCTTTCACGCGAGTCCGATCGTCGTCGACGGCGTCGCCTACGTGGGCGACTACGGCGGGGCGGACCGGGGCAACACCGCCTCGATGCACGCCATCGACACCGAGACGGGCGAGCACGTCTGGGAGGCCGACGGCTTCGACAGCGCGGTCGCCATCGGCTCGAGTGCGGCCTACTGGGACGGCTACCTCTACGTCGTCTGTGAGTACCGGCGCACCGAGTCGGGTGCGCTCTACGTCCTCGACGCCGAGACGGGCGACGAACTGTGGAGCGACCACCGGATCGACGGGATGCCCCACCCGACCGTCGCGATCGATCCGGCAGCAGAACGGCTGCTCACCGGGTCGAACGACGGCGTCTGTTACTGCTGGGAGTTCCCCTCACTCGAGTTCGAGTGGGGCTTCCAGACCGGCGGCGAGATCAAAGGGCCAATCGCGACCCACGACGGGGGCGCGTTCGTCGGCTCGTGGGACGGGTCGGTCTACCGGGTGTCGCTCGCCGACGGCACGGAGGAGTGGTCGTTCGAGACCGAGAACATCGTCATGTCGGCACCCGCCGTCGACCCCGAGGCGGGCATCGTCTACGTCGGCAGCGACGACTGGCGCGTCTACGCCCTCGAGACCGACACCGGCGACGAGGTGTGGTCGCGGACGCTCGACGGCCGCGTGATGAGCGCCGTCTCGGTCACCGCGGACGCCGTCCTCGCCGGAACCAACGGGAACAGCCTCTACGCGCTCGAGAAAGACACCGGCGAGGTTCGCTGGCGGGTGACGGGCACCGGCGACGCGACGAGCGAGGCGCGCGTTCACGATGGCCGGATCTACTACGCAGAGCGCGCGGCGCTCTCGAACGAGTGGGACGACGACCCCGAGACGACCGTACTCGAGGCACCCGGCCACGCCTACTGTCTGGTCGCCGACGAGTAGTTAGCGGACGATGGTGACCGGGACGGGCGAGCGCCGGGCGACCGTCTCGGCGACGCTCCCGAGGAGGAGGCGACTCGCGCCCGTCCGGCCGTGGCTGCCGATGACGACGTGGTCGACGTCGTGTTCCTCGACGTACTCGACGATCGACCGGGGGACGTTGCCGATGACTTCGTCGGTCTCGAGTTCGACGCCCGCCTCTCCGGCCTGTTTCGCCGCCCGCTCGAGTAGCTCCGCCGAACGGCGTCGGTGACTCTCGAGGACCTGCTCGTAGTTGGCCATCGCACCCATCTCGAGACCGGTCGCCGCGTAGAAGTCTGCGGGGTCCAGCACGTGGACGGCGGTGAGTGTCGCGTCGCCGTACGTTTCGATGGCGAACTCGAGGGCCTGTGCGGCGTGGTCGGAGTTATCGATCGGGACGAGAACGTGTGTCGTCATGACCGAGACGACACCCGCGCGGAGAATAAGTACTCGCCTTCCAGCCATCCGCAGGAACGACGAGGACGCAGGTGGGCAAAAACTGAGGGACGAAGCGACGGAATCGAGCGCAGGACACCACGTGCGGGCGAGGTGGTCTACGGACCGGGATATAACGGTACCGAACGCCAACAGTCGATGAAACTCACGAGAATTGATATTCCTCTCGTCGTGGTCGGACGAACCGTGAACCGCAGACCACCCCTCCGCCGTCGCCACTTCCTCGCAGGCACCGTCAGCGCTGCAATCGCCGTGACCGCAGGCTGTACGAGCAGCGGCGAGGACGACGACACGAACGGATCGGACGACGACAACGCCACCGACGACGACGCCGACGCGGAAGACACGAACCCGAGTGCGGCCGACGACGCCGGTACTGGCGAGAACGAAACCGACGACGAGGAACTCGACGAAGACGACGGACTCGAGGTCGCCGGACGTAGCTACGACGTCGACGGCTACGACACCGAAGCCTACGACGGCACCGACGTCCCGCTGGTTCCGGTCGCCGACGCCCACGACTGGTTCGGCGCGGACGACGTCCACTTCGTCGACACCCGCGGCCAGTCGCAGTTCGCAGAGCGACGTATCGACGGTGCCGTCTCGAGTCCCGCAGACGACGGACTCGAGGACGACCCCATCGACGACTGGTCTCGAGACAAAGTGCTCGTCACCTACTGTGACTGTCCCCACAGCATCGCCGCACGCCGGTCGGTCTCGCTGCTCGAGGACGGCTTCGAGAACGTCTTCATCCTCGAAGGCGGTCTCGAGGCGTGGGCCGACAACGACTACCCCGTCGCCGGGGGAAGCGCCGACTGACCCGCAGACGGCCGACAACCCACGTTCCACCACCGCTCTCGCTCTCGCTGGCTACCGTCCGCTCGAGTGGTGACACTGGATCGGCTGGAGACGGCCGCGACTCGAGCGTACTCGACGGTCGAGCGGAGCCACCGGAAAAACCGAATGGGGTCGTTATCGCTCGTTGCGCGGGCGGGTCTTCTCGGTCCCCTTCCCGCGGTTGTAGAGACCGCGGTTGGACTTCCCGGCGTTCGTCAGGCCGCGGAAGGCGCGGTTGGTGTGGGTGTCGTCACAGATCCAGTTGAGGTCGTCGTCGTTCTGGATGGCCGGGTGGTTCGGATCGACGAGGATCACTTCGAACCACTTCTGGCTGCCGTCTTCGCCGACCCAGTAGCTGCCGAGGACGCGGAGGTTGGGGTACTTTCGCGAGACGCGCTCCTCGCCGATGCGCTGGATGTTCTTCCGGCGGCCGATGCGGCGGACACCCTGGCGCTTGGTTCGGCGGCCAGCCTTGTGTCGCTGCTTGCGGGCGGTCCCCTTCCGGACGGCGACGCGCGTGAGGACGATGCCCTGCTTGGCCTTGTAGCCGAGTTCGCGCGCCTTGTCGAGTCGCGTCGGGCGGTCGATGCGTTCGATCGCACCCTGCTTGCGCCACTCCTGTTTGCGCTGCCACTGCAGTTCGCCCAGTTTGCCGTCGCCGGGGTTCTTCCATGCCTCCTTGATGTGGGAGTAGAAGCTTCGTGCCATAGTGTATACCTGCGGGCGCGTGCTGGTTCAATCTGCGCTCGCAGATCACATCCCGACCTGTGGCGTGAGCCGAACAGGTGCCCACTGGTGCCCGCCTCCAGTAAGTCACTCGAACCTATCTGACTCGAGTGTATAAGCCCTTCGAAGCGCCTGCAGCCGCTCACCACTGGTCGTGGGCGGGGTTCGAGGACATGTCGAAGAAGACCAGCAGCGCGAACGGTACCACGAAGACGAACAGGAAGAAGACGACGTGGCCGTAGCCGAGGGCGACCAGCGCGACGGAGGTGGCCAACACGAGGACTGCCCCGCCCGTGAGTCGAGACGTGACACGCGAGGAACGGAGCCAGTCGTAACCGCCGCGCAGGCCGCTCGAGACGCCCCGGTTGAGGACGACCGCCGCGGCGAAGACGACCAGCGCCGCCAGCGCCAGGACGAGCGGGGCGAGCGCCTGCCAGCGCTCACTCGGCGGGGGGACGTGTCCGAGACCGTACAGCGCGAGCGTTGCGACGGCGATGCCGAGGGCGCCGACCAGCCCACTCGCAGTCGCGTGGACGAGTTCGACCTGGCGTGTGTCGACGCGACCGAGTCGCTCGCGCAGCGTCAACGCGTTCTCGCCGAGGTCCCAGACGAGCACGGAGACGGCGGCAGCGACGAACACGACGAGCGGTGTGATCCCCTCGAGTGCGGCGAGTGCGACCGCCCCACACAGGGTGGCGACACCGAGCGTGAGTGCGTACCGAGGGAGCCGAGCGGAGGCGTCAGACACCGGCCGGAGGGTGAACGGGGCGAACAGCAGGGCCAGATAGGCACCGACGAGCAGGGCGGCGAACCCGACGACCGCGAACGGCGCCGTGACCGCCGGTGAGAACAGCGCCACCCCGACGACGAGCGGCCCACAGAGCGCCCCACCCGCACCCAGGGCGAGCGTTCGCAGCGGGTAGGATCCGAGCCACAGTCGGCCGCCCATCGCGACCGGGCGAGACGCGTTCGCACCGAGTGCGATCACGCCAGCACCGACGAGCAGGGCGTGGAGGGCACCGGACTGGAGCGTCCACGCGATGGCCACACCGAACTGGCCGAGGCTCTCGAGGACGCTGTGGAACGCCCGCGGAAGGAGAAGCAACGCGGAGTAACTGGCGTAGGAGACGAGTATTCCAACGAACAGTAGCACGACGCCGAGAAACTCCCGCGCTTCGCTCGACATGGAGCCGAGTGTGGACGTGAACGACTCGAACGCGGAGCCGAGACGCCCGAACACGTCGGTCACGGGCGTCGGCGTCGTGACGCCCTCGGGGAGCCACGGGTCGATGACCGACGACGCCAGGTCGAACAGGAGGAGGACGAGACCGAACAGACAGGTCGCCGTGAGCAGGCCGACGAACGGCGTCGGTGCGAGCAGCGCGAGCGACTGGACGAACAGCGTACGGAAGGTCTCGGTACCGACGGCCGCGAACGCGAAGAGGACGCCAGCAGTCGTCCCGCAGACGACGGCCAGGACGAACGAGTCGCGAAACACGCGACGGACGACGACGGCGCGCGGCCCGTCGGCCGCGAGCGCGTAGCCGAGGGTACAGACGGCGAGCGCACCGACGGCGACGGCGGCGAGCGACGAAGTGAGGGCAACGCCCACCAGCGCGGTGACACCGCCGACGAGCCCGACGCTCCCGAGTGCACGCCTCGAGAGCGAGACCGTCTCGAGCGCGCCGAGAGCCGCGACGACGACCAGCGCCGAGACCACCAGCGCGGCCGTCTCGAGCGGCGCGCCGAGTCCGAGTCCCAGTGCGACGACGAGGAGCGTCGCGAGGGCGAGCGAGGTGCGTCCGAGATCGGTCGCAGACGCATCGCCGGTCGACTCGAGTGGCTCACTCATCGCGACCACATCCTGTTGGCGCGGTCGACGGCGACGTGCAGCGGGTCGTCGGGCGGCCACTCGACGACGCGAACGCCGTGTTCGCGCAGTTCACGCAGGCGTGGTTCGTGCTCGAGACGGGCGACCGTCCCGCCGGGTGTGTCGCCGTCGGCGACGATCGGACAGAGGACGGTCACCTCGTGGCCGTAGGCACGGAACCGTTTGGCCGAATCGATCGGTGCGCCGTCGAGTGCGGGCGTGACGAAGACGATCTGTTTCTCGTCGGCGAGGTTCGTACAGAAGCGGCCGACGTGGACGTGTGCCCGCCGCAGCCAACCCGAGCGGCCGTAGGAGCCACACCACTCGCCGTCGAGGAGACGCCTGGCGCGGGTCGCCTGGTCGCGTCCCGACCGCGGGAGGAGGTAGTGGCCGCTGCCGCCGTAGCAGGCGACGCCGACCCGGTTGTTCTCGCCGAGCAGCGAGGAGACCACCCACGCAGCAGCGTGTTTCGAGAGCGTCCGTCCATCGAGGGCCGTCTCCTCCGGCGCGACCGTCGTCGACTCACGGCAGTCGACGACGACCACGACGCTCGCCGCGCGCTCCTCGCGGAACTCGACGGTCGTCAGTTCACCCGTGCGCGCCAGGCGGTTCCAGTCGACACGGTTCATCGGATCCGTCGGGTGGTACGAGCGAATCGAGTAGAACTCGAGACCCTCCCCGCCGATATCGGTCTCGACGCGACCGGTGTGCTGGTTGGTCTGTCCGGCGAGAGGCAGTCGCTCGAGGTAGTCCGTACACTCGAGGGTGGTCTCGAGTGAGAGCCGCGTCGTCACCGCGCTCGAGGCGTTGAGGTTTCGCGCGAGGAGGGTGACGTCGCCGAAGGTGTAGGTTCCGCGGCGAACGCGGAGGGTGTACTCGAGCGTCGTCGACTCACCGGGCTGGAGCGCCGCCGCGGTCGTCGTCTCGCCCGATTCGACCGCGAGGGACGCAGGTGGCTCGTCGGCCACCGAGACCTCGGCGAGCGGGTCGTCACCCTCGTTCGTCACCGTGAGCACGACCACGACGGTGTCGCCGGGCGCCGGCGACTGCGTCGAGAGACGCCGGTCGACGGCGAGCGTCGGCTCCGGCGGGCGAATCGCGTAGCCGTAGGCGGCGTAGCTCAGCCCGACGACCGACGAGAGGAATATCGCGGTGTTGCCCGCGGCGATTCCGACGCCGACCGCGAACAGCGCGACGACGAGTCCGACCGTCCAGCGACTGCTGGCCGTCTCGAGGGTCTCGACCTGCGGTCCCGCCTGAGTCGGGTCGGGGTCGGTCTCCGAGAGGCGGTCGTGGGCGTCGTCACCGCCCGTCTCGGCCGCCCGGTCTGTGGAGTCGGCGTCGGACGGGTGCTCGTCAGCGTCGTCGACCGCCGCGACGGCGCCCGTCATCGCTCCACCTCGGCCGGTTCGCGACGCCGCTCGAGTTCGGCGAGCGTCGCCTCGAGTCCCCGCTGGTATCGCCGTCCCCAGAGCCAGTCGAGAAACCGAATCCGACGCGGGAGGTCGGTCTCGTCGCTCAGAAACGCGTTCGCACGGGGGTCGTCGCTCCAGGTCCCCTCCTCGAGTCGCTCGAGTGCCTCGGCACGCGAGAGACCACAGCACTCGACGAGCGTGCGGGTCGCCACCTCGCTGAGCGCGTTGCGTGCGTCTCGGCGGTTCTTGAGCCGCGTTCGATAGCCGTGCTGACTCTCGTCGAGCGGCGGCCGCTCGAGCGCGTCGTCGACGGCTGCGACCGTCTCCGGGCGCGCCGGCGGCGTCGTCGCCACCGAACCGGCCGTCCGCGGTTCCGGGAGGTCGACCTCCCGGTCAGTTCCGACACCGGTCCCAACGCCGACGGCGAGTGCGACGACGGCGGCGACGGCGGCGAGTGTGAGCACCAGCGCGTCGAGCGCGAGGAACTCGAGCGCTGGTGGAGAGACGGTCCCGAAGGTGATCGCGAGCGCCAGCGCGAGGATGCCGACGCCGACGACAGCGGTGACGGCACGGAGTCGGCTCACGGCCGACCACCGTCCTCGGAGTCGTCTCGCGCGCGTTCGATCTCGGAGAACGCCTCGCGTGCGCGCCGCGTCCGGTCCGGCGACGGCGGATAGCCGCCGTAGCGGACGTCACGGAACGCCGCCGTGAGGTCGGAGACCGCGCGGGAGGGAAAGCCGGCGTCCGTCGCGGTCCGTGCGTACTCTCCCGGCGTGCGCGCGTGTCGCCTGCGCACGGGGAGGTTCTCGACCATCGCCTCCCACGCCTCCTCGACGGTCTGTGGACCGAGGTCGGGTTCGGACTGGCTAGCAGCGTGTTCCGCAGGAGCGTCTCCCGAGTCTCGAGCGCTCGAGCGTCGCGTGCGACGGTGCGGAGAGAGCAACGAGGAGAGCCCGCCGGTGATCGAAGCGAGTCCGGCGAAGAATCCACCGCCGGAGCGGCCGAACGAGAACGGAGCAGCGAGGAGGGTCGTCGTGAAGCCACCGACGCCGCGTGAGAGGAGTCGCGTGCCGCTCGAGGCGGCGCTCACGACACCGCCCGCGGTCGTCAGTAGCTGGTCGGTGACCGGCGGGACGACGCGTGCGAGTCCGATCGTCGCGGCCATCGCGGCCTGTGGAATGCGCTGGAAACGGAGCCTGAGCCGGGGGAGAAAGCCGGCGGGGAGGTCACCGCTCGAGACGTCCGACGAACGCGTCTGGTCCGACAGTACGAAAAAGAGAACGACGACGACCACGGCGAACGACCCGAGGATGAGCCAGAAGAAGCCGCTGAGCAGGGGCGTGATGGACTCGAGTTGGCTGGAGACCGGTCCGCCGTCGTCACTCGTCGCCGCCGACCCGTCGTCAGCGTCGTCCGCATCGTCCGTGTCGTCGTCCGGAGATTCGTCGGCGGCGTCGGGCTCCGAGTCGTCGTCCGTGGAGGACTCGTCACGCTCCTCGTCGGTCCCAGGGCCCTCGCTGTCTTCGGGTTCGGTGTCGTCCGGTCCGTCGGTCGGTGCTGTCGGTCCGTCGGTCGACTGTTCACCGTCGTAAAAGCCGCTGTCGACGGTCCCCGAACCGGGGTACTCGCCGTAACCTGCCGCGGGGAACAACGACGCCGCGACGACGACCGCGAAAACGCAACAGGCGATCAGGGCGACGCGCTGGAGGTCGTATGCCACAGGTCACCTAAAATCCGTCTGAACAAATACATTACTGTTGACGAATGCGCGGTGGCCGGCTGAGGTGTAGCGAGAGACGAAACTGTTTTGCTCGAACATCTGTATTCGTAAGACGAATGACGAGAAGCGATCTCACAGCGCACATCGGCGGCACCCTCGCGCTCGTGCTGGCCGTCGACTTCGCGTTCGCACTGTTCCTCGCGACGCTGTTCGAGCCCTGGTTCGGGCCGTCGATCAACGCGCTCGTCGGCGGATCGACGCTCCGGGCCTACGCCGCCCTCGTCGCGCTGATCGTGTTCGCGCTCGTCTGGGCACAACTGCTCTACACCCGCCACAGCCTCCTCGCCGAAGTCGACGCCACACCGGCCACCGACGAGACACACCCCGACCTGCTCGCGCGGGTCACTCGCCTCGCGGCGCTCGCCGACATGCGCGTCCCGACCGTCGCCGTCGCCGACACCGACGTGCCCAACAGTTTCGCCATCGGTGGCGTCCGCTCCGGGACGGTCGTCGTCAGCGAGGGCTTACTCGAGTCGCTCGAGAGCGACGAACTCGAGACCGTCCTCGCACACGAACTCGTCCACCTGAAAAACCACGACGCCGCGGTCATGACGCTCGCCTCGTTCCTCCCGGCGCTGGTCTCCGACGAGTACTCCCTGCTCGAAGACGGGTTGCCCAGCGGGGCGAAGCCCGCCGTTCTCACCCTCGGTCTCGTCGGCTGGTTCGTCCTGAGCGCCACGTTCATCGACGCGCCGTTCGCGAGTCCGAGCTACATCCTCCAGTTCGTCGTCGCCACGGGCGTCGTCATCTTCTTCGGTGGCGTCGCCCTCGGCGTGCTCGCGACGCCCGTCGTCTTCCTCAGCCGGAGTCTCTCGAGACAGCGCGAGTTCGTCGCCGACCGCGACGGCGCACGCCTGACGGGCAACCCGGGAGCGCTCGTCCGGGCGCTGCAGACCCTCGACGACGCGGTGGCGCTGCCGACACAGGACGCGCGCAAACGCTACGACAGTCTCGAGGGCATGTGTTTTCTCCCACACGGCTTCCTCGAACGTGACGAGGACGCACCGACAGAGGCGATGCCCGTCGGCTTCCGCACACACCCACCGACCGAAGACCGGATCGAGAGGCTGCGAGACGTGGCTGCGGAACTCGAGACGGCCAACTGAAACCGCGGCTACCGACGAGTTCTCGGCTGACGACCGGACCGCTGCCCGACGAGCCTCGGCCACGGTCTCGAGGACCGAGTGGCCGGGTAGTCCAGTCCGGCCTGGCCGGCTACGGAGACTCGAGTCACCCGGGTGAGACTGGCCGTCGTCCGCCCTCACCCGACGACCCGCAGGTGGCTGTCACTGTGGCCGACGGCGTCGCCGGGGCAGTCCCCGGGACCGAGACAGCCGATCCCAGGGAGACGGCGCTCGACCGACCGGTGACTGAGCGGACGGACCAGTATTCGATATAGCGAAAGAGGGTTTATTGCTCGTCGGCAGCGAGCGTCGCCAACGAGTCGAACGATCCGTCGGTGATGGCTCGAGCGACCGTCTCAGCGTCACACGAGGGGACGACACGCGGGTACTTCCGGCGGAAGTACCCCAGGAGGTTGCGCAGGTCACGCCGGAGGAACTCGTCGGCGTTCTCGTGGTCGGTGGGCACGGCCTGCGGCCAGTCGAAGATCGTCACCCCCGCCTCGCTGACGAAGACGTTGTACTCGCTCATGTCGGCGTGGACGTAGCCGATATCGTACGCGCGGGTGAGTTCGCGAAGGAGCAGCTCGAGGACGGGAACGACCTGCTCGTCCTCGAGTTTCGTCCGCGAGAGTTCGACGCCGTCCATCTTCTCCATCACGATGGCGTGGCGGTTCTGATCGATCGGCCGGGGGACGCGCACGTCGGGGTAGAGCGTCTCGATGACCTCGTACTCGCGTTCGGCGGCCTTCCGGGCGGTGTACATCCAGGAGACGTGGCGGTTCTCCGCGGTGTAATCGCGCTCGCGGTTGACCTCGCGGAAGTTCGTATAGCCCTCCCGGTGATACTTCAGTGCGAGCGGTTTGTAGGATTTGACCTCGTAGACGTCGCTCTCCTTGCCGACGCCGAGCGGGGAGCCGAACTCCGCGATGGTATCGCGCTCGGCGAAGGCGTTGAGCGCCAGCAGGTCGTAGCCCTCGAACTGGAGGGTGTAGCCCTCGTACTGGATGGTCTTCTTCTGGATGAGTTTGCGCTTCAGACAGCGCTCTAGCCGGTAGTCGACCTCCTCGGGGGTGAGCCCCGAGAAGTCGGGCAGTTTCTCGCGGCTGACCCACTCGGAGAATCGCATCCCCTGTTCGACGCCCGAGAGGAGGTAGAGATCTTCTGACTCGAGTTCCGCCAGTAAGGCGGCGACGTTCCGCACCATGGGCGTGGTAGCCGGTGTGAACGTAAAAAGCGTCGCCTCGCCGGTGGTCAGCGGGCGAAGCGAGGCGGAAAACGGATGTCTGCGCCGAAACGGGCAGCTGGTGGCGCATTCCGGCGGTGTGCAGCGAGCGGGGGCATTTCCAATGAACTATATGATGCGATATCAAATGTGGTTTGAGACCGCTCAGACAACGAGACACGGGCCGCGAAGACGAGAGCGTACAGAGGACGACAGTCTGGCCACTCAATGATAACTCATGACCACAGCCGACGACCCTGTAGACGACGAAACGTACAGCGACCTCGAGCGGGCGATTCTCGCCGGTGATCGCGCCGCAGTCGAGACCGAACTCGAGACCGGTGAGACCGGCGAGGGCCACCGGATGGCCGTTCACACGGCACTCCTCGGCGGGCGGACCGACATCGCGCTCGAGTTGGTCGACCGCCGAATCGGCATCGACACACGCGACAATGCGGGAGCGACACCGCTCCACCGAGCGCTCGAACTGGACGAACTCGGGGTGGCGAAGGCGCTCGTTCAGGCGGGTGCGGACGTGACAGTCGAAGACGAGCACGGAAACCAACCACTGTGGCGCGCCGTCTTCAGGGGCCAGACCGAACTGGTGGCGACACTCGTCGAACACGGGGCGGACCCCCACCACGAGAACGTCGCCGGACGGAGTCCGTACAGCCTCGCAACGGAGTACGACGTCGCGGAGATACTCGAGGCGCTCGAGCGAGCGTGAGACGGCCCGCACTCGAGCGCCAGCCGACGCGTCGGAAGCGACTTGCCGCCGCCCGGCGTGAGAGCCGGTATGACGGAACTCGCCGAGTACGACTGGCGACTCGTTCGCGACGAGGCGCGCGACGGGGCGACGCAGATGGCGCTCGAGGAGGTCGCTGGCCGAACCGCCGTCGAAGACGACGTGCGGACGGTCCGGGTCTTCTCGTGGGAGCCGAGTACGCTCTCGCTGGGGTACAAACAGGAGGCGGAGACGGTCGACTGGGACTACTGCGAGCGCGAGGGGGTCGACGTCACCCGTCGCCAGACCGGCGGCGGCGGCATCTACCACGACTCGCACGGAGACATTTCGTATACCATCGTCGCACCCGCAGCCGAGGTTCCCGGCGACCTGATGGACTGTTACGCGCTGTTCTGTGAGCCGATACTCGAGGCGTTCTCGCGGATGGGCGTCGAGGCGGCCTTCGCGAGTGAGCCACAGCCGTCGCTGTACGAGCCGTCGTGTTTCCTCCGGGACGTCCACCCCGCTCACGACGTGCTCGCCGACGGCAAGAAGATCAGCGGCAACGCACAGTACCGCCAGCGCGACGTCGTCATCCAGCACGGGTCGCTACGCTACGACCTCGTCCCCGACCACCACCGCGGCGTCTTCGAAACCGACTGCGAGCGCGGGACGTTCACCGACCGGGTGACGAGCATCCGCGAAGAGGCAGGTATCAGCCGCGAGGAGGCGGTGGCGGCGCTCGAAGGAGCGCTTCGGGAGTGGTGTGGAGCGACCCTCGGCGGGTGGCGCGAGGAGGAACTCGAGCGAGCGAGCGCGCTCGCAGAGCGAAAGTACGGAGCCGACGAGTGGGTGCGCGAGCGCGTGGTCCTCGAGCGGGCCGAGTGAGAAGACACACGCGAGACCGAGCGCAACGCCAGTGGTGAGCGGCGGTCGAAGTACCTATCACACCCGAGTACCGACACCGGGGCATGAACGTCGGTGCACACGTTTCGATCTCCGGGTCGCGCGTCTCTTCGGACGAAGAGACCCCACCGTTCGACGACATCCGCAACGCCGTCCACCGCCAGGTCGCCTTCGGCGGCAACTGCGGCCAGCTCTTTACGGCCTCACCGCGGGTCTGGGCCGAACCGGCCATCGACGAGACGGCCGCCGAAGGGTTCAGAGCCGAGACTGAGGAACAGCTCGAGGGACCGTGGGTGATCCACTCGGCGTACCTCGTCAACCTCTGTACACCGAAAGACGACCTCCGGGCGAAGTCGGTCTCGAGTCTCCAGGCGGACCTCGACGCGGCCGACGCCCTCGGCGTCCCGTACGTGAACGTCCACCTGGGTGCCCACACCGGCGCGGGCGTCGAGGGCGGTCTCGACAACGCCGCGGGCGTGATCGACGGTCTCGAGATTCCCGACGGCGTCCAGCTGCTGATCGAGTCCGACGCGGGCAGCGGGACGAAACTCGGCGGCGAGTTCGCACACCTCGCGGGGATCATCGAGCGCACCGAGACCGACATCGGCATCTGTATCGACACCGCCCACACCCTCGTCGCGGGCAACAACCTGACCACGCCCGCGGCCGTCGACGAGACGGTCGCCCGTTTCGACGAGGAGGTCGGTCTCGAGTACCTCGAGTACATCCACCTCAACGACTCGAAACACGACGTGGGGACGCACAAGGACGAACACGCCCTCATCGGCGAGGGCTACATCGGTGAGGACGGGATGCGCGCCATCGTCAACCACCCCGACCTCCGGGACCTGCCGTTCGCCCTCGAGACGCCGACCGAGGACGGCAAGGGCTTCGCGTGGAACATCGCGAAGGTGAAGGAACTGCGCGAATCCTGAACGCGAACCCACGCGTTTTTTAGCCGAGACGGCCCAAGCCCGCCCGTGCGATCGTTCTCGGCCGACTACCTGACGCGGACGCGCGAGGGCATGTGGGCGGACTCCCGCGAGGCGCTCTCGGCACTCGACCTCGAGCGTCGCGAGCGCGTCCTCGACGTGGGCTGTGGCACCGGCGAACTGACCCGGGTGCTCGAGGCGGAGTCGCCCGGCGACGTAGTCGGCTGTGACGCCGACCGGCGGCTGCTCGAGCACGCGGCCAGCCACGTACCGGCCGTCGCCGGTGACGCGACGAGACTCCCCTTCGCCGACGACGCCGTCGACCTCGTGGTGTGTCAGGCGCTGTTGATCAACCTCCCCGATCCGGCCGCGGCGGTCAGCGAGTTCGCCCGCGTCTCGAGCGACCTCGTGGCGGCGGTCGAACCCGACAACGCGAACGTCACGGTCGACTCGAGCGTGGGGCAGGAAGCGGCGCTCGAGAGCCGGGCGCGACGGGCCTACCTCGACGGGGTCGACACCGACGTCGCGCTCGGCTCGCGCGCGAGCGAGACGTTCGAGGAGGCCGGACTCGAGGTCCTCGACACGCGACGGTACGACCACACGCGGACGGTCGGCCCGCCGTACGACGAACACGCGTTGCGGATGGCCCACCGGAAGGCGACGGGCGCGGGACTCGCCGACGACCGGGAAACGATGCTCGCGAGCGCGCTGACCGCCGAGGGGTACGACGACCTCCGCGGGGCGTGGCGCGAGATGGGCAGGGACGTGATCGAACAGATGCGCGAGGAGACCTACGTCAGACGCGAGACCGTGCCGTTTTACGTCACCGTCGGACGCGTCTGACGGGCGTATACGCGGGAGAGAACCGTCACGCCGAGCGCATGCCGAGAATCGAGACGGCGACGCCAGCGAAGCCGAGGACGACCATGAGCGCCGCCGCAGTGACACTGATCAGCTCGAGCAGCGCCAGCACCGAGGCAGTGATGACGAGACCGAGATTGGCGTAGAGCGCAGTTCGCGGCGTCGAGAGGTCCATGACGGGTGATTCGAGCGACGGGAGAATAACGGTTTTGTGAACGGCGGCGGCCGACGTCGCGAGTGACGCCGCGAGCGGTAGCCGGCCCATCAGACGACGTCGCCGCGGACGCTCGCGCCCTCCTGGTCGGTGCGCCAGGCCTGAACGTCTGCGGTAGCCCGGTCGGCCTCCTCCTCGTCCATGCCGAGCATGACGAGCGCGTCGGCGAGCGTCGGTAAGACGAACGAGCCCTCGCGGAGTTTCGCGAACGCCTCGTCGCTGCGGACGCCGTCGACCCAGAGACAGGCCCCGCGCGGGTCGAGTAGCTGCGTGTAGTCCTCGCGTAGCTGTGCGCCGCGCAAGCGCTGGGTGACGTTGTCCTCGAAACTCGCGTTACACACCTCGAGGTGGACCGGTGCGTCGGCGACGGCGGCCCGCTCGAAGAGGTGGGCGGCGAGACACTTCTCGGGGGCGGCGTAGCCGTTGGGGTTCGAACGGAGGAACTCGGGGTTGGCGTCCGCCCAGTCGGCGCGGACGGACTTGCCGACGCCGCGAACCCCGTGTGACTCGAGGAAGCGCTCGGCGGCGTCCTCACGTCCCGCCGGCGTGTCGTCGCGCAACAGCACGTCTTTCGTGAGGTAAATATCGAGGCGCTCGACGGGGTCGAGACCGAGGGCGACGTCGCCGAAGGCCCACACCTCGCGGACGGGCACCGGCATCCGCTCTGTGTCGACGGCTTCGACGACCCGTTCGACGATGGAGACGGCCCGGTCGCGCTCGAGTCCAGTCATCGACGGGCCGTTCGCGCGGCGGTGGGAAAACGGTTGTCCTCGGAGGCGGTGATCGACGTGACACCGTGTGTCGCGGTGACTCGTGTCAAGCATCCACATTTTTGACTGTCCCCCGCAAATGGATGGCTATGAGACATCGACTCTTCAACGAAGACGGGGACGAGGAACTCGTCTTCGTGATGGGCTGGGGCAACCGCTGGACGCACGAGAACGTCAGCTGGCTCATCGGTGCCTGTGCAGACGCCGGCTACCGAGTCCACGCGTTCGAACTCCCCACCAACATCGACGACTTCAAAGCCGACTGGCTCGAGCCGGTCGCCGAGTACGTCGTCGACCTCGAGCACTACCAGCTGCTCGCCCACAGCGCGGGTGCGCTGGTCGCCCAGGCGCTCGACGGCGCGGAGAACCACGTCTACCTGAGTCCGTGGTGGGGCTATGCGGGCACACCCCGAAACTTCGTCGGCGAGGTGCTCTCGGCGATCCCGACGAGCGCGCCGTTCCTCCCGGTCGGCGAGCCACGCCGGGCGGACTTCGGCGACCTCGCCACCGACCACCAGCTCGCGACGCGCCCGCGGTGGGTCTCACCCGCGTTCGTCCGCGAAACCCGCCACGCACAGGCCGAGCTGCTCGCCATCGACCACGACGCCGTCGTCTTCTGCTCGCTGCGCGACCCGCTGATCGACCACCGCCCCATCGGCGAACGCGTCCCGCCCGAACACGTCGTCCTCTACGACGGGGGCCACGAGCTGTTCTCCTCGCGCGTCAGAGACGAGTACGTCGACGCCATCCTCGCGACGCTCGAGGAGGGAGCCAGCGCGGTCGAAGAGCGGCCGACGGTCACCGTCTGATCGGTCCCGCGCGAGCGAAACGGGTTTCCCCACCAGGTGACTACGTCGAAGCGATGGAGTGTGACCGCTGTGGAGCCGACGCCGTCATGCACGCCGCCTACTCCGGGGCCCACCTCTGTGAGGAACACTTCCGCGAGTCGCTCGAGCGCCGCGTCCGTCGGCGCGTCAGACGCGACGACCTCGTCCCGAAAGACGCCTCACCGGCGAACCCACAGACCTGGGTGATCGGTCTCTCCGGCGGCAAAGACAGCATCGTCCTCACGCAGGTCCTCTCCGAGACGTTCGCGGAGGACCCTCGCATCGAACTCGTCTGTCTGACGATTCACGAGGGCATCGAAGGCTACCGCGACCGCTCGCTCGAGGCCTGTCTCGACCTCACGGAGACGCTCGACCTCCGCCACGAGGTCGTCAGCTACGAAGACGAGTTCGGCGTCCGCATGGACGACGTCGTCGAGGACGACCCGGAGAACATGGCCGCCTGCGCCTACTGCGGCGTCTTCCGCCGTGACGTCCTCTCGCGCTACGCCGAGGCGTTCGACGCCGACCTCCTGCTCACCGGCCACAACCTCGACGACGAGGCCCAGTCGGCGCTGATGAACTTCTTAGAGGGCGACGTCTCACAGATGGCGAAACACTTCGAGGCGAGTCTGGGCCCGCTCTCCGAACGGCGCGCCCAGGAGGAGTTCGTCCCCCGGGCGAAGCCGTTGCGTGACGTCCCCGAGAAGGAGGTCGCCCTCTACGCCCACCTCAGAGACCTCCCCGCACACATCAGCGAGTGTCCCCACTCGAGCGAGGCCTACCGCGGCGAGATCCAGCGACTGCTGTACGGACTCGAGGAGAACCACCCCGGCACCCGCCACTCGATTCTCTCGGGGTACGAAGAACTCGCCCGCCTGGCTACCGACCGCTACCACGGCGACGACCACGCCGAGTTACGCGAGTGCGTCGAGTGTGGGTCGACGACCACGCAGGAGCGTTGTCGGAAGTGCTCGCTGCTCGAGTCGATCCGCGCGGTGTGAATCGGCCACGCGACCGGGTCGAACGAGCGTATACGTTCGCTAGCGAGGCGTATACAGTGCCGTGAGTGAGACGGAGACGGTTGGCTGACGAGGCGGAGGCAGCGCTCAGCAGGTGTAGTGCGTTCTCAAGAAAAATCGCGCGGCCCGGATTACCGGATGACGTCGACGCCGTTCTCGCGTTCGACCTGGTTGCGCCCGCCGTCGCTCTGTGCCCCGTAGTTCGAGCGAGTGCGTTCGACGTCCCTGCTGGCGTCGAAGTCGACGTCCGAGATCCCTTCGATGCTCGCACGCGACTTGTCGGCCTGTTTCTGCGTGGTCGGGCCGAGCACCTGTGCGCTCTGGACGCCGGTCATGATCGCCATGACGCGGACCTTGCCCTTGTAGTTCTCCTGGATGCGCGCGCCCCAGATGACGTTCGCGCTGGCCTCGAGACGCTCGGTGATGTTGTCGGCGATGCCCTCGGCCTCTTTCAGCGTGAGGTCCGGGCCGCCGGTGATGTGGACGAGTCCACCCGACGCGCCGCGGTAGTCGACGTCCAACAGCGGGTGGTTCATCGCATCGCGCACGACCTCCTCGGTCTTGTTCTTGTCCTGGGTCTCCCCGACGAGCATGACGGCGACGCCACCCTGGTTCATGATCGTGGACATGTCCGCGTAGTCCAGGTTGATCAGACTCGGCTGGGTGATCGTCTCCGAGATGCCCTTGACGGTCTCGGCGATGATCTGGTCCATCACCGAGAACGCCTTTCCTATTGGTAAGTTCGGGACGTAATCGAGCAGACGGTTGTTGTCGAGGACGATGATCGAGTCGGCCTGCTCGCGCAGTCGCTCGAGTCCCTCCTCGGCTTTCACCGTGCGGGCACGCTCGACGTTGAACGGCGTCGAGACCATCCCGACGACGATCGCACCCTGCTCTTTGGCGATCTTGGCCGCGACGGGGGCGGCACCCGTGCCGGTGCCACCGCCCATCCCCGCCGTCACGAAGACGAGATCCGCGTCGCCGAGGACGTCTTTGACGGTGCTCTGGGCCATCTCGGTGGCGCGCTCGCCCATCGAGGGGTCGCCACCGGCCCCGAGACCGTTCGTCAGCGACTTGCCGACGAGGATCTTCGTGTCCGCCTCGATCATCTTCAGGTGCTGTTTGTCCGTATTGATCGCGACGGTGTCAGCACCCTCGACGCCGATGTTGTACAGCCGGTTGATCGTGTTGTTACCCGCGCCACCACAGCCGATGATGACGATCCGGGGGTCGCCGAACTCGTCGTCGTCGAACGACACGTCCATCTCCCGGGCCTCTTCCTCTGCGTTCTGGAGTGCTTCTTGTACGATGTCCTGCATCGGTTACACCTTCGCCCAGCCGCGTTTGCCCGTCTGCTCCGGTGGGCTCTCGCTCTGCTCGTTGATCATTTCTCTGACGGCTGAGCGAATCGCCTCGCTCCGATTCGGGAACTCGCCCGAATCGACCATCTGTTCGACCTCCTCGATCTGCTGTTTTGGGATTCGCAGTGTCACACGCTCCATTGTTGTATTCCCCGTTGTGGGTAAGACGGCGCGCGCCCCTGTCAGACGCGCCGTGTCTTACACCCGAAACCACCATACAACGGGCCGGTTGCCCGCACCAGCTTCGGTCTGTAAGACGATCGTCTTACGCGACTATAGCCAACTTTGTCATACATAATAAAGATTCCGGCGGCGGCGACGTTCTCCGTCTTACGACGGTCCCGGAAACGCCTATTTCGCGTCCAACACGCTCCCTGCCGGTGTCCGACGCCCACAGCTGGGACAGAACGCCCAGTCCGAACGGACCTCGTCACCACACTCACAGAACACGCGTCTCGAGGCCTTCTCCCCACAGTTCGGACAGTATACGTGCGACTGCTCGAGCGCCTCCCCACACTGGACGCACTCGTGGTCACCACCGGTGTCTGCCACCGGTGTCTTACGTTCCGTTTCGTCCTCGACGGCCGTCGTCGCCTCGAGACCCTCGAGCGTGATCGAGACGTTCACGTCCTGCGGGGAGTTCGTTTCGCGCGTGTGTGACAGCCGCCGCTCGAGGTGGTCGTCGACCAGCGCGCGGATACGGTCGTCGATCGACGACGGCCCGTCGTACGAAGGCGCTTCGGCGTCCGGACTCGCAGGCGCACTCGAGGGTGACTCGGTGTGCTCGCGTTCGTGCGACGTCAGATAGAGGCGGAGCGCCTCGCGCATGACCTCGCTCTTCGAGGCGTCGAATGCCTCGAGCTGGTCGACGAGGTCGTCGTCCGCGCGAAACGTGATCTTGCTCATGGCTCTCGCGTATCCACCCTGTTGCGAGGGAACCCATATGAATGCTTCTGCCGTGTCAGACGTTCGTCACACCCCTCGATCGGGGTCAAATAATAACCCTTATGTCGCCGTCGGCTGCTACTCTAAACTGCCCGCTCTTAGCTCAGCCTGGTAGAGCAGCCGACTGTAGATCGGCATGCCCCCCGTTCAAATCGGGGAGAGCGGACTTTCTTCGAAAATCCGACCGACACGATTTGAGCTTGTGAGTCGCAGCCCCGGAACGGCGCGAAGCGTCGCACGCCCGGAACGTCTCACAGCGTTCAAATCGGGGAGAGCGGACTTTCTTCGAACCGGTTCGGATCGACAGGGCGGCGTAGACGTATATCCGACCCTCACCTGGTGGGCGTATGCAGGACGGAAACGAACTCGCGCCGTGTCCCCAGTGTGGAGACCGCTACAAGGGGTTCGAGCATACCAGGGATGGGACCCTGTATATTCACCAGACTGACGACGGAGAAGAGCGGCGGTGTCTCGTTAGCAGGTAGGCCGTGGACGACTCCCACCACGCGCGGTGGGCGTGTCGAACGCTCGCGAAGGAGCACCGTCTGACGGGCAGCCCCATCAGACCAATCGGTACCAACGGTATCCGACGTCCACGATTACGACCTATTCCTCCAATATATAATAGCAAAAATATATTTGTGATATCAATGGATGTAAGTATGGGCTATGTCCACACCAGACCCAGACGAGCAGACGGCAGATCGTACAGGCGACGACTCCCCACCGGTCGGCTCACTCAGCCGTCGGCGGATCCTCCAGAGCGCGGGTGCACTGGGGCTGGCGCTGGCCGCCGGTTCCGAGAGCGTGGTCGCTCAGCCAACCGGAAACGGGGGCGACACCTCCGGTGCGGACCTCCAGTGGGAGGAGGTCGGAGCCGACGCCGCGAATCCCACGGCCATCGATTTCGACCCCCAGGGGCGGCTCTGGATCGCGAACAAGGAGGGACGCGTCGACGTGTTCGACCCCGAGAGTGGTGAATCGACGGTGGCGCTGACCCTCTCGGTGTTCGAGGAGTTCGAACACGGCCTGGTCGGGCTGACGGTCGATCCCGACTTCGCCGAGAACAACTGGATCTTCGTCTTCTACTCGCCCGTCGAGGGCGACCTGGATCCGACGTTTGGCGGCACCTACAACCTGGTCTCGCGCTTTACGGTCGACGGCGACGAGATCGATCCGGCGTCGGAGGAGGAGATCATCCGAATCGAAGGCCAGCGCGAACAGCCGTTTCACATCGGCGGCGGTCTCGACTTCGGGCCGGAGGGCGCACTCTACATCGCCCTGGGTGACAACACGCACGCGCTCGGGAACCACGTCTCGTACTACCTCCACCCACAGGACAGCGCGAACACCGGCGACTCGCGCGGGACCTCGATGGACACTTCGGACCTGCGCGGATCGATCCTCCGGATCGTCCCCGAAGCCGACGGCTCGTACTCGATTCCCGAGGGTAACCTCTTTCCCGAAGACGAGTACGCCGCCGAGATCGACGACGGAACCGTCCGCCCGGAGATCTACGCGATGGGCTTTCGAAACCCCTACCAGATCGACGTCGACCCAGAAACCGGCTGGCTCTACTCGGCGGGGCAGGCCACCCAGGCGACGGACTGGGACGCAAACTACGGCCCGCCGGGTCTCGGTCCCGTTTTCCGGTTCCGCGAACCCGGCGTTCTGGGCTGGCCCATGTTCCGCGGCGGACACGCCTACATCCGCCCGGACGAGGTCGTCAGCGAGTACCAGCACCTCGTGGGCGAGCAGTACGACCCGAGCGGGCCGATCAACGCCTCGCCGCGCAACGACGGTCTCAGGGAACTCCCGCCGGTCAGCGAGGACGCCCTGCTGGCGTACGCCCCCGCCGAGGGCAACTGGGACGCCTACCTCTCACCGCCTGCGGGCGGTCCCTGGGAGGTCCCCGACGACCCGCCGGGCTATCCGGAGCTGACGGACTACTCGCCGATCGCCGGAACGCTGATCCGGGCCGACGAGACCGCCATCGACGGCATTCCCGACCACTACGACGGGACGTTCGTCTTCGGTCTCTGGAACACCGGCGACCTCTACCTGATGTCGTTCGACGACGAGGGCGAGATGACCAGCCTCGAGCCCTTCCTCACCGACATGCCGAACGCGAGCTTTACGGACGCCGCGATGGGACCGGACAACCGGCTCTACATCGTCGACTGGGGCGGCCAGGACTTCACCGGTGCGAACAACAGGATCTACCGACTCGAGGCCGCAGACGACACGGAACCCGAGATCGAGACCGAGTTCGTCCTCGAAGGAGAGTTCAGCGGCTGGTACGGCGTCTCCCCGCCAGAGATCGCCGGCGAGGAGAACCCGACGCTCGAGCTCGAGCCCGGAGCGGCCTACCGCGTCGAGTGGACGAACACCGACGGCATTCCCCACAACTTCGAGATCCGCGACGAAGACGAGACGGAACTGCTCGCGACCGAGTTGATCGGCGAGGAGGGCGAGACGCAGACGGTGGAGTTCGTCGCGACCGAGGAGATGGACCACTACCTCTGTACGCCCCACCCGAACACGATGCTCGGACAGATCGGCGAGGGCGAGGACGACGAGGAGCCAGAACGCGAGGACAACCTGGGTGAGCCCGTCGAGTCGATCACCGTCGAGATGACCGCCGGAAACGAGTTCGTCCCGCGAATCGCCCACGTCGAGGTGGGCGGGACGGTCACCTGGGAGTTCGAGGGCGGCCAGCCCCACGACACCGTCGCCTACCACCCCGACACCTACGGCGACCAGGAGCGGATTCCGGACGGGGCAACGCCCTGGGCGAGCGACGTCCTCGGCGCTGGCGGGACCTTCGAACACACCTTCGAGGAACCCGGCGTCTACGACTACGTCTGCACCCCCCACGAGCCAGCGGGCATGGTCGGAACCGTCGTCGTCGGCTGGCCCGATCCCGACGGCCAGCCAGCGCTCGAGCCCGTCTCGTCTGCCATCCACGACAACGCCGCGGAGATACTCGAGACCGACGGCGAGGACATCGCGGCGGTCCTGGAAGCGGGACCCGCACTCGAGTTGAACGGCTACGAGCCGGGACCGTACGATGGCAGCGACCTCTACTACGACGTTACGGGTGACGGGAACCTCGGGTTCAACGACGTGGTGACGTTCTTCGAGCACGTCAACGACCCCGTCGTCCAGAACAACCCCCAGTACTTCGACTTCTCGGGGTCGGGAAGCGTCGGCTTCAACGACGTGGTGGCGCTGTTCGAGCAGGTGTAAGCCGCTGGGGCTTACGAGACGGCCGTCTCGTCGTATTCGAGGCGATCTGAGCGCCCCGTCAGGGTCGCTCGAGCATCGTCCACTCCGGCGTCTTCGTATCGGTCGGGTCCGCCGAGCGTACGTCTCGAGTGGTGTGTGGATCGTTCGGGTGTTTTATCACGTTCCGTGTGCAACCTTGTAAAGATGGCAAAGGCCGAGAAGCGAATTCCGGTTCGTGAGGAGACGTTCGAGCGACTCGGAGAGTTCAAAGGCGCCGGTGAGACGTGGGACGATGTCGTCAACGCATTGATCGAGGTGCGACAGCGGCAGAACCGCCGCGACTTACTCGAGCGGACTGACGACGACGAGTACGTCGCACTCGGCGATCTCTGAGACGGATGGCGTTCACCGTCCTCCTCGCCGAGCAGCCGCGCGAATTTCTAACAGACGCCGACGAAAAGACGGGTCGGATCGTTCGGACGAACCTCGAGAAGCTAGCGAGTGAACCGTATCCCCGTCCCGGTACCGGACGCGGTGATCGGGAAAAACTCCCCGTCGACGGGCGGGAGTTGTACCGAATGCACATCGGGCGAACGTACACCGCGTTCTACACGATTCACGACGGAGCGGATGAGGTTCGCGTTCGTGAAATTCTGCCGATCGACGACGCCCACAAGCGGTACGGCTGAGACCAGGGTGGTGCGTTAGGTGAGCACGCTCGAGTGTTCGATTATCAACAGTTAAGAAGAGCGAGCAGTAACGATTCGATAATTACCAATGCAACGATACACGAGGTGGGGCGTGTGAGTTTCGACCGGGACCGGCGCGACCGGTCGAACGACGACAGTGAGCGGAACGAGCACGTCCGGCGCGCTCGAGCGGGGCCACATCAGTATCTCTCGAGTGTACTACGACCCTCGCCCGAGCAGGCGGCCCAGCTCGACCAGCTAATCCAGACCCGCGGATTCGATCAGGTCCAGGCGTGGGGCGAACGCGGTGAGTTGCCCGAAGGCTGTAACACGCCGACGGGCGAGCAGGTTCGTATCGCTCGAGTGCGGAGCTCCCTGGGAGCGGGCGTCGAACTCGACACCGAGAGTGCCATGCGCTCGGTGGAGGCGCAAGCCGATACTGGTCTCGCGGGTGAGACGGCCACACCCGAGGTCGTCCGGCGCGTGCTCTCGAGACCGGGGAAACCGCTCGAGGGAGCCGTCCGAGACGAGATGGAGCAACGGATGGGCGACTCGTTTTCGGATGTACAGCTACACACTGGACCGGAGGCCGCGAAGGCGGCGAGCGCGCTCGAGGCACGCGCTTTCACGACCGGGAATCACGTGGTGTTCAACCGCGGGGAGTACGACCCTGAGAGCGCGGAAGGGAAATATCTGCTCGCGCACGAATTAGCTCACGTGCGACAGCAGACCGCTGGCCGAATCAGTTTGCTCTCGCAAGAGCGCCGTTCACTGGTGATCGAACCGAACCCAGCACTCGAGCGCAATGCCACGGGGTACATCGTCCGGGGGAGCGAACTCGAAATTCAGCGCCTCGCCACGACGACGGTCCACGTCCAGCGAGTCGATAAAACTCGCCGAGAGGTGCTCCAGGGCGATGTCTCGACGGAGGAGATAGAGGCAGGAATCGAAGACACTGACCTCCTGAGCGTCGGTCCCGACCGGTTGCGCGACGCCTACAAGTACGCCGAGTACGCGGTCACACTCGGCACGACTCAGAGCGTTGTCCAGCCGCTCGTCTCGGAGTACGGACTGACTCAGCCCGAAGCGATGGCGGTGACGCTCGCCGTCGGCGGAACCATCCACGTCGGCAAAGACCGACTCCACCGCGAAGACATCTACCTCACGCTCGAGGTCGCTCGAGTGCTCGGACAAGAAGAGCGAGTGATCGAGTTCTTCCGGAGGATGGATATCGACATGCCGTGGGATGTTGAGGACCCATATGATGGTGGTGGTGAATCACCATGAAAGCGGATGTCGATGGAGATGACGGTGAATATGTGAAGATCTATGTCACAGACCAAAATGACGTAGAGCATAATCTTACTGTCGAGATAATGTCTGGAAGAATATCATACCACAAACAGGATTACTACCCAAACAGAACGTCCAAACAATCGAGTAACGATGTAGTCTATCTCAGTCAAGTCCAGGAGTATGCTAAGTATACGGTTCAGCGGACGTTAGGATACCCAACGCTCCCCCCACGCCTAACCCCGGAGTGGATTCCCTACACGCTCGGCGCGGTGTTCGGTCTCGAGTTCGATAGTTTCGAACGACAGTTCGGTCCCTACGCCCAGCAGTACCACAGTGCGCTCCACCCCAAGGTTCCCCCCATCGTGGAGATGCCCGAGGAGACCGCCCCCGTCGGCGGTATCGTCTACCGCGCCGACGTGTTTCTCGCCCTCGAGTTCGACGCCTATCTCGAGGATCCAGTGGCTGCGTCACCGATAGAAGCCTTCGCGGGAACCACCGACGCGTACGACCTCTACGAGGCGCTGGCGGCCGAACTCGAGGCGCGCCTGCCGCCGGACACGGCACCGATCACCGAAGTGTCGGCGCTCGATCTCCAGTACCAGCGCCGCGCCAACGACGGCAGTGTCGAGGAGCCGGTCGTTGGCGAGCGCAGTCACACCAGCGCGGGACCACCCGACGCACAGCTCCAGATGACGCCTCCACAGGCCACCCTCGAGTCGGAACTGACGGCCGAGATCGTTCAGGGTCTGCTCTGTCACCACCTCCAGTGTCAGGTCCGCGATGCGTATCTCCGGCTCGGACTCGAGCCCCCGGAGGCGTTTCGCGTCCTCGGCCAGGGCTTCGCCGAACAGACGATGCACTACCAGCACGCCGATGTCTACCCGCCGTACCACCTCACCGACGCCGAGATTGAAGGCTACCGGCCGCCGGGTATCGAACACGGGGCACTGGCGAGCGGAGGGTTCGCCGGGCCGGGCCAGCCCGGCCCACTGCTGCGGCGCATCGTCCGCGCGCTGTTTGGCCGGTAGTGACCACGGCCGAGCGAGCGCTGAAACGAGAACGGACGTGCGAGACGGGCGATGTTGACTACGGCTCGAGACGTGAGCACCGGTCACGCGGTCTCGGCTACTGGTGGGTGTCTCACTCGCGAAGCATCGTCTGGAGGAAGGTGAGAATCGCGCCGAAGAGCGTCCCGAGGACGAAGGTGAACGCGTCACCGCTGAGTGCGCCCTGGGCAGTCATCCCGGCGGCGATCAGCACGACGGCGAGAAAGGTCCCCGCGGCGGTGTAGACGATCCGGCGCTGGTGGGCGAAGTGGCGGCGCTGGGCGTCGTGGTCGACGCGTTTCGTCTCTCGAGTCTCCTCGAGATACGACGTGATCAGCCCGGTGATGTCGCCGAGGTGGTCCAGAATCGGCTGGAGGTCGGAGGCCTGGTCGTCGGCGCGGTCGGGCGACTCGTCGTACTCGAGTGTCGAGTGCGCTTTCGGCTCTTCGACGCCGCTGAAGAGGGGCTTGTACCCCTCGCTCGAGTGTTCGGTCACCAACAGTTAAGATGAGCGAGTAGTAACGCTTCGATAATTACCAATGCAACGACACACGAGGTGGAGCGTGTGAGCTTCGACCGGGACCGACGCGACCGCTCGAACGACGACAGTGAGCGAAACGAACGAACACGGCGCGCTCGAGTGCAGGCCCAGGCCGCGCGCGGAGCGCGCCCCCACCACCATCTCTCGAGCGTGCGACAGCCCTCACCCGAGCACGCGGCCATCCTCGATCAGATGATCCTGAGGCGTGGTCTCGAGGACGTCCAGGAGTTGGGCGAACGGGGTGAACTCCCGCGCGGCTGTAACACGCCGACGGGCGAACAGGTCCGTGATGCTCGAGTGCGTAGCTCCTGGAAAGCGGGTGTCGAACTCGATACGCCGAGTGCGATGCGTTCGGTCCAGGCGCAGGCGGAGAGTGATCTGGTAGGTGAGACAGCCACACCAGAGGTGGTGCGGCGGGTGATCTCCCAACCAGGAAAGCCGCTCGAGGGAGCCGTCCGCGAGGAGATGGAAGCGCGGATGGGGGACTCGTTTTCTGACGTACAGCTGCACACGGGGCCGGAGGCTGCGAAAGCAGCGAGTGCGCTCGAGGCACGGGCGTTCACGACCGGCAATCACGTGGTGTTCAACCGCGGGGAGTACGACCCAGAGAGTGCGGAGGGGAAGTACCTGCTCGCGCACGAGTTAGCTCACGTCCGCCAGCAGACCGGTGGCCAGGTCAGTATGCTTCCGCAGGAAGGGAGTTCGCTCGTGATCGATCCGGACCCCGAACTCGAGCGTGAAGCTGACGAGGTAGCGAGGAAGGCGCTCGATGCAGAAGCGATTCCGATCGCTCGCCTTCCGTCGGGTGTCGAGGTTCACGTCCAACGGTTCCAGGGACCGGGTGGTGTCCACTCGAGCGGCGGGACGCTTCCGGCCCATCAGGATGCCAAGGAGAAATTTCATACCGAGGACGGCCAGTTGCGCTCACCGCACCGTCCAGCAGGACCGTCAGTAACGCTGACTGATATCAAAGCGGAGTACGGTCTCAGTGACCACGAGTTGACACTCCTGTACGAGGACCATTTCGGCCAGCAAATCCAGACAGACACCGAGTACGAGTTCTCCGATTCGGTCGAAGCAGCGGCATTGAGCCTGACCAAAGCGGCCCTAGCGGATGTCGTTCCGGGGCTGAGTTTCGCCTACGCTGCCCACTCGGGATACAAAGCTTGGGCGGACCAGACCGATAGCAATGTGAAAGACCGACTCAAACAACTCATCGGCTCCGCCATCGAACACGCGAAGACTGGAGCAGGTGACTCGACTGGTGATGCAGTATCCAGAGAGGATTTGTAAATATGGACGCAATTATCACCGGCGAATCCAAGCGGGTTGGCCTCAGCGTGCTCGACAACAACCAAGTAGAACACCTGATCGAAATGGACGAGTTTGGCAATATCAAATATCACGATCAGGATGGCTACGCCGACAGCCCGAACGAACGAACAGACGAAGAGAACGAACACGTCAACCAGGCACGTCGCTACGCCAGATACCACGTCTACCGCGAACGCGGCTACGAGACGCTCGAGCGGGTCGACAATCCCGACTGTATTCTGGCGGCGATGATCGCCGTTGGGTGTCTTTCTGGCTCTGCATTCGAACGTCACTTCGGTGATCTCTACGACCGACTTCGAGAGCACGTCAGTGGCTCGAGGATCGACCTACCGGTTGATGGGGCCAATCCCGATGGGATCGTCGTTTACCGAAAAGACCTCTACCTCGAGCCAGACCCAACTGCCGTCCAAAAGGCTGCCAGGACTGCCCTCACGACGTACGGCGCAGAACCCGGAGACTCGATCGACGGCGAAACGCTCACCGCGGCACTCGAGAAACTCGCCACCGACTCCACGCTCGAAGGCGCTCTCGCGTTCGAGATCGAGGCAACCTCTCCGTGTTATGCACTCTACAACGACGGCTACAACAACGAACACGTCGAACCCGTCGGCCAGCCACTCGAGCGAGAGCCCGACGCGCGAGTCGAACCGATGCCGATCAGTGTCGACAGTCTACCAGCGTTTCAGGAGTACCTCCTCGCACACCTTGCTTACCAAGTACGCGATTGCTACGTCTGTATGGGTGTCACGCCACCAGCCGGATTCAGAGATACCGGCTACGGGAAGTACCGGTGTTCGCTCTACCAACAGTCGACCGACCTCTACGAGAACTACTACGACGAGTCCGAGTCGATCGACTCCTGGTGAGGGTGCGTCGCTGGTGTCGACCCCAATCTGGCGCTCGAGACGTGAGCACCGGTCACGCGGTCTCGGCTACTGGTGGGTGTCTCACTCCCGGAGCATCGTCTGGAGGAAGGTGAGAATCGCGCCGAAGAGCGTTCCGAGGACGAAGGTGAACGCATCACCGCTGAGTGCGCCCTGGGCGGTCATCCCGGCGGCGATCAGCACGACAGCGAGAAAGGTCCCCGCGGCGGTGTAGACGATCCGGCGCTGGTGGGCGAAGTGGCGGCGCTGGGCGTCGTGGTCGACGCGTTTCGTCTCTCGAGTCTCCTCGAGATAGGACGTGATCAGCCCGGTGATGTCGCCGAGGTGGTCCAGAATCGGCTGGAGGTCGGAGACCTGGTCGTCGTCGCGGTCGGGCGACTCGTCGTACTCGAGTGTCGAGCGCGCTGTCGGCCCTTCGTCGCCGCTGAACAGCGGCTTGTACTCCTCGCTCGAGTGTTCGATCATCAACAGTTAAGATGAGAGAGCAGTAACGCTTCGATAATTACCAATGCAACGACACACGAGGTGGAGCGTGTGAGCTTCGACCGGGACCGACGCGACCGCTCGAACGACGACAGTGAGCGAAACGAACGAACACGGCGCACTCGAGCGCAGGCCCAGACCCAGCGCGGGGCGCGGCCGTACCAGTACCTGAACCGAGTGGGCCAACCCTCGCGCGACCAGGCGGCCATCCTCGATCAGATGATCCTGCGGCGTGGTCTCGAGAACGTCCAGGAGTTGGGCGAACGCGGTGAACTCCCCGAAGGCTGTAACACGCCGATGGGCGAGCAGGTTCGCGTCGCTCGAGTGCGTAGCTCCTGGAAAGCGGGCGTCGAACTCGACACCGAGAGCGCGATGCGCTCGGTGGAGGCGCAGGCCGAGAGCGACCTGGCAGGTGAGACCGCGACACCCGACGTGGTGCGGCGGGTGATTTCCCAGCCAGGACGGCCGCTCGAGGGATCCGTCCGCAAAGAGATGGAAGCGCGGATGGGGGACTCGTTTTCTGACGTACAGCTGCACACTGGGCCGGAGGCCGCGAAGGCGGCGAGCGCGCTCGAGGCGCGGGCGTTCACCACCGGGAACCACGTGGTGTTCAACCGCGGCGAGTACGATCCGGAGAGTCCCGACGGGAAATATCTGCTCGCGCACGAATTAGCTCACGTGCGACAGCAGACTGGTGGTGCGATTAGTATGCTCCCCCAGGAAGGGAGTTCACTGGTCATCGATCCCGACCCCGAACTCGAGCGTGAGGCCGACGAGGTGGCGAGGAAGGCACTCGAAGGTGAGGAGCCAGTGGTGGCTCACCGACTCGGGCCCAATGTCTCGATCCAGCGTACGCCTGAAGTGAGTCGCCGCGGGGTGCTCAAAGGCGACTTCGGCCTGGAAGAAGTCGAAGAAGCCACGGACGACCTCGAGTTTGGCGAGGTCGATCACAGCAAAGTCGCCGCTGCGGGGCTCACTTCGCTCCTCCCCGTCATCGGTCCGATGCTGGATCAGTACGTCGATCAGAAGTTTGCACCACAGCAGTTGCACGCCAGGCTTCGACAGATCGATCCACCTGAAGAGTGGGTCGAACAGACTGCCAGGCGGGCAGTCACCATGGTTGATAATATCGCAACCAGTGGAACACGGTTCGATTAACCACAATGAATGCAGCAATCATTGACCAAGACGAACGCGGCATTGGTGTTAGAATCACGGACAATAACGGCGTGAAACACACTGTCGCGATCGGTTTTGATGGGAGTTTGCAGGGGCACTCACAGAACGGCTATCCTGATGACCCAGCCGAGCGCTCGATGATCGACGAAGTCGAACCCATCAACCAGGCCCGGCGCTTCGCGAAGTACTGGGTCTACCGTGAGCGCGGTTACGACACCCTCTCGCTCAACGAAAACCCTCACCGCATCGCCGCGGTGGCGCTCGTCCTCGCGGGCCTCTCTGCAGAAACCTTCGAAGAACACTTCACCGACCTCTACTTGCAGGTCGCCAGCCACTACGGCGAGACCGAACCATCCGTGACACTACCGGAGGGTGCCCGCCCGACACACGTCACCTACCGAACGGACGTCTACCTCGGTCTCGATGACGACGCGCTCGCAACGCTCGCACGTGCAGTCACCGACCCTGATGCGACTGCCTTCCTCCGAACAGTGCACAACGGCGACGTTACCCACCGCTCTTTCGAGGCGGTTCTCACACCCATACTCGAGGCGGGCGAGGCTGACGCCGTCGGCGATCTGTCCGCCGACGACCTTCTCGAGGCCGTCTCAGGCATCCACGTCCACTGGGACGACAGCGCTGGTGTCTACCACACCGAATGGGGCGACCAGCCATCGCTCGAGCGTGATCCAGATGCACGAATCGACCTGTTGCCGTACGACCCTGCGTCGTTCGCGGAGTTTCGCGCCCAACTCATTAGAATCCTCTACTGTCAGGTTCGGGATTGCTACCTCGGCATGGGAATCGCGCCGCCCGATGCCTTCCGACTCCAGGGTCACGGCATCCACGAGTTCGCCACCTGGTACGAGCACTACGACTTCTACGAGCGCTACCACGACCCGAACGCCACAGTCTCGACCTGGTACGACGAACACACACCCGAGGGCGTCTACGACCTGCCTGCATTTGCAGGCGGTGAATGACGATTGTCTACAATCTCACTGCAACGCCGGTCGCTCGAGGCACGCGCCTTCACGATCGGCAACCACGTGGTGTTCAACCGCGGTGAGTACAATCCTGAGAGTCCGGAGGGGAAGTACCTCTTGGCGCACGAGCTGGCTCACGTCCGCCAGCAGACCGGCGGTCAGGTCAGTATGCTTCCACAGGAGGGGAGTTCGCTGGTCATCGACCCCGATCCAGCACTCGAGCGCGAAGCGGACGAGGTAGCGAGGAAGGCACTCGAGGGCGAGGAGCCGGTGGTGGCTCACCGCCTGGGGATGGACGTTCACGTCCAGCGCTCAGCCGAGGGCGGGATTGGACCCATCGCCAAAGAGACCGAGGACGGCACGGTCGTGGCCGAC
>NZ_JANZXN010000017.1 GCF_025629245.1 Natronobiforma cellulositropha
CGACGAACAGGTCCTCGAGGTCGACCCACCACTCGAGCGCGAGCCGGACACCACGCTCCAGCTCGTGGCGTTACCCTCCGGCTCGCTCGAGGTGTTCCGTCGGCTGCTGGTCCACCACCTCGGCTGTCAGATCCGCGATTGTTATCTCGAGATGGGTGTCGAACCACCTGAAGCCTTCCGCCTCCTGGGCCACGGCTTCTACGACTCCGCCCAGCGCTACCGTCTGCTCGAGCGCTACGAACCCTACTTCGACTTCGAGGCGGACATTCCCGGCTACCGAACGGTCGACATCGGCCAACCGCGATAACCCGTGGCGAGCAGCGAACACTCGAGAAACCAGTGAGGGTACGACACATCCAGGTCCGGTACTTGAGCGCGAGGCCGACGAGGTGTAAAACAAGGCGTTCAGGTCGGACGATAGGTGCGCTCTCGAGTGCGCTACTCGGCGAGGAAGTCTGGCGCGCTGCGTTTCTCGTCGCGCTCTGCCTCGAGATGAGCACGGAACGCGTCGACCTCGACGTCGTACTCCTGCTGTTCGAAGCGGTCGCGCACGGAGATGTTGCCGGCCTCTTCCTCGTTGTCGCCGACGATGATCTGGTAGGGGACGCGGTCGTCGTGGGCGGCGCGGATCTTGCGCTCGAGGGTGGCGTCGCGGCCGTCGACCTCGACGCGGAAGTCGTCGAACTCGTTGGCGACGCGGTGGGCGTAGCCCAGCGAGGCGTCGGAGATGGGGAGGACGCGCACCTGTTCGGGGGCCAGCCAGAACGGGAAGTTGCCCTCGTAGTGCTCGATGAGCATCATGAAGAAGCGCTCGTAGCTGCCGTAGAGCGCCCGGTGGATCATCACCGGCCGGTGGTCCTCGTTGTCCTCGCCGACGTACGAGAGGTCGAAGCGCTCGGGCATGTTGAAGTCGAGCTGGACGGTCGGGCCGTCCCAGCTCCGCCCGATGGCGTCTTTGAACGCGAAGTCGATCTTCGGGCCGTAGAACGCGCCGTCGCCCGCCTCCAGGTCGTACTCGTAGCCGCGTTTCTCGAGGACGGACTCGAGCTGTTCTTCGGCTCGCTCCCAGATCTCGTCGCTCCCGACGCTCTTCTCGGGGCGGGTGGCGAGTGCCATCTCGTACTCTAAGTCGAACGTCTCTAAGACGTCGACGATCATGTCCATGATCTGTTCGACCTCGCGTTCGATCTGGTCGGCGCGGACGAAGAGGTGGCCGTCGTCGATGGTGAACGCCCAGACCCGCGAGAGACCGGAGAGTTCGCCGCGCTGTTCTTTCCGGTACACCTTGCCGTTCTCGGCGTAGCGGATCGGCAGGTCGCGGTAGGACCAGGAGTGGTCCTGGAAGATGGCGGCGTGGCCGGGGCAGTTCATCGGCTTCAGGCCGAACTCGTCGTCGCCGACGTCGAAGATGAACATGTCGTCGGCGTAGTTCTCGTAGTGGCCCGAGCGGTGCCAGAGATCGGTCTTGAAGACGTGGGGCGTCTCGACGTAGTCGTAGTCGGCCGCCACGTTGAGGTCCTCGACGAAGCGCTCGAGTTCGCGCAGGATGGTCTTCCCCGGTGGGTGATACAGCGGCAGTCCGGGACCGGTCACGTCCTGGATCGAGAAGAGATCCATCTCGCGGCCGATCTTGCGGTGGTCGCGTTCTGCGGCCTGTTCCCGGCGCTCGAGGAACTCCTCGAGGTCGGACTCGCTCTCGAAGGCGGTGCCGTAGATGCGCGTCTGCATCGGGTTCTCCTCGTCACCGCGCCAGTAGGCACCGGCGATGTCGAGGAGGTCGACGACGCCGATCTCGCCGGTCGATTCGACGTGGGGGCCCGCACAGAGGTCCTCCCACTCGCCCTGTTTGTAGAAGGTGACGGTCTCGCCCGCCTCGGCGAGTTCCTCGAGTAACTCGAGTTTGTAGGGTTCGTCGGCGAGACGCTCGCGGGCGTCTTCGATCGAGACCTCCTCGCGGACGATGTCGTAGTCGGCTTCGAGGATGTCCTCGATCTCGCGCTCGAGCGTTTTCAGGTCGCTCTCGTCGATCTCGAGGTCGTCGAAGTCGTAGTAGAAGCCGTCGTCGGTCGGTGGCCCGATGGCGAGTTTGGCGTCCTCGAAGTGGCGCTCGACCGCCTGGGCGAGACAGTGGGCGGCGGAGTGGCGCATCACGTCGAGGTACTCCGCCGACCCGTCGGTGACGATCTCGAGGCTGACGCCGTCGTAGACGGGCTGTTCTTTCGCGACGAGGTCGCCGTCGAGTTTGCCGGCGACCGTGTCGCGGCCGAGACCGGGACCGATCTCGTAGGCGCAGTCTTCGACCGTTGCACCCGCGTCGACCGCGAGTTCCGAGCCGTCGGGGAGGACGACCGTCAGGTGTGGCTGTGAGTCTGATTCTGACATAGCTATGAGTGTGGTGGCTGTGAACCGTCCGGTGGGGTGTCCATCACGGATACCGTCCGCTGGTCGGATGTGAGCGACACAGCGTACGGTAGGTGTGAATTAGAAGCGGGCGAGCGGCCCTGTAAAGTAGACACCTACCATCGTGGTACGTGGTAATCTCGAGTGGGATAAAAGCATTGTGATGGCCTGCCGTCGGGTGGTCGGCTGTGAGTACACCGTCGCCGCTCAGGCGACGTAACTGTCGACCCACTCCTGGAGTCCGACGGCGAGGACGAACAACAGCGCCAGGAACTCGGCCGATTTCGCCACCAGCGCGGCGCTGTCCTCCCGGAACGCCTCGCCGAGCTGTTCGATCAGCGCCGGACTGTGGTCGTGGTGGCCGTGGTCGCCGTGGTCGTGGCTGTGCTCGAGACCGAGGTACTCGAGCGGCAGCAGTGACTCGGTGTAGCCGAGGAAGTGCCAGTCGACGTAGAACGCGAGCGCGAGGAAGGTGAGACCGCCCGCGAGCGCCATGGCGTACTGGCGGGCGAGGTAGCCGGTCGCGAAGCCGCCGACGACGAGGTAGGCGGCGAGGGCGAAGGCGACGAACGCGAGTGAGAGCGCCGCTCCCTCGAGTCCAGAACGCAGTGCCTCGAGTAGCCCGGCCGCGCCGAGGGCGAGGTGGACGGTCGCAGTGACGAGGACGAGCGCGCCGGCGAGTGTGAGGAGCGTCTGGCGGGCGTTCGCTGCCTCGAACGGCCGCCAGTAGAGCACGCCGAGGGTGAAGACGAACGCGAGCGTCGAGAGCGCGTACGCCTGCGAGTAGAGCGTGGCCGTGAGCGCGGTCGTCGTCCCCGCGCCGGAGACGAACGCGACGATCAGGGGGAAACTACAGCCGACACAGGAGAAGACGCCGACGAGTCCCACGGACGCCTCGCCGGTGGCGTCGAGAATCGTCACGTACAGCAGGTAGGCGAGGGCGATGAAGCCGATCAGGAGGTACGGCGAAACCGTCGAGACGAGATACGGGCCGGAGTAGACGAGCGCCGGCCCGTAGCCCGGTGGGACCGCCGTCGCGACCTCGAGTCCGTAGGCGAAGTCGGCGAACGCCGGCGTAACCTCGTGGCCCATGAAGCGGTGGCCCCGCCCGACGAGACCGCCGAAGTAGGCGAGTACGAGGAAGTAGGCGGCCGCTATCGCGCCGGCAGCGGTGCGTTTTCGCCCGCTCGCTGCTGGTGGGTCCGTCCGCCACACCGCCCAGATGCTGAGGTTGATCCAGACGAACGGGTAGACGTGGAAGGCCATCAACTGGGCGTTCGCGACCGTCACGTAGGTCCAGATGAGCAGCGCTTCTGCGAAGAGGATACTCGCCCAGACGACCGCTGAAAACGGCGTCGGCGACCAGCGAACGAGTGCGTTCGAAGCTGCCATCGATCGCTCGTCCATTCGGCGAGCAAACCCATAAGCGACCGCATTTCGACCCGTCGTCGTTCCCCACTCGAGGGCGGTGAAGACGGCTCGAGCGTATCGAATTCGGCCGCTTTGACACGGATACCGAACCCGTTCGGGTCGCCTCGGCGCGGCTGTCGGACGAGCGCCGTCAGTCCCGTCCGGCGTCGGCCAGCAACGCGCTCGCAGTCACGAGCGCGTCGACCTCGACGCCCGCCTCCTCGATGGCTTCACGGCCACCCTCTTCGCGGTCGACGACGACGAGCGCGCGCTCGACGGTCGCCCCGGCCGCCCGCAGCGCCTCGACGGCGTCGATCAGGCTGGTTCCCGTGGTGACGATGTCCTCGAGTACGACGACCTCCTCGCCCGCCTCGAGGTCGCCTTCGACCAGGTTGCCGGTGCCGTACTCCTTGCGCTGTTTGCGCGCGATGACGTAGGGGACGCCCGCGGCGACGCTCGTCGCGGCGGCGAGCGGGACGCCACCGAGGGCGACGCCCGCGAGTTTCGCGTCCTCCTCGAGTCGCTCGGCGAACGCCTCGGCGATCAGCGCGAGACACTGCGGATCGGTCTCGAAGAGGTACTTGTCCACGTAGTACTCGCTCGTCCCGCCGTGAGAGAGTTCGAACTCGCCGAAGCGGACGGCGTCGGCCGCCCGAAGCGCGTCGATGAGGTCCTGGTTCGCGGTCATCTGTCGTCCGGGAGGACCCGCTCGAGCGAGATAAGCAGTCTGAAACGCCCGCGACGCTACCAGGGTTCGTTCTTCAAGCCGAGCCAGTAGGCGGCGACGTTCGTCCCGACGTGGAGCACCGGCGTCATGATCACCACGACGAGGAGGACGCCGAGGGTGAACGTCTCGAGGAACCAGCCGGGTGCGACGACGAACGCGAGGGCGAGCGAGACGACGACGAAGTCGAGCTGGTCGACGCCGGGGAAGGGCGCACCGCGGTCGCGGCCGGTTCGGCGCTTGAGAAAGGAGGCGGTCATGTCGCCGAGCATCGCGCCGAGGGGGAGCGCGAGGACGACCTCGGGCGGGAAGGTCGGGAGGTCCTCGATTCCGGTCGCCGCTCCCACGTCGCCCGCGACCGCGTTGAGTGCGAGGGCGAGGACGGCCCCGACGGCGGTCCCGACGGCGGTCCCGCGCCAGGTCTTTCCGTCGCCGAGGAGGCGCTTTTCGTTCCAGGTTCGTCCGCCATCGATCGGTCTCCCACCCCCCGCGAGCACGGCCACGTTGTTGGGGACGTACGCTGGTAACATCGCCCAGAACGCGATCACGACTGTCTCGAGCACTGCCATATCCCTCGCAAGGAACCCGCCGGCCTTAACGGGGGATGGTTCGCGTGCGGCGACGCCTCGAGAACCGCCAACCCTCTTAGCGCTCGGGTGCAACTGTCGGCTGTGATTCCGCCCATCGCGAACCGGTTCGTCGCGGGGGAGACACCCGCGGAGGCGCTCGCCCACGCCGCCCGACTCGAGGAACGCGGCGTCTCCGCCATCGTCAACCTGCTCGGCGAGCACTACGACGACCCGGCGACGGTCGCTGCCGACGTCGCCGAGTACGAGCGGCTGATCGAGGACATCGCCGACGCGGGTCTCGACGCGACGGTTTCGGTCAAACCCAGCCAGCTCGGTCTCGACCTCGGTGCGACGGTTTTCGACGAGCACCTCGAGCGACTCGTCGAGTACGGCGTCGAACGCGGCGTCTTCGTCTGGGTCGACATGGAAGACCACACGACGACCGACGCCACGCTCGCGGCGTTCGAGAGGCTCGCGCGCGAACACGACGGCGGCGTCGGTGTCTGTCTGCAGGCGAACCTGAAACGCACCCGTGAGGACCTCGAGCGACTGGCCGACGTCCCGGGGAAGGTCCGTCTGGTCAAGGGTGCCTACGACGAACCGGCGGCGGTGGCTTTCACCGAGCAGGCGACGGTCAACCGGGTCTACCGCGAGTTGCTCGCGTACGCGCTCGAGACCTACGAGGGCGGCGTCGCGGTCGCCAGCCACGATCCGGCGCTGATCGAGTACGCGGCCGAACTGGCGGCCGAACACGACGCCGACCTCGAGTTTCAGCTGTTGATGGGCGTCCGCGAGGACGCTCAGTACGACCTCTCGAGCGAGTACCCGGTGTATCAGTACGTCCCCTACGGCTCCCGGTGGAAGTCCTACTTCTACCGGCGCGTCAGAGAGCGCCGCGAGAACCTGTGGTTCGCGCTGCGAGCGATCGTGGGCCGATAAAGGGAAGGGCTCATATCCCCGTGGTGTGAGTCTGGGCACATGACGTCGTGGAAACGGGACTTCGCGAGCGGGCTCATCGTCCTCGGCCCGATTCTCGTCTCCCTCTACATCATCTACTGGCTGTACGGATTCCTCGCCGGGATCACCCCCGGAGTGATCCTCGACGCCAACTCCCTCGAGTGGCTCATCGCGGGCGAGAGTGCGCAGGCAGAACAGGCGCGCGGACACCTCGCACAGCTCTTGCGCGTCATCGTGGTCATCACCGTCTTCATCATCCTCACCCTCTCCGTGGGCTATCTGATGCGCACGACCATCGGCGGTCTCGTCGAGCGGATGGTCGACGACGTCGCCAACCGGGTCCCCGGTCTCCGCGTCGTCTACAACGCCTCGAAGATGGCCGCTGAGACCGCCTTCGGCGAGCAGGACTCGTTGCAGTCGCCGGTCAAACTCGAGACCTGGAACGGGCTCCGGATGACGGCGTTCAAGACCGGGAAAATCGCAGACGACGGCCGCGAAGTGCTCTTCTTGCCGACCTCGCCGAACATCACGACGGGCTTCGTCATCGAGGTCGAATCCCACCGGATCACCGAACTCGACGAGGACGTCGAAGAGGCGCTCACCCGCGTCCTCAGCGCTGGCTTCGGTGACGCCGACCGGACCAAACGCGGCATGGATGCCGGCGTCCCCATCGACGTCGTCGACGACCGCGTCTCGGAGTTCGAAGAGGTCGTCGACGAGCACACCGCGACGGCACAGGACGTCCTCGACGAGAAGACCGGCCGCGTCACGGAAGTCGGGGACGGTCCCTCGAAGAAGGGCGAAGACGACTGACCGCAGCGCCTTCTGGCTTCGCTCGAGTGGACGACTCCCTTACCGGAGGTCCCGAGCTTCTTCCTGGCTGAGATAACAGCCACAGGAGGCCTGGATGGTGAACGGGCCGGTGGCGGTCACGCCGACGACCACGCTCTCACAGCGGGGACAGCGCGGCGGGTTCCACTCCTCGCCGCCCCAGCGGTCGTACTCCTCGCTCATCGACGTCGCTCCGTGGGGGTTGCTTGAGCGGTTGCAGGGTCTACTCGCGTGCGCGAGGCGATGGCAGGTGCTTGAGCGCGTGAATCGGTGGCCAACACGCGAGCGCGTGGCTGGCTGTCGGTTCCCTGTGCGCGCAACTGGTTGTCGACTTCTCGAGTGGTCCGCCGGGACCGTGTGGCCGGCCCTCGAGTGAGAGACTGGTCTCCTCGAGTGAGAGGGTTGGGACTCCGAGAACCGGCGTTTCGCGGGCTGTACGGTGCGTTTGCGAGGCTTTTAAGTTCGCGTGGTTGGTACTGAATCATGGCTTCAAATCCATCTCTGGATGTGGAAGCCACGCCTCGGGTGCTGGTACCACCCGGGGCACTTTCTGTGCGTGCCCCACCTCGACGGCGGGCGTCGCTTCCAGGTGTGACTTTCACGAAGTCCTACATATAATTTCTGGAAATGGGTGGTGGTGATGAAGCGGGTGTCTGGCTCACCTGTACTGGGTACTCTGGACGGCCAAACAGAAGTTTGACACCGTGCTCGTTGACAAATCACGCCTGAGATCCGGTTACTTCAGGATGCTTTATGGGCGACTGTCATTGAATTGAATGTCTGGTTTGGAAGGTATTTTCTTGCCTATTTTGACAGACTGTCCGATAGACTTTATCGATTAAAACCGGAATTGGATTGATTATCTATGACCGAAAGACTGAGTAGTCTATCACCTCCACTGGCCTGTTATGTCTGATGAATCTGGTGAACCGGGATTGCTCTCAGATTCTTCCTTGGAAAAGCCGGAAGATGATCAACTAGGATACAATGATTTTGCGAAGGATATCGCAGGCTCAATCACTTCTGAAGTACCCCGAGAAGACTTCATTGTCGGGATTTACGGCCCTTGGGGGTCCGGAAAAAGTACGGTTCTCAACTTTGTCGAATATTATCTCAAACAGGATGAGGAACCACCTGCTGTTATTCGTTTTAATCCGTGGTGATTCTCCGGGCAGGAAGACTTGCTTGAACGGTTTTTTGCTCAGTTAGAGTCTGGGTTAGAAAAAGAGGATGGATTCGGAAAGGTTAAAATACAGATCTCAAACCTTTCCGCAGCACTTTCAAACATTCCCTTGTCAGCAGTTACGGGTGTCCCATCCCAGAGATTGCTGCAGTACCTGTCGCAAAGGCTGGACCCTACCCCAAAGAATGCGGAAGAGCTGAAAGAAGATATTTCTAATTCTCTTAAAGATACTAACCGTAGAATTGTTGTGTTTCTTGATGATATTGATCGGTTGACTGAGGATGAAATGGCGCAGATGTTTCGACTTGTGAAAAGCGTAGCTGACTTCCCTAATGTAACCTATGTCTTGGCTTTCGACCACGAAATCGTTACTAACGCACTGGAAAGAGAACATGTAGTTCGGAACGGTGAGGAGTACCTCAACAAGATTATACAGTTACCTCAGCACCTTCCTGTACCTGAGACGGGTGCCCTTGATCAGTTTTTTGTAGAACGTCTTCTTCAGATTGTTGGTGATCAGGTAATTGGTATCAATGAACATCACTGGCAAAGGGTCTATGGAGACGGAATCCTACCGACTTTGAATACGCCAAGAGATGCTGTCAGACTTTCTAACTCGGTGCGTGCTTCGTATAGGCGTCTTGAGGATGAAGTGAACTTTATTGATTTGGTCGCTGTTGAAACATTGCGAATCTTCCACACAGATGCTTACGAGTATATTCGCAAACATCCTAGTGAATTCGTAAATAAAGTTGGGACACGCCGGTTGCGGGATGAGGATGACTACTCCAGATTTTTGGAAAACCATGTCTCGGGAAATTCTGAACGAGTAGAAGGGATTCTCACATATCTTTTCCCACGGTTTGACACTGGGCCCTCGTTCATGGGATCACGATATAATGAAGATCACAGTACATTCCGTAAACGGAAACGGATCTGTCATCCAGAGATGTTCCCCTTCTACTTCCGTCAGACAGTTCCTCAAGGGGAACTTACCACGATCGAAATGGAAACGGCTCTCTCTGTTTCTGATGATTCTGAGGCATTTGCTGAGGAATTGAGACGGTTATCGAGAGAGGATGGTATAGATGGTCGATCAAAGGCGAATACGTTCCTAAAACGGTTTACCGACTATACAGATGATATTTCAGACGATAATATTGGTGGAGTGGTAGGGGCGTTATTGCTTGTTGGGGATGAGTTGTGTTCTGTTGATCCATCCAAAAGTATTATGGACGATGGAACACTCAACCAGATCAACCGGATTTTGCGGGAGTTACTCAGAAGGGTTGAGAACCGTGATGAACGGCTGGCATTGCTTGAACAAAGCGTTAGAGAGGGCAACTCGCCATACGTATCAAGCCATGTCACTGCTAACATTTACCGAGAACATGGCGAGTTCGGTGGTGAAAGCATCGAAGAGGATGAACGGTCGCTGAATTACAATCAACTCGAAGAACTTACCTTAGCTGTGGTTGAGAAGATTAGGGAGATAAGTGAGGAAGGTGAACTGCTGGAGACACCGAACCTTGATATTTTAATTGCGAGATGGATGAAATGGGATGACTCAGAGAAACCCGTTGAATGGGTTGAACAAAACACCCAGGAGCCCGATGATCTACTATTCTTTCTCAGCCACTACGTTAGCCAAGGATGGTATGCTTCACAGGCTGAAAGAGGTGAACAACAGTACTTCGACCCCAAAAAGCTGGTCCCCTTCTTCGAACTTACCGAACTAGAATACAGGTTAGACCAGCTTGAAAATGAGGAGCTAGATGATTGGGAACAGTTGACTATTGAACTATTCAAGAAAGGGAAAGAAATGTTGGATAATGGTCGTGAACCCGGTGATTTCTCCGCATGGCGTTTTGACAGATAGAACGTGAAGTGTCGCGATTCTCTTTTAATAATATCTTTGCCGTGGTGAATCATTAGACGGGGGTCATTTCACTGTTTGATGGGACGTGTGATATTGTAGACGATCCATATCTGATAGATGTCATGTGGCTCACGATACCAGGTTCGCGCACGCACGGCGTCGCCGAGCGTACGCTTGATCACCAAGAAAGCGCTTTTTAACCATAGATGCCCTCAATCCGCACGTTATGCGCGTGATCGGTGGGCGGGCCTATTGATGCATGATCAGCGGTCTAACGCCTTCTTCTCATAGTTTCAGAAATCGCATTCTGTTCACAGACAGCTGCAAACTGATTGACGACCGCTCGTAGACTCTCGAGCCCACGACATCGGCCACGACCGCACCGATCCTCAAACGTATGTGAACCACTCGTCGTACTCGTCGGTACGGCGTTCGACGACCTCGAAGAAACGCTGCTGGATCGCTTCGGTGACCGGACCTCTCGAGCCGCTGCCGATCTCGACGTTGTCGACCTGGCGGATGGGGGTGACCTCGGCGGCCGAGCCGGTGAAGAACAGTTCGTCTGCGGTGTTGAGTTCGCCGCGAGAGAGTGAGACGGAGTCGTAGACGTCGTAGCCGAGGTCGCGTGCGAGGGTGATCACGGTGTCGCGGGTGATGCCGTCGAGGATGGACTCGGAGAGACCGGGTGTGTAGATGTCGCCGTCGCGGACCAGAAAGAGGTTCTCGCCGGGACCTTCGGCGACGTTGCCCTCCTTGTTGAGGACGATGGCTTCGGCGTAGCCGTAGCGGCGGGCTTCCTCACCGGCGAGGAGGCTGTTGACGTAGAGACCGGTCGTCTTCGCGTTCGTCGGGACCTGACTCGAGGAGTGTTTCCGCCAGGAGGAGACCATCACCTCGATACCCTCTTCGAGTGCCTCCTCGCCGAGGTAGGCTCCCCAGGGCCAGACGGCGATGGCGGTGCGCGTCGGACAGTCGCGGGGACTGACGCCGAGGGAGTCGTAGCCGTAGAAGGCGATGGGGCGGATGTAACACGACTCTACGTTCTGTCGGCGGATCAGCTCGAGGGTGGCGTCGGTGAGTTCCTCGTGGCTGTGGGCGATCTCCATCTCGTAGGGTTTGGCCGACTGAAACAGCCGTTCGACGTGTTCGTCCCAGCGAAAGAGCGCGGGACCCTCTTCGGTGTCGTAACAGCGTGCGCCCTCGAAGACGCCGGTGCCGTAGTGCAGTCCGTGTGTGAGAACGTGTATCTGTGCGTCTTCCCACGGGACGAACTCGCCGTCCATCCAGATCGTGTCGACGTCCATCTCGTCGAATCCCATACGCGGGCTGAGGGTCGCCTCTGTAATGAACGTTCTCGAATCGTGTGAGCGAATCCCGTACCCGCCGAACCCGCGAGGGTGAGACCTCAGGCGAGGCGGTCGGTGATCTCGCTGCCCTCGAGGTAGACGAACCCGTTGCGGGCGGCGTAGGCGCGGGCGTCGGTCGGGGTGAGCGCCTCGCCGGTCCGGTCGTCGAGCATTTCACAGACGACGACGGCTGGCTCGAGGTCGGCGGCGTCGGCGAGGGCGAGACCGAGTTCGGTGTGGCCCTCCCGCGAGGCGGCCAGCCCCGGTGCGCCTCTCAGGAGGTGGACGTGGCCGGGGACGCGAAACGCGGCGCTGAAGTCGGTCTCGTCGGGACTCGCGGCGGCCTCAGCGAGCGCACGGATCGTGAGCGCCCGGTCGTTGTCGGTGATGCCGGTGTAGGTGTCGCGGTGGTTGACCGTGAGCGAGAACGACGAGCGCTCGTCGTAGCCGATGTCGTGGGCACCGGTCGCGGGGTGGTCGACCTCTTCCCAGTAGAACGGGAGACCGAACGCGTCGGCGACCGCGTCGGTGAGCGCGACGCAGACGAGACCGCCGGCGTCGTTTCGCAGGCGGGCGACCGCGTCGGGTGTGACGGCCGCGGCGGGGTAGATCAGGTCCGTCTCGCCCTCCCTGTCGGCGGCGTCGTGGACGAGGACGGGGTCGCCCGAGCGCATCGCCTCGAGTGCGTCCTCGAGTGAGTCGCCCGTCGAGACGGTCGGTGGCGTATCCGTACCGATCGCGGACGAACTCGCGTGGGCGTCGTGGTCGCCGTCGGCGTGTGGGCCGGTCATGTTAGCGGTCCCCGACGGTGATCGTCACGTGGTCGCCGTCGGTCAACGTGAGTACTTCGCGCAGTTTCTCGGGGGCGATCACCTCGAGCTGGTCGTCGTCGTGGTGGGTCCGTTCGGGAGCGATGGTGTGGGCGCGCTCGTAGACCTCGCCGGCGGCCGTCTCGACGGTCGCGGGGTGGCAGACGGCGGGACCGTAGGTCCGGTCCTCGCTCTCCCAGCCGTCGATCGGAATCGGATCGAACGAGGAGACGGCGCTGCGCCGGCGCACGCTGTCCTCGCGCAGGGCGACGTTGAGCGTGCCTGGATACGGCTCGTAACCCAGGCGCGCGTCGAACTGTGAGCGATAGCCCGGCAGCGAGATGTAGTGGCGACCCTCACCCATCCCGCTCGTGACGGTTCCCTCGAGTGTGACGTCGGTGTCGGCTTCGAAGATCCGGCGGTAGTCTTCGTACTCGCCCCGGAGTGCGCCTTCGCCCTCGTCGGTGATGGCGATCCACTGGCCGTCGCTCACCGTATCGCGGGTGAGATAGCCGGCCGACTCGAGACGTTGGAGGCGACGCGAGGCCGTCTGGTTCGACGCCTCGAGTCGCTCGGCGAGTCCGGCACAGGAGAGCTTGACGTCGCCGTCGAGACCGCCGTCGAGCGCGAGGAGTTTTAGGACGGCCAGTTCGTCGTGGCCGACCGCCGACGTAGTCACAGGCATACCAACGCGTTCGCTCGCGTCTCGTATAAGCATACCGAATGTGGAGAGCATACCGGATTCGAGATGGAGTGGCCGACTCCGGGTTCGTATCGCTCGTTTCTCGAGGGCGGCGAAAAAGCCACCGGTCGGTCTCGGTAGCTGAATCGTTCACGGCATCGGAACACCGCGAACGCCCGTTTCGCCGGTCAGTCGCCGGTCACCGGGTCGCGCGCCCAGAACTCGCTGTCTTTCTTCAGCTTCGGTACCCAGGTGTCGCTCGTCTTCGAGAGCAGCGCGACGCGCGAGGCGGGGACGCCCTTCAACTCGGTGTGTGCTGGCATGTGCTCCTGGACCTCGCGGGTGAAGGCCATCACCTCCTCGTGGTCGGGCATCGAAGAGCGCCCGAGCCGCCCGCGCGAGTGGCCGATGTGCATGTAGGCTTTGAGTTCGACGAAGTCCGGCTCGGCGCGCTGGTAGAGCGCCGCGTACCAGTCCGGACTGTGCATGTTCTCACCCTTGACCAGCGTCGTCCGCAACACCGTTCGCGTCTCCTCTTTTTCGGCGAGAATATCCATCGTCTCGAGGAGTTTCTCCCAGGCGTCGTCTTCCATCGCCTTCACCACCTGATCGAAGGTGTGGCGCTCGGGGGCGTCGACGCTGACGTAGAGCTGTGTGGGATCACACTCACGGATCACGTCTGGCCGGGTGCCGTTCGAGACGAGGAAGGTGGTGATGTCCCGGTCGTGAAACGCCTCGAGTAGCTCCGGTAAGTAGGGGTAGAGCGTCGGCTCGCCATCGAGGCTGATGGCGACGTGGCGGGGTTCCATCGACTCCTCGAAGACCTCGCGGGGGACTTCCTCGTTGCCGCCGAAGCCCGAGAGGAGTTTCTTCTGGAGGGTGATGGAGGCGTCGACGACCGCCTCCGGGTCGTCCCACTCGACGCCCTCGAGTTCGTAGGCGTGGCCGTTGTGGTCGCGCCAGCAGAAGACACAGCGCTCGTTACAGCGCACCACGGGCGTCATCTGGATGCAGCGGTGGGACTCGATGCCGTAGTAGATGTTCTTGTAACACTTGCCCTCCCCGCGCAGGGCGTTGGCGGTCCACCCGCAGGTCTGGGCTGCGGTGTGGTTCTCGCTGTGGTAGTTCGGACTCGTGACCTGCTTCGGCCCGCCCTCACTGCCGCCCCCGTCGTCTCGCTCGGCGTCGACACCGGTCTCGACGCGCGAATCGGCGGAATCGCTCATGAGTGCCCGCTTGGCGCGGCGCGGACAAAAGGCGTGTGGTGTTCTCTCGCGTCTCGGTGGTCACCCGCTCTCGGCTCCGCTCGAGCCTCCTCCAACCACTCGTCCGCTCTCAGCGCGCTCGAGTCTCCATCACTCGTCGTCCGCTCGCGTCTCCCCCGACTCGCGACTATCGCCGCCGTCACCGCCGGTCGGGTCGCCGGGGAGCCAGCCCGGTTCGGCCGGGTCGTCCCCTTCGCCGACGACCTCCCGCTCGAAGCCGTAGAGGACGAGACCGGTGTTGGCGGTCATGATGATGCCGGTCATCGGCGCAGTCGGCACGAACGCGTAGAGGGAGACGCCGACGAGGACGGGAACGGCGGCGACCGCGGCCCACAGCCGTGGCCGGCCGATCGCTTCCCGCTTCGCGTCCCAGCGGACGACCGCGAAGACGGCGAGCGTCCCCACTATCCCCAGCGCGATGGCAACGGTCGAACTCACCATGAGTGGGAGTAGGGGCGTCAGTACAGATGCGTGCTCCGGTTGGCGGTCGCCGACCGCTCACCTCGATACACCTATTGGCAGGGTGTCCGTTCTCCGACGTATGCTCTCGAGAGAAAATGCGGTCGTCGTCGCGGCGGGTCTCACGACCGTCGTCGCGCTGGCTGCACTCGTCGCCGTCGAAGCGACCACCGGTCTCCTGGACGAGTGGTTCGCCGTCGCCGCGTTCGTGCTGGTGGTGCTGTTCGGGTTCGTGCTCCCGCAGGTGTACCTGCTGCGCGTCGACCGGACGACCTCTCGAACGTCCAGGCTTGGCGTCGTCACCCTCATGCTGGTCCTGCTCGCAGGGGCGTTCTCGAACGCCGCTTCCGGAACGGCAGTGGTCGCCATCTGGCTGTTCGCCGTCGCCACGGCCGCGGTGATCTTCCTCGTCGAGGCCCGCGCGGGCTACCGCGAGACCACCGGGGACACCGTCGCCTGACTACACTCCGCCGCGAACCCGCTCGAGCGCTGCCAGCGTCCCGTCCGCGTGAGCAGCCTCGAGCACCTCGTCTGCGGCCTCGCTCGCGGCCGCGTCCGCATTCGCTACGGCGAAGCTCCGCCCGACGACCTCGAAGGTGGAGACGTCGTTGATCGAGTCGCCGACGGCGACCGCCGTCGAGAGGTCGATACCGACGGTCTCGGCGACCGTCTTCACCCCCTCGCCTTTGCTCACGGTGGGGTCTTTCAGGTGGTAGGCGTAGCCGGTGTCGATCACCTCGAGCCCGTGTGCGGTGGCGGCCTCGCGCAGGGGCTCGAGTGGCTGCTCGCGGCTGATGGCGAGTTCGGTCTCGCGCCAGCGGTTGACGGTGTCGTCGGGACCCCAGCCGAGGTCGTAGCCCGCATCTCGATAACTCTCGACGACCGACTCCGCCCGTTCGCGGTCGGCGGTGACCGAGACGGCGTCGCCGGTGTAGACGATCCCGCCGTTCTCGGCGACGACGAGTTCGGGAAGTGCGAGGAAGTGACAGAGCGCGATCGGGTAGGGGAAGGCCTTCCCGGTGGCGATGACGACCGGGGCGTCCCACTCGTGCAGTGGGTCGAAGATACGCGGGTCGATGCCCCAGCCAGCGGGGCGGGTGAGCGTCCCGTCGATGTCGAGGACGAGCGGCGGATCGGTGGCCATACCCGTCTCTACGTCGCGCGGTGGAAAACGACGGCGATGTCGGCAGGCGGTGTGTCGATCTCGAGCCGTTCTGTCACTGGTGGGTTCGACAACTACGGACCACGCTCCGCTGGATGAGTCAGTCGTTGCTTCTTCCACCCACGAAATTATGCGTGCTGGGTCCGTACTGACTGGCATGGGGACAGACAGCTACGCTGATGAAACTACGGTCGGCGACCGTGGCTCGGTACCCGTCCCTGCAGAGATTCGTGACCGGTTCGACATCCAACCGGGGGACAAGATCAGGTGGCGACTTACCGACGACGGAGACATCGAACTCGAGGTCGTCAACCAGCGCTTCGGTGCGTTCGAGGGCTTCGAACCGATCGATATCGGTGAAACGAACGCTGCTGATGAACACAATCTCTCGGGTGCACAGTAGATGGGCACAGCCCTCGTCGACTCGAGTGTACTGATCGGTGCTGTGAGTGCTCGTGATACACACCACGAGAATGCGGCGGCAATACTCCACGGCGTCGACCGTGGTGAGCTTCCAACCGGCTTCGTCACGAACTACGCGCTCACGGAAACGCTGAATTTCATTCACGAGCGAGTCGGCCACGATACTGCGACAGGATTTCTCGACCGGCTGATCGAGAGCGCAGGGTTCGAACTCGTGCACGCCCCTGAACGTGACTTCCACACTGGTCGGTCACTGTTTCGCAAACACACCTCACTCGCGTTCGGTGATGCGACGATGGTCGCCTACATGAAACGCAGTGGTATCGATCATATATACAGCTTCGATGATGACTTCGACGCCGTCGACGGTATCGTCCGACTGAACGTCGCTACCAATCCGTTCGATTGATACAGTCCACTCGAGCGAGCGCGTCCGATACCGTTCACGCGTCGTCTCGAGCCCAGCCTCGAGCGCAGTCGACGGCGTCGCCCCAGCGCTCGTAGCGCCGGTCTGCGACCGCCTCGTCCATCGTCGGCTCGAACCGGCGGTCGGCCGTCCAGTTCGCGCGTAGTTCCTCGAGACTCTCCCAGTAGCCGGCGGCGAGGCCAGCGGCGTAGGCCGCCCCGAGGGCGGTCGTCTCGTCGACGACGGGGCGGACGATCCCACAGCCGAGGGCGTCGGCCTGGAGCTGACACAGGAAGCTGTTCTTCACCGCACCGCCGTCGACTTTCAGCGCGTCGATCTCGATACCCGAGTCGGCTTCCATCGCCTCGACCACGTCGCGGGTCTGGTAGGCGATCGACTCGAGCGTCGCGCGCACGAGGTGTTCCTTCCGGGTGCCGCGGGTCATGCCGACGATGGTGCCGCGGGCGCGTCCGTCCCAGTGGGGTGCGCCGAGACCGGTGAACGCCGGGACCAGGTAGACGCCGTCGCTCGAGTCGACGCTCCGGGCGAGCGCTTCGGTCGCCGCCGGCTCGTCGATCAGGTCGACGTCGACCAGCCACTCGATGGCTGCGCCGGTGACGAAGATCGATCCCTCGAGTGCGTACTGGAGCGGCTCGCCCGACCGCTGGAAGGCGACGGTCGTCAGGAGACCGTGTTCCGAGGTGACCGCCTCCTCGCCGGTGTGCTGGAGGAGGAAGGAGCCGGTGCCGTAGGTGTTTTTGGCCTCACCGGCGTCGAAGCAGGCCTGGCCGAACAGCGCCGCCTGCTGGTCGCCGAGTGCGCCAGTCACCGGCACCGACGCGCCGAGGAAGCCGTCGGGGTCGGTCGAGCCGTAGGTCTCCTCGTCGCTCGAGGGGCGGACCTCGGGCATCATCGCGCGCGGAATCGAGAACTCCGCGAGCAGGTCGTCGTCCCACGCGCCGGTGTGGATGTCGAAACACATGGTGCGCGAGGCGTTGGTCACCTCGGTGACGTGCTCGCCGGTCAGCTTGTAGATGAGCCAGCTATCGATCGTTCCGAAGACGACCTCGCCCGCACGCGCCCGGTCGCGGACGTCCTGGGGCCGGGCGCGCTCGAGTTTGATCGGGTCGGCGTTCTCGAGCAGCCACTCGACTTTCGTCGCCGAGAAGTAGGCGTCGGGCTCGAGACCGGTTTTCTCCCGGATCGTCTCGCTCAGGCTGTCGGTCTCGAGCCGTTCGACGCGCTCGGTGGTCCGTCGGTCCTGCCAGACGATGGCGTTGTAGACCGGCTTCCCGGTGGCGACGTCCCACAGCACGGTCGTCTCGCGCTGGTTGGTGACGCCGAGCGCTTCGAGCTGGCCCGCGTCGATTCCGCCCGCCTCGAGCGCCTCGCTCACGACGCGTTTGGTGTTCGCCCAGATCTCGAGGGGGTCGTGTTCGACCCAGCCGGGTTCGGGGTAGTGCTGTTCGTGGGTCTCGTAGGCGCTCGAGACGACCGCTCCGGCGCGGTCGAACACCATGAAGCGCGTGCCGGTCGTTCCCTGGTCGATCGCGCCGACGTAGGTCTCTTCGCTCACGGGTATCGTTCAGCGCTTCGTTCGCCGACAGGGTAAAGCACGCGGCGGCCGTCGATTTCGACGACCAGATGGAACGATCGACGACCGACGTGCTCGTCCTCGGCGGTGGCTCGACCGGCTGTGGCATCGCCCGCGACCTCGCCCTGCGCGGACTCGAGGTGACGCTCGTCGAGCGGGGGAACCTGACCCACGGCACGACGGGCCGGATGCACGGCCTGCTCCACAGCGGCGGCCGGTACGCGGTGTCGGATCGGGCGAGCGCCCGCGAGTGCATCGCAGAGAACCGGATTCTACGCGAGATCGCGGGCCACTGCGTCGAGCAGACGGGCGGACTGTTCGTCAAGCGGCCCGAAGACCCGGACGACTACTTCGAGCAGAAACTTCGAGGCTGTCGCGACTGTGGTATTCCGGCCGAGGTGCTTTCAGGAACCGAGGCGCGGGCGCTTGAGCCGTATCTCGCCCCCGACGTCGAGCGCGCGATTCGGGTCCCCGACGGCGCGGTCGACCCCTTCCGCCTCTGCGTCGCGAACGCGATGGACGCCGAAGCCCACGGTGCACGGATCGAGACCCACGCCGAGGTTGTCGACCTCCTGCGGGAGGGTGAGGAGGTCACCGGTGTGCGCGTCCGCCACGACTCCGGGCCTGGCAAACGGACCCACCTGCGGCCGGGGACGACCGAGGAGATCACCGCCGACTACGTCGTCAACGCCACCGGCGCGTGGGCCGGGAACGTCGCCGCCCTCGCGGACCTCGAGGTCGCGGTCCGTCCCTCGAAGGGCGTGATGACGATCATGAACGTCCGGCAGGTCGACACCGTGATCAACCGCTGTCGGCCCAAGGGTGACGCAGACATCATCGTCCCCCACGAGACGACGGCGATTCTGGGGACGACCGACGAGGAGGTCTCCGACCCCGACGACTACCCCGAGGAGCGCTGGGAGGTCGACCTGGTGATCGACCAGCTGGCCGAACTCGTGCCCATCCTCCGCGAGGCGCGGACCATCCGCTCGTTCTGGGGAGTGCGCCCGCTGTACGAACCGCCCGGCACCGCCACCGTCGACCCAACGGACATCACCCGCGACTTCTTCCTGCTCGACCACGCCGAGCGCGACGGCGTCACGGGTATCGCGAGCATCGTCGGCGGGAAGTTCACCACCTACCGGGCGATGGCCGAGGAGATCGCCGACCACGTCTGTGCGGCCCTCGGCGTCAGTGCCCGGTGTGAGACGGCCGAACGGCCCTTGCCGGGCAGTGAGAACCTCGAGTCCGTTCTCGAGCGCATGGACGCGTTCGGTCTCCGCTCGCCCATCGCCCGCCGGAGCGCGGACCGACTCGGAAGCCGCGCACCCGATGTCCTCGAGTGCGACGGCCCGAATCCGGTGCTCTGTGACTGTGAGGGCGTCACCCGTGCGGAGGTTCGCGACGCCATCGCGGCGTCGGGGACGGACCTGAACGCGGTGCGCATCCGGACGCGCGCCTCGATGGGCAACTGCCAGGGCGGCTTCTGCTGTCGCGAACTGGCCCAGGAACTGCACCCGGACCACGGCCACGAGGTCACGATGGCGGCGCTCGCCGACCTCTTCACCGAGCGCTGGAAGGGCCAGCGCCACGCGCTCTGGGGTGAACAGCTCTCACAGGCGATGCTCACCTACGCCCTCCACGCGGCGACGCTCAACCGCGACCGGGCCGACGACGGGCCGCTCGAGTTCGGGACCTTCGACGCGGGACCGGACCGCGGGGGCGAGACGGGCGTCCCGGTGGCCGACGGCGGGCCGGAGGGCAGCGGGCCGCACGGCCGCGAGCGGACGCGAGGTGGTCGCGGTGGCGATTGAGGACGACGTGCTGGTAGTCGGCGGCGGTCTCGCCGGGCTGACGGCGGCGCTGGCTGCGGCCGACACCGGCGCTCGCGTCCGCCTCATCTCGCACAAGCGGAGCACGCTCCGCCACGCGAGCGGGCTGATCGACGTCCTTGGCTACGGGCCGGACGGGCGGGGACCGCTCGTCGATCCCTTCGAGGCGCTCGAGTCGCTGCCCGAGACGCATCCGTACGCACGCGTCGGGTCCGAGATCGTCCGCGAGGCGCTCCACTTTTTCGACGCGGTCGTCGGCGACGCCTACGGTGGCTGTCACACGACGGCGAACGCGCTCGTGCCGACGGCCGACGGGACGGTGAAACCGACCGCGCGCTACCCGGCGAGTGTGGCGGCGGGACTCGCGAGCGACGCGCGGGCGACGCTGCTCGTCGGCTTCGAGACGGTCACTGATCTGAATGCGCCGCTGGTCGCCGCCGGACTCGAGGCGAGCGGCGTTCCGTTCCCCGTCCGCGGTGAGACGGTTCCGTTCCCGGGCGGTCTCCGGGACGACGCCACGCGGACCCGCTACGCGCGTGCGCTGGACCAGGACGAACGCGTCGAAGCTGGCAGCGTCCGCGTCCGGACCGCACTCGCCGAGGCGATCCGTTCGCTGCTGCGCCCCGCAGACCGCCGTCTCGGCCTGCCCGCGCTCCTCGGTCTCGAGAACGCCGCCGTCGTCCGCCGTGACCTCGAAGAGCGCCTCGGCGTCGCCGTGTTCGAACTGCCGACCGGCCCGCCGAGCCTGCCGGGTGAGCGCCTCGAGCGCCTGCTGTTCGACGCGCTCGAGGCGGCGGGTGTCAGGGTGACGACGGGCGTGCCGGTCGTCGATTTCGAGACCGAGTCGGACGACCCGACTCGGATCGCGCGCGTCTTCGTCGACAGAAACGGCGCGCGGGTGCCCCACCGGGCGTACGAGTACGTCCTCGCGACGGGCGGTCTCGTCGGCAAGGGGATCCGCTCCTCCCGAGCGGGTGTCCGTGAACCCGTCTTCGGCTGTCCCGTCGCTCACCCCGACGAGCGAATCGAGTGGTCCGCCGCCGCGCCGTTCGGCGAGCACGCCTTCGCCAGGTTCGGTCTCGAGACCGATGGGTGGCTGCGGCCGCTCGAGACCGACGGCTCGCCGGTGTTCGCGAACTTGCGCGCGGCGGGGGCGGTCCTCGGCGGCTACGACTTCCCCGCCGAGTGTTCCGGGAGCGGCGTCTCGCTCGCGACAGGCTACGCCGCGGGTCGGGAGGCGGGCCTGGAGGTGAGCGCGTAGATGAGCGACGCTGATCGGTTCTCCGAGACGGACCGCTCGAGCGACGCCTCCGACCCGGTTTCGGTGTTTCCCGACGCCGAGTCGATGGACCTCCGTCCGGGTGCCGACGACTGTTACAAGTGTTCGACCTGCGACAGCGTCTGTCCCGTCGCGGCCGTCGACGACGACTTTCCGGGACCGAAGTTCCAGGGACCGGAGCAGTGGCGACTCGAGCGCCACGACGACCGCGAGATCGATCCCTCCGTCTCCGCGTGTTCGAACTGTATGCGCTGTGACGACGCCTGCCCCTCGGAGGTTCCGCTCTCGCAGATGCACAACACGGCGCGGGCGGCCTACGTCGAGGGGAACGTCCCGCGGCTCTCGCGGACCTACCTGCGCAACCGGCTGCTCTCGAACTACGGCCGACTGGCGTGGCTCGGGAGCAAACTCCCCCGACTCACCAATTTCGTGATGGGGCTGTCGGTCACTGGCTGGATCAACGAGCACGTACTCGGGATCACGAGCGAGCGCGAGTTTCCGACGTTCGCGACCGAGACGTTCCGCGCGTGGTGGCGTCGCCGCGGCGGCGCGCAGGTCGAGAACGCGAACAAGCGCGTCGCCTACTTCCACGGCGACTACGCCAACTACAACACGCCGGCGGTGGCGAAGGCGCTGGTGCGCGTCTACGAACACTTCGGCTACGAGGTGGTCGTCCCGCCCCAGCGCTGTTCGGGGACGCCGATGTTCGCCAACGGCATGCTCGGAGACGCCCGGCGTGCGGCGCGGTTCAACGTCGAGACGCTCGCCGACCTCGTCGCCGACGGCTGTGCGGTGATCTGTTCGTGTACCTCCTGTTCGATGGCGCTGCGCCAGGAGTACCCCGAACTCTTCGACTTCGAGCGAACCGAACTCGTCGCGGCGAACACCTACGACGCCCTCGAGTACCTGCGGATCAACGAGGACCTCGAGTCCGCACTCGAGGGGACGGAAACTGACGCCTTCGCCGGACTCGCCTACCACGCGCCGTGTCACGCGCGCAACCAGGGACTCGACGGGCAGGCGCTCGAGGTCCTCGAGTCGGTCGAGGGCGTCGACGCCGAGGACGTCGGCGACTCCTGTTCGGGCATCTCGGGGACCTACGGCTGGAAGCGCGAGCGCTACGAGACCTCGATGGCTATCGGCGAGGAGATGTTCCGCCACATGGCGCGCGCGGACGCCGACGCCGGTCTCACGGAGTGTCCGACCTGCGCGATGCAGATGCACCACGGCACCGGCTACGAGATTCACCACCCGCTCGAGGTGCTCGAGGCGGCGCTCTCGACACCGGACGGCCGGTGATAGGCCGGCCGCTACAGTACCCACCCGGTGAGATAATAACTAACTGTCATTTCCTCCGGTTACTTTTTTCCGAGTTTGCATCTGTGATTCGACAGCTGTGCGTCTCGAAACGGCCGCCTCGCTCGCCGGCCACCACCACTACAGCCGGCGTATAACTGAGGGTTATGGCCGGATAGTTTTTAGTAACCCGGTAGAATGGAAGTGATAGTGAGGACGAGGTTCAGGATTGCATGGTGATCGAATTCGACGGCACGAGAAAGCCAACGGGGCTCGAGGTGTACGATCCGATTGAGCAGCGGCGGTTACACGTTCGCACCCCGACTGCGGTTTCGCCGACGCCAGCCGACGGGAGGCAGTTCTGCCACCCGGTCGATACGGCGTGTTCGATCGAGACGGACTCGATCGTCTTCGACCAGTTGTACGGGGTGCACATCCACGACGAGGACGGACAGTCGTTGTGTAGTCTCAGCGCGAACGACTCGGCCAGGTTCGAGGAGGACGCCCGGTTTCTCGGGTTGAGCGGCCCGATCAGAGTCTACACGCGACTCGAGACGACCGGGCTCGTCGAGACGGGCATCGGCTCGATTCACGTCACGTTCGACGAGCCGACGACCGTGACGATCGGTGCGCGCTCGCTGCACGAACAGCCAGCCGAGACGATCACGACGACGGACGAGCCGGCGGCGACGATGCAGGCGGTCTCGGCGCTCTCGTCGGCGCTGAAGACGACTTCCCCGGAACGGGCCTGGCCGACGCTTCGCGGCCACCCGCCGCTGATCGAACGCGGTGATCGTCTCGAGATTCCCTCGACGCTCGAACAGCCAACGACGAACGTTACGATCGAGGTTCCGGCGACCTATCAGGACATCTACGCCGTCTCACCGCTGGCGTTCTTCCTCGGTGCAGAGATCCGCGAGAGTGAGTATCCGGCGATCGTCACCGACGTCGCGACGTACGACCTCGCGCTGGGTATGCGACTCGAGGACGACGTCGCCCGGACGCTCAAACACATCTTCTTACTCGAGTGTCTCGTCCGAACCGAGGGTCTCTATCGCGACGATCTCAGAGAGCGCCACCTGCTCGAAGACGAACTGCCCTTCGACTTCTTCGATACCTACCACGCCTCGCTCACCGACCGTCTCGAGGCGTACCTCTCGGTACCGTTCGACCTCGTCGAAGCGCACATTCCGCGCTGGCCGCTGACCGCGCACGTTCCCTCGACGCCCGAGGGCGTCGAGTTGCTCCCGTTCGTGGTGAACGAACTCGGCATCGTCCGTGAACCTCGCGGGACGCGCATCGACGCGCTCAGTGAGATGCCGTCCCCCGAGGTCGCCGACGCGGGATTCGTCCGCTCTGCAGCGCCGCTCTCCCGGTCGGCTGACCTCCAGCGGGCACCCGTGTTCGGTCCCGACGACGGTGCCCCAACGGATCTCGTCGTCCCCGCCGTCACCGACGAGTCGATCGAACACGCCTGGTTCGGCAGCCAGGTGCCGCGGGGTGCCTCGAAAGCGACGATCGAAGCCTACCAGAACCAACTCGATCGCCAGCAGCGGACCCAGTCGATCGAGATCTTGCTGGTCTGTAACGACGCGCGGATGCTCGACGAACACGACGTCCTCGACGACGCCTACGGCACGCGGGATACGTTACCGTTCGACATTCACTCCGAGTTCGGCGTGTCGACGGACGACCTCGCCTCGTTGCTGACCGACGGCGGCTACGACTTCCTCCACTACATCGGCCACGCGACGCCGGAGGGAATCCAGTGTCCCGACGGCAACCTCGACGTTCGGACCCTCCCGTCTGTCGACCTCGGCGTCTTCTTCCTCAACGCGTGTCAGTCCTACGAACAGGGTCTCGCACTGGCAGAACGCGGTGCTTTCGGCGGCGTCGCGACCCTCGGCGACATCGTCAACGAACACGCCGTCGAGACCGGCGAGACGATGGCGCGACTGCTCAACCTCGGCTTCCCACTGCGTGCGGCCCTCGAGATGGCCAAAGAGACGACGACCATCGGTGACCAGTACCTCATCGTCGGTGACGGCTCGGCCGACATCGCCCAGACCGACGGCGGCGTCCCCTCGATCATCGAGGTCTCGGATACCCCCTCCGGCTACGACTTCGTGTTGCGGTCGTACTCGACGAAGGAGTTCCGTGTCGGTGCTGCGAGTGAGGTCAACCTCGAGCCAGCGACGCAGAAGTACCTCTCTCCGGGGCGCGTCGACGTGACGGACGTCCAGACGGGCGAGGCACACTCGTATCTGACGTGGACGAACGGTCCCGTCCTCAAACACGAGTCGCTGGTGTGGAACGATGGCCTTCGCTCGCTCGATATCTGTTGATCCGGTCGGTTTCTCGGACCCGGCTTCGTCTCTAGTAGCCACTGCAAGTCTGTGCACACCTGGTCGCCAGACGGATCGGCGATCAGTGTGTAAATCGTTGCAGTTGTTACTCGCGCTCGGTGGTGGTTTCGACGTAGAGTGAATCGCTGTAGAATGCAGCCCGCGTTCGGTAGCCGTCTCTCGTGTGATGATCGCCTTCGTTTAGGGCCCAACGAACGTGCACTGACACCCTGCGCTCGCCGCGCCGGCCTGGCTGAGCAGCAGCATGATCGCGAACAGTGCGCCGATCATTCGTGGGTGCGATGCGAGTCGGGTGGTCAGCTTGTCATTGTCTGCCATTGCATTCTAACGATTATTGCCAATGGTAATCAATCTATCTAAAAAATTCTGCCAATTAGAAGATGATTATAATTATTAATCGCGGAGAATCCTCTCCGACACGTACTCTGGGCGAACTGTCTACACGAAAACAGTGTGTGCTAATAAAATGAACGGCCGTTTCCCCCAGCCGGCTGTCAGGCGTACGCCAGGTCGTCCGTGTAGTGGTCGACGAGTAACACCGCCGCACAGCCGACTACCGCAGCGAGCGCAGCGACCTCGAGCGAGCCGCCGGCGGTCTGGCCGAGGTTGTCGGGGTCCGTGACCTCCATCGCCGGAAACCTGAGCGCACCGACCATCAGGCTCACCAGGAAGGCGAGCGTCGCTTCGCGGTAGCGATCCAGTGCCCGCTCGATCAGGTGGGCCATCGTGATGAGTCCGATCACCGCGCCGACGCCGAAGATGGCCACCGTCGTCCCCGACTCGAGAACTGGCGTGAGTGACCCGCCGTTGGCGACGGCGAGCAGGCCGTCGGTGAAGTCGCGAAGCGTCCCCGTGAGGTACTCGTACTGGCCGAGGATCAACAGGAAGAACGCGCCGGAGACGCCCGGGAGCACCATCGCACAGATGGCGATCGCGCCGGTGACGAAGATCACGAGCGGACCGTGTGGCGCTTCAGAGCCGGTGAGTCCAGTGATGAGAAACGCCAGCGTGACGCCGACGGCCGAGACCGCAATCCGCCCCGGCGTCCACGATCCGACCTCACGGTAGAGGACGATCGCCGACGCCGCGATGAGACCGAAGAAGAACGCGTACGTCGGCACGGGATACCCCTCCGCGGCGCTCGCCATCACCCGCGAGAGGACGACGACCGCCGTCGCGATACCCAGACCGAGCGAGAGCAAGAAGAAGACGTCCATCCGCTCGAGTTCCTCCTGGAGCGCCTCGCGTTCGTCCGTCCGGTGTGCTCGTAGCGCTGGCGCCAGCCCTCGCGGATCGAACGCCGTGATCGCCCGGATCAGCCGGTCGTAGATGCCGAGGATGAGTGCGATTGTCCCGCCCGAGACGCCGGGGACGACGTCCGCCGCCCCCATCAAAAACCCCTTCAGATAGACTCCGAGCGGCCCTCGCATGTACGCGAGTGTAATCTACCTGCCGCCAAAAGCGTTCTCACCTGCCTCGATTCGTGCGTGCCGTCCCCGAGTGAGACGAAGCCCGCTCGTCCACCTACCCGGCCAGGGGAGTGAGCGCTCCGGCGGGCTCGGCTTCGCCCGCCTCGCCCTCTGCGTCACCGACTGCATCCTCGTCCGGTGTGGGTTCTACAGGTCCGACCTCTTCGGGTGCGTCCGTCTCCTCTTCGGTCGGATCGTCGACCGTCTCGTCGGTCTCCTCGAGCGTGACGTCGATCGTCTCACCGTCGATCACGGCGGTCTCCGGCACCTCCGTTTCGCCGGAGTAGTGAAGCTCGAGCATGCCGTTCTCGTCCGGCGTCGCGACGGCGACCTCGTACGCCGAGAGCGCCTCGACGCTGCTGTCGGTGTAGCCGTCCTCGACGCCGAGTTCGTCGTCCGTCGCGTACGGCACCGTCAGCTCGAAGCTGCCGTCGTCCTCGACCTCGGCCTCTTGGATGTAGACGAACGTCCGGCCGGGGGCGGTCTCGAGTTCGACGACTGCGTAGGCGGTCGCGTCCTCGACGGCGTCGACGGAGCCGGTGAGCGTCGCGCCCTCGACACGCTCGAAGGTCTTCACCGAGGAGACGACCTGTGGGTTGTAGATGTACTCACTCTGGCTCACCGGGCTCAGCTGCTGGGCCTGTCGGACCAGGTCGTACTGTGTACTGATCTCCGCGGCGTCACCGGACCAGGTGCCGTTCGTCCCTGACAGTTGCTCGAGTCGGAACGACTGGAGCGGATTCGGCAGGAACCCTTGTTGGGTGGCCGTCAGCATCGAGGTGACGGCAGCGTAGTCGTCTGTTTCGTGGACGAGCCGGTAGTGCTCGAGCCCGGTCGCGTCGTCGAGATACAGCGAGGCGAGCATCGTCTCCTCGTACTGCTCGTTCGGTCCGGGGAGGGTGAGCGGCTCTTCGCCGAAGGTGTACTGCCCGTCCTCGACGTAGCTCTCGTAGTCGGGTCCGGTCCACTGAGTGATCGCTCCGAACTTCCCGCCAGCCATCTTGTGGTCGATCATCACGTAGCGAATCTCCTCGTGGGAGCCGCCGTCGCCGATGGCGTCTCGGAGCTGATCGTCCGTCTGGTCGCTCACCGACCCGCCTTCGGCGATGGCGTCGAGGATCAACTCGGCGCGCTCTTCGCTCGTCGCCGTGAGGTAGGCTGCCGAGGAGGCGGCGTTCGACTGGAACGGATTCGAGTGTGGAATCCGTTCACCCTGGACCGTTATCAGGTGGCCGTAGTCCCACCACGAGAGCACGCCGTACGCCCCGACCGGATAGTCGAAGGTGCCGTCTTCGGGGTACTCGTAGGTGCCGTAGTACTCGAGTTCGGAGGCGTTGTCAGCCCCGGCCCAGTCGCCGACCTCGGGGGTGTTCTCGAGCAGCCAGTGGTTCGCCTCTTCCCACGCCATCGCGTCGTCGCTCGGGTGCATGTTGGCACCACGGTCCCACACCGGGGCGGCCGCGACCGGCGGCAACAGCGGTGCGAACAGCATGACGACGACGAGGAAGACGGCGATCACCTGGTAGGTCTCGACGTTTCTGATCGCCTCGACGTTTCGCTCGAGGTCGAGATAGCGGACCACGTCGCTGATGAAGACGGCGTTGACGACGGCGACCGCGAGGACGAGGTAGTAGGCGAAACGCGTCTGGGTCGTCGACATGCTGATCAGAAAGAGCGACCAGACGACGATCAGGGTGTGTTCGGCGCGGAACTCCCGACCGAGCCACGGGCGTGCGAGGAGGAGTGCGAGTCCGGCGAGGAACGTGTAGAAGGCCATGCCGAACTCGTCGAAGACGTGCTGTGGGTAGCTGTCGGGTGGCTGCGCCTCCGCGATGGTCGCCGTGCCCGTTCCGGGATCGAGTGGGAGGAGCCGGCTGGTGACGTTTCGGGCGATCGAACTGAAGAGATCGGGAGTGGCGAGCGCCATCACGACGAACGCGACGGTGATCAGCCCGACGATGGTGACGGGATAGTAGGTGCGTGGCACCTCGTGGCGGTCCCACTGTCGGGCCAACCAGGCCATGAACACACAGCCGAACGCGACGAGAAACGCCGTCGCGGGCTGGAGAAAGCCGAAACTCGTCGCGTTCATCGTCGGCAGTTCGATCAACGCGATGGTGAACAGTCCGGTCGTTCCAAGACTCGTCACCCCGACGAACGCGACGTGGTCGGGGGAGGTGCCGCGGAAGTACTCGAGACTGAGGTGGACGGTGAAAAACGCCGCGAGGATGCCGACGAACACGACGCCCGGCGGCCAGACCCAGATGTACAGCGAAATGGAGATTCCCGCGAGGACGCTGAACAGCGCCGGTTTCTTCAGTGCATCGAGTTCGTTGGTGACGAGTAACTCGTAAATCGGTTTCTCTTGCTCTGCGACACGCAACGCGACCATCATCGCCAGCACCGACAGCGCCATGAACAGCACTTCGGCGACGTGGTGCTGGAGTTGGCCCGTCGTCGACCGGAAGAAGAAGGTCCCCGGCGCGAGCGCGAGAAGCAGTACGGAGACGAGTCCACCGAGTGTCCCACCCAGACGGCGGCCGATGGCGAAGACCGGGAGCGCTACCAGTGCTCCGAGAACCGGAATCGCGACCAGTGACACGGTGTAGAGGAGTTCTGTGCTCGGGTCACCGAGACCGACGACCATCGCAGCGGTGACGATCAACTGGTCGAAGAGCGTGCCGAACTGCCCGACGTATCGCCCGGACGGAAAACTCGTCCAGATCTCGAACGGCATCGTCTGCGGATAGTTCTCGCTCGTCCACTGGACCGTCCGCCAGTGGTACCACGAGTCGACTGCAGCCAGTGCGGGCGTCCCGTCCTCCGTAGTGAAGTTATCGTACGACCGCATCCGCGTCCAGAACATAAAGAGCATCACGACCCCCAGAACTGGGAGGTGATACCACGACTCCCACGTCTCGAGGACCGAGCGAGATCGCTCCCCTTCGGTCCCCTCTTCGAGACGCTCAGTGTCAGTACTCATTAGCACTCACCAGAAGCAAATAGGGAATAAGCCTTGTCATCTATCCGCGGAGTGTTCATGAGGGGGCGGTTAGTCGATTTGTCGGTCGGTGTCCGCCTCGACCACCGCTGTCGGAACACCGATGCGTATCGGTCCAGTACCCGCTCGGGCGTCGTCCGTCGGGGATCCGTTCGGATCGAGTACAGGTGACCGCGAGATTTTTGTAGGGTGACTCGTATGTGCGCAGTAGATGGATCTGGTTCTGGCTGCGGCCGTCGTACTGTTTTTCGTGACTGTTACTCCGTACACTCTCTACGCTGCCCTCTATTTGTGGCACCGCCCTCGTGGCTCGCCGGTCTCGAAACACGAGACCGAACCGACCGTCAGCATCGTCCTCCCGACGTTCAACGAGGCGAGCATCGTCGAGCGAAAACTCGAGGACCTCTGTGCGCTCGAGTATCCGACCGAGAAGGTCGAGGTCGTCGTCGTCGACTCGAGCGACGACGAGACGCCCGCGATCATCGAGGAGTTCTTCACTGTGCCCGAGACGCCAGCACTGACGCTGATCAGAGAGGACGAACGGCGCGGTCTCGCACTGGCGTTGAACGACGCCTACGCCGCCGCGAGCAACGATGTCGTCGTCAAGACCGACTGTGACTCGTTGCTCGCCTCCGACGCCCTCCGCGAGGCGGTCGCGAACCTCGCCGATCCGGAGGTGGCGGCCGTGACTGGGCGCAACGCCGAAGTGCTCGGAGAGAGCGACGTCGAAACCGGCTACCGGGGCGTACAGGCAGCCATCCAGCAACTCGAGTCCCACCTCGATTCGACGCTCATCTTCCACGGGCCGTTCTCCGCGTTCGAGAACGACGCCATCGTACCGATCGATCCGAACTCGCTGGCGGACGACACCGAACTCGCGTTGAAGATCCGTCGAAACGGTGGCCGCGTCGTATTCGATCCGGCGATCCGGTACAAAGAGGCCTCACACTCCGGTTTCGTCAAGCGACGCAAACAGAAGGATCGCCGCGGAATGGGGCTGATTCGGCTCCTGGTACAACACCGCGATGCGCTCGGCCGCTACGGAAACTACGGCCGGGTCGTCCTCCCGTTCAACTGGTGGTTCATGATCGTCTCGCCGTGGCTGGTCGCGCTCACGCTCTTGGTGGGCGTCGTTGCCGGCTTCTCGACGCTCGGTATCGGTGGTCTCGCCCCTGCCCTCGCACTCGTCGGCTTCGTCTGGCTCGGACAGCGGGATGCGCTCGGTCCGCTCGGACCGATCTACGCCATCTTCGACACGCAGGTTTCGCTCGCCGCAGCGAGTGTCGCCTTGCTTCGCGGCGGTGCAGACGGCACCTGGGAGGTCGACACCGAACTCCGCGACGCGTTCGAATGATCGTCACACTCGTCACCCCGCGCTATCCACCGCACACCGGTGGCGTCGAAACGCACGTCGAGGCGGTGGCAACGCGCCTCACGGAGCGCGGCCACGAGGTCACCGTCTGCACTGCCGATGCGTCGGAGCCGCTTCCCCGCCGAGAACACCGTGACGGCGTCACCGTTCTCCGCCACCGTTCTCTCGCACCCGGCGGTGCGTTCCACGTCTCGCCGACGATCACGGCCACGGTTCGCCGCCTCGAGAGCGACGTCGTCCACGCGCACAACTACCACTCACTGCCGCTCGCCGCCGCCGCACTCGGCATCAGCGACGAGCGTTTCGTCGTCACGCCACACTACCACGGACACAGTGCGAGTCGCGTTCGGAACGCACTGTTGCGGGCCTACCGCCCGCTCGGAAAACGCGCGCTCGAGCGGGCGACGCGCGTCGTCGCCGTGAGTGGCTGGGAACGTTCGCTCCTCGAGACACACTTCGGCGTCGACCCGGTCGTCGTTCCGAACGGCCTGGAGGTCGCCCGGTTTCGAGACGCCACTCCCGAACACCGCGACCGGCCGTACCTCCTCTGTGTCGGCCGCCTCGAGGCGTACAAACGCGTTCAGGACGCGGTGTATGCGCTCGCTCACCTCGACGGCTACGACCTCGTCGTCGCGGGTGACGGTCCGGCCCGCCCCGCACTCGAGGGCCTCGCCGACGAACGCGGGCTCGGCGACCGAGTGACGTTCCTCGGACGCGTCCCCGACGACCGCCTCCCCGGCCTGTACGCCGGTGCCGACGCGTTCGTCCACCTCTCCCGGTTCGAGGCGTACGGGCTGACCGTCGCCGAGGCGCTCGCCGCGGGCACGCCGTGTGTCGTTCGGGCCGAAGGCGCTCTCGGTGACTGGCTCGAGTACGACGGCGTCGTCGGCGTCACCGATGCGACGCCGGATGCGGTCGCCGCTGCCTGTCGACGGGCGACTGACGCGACTCCCGTCTCGCCGTCGGTGCTGCCGACCTGGGACGACGTGACGGACCGACTGCTGGAGGTCTACAGTGGCTGATCTCACCGTCGCGCTGCTCACGCCGTGGAACGTCGCTGGCGGCATCGCGACCTACGCTCGGCGCTTCGTGGACGCACTCGAGACCCGTGGCGTCGACGTTCGGCCGGTGGGGATCACCGACCGGGACGCGTCCAGTCCGCTCGCGTTTCGGGACCTCCCTTCGCAGGTACCGGCCGAGACCGACCTCGTTCACGTCCAGTTCGAAGCGGGGCTGTTCGGTCACCTCGGTGTTCGTGGCGTGGGCGCACCGGCGTTCTTCCGTGCGCTCGCTCGCGGACCTCACCCCGTCGTGACGACGCTCCACGAGGTACACCGAACGCACGACCACCGTGGACCGGTCGGCGACCGGATCCTCCGCGTCCGTGATACGATCCTCGAGCGATTCACTCTCGCTGCATCGGCCGCCACCGTCGTTCACACACGGGAGGCTGCCGCCGTCCTGCGCGAGCGCCACGGAACTGGCCACCACATCGAACGATATCTCCACCCAGTCGAGGTCGACGCGACCCCGCGCGGGCGCGAGGAGGCGAAGGCGGCACTCGGACTCAATGGTGAGGTCTTCCTGACGTTCGGCTGGGTAGAGCGGAAGAAGCGTTACGAGGACGTGATCCGTGTGCTACCCTCGTTTCCCGACGCAACGTATCTGATCGCTGGCGGGCCGCGACCGGGGGAGGGGGAGGCGGTCCTCGAGTCGGTGTTCGACGTCGCGAGCGACCTCGGCGTCCGTGATCGGGTACGCGCACTCGGATACGTCGACGACGAAGCGGTTCCGACGGTACTCAGCGCCGCCGATGCCGTCGTCTTGCCCTACGAGCGCGTGAGCCAGAGCGGCGTCGTCAACGACGCACTCGCCTACCGCCGGCCCGTCGTCACGACGGCGCTCCCCGCGTTCGAGGAACTGCAGACGGCGTACGACTGCCTGCGAACCTACCGGACGCGAGCGCAACTCGTAGGCCACCTCGAGGCGACGCTCTCCGCCCCATCGCCGTCTCCGTCGCTCGCATCGGCCATCGACGCCTACCTCGAGGAGAACTCGTGGGGATCGTTCGCCGAGCGTTCGGTCGAACTCTACGAGTCGGTCCGCACGTCGGCCGACCGTCCGTGATGTCGGCCAGGTTGCTCACAGGCCCGTGCCCTTTTATGCGCTCGATGGAAACCACAGAGCAGATGTCGGCCGAACCCGCCCGCTCGCTGTCCGTCCTCCTCGTGAACGATTACTCAGACGTCGCTGGCGGCGCGGAAGAGCAACTCCACCGCGAGGCGGCGTTGCTCGAGTCGGCCGGTCACGATGTCGCTTCCGTTGGCTTCGCTCGCCCGAGCGAGAACCGTCCAGCCGAGACCGATTACGTCCTCTTCGAGTCCGACCACCGTCCCACGCGAATCCTCCAGAAAGTCGCCGTCAAGCCGGGAATCTACCGCGGCTTGCGCTCGGTGCTCGAGCGCGTCGACCCGGACGTCGTCCACATTCACAAGAACATCAATTATCCGGTGACCGTCCTGACTGCCTGCCGTGAGTACCCCATCGTGAAGACCCACCACGACTACACGAACGTCTGTCCGTCGGGCTGGGCGGCCTACGCCGATACGTACCAGGTCTGTCCCGGTGGTCCCGGCGCGAAGTGCGTCCGCCACGGCTGTACATCCGCCGCCGAACTGGCGGGATTTCACCTCCCTCGCCACCAGGTAAAACGCCGTCTGCAGGCGCGCTACGTCGACCAGCACCTCGCGCCGAGTCGCCGCCTGAGCGAGTACCTCGAGCGGTTCGGCTACGCCGTCGAGACGGTTCCGTACCCGCTATTCTCACCTGAGGTGGAACCGAACGTCGGTCCCGGCGAGGGCCGGTTCACGTTCGCCGGCCGTCTCACCGAGGAGAAGGGCGTTCACGTCCTCCTCCACGCCGTCGCGCACGCGAGCGAGGACCTCGGTGTCGACGTGCCGGTCGGTATCGCAGGCGACGGTCCCGAACGCGAGGAACTCGAGCGACTCGCTGCCCACCTCGGAGTCGACCACCTCGTCGAGTTCTACGGCCACCTCGACCACGCCGACCTCGTCGACGTCTACCGCCGGAGCAGGGCGGTCGTCGTCCCCTCGTTGTGGATGGAGAACTTCCCGAACGTCGTCATCGAGTCGCTCTCACTCGCCCGGCCCGTGATCGGCAGCGACCGCGGTGGCATTCCAGAACTGCTGGCCGACGGCGACCACGGCGCGGTCTACCCGGCGCTCGAGCACGAGGCGCTCGCCGACCGACTGGTCGCGTTCCTCGAGAACCCCGACCTCGCGACCGAGCGCGGGGCTTGCGGACGCGAGTACGTCCTCGAACACCTCGCTGAGGCGCGCGTCCGTGAACAACTCGAGACCGTCCTCTACGCGGCCGTATCCGGCTGAACGCGCCACCACTGCTCAGTGATAGAGCGCGTCCCAGAGGTCGTACATCGCGTAGGCGGCGCTCTCGTCGTCGGTCGCGTCGACGCGCTCGAGGAGGGGTGTTCGACCGACGGTGGGACCGTTCTCGAGCGCCAGAAAGAGACCGGTGCTGACGCTCGCCCGGACGCTGTCCTCGCCGAGATACGGCAGACACCGAACGAGTGTCCGTCTCGTCACGCTGTCGGACCTCGCCAGGCGATAGACGTTCCAGGCCAGTTGTTTCGGTCGTCGGCGCGTCCTCGCCAGGTGAGCGAGCGCTGGCGCGATTCCGTCGAACTCCCTGTCGAACTCCGCCTCGAGAACGTGCGTGAAGACGGTCGCGGTGAGCGAGGCGTAGCGCTCGACCGTCTCGTCCGAGACGTCGACCGTTCGCTCGGGTTCGTACTTCCGCGTGAGGGCCTCGCCTGCGAGGGCACAGATGTCGTCGGCTCGCGGCAGTCCCGTCAGTGTCTCGTCCGCCACTAACTGCTCGAGGAGGTCGTACTTTCCGCGGTAGGTCGGCTCGAAGCGCCCCTGGGCCAACAGCAGGCTGTCGGTCCACGCCAGTGCGAGTTTCGTCACCTGATTCTCGAGGTACGCCCTCGAGCGCCCGGCCTGTAGCCCACCCAGCAGGCCGGCCAACCGGTTCGAGAGGAGGACGACGGCCTCGTAGGTCGGGATGTCCGTCGGCTCGAAGGCGGGGACGAGTTCGAGGATATCCGGATCGCCGTAGATCGGTACGGAGCCGTACTTGAGATCGTAGTTGAAGATGGTTGGACGGGAACGCTCGAGGTCCGCTCGCGAGGTCACCATCACGTCGACGAAGTCGATGCCGAGTTCCTCTGCCAGCGCGTCCGCTCGGCGCTCGAGCCACGCGACGTCACACGAGGCACCCTCCTCCGGCACGACGATCAGGTCGTAGTCGTTGACCGGCACCCAGCTGTCGGGGGTTCGTTCGACGGATCCCTCCTCGCGTCCGAAGCTTCCGGAGAGGACGAACGTTCCCTCGCAGTGGTCTGAGAACGTCTCGACGATCGTCTCGAGGTCGCGACGTACCCGCCGCTCGCTCGCCTCGCCCCGAGGCGTGTACCGGTGAGTCTGTATCAGGCTAGCGTCTCGTCCCATCGTAGAATCCCACCTGCTCTGCGGTCCTGACGAACGGTGCGCGTACGAGGTCGACGATGCTCCACTCGCGCGGGTTTCTGCCGAAGTGGAGGTAGTCGAGACCGACTTCGCGAACGACGTTTCGCGGTATCGCCAACGGGGACGGGCGTGTTCCGTCTATGTCACGCTCTGCGCGCCCCTGGTTTACGTTCCGCCTGTAGGCGTCTCGGAGACTCTCGCGGTGTTCGTGAAAGACCGGGGCCGTCGGAACGTATCTGATCGCGTACCCCCGTTGCTGCATCTCGCGTGCCCAGAGTCGGTCCTCGGAGTACGAGACCTCCTCGTCGAACGGCACCCGCTCCCAGCACTCACGTCTCACCAGCGAGTTCGCGTTCGAGAAGAACGGGTCCCGACGCTGGAGGCGTTCGTCCGTCCCGAAGACCGCCTCGAGGCTGCGCCGCTCGAGCGGGTCTCCCTGCTCGCTGACGACCTGTCGGCCGTAGGCGGCCGCCGTTTCGGGATCGTCGAGCGCCGCCACGAGGTTCTCGAGCCACGCCGTCGTCGTGGGGACGGCGTGCGCGCTCAGGATGCAACACAGGTCGCTCTCGGTGTGTTCGATGCCGACGTTGATCCCGTAGCCGTAGGTGAACTCGTCCGGGTGCATGTCGACGACCGTCGCCCCGTACTCGGCGGCGATGTCGCGGGTCCCGTCCGTCGAGTGGCAGTCGACGACGACGACCTCGGCGGGTGGGTGGCGCTGTCGGTCGATCATCGAGAGCGTCTCGCCGATCATCTCGGCTTCGTTTCGCGCTCGGATCACGATCCCGACGTCTCCGCTGGTCTCACTCATCACCCTCACCGCCCGACGCGTGCGTCTGTGCTGGCTCGACGAGGCTCGTCCCCTCGCTCGTCTCCGGTGTCGGCAACCCGAGAAGGTCGAGCGTGGTCGGGAACAGGTCGACCATGGCGACCTCCTCGAAGCCTACGAGTCGACGACCCGGTGCGTGTACCAGCAACCCACCCTGGTCGTCGATCACCTCCGGTGCGTAGCCGTGCATTCCCGCGACGGTTTGCCCGCCCCGGTGAAAGTAGTTCGGTTCGATCACCGTTCCCGGTTCGACGAGGACGAACAGGTCGCCGTAGCGGTCGTCACCGAACCGGATCCGGTACCGGCGTTCGTCGTCCTCGTCGAGGATGCGACTGGCTGGCAGCGACCGGACCACTTCGCTCACCGCCTCGCGGGTCGCCTCGTCGTCGAACCAGAAGCGGGCGATCGTCGAGTCGAGAAAGAGGTCGAAGCCGTCGCCCGGCTGGAGACCTGCCGCCTCGAGCGCGCCGAGGACGTCGATCGTCGACTCGACGCCGACCATTCCGTGGTCGCCGAACAACACGAGGTTGACCGTCTCGTAGTGGGCGTCGTAGTGGGTGTATACCGCCTCGACCAGCCTATCGACGCGCTCGAGTCCGCCGTCGATTTCGTCGGCGTCGGGTCCGTGTGCGTGTCCGAGTCCGTCCAGTTGCGAGAGGTGGAGGTAGACGAACGACGGCCGTCTCGAGGCGGCCTCCATACACGACTCGGCACACGCCTCGTCGGAGTCGTACCCCGTCGTCAGCGGCCAGCCGAAGTACGCCCACTCGCGGTCGCTCGCACGCAAGCAGTCGAACACCGTCTGCTGTTCGACGTAGTGTTCGTGCCACGGTAGTTCCTTCTCGGCGAAGTCGAACCGGTGCAGTTCGTCGAGCGGCACGTCGGCGGGGGTGGCGTACTCCGCGAGCGCCGAGTGAGGCGTCCGGTACCTGACGTAGCGCTCGAGTCCTCGCCTGATGGCCCAGTCGACGATCCGTCGGTTGTCGAACCAGGCCGGCACGTATCGGGCGACCGAGAAGGGCGCCTCTGCGGTGTGCTCGGCCGTTCGAAACATCGTGCTAATCCCGCTGGTCTCGGGATAGAGACCGGCGAAGAAGGCCGGTCTGACCTGGAAGCCGAACGGTTCCCGGACGCGACCGTACGCGCCCTCGTCGGCGAGTGCGGCGATGAAAGGCGTCCGCTCGGGGCTGGGGTAGTCGTTTCTGAACGCGTCGACCAGGATCACGAGAGTGACCGACGCGTCGCTCGCCGTCGGTTCGCTCACGTGCGCACCCCCGCGTTCGCGGCCTGCTCCCAGGCGGAGACGAACGTCTCGGCGACCCGCTCTTTCGAGAAGCGCTCGAGGACGGCCGCCCTCGCATTCGCTCCGAGTTCTGCGCGCAACTGTGGATCGTCGACGAGCGTCCGCACCGCGTCGGCGATTCCCGCTGCCGATCGCTCCTCGACGAGCATTCCGTCGACGCCGTCTCTCACGACCCACGGAATCGCCCCCGACTCGCTCGCGACGACCGGGAGCCCGGCGCTCATCGCTTCGGCGTAGACGACGCCGAAGTACTCCTCCCAGCGCTCAGTTCGCAGCGAGTGGAGCGCGAAGATATCCGCCTGTCGGTACCGCTCGTGAATCCGGGCGTGGTCGACGACGCCGTGGAGTGTTACCTGCTCTGTTAGCCCCGCGGCGTCGAGGCGTCGCTCGAGGTCCCCTCGCAACGGCCCGTCGCCGACGACCTCCCACTCGAGGTCGACACCGTCGTCTACGAGCGTCGTGATCGCTTCGAGGAGGTACTCGTAGCCCTTCCGCTGCTCGAGCCGTCCGATCGTGAGGACCGTGATCGGTCCCGTCCGATCCGTCCGGTCGGTCGCCGGTGGTGCGAACACGTCGGTGTCGATCGGGTGGCCGGGGTAGACCACCCGCTCACTCTCGGTCTCGAGCAGCCCCAGCCGCTGGAACCGCTCGGCCGCGAGCGGTGTGATACAGAGGATGGAACCGGCAGCGTCCATCACCTCGCGTGCGCGCCGGTCGTTCACGGGAGTCGACAGTGTCAACGTGACTGACGAGCCACAGACGATGCCCGCTTCGAGGCGGCGTGCGCCTTCGAGTGCCCGCCACGCGTACGGATAGAGCGTCGGATCGGAGGTCTCGACGACGTCGTAGTCGCCGTCCGCGAGGACCGCACCGAGTGACGAGTAATCGCTCGAGACGAAGTCGTATCGCGAGGTGACCTTGTTGAATCCCTTTCTCGCGAGACAGCGCACCCGGTCTCTCGCATCCGGTCGTACCTCGACGACGGAGAGCGTATCACTCTGTAATCCGTTTCGTCGGTCCGCGACGACATCGATCGTCACGTCGGACGTCGCACAGATGTGCTCGTAACAGCGCAACTGCGCGTCGAACGACGTGTTGTTTCTGGCTGGCACGGGTCTCGCGATGGCGACGTTCATTAGTCGATATCTCGACAGTGGTGGCTCCACCTCTTACCCATTACGGCGAGGGGATGGCCGTCACGGGCGGTGTTCGAGGAGCGCCTCGAGCGCGTCGTACCAGTAATCGGTCGTTGGCCCGTCCCGTCTCGTGATTCGCGTGAGAATGTGAAAGACGACCACGCCGCCGGGAAACGTCCCTCGCTCGAAGACGAGCGGGCCCGCATCGCTCGCGTACGCGTTCGCAATCGCCCCGCCAGTCCCAGTGTTCCGGACTATCTCCTCGAGGACGCCGGTGTCGCCAGTGTTCGCGGCGTGGGTGGCGAACAGTTTGACGAAATCGCCCACCGCGTAGTCGACCTTGCTGTCTTCCCAGTCGAGTATCTGGACGCCGTCAGCCGTCGCAAGGAGGTTTCCGACGTGGAAGTCGCCGTGGACGCGACAGCGCCTGAGCGACGGTGGCAACTCGAGTTGATCGAGCAGGTCCAGCGCGCGTTCGACCACCGGGTCGTCGTCCCAGCCGCGCTCGCGTACGGTCGTCTCGAGGTGCCGTTGCGCCTCGTTCATCGCCACGGTCGTCGACGGCTCGCGGCTGTACAGCGCACACAGCGACCGCAGTGCAGGCCGAATCGCGTCCCAGCCGGCGACCGGACCAGTGAGTTCTCGCCCCGCGAGGTAGCGCTCGACGAGGTACGGGTACGCGTCGTTCGTCTCGAGTACTGGCGGCGTGTGAACCGTCTCGGGCAGTCGCGTTCTGAGGTCGATCTCCCGTCGGAGTGCGGCCGCGGCCGACCCGTCCGCCCGCTCGCGCGGGAACGTCACCACCCGCTCGCCGTCGAAGTCGATGCCGGTCGTCCGGTAGCCGATGCAGAACAGATCGAACGCCGTCTCCGCTGGCACCACAACTGGGCACGCGGAGAACGACCACACCAGTCGGCTCGCTGCCGGATACGCCGAGAGTGCGCCCATCGCTGTCGAGGCGAACCGCGCGGGTAGCCCGGGACCATCGATCCGGGTCGAGAGAAAGCGCAGTGCCTCCCGGTTCGGCCGAAAGAGATATCGGTAGGTCCCGGGCTTCCAGGAGAGGTACGTCCGCTCGACGGTCGTCTCTCCGTACGCCGCCGAGAACCGCTCGAGTTCCTCAGTCTCGCTCATTCGCGTTTCCCCTCTGCGCTCGCTGCCGGCCGGTGTCGGCCATCTCTCTCGAGTGGTCACGGTCGGCCCAAAGAGATGCCGGTTCGCCTGCGGGTTACCCCGGCAACTCGAGGCCGACGTTCCGGTTGACGGTCGTCCTGAACGTCCGCGAGATGGCGTAGAGGACGGCGAAGTAGACGCCAGCACCGACCGTGACGAGCACGAGCGTGAGGAGGATGTTGTGTCCGACGAGTCCGTAGCTCGACTCGAGGTGGAGACCGCCGTAGACGGAGGGGACCATCGCGAGGGCGGCGATCCACTGGTGGGCAATCATCGTGTAGGGAACGCGAAAGTGCACCGCCCGGCGGAGGTAGACGAAGGCGACGCAGAGGGCGACGAACGCCGAGAGACCGGTGGCGACCGCCGCACCGATCCAGCCGAACGCGTAGACGAGGGCGACGTTGAAGACGACGTTCGCGACGATGAACGTCGTGTTGACGCGGAACGCGAGGTCGGGCCGGTCGATCGCGTTCAGGCTGTTTCCGAGCTGTTTCTGATAGCTGTAGACGAGCAAGGCGGCGAGCAAGATGGTCAGGACGGTCGCTCCGACGCGGAACTCGTCGCCGTAGATTCTGAGGATGCGCTCGCCGAGTAGTGCGCCGCCGACGAAACCGGGGATCATCACCAGCCCCGCGTACGCGATCGAGTCGGTGATGAGTGCAGAGACACCGTCGTCGTCGGCTTCGGCGGCGCGTTTGCTGATTTCCGGGAACAGCGTCGCACTGACCGACGAGCCGAAGAGGTCGAGGAACTTCGATATCGTCCACGCGACGGAGTAGATGCCGACCAGACCTGCGGGGACGAACACCCCCAGCACGAGTATATCAACATTCTTGAACGTCTGCGAGGTCACCGAGCCGAGCCAGGAGAACTTCGCGTACTCGAAGAGACTCCGAAAGTGCCTGAGCGCGGGCTTTCGAAAGCGAATCGTGACGAACGACAGCCCGACGACGACGGCGACTGCCGCGCCGAGAACGTACCCGAAGAGCATGCCGGTCAGTCCATAGCCAGCGACGACGAGTCCGACCTGGATGACGCTCCGACTCGCGACCTTGATCGGTGACAACAGTCCCGCGAGGTGAACCAGGTGGTTCCCCATGAGGACGGCACTGACGAGCGACTGGGCCAGCCCTACGAGCATGAGCAGGACGATGAACTCGCCGACGGAGAGACCGATGTACGCCGTCAGCTGTTCGTCGAACACCAGGACGAAACCGATCAACACGGTGAACAACGCAGCCATCAGGATCGCTCCCGCAGTGAAGTACGCCTCCCGTTCCTCGCCCTCACTGATCCGCTTGGTCGTCGCCGTCGAGACGCCCATCGTCCCGCCGAGTTTCAGCCACGAGGCGACCGCCAGGACGAGTGCGTAGAAGCCGAGTACCTCCGCTCCGAGTTCTCTGGCGAAGTAGATCGTCGCCAGGAACCCGATCGCCGACGCGAGCGCTGACGACCCGAAGTGTACGACCGAGGTTTGACCGAGTCTCATTGTCCTGTTCACCGCGCCCGGCGACCACTGGCCGGCGTTTTCGCCGAGTGACCGCTTACTGAACCCGTCCCCACCCTGCGGCCATAAGTGTGCTCATCGATACGTTCGCTGGAGCGTGTCCGTTCGACGCCTACTATAGTAGCCACTGCAAGTCAGTGCACACCTGATCGCCAGACGGGTCGGCGATCAGTGTGTAACTCGTTGCAGTTGTCACTATAGCCGCTGTCACTGCTCGCACTCTCTGCGAACGATCCGTCTGATGAGCCGCCCATCTGTCCACTTCGTGAGCTGAAACCCTCGCTTCAAACCGTCGTCCTCGACGTACCGATTCAGCATGTGACAGTAGTAGTAGAGCCGAAGCGATCGATACGCCGTCGCGCGAGGGTCGACCGGTATGCCCGTCGAGTCGTACCCGGCCCAGAACGCCTCGAGCAGTCGCCGTCGCTGTCCGTCCCGCGCGTACGGCAATCGCCCCGTCATGAGCGTGACGCCGATGTCTGCCTTCACGAGGTCGCTCGCGAAGAGACGGTCGGCGAACGCCACGTCGATCAGGTCGACGTCGCCGCCGCAGTAGTAGATGTTGTGTGGACTCAGGTCGCAGTGACTCGTCGCCACGGCGAACTCGACCCCACCCAGTCGCTCGAGGCGCTCGCGAACGGTCGCCGTGACCGCAGACCCGAGACCGAGGTGCTCGAGCGACGCACGGACCTCCTCGAGCCGCTGGTCGTGGGGTGCGATTGTCGCCACTGGAACCGACTCGCGTCGCGTCGCGGCGTGTAGCGTCCCGACCGTCTCGCCGATCGTTGCGAACGCCGATTCGAGACCTGCCCGTTGCAGCCGCCAGATTCCGGGGAGCAACGCGAACGGGAGAACCGTCGAGAGCGGTCTCCCCCGCGCGGGATGGCTGACGAGCAGGGACGGCGTACCGTCGAGGACGCTCGTGGTCGGCGTCTCGATGTCGACGCGACCCAGCACCTCGCGGACGGTCTGTGCGCGCTCGCCTCGGACGGTGCGAACGTACAGTTCCGCCGGCAGGTCGTCGTTGTCAACGCTCACACGGTAGACGACGTCGAACGGCCCTGACTTCTCGGCGACGACGGTCGCTGTGTCGGCCGCGATATCGGCCGCCGCCAGCCGACTCGCGATCTCTTCGCTCGTCGGCCGGTGGGTGGGGGTCGTCGACTCGTGAGCGTCTGTCATCGGTGTCGTCGCACTCGTCGGTGCGTGCTGGTTTGTTTCATTCCCCACCTCTCGAAAGCGCTTTCGATACATCGGCGCGCCCGTGCCGACCTCGAGCGAGACCGTCGGGTGCACCTGTCACAGTGTGGGGAAACGATGCACTTTACTCGGTGGTGTCGTTGGTGACGGCTATGAAAGCGGTGATTCCGGCGGCGGGCCAGGGGACGCGCCTCTTCCCACACACGCACACGAAACCGAAAGCCATGGTTAGGCTGGCGGGACAGCCGATTCTCGGCCACATTCTCGAGAGCCTCGCGGAGACGGACATCTCGGAGGTGATCGTCATCGTGGGGACCTCGATGCAGACACAGATCCTCGAGTACGCACTCGACGCGTACGGAGAGGTCTTCGAGTTCACCTTCGTCGAACAGGCTTCCGCGGAAGGTCTCGGCCACAGCATCTATCAGGCGCGCGAGGCGATCGACGGCGAGCCGATTCTCATCACCCTCGGCGACATGCTCTTCGAGAACGGTCACGCCAGGTTCCTCGAGATTCACCGTCAGGACGACGCACACGACGGGAGCATCGGCGTCAAGCGTGTGGTCGAACCCAGCCACTACGGCGTCGTCGAAGTCGACGGCGACGACGTCGTGAACCTCGTCGAGAAACCCGACGATCCTCCCTCGGATCTGGCGATCAGCGGCGTCTACGTCGTCGAGCGAACCGACGCGTTGATGGATGCCCTCGGGCACCTCATCGAGAACGACCTTCGGGGTGCAGGCGGGGAGTTCCAACTCACTGACGCCCTCCAGCGGATCATCGACGACGGGGTGACCCTCCGGACGTTCGAAGTCGACGAGTGGTACGACTGTGGGCGACCGGAGACCCTCCTCGAGGCGAACCGGGTCCTGCTCTCGCGAGACTCTCAGACCAGCGACGAGACCTGTGATAACTCCGTGATTATCCCACCGGTCGACTTCGGCCGTGGGGTCACGGTAACGGGTAGTATCGTCGGTCCCAACGTCAGTATCGACGACGGCACACACGTCGAGACGTCTATCGTTACGGACAGTATCATCGGCGAGGCGGCGTCGATCGAACAGATCAATCTCACCGAGAGCATCGTTGGCGACTTCGCGGAGGTGTGTGGTCAGCCGACGAATCTGAACCTCGGCGACAACAGTTCGATCAACCTATGATGGGGAGACCACACGCACTCGTCACCGGCGGCGCAGGCTTCGTCGGCAGCCACCTCGTCGACTCGTTGCTCGCCGACGGCTACCAGGTTACCTCCCTCGACAACTTTGGGAGCGGCCGCGCGACGAACCTCGAGCACGTCGACTCAGAGCGGTTTCGAAGCCTCGACCACGACGTCTCGGAGCCATTCCCGGACCTCGGTCCCGTCGACTCCGTCTACCACTTCGCTTCCCGAGCGAGTCCGGCCGACTTCGAGACGCACGCCGTCGAAATCGCCCGAACGAACAGCCTCGGAACGGCGAACGCGCTCGAGTGCGCCCGCGAACACGACGCGACGGTGATCCTCGCGTCGACAAGCGAAGTGTACGGTGAACCAGAGGTCCACCCACAACCCGAGTCGTACAACGGCAACGTCACGGTTCGTGGGCCGCGCGCGCCGTACGACGAGAGCAAACGCTTCTCCGAGGCGCTCGCCGTCGCCTACGAACAGCAGTACGGCGTCGATACCAGGACCGTCAGGATCTTCAACACCTACGGCCCGCGGATGTCGCCGACCGACGGGCGGGTAATTCCGAACTTCGTCTCTCAGGCGCTCCGTGGTGACGACCTGACCGTCTACGGTGACGGCTCCCAGACGAGGAGTTTCTGCTACGTTTCCGATCTCGTCGCGGGTATCCGAGCGTTCGCCGACGCCCCCACCGACGCCGCCGGTGAGGTTCTCAACGTCGGCAGCCCCGACGAAGTCACGATTTCGGCGCTCGCAGAACTCGTCCTCGAGGTGATCGAGACGGACTCGAGCGTCCGGTACGAACCGCTGCCACAGGACGATCCGACGATACGCCGTCCGGACCTCTCGCGGATCGAACAGCTCCTCGAGTGGACTCCGACCGTCGACCTCGAGACGGGTCTCGAGCGGACGGTCGAGGCGTTTCGCGACGAACTCGACGGCGACGACTAGGTCGGCCCGGCCGGCAGGGTCACCCGCCCGCTCGCTGGCCGCTCACCGGAGGCTGTTGAGTCGTTCGAACCGTGGCGTTTTTGCTCGGTCGTCGAGTGTGCTCCGTCATGACTCACGTTCTCGTCACCGGTGGTGCGGGCTTCGTCGGTAGTCACGTCGTCGACCACCTGGTCGACGCCGGGTACGACGTCACCGTCGTCGACAACCTCACGGACCAAGTTCACGACGGGAAGCCCGAGTACCTCAACGACGACGCGACGTACGTCTGGGGTGACGTTCGAGACCGGGACCTGATGACCGACCTCCTGACCGAGGCGGACGTGTTGAACCACCAGGCCAGCGCGGTCGGCGTCGGCCAGTCGATGTACGAGATCGAGCGGTACGTCGAAGTGAATACGCTCGCGACCGCCAGACTCCTCGACATCCTCGTCACCGAAGAGATCGACCTCGAGAAACTGGTCGTCGCCTCTTCGATGTCGCTCTACGGCGAAGGTGCCTACTACTGTCCGGACTGTGACGCCGCTCGCTACCCGACGCGTCGCCGCGAGCGCGACATGGCCGACGGCGTCTGGGAACACCGCTGTGAGCGCTGTGAGGGCGCCCTCGAGGCACGCCCGACGAGCGAGGAGAAACCCCTGGACAGCACCAGTGTCTACGCGATCACGAAACGGGACCAGGAAGACCTCTGTCGCGCGGTCGGTCGAGCCTACGACATCCCGACCGTCGCGCTCCGCTACTTCAATATCTACGGCAGTCGGCAGTCGCTCGATAACCCCTACACCGGCGTCTGCGCCATCTTCTCGAGTCGGATCAAAAACGGCAATCCACCCCTGTTGTTCGAAGATGGTGCACAGTCGCGCGACTTCGTACACGTTAGCGACGTCGCCCGTGCGAACGTCGCCGCGGTGGAGGCACCGATCGCCGACGAGGCGATCAACGTCGGCACCGGGAACCCGCACACCATCCGCGACATCGCGGACGCGTTGATCGACGAGTACGGCGCGAGCGACACCGTCGAACCCGAGGTCGCTGACGACTTTCGGGCGGGTGATATCCGTCACTGTTACGCCGACACCAGCCGGGCCGAACGGCTCCTTGAGTTCACCGCCAGCGTCTCACTGCGTGACGGTATCGAGGAACTCGTCGGCTGGGCCGAAACCCGGGAGGCCGAGGACAACTTCGAAGACGCTCACGACGAACTCAAACAGCGAGGCCTGATCCGCGACTCCTGATCGGGACGAAAACGGCTAACTGACTCGAGGCTCCCGTAACCATATGCACGTCTCTATCGTCGGCAGCGGCTACGTCGGCACGACGGTCGCCGCCTGTCTCGCGGAACTGGGCCACGAGGTCGTCAACGTCGAGATCGACGACGACATCGTCGAGGCGATCAACGCGGGCGAGACGCCGATCCACGAGCCCGGACTCGCCGACCTGCTCGCCGACCACGCTGGCTCCCGTCTGCGGGCGACGACCGACTACGACGCCGTCGTCGACACCGACCTCACCGTCCTGTGTCTGCCGACGCCACAGGACGACGACGGCGCGCTCGACCTCGAGATCACGCGCGCAGGCGCTCGGTCGCTCGGGGAGGCGCTCGCGGCGACAGACGGAGCGCACCTCGTCGTCGTCAAGAGTACGGTGCTCCCCGGAACGACCGAGGGGGTCGTCGGCTCGATCGTCGCCGAGACGTCGGGAAAACGCGTCGGTGAGGACCTCCACCTCGCGATGAACCCCGAGTTCCTCCGGATGAGTACCGCCGTGACGGACTTCCTCGAGCCCGACAAGGTCGTCCTCGGGACCGAGACCGACCACGCCGGCGCGACCCTCCGCGACCTCTACGCGCCGATCCTCGAGCGCCCCGAGACCCACCTCGTCGAGACCGGAATCCGTGAGGCAGAACTCATCAAGTACGCGAACAACGCCTTCCTCGCCGCGAAGGTGTCGCTGGCGAACGAACTGGGGAACGTCTCGAAGGCCTACGGCGCGGACGCTTACGAGGTGCTCGAGGCGGTTGGGCTCGACGATCGGATCTCGGCGCGCTTTCTCCGCTCGGGGCTGGGCTGGGGTGGCTCCTGTTTCCCGAAGGACGTCAACGCGCTGCGTGCCGGTGCGCGCGAGCAGGGCTACGACCCCGAACTCCTGGATGCCGTCGTGGCGGTCAACGATCGCCAGCCGGTCGCGCTGGTCGACCGTCTCGAGGGCCACCTCTCACTCGAGGGGGCGCGCGTCGCCGTCCTCGGCCTGGCGTTCAAACCCGGCACGGACGACGTGCGAGCGTCGCGTGCGCTCGACGTGATCGAACACCTGCGCGAGCGCGGGGCGAGTGTCGTCGCCTACGACCCGGTTGCGATGGAGAACGTCAGGACTCGCTATCCCGCACTCGAGGTCGAGTACGCCGAGTCGGCAGCGGCCGCACTCGAGGGGGCCGACGCCTGCGTCGTCGCGACCGACTGGCCGGCGTTCGACGACCTCGCGTTCGACGGCATGGCGCGTCGGATCGTCGTCGACGGTCGTCGGATCGCCGTCGACGAGGACGCACTCGAGGTCTACGAGGGGCTGACCTGGTGAGCCCATGAACGGCGACGCAGTCGACCAGTAACCTTTTGCGCTTCGAGGGGAACTCCCTGACGATGAACGACGACGCGGTGGGGTCGGCTTCGTTCTTGCGGACCGATGGGGCGAGTGCCGTCGACGACGCCGAAATTTCTGCAACCGCTGTCTGCGTCCTGATTCCGACGCTCAACGAGGCGGCGACGATCGGCGCGGTGATCGACGGCTTCACCGCCGAAGGCTACCCGAACGTCTTCGTCGTCGACGGCGACTCCGACGACGAGACGCGCGAAATCGCCCGCGAACGCGGCGCGCGCGTCATGACCCAGTCGGGCAGCGGCAAGGGCCAGGCCGTCCGCGAGGCGCTCGAGTACGTCGACGTGCCCTACGTGTTGATGGTCGACGGCGACGGCACCTACGATCCGGCGGACGCGGCGGCGATGCTCGAGCCACTCGCAGACGGGTACGAACACGTGATCGGCAACCGCTTTGCGAACATGGAGACCGACGCGATGCGACGGCTCAACGGCGTCGGCAACCGGCTGATCAACGGGGCCTTTCGCTTCATCCACGGCAGCGATTACGACGACATCCTCTCGGGCTACCGGGCGTTTACGACCGACTCGTTCCGCAAACTCTCGCTCTCGGCGGAGGGCTTTACGATCGAGACGGAACTCGCCGTCGAGTGTGTCAAACACGACATCGATACGACGGTCGTCCCGATCAGCTACCGCTCGCGGCCGGACGACTCGGAGACGAACCTCCACCCCGTCTGGGACGGCGGGACGATCATCTTGACACTCTACTCGCTGGCGAAGACGCACAATCCGCTGTTTTACTTCGGCAGCCTCGGCGTCACGGCCATCGTCTCGGGGGCGCTCGTCGCCCTCTACGTCCTCTCACAGTGGGTCTGGTACGGACGCGGCCACGAGATTCTCGCGCTCGTCGCCGCTGCGGGCATCCTCCTCGGCGTCCAACTGCTGATGTTCGGCGTCCTCTCCGATATGATCGTCTCGCTCCACCGCGAACAGCGCCGCCGCCTCGAGCGAATCGCTCGCGAGGACGAGCGACGGCGCTAACCGTGGGTCTTCGGTGGCCGTCTGCACGTCGCTCAGAACGGCAGGAGTGAGCGGACCTGTCCGATGACGCCGCGGCCGTGTCGTTTCCGGTACTCCTCGAACGCCGGGTGGAGCGCGTTCAGCAGATCGATCTCGCTCGAGAACTCCGCCTGGTCGACCTGCTCGAGAATCTCGCCCACTTCGACGGTATTTCCGTGTACGTCGTAGGCGACCGCCGTCTCGCCGAGGGCGGCCGCGACGTCCGCTCTGGTCGCGGGAAACGAGAGGTCCGCTGTCTCGAGGTGTGGCTCTAACGCCGCGATACCGAACTCGATACCGCCTGCGTCGTCGTCTCCGCCGTTCGTCGGTGGTCGGACGCCCATGCGGGGAGCCTACGAAGTCGGCCATAAAAACGCCTGTGGAGTCGTCCGGCGGTGGGTTCACGCCGCAGGGGGCGTCCTCCCGGGTCCCGACAGTCCTATACCGCCTCCGACGGAGGTGTCTACCATGACCGAGTACACCACGGTCTCGATTCCGAAGGACCTCGCCGCCCGCGTCGAGGAGACGATCGAAGGAACGAGCTTTCAGAGCACGAGCGACCTCGTGCGCTTCCTCCTGCGCAGTATCGTTATTCAACACCAGCGAAGCGGCCAGCTCACCGAAGCGGAGTTCGAAGAGATCACCGAGCAGCTGAAGGGACTGGGCTATCTCGACTGAGCGGCCAGACGCGAGTCGGAGCGCTCGCTCACGAGAACCGTTCTGCTGACCTGCCCGCTCACGAGAACCGTTCTTCTGGCGGCTCTGCGTCGAGCAACTCGAGCGGCTGGCGTCGCCCGCGCCGGTCGAACGCGCGAATCGACGTCGGGTCGGCCGACCACGGCGGAACCGCGACGAAGATCACCTGCGCTAAGTGGTCGCGTTTCGAGACCGAGAGCTCGCCCATCGGGTGGGAGACGAACCGCCCCTGGGTCTGTCTGGCGGGCGTCGAGAGGTCGACGCCGAAGACGGCGTTGACGGGATTTCCGGGGTCGGGGAGGAAGAAGTCGGTGAACACCGGTGTCTCGGCGGGCAGCGCCCCGACGGATTCGCCGGTGAGTTCGCCCGCTCGTGTCACCGAGAGCCCCGTCGTCATCGACTCCGGATCGGCGTCGCTCGCGAGGTCGAGCAAGACGTCGATCAGGCCGCGCGTCGCGTACACCACACACTCCATAGACGCTCGGTACAGTTAGTCCTATCCCGCCCGCGGCTCGCGTTTCGCCCTCGAGACCGATCGCGCTGATTGCCCCACACCGCCTCAGAACGGGAGCATCGACACCGCGTTCTTCGCGTACAGCCGTGGCAGCCGCCGCCGCGATCCCGAGAGCGCTTCTCTGAGCGCTACCCTCGCCCCGCGGGTCACGGCCGGGCCGTGGCCGACCAGGACCCGCTCGAGCGGGCGGCCGGGTTCGGCGACGAAGGGCTCGAGTGCGTCTCGCGGTGGGAACGCCCGCCGCATCGGGTGGACGCCGAGGCGTTCGTTCCCGGTGCGGAAGTAGGCGGCCGTCCCGACGGATTCGGGGACCAGCAGCGTCCGGTGGGCGGGATCGTAGAGCGCGACCTCCTGCCAGAACCGACTGTCGCGGACGATGTGCGCCTCGATGCCCGTCTCCCCGAGTTCGCTCTCGAAGCGGCCGATCGGCGTCTCGGCGGGCAGGTCCTCGGCGACGCCGTCGAAGAACTCCGGCAGGTAGACCGGGCAGTCGTGGCGCTTCGCGAGCGCCGCGGCGTCGCGTTTGTGTCGGTCGAGACAGACCACGACGCCCGCGACCGGTCCCAACTCGGCGAGGTGGTCGTCGAGACCCGCCGCGTCGACGGGGTCGACCACCCACACCTCGCCGTTGGCTGCCAGTGCGTGACTCGCCCGTTGCATCGTCTCGTCGGGGTGGGCGATCCAGCTGAACCCACCGTCGAACACCTCGATCTCCCGGAGTGACCCCTCCTGGTCGTCGACACGGAGTGCCATACCCGTACACTCGAGCGTCGCCCGTATAAGCGGCGTCCCAAACCGGGCCGACGGCTCCCGACCGTTTGTATCGCTCGAGCGCGTAGACGCCCTATGCTCACGCGACTCGCCTGGCTCGCACTCGAGGTGAAGTACCTCGACCCGGCCCGGTCGTTCTACGCCGGGACGCTCGCGCTCCCCGTGCTCGAGGAGCACGCCCACGAGGCGACTTTCGCCGCGGGGGAGACGGCCCTCGTGCTCAGACGGCCGACGGCCGTCCCACGCGGCGGTCTCCACACGCACTTCGCGTGTTCGATTCCCGCCGCCGAGTACGACGCGTGGTGGGACCGGCTCTCCGCCGAGGGCTACGAACTCGAGGAGGTGCGCTTCGGGGAAACCCGCTCGCTCTACTGTTACGACCCCGACGGCAACTGCGTCGAACTCGGCGAGTCCACCGTCGACGGCCCGGGTATCGACGGCGTCTTCGAGGTCGCTCTCGAGGTCGAATCGCTCGAGCGGGCTGAAGCGTACTACCGCGCCCTCGGCTTCGAGCCGGTCGACCGCGGTGAAACACGCCGTCGGGTCCGCCTCGGGGGACCGGTGGCGCTCGAACTCTGGGAGCCACAGCTGGGCATCGCCGACGCACGCGGCGGCGTCCACGTCGACCTCGGCTTCGAGACCGACGACCTCGAGCGGGTCGAGGCGGCGCTCGAGGGACGGAGCCGTTCGCTCGAGCGCCGGCAGGGTGAGTTGATCGCGCGCGACGGTGACGGCCACCACCTGACGGTTCGACTGGGGGACTCGAGTGAGTGAGTCGTTCTCGCGCGGTGGCGCGGAGACGTGTCAGAGTCGGCTGGTGTCGACGTCGACCTCCGGCGGGGAGACGACCAGGAAGCCCCGGAAGTGGACGAGGTTGCCGCCCGCGTCTTTGATCTCGCGGGCGAAGCCTGCGGCGCGCTGGTTGACGTCTCCCTCGACACAGAGGACGAGGACGTCCCCCGCTTCGACCGATTCGATCCACTCTTCGGGCGGCGTCGTCCCGTCGAGAATCCCGAGGACGATGCCGCCGTCGAACTCCGTTTCGTCGTCACCGGCGATGTGTTCCTCGACCGCTCTGAGGTCGAGTCCGAAGTCGCTCATACGCCGTCGCTCGAAGCGAGACGAGAAAAACGTTCGCCTCGAGTGATCAGATCTGACGTTCCGCCAGCCAGCGCTCCGTCCGTCGCCGAAACGACACGTCGTGTGCGGCCGTCACTCGGCGGGGAAGTCCTTTCGGAACCCGCGGAACTCGGTCCGGTGGGCCTCCTCGTCGGTGAGGGCGGTGACGGCTACGTCTTCGGTCACCGGGTCGTTCGCCTCGTCTGCGGCCTCGATCAGCGCGTGGTAGGTCTCGATGGCCTCCGCTTCGGCCTCGAGTACGCCGTCGATCACCGAGCGGACGTCGGTGGTGTCCTCGGGTGGCTGGAGGCTCGCCTGGCGCGCGTCGAACGCCTCCGACCCCGGAATCGGCTGCTCGAGCTGTTTGAGTCGCTGGCCCAGAATCCGGGCGTGTTCGAGTTCCTCGTCGACGTCGGCGGCGAGGCTCTCTTTGACCTCTTCGGCGTGGACGCCGTCGAGGGTGATCGCGTTCGAGAGGTAGTTCATCACCGTCTCGAGTTCGTCGAGGTACGCCCGCGTCAGGAGTTCGGTTACGTCGTCACTGGTCATACGCTAGCGCCTCCCACGAGCAGCGCTATAGTACTCACACCCGGCGCGGCGTGACGAACGTCCACCTGGGCGGCGCGCGCGAGGTCTCGAGCGTGAAAATCGCAACATTTTCGGCGAAAATATCCCGGACTGCGGCCGGTGAGCCACGCTCGAGGGGACGACCACGGCGAGTGAACTAAGGACCTTCTAGGCAATTTAGGCCGTTTACGTCGGCCGATTCGGCCGCTCGTCGGCGGGTTCGGTCTCGAGCCGTCGGGGGGTCTCACAGCGCCAGTTTTATATATGCTGTCTCTCCTCGGTTATCAGTACAATGTCGACACCAGACGACACTGGCTCTGAGACCCCTCAGGGCGGTCGAGTTCTTCCAGGGAACATTAGATTCCACTGACGAAATCGAGACCGCACGTGTCTTCGATACGACGCTCCGGGACGGCGAGCAGTCGCCCGGAACGTCGTTCTCCTACGACGATAAGCGCGAGATAGCCTCGATCTTAGACGAGATGGGGACCCACGTCATCGAGGCTGGCTTCCCGGTCAACTCCGACGCGGAGTTCGAGGCCGTTCGCGACATCGCAGAGAGCACCTCTACGACGACCTGCGGGTTGGCCCGCGTCGTCGAGAAGGACATCGAAGCCGCGCTCGACTCGGGCGTCGAACTGGTTCACATCTTCGTGAGCACCAGCGACGTTCAGATCGAAGACTCGATGCACTCGACTCGAGAAGACGTAGTACAGCGCGCAGTCCAGTCGGTCGAACGCGTCCGCGAGGCGGGCGCAGCGTGTATGTTCTCGCCGATGGACGCGACCCGAACGGACGAGCCGTTCCTGATGGACGTGATCGACCAGGTCACCGAGGCGGGAACGGACTGGATCAACATCCCCGACACCTGTGGGGTCGCGACGCCGCGGCGCTTCTACGACCTGATCGAGAAGGTCTGTGACCGCACCACGGCGAGAATCGACGTCCACACACACGACGACTTCGGACTGGCGACCGCCAACGCCCTGGCGGGAATCGAAGCCGGTGCCGACCAGGCGCAGGTCTCGGTCAACAGCATCGGCGAGCGCGCGGGCAACGCCGCCTACGAGGAGTTCGTGATGGCCGTCGAGTCGCTCTACCAGGGCGACACCGGCATCGACACGACGCGCATCACCGAACTCTCGGCGATCGTCGCCGAGAAGAGCGGCGTCCCGACGCCGTCGAACAAGCCGGTCGTCGGCGCGAACGCCTTCTCTCACGAGAGTGGCATCCACGCCGCGGGCGTCATCGAGAACGCCGACACCTTCGAACCCGGCGTCATGACCCCCGAGATGGTCGGGGCTCAGCGCCGACTCGTCCTCGGCAAACACACCGGGACCCACTCGGTGCGCGAGCGCTTACTCGAGCGTGGCTACGAGCCAACCGAGGAGGAAGTCCGCGCGGTCACCCGCCGCGTCAAGGACTTCGGCGCGGAGAAGCGCCAGGTCACCGTGACCGACCTAGAGCGCTTCGCCGAGGACGAGGACATCGCGCGTCAGCGCGAGCGAGAGGAGGTGCGCGCCTGAGATGCGCCCCCCGTTTGCTTCCGGCCGTGAGCACCGGCTGGCGCTCTCCGGGGGCCCGTCACCGGGAACGGACCGCAAGGATTATATCCCTTGCCCTCGCTACGAACCAATCAATGACGCAGCGCACTCCCCGCTCGGCTCACACCGACGAGAGCGTTGCACTCGACTCGCTCGTTATCGTAGGGGCGTCCTAGCCCCACCAGTATCCACTCCGTCCCGATTTCGCACCGTTTTCAGAGCGCCGAGACTCGAGACACCCACGTCTCGAGTCGGTACGAGACCCAGCACAGCCACACCGAAGATGACACACACACGACCGTTAGACCACCGATGGCGCACGACAGCGCCGGGAGGACGCCGATGAGCGAACGCGCCGCGTCGGTCACCTCCCCCGACGATGGGGAACCGCACGACGAACGAGAGGCACACGAGTACGAGGAACGGGCTACAGCCAGCCCCGTCACGACGGGCGCAGAGGCGGTCATCCGCGCGCTCGAGAACGTCGGCGTCGAGTACGCCTTCGGCGTCCAGGGCGGGGCGATCATGCCCGTCTACGACGCGCTCTACCACTCCGACATCGAGCACGTGACGATGGCCCACGAACAGGGTGCCTCCCACGCCGCCGACGCCTACGGTATCGTCGCGGGCGAACCGGGCGTCTGTCTGGCGACCTCGGGACCGGGGGCGACGAACCTCGTCACCGGTATCGCCGACGCTGACATGGATTCCGATCCGATGATCGCGCTCACCGGTCAGGTTCCGACGGGAATGGTCGGCAACGACGCCTTCCAGGAGACCGACACCACGGGCGTGACGAAGCCGGTCACGAAGGCCAACACCTTCAGTTCGAACCCGGACACCGTCGGCGACGACGTCGGCGAGGCGTTCGCCCTCGCGAACACCGGCCGGCCGGGACCGACGCTGGTCGACCTCCCGAAGGACGTCACACTCGCCGAGACCGACAGCCAGCCGGGCCCGGCGCGGGTCCCCGACACCTACGAGGTGCAAGAGCGCGCCGACGACGACGTCGTCCGTGCGGCGGCCCGTCGGATCGAAGCGGCCGAACGCCCGATCATGCTCCTCGGCGGCGGCGTCATCAAAGGCGACGCCCACGAGGAGTGTCGCGCGTTCGCGATCGACCACGAGATTCCGGTCGTGACGACGATGCCCGGTCTCGGGGCGTTCCCCGAAGACCACGAACTCGCCATGGAGATGGCGGGCATGCACGGCACCGGCTACGCCAACATGGCGATCACTCACTGTGATACGATGGTCGCCGTCGGCACCCGCTTCGACGACCGCCTCACCGGCGGCATCGAGACCTTCGCGCCCGACGCGGAGATTATTCACGTCGACATCGACCCCGCCGAGATTTCGAAGAACATCCACGCGGAGTACCCGCTGGTCGGCGACGCCGCGACCGTCCTCGAGCAGCTCGCCGAGGCGGTCACCGAGTCGCCGAAGGCGACGAAGTGGCGCGCCCAGTGCCAGCAGTGGAAGTCGGAGTATCCGATGGCGTACCAGACGCCCGAGGACGAACCGCTCAAACCCGAGTTCGTCGTCGAGGCGCTCGACGCCGCGACGAGCGACCGGGCCATCGTCACCACCGGCGTCGGCCAGCACCAGATGTGGGCCTGCCAGTACTGGACCTTCACCGAGCCTCGAACCTGGGTCTCGAGTCACGGTCTCGGCACCATGGGCTACGGCATGCCCGCCGCCGTCGGGGCCCGCCTCGCCGCCGACGACGACCAGGAGGTCATCTGCATCGAGGGTGACGGCTCCTTCCTGATGACGCTCCAGGAACTCGCCGTCGCCGTCCGCGAACACCTGGACATCACGGTCGTCGTGCTCAACAACGAGTACATCGGCATGGTCCGCCAGTGGCAGGACGCCTTCTTCGACGGGCGTCACTCCGCCTCGGAGTACCACTGGTGTCCCGAGTTCGACACGCTCGCCGAAGCCTTCGGCGCGAAGGGCTTTCGCATCGACGAGTACGACGAGGTCGCAGAGACCATCGAGGCAGCGCTCGCCTACGACGGCCCGTCGGTGATCGACGCCCACATCGACCCGCGGGCGAACGTCTACCCGATGGTTCCAAGCGGCGGCGACAACGGCCAGTTCGCCCTCTCGGAGGACCAGCTATGACTGCCGACACTACTCACGACGGAACGCGAACGGGGTGGGACGCATGACCGGCGGACTCGAGGGCCCACCACCGGAAGAACGGCCCCGTCCGGCCGGACGGCGCAACTCCCAGGGAATCCGCATCGACCCCGAGGTCGAGGCCGAACCCGACACCCGGCGGACGGTGATCTCGGCGCTCGTGAAACACGAACCCGGCGTCCTCGCCGACGTCTCGGGGCTGTTCTCGAGACGCCAGTTCAACATCGAGAGCCTCACCGTCGGACCGACCGAAGACGACGAGCGCGCGCGGATCACGCTCGTCATCGAAGAGCCCGAACCCGGCATCGAGCAGGCGAAAAAACAGCTGCGAAAGCTCGTGCCCGTCATCTCGGTGCGCGAACTCGAGCCGGACGCGATGCGCCGGGAACTCATGTTGATCAAGGTCAACGCGACCCGGCCCGACCGCGTCGCCGCCGTCGCCGAGATGTACGGCGGCCAGACCGTCGATGCGACGCCGGAGACGGCGACGGTGCAGATCACCGGCAGCCGTCAGAAGATCGAGGCGGCCATCGAGACGTTCAGCCAGTTCGGGATCCGCGAGATTTCGCGGACCGGGACGACGGCGCTCGCCCGCGGTGTCGAAGACACCGCCGCACGGGAACGGCCGACCCCGACGTACGCCGAAGACGGAACACCTACTTCCCCTCAGACGACACCATCAGACGATGACTGACGAATTCACCACGCAGATCTACTACGAAGACGACGTAGACGAATCGTATCTCGAAGACACCACCGTCGCCGTCCTCGGCTACGGCAGTCAGGGCCACGCTCACGCGCTCAACATGAAAGAGAGCGGCGTCGACGTGCTCGTCGGGTTGCGCGAGGACTCCTCCTCGCGCGAGGCCGCCGAAGCCGAAGGACTCGAGGTCGGCACGCCCGCGGAAGTCGCCGCGAAGGCGCAGCTCATCTCCGTGCTCGTGCCCGACACGATCCAGGCTGCGGTCTACGACGAGATCGAACCGCACCTCGAAGACGGCGACACCCTCCAGTTCGCCCACGGGCTGAACATCCACTACAACCAGATCCAGCCGCCAGCGCACGTCGACGTGACGATGGTCGCGCCGAAGTCGCCGGGGCACCTCGTGCGGCGCAACTACGAGAACGGCGAGGGGACCCCTGGACTGCTCGCGGTCTACCAGGATACCACCGGCGAGGCAACCCAGCGCGCACTCGCTTACGCGAAGGCGATCGGCTGTGCCCGCGCGGGCGTCCTCGAGACGACCTTCCAGGAGGAAGTCGAGACGGATCTGTTCGGCGAGCAGGTCGTCCTCTGTGGCGGTGTGACCTCGCTGGTCAAGCAGGGCTACGAGACGCTCGTCGACGCGGGTTACAGCCCCGAGGCAGCCTACTTCGAGTGTATGAACGAGTTGAAGCTCATCGTCGACCTGATGTACGAGGGTGGGCTGATGGAGATGTGGAACTCCGTGAGCGACACCGCCGAGTACGGCGGTCTCACCCGCGGCGACCGCGTGGTCGACGAACACGCCCGCGAGAACATGGAGGAGATCCTCGAGGAGATCCAGAACGGCGACTTCGCCCGCGAGTGGATCCTCGAGAACCAGGCCGGACGGCCGGGCTACACCCAGATCCGTCAGGCCGAACAGGACCACGAGATCGAGGAGGTCGGCGAACGACTGCGCAGTCTCTTCTCGTGGTCGGAGGAGGCGACCGAAGACGACGCCGCGGAAGTGCCTGCGGACGACTGAGAGAGCGACAATGACAGACGACAGACAGACGATGAAAGACGTCAGCCACACCAATCCCTACACGGGTGAGAGCGCGGGACACCTGTTCTCGCGTGGCCCCGTCGTGGCGGCCGACGGTGGCCACGAGGAGGCTGACGGGACGAGACAGACCGAACAGACCATGAAAGACGTCAGCCACACGCCGCCGTACGGCTCGAGCGAGGCGAACCGTGTCTTCGAGCGCGGCGGACGCGAACACGGACGAGGCGACGAATGAGCGAGGGAACCCTCTACGACGAGGTGTGGGACCGCCACAAGGTCACCACGCTCCCGACGGGCCAGGACCAGCTGTTCATCGGCCTCCACCTCATCCACGAGGTGACGAGTCCGCAGGCGTTCGGCATGCTCAGAGAGCGCGACCTGCAGGTCGCCTACCCCGAGCTGACGCACGCGACGGTCGACCACATCGTGCCGACGGCCGACCAGTCCCGTCCCTACAGTGACGACGCGGCCGAGGAGATGATGGCCGAACTCGAGGCGAACGTCCGTGAGGCGGGCATCGACTTCTCGGACCCGGCCAGCGGCGATCAGGGGATCGTCCACGTCGTCGGTCCCGAGCAGGGACTGACCCAGCCCGGGAAGACGATCGTCTGCGGTGACAGCCACACCTCCACACACGGTGCATTCGGCGCGCTCGCCTTCGGGATCGGCACCAGCCAGATCCGCGACGTGCTCGCAACCGGGACGGTCGCGATGGAGAAACAGCAGGTCCGCAAGATCGAAGTGACGGGCGAACTCGGTGAGGGCGTCGAAGCGAAGGACGTCATCTTAGAGATTATTCGCCAGCTCGGGACCGAAGGCGGCGTCGGCTACGTCTACGAGTACGCCGGCGAGGCCATCGAGAACCTCAGCATGGAAGGGCGGATGTCCATCTGTAACATGTCGATCGAAGGCGGCGCTCGAGCGGGCTACGTCAACCCCGACGAGACCACCTACGAGTGGCTCGAAGCGACCGACTACTTCCAGGCGAACCCCGAGCGGTTCGAGGAACTGAAACCCTACTGGGAGTCGATCCGAAGCGACGAGACGGCCACGTACGACGACGTCGTCACGATCGACGGCTCGTCGCTCGAGCCGGTCGTCACCTGGGGGACGACCCCAGCACAGGGCGTCGGCATCAGCGAGCCGATTCCGAGCCCGGACGACCTGCCCGCCGACAAGCAAGAGACTGCCCGGCGCGCCCAGGAGCACATGCGTGTCGAACCCGGCGAGACCATGGAGGGCTACGAGATCGACGTCGCCTTCCTGGGTTCGTGTACGAACGCCCGCCTGCCCGACCTCCGTCGGGCGGCCGCCATCGTCGAAGGCCGCGAGGTCCACCCCGACGTTCGCGCGATGGTCGTCCCCGGCAGCCAGCGCGTCCAGCGCGCAGCCGAGGACGAGGGCCTGAAAGCGATCTTCGAGGACGCCGGCTTCGAGTGGCGAAACGCCGGCTGTTCGATGTGTCTGGGCATGAACGAAGACCAACTCGAGGGCGACGAGGCGTGTGCCTCCTCCTCGAACCGGAACTTCATCGGCCGCCAGGGCAGCAAGGACGGGCGGACGATCCTGATGAACCCGCAGATGGTCGCGGCGGCGGCGCTCGAGGGGAGCGTCACTGACGTGCGCGACCTGAAGGAGGTGACGACGGTATGACGACCGACGAGATTCCCGCCGTCGAGTCCGTCTCCGGGACGGGCGTCCCCATCCGAGGCAACGACATCGACACCGACCAGATCATCCCGGCGCGCTTCATGAAGGTGGTCACCTTCGACGGGCTGGGCGAGTTCGCCTTCTTCGATCTGCGCTTCGACGAGAACGACGACCCGAAGGCGCATCCGTTCAACGACGAGCGCTTCCAGGGCGCGTCGGTGCTGGCGGTCAACGCCAACTTCGGCTGTGGCTCCTCGCGCGAACACGCTCCCCAGGCGCTGCTGCGCTGGGGGATCGACGCGATCATCGGTGAGTCCTTCGCGGAGATCTTCGCGGGTAACTGTCTCGCACTCGGCATTCCGACGGTGACCGCCGACAGCGAGACCGTCGAGACCATCCAGGAGTGGGTCGAGGCGAACCCCGACGACGAGATCGACGTCGACGTCGCCGCCGAGACGGTCACCTACGGCGGGACGACCGCCGACGTCACCGTCGACGACGCCCAGCGAAAGGCGCTCGTCGACGGCGTCTGGGACACCACCGCGCTGATGAAGGCCAACGCGGGCGAAGTGCAGAAGACCGCGGCGTCGCTGCCCTACGTCGAAGACGGCGAGCGCGCCTGACCGCACGCTCGCACTTCGGCCGGTTCTCGAGCGGCCACACACATCGACACGCTCTTTTCACCGCCGCGTCGAACTCTCTCCATGACAGCAGAGATCACCGTCATCCCCGGTGACGGCATCGGTCAGGAAGTGACGCCAGCCGCGGTAGCCGTCCTCGAGGCGCTCGACATCGACTTCGTCTTCCACGAGGCGGACGCGGGCGACCACGTACACGCCGAGACGGGCGAGGCGCTGCCCGACGAGACCTACGAGCTGGCGGCCTCGACGGACGCGACGCTGTTCGGCGCGGCGGGCGAGACGGCGGCGGACGTGATTCTCCCGCTCCGGGAGGCGGTGGACTCGTTCGTCAACGTCCGGCCCGCGACGGCCTACCCCGGCGTCGACGCCTTACGCCCCGAGACGGACCTCGTCTTCTTACGCGAGAACACCGAGGGCGTCTACTCGGGCCACGAGGACCGACTGAGCGAGGACCTCTCGACGCTGACGCGCGTCGTGACGACCTCCGCCTCGGAACGGCTGGCCGAGTTCGCCTGCGACTTCGTCGAAGACGGCGACTACGACGGCTTCCACGTCGCTCACAAGGCGAACGTGATGCGCGAGACCGACGGCCGCTTCCGCGATGCCGTCCTCGCCGTCGCCGACGAGCGCGGCGTCGAGACCGAAGAGGTGCTGATGGACGCCTTCGCCACCCACGTCTGTCTCGACCCGACGCAGTTCGACGTCGTCGTCTGTCCGAACCTCGCCGGTGACGTGCTCTCCGACCTCGCGGCGGGTCTAGTCGGCGGCCTGGGCATGCTCCCGAGTGCGAACCTGGGTCCCGAGCGCGGCCTGTTCGAACCCGTCCACGGCTCCGCCCCCGACATCGCTGGCCAGGGCATCGCGAACCCCGCGGCGACGATCATCTCCGCGGCCATGCTCCTCGAGTACCTCGGCCACGACGCCGAGGGCGAGGCGGTGCGTGCGGCCGTCGAGGGCGTCCTCGAAGATGGGCCACGGACCCCCGACCTCGGCGGCGACGCGTCGACCGACGACGTGACCGAGGCGATCCTCGAGCGACTGGACTGATCTCCGTCCGACCACCACATATTTATTCCTTCTCTATCAAGTTGTTGCCATGAGCGACAGACCCGCCGCCGTCGAACTCACGAGCGCGTTCGGCTTTGGCGTCCTCGTTCCGGCTGGCTCGTTGTTCCTGCTGCGGTGGGCACCAGCGCTCGCGCCGGCTAGTGACGCCCTCTCGGTCGTCCTCCCGCTCGCGTGGCTCCTGCTGGTCGCGGCCGGGACGGCCCTCCTCGGCGTCGGACTCGACCTCGAGACGGGGGCGCTGGTGGGCGGCTCGCTTCCGGGGACGCTGGTCGGCTTCTGGCTGTTCGCCGTCCTCGTCGGCTGGAGTTTCGTCATGTTCGCGCCCGCGGCGTTCGCGCTGTTGGCCGTCGTACTCGGTGCGTGGGCCGCCTACGAGCGAACCCGTCGCCACCGACCCGTGGACGAACCGCCGTACGGCACCTGGCGACACGTCTTCGGTGCGCTCGCACTCGTTGCGCTCGCGATACCGTTCTTGCTAATTTTCGCCTGACACGTGGCCTGTGATCACCAGCCAGCCCTGCCTCGAGAGTCGCGTTTTTCCCGACACCGCACGAAGGCGTGTCTATGACTGACATGCGCGCGGCGGTACTCACCGAACCCGGCGAGTTCGCCCTCGAAGAGCGGCCGCGGCCGGAACCCGGTCCCACCGAGGTGCTCGTCGCGCTCGAGCGCGTCGGCATCTGTGGCTCTGACGTCCACTACTACGACCACGGCCGGATCGGCGACTACGTCGTCGAGGACCCGCTGGTCCTCGGCCACGAGAGCGCGGGTGTCGTCGCCGACTGCGGCGAGGCGGTGACGGACCTCGAACCCGGCGACCGCGTCACGCTCGAGCCAGGCATCCCCTGTCGCCGGTGTGAACACTGCTCGAGTGGCCACTACAACCGCTGTCCCGAGGTGACGTTCATGGCGACGCCGCCGCACGACGGTGCGTTCGTCGAGTACCTCACCTGGCCCGCCGATTTCGTCTACCGGCTTCCCGACTCGGTCTCGCTGGCCGAGGGCGCACTCTGTGAACCGCTGTCGGTCTGTCTCCACGTCTGTGAGCGCGCCGGCGTCGGCGTCGGCGACTCGGTGCTCGTCACCGGCGCCGGTCCCATCGGCCTGCTCGCGATGGCCGTCGCGCGCGTCCGCGGTGCGACCGAGGTCTACGTTGCCGACGTCCTCGCGGCGAAACTCGAGCGCGCGCTCGAGCGAGGGGCAGACGGCGTGGTGAACGTCGCCGACGACGACCTCGAGACGGCCGTCGACGCCTGGACCGACGGCCGGGGCGTCGACGTGGTGATCGAAGCGTCGGGTGCGCCGTCGGCGATCCAGGGTTCGCTGGGGGCGGTCCGAACCGGCGGCACCGTCGCCTTCGTCGGTCTCGCCCCCGAGGCGGAGATTCCCCTCGACGTGCTCGAGATCGTCACCCGCGAACTCGACGTCGTCGGGACGATGCGCTTCGCGAACACCTACCAGACGGCCGTCTCGCTGCTCGCCGACGGCCGCGTCGACGTGGCCGGACTGATCGACTTCGAAGCGCCGCTCGCGGAGGTGACGGCGGCGTTCGAACGCTCGAAACGCGAGGCGGTCGTCAAGGGGATGCTCACGGTCGGCTGATCAGGCGATCTCGAGGGTCTCACGGTCTGCGCCGGCGAGTTCGACCAGCGCGTCGGCCTCGAGTAGGTGGAGGTGGCCGGGAATCACGAGGAGGTGCAGCGGGTCGCCGAACTCGCGGGTGGCGAGGTCCGCCAATCGGCCCGCCTCGACGAGCGGGTCGGGACTCCCGGCGCGGGCGACGACGACGCCCGTCAGGTCGGGATACTCCTCGGCGAGCAGGCTCGCACCGACGTCGGCGGTCATGTACTCGTCGCCCTCGGGTTCGGGACTGTCCGCCCGGCGGTTCTCGGTCTCGTCGCCGACCTTGATGTCCAGGTAGACGACCGTGTGGAGGTCACGCGCGCGGTTCTCGTCGATCGTTTCGGTGACGCTCGAGGGCAGGCCGTCTGCGCCGTGAGCGTAGGGAAACGGCAGGGTCGTCGCCTTCCCGAAGCGGTAGTTCTGTAAGCCGGTGAGCGAACTGGTGGCCGTCTGGGCGGTCACGCCGTGGATCACCCGCGTCTCGATGCCCCGCTCGTGGGCGCGCAGGCGTAAGTCGACGTGGGTGGTCGAGATCATCGTATCACCCGCGGTGAGGAAGACCACGTCGTCGGTCTCTGCGGCCGCCAGGATGTCCTCGGGGTCGCGTTCGACGCCCGCGCGCTCGCGGACCTCGATCTCGATCCCGTGTGCGCGCTCGAGGTCTGCGACGGTCGCGCCGAGCAGTCGGCTGGTGTAGAACTCGGCGAAGGCGCGGTCGGCCGCCCGGAGCGCGTCCTGGCCCTCGAGCGTGATCGAGCGCTCGTCGTAGAGTCCGAGACCGATGAACGTGAGCATGGTCGCCGTAGACGCGGCCGCCGGTAGAAGCTTTCGAGTTGGCCCAAAGCGTCAGCGTTAGGACCCGTCGGCGGCGACTCGAGGTATGGAGCAGGTCCCCTGCGTTCGCGTTCGCCCGACCGACGGCGAGACGACCCGCCGGGCGCTGGCCGAGGCGAACCTCCTCGCTGACGGCTACGAGATCACCGTCGAGGACGGCTGGCTCTACGTGCCAGTGGCCGACCCCGAGGCGGCGCTCGAGGCGCTCTCGGGGGCCGAAGTCGTCGACTACGCCGCCCCGGTCCGCGAGACGCTGACGCGCCCGGCGGACCTCCTCGGGTACGAACCCTCCTACGAGCGCATCGGCGAGGTCGCGCTCCTCGACGAGGACGACCCCGAGCGAGCGATGACGATCGCGCGGGCCATCGTCGACTCGGACCTGCCGCTCGAGACCGTCCTCGACAAGGCGTCGGCGATTTCGGGTGAGACCCGCGTGCGCGAGTGGACCGTTCTGGCCGGTGAGGGCACCGAGGTCCTCCACCGCGAGTACGGCTGTACGTTCGCGCTCGATCTGGCCGAGGTGTACTTCTCGCCGCGACTCGCCACCGAGCGCCACCGGGTCGCCGAGCAGGTGGCCGCGGGCGAACGCGCCTTCGACATGTTCGCGGGTGTGGGCCCGTTCGTCATCCCGTTCGCGAAACGCGGCGCGGCGTGTGTCGGCTGTGACGTAAACGAGCGCGCCATCGAGTACCTCCGCGAGAACGCCCGGCGAAACGACGTCACAGATCGGGTGACGGCCATCTGTGCCGACGTTCGCGAGGTGGCCCCCGAGTACGAACACTGGGCCGACCGCCTCGTGATGAACCTGCCTCACAGCGCCGACGAGTTCCTCGAGTCGGCCGTCACGCTCGCCGGCGAGCGGTGTACGCTCCACTACTACGACATCCAGCACGAGGACGACCCCTTCGGTCCCGGCGAGCGCGCGATTCGTGTCGCGGCCGAACCCGACTACGAGGTGTCGGTCACCGAGCGGCGCGTAGTCCGATCCTACGCCCCCCACGAGCTAAACGTCTGTCTCGACGTCTCACTCGAGCGTTCGTGACCGGCCTGTCACCGCCGCACACGCCGGGTGCGATTCGCAATCCTTATGGCCGGTTTCGAACCTATATCAAGTAGCGCCGGTGTAGCTCAGCTGGCAGAGCGAATCCTTCGTAAGGATTAGGTCGAGGGTTCAAATCCCTCCACCGGCTTGTCTTCTGCGACGAACGGACGTGAGGAGCGAAGCGAGCCGTGGAGGGATTTGAATCAGGGAGCAGCTCCGCTGCGACCGTGGTTCAAATCCCGTGCCTCTCTTCTCGAGATGTCCCGCCTGTTTCAGCCCTGCGGCCCGAGCAGCGCCGTCTCGTCTTCGATTTCCCGGTTGTGCAGCGCCTCGCCGGTGGCTCGAGCGAACAGGTGGATCGCCGACTCGGGAATCCGCGCGAGGGAGCGCCCGCCGGGTTCGACGTGGCGCATGCCGTCGACGGTGACGGTGAGCGTCGTCTCGCCGTCGACGAGTTCGACCAGGAGGTTGTTGCCGTCGCCCATCGGTTCGACGACCTCGATTGAGACGGGGACCTCGTGGTGGCCGGGGGTCTCGCCCTCGCGTATCTCGATGTCTTCGGGGCGGACGCCGAGGGTGAGGTCGGTGTGGCCCTGGAGGTTCTCGCGGGTCGCCGCCGAGAGGGGGTAGGTGAGACCGCCGCCGACGAGGTGGCCGTCCTCGAGCGTTACGTCGACGAAGTTCATCGAAGGCTCGCCGATGAAGCCCGCGACGAAGCGGTTCGTCGGGCGGTGGTAACACTCGAGCGGGGTGGCGACCTGCTGGAGGCGGCCGCCGTCTAAGATGGCGATGCGGTCGCCCATCGTCATCGCCTCGGTCTGGTCGTGGGTGACGTAGACGGTGGTGACGCCGAGGTCGGCCTGGAGGCGCTGGAGTTCCATGCGCATCCCCGAGCGGAGTTTGGCGTCGAGGTTCGAGAGCGGTTCGTCCATCAGGAAGACGTCGGGGTCGCGGACGATGGCTCGCCCGAGGGCGACGCGCTGTTGCTGGCCGCCGGAGAGTTCCCGGGGTTTGCGCTCGAGGAGGTCGTCGATCTCGAGGAGGGTGGCGGTCTCCTCGACCGTCTCGTTCATCGCGGCTTTCGAGCGGTCGGTCGACTCCTCGAGTCCGAAGCGCATGTTCTGCCGGACGGTCATGTGCGGGTAGAGCGCGTAGTTCTGGAACACCATCGCGATGTTCCGGTGCTGGGCAGGCTGGTCGTTGACGACGGTGTCGCCGATGGCGATCGTTCCCTCGGTGATCGTCTCGAGACCGGCGATCATCCGGAGCGTGGTGGATTTGCCACAGCCGGAGGGACCGACGAGGACGAGGAACTCGCCGTCTTCGATCTCTATCGAGACGTCGTCGACCGCGACGATCTCGTCGTCGCCGTCTGCGAAGCGTTTCGTCAGGTGTTCGAGTGTGAGTGGTGCCATGTGTGTTCTCTCAGGATGCGCCGGTGATGCCCTTGGCGAACTGTCTGCCGAAGACGACGTAGACGACGATGGTGGGTAAGGCAGCGATGAACGCGCCCGCCATCTGGATGTTGTACTCCTGGACCATCGAGCCCTGGAGGACGTTCAGCGACTGGGTGACGACGTAGTTCGACCGGCTGGTGACGAGGACGAGCGCGAACAGCAGGTCGTTCCAGACCTGGGTGAACTGGTAGATGAGCGCGACGGCGAACATCGGCGCGGAGAGCGGGAGGACGATCCGCCGGTAGATAGTGAACGGACTCGCGCCGTCGAGTTTCGCCGCTTCGATCATCGCGTCGTCCATCGCCAGATAGTACGAGCGAAAGAGGATCGTACAGATGGGGACGCCGTAGGCGGTGTGGGTGATCGTCAGCTCGATCAGGTCCGCACGGTTCGCCAGAAACGGCGCGAACGAGAGCAACCCCGCGACGTCGACGGCCGACCAGAACTGGCGGAGCGGAACGAGTACCGACTGGTAGGGGAGGAACACACCCGCCAGGAAGAGGACGAGGATGGCCACCTGGCCGCGCCAGGAGAGCTTCGTGAGTCCGTAGGCGGCGAGGCTCCCGAGCGTCGCCGAGAGCACCGTCGCCGGGAGGACGAAGGTGACGCTGTTGAGCAGGCCACCCTGCATCGTCGCGAACGCGAGCTCCCACGGCTCGAGCGTGAACCCCTCCGGCATCGGTGGTGCGAGCGGACTCGTCCGGACGAACGCCGACTGGGTCTTGAACGCGGTCGTCAGCCCGCTCCACAGCGGCGAGAGGTAGAAGGCGATCAGGCCACACAGGATGGCGTAGAGGGAGATGCGTTCGAGGTCGACACCGTCGAGTCGCGTGTCTGCTCGCGTGGGGTCCGTCGTCGGTTTCACTGTGTCGTCGCTCATCGCTGGCGCACCTCGTCGGTCTCTCTGGGCTGGTGTCTCCCGTCTCGTTCGAGCGTGGCAGTCATCTCAGAGGGCACCCCGTCGGTACTGGACGTAGAGGTAGGGGGCGACGATGGCGAGGGCCATCACGAAGAGGACGGTCGCGACGGCCGCACCGTAGGCCCACTGGGCGCGGGAGAAGGCGACGCGGAACATCATCACGGCGAGGATGTCTGCCGAGCGCCCGGGGTTGTCCCCGAACATGACGAAGATGAAGTCGAACGCCTTGAGCGCGAACACCATGAGGACGACGACGGCCGACACCGTCGCGGCGCTGAGCTGGGGGATAATGACGCGCCAGTACATCCGGAGCGTGCTCGCGCCGTCGACTTTCGCCGCCTCGTAGTGTTCGTCGGGAATCGCACGCAGACCGGCGAGGTAGACGACCATCGCGTAGCCGCTGAACTGCCAGGTGAGCGCGAAGATGATCGCCCACAGGCGTGTGCGTGGATTGCCGATCCAGTCGCTCGCGAGTACGTCGAGACCGATCCCTCGCAAGACCACGTTGATCGTCCCGGTCGTCGGGTTGTACATCCACGACCAGAAGATGGCGGTGACGACGAACGAGAGCGCCATCGGCAGGAGGTAGATGGTCCTGAAGGTGTTCTCGAAGCGGATGTCCCGGTCGACGAGGATGGCGAGGACGAGACCGATGGCGAGTGAGACGCCGGTGAACGCGACGAGTAAGATCACCGTGTTTCGAAACGCCGCGCGAAAGGAGCGGTCGCCCGGCAGTTCACGGTACATCTCGAGTGAGAGGCTCGTGTACTCCGGTTGGCCGAGACCGCTCCAGTCGGTCAACGAGATGAGCAGGTTCCAGCCGACGGCGCCGTAGACGAACCAGCCCATGAGGAGCGCGGGCGGCAGCCAGAACGGAATCGCCTGGACCGCGTCGCTGTACCAGAGCTTCGAAACCGGGCTCACGGGTGCCTTCGCGCTTCCTTCGTCGAGGCCGCCGTCGGTGCGTGCCTGCTGCTCCGGTGGCCGTCGCTGGCGACGGAGGCGGGCGAGCGCCGCGGCGATGTCTGGTCCCATCGAGTGTGTCCCGATCAGAAGATGTCGATCAGTTCCTGGGTCGTCTCGTCGGGGTCCCAGTTGTCGGTGAAGACGGCGAAGGTCTCTTCGACTTCGCTCGACTGCTCCGGGTTCAGGCCACTGCCGTGGGCGATCGAGACCGTCTGTTCGCTCGAGGCTTCGAAGTCGTCCATCTGGTCCTGCGAGAAGTCGGGGAACTCGTCGGTCGGGACGTCAGTCCGCGGCGGGATCGATCCCTTGAGTGGGTTGAACCGTTCCTGGGCGTCGACCGAGGTGCAGTAGGTGAGAAACGCCTCGGTCGCGTCGGGGGTGGGGTTGTTCGAGGGCATGACGAACGAGTCCATCACCATGGTGTAGACGTCGTCGGTGCCGGGGAAGGCGATGTAGTCCCAGTCCTCGCCGTACTCGAAGTCGTCGCCCTCGGCCTGGTACTGGCCGGCGGCCCAGTCGCCGTTGTGGTGGAAGGCCGCGTCGCCGGTGATGACGTCGGCGTTGGCCTCGTCCCAGCCGACCGAGCCAGCGTCCTCGTTGAAGTACTCGCTGTACTCCTCGACGAGGGTGAGCGACTCGTGAATCTCGTCTTCGAGGTCGGCGGTCTCTCCCGCGAGGAACGACTCGAAGGCGTCGACGCCGTGTTGGCCCGTGAAGACGACCTCCCAGAGCTGGAGGACGCCCCATGGCTCCTGGGTCTGCTGGGCGAGTCCGGTGTAGCCCGCGTCGTCGGCCGCGGCGAACGCGTCGAGGAGGTCTTCGGGTGAGTCGATGTCGTCGACGTCGATGCCCGCGTCGTCGACGGCCTCGACGTTGTAGAAGACGTTGTTCAGCCGGTGGATGTTGATCGGCACCGAGACGACCTCGCCCTCGGGGCTGGCGGCATCGAGCACCGACTCGAGGTAGGCGTCCTCGGCGTCCTCGTCGTAGACGTGGCTCACGTCCTCGAGCGCGTCGGCGTCGGTGTAGGGCCTGAGTGCCTCGCCGGGCCAGATCTGGAACGTACTCGGTGGGTCCTGGTCGATGACGCGCGTCTGGATCGCGGCGTCGATCGCTGCGCCTGCGCCACCGGGTTCGGGATTGTTTTCGATCTCGATCTCCGGGTGTTCCTCGCCGAACCCATCTAACAGCGCCGTCAGCGCCTCCTCTTCGCCACCGGCGGTCCACCAGTGGACGATCTCGAGGTCGCCGTCGCCGCCCGCACCGTCGTCGTCATCGCCGTCTTCGTCGTCGGTACAGCCGGCGAGCGCGAGCGACCCGAGCGTCGCAGTCGTGAGTACGTATCGGCGGCGTGTGAGGGTCCGTGTATCGACCATGCTATTACCCTTGGAAACTTTCGTTGAAATATATGTCGATACGGCGAAACAATTCTCCGATTATGGACAATGATTTTGATATGTGGGACGGGGCCACATCTGACCGCTGAGTATGTTCGAGGCGCTCCGATATCCGGCCCGTGGCCGTACGGGCGAGAAGGCGGTGCTGGCGGCCTGGCTCTGCGTCTTCCTCCACGCGATTGCCCTCCCCGTACTCGCGCTGGTCCCGCTGGTCGGCTACCTGGCGTCGGTGCTCGTCGCGGGTGGCGAACGCACCCCGCCGCCGGTCTTCGAGCGCTCGCTCCTCGCTCGCAGCCTCGGCGCAGCGGTGCTCACCGTCGCCTACGCCGCCGGGCCGGTGGCCATCGTGCTCGTCACGGTACGGTTGCTGCTCGAGACGGCACGCGAACCGACCGGCGCGGACGTCTTCGTCGTCTTCGCCGGTTCGACGGCCGTCCTCGCTACGCTCGCCGTCGCGGCGTATCTGCTCCCCATCGCTCTCGCGAACTACGCCACGGCGGGGTCGCTTCGAGCCGGGTTCTCGACGCTCTCGCCCGTCGCGACCCACGCCGGATACTTCGTGGGCTGGTGTTCGGGGCTCGTCCTCGCGCTCGTCGGGGTAACCCTCTCGAGTGGCTTGCTCGGTGCCTCGAGCGCGCTCACCGTCGTCGGGGCGTTCGTCGGCGGCTACACGGCGCTCGTCGCCACGCGCCGGGTCGCTCGCGGCTACGCACTCGCGAGCGAGCGCCGGTGAGTTCAGACGGCTGCCGACGCCACGAGCACTACCGCGAGCGCGAGTACCGGCGCGTCGAGGCGCGTGAAGGCGAGGTGTGGCAGCGTCGGGTTCCAGGAGAAACAGCGTGCCTGCAGCGCCAGCGAGAGCCGATCCGCCCGCTCGAACGCCCGCGAGAGACCGAGGAGACCGATGGTGCCCGCGCGCTCGAGCGCACTGCGTTCGTCGCCGAGTCGGGCGGCCATCGCCTCGCGAATCGTCCGCAGGTCGGCCGTGATCACGGGGAGGAACCGGAAGACGAGGGCGACGCCGGTGGCGAGCAGGCGGCCGGCCCTCCCGGGTACGGTCCGCTGAATCGCGGCTCTGGAGTCACGAACCGGCGTCGAGCGGACGTAGGCGGCACTGACGAGCAAGATCAGGAGGACGCGGTAGCTCGCGAACGCGGGGTCGACCGCGGCCGCTGGCTCGACCCAGGGGGCACCGAGGGTGAGCGCCGCGAGCAGCGGTCCCACTGCGAGGACGACGATGGGGATCCGGTAGGCGTACAGCGTCCGTCCGAGCGCCACGCGAGCGCTCACGAGAACGACGGCGGTGAGGGCGGTGAGCGCGACGAGTGCGGACGGCGTCGTGTGTGCGAGCGCGGTGAACGCGAACCCGAACTGGAAGGCGAGTTTCGAGCGCGGATCGAGGCAGTGGGCGAGCGTCTCGTCGGGTTCGTAGACCACCATCGACTCAGCGCTCGTCTCCGCGAGCGCGGCCCGTCTCTACGCCGTCGGGAACGCGAACACCGAGACCCTCGAGTTCGGCCAGCGCCCGCGCCGGCGCGTCGTCGACGACGACTCGTCCCTCGCTCATCGCGACGACGCGGTCGGCGAGCGCGGCGAGGTCGCGCACGTCGTGGGTCGCGACGATCACTCCAGTCCCGGCGTTCGAGAGCGACTCGAGGTGGCCGAGCACCGACCGTCTGGCGGGGTCGTCGAGACCGGTGAACGGTTCGTCGAGGACGAGGTGGGTCGGTCCCATCGCCAGCGCGCCGGCGATGGCCACGCGCGACTGCTCACCGCCCGAGAGCGCGTCGATCCGTTCGTCCGCCCGGCCGGCCAGGTTGACCGCACGGAGTGCGTCCGTCACCCGGCGGTCGATCTCCGCTCTCGAGAGACCGAGGTTCTCGGGACCGAAGGCGACGTCCGCGCCGACGGTCGCGGCGACGAACTGATCGCGCGGGTGTTGAAAGACCATGGCGACGCTCGAGCGGGCGGCGACGAGGTCGGTCTCGACGGGTGTGCCGTCGACGAGGACGGTTCCGTCCGTCGGCGTCAGGAGACCGTTGCAGTGGCGAAGGAGCGTCGTTTTCCCGCTGCCGTTGGCTCCCACGAGGACGAGGAACTCACCGTCTGGAATCTCGAGGGAGATCGACCGGAGTGCGGGGACCTCCTCGAAGGCGTAGGTAACGTCGCGAAATTCGATCATGGTGGCTGGTCGGCTGGTCGGTGGGGGTGACGGCTGCTCACGTCGGATCGATCACGCCTGCGCGGACGATGGCGACCGCGGCGGCCATCTTGAGCAGGTCGGCCGGAACGAACGGAATCGCCATGACGAAGGCGGCTTCGACGAGACCGATGCCGATCAGCCACGCGTAGTAGGCGGTTCCGGCGGCGTACATGAGTACCATCGCGCACGTGAGGGCGACGGCGATGACCGGGAGGGAGACCTCGCCGGGGTCTCGCAATCCGTGGGTGCCGTGGACGAAGAGTCCGACGAGGACGACGGCGAGCGGGAACGACCAGAGGAAGCCGCCGGTCTCGGCGAACAGGTAGCCGACGCCGGCGTTCCCGTGCGAGAAGATCGGTGCCCCCGCCGCACCGGCGGTGAGGTACAGCACCATCGAGAAGCCGCCCCAGTAGGGACCCAGGTAGAGCCCCACGAGGAAGACGACGAGTATCTGCAGGGTCACCGGTGCAGGCGAGAGCGGGTACGGAATCGCCACCAGCGCCGTCGCCCCCATCAGTGCTGCCAGAATCGCCGCACGCGCGAACGGACGAACCACGCTCGCGCCGACGAGGTCGACCGACTGCCCCTCTGTTTCCATACCGCTCGTCTCTCGTAAACCGAAATGAACTATTCGGTTTACGGTCTCCGCTCCGACGGGCGGCTTCGTCCGGTGTTCGAGTCCCCCTGATCGGCTCTCCCAGACCGGCCCTGGCTGACCCCCGATTCTGCGTGCCAACACCGGACTTCCTGTCAGCTCTCGTGTCGATCTGCGGTCCCGTGGGTGGCCGAATCTGTACGCCGCGCTCGCGTCCGACCGCCGTCTCAGCACCAGTCTCGAGTCACCGGCCGGAGCCTGTGGTCTCGCTAAGCGGTGATTGTCTCGCGTTTCTAACTGAAACGACCGGCGTCGCTTATGCGCCGACTCGCATCGACACGCGTTGACATATGTCGCTGGTTAGCAAACGGTGTCGCACGCGGTGGAAGCGAGCGGAGAGGACGCGAGGGAGCCACTCTGTGGGGCGAGTGCGGCCATGAACACACGACGCGGGTTCGGCGTCGCGCTCACCGTGGCCGTCGCCGTCGCGGTCGCCTCGAGTATCGTCGTCCTTCCGTTGCTCGGCGGCGCTGGAGCCGGCGGGCCGAGCGGTGTCGAAGCCGGTGACGACGAACGCCCCGAGTCGACTGCCGGGACGCCGGCCGCCGCGTCGACGGCGGCGAACGGGTTCACCCAGGTTCCGCTCGAGCCGCTGGCGTCGCTCGGCACCGTCGAGGCGGACTCGACGGCTCACGACGCCGGCGCTGGCTCGCTCACCGCGACGCAGACCGACGGCGTAGAGGCGGGTGTCGAGGAGGGAATCGCGCTCGTCCAGGCACAGGGCGTCGAGGTGAGCCAGGAACAGCGCGCTGCCGTACTCGAGGCGGCCGAGGCAGGCGTCGCCCAGCACCAGGAGGCCGACGTCGAACAGGTGCAGGCGGCGGTCCAGGGGTCGGTCCACGGCGCGCTCGTCGCTCACCAGGCAGTGAACGTCTCGCAGACGCAGGCCGTCGTCGTCGGGGCGACCGACGGCGCGCTCTCACAGTACCAGCAGGCGAACGCGACCCAGCTCCAGAGCGGCGCGTGGGGGGCGGCCCACGGGGCGGTCGCTCAGACCCAAAAGCAGGAGGTGACCGTCGAACAGCTTCAGGTCGCGACGCGCGGTGGCGCAGCGGGCAGTGTCTACGAGGCGGGTGAGAAGGACGTCGCCAACGTTGGCAAGACCCAGGAGGCCGCACAGGGTGCCGTCTACGGCGTCCTCGAGCAGTACCAGAAACTCACCGTCGAGCAGCGCCAGCGCGTCACGCTCGAGCACGTCCAGCACGCGGCGGCGGGCGGGGCGGCGGGTGCGCTCGAGGGAGTCGTCCTCGAAGGGGAACAGATCGTCGAGGTCGAGGCGTACCAGCGGGTGTCGATCAAGGGCGTTCAGAAAGCCGCGATGGGCGGGGCGGGCGGTGCGCTCGTCCAGACGCAGACGGTCACCGTCGAGCAGACGCAGGCGGCCGCACGCGGCGGAGCGAAGGGACCGCTCGAGGGGCTGGGCCGTCTCGAGCTGGCGCAGCTCCAGCGGGTGTCGGTCACGCAGATTCAGGAGGCCTCCTTCGGTGCGGCGACGGGGGCGATCACGCAGAGCCAGGAGGCGTCGGTCGAACAGATTCAGGCGGCAGCGGTTGGTGCTGGCGGTGGGGTGCTCGTCCAGTACCAGCAGGTGACGGTCAGCCAGACGCAGTCGGCGGCGCTGGGTGCGGCGAAGGGCGCGGTCACGGCGGCGGTCCAGCACCAGGTCGTCGAGGTTACGCAGGTCCAGGCCGCGGCCTTCGGCGCTGGACACGGTACCGTCGTCCAGATGCAGGTCGTCACCGTCGTCCAGGTGCAGGCGCTCGCCGAGGGCGCGGCCGGTGGCGCACTCGTCGCCCACCAGGAGGCGACGGTCGAACAGATCCAGTACGCCGCCAGCGGGGCGTCTCTGGCGACGGCGAAGGCGGTCCAGTACCAGCGCGTGAGCGTCACGCAACTGCAGGTACTCGCTCAGTCGACGGCTGAAGACACGACCGCGCACGCGGTCGCGGAGGCGCTCGAAGAGCCTGCCGAGATCGAGACCTACGCCGACGCAGACGCCCGCGAGAAGGCCGACGAGGTCGACGAACGCGAGGGTGAGGCGTCGCTGACGTTCGACGAGCAGGTCTCGGCGGGTGAGACCGTCGTCGTCGAGTCGGCCACCCTCTCGGCGGGTGGGTTCGTCGCCATCTACGAGGGTGTCTTCGCCAGTGACCCTGTCGAGAGCGTCCGCGGCGTCTCGGCGCACCTCGAGCCAGGCGACCACGAGTCGGTCGAGATCGACCTCGACGAACCGCTCGAGGAGAACGCGACGCTGGTCGCGGTGGCCCACCACGACACGACCGGCGACGAGTCGTTCCAGTACGTCGAGCAAGACGGCGCGGAAGACGAGCCGTACGTTGGCGAGGGTGGCTCGCCGATTACGGCCAGCGCGCTGGTGGCCGTCGAGGATGACCCCGACGACCTCGAGGACCCCGAGCCAGCGCCCGCCGAGGCGACGCTCGCCGTGGACGACCAGACCGGCGACGGCACCACGCTCACCGTCGACGAGGCGACCGCGTCGGTCGGGTACACCCTCGTCGCCGAGTACGACGGCGAGCGTGTCGAGAGCGAGGGGCACGAGGCGAACGAGTCGCTCGAGAATTACACCCTCGACCTCGAGCCACCCATCGAAGAGCGTACGACGGTCGAGGTCTCGCTCGAGGCGGCCGACGACGAACTCGGTGACGACACCGACCTCGACACCGAGACGGGTGCCGACGAGACCGACGGGGTGCTCGCGAACGAGTCGATCGAGTACGATCTCGAGGCGGTGGCCGTCGACCCCGAACTCGAGTACCTGAACTGTACCGCCGTGGAGGTGACGGGTGACGTTTCGCAGGTCCGCTACACCCAGGCGTTCTACGACCCAGAAGGGACCGGCGAGGTCGTGTCGGTGCCGGAGATTCCCTGGGAGGAGTTCGCCGACGGCGAGAACGCGACGCTCCTCCGGATCGGTCCCGAGACCGACGCCGTCGAGCGCGACGACGGCACGCGCGTCGTCCAGCTCGAGGACGTGGGCGTCTTCGGTGAGACCGACGGTGGCGCGCAGTCGGTGCTGACCGCCGTCGAACTCGAAGCCGAGGACGGAAGTCTCGGCGAGCCGGTGGCCAACCCCGACGCCGAGGCGTGTCTCGAGGATGTCCGACCCGAGCGGCCCGAACTCTCCGTCGAGGCGGCGCTCGAGCGCGAGGACGGCGACGGCATCGACGTCACCTTCGGCTACGAGAACCCGAACGAGGCTGCACTGGTGGTCCCGAGCGAGTTCGTCGAGGGGACCGTCGCCGACGGGATCGAGCCGCCGACGACGCTCGAGCCCGGCGAGGGGACGTTCACGGTCCAGTGGATTCCCGAGAGCGAGGACGAACGGCTCGTCTGGGTGGTCGGCCTGGAGGCACACGGCTACGACGAGCCAGCCGTCGCCGAGACGGACCTCGCTGGCGAGATCGCCCCGCTCGCAGCGCCAGCGGAGTTCGTCATCGGTGATCTCGAGACGAACGCTCCGGTCGAGGCGGGCGAGACGCTCGAGGTGACGGCCACCGTCGAGAACGTCGGCGAGGAAGACGGCACCCAGGCGCTTACGCTCTCACTCGGTGACACGGTCGTCGACACCGACTCGCTCACACTCGATCCCGGTGAGAGCAACGTCGTCTCGCTCTCCTATCAGACGGGCGAGGCTGACGCGGGTGAGTACACGGCGACGGTCTCGAGTGCGAACGACAGCGCGTCGGTGACGGTTTCGATCACCGAGCCCGAGATTCCCGACGAGCTTCCAGGTGACGATCCTGTGCCAGAAGAAGAGCCTGGTGAGCCTGGAGAAGTGCCAGAAGAAGAGCCTGGTGAGCCTGGAGAAGAGGATCCCGGCGTGCCTGAAAATGCCCCCGGCGAGAACGAGGCGGGCGAGCCGGATGCGCCAGCGGACGGCGGACCGGACGACCCGGCGGATGGAGAATCCGACGCACCCGGAGGTGGACCCGACGAGCCAGCCGACCCCGCTCCGGACGAGTCACCTGCTGGCGAATCCGACGACCCACTCCCTGCACTCGGTGCGGTAGACGCTCCGCTCGCGAGTGTCTGAGCGGTTCTCATCCCTCTCTCGAGCCTCTGCTCGGTTCGTCGCGGTTCTCTACGCTCGAGTACGTGTGCGGTGGAGTCGCCGTCAGTGGTGGTGGCCGGTCGCCTCGGCGAAGCTGACGCCGAAGCGCGCTTCGAACAGGGCCATCGCTTCGCTCTCTGCGGCTTCGATCTCGTCGTCGACGCCGTCGCCGTGGTGGACGAGGTGGTGGGCGCGACTCGCGAACGAGAGGAGCACGATGTCGCCGACGGTCTCTGCCGGTCCCTGGTCGCCTTCGGCGAGCAGTTCGACGAGCGTCGCAGGAATCGTGACGTCGTCGCTGTCGGCTCCGGAGTCGATGGTGAACGTGATCGTCTCGATATCGTCTGCCATACCCTCCTCTGGGTGGGGACACCTAAAGGTGCTGTGGCTCTCGTTCCTTGCGTACGCTGGCCGCACGCCCCGCCTGTGACGGATTTGCCACTTCGCCCCTCACTCCTCGGCGACGAATCGACAGATTTCTTCGAAGCGACCGTTCGCCTCGAGCGTCGACTGGAGTTCGCGTGCGTACTCGGCGGTGAGTTCCTCGGCGGCCTCGCGTTCTGCCTCGTAGCCCGCCTCGCCGCCGAAGCCGAGCGTGCGTTTGAGCGAGTCGAGCAGACCGCCGCCGCTCGAGCCGCCACCGCTCGTCTCTGCGCCCATCGCCCCTAGCTGTGAGCGGACGTTCTCGAGTTCGGGGAGGACGTGTCTGACCTTCTCGGTGTTCGCGACGATGCGTGCCTGCTCGGGGTCGTCGGGGTTCTCGAGTTCGAACTCGGTGGCCGTCATGATCAGGCTCCACTCCTGGCTCGAAAAGCGCGAGGCGGCGATCCGGGCGGTGAAGTCCCGGTCGGTCGCCATCCGCTCGCCGACGATTCGGTCGGTCCACGAGTCGCTGCTCATACACGGTATTCGGGACGCGCGGTATCAGCGTTTGCCATCGCCGCGGCTCCGTTGGGTCGTCTCCGCTGTCGCTCGAAACGCGCTCGCTGTCGCCGAGTTCCGGCGGCGACTCGCCTCTAGAACGCGCCGCCCTGGAAACTCGTCTCGGCGTGGAGGCTGTCTTTCAGCGCGTCGTGGACCTTACACAGTTCGAAGGCGCGCTCGATCACCTTCTCGCCGGTCTCCTCGTCGACCTCGCTCTCGACGCTGATGTCGAAGCTGACCGACTCGAGTTTGTCGTCGTCGTTCAGTTCGCCGGTGACGTCGATTTCGATCCGGCCGAGGTCGTCGGCACCGCGCTGCTGGCCGCCGACGCGGAGGGCGGGGACGTAACACGAGCCGTAGGCCGCGAGCAGCGCCTCGAGCGTGTCCGGGGCCTCCTCGCCGGTGGCGTCGACGTCGACCTCGAACTCGCGGACCTCGTTCGTCGCACTGAATCCTTCCTCGGAGATGGTGGTGACTGCTTTCGCCATACAGTCTGGACCTCAACGAGGAAGAGTGTAAACGTTGGTCTTCGTGGCCGTCTCACGGACCGAGGTCGAACGGCTCGTCCGCCTCGAGTACGTGGACCTCGGCGTCACTGCCGGCGTCGTCGACCAGCTGTGCGAATTCCTCGGGATCCTGTTCGATGGGTGGGAAGGTGTCGTAGTGCATCGGGAAGGCGTAGTCGACGTCGAGCCAGTCGGTGGCGATGGCGGCCTGCCACGGTCCCATGGTGAAGTGATCGCCGATCGGGAGGGCAGCGGCGTCGGGTTTGAGGAAGGAGGCGACGACGTCGATCATCTCGCTCATCAGACCCGTATCACCGGCGTGGTAGAAGGTCGTCGCGTCCTCGGTCTCTCCGCGCATCGGCTCCGTATCGGAGATGACGAACCCGCCGGGCATCCCGGCGTCGACGTCGTAGGCGGTCATGATGCCGTTCGTGTGGTCGGCGCGGTGCATCGTCACGAAGGCGTCGCCACACTCGACGGTGCCGCCGATGTTCATGCCCATCCCGCCGACGGCGTCCTCGAAGCCGAACTCCTCCTGACAGTAGGAGACGAGTTCGGGCGTCGCGACCAGCGTCGCCTCCGAGAACGCCCCCGCGTCGGCGATGTGGTCGGCGTGTCCGTGCGTGAGCAACACGTAGTCGGGTGTGTCGAGGTCTGCGGCCTCGAGATCCGTCTTCGGGTTGTCGAAGAAGGGGTCGATCAGCAGGTCGGTGTCGCCGACGGTGACGTGCCAGGTCGAGTGACCGTGCCAGGTGAGTTGCATGATCCACTCCCGTCTACGGCTGTTCGGTACTAAAAACGTGCAACTTCGATCCGGGTCGCTCGAGCGCAGCCCGCTCTCTCACCTGCGCCACCCGCTCTCGAGCCGTGGCCCTTTATACTCGCTTCCCGAACCGTCGGCCATGCTGACGCTCGACATCGATCAGTTCATGCTCGAACTCAAAGACGGTGCGTTCAAGAACGTCGGCCCGGCGACGAAGTCGGCGACGGTCAAGCTCTTCGACGTAGAGGCGGCGGAGACCCGCGAGTTCGGCGATAAGCGCGTCAAACTCGTCTTCGAAGACGACGACGGCAACGAGGTGCAGGTCGCGCTGTTTCCTGAGGACGTTCGGAAGCTCGTCCGCGACGTGGAGGCGCTCGAGGACGACTCGCCCGTGTTCGAATAGCACGTGGCCGAAACAACAGGTATTATCTCAAGCGAAGTAGGGCGCTAAAACCTCGCGCTTCAGCGCGGGGATACAGCGCCCGAACGTAGTTTTAAGAGGTTCCACAGCGTACTAAATGCTAACCGAGGCGGTCTATCCGCCCTATCCCAATGAGACAATATCGGGATTCGCCCTTTCGTCATGGAAGGCACCCCTTCCAAGAGACGAACAGGGTGCAGGAAGCACAAGATAACCCTGAATCCCCGTCTTCTCGACGGTGGATAGGGGTAACGGTAGCGTGGCACTGCCAGCATTCCCTCGGGGATGTTAAACCGTAAATCTCCCAAACCAGCAAGCCTCAGCTTGTGGGAAGCCCCGCCGTTTACGGCGGGGAGGATGTCACACAGCCAGCTCGAGTACTACCTACAATGAACTGGGAGGCAGAGCGAGAGATGGCGCGTGACGTCGAGGAGAACGAGGACTTCTACGACGCGTTGGCTGATGACGCTGACTCGGAGTAATCTCCGTTTCGGACTCCCCAGATCTGTCGTCGAAGCTCTGTCTGCGATTCGTTGTATATGTTGTCGTAGTGGCTGTCTCCTAAGAGGAACGCTGTGTTCCGTACTTTGAAGTTCTCCGGCTCGAGCGACGAGAGGTCAGTGATTCGTGGTAGGTCGTCTTCGTCCATCGTCGTTACACCGTCTCGTTCTGCTGACTGTTCCACCACGCTTCTTCCAATCGTCCCTCACACACCTCGAGCGGGCGTACTTCACCGACCGTCACCTCGGGGTGGCTCTCGAGTTCGCGCGCGACGGGTTCGGAAACCACCAGCGAGTCCGGCTCGAGCGTGTTCTGGATCCGCGCGAACCGAAGCTCCTCGGGAGTGGCGACACCGGTGGTCGAACACGCGAGCAGGAGCGCCGTCTCGTCGTCGGGGACGACGAACGGCAGTTTCGCCCGGCGGGGTTCGCCGCTGGTCACGATGTTGACGTACATGTCGGAGACGGCGAGGTCCGCGAGCACGTCGCGGTGGACGAAATCGGCGAGACCGATCCCGATCCCGTTGCCGTGGGAGGCGGGGGTGATCGAGCGGGCGTAGACCCGCGTGATCGACGGCGCGTCGGGTTCGTCCTCGCCGTGGAAGTAGGTGCGCCCGAGGACGTTCGTGTCCATGCCGGTCCCCGAAACGTCCTTGCCGAGTTCGTCGACGATCAGGAGGTCGAGGTCCTCGACGGGCAGCGTCGCCAGCGTCTCGCGGGCGCGCTCGAGGAGTACGGGTTCGCGATCGAGGATGCGCTCGGCGGGAATCCCCTCGATCAGGTGCGCGCGGTGGCGGGCGTTCTCGACGAGCGCGATCCCGCCGACGATGGGCGTCTCCTCGAGCAAGATCCGTGCGCGTTCCTGGATCACCTCGCTGAAGTCCGCCGCCAGCCCGGCGTTGTGCAGCGACTCGGCACCGCGGTGGTTTCCGAGACCGATCACCGCCATCTTACAGAGGCCGCTCTCGACGAGTCCAGAGAAGTCGGTGTGGGGTTTCACGCGGTTTACGAGCAGGACGGCGTCGGTCTCGAGCGCGTCGCGGGCGGCGTACACTGGCCGGTCGAGTCCGTCGCGGCCGACCTCCTCGACCGCCATCGAACTGTGGATCGCACAGCCGAGACGCGACTCGGTGACCCCGAGCGCCGCGAGCGTCTCGCGCTGGCCCGCCGAGGTCGCCCCGCCGTGGCTGCCCATCGCGGCGAGCACGACCGGCTCGAGACCTCGCTCTCGGAGCGCCACGACGGCGGTCTCGAGCACGGCGGGCAAATCGTGGATGCCGCGGCTCCCAGCGGTGAGTCCGACCGTCGATCCGGGCGCGAGGTCCTCGAGACGGTCGATGTTGGCGAGTGCCGTGCGGGTCGCCGCCGCCACGTCGTCGATGCGCTCGACCTCGCGGTGGCGCCTCGCGTGGGCGACGAGTGGGAGGTCTGCGAACGTCGCGTCGGTCGTCGCCTGCAGGGTCTCGGCTGTGGGGATCGGAAACTCGCTCATCGGCGCCCCTCAGCGTTCACTCTCCGCTCGAGCCGTCTGGCCGCCATCTCCGCGGCCAGTACGGTCGCCTGGCGGAGGCTCCGGTCGGAGGCGACGCCCTCGCCCGCGATGTCGAAGGCCGTCCCGTGGTCGACGCTCGTGCGCACGATGGGGAGACCGATGGTGACGTTGACGCCGCTGACGGTCGTCGTCTCTCCGCCGGAGAAGCCGAGCATCTTGATCGGAATGTGTCCCTGGTCGTGGTACATCGAGACGACGCAGTCGTACGCGCCGCGGGCGGCCGCGACGTAGACGGTGTCCGGTGGCTCCGGCCCGCGGGCGTCGATGCCCTCCTCGCGGGCGGCCGCGACGGCGGGTTCGATCTCCTGCGCCTCCGTCTCGCCGAGTAAGCCGCCGTCGCTCGCGTGCGGGTTCAGCCCCGCGACCGCGATAGCTGGCTCGTCGACTCCCAGGTCGGCCAGTCCGCGCTCGGTCACCCGGATGGTCTCGAGGACCGACTCGCGGGTCACGCGCTCGCAGGCCTCGCGAAGCGGGACGTGCGTACTCACGTGGCTCACGCGGAGGTCGCCCTCGACGAGCAGCATCGAGTAGCGGTCGGTGTCGGTGCGGGCGGCGAGCATCCCGGTGTGGCCGGCGAACTCGCTGCCCGAGCGTCCCGTCGCCTGCTTGTGAATCGGCGCGGTCGTGATGGCGTCGATCTCACCCGCGAGCGCGAGCGTGATCGCGCGCTCGACGTACTCGAGGCTCGCCCGGCCGTAGGTCTCGCGGACGACGCCGTACTCGAGTTCGCCGTCGACGTTCGCGAGGTCGAGCACCGGAATCGCCGCCGGATCGCGCCGGGCGTCGGCGACCGACGCGAGCGCGTCGACTCCGAGACCGCTCCCGGCCGCCTCGATGCCCGCGCGGACGACGCTCGCGTCGCCGATCACCACGGGCCTGATCGCCCCCTCGCGACCCGCCACCTCGAAGCGCCGCTCGAGCAGGTGTGGGTACGCGCTCGCGACGATCTCGCTACCGATCCCTGCCGGATCGCCCATCGTGATCCCGACCGTGTACGTGTTCATTGGGGTTCGTCACCTCGACCCAGGCGCTTCAGCGCCATACCAATTGTCGACCCGGAGCCGAAGCCGCCGGCTTTCGTCACGACCGGTGTTCCCGCCGCCGGGCCGTCCGCGAGTCGCCCCAGCGGAATCCCCTCCTCGAGTTCGTCGCCGGTGAGTTCGAGCGCCGACGCCTCGAGCGCGTCGAAGACGGCCATCGCGACCGCGCCGCCGGTAGCGAACACCCCGGCCGGTGCTCGCCCGTCGGTCCCGGTCTCCTCGACGACGGTACGGGCGGCGACTGCGAGACTCTCGCGAACCCGCGCGCGAACCGCCCGCGTGTCGTAGCCGAGTCGGCCGCCAGCCTCGAGTGCGCGCTCGACGTCGCCGTTCACCGTCGCCGCCGTCACGACCGCGTTCTCGCCGGTGGAAATCGCCCTCGCAGCGGCCGCCCCGGCCGTCCGTCCCGCGTGGTCGGGCTCTGCGACGGCGGCTTCGGCGTCGACGACGGTGCGTTGCGCCTCGGGCACGGCTCGTAGCTGTTGCAGCGTCCGGTCGTTGACGCTGCCGACGACGCCGAGTGCGCCGGTTTCACGCCATGTAGCGGGTGGTGAGTCCCGCTCGCTCGAGTGCTCGCGTTCGCTCTCGCTCGCCGACGCGGGGAGCGTCACGTGTCGCGCGAGACCGCCGCTGCCGACGTACACCACGCGCTCTTCGCAGACCGCTGCCGCGTCGGCCAGCGAGCGGAGGTGGCGGTCGTCTGTCGCATCGCAGACCAGCACGCGCGGGCGTTCCTCGACGCGGTCGGCGCCTTCGCACAGGCGACTCGCGATGGCGTCCGCGCCAGCGGCGACCGTCTCGAGCGTGAGACCCCCGACGCGGTAGCGAGGCGAGTCGAACAGCGTCGGCAGGTGCCCCGTCTCGGGTCCCGCCTCGTCGCGCGCGTAGGCCGTCCGCTCGAGCGCGAGACCATCGACCGTGTGCTGGCCGTCTCTCGTGCGCCGTCCGGCCGCGGGAAACGCCGGGGCGACGACCGCCAGTGGCGCGCCGGTCGTCTCGAGCGTCGCCTCGAGTTCGGCGACGACGTTCCCGCGCAGCGTCGAGTCGACTTTGTCGTAGACGAGTGTCTCCGTCCCGTTCGCGCCGACGGTCTCGAGGGCCGACACGACGCGCGCTCGAGCGGTTTCTGCGTCGGCGTCTCTGCTCTCGGTGGTGAGCGCGAGGACGGCCGTGGCGGGCGGCGGCGAGTCCGGTGTTGCGTCCGCGGGTCGGAGCCAGACCGCCGTCTCGTAGCCCCGCGCGGCGAAGCCGTGCCCGGTGTCCATCGCCCCGGTCAGGTCGTCTGCGACCACCAGTGCGTTCATAGGCCGGTGTTTCTCGAGCGGGGGAATAACGGCTCGCCTCGAGACCGTTCGAACCGGTTCGGTCGGGGAGAGTGTTCGGTCTGTGTGAACCTGGCCGCCGAAACGGCCGTCGGTGGTCTCCTCGAGCGATACTGGCGGAAACGGTCCGGCGCGTTTTCGCGCGGGAGATTCGACAACCGTTTTAGGGTGAAACTGCTTGGTGGGGATAGATGGGTAACTGTATCATCTGCGGCACGCCTGTCGACGGCGCGGTCTGCGAGACTCACCAGGAGGACGTCGTCTTCAGATTCGACGGCACGTCTCCCTCGCAGCTGACCCCCGGTCGGTACTACGAGGGGTCCGTCGACGGTTACGCCGATTTCGGCGTCTTCGTCGACATCGGTGACCGCGTGACGGGCCTGCTGCACCGAAGCGAACTCGACCGCCGCCTCGAGAGCCTCGACTGGGAACCGGGCGACACGGTCTACGTTCAGGTATTAGACGTCAGAGACAACGGCAACGTCGATCTCGGCTGGTCGATCCGTCAGCGCCGACGCGAGTTCCGCGGGGTGCTGGTCGACGATCCCGACGGGGATTACGTCCTCGGCGAGGGAGACGACGAGACCGACGCCGACGAACCGAGCGCCGACGCAGGCGAACCGAGCCCCGAGACCACCTCGAGCGGTGGGTCGGGCGAGGGCGGTGCTCAGAGTGCCTCCCAGGGCGGTGCCCAGAGCGCCTCCCAGGGCGGTGCCACGGCGGCGGGTGGCGAGACAGCGGCCACGCCGCAGTACGCGGAGACGACCGCCGACGACGACGCGCTCAGTCGGGCGACCGTCGACGCCATCGACGACCAGGTCGGCAGCCTCGTCCGTCTCGAGGGTGAGATCGTCAGCGTCCGCCAGACCAGCGGCCCGACGGTGTTCGAACTGCGCGACGAGACGGCCACCGTCGAGTGCGCCGCCTTCGAGGAGGCCGGCGTTCGCGCCTACCCCGACGTCGACGTCGACGACGTCGTCCGACTCGAGGGCGAAGTCGAACGCCACCACGGCGACCTCCAGATCGAGACGGAGGCGCTCACGGTGCTCGAAGACGACGACCAAGAGACCGTCACGACCCGGCTCTCGGACGCATTCGAACAGGAGGCGAGACCGCAGTCGGTCGACCTCCTCGCCGCGGACGACGCCGTCGAGACGGTCCGCGAGGAACTGCTCGACGCCGCAACCGCGATCCGGCGCGCCGTCATGGAGGCACGACCGATCGTCGTCCGCCACAGCGCGACCGTCGACGGCTACGTCGCCGGCAGCGCCCTCGAGCGCGCCGTTCTCCCGCTCGTTCGCGAGAAGCACACCCGCGACGACGCCCAGTACCACTACTTCGAGCGCCGGCCGCTCGAGGGTGCAGTCTACGATATGGACGCCGCGACGGGCGACGTCACCACGATGCTCCAGGCGCGCGACCGCCACGGCGAGCAGGTGCCGCTGGTCGTGTTGGCCGACACCGGTGCCACCGCCGAGTCTACCGACGGCTACGAACTGCTCGAGTGCTACGGCGCACAACGGCTGGTGATCGACGACAGCCGTGGCGACGAAACCGTCGCCGAGAGCGTCTCCGTCGCCGTCAGCCCCTCCATCGCGGCGGGCGAAGACGCGACTGACCTCACCTCGAGCGTGCTCGCAGCGAACGTCGCCGCCGCCGTCAACGAGTCGGTTCGCGACGACCTCCGCCACCTCCCTGCGATCAGCTACTGGGAGACCACCCCCGACGTCTACACCGACCTCGCCGCCGAGGCGGGCTACGACGACACCGCCGTGTCGGAGCGTCGGGAAGCCGTCGCACTCGAGGCGCACTACCAGTCCTACAGCGACAAGCGCGAACTCGTCATCGACCTGCTGTTCGACGGCGCTGGCGGTCTCGCCGCCCACATCTCGGAGCAGTTCCGCGACAAACTCGAGACCGAACTCGCGACCGCGCGTGAGAACCTGACCGTCCGCGGCGTCGACGGCGTCACCATCTCCGTGCTGGACACCGACGCCTACACCCACCGCTACGACTTCCCGCCGACGGACCTCCTGTTGGACGCGCTCCACCGCGCGGAACGCGGTCGGACCGACGGCCCGGCGGTCACCCTCGGTCTCGACGACGACGAACTGCGCGTCAGAGCCACCGAGACCGTCGACGTTCGCGACCTCGGCGCAGCGATCGCCGACGCCGTCCCCGCTGGCGGCGTCTACGTCGTCGGCGGCCGCGACGGCACCGTCTCGTTCCTCCCCGGCGAGCGCGACGCCGTGCTCGAGGCGGCGGTCGACGCCCTCGGCGAGACCCTCGGCTGACCGTCGGCGCTCGACGCCGAGAGAAAGTTCTTTCCTCCCTACACGCGGAGTGTCCGCTATGAGCGACGATCCGGCGACGCGGCTTCGCGAGAACGCGACGGAGATCGCCACGACGATCGTCACGGGTGTCTGGCTCGCCGCACTGTTGACCGGGCAGGGATGGTGGCTCGGTGCGCTGTTGCTCGGCTACATCGTCGTCATCCCCATCGTCGCGTTACTCTTCGGAACCGAGGAAGACAGACGCGAGTGGTGGGACGACGACTGGTGGGGCGACTGGGAGGACGAGGACGATGCCGAGACGGCGGAGGTGGGGGAGACCGCAGACGCCGAGACGACCGCGAGCGCCGACCGGGCCGAGACGAACAACCGTGACGCCCTCGAGACCCTCCGCGAGCGCTACGCGCGCGGTGAACTGACCGACGCCCAGTTCGAGCACAAACTCGAGCGCTTACTCGAGACGGACACGATCGAGAACGCCGACGAGTGGGCCAGCGAGCGCCGCCGGGGCGAGCGAGCGCGCGAAGAGTACGAGCGCGACCGGCGGCGGGATCCGGAGTTCGAGTTCGATGCCTAGGCGTCGGCGACCGGTTCGGCTGGTGGCTTACGGGCACCGGTCGCTCGCAGACCACGGATCGCTACCCGAGGCGACACGCTTATCCGCCGTCCGCGGCGAGTACGGTACCAATGAGCGGTGCAGAAGAGCAAGAGGCGCTCGAGGCGGTCTGTGAGACGCTCGTCGGTCGGATTCTCGCGGGCGAACTCGAGCGCGAGGACGTCGAGTCGGCCAAACTCGAGGCCTGCTCCGAACACGGCGCAGCGAAGGTGCCGAAGAACTCGGCGTTGCTCGATTTCGCCCCCGACGACCACCGCGAGGAACTCGAGGCGGTGCTCCAGCGCAAGCCGGTGCGGACGGCCTCCGGCGTCTCGCCCATCGCGATCATGACCTCGCCCGAGCGCTGTCCCCACGGCAAGTGTCTCTACTGCCCGGGCGGACCCGACTCGGAGTTCTCGAGTTCCCAGAGCTACACCGGGGCGGAGCCGGCGGCCGCCCGCGGCGTCCAGAACGACTACGACCCCTACGGGCAGGTGACGCTCAGACTCGAGCAGTTGCGCAAGATCGGCCATCCGGTCGAGAAGGCCGAACTCATCCTGATGGGTGGGACGATGACCGCGCGCAGCCACGACTACCAGGAGTGGTTCGTCAAGCGCGCGCTCGAGGCGATGAACGACTTCGACGTCGAGAAAGAGCCCGAGCCAGCGGAGGGCGTCAGCTTCGCCCAGGACCCGGCGGAGTACGAGTTCCGGTACGTCGAGGACGTGATCGCCGAGAACGAGACCGCCGACGTACGCAACATCGGGACGACCTTCGAGACCAAGCCGGACTGGTGTGATCCCGAACAGATCGACCGGATGCTCGAACTCGGCGGGACGAAAGTCGAGGTCGGGGTCCAGACGACCTACGAGCGGATCAACCGCGAGATGCACCGTGGCCACGGCACGCAGGATTCGATCGACGCCAACCGCCGCCTGCGCGACTCGGCGTTCAAGGTCGGCTTCCACATGATGCCGGGCCAGCCAGGGATGTCGAAGGAGATGTGTCTCGAGGACTTCCGCGAACTGTTCGACTCGCCGGCGTGGCGACCCGACTACCTGAAGATCTATCCGACGCTCGTCGTGCGCGGGACGGCAACCTACGACTGGTGGCACCGTGGCGAGTACGACCCGCTGACCAACGAGGAGGCTGCCGAGCTGGTCGCCGAGATCAAGTCGATGATTCCTCGCTACACCCGCCTCCAGCGCGTCCAGCGCGACATTCCGGCGGACTACATCGACGCGGGCGTCTGGAAGTCGAACCTGCGCCAACTCGCCCGACAGCGCATGGACGAGCACGGCTGGAGTTGCGACTGCATCCGCTGTCGCGAGGTCGGGATGAACGACGCCGAACCCGAGTCGGTCGACCTCGACGTGTTTACCTACGAGGCCTGTGGCGGGACGGAGCACTTCATCTCGTTCGAGGACTTCGAGAACGACCTCCTGATCGGCTTCTGTCGGCTGCGCTTTCCGAACGAGCCGGTGCGCCCCGAACTCGAGTCGGCCGCGCTGGTTCGCGAACTCCACGTCTACGGCACCGAGGTCACGATGGGCGAGGACGGTGGCGACGGCCAGCACCAGCACCGTGGCTACGGCCGCAGGCTGATGGACCGCGCGGAGACGCTGGCTGCCGACGCGGGCTACGAGAAACTCAGCGTCATCTCGGGCATCGGCGCGCGCGCGTACTACCGCGAGAAGCTCGGCTACCACCAGGACGGCCCGTACGTGAGCAAGCGCCTCTGAGCCGGCCACTCGGCCGTCGCTCGGTCCCGATATACCTTACAATTTTTACTCAAAAAATTTAATGGGTGTCTCTTCGTATCGGTGTACGCCGACGAGAGTCGGCCGCGCTGTCGAAGTCCCCACGTCGGCAGCGACTACTTCGGCTGCAACCCGATCGGACGGCTCGTTGCACGTCGGTCGCGTCCGTCCCCCTCCGGACGCTACCGGGACGCGTGCGACGAGCGCGTTCTATCGACGATCTCTCTGTGAGCGCCCGCTCTCTCACTCGTGTTCGTGACGAACGATTGCGAACGCGATGCGTCCGTCCTCGAGCGGTGAGACGTTCGTGTCGATGTCGACGGCGACCGTGGCACCGCTGGCGTCGAGGACGTCGACATCCTCGAGTCGCTGGGAGTCGCCGAGTGTCTCCCGACGCTCGCCCGCGAGCCACCGCGAGTGGACCGCTCCTCGCGTCGCCGGTGGACACACTTCGCCCCACGAACTCCCGACGAGTTCCTCGCGTGATCGTTCGAGGAACGAACACGCCGCCGCGTTGACGTCGACGACTTCGGCACTCTTCGGATCGACGACGAAGACGGCGTCCGAGACCGTCTCGAGCAGGGTCCGGTAGTACGCCTGCATGTTCCTGAACCGGCTGCGAAGACGCGGTTCGTCGGGGCGTTCCCGGAGAATCACCTGTATTGCCGGTGCGCCCTGGAACGTAATCGAGGTGCCGATACCCTCGAGCGCGCGCCGGCCGTCACCGGACTCGATGTCGAACTCGATCCACTCGCTCGCGGCGTCGTCGTCGGCCGAGTCGTGCAGTCGCTCGACGACCGACGTACCCCCGGTCGGCCGTAACGCTGACTCGAGGTGGCTGCCGATCAGCGCGTTCGGTGACGCAGCGCCGACGAGTTCGGCGGCGACGTCGTTGGCGTAGACGAGTTCCCCGTCGCGGTGGACGAGGATGCCGACCGGTAGGCGGTCGACGAGGTGGCGATAGCGCCGTTCCGTTTCGATCTGTGCGGCGTGGGCCCGGTAGCGGTCGACGGCGTTCTCGATACGATTCGAGAGCATCGCGTACTGCTCGGTCCCCGAGTTCTTCTGTAAGTAGTCAGTGACGCCGGCGGAGATCGCTTCGCTCGCGATCTCTTCCGAGCCTTTCCCAGTAAAGAGGATGAACGGCATCTCGTAGCCGTCGGCTCGAATCGCCTCGAGAAACTCGAGACCGTTCATTCCGGGCATGTCGTAGTCACTGACGACGCAGTCGATCCCGCCCGCTTCTATTCGTGCGATCCCTTCCGACGTGGTCGTCGCCGTCGCGACGGTGATGTGCTCGTTCTCGCGTTCGAGGAACGTCGCGGTCAGCTCGACCAGTGCCGGATCGTCATCCACGTGTAGTACCGAAATCCCCCGGTCACTGTCAGTACCAGCGTTTTGTGGGGTGAAATAGCTATTGCTAACCGAGCAAACAGGATTGTGTTACCACACCACGCGAAAATTCACAGTGCGGGTGACAGTACGTCCGTTTTTCGCTCGAGACACCGACCGCGATGCTGGTCGGATCGACCTCGTCGACGCGCTCGAGCGATTCGACCGGGAGCGCAGCCTGTCGTCGGGCCGTTCGGTGACTTCTCGATCCGTCCAGATGGATCACCCGACCCGGCGGCCGAACGACTTGTCAAACACCATGACTTATTACTGTCCATGATCACTCTTCGAACGGAGATCATGACAGAGGACAGTCAGCACGTCCGGCGTCGATCGATTCTCGGTGCGATGGCTCTCGGCAGCGTTTCACTCACTGGTCTCGCCACCGCGAGCGCTGCACCGACCGAACGGTACGTCGTTACCGCCTCCGGCCGACACGTCCGTCGCCGACTCGAGGACGCGGGTGCCCGCGTCGACCACGAGGTCGCCGACGGCGAGTTCTACGTCGTGGGGTTCGATGGGGACCGTGAGGCGCTGGCGTCGGTTCCCGGCGTCCAGGACGTCGCACACGACGAGCGAGCCTCCTCGGAGGCGTCGATTCCGGAGCGACGCGCCACCGGCGCCGACGCGAGTAGCGTGGGCGAGGAGACCATCCCCGAGGCACCGCCGGTACCGGCGTTCGACCTCTCGACCGAGGACTCGCTGCTCGAGGAGCAGTGGGACAAACAGCGCTTGCGCGCACGCGAGGCACACGACGTCGCGACGGGTGCGGGGACGACGATTGCGGTCATCGACTCCGGAATCAACCACGCCCACCCGGACCTCACGCCGAACGTCGACGTCGACGCCGGCCGCGCCTTCGAGGACGGTGAGGTCCGTCGCGGGACCGGGCCGGTCGACATCTTCGACGCACAGGAACTCACTCGCGAGACGCACCGACACGTCGCCGACGACGTCTTCGGTCACGGAACCGACGTCGCCGGCGTCGCTGGGGCCGCCTGGCGGGACGGCCGTGGGACCGTCGGCGTCGCGCCGGATGCGAGGCTCGTGAGTCTCAGGGCGCTCCAGATGGGGACCTTCGAACTCCCCGACGGGACGCCGGTGTACGACCTGTACTGGACGCTGACTGACGTCGTGCTCGCCGTCGAGTACGCCGTCGAGATCGGTGCCGACGTCATCACGCTGAGTCTGGCCAGCGGTCCGTTCAGTCCACAGGACCGTGGCAACGGACTGTTCCCGGTCTTTCAGCGCCTGTTCCAGTACGCCGTTCGGGAGGGATCGGTCGTCGTCGTCTCCGCGGACAACGACGAGACCGACTACCAGCGCGGTGGCCACTGGACCGTCCCCGCGAGCGAGCCGGCGTCGATCACCGTCTCCGCGACGGGACCGACCGACGAACGCGCCTTCTACTCGAACTACGGGACGAACCTCGTCGATGTCGCCGCACCCGGTGGCGGCTACGAGACCCGTTCGAAGACCGGCTGTAATCCACACGGTGAGGTCTGCGTGTACGACGAGACCGGCCAACTCGAGTGTGAGCCGTGTGAGCCTCCATCCGTCCCGTACCCGTCGAACCTCGTGCTCACGCCGACGCCGAACATCCCCTTCGCGCAGGCGGACTACTGGTACGTCTACGGTACGTCGTTTGCCGCCCCACAGGTCGCCGGTCTCGCCGCGCTGGTGCGTGAACTCGAGCCGGAGCTGTCGCCGAAGCAGGTCGAGCAGGCGATCTACCACGGTGCCGTCGGCACCCGTGGCCGTGGCGACCCCGACCTCGGTGCCGGCCGAATCGACCTCGTGAACACGCTCGAGCGCGTTCGGTGATCTGCACCCGAGTGCGAGGACGGGCGGGCGCCCAGAGCGACACGCCTTTTTGACCGGGCCCGGCAGTGTGGGTATGGATCCGAAGCGGGAACTCACCAGCGTCGACCTCGCCGCCCTCGTCCGCGAACTCGGGGGGTTCGAGGGGGCGAAAGTCGACAAGGCCTACCTCTACGGCGACGACCTCCTCCGCCTGAAGATGCGCGACTTCGATCGCGGCCGGATGGAACTGCTGATCGACGTCGGCGAGACCAAACGCGTACACACCATCGCCCCCGAGCGCGTCCCCGACGCCCCCGGCCGCCCGCCGCAGTTCGCGATGAAGCTCCGCAGCCGGCTCTCCGGGGCCGACTTCGCCGGCGTCGAGCAGTTCGAGTTCGACCGCATCCTCGAGTTCGTCTTCGAGCGCGAGGACGGCACCACCCGGATCATCGCCGAACTCTTCGGGCAAGGAAACGTCGCGGTCACCGACGGCGAGTACCGGGTACTCGACTGTCTCGAGACGATCCGGCTGAAGTCGCGAACCGTCGTTCCCGGCTCTCGCTACGAGTTCCCCGACTCACGGCTCAACCCGCTCTCACTCTCGCGCGAGGCGTTCGACCACCACATGGACGACTCCGACAGCGACGTGGTCCGCACGCTCGCGACCCAGCTCAACTTCGGCGGGCTCTACGCCGAAGAGCTGTGTACCCGCGCGGGCGTCGAGAAGACCCTCGACATCGACGACGCCGACGAGGCGGTCTACGACCGGCTCTACGACGCCATCGACCGCCTCACCGCCGACCTCGAGACCGGCGCGCTCGAGCCACGGCTCTACTGTGAGACCGACGACGGCGAGGAGTCGGCCGACGAGGAGGTGACCGGCCGCGTCGTCGACGTGACGCCGTTCCCGCTCGAGGAACACGACCAGTCGGGGCTGGTTCCCGAGACCTACGAGACGTTCCCGTCGGCGCTCGACGACTACTTCTACCGGCTCGAGCGGGCCACCGACGAACCGGACCCCGCCTCCGCCCGGCCGGACTTCGAAGAACAGATCGCGACCCAACAGCGGATCATCGACCAGCAGCAGGGAGCGATCGACGGCTTCGACGAGCAGGCCGACGCAGAACGCGAGCGCGCCGAGTTGCTCTACGCGAACTACGGACTCGTCGACGAGATTCTCTCGAGCGTTCGGGCCGCCCGCGAGACCGACACGCCGTGGGACGAGATCGCCGAGACGTTCGCGGAGGGCAGAGAGCGCGGTATCGAGGCCGCCGAGGCGGTCGTCGACGTCGACGGGAGCGACGCCGCGGTGACGGTCGAGATCGACGGCGAGCGCGTTCGGCTGTTCGTCGCCGACGGCGTCGAGAAGAACGCAGACCGTCTCTACACCGAAGCCAAGCGCATCGCCGAGAAAAAAGAAGGTGCGCTCGCGGCGATCGAAGACACCCGCGAGCGTCTCGCCGAGATCGAACGCCGGCGCGAGGAGTGGACGGCCGAAGACGAGCCAGCGGAGACCTCTGCCGACGACGACCCGTCGCGCGACTGGCTCGCCGAGTCGTCGGTGCCGGTCCGGACGAACGAGATGTGGTACGAGCGCTTCCGCTGGTTCCGCACGAGTGACGGCTTTCTGGTCATCGGTGGGCGCAACGCCGACCAGAACGAAGAACTCGTCAAGAAGTATTTAGAGCCGGGCGATCGGGTCCTCCACACCCAGGCCCACGGCGGTCCCGTGACGGTCGTGAAAGCCACCGCACCGAGTGAGGCCTCCTCGAGCGACATCGAGATTCCCGAGACGAGTCTCGAGGAGGCCGCCCAGTTCGCCGTCTCCTACTCCTCGGTGTGGAAAGACGGCCACTTCGCAGGCGATGTCTACCTCGTCGACGCCGACCAGGTCTCGAAGACGCCCGAGAGCGGCGAGTATCTCGAGAAGGGTGGCTTCGCCGTCCGTGGGGATCGGACCTACTTCGATGACACGCCCGTCGGCGTCGCCGTCGGCATCGAGTGTGAGCCATACACCCGGGTCGTCGGCGGCCCGCCGTCTGCCACCGTCGACGACGCGGTGACGACGATCCGCGTCGAGCCGGGCCGGTTCGCCCAGGCCGACGCCGCAAAGCGCATCTACCGTCAGCTTCGCGAGCGCTTCGCCGACGAGTCGTTCGTCAGAAAGATCGCGAGCCCCGACCAGATCCAGCACTTCCTGCCGCCCGGTGGCAGTCGCATCGTCGACGAGTGAGCCGTCGCCCGGGGAGTGCGGCCCGGTGGCAGTCGCTCGCCCGACCAATGGCGGTGCTCGAGGACTCACTTTTCAGTGCGGTATTCGCCGCTGCTGGTAGACTCGTTTCTGTGTTGTGTGCTCTCGGTGCACACGCACAACTCGAGACAGAAATATTGATACGCCGCCACTCGCAACCCTCTCGTAGAAAGTGATGCCCATGTTCGACAGCCTCTCTGTGGCCACCGACGCGGTCTTGATGATGGATATTGCCGTCTGGATCACCGCCGTCGTCGTCGTTGCGGGGACCATCTTCACGGCCTTCATCGTGTACCTCGCCCTCTGGGCTCCCGACCCCGACGCGCCCGCGAGCGTCGACGGGCCCGCACTCGAGACCGAACCCGGACTCGAGGTCCAGGAGACGGACTGACGTTCGCGCCTCGAGGACGGCTATCGGCCGTTCGCGGGCCGATGACCGTTCGAATACCAATGTGTTTTGGCGCTGATTTTTTCACCGATATCGTTGGCCATCGAGTTGCCGCTGCCGAGCGGTGATCTGTGACGCTCAGAGGCACCCCGTCCAGCTAGCCGTTGCGGTGTCACCAGCGGTCGGGCGACGGTCGATTCCCCCGTTGGGCCGTCCCCTGCTCTCTCGTCGCGTCTTCGTTCCGTCACGCACTTACTCCCGCTCCGAAAAGGGCCACCATGCAGATCAAAGACCGGGAGCGCCTCGACAACGGTCGCGAACGGCTCACGGTCGTCCCCGAGAGTCTGGACGATCTCTGGCACCTCCAGTACGTCTTAGAGCCCGGCGACCGCGTCGCGGGCGATACGACCCGGCGGATCCAGCGCGCCGACGACCAGATGCGCGACACCGGCGGCGAGCGCGAACACCTCTGGGTCGCCATCGCCGTCGACACCGTCGAGTTCCACAAGTTCGCCAACCGGCTGCGCGTCGGCGGCGAGATCGTCGCCTGCTCCCGTGAGGACCAGCTCGGCTTCCACCACACCCTCAACGTCGAAGAGCGCGAGGAACTCTCGATCGACAAGTGGTTCAAGCCCGACCAGCGCGAGCGACTCGAGGAGGCCGAGGCCTCGACGGAGAACCCCGACGTCGCCATCGTCACCGTCGAAGAGGGCGCAGCCCACGTCCACACGGTCGCCCAGTACGGCACCGAAGAGCGTGCGACCATCGCCGGCCCGACCGGCAAGGGCGAGTACGCCCGCGAGCGCTCGGAACTGTTCGCCGACCTCTCGAAGGTGTTGCGCCGGATGGACGTCGAGGCGATCATCCTCGCCGGTCCCGGCTTCACCAAACAGGACGCGCTGAAGTACCTCGAGCGAAACGAACCCGAGGTCGCGGACCTGATCACGATGGTCGACACGGCGAGCGTCGGCGACCGAGGGGTCCACGAGGTGCTCAAACGCGGTGCGGTCGCGGAGGTCCAGAAGGAAACCCGCATCGAGGCCGAAGCCGAGTACATCGACGAGCTGACCCGCCGGATCGCCGAGGGGGCGAAAGCCGCCTACGGTCCCGAGTCGGTGGCGCAGGCGGCCGAGTACGGCGCGATCGAGCACCTCCTGATCCTCGACGAACGGCTGCGTCAGGAGCGCGGTCCCGACGGCGAGTGGTCGGTCGACGTCGACGACATCGTCCGGACGGCCGAGCAGAAAGGCGGCGAGGTGACGGTCTTCTCGAGTGAGTTCCCGCCGGGTCAACAGCTCTCGAACCTGGGTGGGGTCGCGGCGCTGTTGCGCTACCGACTCGAGTGATGCTGTCGGTTGCAGGTCACGCCCCGTCTGCGTCCGCCGCCGTCGCCCTCACTCGAAGCGCGCTTCGGCGTTGGCTTCGATCAACTGGATGAGGACGGTCGCGAACAGTGATCCGGCGCTCCAGATGGCCGTCTCGCTGCCGTCCTCGTCGATGACGCTCAACAGTACGCTGTCGTCGTCGACCAGGACGATCCGGCCGGAACGCTCGTCGTCCCTGCGATGGTCGGGCGGCGTGAAGGTGTCGACCCCCTCGAGTGAGCCGAGCCGGTCGCGGACGGTTGGGTCGTGGCTGATGGCCGAGACGTCGACGCCCTCGGCGGCCCGCGCCTCGAGCGCCCGCTCGAGGTCGGTGGTGAGCAGTGCCGGCAGTCGCGCCCCGAAGAGCACCCGCGTCTCGGCTCTCGAGAGGATGTCGATCACCCGGTCGTCGACGCGGTCGCGCCCGCGAACCGTCCAGATGTCCTCCTGGGCTTCCTCACCGCTCGGCTCCTCGCGGACGGACTCGACGTACTCGAAGGCACGTTCCTCTTCGCTCTCGAAGCGGTTGCGGAGCGTCTCACGCGCCTCCTCGACGGCCACCGGCCGGTAGCGGATCGGGCTGGATTGCTGGACCTCGAGTAGCCCACGCTCTTCGAGACTCTCGGCGACGCTGTAGACCTGCGATCGGGGGACGTCTGCGACCCGGGCGACGTCCCTGGCGGTGCCCGAGCCGAGCTGCTGGAGGGCGATGAACACCTTGGCCTCGTAGCTCGTGAGGCCCAAGCGTTCGAACGCCTCGACTGCCTCCGCCTCCGTGGGGTTCACGTCAGCGCTCACCCCCGTGTTCCTCGTCGTGGCCGCCGTCGCTGGCGGTGGGCGTGAACCCACGGCGCTCCCTCGAGACGGAAAACGACACGTCCGGGCCGAAGTAGCGCGTCCAGAGGACGAGCAGCGTCGGGAGGACGACGACGCTCGCGAGGAACGCGTAGATGATCGTCAGCCCGGTGATGATCCCGAACTGGCGCAACACGGGTAAGATGGCGAGCGCGAGCGTGCCGAAGCCGCCGACGGTCGTCGCTGCACTCCCGAGCAGTGCGCCACCGGTTCCCGTCACGGTCGTGTACATGGCGTCCCAGACGTTGCCCTGGCGCTCGAGTTCGAGCGTGTAGCGTGAACTGATGTGCACGCTGTAGGCCACGCCGAGACCGATGGTAAGACTGGTGATCATCCCCGTGAGGACGTTGAACGGCATCCCCAGCAGGTACATCGTCCCGAGGATCCAGCTCACGGTGAACGCCACCGGCAACAGCGTCACGGCCCCGAGCGTGGCGCTGTTGCCCATCGCCCGGTAGGCGAGCGTGAGGAACGCGAACACCGCGACGAGCGTGATGAGCAGGCTCTCGAGAACGGTGTCGAGGAGGTCCTGTTCGACGATGTAGCTCACGATCGGATCACCCGTGGCGGTCGCCACCCAGCGCGGGTCGGTCCCGCCGTCGTCGAAGCCGGCGGCGATCGCCCGCATCTCCGTCGTCGTCTCGCCGAAGGCCGCGTCGCCACGGATCGCGACGATCAGCCGGAGCGCTTCGTACTCGCCCTCGTCGCTCCGGTAGAGCACCTCGCTCGCGGCCGCCTCGTCGACCTCGAACAGCTCGTCGTAGAGCGCCTCGAGGTTCTCGTCGGGGACGCCGTCACCGGTGCGGTCGGCGGTGGTGAACGAGTCGTTGAACGACTCGTTGTCGCTCGCGACGTCCTCCATCACCGAGAGCGGGCTCTCGACGTCGGCGTTCCCGTTCGGGAGGATGTACGCGACGGTGCTGTTCGCCGCCGCCGTCTCCGCCTCGGACACCCGCTCCAGTGTCTCGTCGTCGGTCACCGTGCCTTCGACGAGCAGCTGCGCCTGTGAGTCCTCGCGCTGGAAGTGCTCGTTGACGAACTCGAGGTCGGCTTTCGCGTGGTACTCACCCGGACTCAGCGGGCCGAGGTGTTGGGTCCAGGCGGGCGGACTCTCGGCCAGGAAGTCCTCCTCGTCGAAACTGGTGTCGACCTGCGTCGCGCCGTAGACGCCACCGGCGGTGAGCAACAGGACCACGAGTAAGACGACCAGCGGTGCGCGTCGTGCGGCGGTCGATCCGATGGTGAGGAAGCGACCAGCGCCCCCACCGCCGGTGCCGAAGGCCCTCCGTCGCCGGTCGAACCCGCGCGCTTCGAGGAAGGTATCGATCTCGACTTTCGCGGCGGGGACGAGCGCGCCGAAGACGATCATCGCCGAGAGGATGCCGACGGCGCTGACGATGCCGAACTCGCGGATGGGACCGATCGGACTGACGAGGTTCGCCAGGAAGCCGATGGCGGTCGTCGCCGTCACCCACAGCAGCGCCACGCCGACGCCCGCGAGTGCAAGCCCCATCGATCCCCGCACGTCGCTGGTGACGCCCGCGGCCTCGCGTTGCTCGCGCTGGCGCATGAAGACGTGTATCGCGTAGTCGATCGAGAGCCCGATCAACAACACGGGGACCGCGATGAACATCTGGTTGAACGCGATTCCCGCCCAGCCCATGAAGCCGAACGTCCACACCAGGACGGCGACGATTCCGGCGACGCCGAGGACGATGTCGATCGGATCGCGGTAGGCGACCACCAGCGCGACGACGACGAACAGCAGCGCGAGCGGGCCGACGATCGCCAAACTGTCGCCCATCGAGCGGTCGATCTCGTCGGTGATCACGCCGAAGCCGAAGACGACGTACTCCTGGTCTCGGTCGTCGGCGAGACTGCGCAACTCGAGCTGGGCGTCGAGCGCCGGCCCGGCCATCCCGCCCATCTCCTCGAAGCCGCCGTCGTTGTCGGTGGTCTGCGTGATGAACGTCATCCGGGCGTCCGCCGTCAGACTTCCCGGTTCGTACGAGGAGGCCATCAGCCCGAGCGCGAAGTCGTTGTCCTCGTCGCCGAGCGTGTCGTTGATCGCCCGCTCGAAGCGCTCCTGATCGATCGACTCGAGGTAGGCGATCTGTTCGTCGACCGGCGGCGACTCGAACTCCTCGAGTTCTTCGAACGCCGCCTCGAGTTCGTCACCGCGCTCCTCGAGGTCCTCACCACGGCGCTCTAACTCGTCACCGCGCTCTTCGAGTTCCTCACCACGGCGCTCTAAGTCGTCACCCCACTCCTCGAGTTCGTCGGCGCGCTCCTCGAGACCGTCACCGCGCTCACCGAGCCACCGGCCGCGGTTCTCGAGTGATTCCGCGTCCTCCTCGAGTTGCTGTCCGCGCTGCTCGAGTTCCTGGCCGCGCTGTTCGAGGTCCGTGAACTCTTCTTCGAACACCACGAACGCCCCCTGCTGGATCGTCATCTCGGCACCGACGTTGGCGGACGCCTGTGCCTCGGCGAGCGACAGGTACTCCGCAGACGTCGTGTTGAACCGCTGTTGTTCCGTCGCATTGAGCTGTGCGTCACTGCGCGCCTCGTCGAGAGTGGCGTTGACTGCTGTGTCGATCGTACTCCGGTTGTCCTCGTACTCGCTCTGGCTGATCTGCCCGGCCTGGTACGACTGGTTCAGCGCTGCGTACTGCTCCCGGAGGTCGCCGGTCTCGTTCATCGCATCCTGGAGCACGGAAATGTTGGCCGCGTTCGCTCCAGGGTCGTCGAACACACCCTCGGTCGCGTTCTGGTAGGCCGCTTCCCGCGGTTGCTCGAGTCCCGCACTCGTGTTGACGAGGTCTCTGACCTCGTCGGCAGTCGCGTTCAGCCGGCTTTCCTGCGTCGCGTTGAGGGTCGCGTTAGCGCTCGCGTTCGCCAGCGTCGAGTTGACCTGGTCGTCGGCCTGCGCCTGGGTAATTGCCCCCTGCTCGGCCATCGTCTGGATCGTTCGCGTCTCGTTCAGCGCGTCGGTGACGTTCTCTGCGCGCACCTCGAGCGCTGCCTGATCCTGTGCGAGCGCCTCACCGTCTGCCTCGAGTTGCTCACCTCGCTCCTCGAGTTCCGCACCGCGCTGTCGCAGGCGGTCGCCCTGCCACTCGAGGTTGTCGGCTTCGGCTTCGAGTTCGTCGGCTGACTCGTTGAGTGCCTCGGCTTCGGCTTCGAGTTCGTCGGCGGATTCGTTGAGTGCCTCGGCTTCGGCTTCGAGTTCGTCGGCGGATTCGTTGAGCGCCTCGGCTTCGGCTTCGAGTTCGTCGATCCGGTCTTCGATGATCGCGGTGGTGACCAGCAGGTTCTCGACGCCGATGATCGAGTCGTTCTCGGTCAGGGTCGGCCCGATTGTCTCGTGCTCGCGGATCTGTTGCTGGAACTCGAGTGACTCGAGCAGTGACTCCTTGGTGAGGACGTTCTCCCCCCTGACAATGAGCTGGACGGTCGTCGTGTTCTCGCTCTCGTTGCTCGCCGCCCCGAAGTTCTCGGCGATGTACTCCGCTGCCTCGCCCTCCGGCGAGTCGCTCTCGAACTGCTCGAGCGAGGAGTCGTCGTCGACCATCGATGCACCCGCACCGACCAGCGCGGTGACCAGTAGCAAGGTGACGAGCACGACCTTGCTGTTCGCGACGAGGACGTCACTGAGACGCCGTGCAACCGTCACGCGACCGTACCTCCACGTGTAGGTGGGGCTGTCGACGAGGACATTTCTGTTGTTACGATCCTACAAAACACGTAGCTAAATACTTGTTGTTACGATTGTACTGACACTCCAACAGGGCCGCGGAGGAGGTGCTCATCGTGGCTGTGCGCTCGAGTGACGCGTGCGACAGAGACCCATCCGCTCACGGCCGGATACGTCTCGAAGCGGACCTGATGCGGACTCACGACCGTCCGGGTGGCGTCGATTCAGACGAGCGAGCGGGACCGGCGTAGCGCGTCCAGAGGACGAGCAGCGTCGGGAGGACGACGACGCTCGCGAGGAACGCGTAGCCGATAGCCACCGCGGTGAGCAGACCGAACTGGCGGAGGACCGGGAGCATCGCGAGCGAGAGCGTCGCGAAGCCGCCGACGGTGGTCGCCGCGCTCCCGAGTAACGCGCCCCCTGTGCCGGTGACCGTCGCCGCCATCGCCGCCTCGACGTCGCCCCGACGCTCGAGTTCGAGCGTGTAGCGCGAACTGACGTGGATGCTGTAGGCGACGCCCAGACCGACGGTGAGACTCGTGATCGTCCCGGTGAGGACGTTGAAGGGTATCTCGAGGAGGGACATCGTCCCGAGGATCCAGCTCACGGTGACCGCGACGGGCACCAGCGTCACGGCGCCGAGCGTCGCTCCCTTCCCCGCCGCCCAGTAGCCGAGCGTCAGCAGGCCGAACACCGCGACGAGCGTGACGAGTAGGCTCTCGAGGACGGTCTCGAAGAGGTCGCGCTCGACGACGTGGCTCACGACCGGATCGCCGGTCGCGGTGGCCGACCAGCGCGGGTCGCCACCGTTCGCAGGTTCGCCCTCCTCGAAGCCGGCCGCGACCGCTCGCAGCTCCGTCGACACCTCCTCGAGTGTCGCGTCGCCGCGGACCGAGACACCCACGCGAAGCGCCTCGTACTCCCCCTCCTCGTTCCGGTAGATGACCTCACGCGCGGCAGTCTCGTCGGCGTCGAACAGCGCGTCGTAGACCCGCCCGAGGTTCCGGTTCGGCACGCCGTCGCCGGTCGTGTCCGCGATGTCGACCGTCGCGGCGAACGACTCGTCTTCGGCGGCGACCGCACGGATCACCGAGAGCGGTCCCTCGACGGCGACCTGCTCGTTCGCGAGGACGTAGGCGACCGTGGCGTTCGCGGCGCTCGTTTCGGCCGCCGCGGCGCGCTCGAGCGTCTCGCTGTCGGTCACGTCACCGCGGACGAGCACGTGCGTTCGGGCGTTCTCGCGGCTGACGTGCCGGTCGACGATCTCGAGATCGGATCTGGCGTGGTACTCGCCGGGACTCAGCGGGCCGAGGTGGTCGGTCCAGGCGGGTGGCTGCTCGGCGACGAACTCCTCCTCGTCGAAACTGGTGTCGACCTGCGTCGCGCCGTAGACGCCACCGGCGGTGAGCACCAGAACGACCACTACGAGTACTGCCGGTGCGGTGTGCGCGGCGCGTGCACCGACGCCGAGGGCCGCCTCCAGCCGGCCGCCGCCGGTGCCGAAGGCCCGCCGTCGCCGGTCGACGCCACGGGACTCGAGCAGCGAGTCGAGTTCGACTTTCGCGGCGGGGACGAGCGTCCCGAAGACGACTAGCGCCGAGCAGATGCCGACGGCGCTGACGAGACCGAACTCGCGGACCGGACGGACGGGACTGACGAGGTTCGAGAGGAAGCCGGTGGCGGTCGTCGCCGTCACCCAGACGAGCGCCACGCCGACGCCGGCGAGACCGAGCGCCATCGCCTGCCGGCTCCCGATCGTTCGGACCCCACCGGCCCGGGCGGCCGTCCCGCCCTCGCGGTGTTCGCGCCCGCGCATGAAGACGTGTATCGCGTAGTCGATCGAGAGTCCGATCAGGAGGACGGGAATCGCTACGAACAGCTGATTGACCGCGATTCCCGCCCAGCCCATGAAGCCGACCGTCCAGACGAGCACGACGACGATGCCCGACACGCCCAGCACGATGTCGAGTACGTCGCGGTAGGCGACGAACAGCGCGAGCACGACGAAGACGAACGCCACGGGTCCGACGACCGCCAGGCTGTCGGCCATCGACCGGTCCAGTTCCTCGCTCACGATTCCCGCGCCGAAGACGGCGTACCGGTCGTCACTCCACCCGTTCGCGAGGTCGCGTACCTCGAGTTGCGCCTCGATCACCGACTCCTCGAGCGTGCCGACGCCCCCGCCGGTCTCGGCCGACTGTGTGAGGACGAGCGTGCGCGCTGGCGCCGTCTGGCTCCCCGGCTCGTAGGTCGACGAGACCAGTTCCAGCGTCCCCGCCGTCTCCCCCTCGCCCGAGAGCGTCTCCGCGAGCAGCGTCGCGAACTCCTCGTCGTCGAGGGCCGCGAGCGCCTCGCGCTGGTCGGCCAGCGGCGGCTGCCCGGCCGCGAGCAACGCGTCTCGGTCCGCCTCGAGCGCTCGGCGGTCTGTCTGGAGGTCGTCGTACGCCGCTGCGAGGATTCCGGAGACGCCCGACGCGTAGGCCCCGTCGCGCTCGTCTTCGTAGCGCTCACGCCGGTGCTCGTAGGTCGCACCGTCCACCTCACCAGCCTCGTGGGCGTCCTCGAGGTCCCCGATCGCTCGGGTGAGCGACCGGACGCTCGCCTGTGCTCGCTCGTAGCGCTCGACCTGGCCGGTCTCGAGGTCCGCTGTGGCGTTCGTCCGACGCTCCGCGAACGCACGCTCGAGTGCGCCCGCTCTCGCCGCGTAGCTCTCCTCGTCCACCTCGCCCGACTCGTACGAGCGGTTCAGCGCGTCGTACTCGCGCTGGATGGCGGCCGTCTCGTCGAGTCCTCGCTCGAGACGGGTCGCCGTCGCATCGAGGTCCGCCGCTCGCGCTTCGAGGTCCGTTGCGCGCGCTTCGAGCGCCTCGGCTTGCGCGCCTCGAACCACCCGCGTCGCCAGGACGTTCTCGACGCCGACGATCGGATCCTCGCCGTGGAGCGTCGGCCCGACGGTGTCGTCGTCGGCCAGCGCCTCCTGTAACCGAAGCCCGTCGAGCAGCGACTCCCGACTCAGGGCGTTCTCGCCGACGACGACCACCTGCACTGCCGTCGTGTTGGCGGCTTCCGTCCCGCTGAAGTTCGCCGCCACGTACGCCGCCGCTTCGGCTTCCGGCGAGTCGGTCTCGAACTGCTCGAGTGAGGTGTCCTCCTCGAGCGAGAGCGCACCCGCCCCGACGAGGAGCGTCACCACGCAGAGGACGACGAGGACGAGTCTACTGTGGGTCGTGACCGCGTCGGCGAGTCGGTGCGCGAGGGTCATCGGTGCTGGCGGCTCTCGGGCGCGTTCGGCGGGACCATCCTCCGTCGCGTCGTGGCTACAGACGGCCGTGAGAAATACCTGTCGTCACGGTTCCACGATCCGGACTCGAGGTGTCACGAGCACACGACCCTCGAAGGGGTCCCCGCTGGAGTGGCCCGAGACGACGACTGCGGCGTCGAGACGACCTCACTGCCGGCGTCTCAGCGCTCGGCGTCGATGGTCACCGACTCGAGGTCGTTCGCGAAGCGGACCTCGCCGTCGTAGTGGGCGCTGATCGACTCGAGCATCTCCGCGTGGTGGCCCTCCGTGTGGGGATAGAGGTGGGTGAGATACACCCGGCCGATGTCCGCTCCGGCGAGCTGTGCGCCCAGCTGGGCGGGCGTCGGGTGGTTCGAGACGTCGACCTCGTCGGGGAACGAACAGTCGTGGGCGAGCACCGCCGAGCCGTCGGCGAAACTCGCCAGTCCGGCGAACGCCTCGCTGTCGCCGCTGAAGGTGAACCGGTCGTCGAAGCGGTAGGCCAGACACGGCAGCGAGTGGCGCGTCTCGTAGGCGGCGACGTCGAACCCGGCGACCGAGAACTCGCCGGCGACCACCTCGCGGACGCTCACCTCGAGTTTTCCCTCCATGTACTCGAACAGCGAGAAGAGACCGTCGACCAGCGCTTTCGTCCCCTGCGGGCCGACGACTTCGAGGTGTTCTTCACCGGCAAGCCACCGCGCTTTCAGCAGCGGAAGGAGGTCAGCCACGTGGTCGAGGTGGTGGTGGGTCAAGAGGACGCTCGAGACCGCCTCGTAGCCGATGCCCGACTGCTCGAGACGGCCGAGGACGCCGCTGCCACAGTCGATCAGCAGCGTCCGGCCGTCTTCCTCGAGGGCGATACCGGTCTGGGCTCGCTCACCGGTCGGCATGGCACTTCCCGTACCGAGAAACGTCACGCGCATACTCGAAGGCGCGGCCGGACGAGGGATAAGCGTAGTGACTGCGGCGGCGTTCCGGTGTGTCGCGTGGGTGTGCTGTCTGCGTGCGCCGATTTTACTTTCGCTCCGGTGGCCAAACCCTCTTACCCGCGCGTGCCTACCCACCGGCCATGGACGCCACCGACCTCCCGGCCGCGCGCGCCGACCTGCCGTTCGACCCCGAGGTGGTCGACGACTGGGAGGTGTTCGAGCGCCTCGAGCCAGCGGTCAGGGAGTGGTGGCTCGCCGAGTTCGGCGCGTACGTCGCCGAGAACGGCGGCTTCTTCACCCCGCCACAGCGCGGGGCGATTCCACAGATCCACGACGGAACCAACACGCTGGTCTGTGCACCCACCGGCAGCGGGAAGACGCTCGCCGCATTCACGGCGATCCTCGACGAACTCTTCCGGCGCGAGCGCACCGCGGGTCTCGAGAACTCGGTCTACTGTCTCTATATTTCTCCCCTCAAATCCCTCGCCAACGACATCCACCGGAATCTGGAGGTACCACTCGAGGGCATCGAGGCGGTGCTCGAGGCGCGCGGCGAGTCTGTCGGCGAGATCCGCCACGCGATTCGCCACGGCGATACGCCCTCGAGCGAGCGCCAGCGGATGCTCGCCGACACCCCACACATTCTGAATACGACACCGGAGACGCTCGCCATCCTGCTCAATTCGCCGAAGTTCCGCGAGAAGCTTCGGACCGTCGAGTACGTCATCGTCGACGAGATTCACTCACTCGCCGGCGGCAAGCGCGGGACGCACCTCTCGGTGAGCCTCGAGCGCCTGGCGGCGATGGCCGACCACGAGTTCACTCGCATCGGCTGTTCGGCGACGATCGACCCGCTCTCGCGGATCGCCGAGTTTCTCGTCGGCCAGCGCGAGGACGGCACGCCCCGCGAGTGTGAGATCGTCGACGCCCGCTTCGCCCGCGAGTTCGACCTCCGCCTCGAGTGTCCGACCGACGACCTGATCGCGACGCCGCGAGACCTCGTCCAGGAGCGCTTCTACCGGCGGCTCCACGAACACATCGGGTCGCACACGAACACCATCGTCTTCACGAACACGCGCTCGGGGGCCGAACGGGTGTTGCACAACCTCAGAGAGCGCTTTCCCGACTACACCGAGGAGAACTCGGCCTGTCACCACGGCAGCCTCTCGAAGGAGGTCCGCCACCGGGTCGAAACCCGTCTGAAGGCGGGCGACCTCGACGTGGTCACCACCTCGACCAGCCTCGAGCTGGGCATCGACATGCCCTACGTCGACCTCGTGATCCAGGTCGGCTCACCGAAGAGCGTCGCCGCCTTGCTCCAGCGCGTCGGTCGGGCGGGCCACCGCGTCGGCCAGACCGTCACCGGGCGGGTGATCGCCCTCGACCGCGACGAACTGATCGAGTGTGCGGTCATGGTCGAGAAGGCTCGAGCGGGCTTCGTCGATTCGGTCTCGGTCCCCGAGAACGCCCACGACGTCGCCGCCCAGCACGTCTACGGGATGGCCATCGCCGAGGTTCGCCCCGAGCGCGAGGTGAAGGCGATCCTCCGGCGGGCCTACCCCTACCGGAACTACACCGACGCCGACTTCGAGTGTCTGCTGCGCTATCTCACCGCCGAGTACGCCGGGATGGAAGACCGTCACGTCTACGCGAAAGTCTGGCGCGACGAGAACGACCCGCCCGACGGCGAGTACCACTACCCCGACTTCCCCGTCGGTGAGCGCCTGATCGGCAAGCGCGGCCGCCTCGCCCGGGTCATCTACATGACCAACATCGGGACCATCCCCGACTCGTTCACCTGCGACGTCTCGACGCGCGCGGACAACGAGTGGGTCGGCCAGCTCGACGAGGGCTACCTCGATACGCTCACCAAAGGCGACGTGTTCGTCCTCGGCGGCGAGCACTTCGAGTACCGCTACCGCCGTGGATCGAAGGTCTACGTCGACCGCTCGAGCGCCCGCCCCACGGTCCCGACCTGGTACGCAGAACGGCTCCCGCTGTCGTACGACTTAGGCTGTGAGATCCTCTCCTTCCAGCGCGACCTCCTCGAGCGCTACGAGGCGGGTGGCTCACCGGCGGTACGGGCGTGGCTGCGCGAGTACCCGCTCGACGAGAGCAGCGTCCGTGCGCTGACGCGCCTGTTCGAGTATCAGCTTCGCTACGCCGGTCCCGAGAGCGTCAGTACCGACGCGCGACTCGTCGTCGAGGTCGAACGCGACCGCACCGCCTACGAACGGCGCTACTACGTCCACTCCTGTTACGGCCGCCAGGTCAACGACGGTCTCTCGCGGCTGCTCGCCTACGAGTGTGCGCAGGCCGCCACCGCCAACGTCGGGGTCGCCGTCGCCGACAACGGCTTCGTCCTCTCGATGCCGCTCAACCGGAAGGTCGACCTCATCGGGATTCTCGAGGACCTCGAGCCCGACCGGGTCCGCGAGACCCTGCGGGCGGCGCTCTCGGGGACCGACCTGCTCCAGCGCTACTTCCGGATCAACGCCACCCGCTCGCTGATGATCCTCAAGCGCTACAAGGGCTACGAGAAGTCCGCGAGCGAACAGCAGGTCTCGAGTGAGATGCTCCTCGGCTTCGCGGAGGGACTCGAGGAGTTCGCCGTCATCGAAGAGACCTACCGCGAAATTCTCGAGGACAAACTCAACGTCGCCGAGATCGAAGGTCTCGTCGCCGCCATCGAGACGGGCGCGATCACGCTCGAGCGCCACCTGCTCGACTCGCCGACGCCACGGGCGTTCGGGCTCGCGACGCTCTCGGCCAGCGATGTCGTGCTCGCCGAAGACGAAGCGGCCGCCCTGCAGGCGTTTCACGAGCACGTACTCGAGGAGATCGGCGAGGACGCGCTGGCGGGGCTGAGATCTGAAAACTGACCGCGACCGGTGAGAGGACGACTCGTCCTGGGGTGACTCTCTCGGTGAGAGATAGCGGTGTGATTACCGCTCGAGGACGTAGAGCGCGGCGAAGGCGAGGAAGGAGACGGTCTCTGCGGTCTTGGTCACCAGGGCGCTGGCGTCGTCGACGAGGTGGTCGATGAACACCTGGTGGGCGGGGGCGTCGTGGCTGTGGCCGTGGTCGTCACCGTGACCGTGACCGTGGTCGTCGTGTCCGTGGTCGTCACCGTGACCGTGACCGTGGTCGTCGTGGCCGTGGCCATCGTCGTGTCCGTGGTCGTCGCCGTGACCGTGATCGTCGTGGCTGTGGCTGTGGCCGTGGTCGTCGTGTGAGTGGTCGTGGCCGACGTTCTCGAGACCGAGCGTGGCTTCGGCGACACCGAAGACGTGCCAGTCGGCGTAGGCGATCACGTGCCCGAGCATCAACACTGCCCCAGCGATGTACACTATCGGTGGGGCCAGATCACCGCGGACGAACCCGGCGATGAGGGCAACGGTGAGCACCGCACCAATGAGAAACATCGGCGGCAAGATGTCGGAGGCACCGTCGAAGACGATCTCGTAGAGACCGTACGTGCCGAGGACGAGGTGGACGACGGCAGTGAGCGTGGCGAGACCGAACGCGGTGTACAGGAGCGTGGTACGCGTTTCCATAGCTGATTATCATGGCTACTAGTACTATCGGTTCTGGTACGATCGTCGAAACCCCTCGAGTCAGCCACTTTCGTCGGCTCGAGTGGTCTCTCTTCGAGGCGAACAGTCACGTCTTCGAACACCCCCGGTCGACAGCTACAAGCCGCCGACGACCCTCGAGCGCGACATGCCCGGGAAGGTACGCCCCGACGACCTCCTCACACACGTTTTCGGCCGGACTGGCGCGACTGACGAGACGGTCCTGCAAGGTCCGGCGACCGGCGAGGACGCCGCCGCCATCGACTGGCCCGGCGGGTCGCTCGTCGTCAGCTCCGACCCCATCTCGCTGGCTGCGACCCAGGTCGGCTCCCTCGGCGTTCACGTCGCCTGTAACGACGTCGCCGCCTCGGGTGCCGACCCGCGCTGGCTCACCGTCGTCCTCTTACTCCCGAGCGGCGGGCCGGAGGGGACACTCGAGACCGTCACCAGGGACCTCGATTCCGCCGCCCGCGAGGTCGGCGCGACGGTCGTCGGCGGCCACTCCGAGTACGTCGACGCCCTAGAGCGGCCGCTGGTCTCGCTGACCGCGATGGGGGCGACCGACCGGTTCGTCCCAACCGGCGGGGCAGACCCCGGTGACCGGGTGCTGCTGACGAAGGCCGCGGGACTCGAGGGCAGTGCGATCTTGGCGGCCGACTTCGGTGACGACCTCGCACTCGACTCCGCACTGCTCGAGCGAGCGAGCGGCTTCTTCGAGGAGATCAGCGTCGTCCCCGACGGCCGCTGCCTCCGCGAGTACGCGAGCGCGATGCACGACCCGACCGAGGGCGGCCTGCTCGCGGGGCTGTCAGAACTCGCCTCGGCATCGGGCGTCCGTCTCGAGGTCGACCCCGAGGCGGTTCCCGTCCGCGAGGAGACGCGCGACCTCTGTGCGGCCGCGGGCGTCGACCCCCACCGAATCTTCGGCTCCGGGGCGTTGCTCGCGACCGTCCCCGGAGACGCGCTCGAGGACGCACTCGAATCCTGTCGCGCGATCGGACTCGAGGTGGCCGACATCGGGTCCGTCACCGACGGCGAGGGCGTCGCGTTCGGCGCGGAGACGGTCGACGCGCCGCCCGAGGACGACCTCTACTCGCTCTGGGCGGCCGCCGACGCCGAGGAGTGACCGTCGTCGCCGTCTCGCGCGCCGGACCTCCCGTCCGCACCCAGCGTCTCGCCGACGGCCGTCCGAACCAGCAGGCGCTCGGGGTCGACGACGCTGTCCGCACCCGCTCGCTCGAGCGCGTCCTCGCCGCCGGTCGCGATAGCCACGACGTGTGCGTCGGCGCCCGTAGTCTCGCGAACCGCCCCGAGGGCCCGCTCACACTCGCTCGGGTCCCGCAGCGCGACCAGCACTGCATCCACGTCGGCGAGTCCCGCACGCTCGAGCGTCCGGTCCGCCGTCAGGTCGCCGTACACCGTGGAGACGGACTCGCCGCCGCCCGCGTCCGTCTCGTCGGGCATCACGAGCGTGACCGCCGTTCGCTCCGCCAGGCCGTCGGCGTACGCGCTCGCGAGCGCGCCGTCACCGACGACGGCGACCCGCTCCGGCTCTTCCCGTCCGTCTCGCGTCACCTCCCGGCCGGTGCGGCCGAAACGCGCCTCGAGTATCGGCCCGAAGAGACTGCCTGCGGCGGCAGCGAGGGTCGCCGGTCCGAGGACGACCAGTGAGATGGTGAACAGCCGCGCCCCCTCGGTCGTCGGGTGGACGTCGCCGTAGCCGACCGTGGTCGCGGTGACGAGCGTGAAGTAGAGCGCGTCGACGACGGTGTGCAGGTCGTCGAACTGTCCACGCAGGGCGTAGGAGCCAGCGACGCCGTAACAGAGGACGCCGACGATGGCGACGAGCGAGCCGACCTGTGTGGCCGTCAGCGCGCTCGAGCGGGTGAAGCGCTGGCTCGTGAAGACGAGGACGACGAAGCCGCCGAGCGAGACGACGATCAGCGGGATCGACAGCGGCCGGTACTGCGCGACGCCGTGCGCACCGGAGACGAAGACCAGCACTGCGGCGGAGACGTAGGCGAGGCGGTAGCCCCGGCGCATCCCCCAGGCACTGACGAGTAGCGCGAAGCCGACGACGGTACCGCTGAACTCCGCGACCGACTGGAGGTCACCGAGCGCGCCGCCTGCACCAACCGACGGTTCGGTGACGATCGAGACCACGCCGGTCGCGATCGAGACCAGCGCGACGGCGACGACCACCCAGACGACGGCCCGACCGCTCGGCCGGTGCCAGCGACGGTTTGGCATACCCGAGCCACCACGCCGACGGGAATAAAACCGGAATCTCAGACGCCGCGCGTGAGAGTGGCGTTCTCGGCGGCTGTGCGTTCCCCTACTGGGCTCTGAGTCCGCGCTCGAGCGGGCCGACCTCGACGCGTCCGACGGCGAGCGGTACGAGCAGGAGTCCGAGGATGAGTCCGGCGTACAGCACGAGGAGCGCGGGGGTGAACGCCGCCTCGACCGCCGACTCGAGTGCGGTCACCCCGACGATGAACCCGACGCCGACGACGGCGAGGACGGCTCCCTCGAGACGCGAGCGCAGCGCGGGGAGCGACTCGAGTCTGAGCGAGCCGAGGATGCCGCCGACGGCTCCGCCCAGGCCGAACAGCGCGTCCTGGGTCACACCGGTGATGGCGAGCAGTGCCAGGGCGATCACGAGCGCGAGCGCGAAGCCGCGGACGGGGTCGCCGTCGGTGAGTCGCCCCATCGCGAACAGGAAGGCGACGCCGAGGGCCGCGCCGACGACCACGTCGCCGAGGTGGTGCATGCCGAGGACGACCCGCGAGAGCGAGACGAGGACAACGAGCGTGGCGACGACAGCCAGCGCGAGTCGGCGCCGAGCCACTTCGAAGACCGAGTAGAGACCGCCGTAGACGACGACGGCGGCGAAGGCGTGGCCGCTCGGAAAGCCGTAGGCGTCGCCGTCGACGGCGATCAGGTGGACCGCTTCGGGCGGGCGTGGCATACCGAGCAGCGTCTTGACGACGAGGATGAAGACGTAGCCGGCGAAGGCGTAGCTGACGATTAGGGCGGTCTCGCGTCGGCGCGTCAGCCAGAACAGCAGGGCGAGAATGAACATCAGTACCGTCGAACTCCCGAGGTCGGTGACGACCACTGCGAGGTCGACGTACTCGACCGGGAAGGCGTCTCTCAGGGCGTCGCTTTCGTCGACGAGTCGCATACGACCTGCACCTCGAACGTCCGAAACGAATAGCTACCGATCAGCGGCGTGCCCACTCGAGCATCCGCGCGTAGACCGGATCCGACTCGAGCGCCCGCGCGTCGCCGACGAGCACGAGCGCGCGTTTCGGCCGGGTGAGCGCGACGTTGATCCGCCGGTAGTCCTCGAAGATCGGTCCCTCGAGATCGCCGGTGGCGACGAACGAGACGACGATCACCTCCTGGCTCGAGCCCTGGAAACGGTCGACGGTGTCGACGGCAACGCCCTCGACGTGGCTCGAGATTTCGGCGACCTGGGCGCGAAACGGGGCGATGACGCCGACCTGCTCGCGCTCGAGACCGGCCGCCTCGTAGGTCTCGACGAGGTCGGCGATCGCGGCCGCCTCCTCGCTGTCGGTGTGGCGGCTCTCGTCGCCGGCCACGTCGAGGAAGGTGACGGGGTCGCGCAGGTGTTCGGGCAGGGTCTCGAGCGAGACGCCGGGGAGGTCCGCGAGCGAGCGGCCGGCGACCTCGGGCGTGGCGGGTCTGAGCGCGCCGTCGTAGAACTCGCGGGAGGCGAACGCCTGGATGCGCTGGTTCATGCGGTACTGGCGGTCGAGCATGACGCCCGCGTCGGGGTAGCGCTCGACTAACCGCTCGAACAGCGACGCGGAGAGGTCGGTGTCGGCTCTGACGACCGGCGGTAGCTGCTGGTGGTCGCCGACGAGGACGAACCGCGAGGCGAGGTTGATCGCAGCGTAGGTGCCCGGTTCGGTCAGCTGGGCGGCCTCGTCGACGAGCGCCACGTCGAACGCCTGCTCGGCCATCACGCGCGAGCCACACGAGGCGGTCGTCGCCGCGACGACCTGTGCCTGCTGTAGCTCCCGGACGCGTGCTTCCGGATCGCCCGAGCGCTCGAGGCGGTAGGCCTGCATGTCTGCTCTGACACCGTTCTCGCTGCCGACGCGGACGAACTCGGAGACGCCCTGCTCGAGCAGCGCCTCGAGGATATTGTCGACCGCGCGGTTCGTGAACGCCGAGAGCAGGACGCGCTCGCCACGGTCGACCATCGCGCGGACCGCGCGGGCGATGGTGTAGGTCTTGCCCGTGCCCGGCGGGCCGTGGATGAGCGCGCAGTCGCGCGCGCCGACGGCCTTCCGGACCGCCTCGTCCTGGGCGGCGTTGTTCTCGACGAACGTCTCCTCGAGCGGCTCGAACTCGGGGTCGGCTCGCCCGAAGAGGACGTCCTTGCGGCGTGCGTCGCCTTTCAACAGCGCGTCGTGGAGCGCGACGAGCAGCCGACTGATCGTCAGCGCCGAGGGGTAGATATCGAGACGGGTCACCTCGACGGGTTCGTCGGCCGTCAGGACGACCTCCTCGTCGAGGCGCTCGATCCGCGCCAGTTCCGCCTCGCCCCGGACCGGGTGGCCGTCGCTCGCGAGCACCAGGTCGCCCTCACGAAGCTTCGAGGTGGCTGGCTCGCGCTGGTGCGCGCGCAACTCCCAGCGTCCGCCCTCGAGTTCGCGTTTCTCGAGGAACTCGAGGTCGATCAGCGCGCGGTCGTCGTCGGCGCGCTCCTCGGCGGTCTGCTCCCAGAGCTTGGTGTACTCGCGGTGGACCTCGCGGCGTTCGGCTTCGATCGCCTCGTAGAAGCGCTCGAAGTGGGCGCGTTCCTCCTCGGGAATCGCCTCGCCGATGGTGCCGGCTTTCGACTCCTGGCCGAGGCGGCCGGAGACGACCATGCAGGTGTCGCGCTCGAAACAGTACTCGCACTTGGCGTTGCCCTCCTCGCCGGTCGGCACCAGCCCCGTCGACTCCATCGCCGCGACCTCGTTTCGCATCCGGAGGACGTACTTCAGCAGGCCGTCGCCCATCGAGAAGTCCTTCGCGGGCGTGAGGTCGCCGGTCTCCTCGCTGCGCTCGAGCGCCGAGTTCTTCGTATACAACAGGGTGCCGGTGTCGACCGACTCGCCGCGTTCCTCGAGCAAGAGCGCGTAGAGCGCCGCCTGCACCTTGTCCTTGAACCGCGGCTCCTTGCGCAGGTTCTTCCCCGTCTTGAGTTCGACCGGCGCGCCCCGGCGGATGGCGTCGGCCCGCCCCCTGAGACCGTAGGTCTCGCTGATGAGCAACTGTTCGGAGCGCCAGCTGTCCGCCTCGGTGAGCCGACCCTGCTCGAGCCAGCCTTCGATCGCGGCGGCGTTCTTGCGCACGTCCTCGGCGACGGTCTCGGGCGACTCGCCGAGGACGCCGAGTTCGAGGCCGCGCCCGTCGATCCGGTCGGCGATCGACGCCTCGAGCGCTCGGCCGCGCAGTAAGTCGCCGAAGACCTCGTGGACGAGCGTCCCCTTCACGACGGGGTAGTTGAGCGGGACGCCCGAGAGCTTGTTCAGGTAGTAGAGCCGCGGACACTCGACCCAGGTCCGGACGTCGGTGACGGTGACGAGGACGTCCGGTTCGACCACCACGTAGGAGTCGCCGGTCGTCGAGTACTGACGCTCGCCGCGAAACTCCCGCTCTTCGGCGTTCGTGACCAGGACGTCCATGCCGGACTCGAGCAGGCGCGCCGACTCCGTCCACTTCCCCCAGAGGGTGAGGGTGGTGGGTTCCGGGCCGTCCTCGTTCACGCCGCTCGAGCCGTCGGTGACCGTCGTCTCGGCGTCCGAATCGACGCGCCCCACCAGTACCGGGACCTCCGCGAGGTCGCTCTCGCCGTAACTCGTCGTCACCGAGCGTATCGTCACGTCGCCAGTGACGGTTCCGCGCACGTTCACGCTCGTGGCTGAGGGACCGAGAGCGCAAAAGCGCTCGCACATCCAGCGCCCCACTCGCTCGCGAGCGGCGTGGATCCAACGACGGATTACCTCCCTCCCGCCCGGCCGCTCGTGGCTGGAACGGTCGGCGTCGTTTTTGTGTGACTCGAGCGCAGTACGGATTCACTACACTATGAGCCCCGCAGACCGCGGTGACGACGGTACCGACCGGACCGGGAGCGACTCGAGTGGCGACGCGGGTGGGGAGCGACGTGCCGACACCGAGACCAGCACCGGGGCGAGCGAGGAGCGCCGGGACCGCTCCGGTGTGAGTAGCGACCCGGCCGACGGGCGCGACCCGCGCGACGAACCCGAGCGGGTCGCCAACGAGGAGCGCCGCCGGAACATCGCCTTCGTGAGCGCGCTGACCGCCGTCGTCGGTGCCTGGGTCGTCGCCTCCGTCTTCCTCTACGACGTGGCTGGCTCGATCCTCCTCAACAACGTCCTCGTCGGCGCGCTCGTCGTCTTCGCAGCCAGCTACAACTACTACCGCCAGTACAGCGGCCGTCCGACGAGCGTCGGCGTCTCGACGCTCGTCGCGCTGCTCGGCATCTGGCTCATCGTCGCTGCGGTTCTCTTCGAGTTACTCGGCGGCCATCTCTGGAACACGGCGATTTCGGGCCTGCTCATCGCGGTGCTGGCCGGCTACAACGCCTACGAGATGCGCGAGGCGCGCGCGGTGGCTGGCACTCCGGACTCTTCGGAGTGACTGCTCACACCGTCTCTTCGAGTCCGACCTCCCGCTCGAGGGTCGCCTCGAGTCTGGCCAGTCGGTGCTCGGCGGCGTGGTGGCGCGTGGCGACGACGGCGAAGCCGATCATCGCGACGGCGAAGCCGACGGCGATCAGCGGCGAGACGCCGTTGAGGTAGCCGTTGAGCAACTGGCCGACTGCGAGCGCGAGCGGGCCGACCGTCAGGAGGGCGCTCTTCGCGGGTGTTTCGCGGAACAGTTCGAGGAGTGTAGGGGTCTGTCGGGTAGCCATTGATACGAGACGAACCGCGTCTGTCTGGTGCTGACGGGGGACCCCACGTAGCCCTTTTGGTTCGCCACCTGTGTGGGACCGATACGTTCTTTCTCGCTGGCTCGTAATCTACGACCATGCGGATTCGTGAGTGGCGTGACGTACTCGAGGACGTCGCCGAGCGGTCGGTCGACCCCGAGGACTGGCGCGCAGTCGCTGGCAACCGCTCCGGCGGGGTGGGAGAGGACCTCTATCTCGCACACCCACGTGCGGGCGTCTTCTTCCTGAAGACGTACGCGAAGAACCCATACCAGGTCCGGGGCGTCGGCGCGAAGGTCGCCCGGAGCCTCGACGACGAGATCGGTTCGTACTTACCGGGACGCGAACGGGGCGCGAGCGCCCGCTTCGCCATCCGCTCGCCCCCGGAGGACGAAGACCACGCCGAATCACAGGCGAGCAAACTCGAGGAGGTCGTGAAGGCCCACGCCGACGCCCCGACGACGCCGAGTGATATGTTCGACGACGTGATGGAGGTCCTCGAGAGCCCCGCGTTCGGGCCGATGGCCTACGACGGCTACGGCCGCCCCGACGAACTCGACGGTCTCGCCGACGAGTTCGACGAGGCCGAACAACTCCTCTCGGCCGAACTCGACGACCTCATCGAGACCGACGAAGTCGGCCGTGGCTTCATGTGATGGCGGACACTCCTCTCCGTGAGTGCACGCCGCTTCGGTGTGCCTTTACTCCCCGCGCTCCCAGCACAGCTATGCACGTCGAGGGGGCGGGATTCGGCCGACGGCCGGTCGAAGCCGTCGGAGCGGACGAGATAGTCGGGTGTGCGCGCTCGAGCGAGCGCGCACGTCCCGAACCGAGACGGAACGGGTCTCGCGGAGCCGTGGTCGGATGAGCGACTCGAGACGAACGTCCGTGCGAACGGCGAGCGGGATGCGCCGTCTCCAGGTCGGCTTCCTCCTGTTGGTCGCCGCCTCTGGTGGGCTGGTCTCGCTCTACGCCGACGCCTCACTCGGCGTCGTCGCCGCTGGCACGCTCGGTGGACTCTTCACCGGCGCCTGCTTGCTGTGGTATCTCCGGTGGGTGACGAGGTAGGCCCGCCCGCGCGACCGGTCAGGGGTCGATCCGCTGGAGCCAGGTCCCCGGCGCGTCGAGTTCCTCGTGTGTCGGGAGGTTCTCCGGGCGCTCCCAGACGGCGGTCGCCGCCTCGAGACCGCGGACGGCGGTGACGTGTTCGAAGAACGCCTTCCCGCGCTCGTACTGGCGGCGCTTGAGCCCGAGACCGAGCAGGCGTCGGAACAGTTTCTCGAGCGGGTTGCGCCCCTGTCTGCGCGCGTCGAGTTTCCGTCGGAGGTCCTCGTACTCGTCGTCGAAGGCGTGATCCATCAGCAGTTCCGCGTAGCCCTCGACGACGGTCATCGCGGCGTCGAGGTCCCTGAAGGCGTCCGTGTCGAACGAGCCAGCCGAGAGCGTCTCGATGCCCGCCTCCATGCGGGTCTCGAGGTGCGTCGACAGCCACGGCGCGGCGGCGAACTCGGCGGCGTGGGTCACTTCGTGGAACGCGATCCAGCGGCGAAAGCGGTCGGCGTCGACGTCGAGTGCGTCGGCGGCGTTCAAGATGTTCGGGCGGACGAAGTAGAGGGCGTGGTCTTCCGTCGGTGTGTCCGCGAGCAAGAGCGGGTCGTACTGGCCGAGGACGTTCCGTCCGAGGAAGGCGAGGAGGACGCTCATCGTCCCGGTGTTGACCGTGCGTGCGACGCCGGGGAGCATCCCTGCCTGGGACTCGATCGGCGCCATCACCCGCTCGAAGGTCTCGACGTTCGCGTCGATCCAGTGGTGACGGTTCTGGATCTCGATCGTCCCCGGAAGCTCGAACGAGAACCCCGCGACCGCGCCGACGCCGTCTCGAGCGTCTTTGACGTCGCGTGCGTAGGCCTCTTGCTCGCCCGGTTCGAGCGTGATCGACCCGGAATCGGTCGAGGCTTTCGCGGCTTCGGTGGCGGCCTGCCAGTCGATGGCGTGGTCGCCAGACGCCCCGGCAACGGCCCGGGCGCTACGGTAGAGATTCACGCGGGTGAGTACGGGAAGGTGGGCCAAAAGCGTTCGGCTCAGTCGACGATGATGTCCGGTTCGTCCACCGTCTCGAACGTCTCTTCGTCTTCGTCGTCGCCACCGCGGATCTTCTTCGCGACGAGCGCGACCGCGACGAGCGCGAGCAGGCCGGCCAGGACGGCGACCGGTTTCGCACTCGGGGACTCGTCACTCTCGACCTCGGTCTCGGTCTCCTCCGGCGTCTCCAGTGTACCCTCTTCGACGTCGACGTCGCTGCCGATCGTCGGGAGGGCGTCGCTGATCTGTTTCGGGCCGAACTGGGTGTCGCCGTCGAGATGCAACTCGATGAAGGTGAACTTCTTAGATCCCATACCTGTTCTTCACCGACCGGACACTTAGCCGTTGTGGAGGGTTCTGGTTCGACTACCCGGATGCCTCGCGTCGTTCACCGGCGCCTGACGACCGGTACGATTAAGTGTCCAACGGCAGCGCTCTGTTGTATGAGTGGACGACCGCTAGACGTCCTCGAGGCGTCACTCGGCGAACGCGTCACGGTACGGCTGAAAAGCGGCGACGAATACGTCGGTGACCTCGCTGGATACGACCAGCACATGAACCTGGTCCTCGAAGACGTCGCTATCTCGGTCGCTGCAGGTATCGACGAGGAGCCGCCGACCGAAGACACAACGATTATACGCGGCGATAACGTCGTTTCGATCACTCCATGACTGGCGCAGGAACCCCGAGCCAAGGAAAGAAGAACAAGAAAGTACACGTCAAGTGCCGCCGCTGTGGCGAGAAATCCTACCACGTGAAAAAGGGCGTCTGCTCGTCGTGTGGCTTCGGCAAGTCCGCGAAACGACGCAGCTACGCCTGGCAGGGCAAGGCTGGCGACCACTGATCGCGGCTCTCCTCTCTCGTACTCGACACCCGAGCGACCGCACTCGCCAGTGACCGCCTCGAGTCGTCACCCTGCTCCAGGTCGCTCTCTCTGGGAGCATCCTCTCCGCTCGTCTGCACCGCTTTTCCCTCCGGCCTATGCATATCCGTGCATATTCGCTTCCGCGTCGGAGACGAGGTCCGCACAAACAAGGAGATTTTTATCGGTCCGGCCCGCTACGAGAGTACATGAGCAACGGGCGGGGCGAGAGCTCCCACCGAACCGGGATGACCGAAAAGTGCGGCGTCGTCGGCGTCTCACTCGAGGGGCGGGACGCGGCGAGACCACTGTACTACGCACTCTACGCGCTCCAGCACCGCGGCCAGGAGTCCGCCGGGATCGTCACCCACGACGGCTTCCAGCAACACAGCCACGTCGGGATGGGTCTCGTGGGGGACGTCTTCGGGGAGGACGACCTCGACCAGCTCAACGGCTCGGCGGGCATCGGCCACGTCCGGTATCCGACGGCGGGGAGCGTCGACTCCTGTTGCGCCCAGCCGTTCTCCGTCTCGTTCAAGAGCGGGTCGCTCGGTCTCTCACACAACGGTAACCTGGTCAACGCAGACGAGATTCGCGACGAACTCGCGGGGATGGGCCACGCCTTCACCAGCGACGGCGACACCGAAGCGATCGCCCACGACCTCGCGCGCAACCTGCTCGACGCCGACCTCGTGCGCGCGGTGAAACGCACGATGAGCCGCATTCACGGCTCGTACTCGCTGACGATCATGCACGACGACACCGTCATGGGCGTGCGCGACCCCCAGGGCAACCGCCCGCTGTGTATCGGCAAACTCGAGGACGGCTACATCATCGCCTCCGAATCGGCGGCCATCGACACGCTCGACGGCGAACTCGTCCGCGACGTCAGACCGGGCGAACTCGTCGTCTTACAGGAAGACGGCTCCGGCTTCGACTCCTACCAGCTCGTCGAACTGGACAACACCGCCCACTGTTTCTTCGAACACGTCTACTTCGCCCGGCCCGACTCGGTCATCGACGGCAGCCTCGTCTACGAGGTTCGGCGAAACCTCGGACGGAAGCTGTGGGAAGAGAGCGGCGTCGAGTCGGACGTCGTGATGCCGGTCCCCGACTCCGGGCGCGCGTTCGCCTCCGGCTACGCCGACGCCGCGAGCGAGACCACCGCTTCCGGCGACCTCCGCGAGGAGGACGACGAGGGCGTCGAGTTCGCCGAGGGGCTGATGAAGAACCGCTACGTCGGCCGGACGTTCATCATGCCGACACAGGGCGAACGCGAGCGCGCCGTCCGCCTCAAACTCAACCCGATCAAGTCGACCGTCGAGGGCCGGACGGTCACCATCATCGACGACTCGATCGTCCGCGGGACGACCTCGACCCAACTCGTCCAGCTGCTCAGAGACTGTGGCGCGGAGGAAGTTCACATGCGCATCGGTGCGCCACCGATCGTCGCCCCCTGTTACATGGGCATCGACATGGCCACCCGCGAGGAACTGATCGCCTCCGATAAGACCGTCGACGAGATCTGTGAGGCGATTCAGGCCGACAGCCTCGCCTACCTCTCGAAAGACGCCGTCGCGGCGGTCCTCGAGACCGACCGTAGCGACCTCTGTATGGGCTGTGTCACCGGCGAGTACCCCTTCGACATCGACGGCGAGGCGAGCGACCGGGACGTCACCCGCCCGGCGGTCGACCAGACACCGCTCAGCGCTGACGACTGATTCCGACGGCCTTCCGCCCGCTTCTCCCGCCTCAATAGACGTGATACAACAGCAGGTAGACGCCGATACCGAGGGCGAACGAGACGAGCCACAGCGACGCGGCGACTCGTCCGACCTGTGCGTGGCGCGTCCGCCGCAGTTCGCGCGGCGAGTGGGTCAGCGCGAGCAACAGGGCGTAGTAGAGCAGCGGGATACAGACCACCGCCAGCAGGATGTGGACCGCGAGCATCGGCAGGTAGACCAATCGCTCGACCGACGCCGGTCCCGGAAACGACGCTGGGCCGCCGAGGGCGACGAGTCGGTAGAGATAACAGACCAGAAAGACCGCGAACAGCCCGAACGCCGCGAGCATCGCCACCCGGTGGCGCTCGACGGCACCCGCGCGAATCGCCCGCCACCCGTAGCCGATCGCACCGATCGCCGCCAGACTGAGCACCGCGTTGACGTGTGGAATCGCCTCGAGCACCCACGACGGCGTCTCGGGCACGACAGACTGCGGTATCACGCCACCCGCCGCACTGAACACCAGCGCGAGCGAGACCACGCTCAACACGCCCGTCAGGACCGGCACCCGCGCTCGCATCCCCGTCGCGTCCGTTTCGGCCATACTCGAGCGTTCGTTTCGGAGACCAAAGCCGTTTCTTCGTACCGCCGCCGGTGACCGCACGCGAGGCGCGTCCGGACCGCAGATGGGCGACGCTTTAGCCACGCGCCCGCGAACAGCCACGAGATGAGGCGTATATCGGCGGTCGTCACCGGCGGACTGGTCCTCGGAGCGCTCAGTGTGCTCTTCGCACGTGCACGGCTGCGAACGCTCACCGTCTTCGCCCACCGCGGCTTCGCGAGCGACGCTCCCGAGAACACCCTCGAGGCGGTCGCGTGGGCCGCCCCGCGGGCCGATGCGATCGAAGTCGACGTTCGCCGCTGTGGCTCGGGCGAACTCGTCTGCGTCCACGACGCGACGCTCGAGCGCGTCGCCGGCGTCTCGACCCCCGTTCGCGACCTCGAGTGGGACCACCTCAGGAAGATCGAACTCACCGCCGGCGGGACGGTGCCACGGCTCGCGGACGTGCTCGCGGCGCTCGCCGACGACCCCGACCCGCCGCTGCTCACCGTCGAACTGAAAGAATGCGGCCTGGCAGACGACCTCCTCGACGTCCTCGCCGGATACGACGGCGACGTGCTCGTCTCGTCGTTCGACGCCGCCGTCCTGGCCTCCCTCCGGCGGCGCGAGGACTCGCTCGCACTGGCGTACATCTGTCGGGACGCCCGCGGCGCGCTCTCGGTCGCCGAGCGCTACGACTGCGTGGCGATCCACCCGCGAGCGGACCTCTGCGCCCGGACGCTTCTCGTCGCGCGCGCACACCGGCACGGTCTCGCGGTCACCGCCTGGACCGTCGATTCGAGACTCGAGGCGGCGCTGGTCGCCCTCCTCGGCGTCGACGGCGTCTTCTCGGACCGGTGGCTGGCGCTCGAGTCGAGATAACGACGCCGGGAGAGCCAGTTACCGTCCGTCGACGTGCTGCGTCGAGAGTGCGACCGAGGTGTGCTTCGGAGCGTCCGCGACGCCCGTGATCGATTCCCACTGCTCGAGGAGCGATTCGAGTGTCTCCCCGCGCTCGCTCAGGACGATGTCGCCGCTGCGGCTGTCGTACTCGAGAAAGCCGTGATCGGCGAGTCGGGGCACGTGATTGTGTACCAGCGAGATTTCGACCTCTTTTCGCGCCTCTGTACTGGTCTCGTCCGACTCGGACTCCTGCTCGGCGATCTCCTGGCTCAGCTGATCGAACGACAGCACGCGCTCGTCTGCCAGCCGCCTGAGCAGATACCGCCGGCGAGCGCTTCCGAAGAGTTGGTGTACCGTTTCGAGCGAGGCGCGGTCGGCGTCGTCGGTCGGTGTCGGCATACCATGCTATGATTCCCGGGGTCTTTCAAAGGTGTCTCCAACATGTTTTGGTAATTAGCCTCTCTCCGACACTGTGTCGTACTCGAGTGTGTCACGATCACACGAGATTCACCGGGTGTCTGCGTTCGTTCTGTCTCGAGCGTGGACTGCGCTCGCCGACGGACCTCGACGGAACAGCGCACTCGCTCGGTGGAGTTGGTCTGGAAGGATTATGCGTGGGTGATGTCCACGGAGGGAGATCACCTGCATCGAGTTCGGTGGGCGTCTTGCCCACCAGTGCGATGCGTGGGACCGGATTTGAACCGGCGGACCCCTACGGGACAGCGCCCTCAACGCTGCGCCGTTGGCCTGGCTTGGCTACCCACGCTCGCGTGCTTTCGTTCGCATCTCACAGTAGACGGAGTCCTTTGATATGGGTTTCGTTTCATCCGCGCGGTGTGTCCTCCTCTCACAGCGCTGTGTTCGACGGAACTGGCTGGCGGCAACCGCTCGGAGCGGTGTATTCAAATGCGGGAGGGACCAACGTCTCGTATGGCCAAGTACTCGACGGGTTCGTCGTCGGGTGGGGGCGGAACCACCTGCGAACTCTGTGGCGCCGAGAGTGACTCGCTGCGGTCGACGACTGTCGCCGGAGCGACGCTCGAGGTCTGCGGTTCCTGTGCCTCACACGGCGACGACACCCAGCGCTCGCGCGGCGGTAGTGGTGGTGGCGGCAGACGTGACGACGAAGTGAGCAGGCGCAAGCGGGCCGCACAGAACGTCGCGAAAGCCAGTCCGACCTGGGACGGCGACACCGAACACTGGGAGAAAGAGGGAACGAACTACGACGACGACCCGCTGCCGTACCTGCGCTCGGGTTACGGCGACCTGTTGCTCGAGGCGCGCCAGGAGGCGGGCTACACGCGCGAGGAACTGGCGGACGAACTCGGCTGTCGGGAGGCGGACCTGCTCGCGGTCGAACAGGGGCGGGCGACCCAGGCCGGCGTCGGTGGCGGACTCGTCACCGCGCTCGAGGAGACACTCGACGTGACGCTCACCGAGTGACGTTCGTTCGTCGCTGGTTCGGCGCTCGACTCACCCGCTGAAACGGCGAGCAGACTTTTAGTGACGGCACGCCCACTCGCAGTGATGAGCGGACAACGGGCGGCAGACGAACCGTACACGACCCGGTTCGAAACCGAAGTCGTCGCGGTCGACGGCCGCCAGGTGTGGCTCGAGACCTCGTTCTTCTACGCGGGCGGTTGTGGGCAGCCCGCAGACCGTGGCACGGTCGGTGACGTGGCGGTCGAGGCGGTTCGGTTCGAAGACGGCGAACACGTTCACGTACTCGCCGACGAACCGCGCTTCGGTGCCGGTCAGCGTGTCCTCTGTTCGATCGACTGGGCGTATCGAATGTACTGTATGCGTGCACACACCGCCGCACACGTGTTGTACGGTGCCGGCCGGCGACTGTTCGACGACCTCGCCTACGCGGGCGTCACGGTCGACGCGGAGACGGTGACGGTCGACCTCGAGACCGCACACACCGTCGACGACGACGCGCTGGTCGAACTGGACCGTCGGCTCAACGAGGTCGTCTGGCAGTCCCGCCCGGTCTGCTGGGAGCGCGTTCCCGCAGCCGAGGTGCGCGAGCGAGACGACGTCGCGTTCGACGAGCGTGATCGCCACGACGTCTCCTCGAGCGGGTGCGTCCGACTCGTCACGGTCGGGGCAGAAGACGACAGAGCGGCCAACGGCTCGAGTGACCCGTGGGACGTCGCTGCCTGTGGCGGTACGCACGTCAGGAACACCCGTGAGATCGGACCCGTGACCGTCCTCGGCCGCCACCGGCCGGCCGACGGTGTCACCCGCGTCGAGTTCGCCGTCGGCTCGCAGGCGATCGCACGCCGCGAAGCCGAGAAACGGGCCGCGTTCGCGGTAGAAACGGCGTTCGAGGCGGACGTCAGTGCGATTCCCGACGCGGTCTCCCGACGGTGACCCGGCTCGGGTGGCAGCCGCTCGAGGGGCAGACCAGACGACGGCGGAGTCGGTGGCTCACTCGAGTGTCTCGCTTCTCGAGTGATCCCACTCCGCGTACTCGTGCTGTCCGGACGCGTCGTGTGGACGCGGGATAGGCATGACCCGACAGCAACGATATGCATCCCACGGCCGTGCCTAAACGTTGTGATTCCACTCTGAGCGGAAACCCGTACATACAATGGTGGTCGAGCAAATTTCCACCATCGATAGTGATTTATTCCAGTCATCTACTCTTCTCCTATATGCGTGCGTCTCCCACACCGCTCGAGTACGTCTTCGCCTCCGCTGCTCGACGTGAGACGCTTCGGACGCTGGCGTCGGCACCCGCTGACCGTCGGACCGTCGTCGAGCAGGTCGACGCGTGTGAGTCTGCGGTGTACGACGCGTTCGTCGGTCTCGCAGAGTTCGGACTCGTCGCTCGAACCGGCGAGCGCTGGTCGCTCACGGGACGGGGTCGGTTGATCGCCGACGCGCTGGACCACTGTCAGCGACTCGACGAGGTGACACGCACCTGCGCGCCCTTCTGGGAACGACACGACGCCGCCGTAGTGCCTCGCTCGATTCGCGCCAGTCTCGTCCGTTCGTCCTGGTCGGTCGTCGACGCGTCGTCGTCGGCTCCGCTCTCAGACCTGCTGGCGGCTGCACGCGATGTCGGGGTCATCCTCGGCAGTGACGACTCGCCGCTGGTGACGGCGCTCGAGACCGTCTCGTCTGCGCGAATAGTCATCCTGGGCGACACCGGCGCGGGCGGTCTCGAGACCGATACTGACCGCCGGGACGCGCGTTTCGATTCACGCGTTCGGACGCACCCCGACGCGACCGATTCGTACACGATGGTCGTCACCGACGACGTGGTCGCTCTCGCGCTGCCGACGACCGACGGCCGTCTCGAGCACCGACAGGTGCTCGTCGTCGACGACGGTCCCGCCCGCACTGCCTGCTGGCGACACTTCCGTGCGGTCTGGCTGACGGCCCGTCCGCTCGAGTCTGCGGATCGACAACTGTCACGGACTGACACGGACCGGCCCGCAATGTAAGCTTTTACTACAGGGCGAGTCAACCGCACACTATGGGAATCGATTACGCCGATTTGCACGATCCTAACGCCGAGTACACCATGCGTGACCTCTCCGCCGAGACGATGGGCGTCACGAACGAACGCGGGGGCGGCCGCGACGTCGAGATCACCGACATCCAGACGACGATGATCGACGGGAACTTCCCGTGGACGCTCGTCAGAATCTACACCGACGCCGGTATCGTCGGCACCGGCGAGGCCTACTGGGGCGCTGGCGTCCCGGAACTCACCGAGCGGATGAAGCCCTTCCTCGTCGGGGAGAACCCCCTCGACATCGACCGCCTCACCGAACACCTCGTCCAGAAGATGTCCGGCGAGGGGTCGATCCAGGGCGTCACCGTCACCGCCATCGCCGGCATCGAAATCGCGCTCCACGACCTCGCCGGAAAGATCCTCGAGGTCCCCGCCTACCAGCTTCTCGGTGGGAAGTACCGCGACGAGATGCGCGTCTACTGTGACTGTCACACCGCCGACGAGGCCGACCCCATCGCCTGCGCCGACGAGGCCGAGCGCGTCGTCGAGGAACTGGGCTACGACGCCCTCAAGTTCGACTTAGACGTGCCGTCGGGCCACGAGAAAGACCGCGCGAACCGCCACCTGCGCGACGTCGAGATCGAGCACAAAGCCAGCATCGTCGAGGCCGTCACCCAGCGCGTCGGCTCGCGCGCCGACGTCGCCTTCGACTGCCACTGGACCTTCTCCGCAGGCAGTGCGAACCGCCTCGCGAAGCGACTCGAGGAGTACGACATCTGGTGGCTCGAGGATCCCGTCCCGCCGGAGAACCACGACGTCCAGACGGCGGTCACCCAGAGTACGACGACGCCGATCACCGCCGGTGAGAACGTCTACCGCAAACACGGCCAGCGCCGCCTCATCGAGAACCAGGCGGTCGACATCATCGCCCCCGACATGCCGAAAGTCGGCGGGATGCGCGAGACGCGAAAGATCGCCGACCTCGCAGACACCTACTACATCCCGGTGGCGATGCACAACGTCTCCTCGCCGGTCGCGACGGTCGCGAGCGCCCACGTCGGTGCGGCCATCCCGAACGCACTCGCCGTCGAGTACCACAGCTACCAGCTCGGCTGGTGGGAGGACCTGGTCGAGGAGACCGTCATCGAGGACGGCTACATCGAGATCCCGGAAGAGCCGGGTCTCGGCATCACCCTCGACCTAGACGCCGTCGAAGAACACATGGTCACCGGCGAGACGCTCTTCGACGAGGAGTAAGCTCATCCGCCTCGAGACCGTCTCGAGCGTGACTCTCGCTGCTCTCTCGAGCGGTGCGCGCGGCCGAGAACCGGCCGCCCGCCGCTCACGCTTCGTCCGTCTCTGCGTGCTCTGTTTCTGCTGCCTCCGGTTCTCCGGTTTCCGACTCGTCGGTCTCTGGCTCGAAGTCCTCGAGCCTCTCGCCCTCCTCGCGTGGCGCGTTCTGCGTTCCGAGGGCGTCCTCCCCGTCGTCGACCTCGTCGGGGTCGCGGCCGATGCGCTCGAGTTCCTCGTCGATCTCCGCCTCGAGCTCGGCCGCGTGCTCGTCGGCGCGGTCGGTGTCGTCGTCTGCCACGCTCGGGTAGAGGGATCGAGACGGGGTGAGTGCTGGGCCGTCGTGTGCAACGACCGCCGTTCGATGCTCACTCGGTTCGGGGGCGGATCGCTCGAGACCGCGGCTGGACAGAAAGACAGATAAAAGGTGGCGCGGTGTGAACGTGTAGATATGGACGTTCCGTACGACCTCACCTCGTACGTGCGGGTGTTGAAGATGGCGACGACACCCACGCGAGAGGAGTTTATGATGGTCTCGAAGATCGCCGGTGCCGGTATCTTACTCGTCGGCTTTATCGGCTTCATTATCGGCAGTATCATGCTCTTGCTGACGGGTGGGTTCTGATGCCGATCTACGCCGTGAAGACGACGGCGAGCCAGGAGATGACCGTCGCAGACATGATTATCAACCGTGAAGAGCCGGAGGTCCACGCCGCGTTGGCCCCTGACTCGCTGACCTCCTACGTGATGGTCGAAGCCGACGACAACGCCGTCTTAGAGCGCGTCCTCGAGGATATCCCCCACGCGCGGACGATCGTTCCCGGCGAGTCGGACATCTCCGAGGTCGAGCACTTCCTCTCGCCGAAACCCGACGTCGAGGGCATCGCCGAGGGTGACATCGTCGAACTCATCGCCGGGCCGTTCAAAGGCGAGAAGGCGCAGGTCCAGCGTATCGACGAGGGGAAAGACCAGGTTACCGTCGAACTGTACGAGGCGACCGTGCCGATTCCGGTCACCGTCCGCGGCGACCAGATTCGCGTTCTCGACAGCGAAGAGCGTTAGATTCGAACGCCTGCCTCTGGCGTTCCGCAGTCGCTCGACTCAGCCGTTCGACTGTGACGTGATCGCGTTCACGTCAGTGTGTTCCTCGAGTTCTTCGATGAGTTCCTCACGCTGGCGGATGTCCGCTGCGCTCGCGCCGTAGGCGCGGACGTACTCGGCGCGACTGTGTTCGGTGAACGCGTGACGAATCGCGAGGTAGCCGTCGGGCACGACGGTTCCACACACCTTACACTCACAGCCGTCGTGGGTGTTCACCTGGTGGACGACGAGCGACTCGGGGTCGTCGAAGACCGCACCACAGCCGTCGATTCCACATTCCCAGGGCATCTCTGCAGGGTAATCGAACTACTGTGATAAAGGTCTTTTCGCCGGGTTGTCGTGTCGTCAGCACGCTGTCGCTGACTCGGCTGGTGGCCGGACTCCTCCGTCTCACACTGTGAGACCGGGGGCGTCTGGGAAACGTTCGAGTGATGCGTGGCAAATCAGAATTCATAACTCTCCACCCTCGAAACGCTCTCGCGTGACCGACCGCGAGTTCCGAGCCGACCTGCACGTGAAAGTGCTCTCAGAGCGGGTGGTCGAGCGGGCCATCGCGGCCGGACTCGACGCCATCGTCTACGCGCCGCACTTTACGCGTCTCCCCGAGATCCGCCGCCGCGCGCAGGCGTACTCGAGCGAGGAGCTGCTCGTCGTCCCCGCCCGCGAGGTCTTTACGGGGTCCTGGCGCGACCGCAAACACGTGCTGGCGCTCGGACTGACCGATCCCGTCCCGGATTTCATCTCGCTCGAGGCGGCGATGGCGGCGTTCGAACGCCAGGGGGCGGCCGTGCTCGCACCCCACCCGGAGTTTCTGAACGTCAGTCTCACCCAGACCGACATCGCGACCTACCGCGACGTGATCGACGCCGTCGAGGTCTACAACCCGAAACACCTCCGCTCGCACAATCGCCGCGCCCGCGAACTCGCCGACTCGCTCTCGCTCCCGCCGTTTTCCTCCTCCTACGCCCACCTCCCCGAGACGGTCGGGGTCACCCACACTGCCTTCGACGCCGACCTCGGTCTCGAGACCGAGGCGGACCTCGTCGCCGCCCTCCGCGGCGGCGTCGCCCGGCGGGTGGTCTACGAGAACGGCCACGCACGCTGGCTGACGAGCGCGCGCGAACTCGCCCACCTCTGTTACGAGAACACCTGGCAGAAGGTCGACCGACTGTTCTTACAGGGCACCGAGCCGACCCACCCCGAACACATCGCCTACCGGGGCGCGTTCGACGACGTCTCCGTCTACTAGTGGAGAAACGCCCGTAGCTCCTCGAGTTCCCACGTGTTGAGCACGTCCGCTGGCTCGGCCCAGCCCCGTCGCGCGGTGTGGACGCCCCAGCGGACGAACTCGAGCGTCGCGGGGCGGTGCGCGTCGGTGTTGATCGCGATCGTCGCTCCCTCGCCGATGGCCGCCTGGACGGCGCTCCCCCAGAGGTCGAGGCGGTGGGGATTGGCGTTGACCTCGAGTGCGGTGCCCGCCTCGGCGGCGGCCGCGCCGAGTTCGGCGGCGTCGAACGTCAGCCCTTCGCGCTGGTTCAGCAGCCTGCCGCTCGGGTGGCCGAGGACGTCGACGGCGGGATCGTCGATCGCGGTCAGGAGGCGCTCTGTGGCCGCCTCACTGTCCTGGTCGAGCGCGCTGTGTGGCGAGGCGACGATCAGGTCGAGTGCGTCGATCACCGCCTCGGAGAGACCGATGTCGCCCTCGGCGTCGACGTTGGCTTCGATGCCGGCGAGAACGGTGATCTCACTCGCCTCGTCGACCTCGCGAATTTCCTCGACCTGCTCGAGGATCTCCGTCTCCGAGAGACCGACGCCGCCGACCATGCCCGGCCCTTCGGCGTGGTCGGCCACGCAGTAGTACTCGTAGCCGAGTGCGGCGGCCGCCGCGACCATCTCCTCGATGTCCGTCGCGCCGTCGGACCAGTCCGTGTGGGTGTGGAGGTCGCCGCGGACGTCCTCGCGGGTGAGCAACTCCGGCAGCCGTCCCGCCGCCGCGGCGTCGATCTCACCGCGGTTCTCACGTAACTCGGGTGGGATCCACGGCAGGCCGAGCGCCTCGTACATTCCCTCCTCGGTCTCGCCGGCGACGCGCTCGCCGACGCGCTGGCCCGCGTCGGGGTCCGCTACGTCGCCCACGTCGAACGCGCCGTACTCGTTGAGTTTCATCTCGCGGGCGATGGCGTAGTTGCGCAGGCGGACGTTGTGATCTTTGCTCCCGGTGAAGTACTGGAGCGCGGAGCCGAACTCGTCGGGGACGACGACTCGCAGGTCGACGCGCACGTCGCCGACGCGCACGCTCGCCTTCTCGGGTCCGGCTTCGATCTCGTCGTCGACGGCGCTCCACTCGAGGAACGCCTCGACCACCGCCTCTGCGTGTTCGCTCGCGACCAGTACGTCGACGTCGCCGATGGTCTCGCGCCAGCGCCGGATCGAGCCCGCGACCTCACAGCGTTCGACCGCCTCGAGTGACTCGAGGTGAGCGAGGGTGTCGTCGGCGAGCGGACGGGCCTCGCCCAGTAGTTGACGCTCGCCGACGGTGCGGGCGAACTCGACGTTCTCGAGGATGTTCTCCTCGGTCTTCGGACCGAAGCCCGTGACCTCGCGGATCTCGCCCGCCTCGGCGGCCGCCTCGAGGTCGTCGAGCGTTTCGACGCCGAGTTCGCGATAGAGCGTGCCGACGGTCTTCGGACCGACGCCCTCGACGCGCGTCAGCGCGACGATGTCGACCGGCAACTCCTCGCGGAGTTCCTCGAGTTCTTCGATCGTCCCCGTCTCGACGTACTCGACGATCTTCGCGGAGATGGCGTCGCCGACGCCCTCGAGGGTCTCGAGAATCTCTTCGTTCCCCGACTCGACGGCGCTCGCCAGCGGGGCAGGGTGGGCTTTGATCGCGTCGGCCGCCCGGCGGTAGGCCCGGGGCTTGTAGGCGACGTCGTCTGCCGCTAAGAGGTCGGCGAACTCCTCGAATCTGGCGGCGAGTTCGGCGTTGGTCGCGCGGGCCATCTCACCGGCCTCCGCGGGCGTTCGCGCTCGTATCCTTGCCGAGGGCCTTCTGTAAGAAGCTCATCCAGCGTTTCGTATCCGCGGTCTCCCGGACGCGCTGTTCGCGTTCGAGGTCCGTCGGCCCGAGACTCTCGAGGGCGTTCAGCGCCCGGTCGATGCCGATGACGCTGCTGGCGAGTTCCTCGCCCTCCTCGCGGGTGATGTCTCCCGCTTCGATGCGTTCGATGCGCTCGCGGCGCTCGCGACGGAGGTTCTTCTTCGCCTGCTCGACGCGCTCGCGTTCGCCCGCCGGTACCGTCTCGCGGCGCTTGATCTCGAAGACGAACGTCCGGAGGTCGATCGCTTCGCCCTGGACCTCGATCCGGTCCGGGATGTCCGCGCCGACGGTCGCTCCCTCGCGTCCGACGCGCTCGAGCAACACCTTGCGCTCGTATGGTTTCACACTCGAGGGTGCGGGTCCGAGCGCCAAAAGTGTGCGTCTTCTACACTGTTCGCTCCTCGCTCGAGCCAGACGCCGGTCGCTGTGGGCGTGACCGAGAGCGACTCGAGGCGGACGCGTCGAACCCCAAACCCCATAGCGGTCGGCCACATACCCCCGGCCAATGGCCAAGTGCGACGTGTGTGGGAAGGCAGAGAACCTGCCGTACAACTGCCGCCACTGTGGGGGAACCTTCTGCAGTGAGCACCGGTTGCCGGAGAACCACGACTGCGTGGGACTCAAGCAGTGGAACGATCCGAGCGGGGTGTTCGACAGCGGCTTCGACGACTCCGTCTCCTCGTCGGGATCGTCCTCTTCGTCGCTGGCGTCGAAACTGCCGATCGATACGGGTCCCGGCGGGCCGCTCGCGTACTTCCGCGGGAACATGACCTACACGTTCCTCGCCCTGATGTGGGCGACCTTCTTCGCCCAGTTGCTCGTCCTCACGTTCGCCGGGCCGGACCTCCACCGGGCGCTGTTCGTCCTCACCCCGCAGAACCCCGAGTACGTCTGGACCTGGGTCACCTCTATCTTCGCACACAGTCCCGACTGGATCTTCCACATCGTCTTCAACAGCATCGTGATCTTCTTCTTCGGACCGTTGGTCGAGCGCTACGTCGGGTCGAAGAACTTCGCCATCCTCTTCGTCGCCAGCGGCGTCATCGCCGGTCTCGCACAGATCGCCGTCCAGGCCTACAGCGGGCCGCTTCCGCCGGTTGGCGGCGGCGTCCTCGGTGCGAGCGGGGCCGCCCTCGCCATCATGGGCGTCGTGACGATTCTCAACCCGAAGCTGACCGTCTACATCTTCTTCGTCCTCCCCGCACCGATCTGGCTCCTCACCGTCCTCATCGCGGTCGTGAGCATCTTCGGCTTCGGTGAGGGCATCGCCCACGAAGCACACCTGGTCGGTCTCATCTGTGGACTGGCCTACGGCGAGTACGTCCGCCGGACGAAGAACGTCCGCACGCTGAACCAGTTCCAGCTCGGCGGTGGCGGTCCGGGTGGTCCCGGCGGCCCGGGCGGTCCCGGCCGCGGGCGCTTCTGACCGCACACTGACCGTTCTCGCGTACCACTCAGCGATGACATCCTCGCCACGTCCCGACCTCGCCCCCGACCCGGCGCTCTCGCGTTCGGAGATGGAAGCCCTCCAGCGCGAGATCGCCGACGCAGCCGTCTTCGCCGACGATCTCGCGTTCGACGCGACGGCCATCACCGGTCTCGAGTCCGACACCGACGCTCGCTCGAGCGCTGTCTCTCCTCCCCAGTCACAGCCCGCCGACGTACCGCTCGTCGCCGGGGTCGACCAGGCGTTTTCACTCGCGGACGAGCGGGCCATCAGCGCCGTCGTCGTGACGCGCGCCGGCGAGGTCGTCGAACGCGTCTCGGCAGTGACGCCGCTCGAGATTCCCTACGTTCCCGGCTTGCTCTCCTTTCGCGAGGGTGGGCCGATCCTGGCGGCGCTCGAGGAACTCACCGTCGAGCCGGACCTGTATCTCTTCGACGGCAGCGGCCGGATCCACTTCCGGCAGGCGGGGCTGGCGACTCACATCGGCGCCGTCCGCGACGTGCCAGCGATCGGCGTCGCGAAACGGTTGCTGTGTGGCACTCCGGCGGGGGACCTGGAGAATCTCCCGCGGGGCGCTCGCGTGGTGATCGAAGCCGACGAGCGCGTCGACGCCCCTGCCGGGACGGCGCTCGGCTACGCGCTCCAGACCAAACAGTACGACTCGCCGAAGCGGTACGTCAATCCCCTCTACGTCAGTCCGGGCCACCGGGTCGGTCTCGAGACGGCCGCCGACGCGGTGCTCGCGCTCACGGCGGGCTACAAACTGCCGGAGCCGATCCGACTCGCCGACGCCTACGCCGCCGAGGTGAAAGCCGGACTCGAGTGAGTGCGTGTCAACTCTTCGCCCGCTCACCCCTTCGTCGCCCACTCGTGCGTTGTCGGCCGCTCAGGCGGCGTCGCCGGTGGCGACGTCGTTGATCCCCGACTGGACGAGATACCAGACGACCGGGGGGAAGACGAGTTCCGCGAGGAAGACGAGCACGCCGTCCTGGTCGACGACCGCTTCGGCGTCCTGGGAGAACCACCAGAGGATGACGATGTTGAGGACCGGAACGAACAGGCCGAGAAAGCGCAACACGGTGTTGTACTCCGCGTCCGTCCCGCGGTTCAGCTGATCGAACGTGATGTAGTACCAGTAGATCGTGTACAGCCCCAGCGTCAGGACGGCGAACAGGACCTGCTTCGCGAGCGAGCGGTGTCTGAACGCGGCCGGATCTGTGACCTGGCGGGTATCCGTGGCCATCTGTCACCTCTCGGCGACGATCACTAATAAACGTGTGTCAACTGTCCCACTTCGAGAGTGTCCGCCGGGCGCGACGAACCGTCGATACTTAGGTGTCGTCTCTCGAACCGGTCGCACATGGCCACGCCTGAGGATGTCGAGGAGAGAGACGACGGAGCCGAGGCCGACGGCGAGTCGACGACGGAACCCGCTCTCGACTCGAGCCCAGCAGAGACCGACGACGCGAGCCCAGCCGAGACGGACTCCACACGCGACTCGAGCGCGAGCGACGTGGGTCCCGACTCGAGCACAGCTGACGCCGACGGTGGCGACACAGGTACCGAGACGACGGGGACCGACCGCTACACCAGAAAGAAGTGCGTCCTCATCACGGGCTGTTCCTCCGGCATCGGCCGGGCGGCCGCCGAGGCGTTCCTCGACGCGGAGTGGACCGTCGTCGCAACCGCCCGGAACACAGATGATATCGCAGCCCTCGCCGAAGCGGGCTGTGTCACCCGTGAACTCGACGTGACCAAGCCAGAGCAGGTCGCGCGGGCGGTCGAGCGGACCGTCGAGGTCGGCGGTGCGATCGACTGTCTCGTCAACAACGCCGGCTACGCACAGATGGGACCGCTCGAGGACGTCTCCATCGCTGACCTCCACCGCCAGTTCGACGTCAACGTCTACGGCCCTCACCGACTCGCCCGCGCCGCACTCCCCCACATGCGCGCGCAGGGATCGGGGCGGATTATCAACGTCTCGAGCGTCCTCGGGCGACTGACGCTCCCGACGACGGGTGCCTACTCGGGCTCGAAGTTCGCGCTCGAGGCGATGAGCGACGCGCTGCGCGCAGAAGTCGAGGAGTTCGGCATCGACGTCGTCCTGATCGAACCCGGAACCGTCGAGACGGCCTTCGCCGACCGTGCGAGTGCCGAACTCCCTCACGAACGGACGGCCGACTACGAGGCGCTCTACGAGATCTACGACGACGCACAGCTGATCGGCCGGAGCGAGGGCCCGTTCACCGTCTCTCCGGCCGCCGTCGCTCGAGCGATCCTCGAGGCGGCGACCGCCGTCGAACCGCCAGCGCGCTATCCGGTCGGTCCGATGGCGGAGTACGGTCTGTTCGCCCGGTTCCTCCCCGACGGTGTCAGAGACGGACTGTACCGCCTCGTCAAGAAGTTCGTCTGATCGGTGTGGTTCTCCGCTCGTACGTCGGTTCACCCACCGAGTGGTCTACCGGGTGTCGCTGCCCCAGCCACCGTCGTCGGTTCGCACCGTCGAGCCGCGGTTCTCGAGGTAGACCCGTGCGTAGGCGAGCTGGACGATCGGTGCGATGATGGCCGTCAGGATCGCGCTGAGTGCGACGGTGAGACCGAGTGACTCGGTGCCGCCGACGATCAGCAGCGAGATAACGACCGAGAAGACGCCGACCAGGAAGATGATCCAGATCCCCAGGAGTTTCAGCAGGTTTCCTTTCGCGACCTCCCAGCTGGTTTCGAGCCCCTCCATCATTCCCTGGTCGTCGATGACGATCGCCGGGAACGCGAGCGAGAGACGGAGTCCGAGGTAGATGCCGGGAATGATCAGTAAGATCAATCCGATTATCACTGCGATTACGTAGACGATCGTCGCTCCGGCGAGTGAGAGGAACTTCGAGAAGACGACCTCGGTCTCTGCCACGACGTTCGTCTGCGTTCCGCGGACTTCGGCGAACGCGAACCGGTGGGCGATGCCGTCGGCGACGATTACGGCGGCGAAGCCGAGCACCGAGAACAGAAACGACGCCTCGCCGAGCGCGTCGATGACGCCAACGACGAAAAACACCGGTAGCAGTACCGGGTTTCGAACGAGCCAGTCGGCCGCCTCGGCGATCGTCCCGATCGCGCCCTTCCGCTGGAGTGTCTCACTCATACCCGCACCTTACATTCGCAGGCCGTGTTTAGACGTTCGAAATGGGGCGTCTCAGGCCCGAATACGTCATCGGTGGATTACCAGCCACCGCCAAATCATAGGCCCATCCGGAGTCTAATGCCCAGATCGGACGAGCTTGCATAATGTAGCGGCCCCAGGCAACCTCTCCCTCGGTCAAAATACAACCCCAAAATCGGAGAGAGGGTCTGAAGTGGTAGAATTTAGGCGTCTAAACAAGGCCCATTCGCACCAAATGTATCTTCCGATAAGAAATTCAGTCGGACTGTCAGCGCAGACACGCCGCGACGACCTCGAGCATCGACTCCCCGCGGACCTCCTCGGCCAGCAACGGGACGCGCTTGACGTCGGTGCCCCGGAAGAGGTCCTGGGCTTCCGCCAGCGCCCGCTGCTGGACGTCCCACCGGCGCTGGCAGAACGCACAGTCGTCCAGATTCGGGTGTAAGAACGCGCCCTCGACGTCGTCGGTGACGTCAGCCAGCGGCTCCATCACCCGGTTGACGACCAGCGTCGAGACCGGAATGTCGAAGCGCTCGAGTTGCTGGCGGAGGCGGCGGGACTCGAAGACGCTCATCTCCTCGGGGATCATGACGATGCGAAAGTCGGTCCGCTCGGGGTCGCGAAGCACCGCCCGGAGGCGTTCGATCCGCTCGCGCAGTATCTCTAGATCCTGTAAATCCGCGTCGTCGGGTGCTTCTGCCCCACCGAACATGCCCTTGACGCCCTCGATCATGCCACCGATACGCTGGCGGAAGGTGATGATCCGCCCCATCATCGTGTCCATAATCTCGGGCAACTCGAGCAACCGCAGGGTGTGGCCCGTGGGGGCGGTGTCGACGACGACGCGCTCGAATCGCGGGTCGTCGAGGTACTCGAGCAGTAGCTGCATCGCGGCGGCCTCGTCCGCGCCGGGCATCGCACCGCCGAAGAGGGCGTCCATCGGGGCCTCCTCACCGAAGAGGTCGCCGAGACCGCCGAGCGCGCCGCCTTCGGCGCTGAAGGCCGTCTGACTCTCCGCCAGGGCGGCGTCGGGGTCGATCTCCGCCCCCCAGAGCGGGTACTCCTCGTGGATGCGCTCGGGACTCGCGGGGACGTCCGTCTCGAACGTATCGGAGAGCGAGTGTGCGGGGTCAGTCGAGACGACGAGCGTGCGCACGCCGCCCGCGGCGCTGTCGAGGGCGGTCGCCGCGGCCATCGTCGTCTTCCCGACGCCGCCTTTCCCCCCGTAGAGGACGTAGCCGGGTCCGTCGACCTCGTCGACGGGGTCGACGTCGATCGTCTCGCGTTCCTCGCTCGAGGTGGGTTCCGTCGGCGTGACCTCGATGGTGTGGTCGTCTTCGGCGTCGGCCTCGGTTTCGTCCACCTCGTCGACCGGTTCGACGTCGAGTCCACTCATAGCTGGCAGTTCAGTCTCCGCACACGTGTACTCGTCGGTCTCGCCCGACGGACACCGTCGGACCTCCCTGGGGGTGTCCTCTCGGTCTCAGCTCGAGAGGTGTGCGCGCTCCTGTCGACCTTGTCGCCCTAGGCCATCGGTCTGTGTATCCATACCACCCTAGTCTCTTCGCGATACCCTAGAACCGGCTAGTCGGATTAATGGGTAGTATTAACTACGGGTTCGTGGACCACTCGAGTAGTCGCACCGACGACAGTGCGTTCGACCCCCACCCATGTCACCCGAACTCGACACCCCAGGACGGCCACCCGAGGCGGACCGACTCGACGACCCAGCGACGGCGGACGGACGCGAGCGACCGGCGTCCGTCTTCCCGTACGACGGCGAGCGAAGCGGTACCGCCCTCACCACCTCTCGCACGGGCGGACGGCTCTCGAGTGTGGAGACCGACGAGGTCGGCCCCGCCGGCTCGACGGCCTGCCCCGCCTGTGGGGCGGCGACGATCAACGGGGCGGGCCTGTTCGCCTGCCTCGAGTGTTCCTGGACCGGACGGCTTCGCTGACGCGCTCGCTGCGCTCCTACTCGAAGTACGCCGCTAGCCGTGCGGCCGCCGCTTCGACGCGCGGCGTCACCAGTGCGAACCGCAGCCACTCGCGTCGGCTCTCACCGAACGACTCGCCGGGCATCCCCGCGACGCCCGCCTCGTCGATCAGTCGCTCGACGTTCTCGAGCGTGCCCGGATAGCCCTCGAAGCGGGCCATGACGTAGAACCCGCCGTCGGGGCGGGTGTAGTCCGCTCCGGCGGTCTCGAGTGCCGCCGTGAACGTCTCGACGCGCTCGCGCAGGCGCTCGCGGTTGGCCCGGTAGTAGTCGGGGCCGGTCTCTCTGAGCGCACGCAGGACGGCGTACTGGGCGGGTCGGCTGCCGGTAACGTTGACGAGCATGTGTCTGGTTCGCGCACTGGCTGCGAGTTCGTGTGGGAAGATCGCGTAGCCGACGCGAAAGCCCGTGATCGCCATCGACTTCGAGAACGCGTTCGTCACGATCCGATTCGCCGAGTCGACCTCGAGTGCGCTCGCGAACCGCCCGCTGAGGTCGAAGTGGTCGTAGACCTCGTCGCTGAGCACGAGCGCGTCGTGTTCCTCGGCGATCGAGACGAGTTCGGCCATCGTCTCGTGCGGGTAGACCGCACCCGTCGGGTTGTTCGGCGTGTTGACCACGAGACACGCCGTCTCCTCGCTCACGACCTCACGGACGGCCCGTGGGTCGAGGTGCCCGTCGGGGTCGGTCTCGACGAAGCGCTGGCGACCGCCGAGGAGCGTCGTCTTCCCCGGGTAGTAGGGGTAGACTGGCTCGGTGAGGACGACCTCGGAGCCGGCGTCGCGCTCGAGCGCCGCGGCCATCGCCAGGTAGTTCGCCTCGCCCGCGCCGTTGGTGACGACCACCTGCTCGGGGTCGACGCCTCGGCGGGCGGCGATCTCTCCGCGAAGGTCGTCCAGCCCGGCGCTCGGTGGGTACTGGAAGCGGGCCGGTTCGAAGTCGGCGTACTCCCGGAGACCGTCTCGGAGCGCCGCGGGTGGCTCCCAGTCGGGGTTGCCGCCGACCATGTCGATCACGTCCCGGTCGGTCTCTCTGGCGTAGCGCATCACCCGGTAGAACCGCGGCGTCTCGTAGTTCATGCCGACCAGTGCGTCCGCCCGCGGTGTGGCTCTTTCGCCGTCTCCTCGCGAGAGGTGGCCTTTTCACCCGGGCAGCCGTCGGGGAGCGTATGCTCGACGAGATCGACCTCGTGTTCGCGACCCGGGTCGGTGAGACCCTCCGCGAGCGTGGCGAGACGCTAGCGGTCGCAGAGTCCTGTACCGGCGGCCTGCTCGGCGGGGCGCTGACGGCGGTTTCGGGTGCGAGCGACTACTTCGACGCGGGGCTGACCACCTACGCCTACGACGCCAAGCGCCGCCACCTCGGCGTCTCGCGCGAGGCGCTCGACGACCACGGCGCGGTCTCCGACCCCGTCGCGCGCGAGATGGCCCGCGGCGTCCGTGACGTCACCGACTCGACCTGGGGCCTGTCGGTCACCGGCGTCGCCGGGCCGACCGGCGGGAGCGAGGAGACGCCCGTCGGTACCGTCTTCGTCGGCGTCGCCTACGCCGGGCCCTGGGGCAGTGGCACCTCGTATGCGGCCGTCGAGCGCCACCAGTTCGACGGCGACCGGGAAGCGATCCGCACACAGACCGTCGAGACCGCGCTCGCTGACCTCCTCGTCCACCTCGAGCGTTCCCCACCGGACGGACGCGAGTGAGCGCTCGCGGCCCCTGTCGACAGCCCGCGCGTTCTCGTGCCGGCGGACCCTGTGAGACCGCCAGCGGGCGGCGCTCTCGGAAGAAAACTATTCGGTCTTCGCCTCACGAGGTTGGGTCGATGAACAAGAAGGGGCACGTGCTCAACGCCGCGTTGTTGGCCATCGGGCTGGGGTACTTACTCGAGCCGTCGGGGAGCGAGGAGACGTTCCGGACCATCGTCGCCATCGGCGTGCCGGTCGTCCTCGGGGCGCTGTTCCCCGACGTGGACACCGCCTTCGGCCGCCACCGCAAGACGCTCCACAACCTGCCGATTCTGGTCGGCTTCGTCGCCTTCCCACTCGTCTTCGACAACCTCTACTACGTCTGGATCGGCATCCTCACCCACTACGTCCTCGATATCGCGGGCAGTCGTCGCGGGATCGCGCTCTTCTACCCGGTCTGGAAGAAGGAGTTCGGTCTCCCTACCGGCGTCCCCGTCGTGAGCAAACACGCAGACCTCGTGACGGTGCTCATCACGGCCGCCGAACTCGTGATCGCGGCGCTGATCATCTACCGGGTCCCCCAGTACGGTCTCGAGTGGGCACGCGCCTCGGTCGGTCTCTGAGCACGGTTTCGACTGAGGGGGTGAAAACGAACGGCTGGATTCTCGAGTACGTCAGCGGTGGTTCGGCTCCCACTCCGCACAGGCGTCCATGTCGTCCATCGCCTCGTCGTAGACGCCACAGTAGGGCGTCATCCCCTGCCCGCTTCGGACGTACTCGAAGTGGCGACAGTTGCCACAGTAGCGGTCGGTCGGTTCGCGAGGGGCCGACGGCGCGTCGACGATTTCGGCGTCACGGCCCGGGCCGTCGAGCGGCGAGGTGATGTCCGCTGCACTCGTGCCGCCGTCGCTGGTCGCCCGTGCGCGCGCTGTTGGTCGTCCGCTCGAGGCTGCGGTCTGGGTTTCGACCTCGCCGTCGGGGGTCGAGCCGAGGAAGCCGACGCCGCCGAGACCGCCGTCGGCCTGGTCGGCTTCGACGACCCGCGTCTCGCCGCGTCGCGTGACGTGCATCTCGAGCATGCCGCCGGGGTCGTTTCGCGTCTTGAAGTTGACGACGCCGACGAAGAGACACCAGAAGGCGACGAACAGCCCCAGGAGGTAGACCGCCGAGACGAGAAACGTCAGGTCGTCACCCATCCCGCGCCAGTGGCTCGGGTAGGCGTGGCTGAAGAGGACGACGCCGAGCAGACAGAGGCTCGCGCCGATGGCCGCGGCGGCGCGGACGCGTTTGCCCGCCGGGAGGACGATGAAGACGCCGACGAGCGTCGCTGGCACGCCGAGTCCGGCGAGGATGCCCGCCCACCGGACGGGTCCGAAGTCGGTCCCGGTCTGGCTCACGAAGAGGTCGGTCGTCGCGACGAGGACGCCAACCACGGCCAGCACCGCGCCAGCCAGTACCAGGGCCGTGCCTGCGTACAGTCGGTGGGGGCTCGACACCTCCCGTGCGTTCCCGTCGTAGACGTCCGTCAGGCTTGTCATGCTCGGCCGTTCGTGCCCACCTCACAAAACAGTACGTCAGACAACTCCTCGCCTCACGTGATAGTTCGTCCAGCGTGTGAGACGAAGCGAAAGCTTGAATCGATGCCCTCGCAAACGAACGTCCATGAGTGACGAGGAAGGCGATTCGGAACCTGCTGTGACGCTCGGGGAGGCGACGCCGGTCGAGGGCGCACCGCTCGCCCGCGTGACGTCGCGGCTGACCTGGCCGAAGGAGGCGAGCGAGATCGACCGACTCGAGGGTGAGAGCGTCATCCGGACGCCAGACGGTCCGCGTGAACTCTCGAGCGTGATCGCCGAGGTCGAAGGGACGTACTTCGAGCGCCGACAGGAGTTCGAAACCCACGTCCACGACGTGATCGGCACCGGCGCAGTTCCGCTCGCAGACGAGTAACCGCCCGTGTCGACGGACGAGGCTCGAGGCGGGGCCCGCTGGCTCCGCGAACGGCTCCCCACGCTCTCCTGGGTGCAGAAGTCGTTGCTCCTCGGGGCCGCGTTGACGCTTCTCTGGATGACCTACCTGCCGACTGGTCTCGAACGCCGCGCCGCGTTCGAGGCGCTCGTTATGATCGGCGCGCCGCTCGCGCTGGGGCTCACCCACGGCCGTCACATCGGCTGGAGAATCGACCGCCTCGCGGTCAGAAACGCCGTCTTGCTCTCGCTGTTCGTCCTCCCCTTTTACCTCGTGGGGTCGACCCTGCCGACGATTCGCGAGTTCTACCCGATGTGGCACACCTCGACCGCCATGAGTGCGTTCCTCCCCCACGCGCTGTTGTTGTTCACCATCGCGCTCGCCACTGAAACCTACTACCGGGGACTGCTCTGTGTCGGCGTGAAGGAACTCGGCGTCGTCGCCATCTTCATCAGCCCCGTCCTCTACATGATCCACCACGCCTCGAAGCCCCCCATCGAGTTCCTGCTCTCGGGACCGACGGACGTCCTCTTCGGTGCGGTCGACTACCACTCGAACTCGATTCTCCCCTCCGTCGTCGCCCACGGCGCGGGCCTGGTCCTCCTCGACTGGCTGGTCCTCCACGACCCGCTGTTCGACCCGACGGCGGTGCTCGGTCACCTCGAGTGGCTGCCGATTCCGCTGTAACTCGAGCCACCAGGTCTGGAGACTCTCGCGTGCGCCACTCGCCTCGCGCGGCTGGCGGATTGGCGGGATGACGGGCGGGTCGATGGGGTGACAGTCTGGCAGTGCGGAGGGCCTTTCACACTCGGCCACGACCGCTCACGTATGACGCTCCCAATCGACCCGGCCGTGATCGATCCCGACGACATCGGCGAGAAACAGGCTCTCCTCGAGATGGATCACGAGACGGCCATCGAGGCGGTTCGCGAGACCTGTCTCGAGATCGGTTTCGGCATCCCGGTCGAGTTCTCCCCTTCCGAGTTGCTCAACGAGAAGGTCGACGCCGACCGCGACCCCTACTACGTCCTCGGGGCGTGCAATCCCGCGATTGCGGACCGTGCGCTCTCGGAGACGCCGCGCATCGGCGGCTTCTTCCCGTGTAACGTGATCGTCTGGGAAGAGGCACCGGGCCGCCAGCGCGTCTACCACCTCTCGATCATGAAGGCCGCTCGCCTGCTCGGGGTGGCCCCCGAGAGCGAGGCCTGGGAGGACATCGTCGCCGAGACCGGCGAGCTGACCGCCGAGCTGTTCGAGCGTCTCGAGGCGCTCGAGACCGCGTAGAGGGGCTACCTCGAGACACTGCCGTGCTCTCTCACGGGAGCAACATCTCGAGGTATCAACGTTTATGGTCGGTTCGTGTGAGTACCGAGCATGGACGTTCGAATCGGCTTCTTCGCCCTCCTCCTGGCCATCCTCGGCGCGCTCGCGACGCTGATGGTACTCCCGCTGTTGCAGTACGTCCTCGCCGCTGCGCTGCTCGCGTTCGTCCTCTACCCCGCACACGAGCGTCTCACCGGCCTGGGTGTCGAACTCGGACCCCTGGAACTGTCGGTCGGCCCACGCCTCTCTGCGACGCTCCTGACGGGGTTCGCACTGGTCGCGGCGGTCGTCCCGCTGCTCGTCTTCTCGGTCGTCATCCTCCAGACCGCCTTGTCGTACCTCGAGTCGTTCGACGAGGTCGAAGCGGTCGAGACCGCCCGCGACTTCCTCCGGGAGGCCGGCGTCGACGAGGAGGCACTCGTCGAACTCGAGACGATGCTCCTGACCGAACTCGAGGGGGTGCTCACCGGCGGTGTCGAGGTCATCTTCCAGGAGATGATCGGTCTGGTGAACACGAGCATCCAGATGGGACTGGGCTTGCTGGTGCTCGTCTTCCTCCTGTATTATCTGCTCGTCGACGGGAAGACGCTCGTCGCCTGGATCGGGAGCGTCGCCCCGCTCGAGGAGGAGGTCCGCGAGGAACTGTTCGAAGAGATCGACGTCGTCACCTGGGCGGTGATGAAGAGCCACGTCCTCGTCGCCGTCGTCGAGGGGCTACTGGGTGGTCTCGGTCTCTACCTCCTCGGCGTGCCGAACGTCACCTTCTGGACGGTCGTGATGATCGTCGTCTCCTTTCTCCCCGCCATCGGCGTCTGGCTGGTCTGGGGTCCCGCCGTCGCCTACCTCGCGGTGACCGGTGATCCGGTCCAGGCGGTCGCGCTGTTGCTCTACGGCATCGCCGTCCTCTCGGTGGTCGACAACTACCTCCGGGCGATCTTCGTCGACCGTGGCTCCGGACTCCACCCGGCGGTCGTCCTCGTCGGCGTCATCGGCGGTATCTACCTCCTGGGGATCATGGGTCTCTTCCTCGGTCCCGTCCTCCTCGCCGTCTTCAAAGCCGGGCTGACGGTCTTCGGCGACGTTTACGACGTCGACGACCCTTCCTCGAGCCTCCCCGCGGAGGCTTCACCGCCCACCCCTGAGTCGGGTGCTCCTCCCGACGCCGAGTGATGCTCGCTCTCTCCCCTGAACAGCACTCGAGCGCTTACTGCTCTCGCTCCTGTTTGAGTGACTCGACTTCGCGCTCGAGTGCTTCGATTCGTCGCTGTGCTCGCTCGTCACCGCTGCCTCGCACCCGGTGGTAAAACCAGAGGGCAGCGACGACGATCAGGAACGGAACGGCGACGTAGATCAGGAGGATGAACAGGATGATCACCAGTTCGGGAGCGCCCGGAACGGGAACGAACGCGACTGTGGAGGGATTCATACGTCGGATTCTCAGTGACGAACTGTATCTGTTCTGATTCATCGAGCGCGTGACCCCGACGGACTGGCGTCGCTTCCCGGACCTTGTGTGGCTTCGGTGTCTCGTCGGCGACGGTGGAACTATCTGCCACCGTCCAAACACTGACCCTGCTCGCGTCACTGGTCTCGAGCGTGCACACAGACCTTCACGTCCGACGCGCTCGGCCGACAGACTCCGCTCGCCTCCGCGAACTGCACGAGGAAGCGATGCGCGACGTCGGCGCGTTCGTCGAGGGAGCACCCGACGAGGACCTCGCCGACGTCGAGACGGCTTATCTCGAGTGCGGTGGTGAGTTCCTCGTCGGTGAATTCGAGGGCCGGATCGTCGCGATGGGGGCGTTTCGACCCGCTGATGGCTACGTCACGGACTTCCTCCCCGATCTCGAGGCGACGGCTGCGGAGGTCACCCGAATGCGGGTCGACCCCGCCCACCAGCGACGCGGCTACGGGCGGACGATCCTCGACGAACTCGAGCGACGGGCGCGCGAGCGCGGCGTCACGGAACTCGTCCTCGACACGACGCCGGTCCAGGCGGGGGCGATCGCCCTCTACGAGAGCCGCGGCTACGCATTGGTTCACCGTGAACGCGCAACGGACTTCGGAGAGACGCTCGAGATGCTGTTCTACCGCAAGGGGCTGTAGCCGGCCGGAGTCTTCTCTCGAAGCGGTTTCGCCGGCCGCCGGCTACTCGAGCCCGAACGCAGAGAGGTTCGACTGGACGCCCGCGGCGAGTTCGGACTTCCGTCGCAGGCAGGCGTGAGAGACCGGGAGCTGGCTCGAGACGGCGGCGACCGCCCCGTGGAAGGTCTCGGCCTCTCCGTAGTCGCCGTCGAAGGCGTTGCGGACGCTCTCGCGGATCTGCCAGACGCCGACGGGTGCCCAGTAGTCGTCCGAGACCTCCCGGAGGACGAGACACTTCGCCTGGCGGCCGATCGACTCGAGGTACTCTAAGACCCCCAGCCGGGCGGCGTAGTAGGCCCCGGCGGTCTCTTCGACGTAACTCGAGCGTCCCTCGTAGCCCTCGCTCGCACTCGCCATCCAGACCTCGCCGCTCGGGTCGGGGTTCCAGATGCTGCCGGGGGCTTTCATCTCGACGAGTTCGTACTCCCAGGTGCCCGGCGCGAGGACGATCCAGTAGCGGTTGCCGACGTACTCGTTCTCGAAGACGCGGACCTCGTCGATGCTCGGTGCGTTGCGGATCCGCCCGCGCAGGTACTGCCCGACGGTGTCGTCGACGGCGGTGATCGACCAGCGCGTCGGGACGAGGCGTCGCTGGCTCGACTCGCCGAGTGCGCCCGCCGAGAGGATGGCGTTGATCTCGTAGACGTCGAACCCGCGCCGGTAGAGGTAGGTCATCGCGCCCTGGGCCTGCCAGTCGTCGTCGGCGAGCGTCTTCTGTACCGGCCGCGGGACGTGTGGATTCTCGGTGAGGTCGGCCCGGCGGGCGGCCGCTCGCGGCCCGCGTGGGGTCGCCACGTCGGTGCCGGGGTCGAGTCCGAGGTCGGGTTTTCCCGCGAGACCGATCTCGACGTCGACCGGCCGGTCGGCGATGGCGACCTCGCGGCCGACGCCGACGAAGCCGTCCCAGACGTCGTCGACCGACGGCGCGAGGCGGCTGGCGATGCTCGGCGCGTCGACGTTGGTGCGTTTACTCGAGTTGAGCAGGCCGGTTCGGCGCTGGAGGACGTCCTCGATGGCGTAGTGCTCCTGGTACCAGGTCCCGCTCGTGACGTACTCGTCGGCGGCCGTCTCGTCGCCGACGGGTGAGAGCAAGCCGACGGGAATGTCCGGGTAGTTCGACCGGCCGACGAAGATCGATGGTGCGGTCGACCCGACGAGGGTGTCGCCGCTCAGTGCGCGTTCGAACCGGCGCTCGAACCCCTCGAGGTGGTCGGTGATCGCGTAGGACTTCTCCTTCGCGAGCCGGCGGCGCTCGGCTTCCTCGTCGGGTTCGAGCCCCTCGATGTACTCGTCGAGGCGCATTACCCGACGTAGGGGACTCGAGGGTAAGAACGTTCGTCTCGCGGCGTCCGGTCCCGCGCTCCGAGCGAAATGGATGTATTTTTATTTCACCTCCCGAAACGCGAACTCGTCGGATAGCGACTGGAAATTGCCCTGAATAACACAACCTACACGAATCATGTCTACACACACGACGCGACGACGATTTCTCACGAGTACCACGACGACGATTGCACTCGCAGCGGCGCTGGCTGGCTGTACAGGCGGTGGCTCGGACGACGACGACACGGGCGACGAGGCGGGTCCCTCCGACGACATCGACTACGAGAACCCCGACGGCTCGGTGTCGTTCGTCTCGCCCGCCGACGGCGACGAGGTGACGAGTCCGGTCAGCCTCGAGATGGAGACCGACGGCGTAGTGATCGAACCCGCTGCGGAGGGGCAGAACGACGGCCACGGCCACTTCCACGTCCTCGTCGACGTCGACTGTCTCGAACCTGGCGAGTACATCCCATTCGAAGACGGCTACAACCACTTCGGTGACGGCTCGCTCGAGGGCGAACTCGACCTCGAGCCGGGAACCTACGACCTGTGTCTGCAGGTCGCCGACGGCGGCCACTACGCCTACGCGCTGACCGACGAGATCACGATTACCGTTACCGAGTGACAGCCACCCCGCCCTCACGGCGAGGATTCTCGAAGGGAATAGTCAGGTTGCGCGTTTCCTCGGTCCCCACGCGAGAGCGCGCGAGCGGTCAGGCGAGCAGTACGGGGTAGCTCACGCAGGTTCGTCCCGGAACCGTTCTACATCGTCTTCTAGCCCGTCGAAATCATCGTCTGCTCCAACGAGTAGTGTTCCACCGACCGCAGCAGCCGTCGCGAGCGCGTATGCATCTCCAAGTGCCATCGCATACGCCTCTTTGAGCGCAGCGGCACTCTCCCAGCATTCCCGGGCGTCGTACACTGCAACCCCCAGTTCCTCGAGCCGGCCGAGACTCGCCCTGACATCGTCGGGACGAAACCCAACTCGAGAACCGACATACAGCACCTCTGTTTTCGTGACCGGGCTAACGTACCCATCAATCTCTCCGGATGCCACCCGGTCGATCCACGCTTCGACGACGTCACTCCCGGGTTCGTCGTCCAGATAGGCAACGAGTGGTTCTGCATCGAACACGATCGTGTCCGTCATTCTTCTTCTGTGTTGCCGGAAAATCGCTCGAGTAGTTCGTCGGCTCGCTGTTTGTCGCGTTCACGTTCTTCACGGAGAATCGCTGTCGCGGGACGCTCATCCTCGCTCTCGCGCTCGAGACCGCGGAACTCTCGCATCGATCCGACTGGACGGACGACGATCTCCCCATCGTCGTTTTCGACGAATTTGACCCGGCCTGGTGCAGGGATGCCGTGTTTTTCTCGGAGGTGCTTTGGGATCGTCGCCTGCCCCTTTTTTGTGACTGAGACGATACGCTCCCCACCGTCCGATGGAGTATTACTCGACACGAGTATTACTTTTCTATCGAATTACTTAGCTCTGTTCCTGGACCAAGACGGTACAACACCAGGCCGTCCGTCGTTAGCCAGAGACGAATGAGGGCAGGGATTTCTCCTCGCACTTTCGTACCGCCGCGGGCGACGAGCGCGTCGCTCGACGCGCGTTCTCGATAAAAGTGGGGGTTCTGAGACGGAGTTAGCCGTGGATGCCCATCGCTTCGATCTGTTCTTGATACCGGTTGCGGATCGTCACTTCGGTCACCTGGGCGACGTCTGCGACTTCGCGCTGGGTCTTCTTCTCGTTACACAGCAACGACGCCGCGTAGATCGCCGCGGCGGCGTAGCCGGTGGGGGATTTTCCGGAGAGCAGTCCTTTCTCGGCCGTCTTCTCGATGATCTCGTTGGCCTTCGTCTGGACCTCCTCGGAGAGTTCGAGTTCAGAACAGAAGCGTGGGACGTACTTCTTCGGGTCGACCGGCTTCATCTCTAGGGACAGTTCCTGGGAGATGTAGCGGTAGGTTCGCCCAATCTCTTTGCGCTCGACGCGGGATACCTCGGAGATCTCCTCTAAGCTGCGCGGGATGCCTTCCTTCCGGCAGGCGGCGTACAGCGCCGAGGTGGCGACGCCCTCGATCGAGCGTCCGCGGATGAGGTCCTCCTTGAGCGCGCGCCGGTAGATGACCGACGCGACCTCGCGGACCGATCGTGGGACGCCGAGTGCGGAGGCCATCCGGTCGATCTCACTGAGTGCGAACTGAAGGTTTCGTTCGCCTGCGTCTTTGGTACGGATGCGTTCTTGCCACTTGCGCAGCCGGTGCATCTGGCTGCGTTTCTTCGAGGAGATCGACCGACCGTAGGCGTCTTTGTCCTTCCAGTCGATCGTCGTCGTGAGACCCTTATCGTGCATCGTCTGCGTGGTCGGGGCCCCGACGCGTGATTTCTCCTGTCGTTCCTGGTGATTGAACGCCCGCCACTCTGGACCGGGGTCAATTTTTTCTTCTTCCACGACGAGCCCACAGTCTTCACAGATGAGCTCACCCCGGTCGGAGTCCTTAACGAGGTTGTCCGATTCACATTCGGGGCAGGCACGTACCCCTTCCTGATCTTCGGTTTCGACCTCGTCCGTCTCGCGTAATCGCTCCCGCTGGCGGGTGGACCGTGTCATCGCACTTTTATAGTAGTATCATCAAAGTATATAAATCCTTGGGAAGGGTTTTCTACGTCTGACGCTCATCCGCCGAATGTGGGCGACAGAGCACTCTCTGCCGCCCGTTTTCGGATCGAAATCACAAAGGTTTTACGGGGTTTCGAACCCCGGATAAAACGTATGCCGGTCATCGAGTGCGACGTCGACGAAGCGAGAGACCGACTCGAGAACGCGGATATCGACGTCGAAGCGGGCAATACACCCCACGAACGCTGGCGCGCGAGCCACGGCGACGCGACGGCCATCGCCTACGACGGGAAAGTCGTCGTCCAGGGCGCCCAGCCACGGGACCTCGAGGCGCTCCTGCGCGAGGGTGGCGGGCGCGCTCACGTCTACTTCGACGGTGGCGCGCGCGGCAATCCGGGTCCCGCCGGTATCGGCTGGGTGATCGTCTCGAGCGAGGGCATCGTCGCCGAGGGGGGCGAGACCATCGGGCGCGCGACGAACAACCAGGCCGAGTACGCGGCGCTCATCACCGCACTCGAGGCTGCGACCGACTACGGCTACGACGAGGTCCACGTCAGGGGTGACTCGGAGCTAATCGTCAAACAGGTCCGCGGCGAGTACGACACGAACAACCCGACGCTACGCGAGAAACGTGTTAGTGCCCTCGAGTTGCTCTCCGGGTTCGAGACGTGGACGCTCGAGCACATCCCGCGCGAGGTCAACGCTCGTGCGGACGCGCTGGCGAACGAGGCGCTCGACGACGCCTGATACCGTCGGCCGTCAGTCGGTACCGGTGGGGTCGCGCACCGTCGTGTGGACTCGTCGAAATACCGTCACGGCCGACAGTACGAGGTCCCGCAAAACCGATAGCGGGAAACCCACGAGCGGCGTACCCACCCACCAGCGACATGCCCGAGACGAGCGATTCCACCGACCGTGACGGCTCGGCTGACGAGACGGACGAGGGCGAACTTCCGCCGGCCGTCGTCGAGGAGTGTGAGCGCCTGACGCGGCTGGCGCTCGAGGCGGTCGACGAGGATGAGACCGACGCCTACCGCGAGCGGCGAGCGGCCGTCCTCGAGGACCACGCGTTCACCGCGCGGGTCAGAGACGACGACGCGGGCGATGTCCTCGTTCTCCACCCCGCCGAGTGGCACGACGGCGAGGTGATCCGCACCGACCGGATCGAGGACCTCTCGAGAGCGTTCGAGGTGCCACTCGAGGGACCTGGCGACCCCGATAGCTGGGCGGACCTCGACGCGTCGAACCGTGCGCTCGCGGCGGCCGTCCGTGAGCGCCACGGTGAGGTCCACGGCGAGAACGCCGAGACGTTCGCCGACTTCATGGGGAACCACTGTGCGAAGCCGATGGCGTCGGCGACGCGAGGCGAGATAGCGGAGTTCCTCGAGGAGTATTTTGTCCGGAATGCGTGGCCGTCTCCGTCACAGCGAGCGGCGATCGAGGAGTCGATCGAACTCGTGTTCGAGACGGCCGGTGAATCCGCGTCCGATGCGGACGTGTCGTAGCTCCGGGGTGCCGCCGGTGCTACGTCTACGCGTTCAGTAGCTGTCGTCGACGAGGTCGCGGATCTCGTCTGCGCGGTCGTCGTCGGTGACGACCTTCGAGAACGTCCAGCTAACCTGGTCGAGGACGGCGTCGTAGCCGTCGTCGGTCAGCGAGTACTGGTTCGTTCGCTTGTCGAGTTCGCTCTTCTTGACGAGTCCGAGGTCGACGAGTTCGTCGAGGTTCGGGTAGAGCCGTCCGTGGTTTACCTCGGTTCCGTAGTACTCCTCGAGTTCGCGTTTGATCGCGAGACCGTACATCGGCTCCTTCGCGAGGATGACGAGGATGTTGTTCTGGAACGCGGTCAAGTCGCGTGCAATGCTTTTCTGCCCGGTTACCGATTGTGCCTCTGACATGGATGTGTAAATGTCACCAAACTATTTAAGACTTGCCAACTATTCTCCGATCTTCTCTGGGTTGTCGTGTCTCGCCCGGTGTCGGCGGTCCCGCGTTGCGACCGGTGCCCGGTTGGTGACGGATCGTGTCGGCCGGACGCACGGGTGCCGTCATCTACAACGTGACACTCGATTACGAAAGTACTTTTCCATCGGCCACAGAGTCGCAACCTGCATGACGAATCTCTGGGAAGACCTCGAGACGGGTCCGAACGCGCCAGAAGAGATCTATGCAGTCGTCGAGTGTCTGAAAGGCGACCGCAACAAGTACGAGTACGACAAGGACATTCCGGGTGTGATGCTCGATCGCGTCCTCCACTCGAACGTCCACTACCCCGCAGATTACGGCTTCATCCCCCGCAGTTACTACGACGACGAGGACCCCTTCGACGTGCTCGTCCTCGTCGAGGACTCGACGTTCCCCGGCTGTGTCATCGAGGTACGGCCGGTCGCGATGATGAAGATGAACGACGACGGCGAACAGGACGACAAGGTCATCGCGGTGCCCATCGAAGACCCGCGCTTCGACCACATCGAAGACGTCGACGACATCCCCCAGCAGACGAGAGACGAAATCGACGAGTTCTTCTCGACCTACAAGAACTTAGAGGCCGGAAAGGAAGTCGAAACCGAGGGCTGGGAGGACCGTGCGGCCGCCCTCGAGGCGATCGAGCACGCACAGGACCTCTACGACGAACACTTCGGCTGAGTCGGTAGCCGCCCTCGAGCGGGAACCGACGCCTCACCCGGTCACCACCGGGCGAAATTCTCACGGGTTATCACGCCCGTTCGAGTGATGCGTTATGCGTATGGGTAATTTTACGGTGCCGTCGCCCGTCTAGCTACCCGTATGTCCGCACACCACACCCACCAGTCGGCCGACGACGCCGTCGAGCAGCCGTGTGCCATTGGTCTGGCACACCTCACGGTCGTCCCGACGAACTTCGACCCCGACGCGCCGGGTCGACGGCGTGACTGACGTGCGTCGCTCGAGCGACGCCGCAGGTCGTCCGTCGCCACGAGTGGACGAGCGGCTGAGCGACCGGCAAGCGGACGAGCAATCCGGTGAGCCAGCGAGTGGACGAGCAGTGGCCGTGCGGCGGTGGTCCCACCCTCGAAGCGCTCGTCTGTTCCCGACAGCGGTTTCGTAACTCTCAGAACTCGCGTCTCGAAACGAACCTTCTTGTATCCGGTCGGACTATCCGGAGGCATGGGTCTATTCGATCGATTACGGGGCGACGACGATCCTCGAGTCGCGTTCATCGGGGTCGACGGCGTACCGTACAGTTTGCTCTCCGACCATCCCGAGGAGTTCCCGAACTTCGCGGCGATCGCGGCCGACGGGAGCGCCGGCGAGATCTCGAGTATCGTCCCGCCGGAGTCGAGCGCCTGCTGGCCCTCGCTGACGACGGGTGTCAACCCCGGTGAGACTGGCGTCTACGGCTTCCAGGACCGCGAAGTCGGTACCTACGACACCTACGTCCCGATGGGCCGGGAGGTCCAGGCGACGCGCGTCTGGGACCGCGTCCAGAGCGCGAACCGCAAGGCGACCGTCCTCAACGTTCCGGTGACGTTCCCGCCACAGCGGAACGTCCAGCGGATGGTCTCCGGCTTTCTCTCACCCGACCTCGAGAAGGCGGCCTATCCCGACGACGTCGCCGAGACGCTCGGCTCGTTCGACTACCGCATTGACGTCAACCCGAAACTCGGCCACGACGAGAACAAGGCACCGTTCATCCAGGACGCTCACGAGACGCTCGACGCCCGCTTCGCCGCGTTCGAACACTACATCGAGGAAGACGACTGGGACCTCTTCTTCGGCGTCTTCATGACGACCGACCGGGTCAACCACTTCCTCTTCAAAGACTACGAGCGCGACGGCGAGTACCGCGACGAGTTCGTCGAGTTCTACCGGAAGGTCGACGACTACATCGGCCGCCTGCGCGAGGCGCTCGCCGACGACGTCACCCTGATCGTCGCCTCGGACCACGGCTTCACCAGCCTCGACTACGAGGTCCACTTCAACGCCTGGCTCCGCGAGGAGGGCTGGCTCGACTTCGACACCGACGAGCCATCCGAACTCGGCGACATCACCACCGACACGCTCGCCTACTCCTTTATCCCCGGACGGTTCTACCTCAACGTCGAGGGCAGAGAACCCCGCGGGAGCGTCACCGAAGCCGAGTACGAAGCCGTCCGCGACGACCTCAAAGGCATGCTCGAGGAACTCGAGGGACCCGACGGCCGGAAGGTCGTCGACCGCGTCGTCGAGAAGGAGAAGGCCTTCCGCGGCGACCACGACGACATCGCCCCCGACCTCGTCGCCATCCCCGCGAAGGGCTTCGACTTCAAAGCCGGCTTCAAAGGCGACGCCGAGGTGTTCGACGTCGGCCCGCGAAACGGCATGCACAGCTTCGACGACACCTCGCTGTACATCGACGACCCCGACGCAACTATCGACGAGGCGGACCTCTTCGACATCGCGCCGACCATCCTCGACCTGATGGAGATCGAGTACAGTCGCGGCGAGTTCGACGGCGCGAGTCTCGTCTGAGACCGTCTGTCGTGACGCCGTTTCAGCAGCCGACCCCCACGGCAGTACGTGGTCGGCTGCGGGACGAACGCACCGGAGACTGTCTGGCCGATTCGATTCCGTTTTCCCGTTCCCCGCCCGCGTTGGCGTATGAGCCGACTCGAGGAAGTCATCCACGCCCGCGGCCACGAACACGTCCGCGCCGAACACGCGAGCACGTTCGAGGTGACGACAGACGACTACCTCACGCCCGCCGGCGACTGTATCCTCGCCGTCGAGGCCGACCGCGCACCCGCCGACTTCGACCCCGCGTTCGTCGACGCCTGCCGTGACGAGTCGGCGACGATCACGGTCACACTCGAGACCGCAGACCACGTGGTGTCTGTCACCGGACGCGGCGACCCGCGACTCGAGTTCTCGAACGAGCGAAGCGCCGTCGGCCGGACGAGTGACTACGTCGACGACCGGACGGTTCTCGTCGGGGCGGCACACGCAGCGGCGGGGTTCGACCGCAACCTCGTCGCGGCGCTGGCCGACGGCGAAGCGGTGACGGTTCGCCTGGCCGTCGAGTGATCGTTCGCTTACCCGCCCGATTCGATTAGCCCCGTCCAATCTCTCGATGTGAGTCGGACAACGACAACACTGAAGTTTAGATTCGATCTAATACGCCTATGGCAACCAGCGAGGACCGGCGCAGGTTCGCTCGCGCCTCCTGGGCCAACATTCTCGGCAACGCCGTCAAAATCGTCGTCGAGGGGGCCGCAGGCGTCGCCTTCGGGAGTGTCGCCCTCGTGGCCGACGCCGCCCACTCCATCGCCGACCTCGTCGCGAGCGTCGTCGTCCTCGTCTGGGGGGACACCCGCTTCGACGACCCCGACTCGAGTCACCCACACGGTCACGCCCGGATCGAGCCGCTGACCGCGCTGTTCGTCGGCGCGGTGATCGTCCTCCTCGGACTCAACTTACTCTACGAGTCGGTCCACGGCCTGCTCTACGGCACGGACGCGACCTTCAGCTACATCTTACTGGGTGCGCTCGCCTTCGCGATGGCCGATATGTACCTCGTCTACCGCTACACCGACCACGTCAACGCCGACCTGAACTCGACGGCGCTGACCGCGCTCGCGAAAGACTGTCTGAACGACCTCTACACCTCCTTCGCGGCGCTCGTCGGCGTCGTCGGCCTGATGCTCGGCTACCCCATCTTCGACCCCATTGCGGGCGCACTCGTCAGTCTCCTCGTCGTCTACCAGGGCGTCGAAATCGGCCGCGAGAACGTCTCCTACCTCGTCGGAACTGCCGCTCCCGAGGAACACCGCGAACGCGTCAACGAGACGCTCCTCGCTCACCCCGAGGTCGTCGGCGTCCACGACCTCGTCGTCTACTACGACGGCACCGTCCTCGAGGTCGAAGCCCACGCCGAAGTCGGCGGTGAGATGACCCTCCGGGAGGCCCACGACGTCGAGACCGAACTCATCGACGACCTCCGGGCGCTCGAGGCCGTCGGCGACGCCCACGTCCACCTCGACCCCTCGGGCATCGGCGAGTGGAAAGACGCGGCGGAGTGACCGGCCAGCCTCGGGTTCTCGCGTCGACGGCGCGCTCGAGTCACCGGCGTTTTCACCCACCGCCGCCTACAACCAGCCATGCGCGAGGACCCCGAACCCGCCCAGAACATCAGCGGCGGTGCGGACGGTGGTGGCCACCCGGCCACCTTCGACCCGGCGACCGCCGAGACGCGCACCGAAGCCGTCGTCGACCGACTCGGCGAGCTGTACTGGCAGAAGTCCTACGGCGGCCAGGACGCCTTCACCTGCCTCGTCAGAACGATCCTGAGCCAGAACACGAGCGACGTGGCGAGCCAGCCCGCCCACGACGCCCTCCTCGAGCGCTACGCTCCCGACGGGTCCCTGTCTGGCGGAGACCAGGCGGGCGACCGGCCCGGAACGGGGGCGACCGACCTCGCCGAGGCGCTCGCCGCCGCCGACCGCGAGACGCTCGCCGAGACCATCTCGAGTGCCGGTCTCTACAACCAGAAGTCGCGGATGTTGATCGACGCCGCCGCGTGGGTGTGTGAGGCGTTCGGCTCCGCGGCAGCGTTCGACGCCTTCGTCGCCGAGGAAGCCCCGGCGACCGTCCGCGAGACGCTGCTCGAGGTCCGCGGCGTCGGCCCGAAAACCGCCGACTGCGTCCTGCTCTTCGCGGGCGGACGCGACGGCGTCTTCCCCGTCGACACACACGTCCACCGGATCGCCAGACGCCTCGGCGTCGCCCCGAAGGCGGCCGACCACGAGGGCGTCCGCGAGGCGCTCGAGCGCGACGTGCCGCCGGAGAAGTGCGGCTTCGGCCACACCGCGATGATCCAGTTCGGCCGTGAGTACTGCACCGCGCGCCGACCTGCCTGTCTCGAGGACCCCGACGCCTGCCCGATGGGCGACTACTGCGAGCAGGTCGGCGTCTACCCGGCGACCGGCGACGTGGTCGACCCGGCCGACGCGCCCGATTAGCGCCTGGCTTCGGGAGCCGACTCGAGGCGGGCCACGGCGGCGTCGAAGGCGGGACCCTCACCGAGGTGGCGCTGGAGGCTGACGAACGCCGCGCCCGCGACCGGATTCATCGCGGGCTCGACGACCCGGAACTCCCTGGCCGACCCGCCCTCGAGTTCCTCCCGGAGTCGCCGGTGGAGATACGCACTGCGGAGGACGCTCCCGGTCGGCGCGACCGAGACCGGCGACTCGAGGTAACCGCCGACACACTCGATACCGACGCACACCTCGGCCAGTGCGTCGTCACAGACACGCTGGGCCAGCGTCGATCCCGAGTCGGCCGCCTCGGTGAGCAGCGGCGCGACCGCGTCGAGTCGGTTGCCCGCCGTCTCGGTCGAAAAGGCGTCGGTCTCGAGCAGCACCCGCCGCAGGTCCGCGCGTGAGTCGACTTCCCAGCGCTCGAGCAGCGCGTCGACGAGGTCGGAGTCGCCCTCCTGCCCGCGGCCCGCGACGAGTTCGTAGAGCGCCCGCTTCCCGAGGTGGCGCGCGGCGGCGTCGGCGTAGTGGCCGAGGTCGTAGTTTCTGATCACCCGTCCCTCGGCGGTGATGGCGAAGACGATCGAGCCAGTGCCGCAGATGGGGACGACTCCCGGCTCTCCACGCAGCGCTCCCGCGTGGGCGACCACCGCGTCGTTGACACACAGCGGCTCACACTCGAGTCCCTCGAGCGCGACGAACGAGGCGGCCCACTCGCGGTCCGACGGCTCGTTGAACCCGGCGAAGCCTGCGGTCAGCGCGGCCACGTCCGCGAGCGAGCGGTCGGCGCGCTCGAGGGCGAGCGTGACGGTTTCCTGGACGCGGTCGCGGGCGGCTGCTTCGGGGTTGTGCTGGGGGTTCGACCCGCCGCCCTCGGCGCTCGAGCGCACCGCCCCGGTCGTATCCGCGACGAGGGCGCTCGTGGTCGTGCCGCCGCCGTCGACGCCGACGACGACCTCGTCCGTTCGGTTCGATGCTGCTGACATTCGAGTGAGTCGACTCGAGCGAGCGACCAAGTAGGTGGGGGAAACCGACGCGAGTCGCGCTCAGTCCTCGACCGTCTGGCTGATCCTGACGACGGTGCCGTCGTCGCCGGCGTAGACGTTGTTGTCTTCGTCGACCGCGATCTCGTCGACGTTGAGGGTCCCGGTGCCAGCCCCGGCGAAGTTGTACTCCCAGACCTGGCAGTTCGCCGGTGAGACGCGGTGGAGGCGCCCGTCGTTGTTGCCGGTGTAGATGTTTCCGGCGGCGTCGACCTGGAGACCCCACTTGTCGCCGGGGAGTTCGTGGTAGGCCCAGCTCTCGGTGCCGTCGGTCTCCATCGCGACGAGTGGGCCGTCGTCCGAGACGCTGTAGAGTGTCTCCTCGACCGGGTCGTACCGGATGGCGGTGACGCCCCAGCCACCTGGCGACGTCGCTGCGCCGTGGTCGAGGTGGGCGTCGCTCGTCCACTGGCGGTCGAAGTCCACGTCGTAGGCTCTGACCTCGCCGTTTCTGTGTGCGGTGTAGATGTACTCGCCGTCGGTGGTGACGCCGTTGACGCTCGAGTCGACCTCGTTGGACTGAACAACGTCGCCGGTGTCGGTGTCGACGGTGAAGAGCCACCCCTCGTCGCCTCCGTACTGGGTTCCGACGACGATGCGGTCGTCTTCGATGACCTCGATGTCGCGAACGTCGTTCCGTGAGGCGAGGGTGTATCCCGGCTCGTCCTCGAGTTCGAGTCGCCACTCACGCGCGCTCAGTGGATCGGTAGAGCCGTCGGAGAGATTGACTTTGTGGACGTGAGGGGCTGAGTAGCCGGTCCCCACGTAGAGGTCGCCGTCGTGGTACGTGACCGGTCTGATGGCGTCCTCGAATCCGTCGCTCAGCGTCCACTCCTGTTCGCCGGTGGAGCGGTTGACGACGTGGAGGATCCCGTCGTAGTCGCCGACGAAGACGTTCTCGCCGTGTACGTCGGTCCCTCTCGCTCGAGCGTTCGGCTCGTCGTACTCCCAGCTATCGTCGAACTCGGGGACGATGTCGCTCACCGTGGTTCGCTGGAGCACCGATTCACTGCCGTCTGAGACGCCGATGACGGTCAGCTCCTCACCCATATCCGGCGAGCAGAGCAACGGAATCGTCACCGAGTCACCCTGTGCCTCCATCGTCGTTCCGTCGATTCGCTCGCCGTTGCTGTCGATGACGTAGAACTCCTCGCCGAACTGGTGTGAGAGCATCGTCACCTCGAGTTCGACTCCCGGTCGCTCCTCGAAGTCGAAACTCGCGAGCGCGGAGGGTCCCTGGAGGAGACCGGTGAACGCGAGGGCTCCGTAGCTGATCAACGCGGCCAGGAGGATGACGATCACCAGCAAGAAGGCGACGCTGACGACCTGTGAGACGCCACGCTCCTCGCGGTCCGCCTCTCGAGTTCTGACAGCGTCGGTTTCGGACTCGCGAAACATAGGATAGCTCTCACGTCCACCTACAATAATATTTCCATTGGATATTCGCAACTGCACGATAGTCGCCGACTGACGTACGTTTCTGCTACCGGTCCCAGGCGGCGACTGTGCGTCTGTCTGGGGCGGTGGACCCGGCTACGCACTCGGGACAGATTCCGACTGCTTCCACCCCCTCGTAGAAAACCCTCGCCACTTCTGTCAAATCCCATTTACGAATACGTAGGATAGATAACAATCGTTCGTATTATTCGCCACCGTCTCTAAAAAATTATCTCCCCGTGCGCCGGGAGAGTCACACGAGTTTTCCCGTCGACTCCCCTACGCAGACGCATGAATGAACTCGAGTCGACGGACGCGGACGCACGGATCATGGGCGTCGACGAGTCGGTGATCGAGCGCGGGTGTCGCGACCAGATCGCCCGTCTCGCGAGCCACGAGGCGTTCGACGGTCCAATCCGGATCATGCCCGACACCCACCGCGGGAAGGGGAGCGTCATCGGCTTCACCATGCCCCTCGGCGAGCGGGTCGTCCCGAACGTCATCGGCGTCGACATCGGCTGTGGGATGCACGCGGCGAACCTGGGGACGGACCTCGCACTCGAGGGCGAGACCGTCGACGAGGCGATTCGCGCGCGGATTCCGATGGGCTTCGGTCCCGATGGGCTACAGGCACCCGAACGCGAGTACTACCACGTCAAAGACGAGTTTCCCTTCGAGCGGACGAACGAGACACTCGAGCGCTTCATCGAGGACGCCGACGGCGGCTACGTCCCCGAGATGCGCGCCTTCCTCGAGGAGGGCGGCTACGACATCGACTACTTCGAGCGCCTCTGTACCGAGCGCGCCGGGCAGATGAGTTCCTACTTCGGACTCACGGTCGCGATCAACAGCATCGGCACCCTCGGCTCTGGCAACCACTTCATCGAACTCGGCCGGAGCGTCGAGACCGGCGCGTACTGGGTCGTCGTCCACTCCGGCAGTCGGGGTCTCGGTGCGAACACCTGCGCCTACTGGCAGGCAAAGGCGAGTACGCTCCGCGACGGCCGCATCGAACGCGCCCGCGAGCACCTCGCACGCTACCCCGAGTACCTCGCGTTCGACCTCGAGTCGACGAGCGATGGGGACCTCCTCGAGTGGCTCCAGGGCGGGAAGGGGCGCGACTTCGTCGACTACGACGCACTGAAGGCGGACTACCTCGAGACCGATCCGAGCCAGATCGAACGCATCAGCGACGACCTCAAGGCGGCGGTCCCCGACCCCGAGTCGGCGTCCGGCGAGGACGACCTGGCGTATCTCGAGGGTGCGGAGGCGGCGGGCTACCTGATCGACATGATCTTCTGTCAGCGCTACGCCGCGGAGAACCGCGCGATGATGGTTCGTGCCGTCGCCGACGTGCTCGAAGCCGAACCCACGGACACCATCTCCGCGACGCACAACTTCGTCGACTTCCGCGACCACGTCATCCGCAAGGGGGCGACCCGCGCCTACGAGGGCGAGCGCGTCGTCGTCCCGTTCAACATGCGCGACGGGATTCTCGTCTGCGAGGGAAAGTCGAATCCCGAGTGGAACTACTCGGTGGCCCACGGCGCAGGCCGGTTGATGAGTCGGACGCGAGCACGCTCGGCGTTCGACGCCGACGACGTTCGCGCGGCGTTACTCGCGGAAGGCATCCACTCGAGCGTGGTCCCCGTCGACGAGGCTCCCGGCGCGTACAAAGACAGCGCGCTGATCGAGGACGCAATCGCGGAGACGGCCGAGGTGGTCGACCGACTCGAGGTCGTCCACAACCTGAAAGCGGCCTGAGCGGGCGGTAAAAAGCGTCTCTCAGCGGTCCACTCGCGTCTGTGAGCGACTCACAGGAACCGGAACGTCTCGAGATTCTTCGGCGCGAACGTGCGCATGTTGAACTCGTGGTAGAGCGCACTCGAGAGGTCCTGGGTGGCGCGTTCGTCGCCGTGGACGCAGAGCACTTTCTCGGGGCGGGGGTTCATGGTGCGCACGAAGTCCATGAGACCGCCGCGGTCGGCGTGGCCGGAGAAGCCGTCGACGGTCTCGACCTCGAGGTTCAGTTTCAGGGTGTCGTCGCCGTCGCGGCCGCGGCCGCCGCGCATTGGAATCTCGTCCCAGCCGCTCTGGATGCGTCGGCCGAGGGTGCCCTGGGCCTGGTAGCCGACGAAGACGAGCGTCGAATCGGGGTCGGGACCGACGTGGTCGAGCCAGGACATGATCGGCCCGCCGGTGACCATCCCGGAGGTCGAGAGCACGATGCAGGGGTCGCCGCCTGCGACCGCCTCGCGTTCGTCCTCGCCGCCGTCGATGTGGTTGAACTCCTCGGCGAGGAAGGGATTCGCGTCCTCGTGGAAGATCCGACTGCGCAGGTCGTCTCTGAGGTACTCGGGGTAGGTGGTGTGGATGGCCGTCGCCTCCCAGATCATCCCGTCCAGGTGGATCGGCATCGAGGGAATCTCGCCCTCGCGCATGGCCTCCTCTAAGACGAGCATGATCTCCTGTGAGCGGCCGACGGCGAAGGCGGGGATGAGCACCTTGCCGCCTCGCTCGTGGGTGTCTCTGACGATCCGCTTGAGCTTCGCTTCGGCGTCGACCTGGTCGGTCTGGTAGTCGTTTCGCCCGCCGTAGGTCGACTCGAGGACGAGGGTTTCGACGCGCGGGAAGTCGTTGGTCGCGCCGTTGAACAGCCGCGTGTCCTTGTAGTGGATGTCGCCGGAGAAGGCGACGTTGTAGAGACCGTCGCCGATGTGGAAGTGACTCACTGCCGAGCCGAGGATGTGACCCGCGTTGTGGAAGGTGAGTTTGACGTCCGGGGCGATGTCGGTGACGTCGCCGTACTCGAGCGTGATGGTGTGTTTGATCGCCTCGCGGACCATCTCGGACTCGTAGGGTGGGGTTCGCCCCTCTTTGGCGGCGACGTCGAGGTAGTCGAGCGTGAGCAGGCCCATCAGGTCGCGTGTGGGTTCGGTACAGTAGATGGGACCGTCGTAGCCGTACTTGAACAGGAGCGGGATGAGCGCCGAGTGGTCGAGGTGGGCGTGGGTGAGCACCACCGCGTCGATGTTCTGTGGACCCGCACCGAGGGCTTCGGGGACCTGGAGGTAGGGCACCTCGCCCTCGGCACCGGGTTTGTCGCCGCAGTCGACGAGGACGCGGGTCTCGGGTGTGCTGAGGATGAACGCCGCGCGGCCGACCTCTCGACAGCAGCCGAGGGTGGTGATGCGGACGAACTGGTCGTCGGACATCTCCTCGCGGTGGATCTGTCGGCCGACGCGCTCTAAGATCGTTCGTCGGTCGTCGCGCTCCTGTTGTAAGAAATTTCTGACGTTCGAGACGGTCGAGGACTCGATCGGTGGTGTTCTGACGACTTCGGGCGTCCAGCCGACGTTCTTCGTGATCTCCCTGAGCGTCGACCCGCGCCTGCCGATGACCATTCCCGGCTTCTGAGCTTCGATGACCACCTCGCCGGTGTCGGCGTGAAAGTCGAGGTCGGTGACGCCCGCCTCCTCGGGAATCACCCGCGAAATCTCCTCGCGGGCCTGTTCGGGCCGCGAGAGGACGCTCGGGTCCGGCCGGATCGTGATCCGCTTTCTGAGTTTGCTCGCGAGCCGTCTGACCAGGTCGCCCTGCTGGGCGAACTGCTTCGGATCGCGCGTGTACACGACCAGTTCCGGTCCCTCGTACTTCACCGAGGAGACCGAGATACCGGCCGGTAGCTCGTCGGTGATCGTTGCTTCCAGTTCGTCGAGTTGCTGCTCTACAGTGCTCATAATCGCCAGATATCGCTCGCGTGAACTCGTCCTCGAGCGGACGAGCCGCTCGTCACGGCTGCTGGCCGTCGACGGTCGGCGTCTCGACGGCCGTCCACTCCGTGGCGGTGGGCGCGCTCGAACGCGCCCTCGTCTCGTCGAACCACAGAGTGTATCAGGAATCGCATACTAGCTCGGATCATCGTATGAGAGGTGCCGTGCCGTGACGAGCACGTCTCGAGGGTACAGACCTCGTCGTGCGGGAAGATTCACAGGGAGAACCCGCTTACCCGGAGCTATTCCTCGCGTGGTATAAAAGCCTTCGCAAAATTGAGGGTACGGCCGCGTGAACGACCCGTATGGACCGCCCACTCACGCTCACGCCCGAACGCGTGGCCACCGAACGCGACTGGGTTCGCGCTCGTGGCGACCGTATCGTCCCCGTGATCAACGACGTTCGCGCCGACCTCGGCGAGATTTTCGAGACCGACGTCGACGCGGTCACGACGGCGCAGTACCGCGAGGAGGTCGAGCGCGTCTTCGCCGACGGCGACCTCGCGGTCAACGTCGCCGCGATGGTGGCGATTCTCCGCGACCTCGACGTCGAGGGCGACTATCCGGGCTTCGTCGTCGACGAACTCCTCGGCCGGGAGCTCGCCGCGACCATCGCGGGCACCCAGCCGCTTCGCACCCTGGGGGAGGCGACCTTCCACTACGTCGACGTCCACCACCACGGTCGTGCCGACGAGAACGCGGGCGTCGACGACCTCGAGGCCGCGCTCGCTGCCGGCTTTCAGGAGCGTCTTCCGGGGTGGGACTGGACCGACCGCGAGAGTCCGTTCGCCGTCGAGTGACTCGAGCGTCCGCCGCCTTCCGGCTCGCTCACTCGCTCTCGTCGTCTCCGTCCGTTTCGGTCTCTCCGTCCGACTCCGCCTCGCCGTCCGGTTCGCCCTCACCCGCTTCGGCTTGCGCTTCTGCCTCGGCTTCCATCTGCGCCTCGAGCTGGGCCTGCATCTCGACCTGTTGCTGGACCATCGCGAACGTCTCTCCGGAGAGGTACGCGTTCACCGTCCCGTCGTTGAGCGCCCCGACCATCGCCTCGGCGTCGCCGTCGACCAGGACGACCCCGCCCTCGGGAATCGCGTCGGCCGCCGTGACACCCTCCGTCTCCTCGAGCGCGCTCTCGAGCGTCTCGACCGCCTCGTCGGCGAGTTCGAGTTCCCGTTCCTGGTAGGCGCCAGCGGCTTCCTCCTCGCTGATCTCGCCGGCTTCCAGCTGCTGGTTGAGCTCCGCCCCGTACGCCTCGAGTGCTTCCTGGTCCGGTTCGACGACCGCGGTGAGCGCCGACTCCGGGATATCGACCTCGGCGGGTTCCGATGTCTCTCCGCTCGGCTCGTCGCCGTCGTCAGGTACGTCGTCTCCGCCGCTGGTGCCGATGCTCGAGCAGCCAGCGAGTGACGCGACGCCGGTGACGCCCGCGAGCGTGAGAAACCGCCGTCGGTTGTGGCCCGTCATTGGTGTGGTTGACACCCGAGGGGCGACGCACATAAGTCCTGTCACCGAGCCTGGCGCGTGTCGGGGTCCTTTTTAGTTCGCCTCGCCTCTCTCGAGGCGTGACGAATCGCGAGCAGGAGCCGGCACCGATGGCCGCCCCACGTGCGCTCACGCGCCAGGAGCCATCGCTCGAGACAGCCGCCGAAGTTATCGAGGAGGGCATCGCCCGTGAGGCGCTGGTGACCGTCTTCGGACGCTGCCGTGTCGCCTACGACGGGCGTGCCTCGAGCCGTCTCGGACCTGGCGAGCGCCACGTGATGTGTAAACCCGACGGCGCGGCGTTGGTCCACACCGCGACGGGCCAGCGGCCGGTCAACTGGCTGCCGCCCGGTGCGAGCCACCGCGTCTCGCTCGAGCGCGTGGCCACAGACCCGGCTCCCGACGAGGACACAGCCGCCGTGACCGGGGTGGATAGCGTCGAGGACGTGAACGCCGGTACGTCGCCTGCCCGCTCGCTCCACCTCGAGTCCACCCGGCCGACACCCGAGGAGCGACTGCGCATCTCCTTCGAGCGCGTTCACCAGGTGTCTGCGTTCGTGGTGGCCGACGACGACATCTCGGTGGTCGGCACCGAAGCCGACCTTCGCGAGCGCCTTCTCGCCGACCCCGACCTCGTCGAACCCGGCTTCACGCCGCTGGCGACCGAGCGCGAGACGCCCGCCGGTGCGGTCGACATCTACGGCGAGGACCGGGCGGGCCGGGTGGTCGTCGTCGAACTCAAGCGCCGGCGTGTCGGTCCCGACGCCGTCGGCCAGCTCCGGCGCTACGTCGACGCCCTCGAGCGCGACCTCCACGCCGACGTCGACCTCAGGGGGATCCTCGTCGCCCCGTCGGTGACCGACCGCGCCGCACGCCTCCTCGAGCGCAACGGTCTCGAGTTCGTCGCACTCGAACCGACGCTCGAGGAGTGATCGGCCGCCACGGCGCAACCTTCCGAATTACCAATATATTTGTACACTCGTTCTCGTCGTAGTGTATGAAGCGACGCCGTATTCTCGCGGTCCTGGGGGGTATTCTCACCGTCGGCGGCTGTCTCGAGTCCGACGACGATCCGGGTGAGACGCGCTCCGACGACCGTGACTCGGGGGTCGACCGGGAGGCGAACCTGTCTCACCTGCAGTCGCTACTGCCGAACGAGACGGAGTCCGGTACTGCGGACATTCCGACGGAGACCGAAGTGGAGGGACCGACGCTCGCCGACCGGATCGAAGCACAGGAACCGGTACAGGCGGAGCCGGATCAGCCGGACCCGGAACTCGTCTCGATGGTCGCCTCACAGCCGCGGCTGGTGAGTACGGACCACACGGCTATCGGTGGGACCGACGAATTCTCGGCGACGATCCAGAACACGGGCGACGACGGTGACGTACAGGTACGCCTCGTCTGGGACGACGGCCGTGACGAGAACATCCCCGTCACGCCCGCTGCCGAACGGACGACCTTCTTCAGCGCCGGGGAACGGAAGACGGAGTCGTTCATCGCCGACCCGCCTGCGGACGCCGTCGGCTACCGGTTCCTCGTCCAGGCAGCCACCCGCGGCGCGTACGTGAAGAACAACGGTGTGTCGGGGAACGTCACCGCCCGACTCAGGAGCGTCGAACACGGCTGGAACGTCGACTCTCGGACCAGCTTCGTCGGCGCTGGACAGACCGAACTGTTCGAGTTCAACGACACGTACATGCTGCTCGGAGAGGAGTGGGAGATTACCGTCGAACCGGCGGCCGACTGATCCGATACTGGCGACCGCGTAATTCGGTACCGGCGGCCGCCTGGTCCGGTTCGGTGATCGCCCGAGTCGTATCACTCGAGCAGGCGCTTCAGGCGGTCGAGTTCGACGAGCGCGTCCATCGGCGTCAGGTGCGCGGTCTCGAGCGCGCGCAGTTCGTTCGCGACGGTCACGAGGTCGTCGCCGCCGTCGGTGCTCGCCGGAGTTCTCACAGCCGTCTCCTCACCGACGTCACCCGTCTCGCGTTCGGCGAGTGCACGCGAGCGCTCGAGGACGGTCTCGGGAACGCCTGCGGCGGTCGCGACCTCGATGCCGTAGGAACCCGTGGCTGCGCCGGGTTCGATCTCGTGGTGAAAGCGGACCGCACCGTCTTCGTCCTGGCTCGCCTCGAAGTGGAGGGTGAAGGCCCGCGGGAGGTCGGCTGCGAGTTCGGTCAGCGGGTGGTGGTGGGTCGCAAAGAGCGTCGTCGCGCCCACCTCGTCGTGGAGGTGTTCGACGATGGCCTGGGCGATGGCGAGACCGTCGGCCGTCGAGGTGCCCCGCCCGACCTCGTCGAGTAAGACGAGCGAGCGCTCGGTCGCCTCGCGTAAGATGGTCGCGAGTTCGTCCATCTCGACCATGAACGTCGAGCGTCCGCCCGCGATATCGTCGCTCGCTCCGACGCGGGTGAACAGGCGCTCGAGCGGCGTCAATCTCGCCGCCTTCGCGGGGACGAAACTGCCGACCTGGGCGAGCAGCGAGATCGTCGCCACCTGGCGCATGTAGGTCGACTTCCCGGACATGTTGGGGCCCGTGATCACCGCGAGGCGTTGTTCGTCGTCGAAGCGGGCGTCGTTGGGGACGAACGACTCCTGGGTGCGCTCGACGACGGGGTGGCGGCCGCCGTCGACTTCGAGCGTCGGCTCCGTCGTCTCGGGGTCGAGAACCTCGGGGCGACAGTAGTCGTACTGGGCGGCGACGCTCGCGAGCGAGGCGAGTGCGTCGAGCGTCGCGATGGCGTCGGCGAGCGCCTGGACGCGTTCGACCTCGTCGGCGACCTCGCGGCGAACCGTACAGAAGAGGTCGTACTCGCGCTGTTCGGCCCGGCGCTCGGCACCGACGATCTCATCTTCGCGTTCCCGTAACGCGGGCGTGACGAAGCGCTCAGACCGTTTGAGCGTCTGGCGGCGCTCGTACTCCGCGGGCACGTCCTCGAGATTCGGGTTCGTCACCTCGATGTAGTAGCCGTGGACGGAGGTGTAGCCCACCTTGAGCGAGTCGATGCCGGTGCGCTCGCGTTCGGTCTCTTCGAGGTCGTCGATCCAGGCCTTTCCGTCGCGGGCGGCCGTCCGAATCGCGTCGAGATCCGCGTCGTAGCCCTCCGCGATGATGCCGCCCTCGGTGATCTCGAGCGGCGGGTCCGCGACGATGGCTCGCTCGAGCAGGTCGCGGACGTCTGCGAGTGGGTCGAGTGCGGCGTGTATCTCCCGGAGGCGCTCGCTCGTCGCCCCGTCGAGCGTCTCGCGAATCTCGGGGACGACGGCGAGCGTCGCCGCGAGCGAGCGCAGGTCGCGGGCGTTCGCCCGTTCGCGAGAGATCCGCCCGATCAGGCGCTCGAGGTCGTAGACGCGCTCGAGGTGGGCGGCGATCGATTCGCGGACCGTCACCGCACGCGAGAGTTCCTCGACGGCGTCGAGACGCCGCTCGATCGTCTCGGGGTCGAGCAGCGGGCGCCGCAGCCAGTCTTTGAGCCGGCGGCCGCCGAGTGCGCTCGCGGTCTCGTCGACGACGCCGACGAGCGTCGCGTCGTCCCGGCCGTCGACCGCCCGCGGTTCGAACACCTCGAGACTGCGCAGCGCGACGGCATCGAGGACGAGGTACTCCTGCGGGTCGTAGCGGGTGAGGTTCGTGAGGTACTCGAGGTGGGTGTCGCGCTGCTCGTCCGCTCGCTCCGTCGGCTCGCCCTCGGGGATCTCGCTCGCGACGCCGCCGCGGGCGTACTCGGCGTAGGAGAGCAACGCCCCGCAGGCGACCACCTCGTCGTCGCTCGCCAGCACGGTATTCGGATCGCCGAAGTACTCGTTGACCAGCCCCCGCGCGCGCTCGTAGTCGAACGCCGCCTCGTCGTACGGCGTCACCATGTGCGGGCCGTCGAGGAGGTCACTCGAGACGCCGGGACCGACGATCACTTCGGCGGGGGTGAACCGGCTCACCTCGTCTGCGAGCCGTGTGCGCGAGCGCGTCGCGGTCACGAGGAAGTCGCCGGTCGAAACGTCGAGGACGGCGAGACCGAAGCGTCGTTCGCGACCGGCGGCGTCGGCGCTCCCACGGGCGACCGCGGCGACGAAGTTGTTGTCGTCGCTCGCGAGCAGTTCGTCCTCGGTGAGCGTCCCCGGCGTGACGACGCGGGTCACCGCACGCTCGACGACGCCCTCGCTCGCGCCCGCCGCTTCGACCTGGTCGGCGACGGCGACGCGGTAGCCCGCCTCGAGCAGCCCTTCGATGTAGCTCGCGGCGCTGTCGACGGGGATGCCCGCCATCGGGTACTCGCCGGTGCTGTCTGTCCGGCTGGTGAGGGTGATCTCGAGGACGCGTGCACAGGTTTCGGCGGCCTCACAGAAGGTCTCGTAGAAGTCGCCGACCTGGAAGAGGACGAGCGCCTCGTCGTAGCGCGTACAGAGTTCGAGGTACTGGCGCATCATCGGCGTCAGGTCGTCTCGTCTCTCGGCCATCATCTCGGGCGGCCCGAGCCCCTGCTCCATACTACGTATCCGCCCGCCGACGGCCAAATACCTGTTGTCGTCCGCGTTCGTCGATGTTCACTCACAGATCAATCAACGAGCTGGAGGGAAGGGGAAAACGTATTACGTCCCATCAGAAATCGGGAGGCTGATCCGGACATGTCTCGCCCCCGTCGGTCACGTCCGCCCCGGTGGCTCGCCGCTGCCCTGGGTTGTCTGTGTGTCTGCTTCGCGCTGACACCTGCGGCCAGCGCCGGCGCGGTGGCCGCACATCCGCTCTCGCTCGAGGAAGCGAGTTCCCTCGAGTCGGCCGATATCGTCGACCTCGACGAGGAGAACGACACCGCGGAGGCTGCCCTCGACGTCGACGCGTCGGTGCTCGAGGGCGCGAGCGATGGCGACGAGACCGACGAACGTGAAGGGGCGGACGGGACGAGCGAAACCGACGAGCGAGAGCGCACCGGCGACCGCAGCGACGACGGGAGCGGTTCGCTCTCGGTGACGGCCGACCGCGAGCGAACCGCCACGCTGTCGGCGAACGCCACGGCCAGCGGGGCGCTGGCGAACACGACCGGCACGCTGTCGGCGACCGCTTCCACCGATACGGGCGGGGTGACACTCGAGACGACGACGGACTCACTCGGGGAGCGCTTCGGTGGCGACCTGGCCGACGCGGGTACGCTCGGACTCCTCGAAGACGCGACCGGTAGTGAGGTGGGGGCGCTCCTCGAGACCGTCGGCCACGCCGAGAGGGTGGGTCTCGATTCGAGCACAGATAGCAACGAGACAGGCGAGACCGACTCGAACGACCGTGAGTCCTCGAGCGAGCGGGCTCGCGGTGAGCGGCCGTCCGGTCACTCCGCTGCTGACGCCGCGCTCGCCGGCATTCTCGGGACGATCGCCGCGTCGGGTGCTGGCGGTCTCGCAACCGGGAGCGGTTCGGCCGCCGGCGGCGTCGGTGCGGGAGCGACCGGTCTCACGTCACCCGGCGCGAGCGGACTCCTGGGACGGCTGGGTGCACTCCTCTCTTCGAAACTCCCCGGCGGCCTGCTCTCGGTGTTGCGCTACAGTCGGTACGACGACTCCGACCCGCTCGAGCACGACGGCCGCCGGGCCATCTACGAGACCATCGAGACCGACCCGGGGACGTACCTCTCGGCGATCGGTGAGACCCACGACATCGCGCTCTCGACCGTCCGCCACCACGTCCGCGTGCTCGAGGACGAGGGGCTGATCACCTCGGCGACGGTCCGTGGAAAACGGCGGTACGTTCCCGTTGACGTGCCCGACGTCGAACTCGAGGCTGCGCTCTCGGAACCGGCGACGAGACGGGTGCTCGAGACGCTGCTCGCGGTCGGCCCGGCGTCGAACAGCCGGGTGGCGGACGCGCTCGAGTGTGACCCGAGTACGGCGTCACACCACCTCTCGGGGCTCGCAGAAGCGGGTCTCGTGGTGCGCGAACGTGACGGCCGCACCGTCGAGAGTGATCTCGCCCCGGCCGTTCGTGCGCGTCTCGAGGGAGACACGCCGGCGGCGAGCGTGGCCGCGACCCCCGGTGACGACTGATTTCGTCGCGGCTGGCGCTCGCTGGACGGCCTGCGGTGGCGGCCGAACCGGTCAGTCGAAGGCTGCGGTGTCGCCGCGACGGTAGCGGTCGATGCGCCGGTAGCCCTCGACGACGCCGTCTTCGTCGAGGTCGATTTCGTACCGTCCGAGGATGTCCTGGGTGTCGGGAACGGCGCGGCGTTCGACCACGTCGACGACCGCTCGCCAGCCGTCTCCAGTGGCGCTGATCTCGCTGACGCTGTTGAACTCGTAGCCGACGAGTTCCGTCGCCGTCGACTCGACGGTGCGCCGGATCGTGAGGACGCCCTCGATTCGGTCGTCGTCGACCTCGAGATCGACCTCGCTCACGTCGACGTCGTCCGGGTCGGTCGTCTCGGCGTCGTTCGCCTCCTGTGCCTCACTGTCTGCTGTGTCGGTTTCGGTTTCACTCACGGTCGGGTCACGCTCGTCGTGCTGGTAACAGAAGCCGTTGTCCGTCGCCGGCCGGGCGCACCGCTCACCGTCCGCGGTGAGCGCTCGACACTGCTCGTGTCGCTCCTGGGTGTCGGCGTCGGCCATCGGTGGTGGATCGGTTCGGTGAGTTCGTTCGTCACGCCGGCGTCAGCCGGCCGATACCGGCGACGACTCGGGACGGAGTTCGATCTCGAGTTCCTCTAAGTCCTCGAGGTCGCCCTCCGTCGTCGCCCGTTCTATCTTCGCGATCTCCTTCGCGTAGTGGAGGAACGTGTCGACGGAGGCGATGACGACGCGTGCCTCGACGGTGAGCAGTTCGATCCCGACGACCGAGACGCGCGCCCAGATGTCGATGACGACGCCCTTGTCGAGGATTCGATCGAGCACTTCCGCGAGACTCGAGGAATCCGGTCTTCGTTGTGATGTCATGGGTGGTCGCGTCTGCCCTCTCCACCTGCGACGCCCATCACGGTTCACACTGCCCATGCAAGCACGGAGGCGTTGCAGACGCAAGCACCACGGCGAGGGGAGTTCCCGTGGTAGCTCGAGTCGTCGTCGAGGTCGATTCGTCCGACCCGCCGCGAGCGGGTGCGCTGGGTGAAAAATATCGGATTAATGAGTGTTTTCGTCGGTAGGTTCCCACTACCGACGGACAGTCTAGCGTTTATTCACGCTCGAATAACTATCAACTCTCGACACAATGCGGCCATTTATGCGCGCGAGTCTGGTAGCACGGCTGTGATCTCTCACCGACGCCAGACGATTCTGCGAGACGGCCGGGGGGTGAACGGCACGTGACCCACCGCTACGTCTACGGCATCGTCGAACGAGACGGGAACGGCCGCACCTTCGACCTCGAGACGACGCCCGTCGGCGAGGGGGACGAGGTGTACACGATCGCCCACCGTCGGTTCGCGGCCGTCGTCTCCGACATCGAGACGACCGACCCAGAACGGACGGACGAGGACGCGACCCGCCACGACGAGGTCCTGCGCGAACTCGTGGAGGGGAGCAAGGGTGACGACGCGCAGACGGTGATCCCGATGCGCTTCGGGATGGTCTTCGAGAGCGACCGCGCGCTGAAGAACGTCTTGCGCGGCGCTGGCCCGGCGTTCAGACGCACGATGCGTGAGATCGACGGCTGCGTCGAACTCGGTGTCAAACTCGTCCGCGAGACAGACGCCGAGGTCGACACCGAGGAGATCGAGCAGGCCGTCGCGGAGCGACTCGAGCCACTCGCGGAGTCGTCGGTCGCGAACGACCGCTTCAGCGACCGCCTCGTGGTGAACCGTTCCTATCTCGTCTCCCGCGAGGAGCGCGAGGCGTTCGACACGGCAGTTGCCGACCTCGAGGCGGCGCACGACACGCTCCTCGTCCAGTACGCGGGACCGTACGCGCCGTACAACTTCGTCGATATCCAGGTCGGGGCGGTCTGAATGTTCGTCATCGACGACCTCTTGATCCGGCCGTTCGTCGGCATCGTCGACGCGTTGCACACGCTCGCGCTCGACGAACTGTACGACATCGAAGCCATCGAGAACGACCTGAAGGAGAACCAGCTCCTCTACGAACTCGGCGAGCGCTCCGAAGCCGACTACCGCGAGCGCAAGGAGGCACTCGAGACCGACCTCGAGATCGCTCGCGACGTCCACGAGGAACTCGCCAGCGGCCGCGTGGAGGTGAAGCGATGACCGAGCCACCCGACGGATCGGACTCGGCCGACCGGCGCGCCGACGACGGGGACCCCCCGTCGCGTCCGGCTCCCGACGCCTGGCTCTCGAGCCTGGTCGATGCGCTCGAGCGCTTCGGCGAGTGGAGCCGCGAGAGTGAGCGTCGGCCCGACGCGGTGTTCGAGTACGACCTCCGGGTTCGCAGCGTTCTCGATGCGTCGGACGCCCGTCGCGGGCCGCCCTCGCTCGAGCGTCCCCGGCCCGGGCGGGGACGGCCACAGCGACGCCAGGAGTCTGCACGTCCACCCGTCTACACGACCACGCGGACTCGGGCGGACGAACTGGAAGTGAGCGCCGACCTCACCGGTGTCGACCCCGACAGTGTGGTGGTCGGCTTCGACGGGCCGGACCTCGTCGTCGCCGTCGACGGCCACGAACGCGAACGCATCTCGACGCCGTGGGAAGCGCTGACGGCCGACGCGCGGGTTCGAAACGGCATTCTCACGGTTCGGGTTCGGCCGACCGACGACGAGACTGCTCACGGCGGTGAGACTCGTGACTGACGCCGACGCCGCTGGCGACCTCGGCACGCTCGTCGAATCGACCCGGTCGACGCTCGAGACGTTCGATGAGGCGGACCTCGACGCGCTCGAAGCGTCGGATCTCGAGGACCTCTTGGACCTCGTCACCGAGACGAGCGACGCGCTCGAGGCGGTCCTCGACGCGGTCGATCTCACGGCCCTGCCGGCGGTGATCGACGCGGAGGCGCTCCTCGAGGCGGTCGACACCGGGAGCGTTCCGGACGCGCTCGCCTCCGGAGAGGTGGGTGACGCCGTCGACGCCCGCCAGGTGGCTCAGGCCCTCGAACTCGCGGAGCTCTGGAGGGCGGCCGACCTGCGTGCGCTCTGGGAGGCGAAACGTGGTCTGGAGGATACTGGGAGCGACGGACTGCTCGAGTCTGGGGACGACGGACTGCTCGAGTCGGGCGGCGGCGTCCTCGAGGAGGTCGGTGAGGAACTGGCCGACGAGATGGGATCGCTCGACACCGGGGACGACGGTCTCGGTTTCGACCAGGCGGAGATGGAAGCCTACGAGACGATGATCCAGCAGACGGCCTTCGAGGGTATCGACGAGTTTCGCGACGCGGTCGTCCTGGCGCACGCAAAACTGGCTGAGGTCTACGAGTTCAACCGCGAACAGCTCGGCCGCAGCGACCGCTCGACGCACTCGCGCAACCCGACGGCCGTCTCGACGATGCCGCTCGAGCGCGCCGACGTCCCGAGTACGGCCAGACACTCGACGGTCCCGCAGGGGGTGCGCCACTCGAGCGCGCCGAGTCGCCGCCGGATCTACGGCGAGCGCTTCGAGCGCGAACTCGAGCGGATCCGCGAGGAGGGCGGGACGGCCGTCTCGACGCTCGCCGCCGACACCGACGCCGACGACGGAGGTGACCACGATGCAACGTGATTTCCAGCCGAGCCGCCAGCAGTCGGACCTCGCCGACGTCATCGAGTTGCTCCTCGAGAAGGGCGTCGTGATCAACGCGGACATCGTCGTCTCCATCGGCGACACGCAGTTACTCGGCGTCCAGGTCAGGGCGGCCATCGCCTCCTTCGAGACGGCGGCGAAGTACGGACTCGAGTTCCCCGAGGGGACGGACATGCGCCGGGTGGCCGAGGCCGTCGGCGATCCCGAACTCGCCGAAGAGCCACGGCCGAGACCGCCGATCGATCCCACTCGCGGGGTCAACGTCACGTCGGCCGAGGAGGCGTCGGAGGCTGACGAAGAGCCGGCCGACGGTAGCGAGAGCACGGCGTCGGCCGCCCCCGAGAGCGACGGTGGCGCTGACGCGCCCGAGCGCATCACGGACCGCCTCGGCGTGCGACCCGAACCGGACGATCCGACGGCCGACGGCGAGGACGCGTCCGACGACGGCGACCGAGACGAGTCCACGGAGGGCGACGAATGACCCACATCGAGGTCGGCGAGGGCGACGCCGAAAACGGGGTGCTGGCGCTCGTCGTCACCGTCGTCGAGTTGCTGGTCGACGCCCTCGAGCGCGAGGCGATCCGGCGGATGGAGTCGGGGACGCTGACCGACGAGGAGGTCGACCGCCTCGGCCGCCAGCTCGCCGCCATCGAAGCCGAACTCGAGTCGCTGAAACGCGACCAGGAACTCGAGGAGCCGGTCGATCAGCTACGCGGCGACCTCGACGGACTCGTCACCGACGCGATACAGCGTCTCGACGAGGACGCACGCTCGGTCAACCGCCCCGGCTACTCCGTCTTCGAGGGTGATGCGTCGTGACTCCGCGACGGGTGACCGACGGCGGCCGTCGGGACGCCCGGGCGGAGACGCCGACGTTCGAGGAGGGTCGCTACGTCTACTGTCTGGTCTCGCTCGAGGGAACGGACGGGACCTCCCTCGAGACCGAGGGCGTCGAGGGCGAACCCGTCCGCGTCGTCGACGCCGGCGACGTCGGCGCGGTGGTCCACGACTGTGAGGAGATCTACGACTCCGCCGACCTCGAGCGGATTCGGCGCTGGCTGGTCCGTCACCAGCGCGTCGTCGACGACGCCGGGGACGCCTTCGGCACGCCGCTGCCGTTCCAGTTCGACACCGTCTTCCGGGGTGACGACGCGGCCGTCCACGCGTGGCTCGAGCGCGAACGCGAGACGCTCGAGGCGGCGCTCTCCTCGCTCGCCGGCCACTGGGAGTATCGCGTCGAGGTCGTCCGAACCGACCCGGTCGACGAATCCACGCTCGTCCGTGCCGACGCGGACCTCACCGACCTCCGGGGACGGATCGAGGACGCACCCGAGGGTGCGGCCTTCCTCCTCGAGAAACGGTACGAGCGACGTCTCGACGAGGTGCGTGCGCGCCGGCGCGGGGACCGTGCCGACCGACTCCGCGATCGACTGGCCGACCACGCCCGGGAGGTCCACGAACTCGAGCGTACCCGTCCGCAGTCGGTCGGGGAGCTCTCGGCGGCGGCCGACGACGGGGCGGAGACGGTGTGTCGGCTCACGCTGCTGGCACACGAGGCGGCGGAGGCGGCCATCGGCGGAGTGCTCGACGAGGTCGCCGAGGAGGACGGACTCGAGGTCCGGTTTACGGGTCCGTGGCCGCCGTACACGTTCGCGCCGTCGTTCGGCGAGGGAGCGACCGGGCGAGACGGCGGGCCCGAACCGACCACCGGTACCGACGCCCGATGAAGCCCACGAAGAACGAGGACGCGCTGGTCGACGTGATCGACGTGCTCCTCAGAGACGGCGTCGTCCTGCGCGCGGACGTGATCGTCTCGGTGGCGGAGATTCCGCTCGTGGGCGTCAAACTGACGGCGGTCGTCGCCGGGATGGAGACGATGACCGACTACGGCCTGTTCGAGGAGTGGGACACCACCCGCAGGGCGCGCGCGGTCGAGCGCCGCCAGTACGGCCACCGAGACCGGGAGTCACTCGAGCGTGAGCCGTCGGCCGAAGCGGACGAGTGACGCCGTCGTCAGGGTGGTCGGCTGACGACGGAAAGAAGAGGGGAGACCGGCCAGACGTACTCGTCAGGCGAACTCGGGGCGCTCTTTCGTTTTGGTGATGTCGCCGCTGATCGAGCTCTCGCCGTCGTCGCTGTAGCTGTACATGCCCGTCCCGCCACAGAGCGTACACTCGTACTTCTCGCTGATCTCGTTGATCATCTCGCCGTCTTCGAAGTAGACACGGCTCTGGGTGATCTGGAGGAACTGTGCGGTTTTGCAGTTGTCGCACTCGATCATGTGAGAGCGCTCACCTGCACCCCTCGTAGTTATCCATCTTGTAACGTCGGAGCGCACGTCTCTATCACCTGCTTACCGGTCGTGGTGGCTCTATTATCCGGGTTCGCACGCGCCGCGGACCGACCCCGCGGTTCGGCCGGGCAGCGTCGAGGATAGGTCCCCCGTACTCGCCCGTAGGCCCTCGCTACTCGTCGCGCTCGAGCGGTTCGTCCGCGTTCCGTGCCCGCTTTCAGTCCGTGGTTACCCGTCGACTCGCCCCGGTACCGAACGATTGCCCACTGCCCGGCACTATCGGACGCCGGTCTCCTCTCACCCTCGAGTACCCTGTGGGTGTCCCGGCCGTGCTGACTACCGGCGCCTCCCGCCGACACCGGTTCCTTGTTGTGTCTGGCGGCCCACGTAGCCGGTATGGCGATCACACTGTACGAACTCGAGGGCTGTCCCTACTGTGAGAAGGTCGCAGACCGACTGACCGAACTCGACGTCGAGTACGAGAGCGTCTGGGTCGACGCGCTCCACTCGGATCGCAACGAGGTCAAACGCGTCTCGGGCCAGCGCGGCGTTCCGGTGTTGATCGACGAGGCACGCGGGGTGACGATGGCCGAATCGGCGAACATCCTCGAGTACGTCGAGCGGACGCTCGCCTGACGCCGGTGTCGCCCGCACCGTCCGCACACCGCCCCGTAGTAGCCGCCTATTCCTCGAGTAGCTGTCACCTGCTCGCGTTCTCGAGAGGCTACTGTCGCTGCAGTGGATCCATAACAAAGGGAGAGTCTCCCCTCGACTGACGTGCGGGGACGTTACACCCCCGTCGGGTCGACGTTCGGTGTGACCCCACACGCTGACCGGCCATTCGCCGTGCGTTCGTGCCCGGATCGCTCGAATGTGGACTCGCCCCCGCTTCGAGTTAGCTCATGTCTCTCAACGGGCGGGCTCCCGCCCCCGCCCGACCCCACACGCCCGAGGATTGCCTGTAGTCGGCGAACTCGCCTCTCGCCCGCCCGCGTTCCTGTCCGCGGGTGGACGCCGTGGCGGTCAGGGTGTCACCGCTCGCTCCGTTCGAGACGGACCAGTTCGTCGACCGCCGGCAGTCGCTCCTCGTCGAAGAGCTGTCCCAGTCGCTCCTCGCCCTTTCGCTCCGCGTAGGTGGCGAGTTTCTCCCCGACGTAGCCGGTCTCGTCGACGACCGACTCGCGGACGGTCGCCACCGTCAGGTCGACCAGCGGAGCGGTCGTCTCCTCGACGACGCCCGGGGAGACGCCGTCGGCCAACAGCCGCTTCAGTTTCCACATACCGAAGCCGACGTGGCGACCCTCGTCGGTGCGGATGTGGTCGAACCCCTCGAGCAGTCCCGGCAACGCCGCCGTCCCGTTCCGGCGAAGCTCCTGGTCGACGCTGTAGTAGCCCGTCTGTGCGAGGACGCCTTCGATAGTGAGGTGGTAGTGACAGTACGCACGGGCGCGGTTCTCTGGGGTATCGTCGGTCAGCAGGCGAGCCATCGCCGTCTCGGTGCGCTCGAGCAACTCGAGGTACGCCGGCGGAAACCAGCGCTCCTCGAGCAGTCCCGTCGGGTCGAGACCTCGGCGACGTTCTTCGGGGACGACGACCCGCTCCCAGTAGCGGTCGAAGAACTCGGCGTGTTTCGCCTCGTCGTAGAGCTGTGTCGTCACGTAGAGCTGATCGGTGAAGTCCTCGAGAACGACCGAGAGCGGCGCGAGTTCCTCGGTGACGGTCTCTTCGCCCGCGCCGAAGAGGGCGATGGTCCCGCGGACGCTGTCGAACGAGTCCGCCGAGAGGGCGGTGATCGACTCGCGGTCACTCGAGAGATCGATCGCCGCCGGATCCCAGTGGCGTTCGACGGCGTTTCGGTAGTAGCGATAGGACTGGCGTTCGGTGTCGAGACGGAGCCGTGGTTCCTCACTCGGCATACGGCGCGCTTTCGCCCCCGTCCGAAAAGCCGTTACGCATCGGCTACTACCAACGGCGTCCGCGGTCGGCAGGTCACAGTCTTCAAGGTACCCGCCCCGAACCATCGGCTATGCGACTCGAGGAGTTCTGGGGCGTCGGACCGAAGACGCGCGAGACGCTGGTCGAGGAACTCGGTACCGAACGGGCGATCCGGGCCATCGAGAGCGGTGACGTGCGGGCGCTCTCGGAGGCGGGACTGACCCGGGGACGAGCGACGCGTATCCTCCGGCGGGCGACCGGCGGGGCCGGCATGGAGACGCTGGCGACGAGTGACGCCCGGGCGGCCTACAAGGAACTGCTCGACCTCGCGGTCGAACACGCGGTGACCGACCGCGCCGCCGACCGCATCCGCGTGCTCACCCCGCTGACGACCACCGAGGCGATGACCGAGCGCCTCGACTCCGTGCTCGCCGCACGCGACGCCTGGGCGGCGCTCCCCGAGGCCGACCGCGAGGCCGTCCTCGAGGCCTACGCCCGCTACGACGAGCGCGACGAGAGCGAGCGCGCCGCCGTCGACACCGCCCGAACGCTGCTCGAGGCTGGCGTCGACACGGGGCCGTTCGACGCGGTTTCGACCCTCGACGCCGAGGCGCTCGAGGCGGCGAGCGAGGCACTCGCAGCGCTCGACGGGACAGGCGGGCGGGTCGAGGCGGGTGCCGACGAGGAACTCGACCGCCTGCGGACCGCTCTCGGCGGCGTCGAGGACGTCGACGCGAACGCCCTCTCGGTGATCGACGACCTCCGCGATGCGGGTGTCGCCGACGTCGCGGGCTTTCGCGACGCCTTCTGTGACCATCTCGTCTCGGAGACGGGCGTCACCCTCGAGTCCGTCCACGAGGCGATGCCGACCGAGGCGACGGACGCGACCGACTTCGTCAGCGGGACGCTCCGGACGCTGCGCGCGGACCTGACGGCGGCCATCGACGAGCGCGAGACGGCCGTCGCCACCCGGCTCGAGGAGATCCTCGAGACCGCGAGCGAGGACGTCGAACGCGCCGTCGACGCCGTCGACGCCATCGCCCTGCACCTCTCGCTGGCACGCTTCGCGCTGGCGTACGACTGTCACCGCCCGACGTTCGTCGACGCCAGCGAGGGCGAACGCGCCGCCGTCTCGGTGGTCAACGCGCGCAACCTCACGGTCGCCGCTCGAGCGGCCGAGACCGTCCAGCCGGTGACCTACGCGCTCGGCGAGCACGGCGTCTCGGACTTCCCCGAGGAGGTCGGAACGCCTGCCGACGAGCGCGTCGCGGTCCTCACGGGAGCGAACAGCGGCGGGAAGACGACGCTGCTCGAGACGCTCTGTCAGGTCGTCCTCCTCGCCTCGATGGGGCTGCCGGTGCCCGCTGACCGCGCCGAGGTGACGCCCGTCGACGCGCTCGTCTTCCACCGCCGTCACGCCAGTTTCAACGCGGGCGTGCTCGAGTCGACGCTGCGATCGATCGTCCCACCGCTCTCGAGCGGTGGGCGCACGCTCATGTTAGTCGACGAGTTCGAGGCGATCACCGAACCCGGCAGCGCGGCGGACCTCCTCCACGGTCTGGTGACGCTCACCGTCGAGCGCGAGGCGCTGGGTGTGTTCGTCACCCACCTCGCCGACGACCTCGAACCCTTACCGCCGGAGGCACGCGTCGACGGCATCTTCGCCGAGGGACTGAGTCCGGACCTCGAGTTGCTCGTCGACTACCAGCCTCGCTTCGGGACTGTCGGCCGGTCGACGCCGGAGTTCATCGTCTCGCGGCTGGTCGCGAACGCGAGCGACCGGAGCGAACGGGCGGGCTTCGAGACGCTCGCGACGGCCGTCGGCCACGACGCCGTCCAGCGGACGCTCGCGGATGCGCGCTGGAGCGAGTGAGGGGCGGTCCAGGGCCCAGTTGGTCGCCGGTCGTGCCACTGAGACGGTCTGTCTCGGCGCTCGTGAACAACGTTTAACCGCCACCTTGAGGTACGGTAACATGCACCAGTATTTTGCGTGCACACGGATTCGGTCAGCGACGACTGACCGGTGAGAGCCATGGCAGAAGGAACTACATCGGAGACGAACAGGCGGTATCGTGAGACGGTCGAAGAGGCCGAGGAGACGTTCGGAATCCTCCCGGCACCACTCAACTCGATCGGTGAGGAGGACGTCGTCAGGGAGTGGCCGACGTTCGAGACCTACACCGTCGGCGAGACGGAGATTCCCCCGAAGTACCGCGAACTCATCGGCCTGGCGGTGGCCGCGAACATCAAGTGCCCCTACTGTGCAGCCTTCCACCGGGAAGCGGCGAAACTCCACGGGGCGACCGCGGCGGAACTCGAGGAGACCTACGTTCTCGCGAGTTTCACCGCTCGCTACAGCGCGATGTTACACGCGATGAGCTACGACCAGGAGCGCTTCGAACACGAACTCGAGCGGATCGGCGAACATCTCCAGGGCGGTGCGGAGACCGACGCCGCTGGCGACGACTGACGGGGTCGTCTACGGGGATCGGCTCCGTTTTCTGTTGCAGCGTCGGATAGAACTCGTTTTTCGCCGTCGTTCACCAGGACTCGGCGGTGTTCTGCCCGTGTGGCCCGCCGTAGGTGTAGACGTAACCGTCTTCGTCCTCGCAGACGCGCGCCTCGAGGTACGACTGGGCGGCCCGTCGCGAGAGGACACCCATCTCGACGACGTCGCCGAGGACGGTCTTCGTCGCGCGAAACCAGGTTCTGACCGCCAGGTCGTCGGGACCGGGATCGACGCGGACGAGCGCGCCGCGGCCCTCCTCGCGGCCATCACCCCACTCGAGCCAGAGCACCCGGTAGGCGCTGACCTCGAAGCGCTCGGTGACGAGGTAGAACGCCTCGTGTGCGCAGGGATCGAGGTAGTCGGAGAGGACGCGCTCGAGGGCGACGGTCTCTGCGAGCGGGTCGGCGTCGACGCTGCCCCGTGCGAGTGGCGTCTCGCGCGTGAGCGAGTCGGCGAGTTCGAGACCGTCGGCGCCCCAGTGGCTGTACCGGAGGTCGTAGAGGTGGTCGGGCCGCCGGTAGGCGACCAGCGCCCTATGGCCCATCGCCCCGCTCGCGCGGGGACTCGCGGTCCCCGTCGGCGCACCCGTCCCGTCGGTATCGGTTCATCGGCCGACTCTGGTCCGCTCTTCGCACTTGAACCCTCGCGCGAGAGGTGGCCGGTCGTGTCCGAAACGGCGAAGCCCCGCGAGTGCGAACGGAGCGGTGATGGCATACGACGCCCTCGTCTTCGACAACGACGGTGTGTTGACGACGCCGACCGAGATGAGCGCCCTCCGGCGAGCGGTTCGGACGGCATTCGCCGAGGTCGGCGTCTCGGACCCCACGGACGAGTACGTCGACACGCTGATCAACCCGACGGTCGAGGCGCTCGAGCGCATCGCCGGCGAGTACGGCGTCGAACCCGAACCGCTCTGGGAGGAGCGCGAACAGGCGGCGATCGCCGTCCAGGCCGCGGAGATCCGCGCCGGCCGGAAGACGCTCTACGACGACGTGGCCACCCTCGAGTCGCTCTCGGTCCCGCGGGCGATCGTGAGCAACAACCAGCACGAGACGATCCGGACGATCGTCGAGTACTTCGATCTCACCGGGTTCGACCCCTGGATCGGCCGCGAGCCCACTATTCGGGGCATCGAGCGGAAGAAACCGACGCCGTACTACCTCGAGCGCGCCCTCTCGGAACTCGGCGTCGACGACCCGCTCTACGTCGGCGACAGCCGCGTCGACATCACCGCCGCCAACGCCTGCGGCATCGACTCGGCGTACGTCCACCGCCCACACCGCGTCGACTACGAGTTGCCCGAGCGTCCGACCCACGAGATCTACTCGCTCGAGGAACTGTCGACGCTGGTCGGCTGATCAGGCGTGTACACCCACCCGGCGCTCCGCTCGCGTCTTCAACGCCTCGTTCATCGCGTCGAAGCCCGCGCGAACGGCCTCCTCGTCGAGCAAGAGCGGGACGAGTGCGCCCCGGAACGTCTCGCGCTGGAGGAACCGGGTTCGCTCGCCGCTCTCGCCGACCGGCTCGAGACGGAACTCGTGGTAGCCGTCGAAGACGAACGGCGCGCCGAGTCGGCCCAGCCAGGCCAGCCGTCGCGGAGCCTCCGCGGCGACGACCTCGGGTTCGAACGTCATCGCTCGCGAGCGCGGCGGTTCGATCCGTACCCGGAGGTGGCTCCCCTCGACCGGCTCGCCCTCGATCGAGGTGACGAACGGATTCCACTCGGGGTAGCGCTCGAACGCGAGCAAGACCGCCCAGACGGCGGCAGGCGGGGCGTCGATCTCGACGAACCGCTCGAGCTGTTGCATGCTAGTCGATGACGCACTCGAGGACCATCCGCGTGTCGGGTGCGTGTGCCGGTTGTCCGACCGTGGCTGACACCGTCTACACACGCCGCCCACTGGCGCTCACTCCCCTCACCGTAACCCCCATTAGCGTCGAGTCCCGAATCCGGCTATGGTTCGTCCGTCTCGCGGGATTTCTCGTCGGGCGTTCGTCAGGAGCGCCGTCGCCATCGGCGGTGTGAGCGCGCTGTCGGCCTGTCTCGAGCGGGGCGACGGTGCGGAGTTGCCCCAGGCGAGCGTCGCCCTCGAGGACCTTCCCGAGCGCCAGCACGCCTGGAACGAGTACCTCGAGCGCGACGGCCACGGCAACCACGTCGCGCCCGAACACCACGTCCTGCTCGCGCTCGAGTACGTCGGCGAGGAGCCGACCGACGAGACCGACCGCGACGAACTCGAGGCGGCGTTCGAGACGCTCGAGCGCGCGTTCGAGCGCGGCAACGACGGACTCGTCTTCACCGTCGGCTACGGCCCGGCGTACTTCGAGCGCTTCGACGACGCGCTCCCCGGGGGCGTCGACCTCCCGCCGCCCGAACCGATGGCCGCGTTCGAAGACCCGGTTCTCGACGAGTACGACGCGCTGGTCCACCTCGCGAGCGACCACGGCAGCGCCGTGTTGAGTGCCGAGGAGGCACTGACGGGCGGTCTCTCCGAACTGAACGGTCTCGCCGTCGAGGGGAGTCTCGAGGGCGTCTTCACCGTGGCAGACCGCCGAACGGGCTTCATCGGACAGGGGCTCCCGGCCGAGCGCCAGGAGGAGGTCCCCGCGATCGAACGCGAGGAGCCCGTCCCCGAGGACGCGCCGATGTTCATGGGCTTCGAGTCGGGCTTCCGACGCAACCAGGCGAGCGAAGACCGCGTGACGATCCGGGAGGGACCGTTCGCCGATGGGACGACCACCCACCTCTCGCGGATCCGCCTCGACCTGCGTCAGTGGTACCTCCAGGACAGCCGCGAACAGCGCGTCAGCAAGATGTTCTGCCCTGCCCACGCCGCTGAGGGCCGCGTCGAGGGTGCCGGCCACAACCTCGGTGACGACGCCGGTGTCGACGGCTGTGCGGAGACGCTCGAGGAAGACGCCCGGTCGGGTGTCGTCGGCCACTCTCAGAAACTCGTGCGCGCACGCGAGGACGACGACCCGCTGTTGCTCCGGCGCGACGTGAGTTCGACCGACGACGGCGAGGCGGGCGTCCACTTCCTCTCACACCAGCGCGAGGTTGGCGAGTTCGCCGCAGTGCGCGAGGCGATGAACGGCTCCGGACTCTCGTCGGCGATCGGGACGCGGACGAACAACGGCATCCTCCAGTACCTCGAGGTCACCCGACGAGCGAACTTCCTCGTGCCGCCGCGACGCCACCGCTCGCTGCCCGAACCGGACCCGGGGTGAGTGGTACGTGCAGGGTGGTGACACGCCCACATCTGTCAATTAGAGTTATCACTGTCGGGGGTATAGCACCGTCACCATGTGTGATCGAACCGCCCAGAAAGTATCGACTCGTGTGCAGAAGGCGACGCTCTTCTGCCCGTCGTGTGGCCACGCCAGCCCCATCGACGGCGACTGGGTCATCGAGCGGACCGGCGGCGAAGAGGTCTACTCGTGTCCCGACTGTGCCGAACAGCTGACGACGCGACCGCTTCGCGTCCCTCTCTGCTGTTGAACTCGCCCCGGCTTCGCCCTCCTCCGCGTCTGTTCCCGTTCGTGATTCACTCGAGGAGCGCCGTTGGCGGTCCACCGGTCAAGCGGTCGCGTTCGTGCGGGGCGTCGAAGGCGAGGTCCGGCCCGCGCGCGACGATGCCGTGGGGGTTGACGTCGGGGTGGGTCGTGTAGTAGTGTTCTCTGATGTGGTCCATGTTCACCGTCTCGGCGACGCCCGGCGTCTGGTAGAGGTCGCGCAGGTACGGCCAGAGGTGGTCGTACTCGTGGATCTGGGCGACGTTACACATGAAGTGGGTGTGATAGACCGCGTCGAACCTGACGAGCGTGGTGAACATGGCGAGGTCGGCTTCGGTGAGGCGGTCGCCGACGAGGTAGCGCTGGTCGGCGAGCACCTCGTCCCAGTGGGCGAGCGCGTCGAAGAGGTCGTCGATCGCCTCGTCGTAGGGTTCCTGGCGGGTGGCGAAGCCTGCGCGGTAGACGCCGTTGTTGATCGGTTCGTAGATGGCGTCGAGGACCGCGTCGATCTCCTCGCGCCGGTCGTCTGGCGAGAGGTCGACCTCGGTTCTCGCCACCGCGCCGAATTCCGTGGCGAGCATCCGCATGATCTCGCGTGACTCGTTGTTGACGACGGTGTCCGTCTCGGTATCCCAGAGGACGGGGACCGTCACCCGGCAGGTCGCCTCGGGATCTGCGCGCACGTAGAGTTCGCGCAAGTAGTCCGCGCCGTGGACGTGATCGACGGTACAGCCCTCTTTCTCGGGCGTGAACTGCCAGCCGTCCTCGCCGCGGTAGGGGTCGACGACCGAGACAGAGATCGCCTCTTCGAGTCCGAGCAGCGAGCGCGCCAGCAGGGTCCGGTGTGCCCACGGGCAGGCGTAGGAGACGTAGAGGTGGTAGCGGCCCGCGGCGGGTTCGAACTCGCCACCCTCGCGAACCCGGTCGCGAAAGGTCGTCTGCTGGCGCTCGAACGAGCCACTGTCGTCGGTCGATTCGTACGCGTCGGTCCGCCACTCGCCGTCGACGAGTTTGTTCATACCCAGGTTTCGCTACCCAGACGTAAGGGCACTCGCTAACCCCGGCGTCACCGCCCGACGTCGACGACACTCTCACTGCCCACCACCAGCGTCGGCGACGCCCTATGCGCCGCCGACGGTCACCACCCAGTAGCCGAGGACCACGCCCGCGAGGAGCGCGCCCTCGAGTCGGTTCAGTCGCCGTCCGCTCGCGAGTGTGACGGTGGTGATGGCGGTGAGACCACCCAGGACGACGAGACCGGCCAGCGCGGCCGAGTCGGCCGCGAGCGGCTGAACGACGGCGGTGATCCCGAGGACGCCGAGGAGGTTGAAGACGTTCGAGCCGACGACGTTTCCGGCGGCGATGGCGACGGCACCGGTTCGCACGGCAGCAACCGACGTCGCCACCTCCGGGAGCGACGTTCCGAACGCCACGACCGTCACGCCGACGACCCAGGGGGAGACGCCGGCCGCTCGAGCGAGGTCGCTCGCGGTCGCGACCAGCAGGTGTCCGCCGCCGACGACGAGTCCGAGACCGACGGCCAGCGCGAGCAGTTCCCGGACGCGATCCGCCTGGGGGCGAGTCGGCCCGACGAGTGCGTCGGCGGCCGTCGACGCACTGCCTTCGGTCCGGTCACTCGCGGAGCGACGCGCGTCGAGGGCCAGACCGGTCAGGTAGACGAGCAAGACGGCGCTGAGGAGTGCTCCCTCGAGACGCGACACCCACAGGTTCGCGAGCACCACCAGTGCGAGCGCGGTCGCGACACCCATTGCCACCGCGTCGCGCCGAACCAGCGGTTCGTCGACGCGGATCGGAGCGACCAGGGCGATGCCGCCGAGGACGACCCCGAGGTTGAACAGGTTCGAACCGACGACGTTTCCGACCGAGACGTCGCTCTCCCCGGCGAGTGCGGCGTCGATCGTCACGGCGAACTCCGGCGCGGAGGTACCGAAGGCGACGACGGTCAGCCCGATCACCAGCGGTGAGACGCCCGCTCGAGCCGCGAGCGTCGCCGCCGCCTCGACGACCCACTTCGCGCCGATCCAGAGGGCACCTGCCGAGAGAGCGAACACGGCGACGTCGACGAGCACCATCGTCGGGCGTACACCGCCACGGGTGAAAATTGGAGGACCTCGTTTGCGGCAGGCGCGTGCAATGGCGGGGGACGAGAGACACCAGCGTTATGGCACCCGGGTGAGCACGTCCGAGTCATGACCGAGGACTCGAGCGACGGCGAGGGCGGCGCGTCGGCTCGACACCGTGGGCGTCCGAGCGACGCCAGCGGGGGCGACGACGGCCGGGACCTCAAAGATCACCAGACCCACCTCGAGGGCCGGGGCATCTACGACGAGCGCAACCGGGTCAACGACCTGACCGGCAGGGAGTGGAAGTTCGCGACGAAGTCGGTGATTCCGGAGTCGTATCCGCCGGACCTCCAGCACGACCTGCGCAGCGAACACGGCGGCCAGAAGCCGCCGCGGCTCTGTGCGGAGCTGATCGGCCGCTTCAGCAAGGCGGGCGAGCGCGTCCTCGACCCGTTCGCGGGCGTCGGCGGGACGCTGCTCGGGGCGAGCCTCTGTGAACACGAAGGAACCGGCCTGCGCGAGGCGGTCGGCTTCGAGCGCAACCGCCGCTGGGTCGAGTGTTACGAGACGGTCCTCGAGCGCGAGAACGAGGAGCGACTCGAGCGGGGTGCGCCACCGCTCGCGAGCCAGGACCTGCGCCACGGTGACTGCGTGGAGTTAGTCGCCGACCTCGAGACGGACTCGGTCGACCTGCTGTTGACGGACGTCCCCTACTGGAACATGGACGAACGCGAGCAGACGCGCAACCGGAAGGAAGTTCGCGAGAGCAGTCTCGGTGCGTTCGACGAGGACGAACGCGAGTCACAGAGCAAAGCCGAGTGGCTCGCGGAGATGGGCGAGACGTTCGCCCAGCTCGTGCGGGTGGTCGAACCGGGTCGCTACGTGGTGGTGTTCATCGGCGATATGTACCGCGAGCAGCGCTACGAGTTCCTCTCGGCCGACCTCGCTCGAGCGATCGAAGCCGCCGCGCCGGTGACGCTGAAGGCGACGCTCGTCTGGTACGACCCGGCGAAGAACCTCCACGTCTACGGCTATCCCTACGCGTTCGTGCCGTCGATGGTCCACCAGAACGTCCTCGTCTTCCAGGTCGACGACTGACGCCGACTCACGCCGTCGCGGGCATCAGCGCCGCACGAACGTCTTCGACGTGACTCGTCTCCGTGATGACGGCGACCTCGTCGCCTGCGGCGAGTTCGGTTCCGGGCAGCGGTATCGTCAGCGGTTCGTGCGCCCGCCCGTGGGCGTAGATCCGGGCGGCGTCGGGTAACTCGAGTTCGGTCAGCCGTTTGCCGACCGCCGGGGAGTCGTCGTGGATGTCGATCACCGTCAGCTGCAGGTTGGCGGCGAGGTCGGCGACGACGTTGAAGTCACCGCCCAGGAGGGCGGTCTTCGCCCCCGCAGCGCCCAGCCGTTCGGGGTAGATGATGTCGTCGACGTCGGCGGCGTAGCGCTCGTAAATTTCCTCGCGGTAGTCTTCGTCGATCCGCAAGACGGTTCGACAGCCGTAGTGCTTCCCGACCATGCAGGCCGCGAAGTTGACGTTGAGATCCGGGGTAAACGAGCCGACCGCGTCGGCCGTCTCGATGCCAGCGGCGATCAGGGCGTCCTCGTCGTCGCCGTCACCCTGGATCGTCTCGAAGCCGTCACTCTCGGCGCGTCCGATCCGGTCGTAGTCGTTGTCGACGACGACGAGGTCGTGACCCTCACCGTAGAGCAACCGTGCTGTGCGTGATCCGACGCGACCGTAGCCGACGATGACGAACTCCATGCCATGTGATATGCTCTCGTAGCACATATAATTGGTCCTGCAGACCGCCGTTTGCCCTCGAACCGGGCGGAGGACGCCTGCCGTGTGCCCGCCCGCTCGCGGTTTTCACTTCGTCACGCAGACGGTAATCGCCTTCAGAATGTGGGGGATAGTGACCGGTCAGACTCGCTCGAGAGAGGTGGATTTAAATAATCTGTCTTGTAACCCTCGAGCGTTCACTATGGGAGTCATCGACAGGATCGGGGCGCGTGTGGGTGAGGTTCCGGGGGTCCTCGCGGCCCGGTTCGGATTCGACGAGCACGAGACCGGGTACCGAACGGAGACTATCGCCGGGGTGACGACCTTCCTGGCGATGGCCTACATCATCGTCGTGAATCCGGCGATCTTGAGCGACGCGATCGTGATCGAGGGGTACGAACAGACCGAGGTCTACCAGATGATCGCCGTCGCGACCATCCTGGCATCGATCGTCGCCATCCTCGTCATGGCGCTCTACGCGAACCGGCCGTTCGGTCTCGCGCCGGGGATGGGGCTGAACGCCTTCTTCGCCTACACCGTCGTCATCGGTCTCGGTGTGCCGTGGGAGGTCGCACTGGTCGCCGTCTTCGTCGAAGGGATCGTCTTCATCGCGCTGACGGCCGTCGGCGCACGAAAGTACATCATCGAACTGTTTCCCGAACCGGTCAAGTTCGCCGTCGGGGCCGGTATCGGGGTCTTCTTGCTCTTTTTGGGTCTCCAGGAGATGCAGGTCGTCGTCGCCTACGACGCCACGCTCGTCACCCTCGGCAACGTCGCGACGAGTCCGATCGCCGCGCTCTCGCTCGTCGGCCTGGGACTGACGTTCGTCCTCTGGGCACGCGGGGTCAGAGGATCGATCGTCATCGGTATCGTCACCACGGCACTCGCTGGCTGGCTGTTGACGTTCGCCGGCGTCGTCTCGCCGGGCGCGCTCACGCCCGGCGACTCCTACCAGGACGTCACCGAAGACGGCATCGTCTCGATGCTGGCGTCCGCCCAGTACGACTTCTCGCCGCTCTTTTTCGGCTTTCTGGACGGCTTCGGGATGGTCGCCGAGGACCCGCTCGTCTTCCTCCTCGTCGTCTTCACGTTCTTCTTCGTCGACTTCTTCGACACCGCCGGGACGCTCATCGGCGTCTCCCAGGTCGGGGGCTTCCTCGACGAGGAGGGTGATCTCCCCGAGGTCGAGAAGCCGCTGATGGCCGACGCCGTCGGCACCACCTTCGGGTCGATGATCGGGACCTCGACGGTGACGACCTACATCGAGTCCTCGACCGGCATCGAAGAGGGCGGACGCACCGGCTTCACGGCGCTCGTCGTCGGCGTGCTGTTCCTCCTCGCGCTCCTGGTCGTCCCGCTGATGGCGCTCATCCCGCAGTACGCCACCTACATCGCGCTCGTCGTCGTCGGGATCATCATGCTCCAGGGCGTCGCCGACATCGACTGGGCAGACCCCGCCTGGGCCATCGCTGGCGGCCTCACCATCACGATCATGCCGCTGACGACCTCCATCGCGAACGGTCTCGCCGCCGGAATCATCAGCTACCCGCTGATCAAAGCCGCGATGGGCCGACGCGACGACGTCTCGCTCGGGCAGTGGACGCTCGCCGCCGCCTTCGTCGTCTACTTCGTCGTCTACTTCGCCGTCGACGCCGAACTCGTGGTGTTCTGATCCCGCCCGCTCGAGTCACGGTCCACCCTCGCTGTCTCACGGTTTCGGCCGTGACCAACACCCTCATTGTCCTCGCTCCTGTACACTCACCTATGGCAGACATCACCTATTACGAACTGCCGGGCTGTCCGTTCTGTGCCAAAGTCAGAGCCACCCTCGAGGACCTCGACCTCGAGTTCGACACCGTCGAAGTCCCTCGCTCACACGCCGAGCGCACCGAAGTCGAGGAGGTCAGCGGCCAGACGGGCGTCCCCGTCATCACCGACGAAGCCCACGGCGTCGAAGGAATGCCAGAAAGTGACGACATCGTCGCCTACCTCGAGGAGACCTACGGCGACGCCTGAGGGCTGTCTACCGGGAGAAACACTGGCGCGCTCAGACCGCTTCTTCGGGTCTGCTGCGCTCGCGGATCACTTCTCGAAGCTCTTCGGCGTCGCGCATCCCCTCGAGTTCGTCGCGCTCGACGATGGCGGTGCCGTCGACCGAGTCGCGCTTCGAGCGGTCGACGAAGTAGACCGAGCGGGTGTGAGCGACGTGGCCGATCGAGCCCATGATCCGGGCGCGCTTCTCCGCCGCCTTCGTGAACGCCGAGTTGCCGGTGAGGACGACGTCGTCGCGGTCGGTCTCCGCGCGCACCCGGTCGTCGCCTTCGGCTTCGTCGGTGCTGACGGCCTTGAACGGCGAGCGGAGCGTCGGGTGGACGCGAAAGCCCGCGCGCGTGAAGACCGCGAGGATCTCCTCGTCGTCCGGGTCCGCCGGTGGCTCTTCGGGCGTGGGTTCGCTCTCGTGGACCTCCTCGACGCCGTCGAAGACGTCGACGGGGCTGGTCAACGGCGCGTTGAACAGTTCCTCGAGCGCCATCGCGATCTCGATGGAGGCGTTCATTCCGTCTTCGTACTTCGAGATGGTTCGCCGCGAGACGCCGATCTCGCTGGCCAGACGGCCGAGGCTCCACTCGCGCTGTTCGCGTTCGTCAGCGAGGACGTCGCCGTCGATGTTGACGTAGAGACCGCCGGGTGCGGCGTAGATCAACGGCGGAATGTCCTCGATGAACAGGTCGTAGGCGGTATCCGGACTGAGGACGGGGACGCCGTGGCGGAAGTAGACGACGTCCGGCTTGAGGTTCTCGTCGCGGCTTCGTAGCCCGATCACCAGGGGCGTCGCGTGGAGGTACGAGCCGAGTCGGCGCATCTCGTGGCCGGTCGCCTCGTTGAACGCGTCGATGTTCCCCAATATCTTCACCAGAATGAGGTCTCCCCCCCGACGAGCAGCGACGTCGAAGCTCTTGGGCCTGATCGCACACTGCTCACTCACGGTAAATCCCGCATCCTCGAGCATCGCCGTGACGTTTCCGACGAGTGCTGCTCGAGACATAGGGGTAGGTAAGTCACTCCTGATATATCAGTGTTTCCCCTGTTACGCCACGCTTCCGTCGGGCGATTCGCCGGTTGGCCGGAGCTACTTTTATATACACCCGGCAGCACGGGCGGCGGTGTTCAATACTACTGTGGGTAATCTAGGGGTCGAGACACCACGAAAGCCCCTGCCCTTTCATTCCCACCCTCTGTCGGCTGATCGGTTAGCCACCGCGGGGTGGGAATGAAAGGGGCTGACTCGGTCGATCCCTCCCGGGCGATGTCTTCGCGAGCGACGGAGGAGTGAGCGAAGGCCAGCGAGACGTGAGGTACGAGCGTCTCGCTTGGCAAGCACGTGACGAAGGAGCGCGCGCAGCGAGCCCCGGAAGGTCGAGCGAGTCAGGGGCTTTCGTGGTGGTCGAAATCGTTTCGAGGGCGGTTGCACGATAATCTGAACACTGCCAGCAGGCCGATCTGAACACTGCCAGCAGGCCGAGGTAACGCCCGTCCGCTCAGCGTGCTACCTGCGTAACTCCCTCGCTTCCACCTGCGTGAGCCAACAGCCACAGGAGGCCTGGATGGTGTCCGGTCCCGTCGCCGTCACCCCGACGACGACACTCTCACAGTGGGGACAGCGCGGTGGCTTCCACTCGAGGTCGGCGTCCTCGTCGACGAACCAGGGACTCGAGTCGGTCGCCGACCCGTCCTCGGTCTGTGGGGTCTCGTCCGACGGCGAAGCGCCACCATCGTTCATCGGCGGCCCTCCGGACGGTGGCGGGTGCGCGCTCGAGTGAGAGAGTCGAAACTCAGAAAACCGCGTTTTCGCGGGCTGTACGGCGCGTTTGCGAGCCTTTTAAGGTCGCGTAGTTGGTACTGTGTCATGGCTTCGGATCCTCTGTGGATGGAAGCCGCGCCGCGGGTGCTACTACCACCCGGGGCAGTTTCTCGTGTGTGCCCCACCCGGTCGGCGGGCGCAACTTCCACGAGTGAGTTTCATGGATAGACACATATAATTTCTGGAAATGGGTGTCGGTGATGACGTTCGTTCGGGCTATCTCTCGAGTCATCGGTGTTCTCGCTCGAGTGTCCGAACACCAACAGCTAAGAGGACCGAACAGTAACGCTGCGATAATTACCAATTCGACGATACACGAGGTGGGGTGTGTGAGTTTCGACCGGGACCGGCGTGACCGGTCGAACGACGATAGTGAGAACAACGAACGAACACGGCGCGCTCGCGCGCAACCACAGACCCAGCGCGGAGCGCGGCCACACCAGTATCTCTCGAGTGTACTGCGACCGTCGCCCGAGCAGGCGGCCCAGCTTGACCAGTTAATCCAAACGCGTGGATTCGAACAGGTTCAGGCGTGGGGCGAACGGGGTGAACTCCCCGAAGGCTGTAACACCCCGATGGGCGAGCAGGTCCGTGATGCTCGAGTGCGTAGCTCCTGGAAAGCGGGTGTCGAACTCGATACGCCGAGTGCGATGCGTTCGGTCCAGGCGCAGACGGAGAGCGATTTAGCAGGTGAGACCGCGACACCCGACGTGGTGCGGCGGGTAATTTCCCAGCCAGGGCGGCCGCTCGAGGGGTCGGTTCGTGAAGAGATGGAACAACGGATGGGCGACTCCTTTGGCGATGTGCAGCTACATACGGGTCCAGAAGCCGCGAAGGCGGCGAGCGCACTCGAGGCACGCGCGTTCACGACCGGGAACCACGTGGTGTTCAACCGCGGCGAGTACAAGCCGGAGAGTCCTGAAGGAAAATATCTGCTCGCACACGAGTTGGCTCACGTGCGACAGCAGACTGGCGGCGCTATCAGTATGCTCCCCCAGGAGCGGCGTTCACTGGTGGTCGAACCGAACCCAGCACCTGAGCGCGATGCCACGGGGTACATCGTAGAGGGGAGCGAACTGGGGATTCAGCGCCTCGCCACGACGACGGTCCACGTCCAGCGAGTCGATAAAACTCGCCGAGAGGTGCTCAGCGGTAATGTTTCGACGGAGGAGATGACGGCAGGAATCGAAGACACTGACCTCCTGAGCGTCGGCCCCGACCGGTTGCGAGACGCATACAAGTATGCCGAGTACGCAGTCACACTCGGTGCGACTCAGAGCGTTGTCCAGCCGCTCGTCTCGGAGTACGGGCTGAGCCAGCCCGAGGCGATGGCGGTGACGCTCGCTGTCGGTGGAACCATCCACGTCGGTAAAGATCGACTCCACCGCGAAGACATCTACCTCACCCTCGAGGTCGCTCGAGTGCTCGGAGAAGAAGAACGAGTTCTGGCTTTCTTCCGGCGGATTGGTGCAGACCTGCCTCGCGAGGGTACGATAGAAGATGTCCACGGAGGCAACGATTAAGATGGAGGCAACGGTCTTCGACGAAACAGTTCACGATGGATCTACGCGAATCGGAATCTCTGTCGTTGATAACGACGGCATCTGCCACGAGATATCTCTAGATACAACTGGTGAAATATACATTCACGAGCAGGATGCGTATCCAGATAGAGCAACCAAACAAACACCTTCTGAGTCAGTCCACTTGCGACAGGCCCAGGAGTACGCCAAGTACTACGTCCAGCGCGAGCGCGGCTATCCAACGCTCCCCCCACGCCTAACCCCGGAGTGGATTCCCTACACCCTCGGCGCAGTGTTCGGTCTCGAGTTCGACAGTTTCGAGCGACAGTTCGGTCCCTACGCCCAGCAGTACCACAGCGCGCTCCACCCCGACGTCCCACCCATCGTGGAGATGCCCGAGGAGACCGCCCCCATCGGCGGTATCGTCTACCGCGCCGATGTGTTTCTCGCCCTCGAGTTCGACGCCTATCTCGAGAACCCGGATGCTGCCTCACCGATAGAAGCCGTCGCAGGAATCACCGACGCGTACGACCTCTACGAGGCACTGGCGGCCGAACTCGAGGCGCGCCTGCCACCGGATATCGACCCAATTTCGGAGGTCTCTGCGCTCGATCTCCAGTACCAGCGCCGCACCAACGACGGCCGCATCGAAGAGCCAGTCGTCGGCGAGCGCAGCCACACCAGTGCGGGACCACCCGACGCACAGCTCCAGATGACGCCGCCACAGGCCACCCTCGAGTCGGAACTGACGACCGAGATCGTTCAGGGTCTGCTCTGTCACCACCTCCAGTGTCAGGTCCGCGATGCGTATCTCCGGCTCGGGCTCGAGCCGCCGGAGGCATTTCGCGTGCTCGGCCAGGGCTTCGCCGAACAGACGATGCACTACCAGCACGCCGATCTCTACCCACCGTACCACCTCACCGACGCCGAGATCGAAGGCTACCGGCCGCCGGGAATCGAACACGGGGCACTGGCGAGCGGTGAATTCGCTGGCCCGGGCCAGCCCGGCCCGCTACTGCGGCGCATCGTCCGTGCGTTGTTCGGCCGGTAGATCAGTAAGTTCCGAGAAGGACAGAATGCCAACCGCATCGGTTTTCTCCACGGTGTCGCTGGTGGAGTCCTCGAGCGCGCCTCGAAACGCGTTACCCTACGCGGCCACTATGCCGACGCGATGACCGTCGTTGGGCTCGACGACACCGACTCGCGCACCGACGGCATGTGTACGACGTACGTCGCCGCGCAGATCGCCGCGCGACTGCGCCGTCACGGCCGCGTCGAGCGACTGCTGTTGATCCGCTTAAATCCCGCCGTCGAGTACAAGACGCGCGGGAACGCCGCACTCGCGATTCACATCGACTGTGATCCAGGTCTCGCCTTCGAAGTCGCCCGCGAGTGCCTCGAGTCGCTCGCCATTCGCGACGACGAGGCGACCAACCCTGGGCTGGTCGTCGCCGACCACGACCCCGACGCGACGCCCGAGGCGGTTCGCTCCTTCGCCCGCGCGGCCCTCCGCGAGCACCTCGAGATCGAGCAGGCGGCGGCGCTGTGCGAGGAGGTTGGCTACCGCCACTGGTGGCTCGGGGACGGCCGCGGCCGGATCGGTGCGCTGGCGGCGGTGGGTAGCTGGCGCAGTGATGGCGGCCCGCCGGGTGCCGAGATGCTCGAGAACGCCTGGAGCTACGAGTACATCTCCTATCGCGACGCCGACCGGTGGGGGACGCCGCGGGCGGTCGACGCCGATTCGGTCTTCGCGGCCGCGGCGGCGGGCTACCCGGCCGTCTGGGACACCGTCGACCGCGGCGAGCGCGAGACGGTCTGCGTGCCACACACGCCGGGTCCGATCCTCCACGGGATTCGTGGCGACGACCCCGACGCCGTCGAGACGGTCGCACACGCTATCGAGAGCGAACCCGTCGCCGACGCCGAACTGTTCGTCACCAACCAGGGTGCCGACGCCCACCTCGCCGACGGCACGCTCGAGACGGTCCGCGACGGGCGGGCCTACCGCGTCGAGGGCGTCGTCTCGAGCGAGCCCGAGACCCGCCGCGGCGGCCACGTCTTCTTCACGCTGGGGCCGGCCGATGGTGAGGGGGACCACAGCCTCGAGTGCGCCGCGTTCGAACCCACCAAGCGCTTTCGCCACCGCGTGCGTTCCCTCCGCGTCGGCGACCACCTCACCGTCTGCGGCGAGGTCTCGCGGGGAACGCTCAAACTCGAGAAGTTCGCGGTCCGTGACCTGGTCGACACCGAGCGGGTCACGCCGACCTGTGCGGACTGTGGGCGGACGATGGAGAGCGCCGGGCGAGACCAGGGCTATCGCTGTCGGCCCTGCGGGACGAGCGCCGACGAACGCGCCGAAGTAGCACTCGAGCGTGCGCTCGAGGTCGGCTGGTACGAGGTGCCGCCGTGTGCCAGACGCCACGTCGCCCGCCCGCTGGTTCGCGGTGGCTTCGACGCGCCGACGCATCCCGAGCGGTAGGGTCTCCGCTGTCCGCCCGCCTCTCACGCCGCCCTTCGTGTCCGCCCCTGCACTCCTAGGCACTCCGTACGTTCCGGTATGCTGATCATACCTACAACCGCCACGGCGGTAGTCCGGGGCATCGTTCGAAAAACCTTCACGAACACTGACTTATGCTCACAGACTCCCACCCACCCCGTTCGCCCGTCCCGCTCGCCGTCGGCTTCGTGTTGCTCGTCGCACTCCTCGGCGTCACCGCCACCGTCGCGGGTGGCGTCGCCGCCGGAACGCTCTTGACGGTCGACCCGGCCGCCTCGAGTGCGCTCGCCCTCGGCGAGGACGACAGTGCCGACGAGAAAAATGCCACGCCGCCGCTCGAGGACGCCTACACCGAAGCGGTTCCCGACCGTGACGACCCCTACTTCGAGGCCGAGGCGGCCGACGGGAGCTGGATCAGTTACGTCAACCCGCGTGATCGCTACCGTCAGCCGTATCTCGGTGATGGCTCCGGAAAGCTCTGCGTGACGCTGCTCAACGAAGACGGCGAGGTGATCGTCGGTGAGAGCGTGCCGGGGACGACTGTGACGGTTCCAACCGGTGACTCACTCTCCTGGCACTCGTTCGCCGATCCGATGACCGTCGAGTATCCGCTGACCGAGCACTACGACCGGCCGCTCGACGCCGACCAGTTCGGCACGACAGCCGACCTGCCACAGGGTGACGGCCTGCTCGACGCCCACTGCATCGAGTTCCACGGTCTCCCCGAGGACGGGACGGTCGAGTACGGCGAACCGGAGATTTCGGGTCCGTACGCCGACTGGATCGAGATCGTGGGATACGTCCAGCAGACTCACCAGGCGTGGGATACAAACGTCGATCCGATCGACGACGCCGTCGGCTACGAGGAGGTGGGTGGCTGGACCTACCAGACGGACGCCTCCCACGGCCAGGCGGTGATCGTCCTCCAGCTCGACCCGCCCGCCGAAGCCGACGCGGACGACGACGCGGACGAGGGCGCGGCTGACGACGAGCGAGGCGACGACCGGGACGACGATTCCACCGGGGTGGACGACGACGCACTCGAGACGCCCGACGGGACGAACGCGAGTGGGGACGACGAGTCGGACGACTCGGCGAGCGAGTCGATGCCCGGATTCGGAGCCATCGCCGCCGCTGTCGTGTTGGTGCTGGTAGCGACACTTGCCGTCGTCAGCGCGAGAAGACCGTGAGCCTCCCTGGCCGTCAGCGGACGGTCACACCGTGTCTCGCCAGGTACTGACTCGCCTCTTTAATCTCGACCGGACTGCCGATGATCCGGCAGCGCTCGTCGCCTTCGTCGAAAATCGTCACCGTAAACTCGTCGTCGAGCGGCCGCTCGAGTTCGTGCAGGCGCTCGCATGGGAGGACGATTTGCGTGCTGTCGCGCAGCGTCGACGGGTCCGGCATCTCCGAGTGGACGATTCCCCGCCCCAGCTAAATGCGTGTCGAAGTCAGGTTGGCAACGGTAATCGGGCTGGGACACACCAGGCCGACGGCCGCCCACTCGAGTGCCGACAGCGGGCCATCCGTCCCGCGTCTCCGTGGATATCGGCGAAGCGCCGACGGCGTCGGCATGGAAAGTGTTTTTCGGTGGGGACGGATACGAAGTAGGTATATGGGGCTGGAGGAGGAAATCGAGTCGATCGAGGAAGAGATCGCCAGTACGCCCTACAACAAGTCGACCGAGTCACACGTCGGTCGGCTGAAGGCGAAACTCGCCGAGAAGAAAGAGAAACTCGAGAACCAGTCCTCCGCCGGCGGCGGAACGGGCTACTCGGTCGAGAAGACTGGCGACGCGACGGTCGCGCTCGTCGGCTTTCCGAGCGTCGGGAAGTCCTCGCTGTTGAACGTGTTGACCAACGCCGAGAGCGAGACGGGTGCCTACGAGTTCACGACGCTCGACGTCAACCCTGGCATGTGTAAACACCGCGGGGCGAACATTCAGCTACTCGACGTCCCCGGACTCATCAAGGGCGCTGCCACCGGCAAGGGTGACGGAAAGCAGGTGCTCTCGGTGGTCCGCAACGCCGACCTGATTCTCTTCGTCCTCTCGGTGTTCGAGATCGAACAGTACGACCGCCTCCAGGAGGAACTCTACAACATCAAGATCCGGGTCGACCAGCAACCGCCGCGGATCACCGTGCGCTCGAAGATCAAAGACGGGATCAAGATCACTTCGAGCGCCGAACAGGAACTCGACGAGGCGACGATCAAAGAGGTCATGCGCGAGTACGGCTACGTCAACGCCGACATCAACTTCGGCGAGGCGGTCGACATCGACCGGCTCATCGACGGCCTGATGGAAAATCGCGTCTACATCCCCTCGATCACCTGCGTCAACAAGGTCGACCTCATCACGCCCGAGTACAAGGAGACGGTCGACGAACAGCTTCGCGAGCGCGATCTGGACCCCGAGGAGGTGACGTTCATCTCCGCCGAAGCCGAACGCGGGCTCGAGGCGCTGAAAGACCGTCTCTGGGAGAACCTCGGACTCATCCGCGTCTACATGGACAAACCGGGCCGCGGCGTCGACTACGATGAGCCACTGATGCTCAGAGAAGGGGCGACCATCGAGGAGGCGGTCTCGAAACTCGGCGGCGAGTTCGAAGAGCGCTTTCGCTTCGCCCGCGTCTCGGGACCGAGCGCCACCCACGACAAGCAACAGGTCGGTGACCAGCACGTCCTCGAGGACGAAGACGTCCTGAAACTCATCCTCCGGCGATGACCGTCTTCGCCGTGTTTCGGCGGGGCGGACCCCCGCCGGTGCGAGAGGACCCCTCGCCGTGACGGGGTCGCGACCCGAGGCGGCGAGTCCTGACGCGAGCGCTCGAGTGAGTGACCGCTCACAGCGTCGCCGGTCACTGCTGTGGTGGCTCGCGCTCTGTTCGCCGCTGGTCGTCCCCTGGGTGGTCGTCTGGACCACCTCCGCGACGCTCGTCTTCCCGTGGGGGATGGTGACCGTCGAGGGCTGGTACGTCATCACGCTGCCGGCCTACCTCGAGACCGCAGTCGGGATGCCGCCGTCGCTCGAGTGGTGGCCGCTCGGAACGCTCTGTTACGCGTTCGCGCTCGTCTGGGCGGCGGCCGAACGGATCGGTGCCGACCGGCGGGTCACCGCGGGACTGCTCGCGCTCGCGGCGGCCTGTTCGCTCCCCGTTGCCTCCGGTCTCGCCATCGAACCGAACCGGACGGCGATTCCGCTGGGCGTCGTCCACTTCCTGCTGTTGGCCACCTGGGCGTACGTTCGGTGACCGTACCGATCGAAACGCCGGCATAACTACCCGTCCGGGGCTGGTCGGTTCGCGTCGTGACAGGCCACTACGTTCACACACAGGGCTGTCGGACGCCGTCGGCCGCCTCGCCGGTTCGTCACGCCATCGTCGACACCCACGGCGTCGCCGACCCGCTCGAGCGCTTCTGGCGCGAGGACCGCCTCGCGAGCGAGCCGTTACCACTCGAGCGCTGGCTCGAGGACGCGCTCGCGTGTCTGTTCCGGCCGGTCGCCGAGTCGGGGTTCTGGGACGAGGGGACGGACCGGTTCGTCACCGCACTCCGTGCCAGCGACCTCGACGGACCGCCGAACGGGCGCGAGTGGTCTCCCGTGCGGGGGACCCGACTGCGCGCCGTCCCGGTCGCGTTACAGCGCGTGCTCCGCTGGCGCGCCTCCTCGATTGGGACGGCCGTCTACGACGAGCACCTGTACCGCTTGCTCGAGTACGGCCGGTCGCTGTGGGCGGACGACGTCCTCCGCGGTCGGCTCTCACCTGCGGCGCGTGGTGCGCTGCTCGAGGCGTCCTGTCTCGCCGCCGACTCCTTCGACGACCGCTGGCTCGCGGACGCCCGGGCGGGGTTCGAGGTGAGCCGGTCGACCGAGGTGACGGACCGCGCGGACGCGCCCTTCGTCACCGGGGTGGCGGCGCTCGCCGAGCGGACCGACGACGGCGCCGTCCGGGAGGCGCTCGCGGCCTACCTCGACTCGCTCGAGCGGGTTCACGTCGCGGCGGAGTGGGGCGCTCACCGGGACCTCCAGGAGACTGTCGTGGCCCTCGCTCGCGGCGCGTCCGTCCTCGGCCGTCCCGACACGCTCGCGCTCGCCGGGGAGACACTCGCCGCGACCGTCGACCGACGGTTGCGATCCGACGGCGCGTTTCGGCCGGCCGACGCCTCACTCGTCCGTCGGCTGACCTGGCGTCTACTCGCTGCCGGCCCGACCGCACCCGCCGTCCGCGAGTGGCACCTCCTCGCGCCGGTCAACCAGTCGCTGTTCGCCAGCGCCGTCGGTGCCTACACCGCTGCGGGCGGCCAGCGCTCGTTCGACGACACCGTCGACGCGGCGCTGCGGTGGCTCGTCTCGGGCAACCCGCTCGAGGCGGACCTCTTCGAGGCGAGCGGTCTCGGCGTGCCGGTCCCCGTGGTGACCGTCGACGGCCGAACGGACGTTCCCGGCCACCGGGCGAAAGGCGTCGACGAGGTCGCCGCGCTCGTCGAGGCGCTCACCACGGTGCTCACGGCGACGGACGAGACGGACTCGTCACCGCTCTCCGCGTCGCCACCGGTGTCGGATTCGGGTGACGACCACGCCGTGCGCTCGCCCGCCTGAACCGAAGCGGGACCCGTTCGCCGTTCAGGCGAGACGCCGATACTGCCGACACAGACGCTCGCCCTGTCGCTCCCAGTCGTAGCGCCGCTCGAGCGCTCGCCGGGCGTTCTCCCCGTAGCGCGCGGCGGCCGCGGGGTCGTCCAGCAGCCGACACAGCGCGTCGGCCATCGCGGCCGGGTCGCCAGCGCGGGCGACCACGCCGGCGTCCGCTTCCGTCACCGTTCGCTCGAGCGGGGCGACGTCGGTGACGACCAGCGGCGCTCCCGTCGCCATGTACTCGAGTAGCGTTCGCGGGAGCGTCGTTTCCGTGTACGGCGTCGAGACGGCGGGCGCGACCAGTACGTCAGCGCCGTTCACTCGTTCGGCGACGGTCGCGTCGTCGGCCCAGCACTCGAGTGTCACCACGTCCTCGAGACCACGCTCGCGAACCGCCTCGCCGAGTGCCCGCTCGAGTCCGTCCGTCGCGTCGACGAGCGTGAGGTGGACCTGCCGGTGCCTGCGAACGCGCTCGAGTGCGCTGAGGAGCGTCACGGGACCGCGGGGGTCGCCGAAGTCACCGACGCACGCGAGTTCGGCCGGCCTTCGCTCGTCGTCGTCGTGGTCGTCACACCCGGGTCGGTCGGCGACGGCGACACTCACTCCGCCGTCGGTACTCGCCGCGGCGAACCGGTCCCGGTCGACGCCGTGGGTGAGGACGGTCACCCGGTCGGGGTCGAGCGCACAGCGGTCGACGTAGTGGGCTTTCATCTCCGCACAGACGGTGAAGACGTGTTCGGCCCGTCGCAGACACGAGCGCTCGAGGTGGTCCCACCTCGTCGGCGGCGTGAGCGTCCGCTCGGTCGCGAGCCACGGGCGGGCGAGTGCGCCCCGGAGTCCGGTTCGCTCGCGCTGGGTACGGATGGCTGCGGCGGCGTTCTCCCGGAGGTCCGAGACCACCGCTACGTCCCGGCGTCGGCCGACGAGCAGCGCCGTCTGCAACAGCGTGAGACCGTGGACGTGTATCGCGTCGCTCCGCTCTCGTTTCACGACGCGTTCGACCGTCCGATACCACTTCGGGTGGACCCCGACGGCGAGGTTCGTCAGGGCACTCGCCGCGTACGCCACGCCGTCGCGCACGCCGTCCGTACCAACTCGAACGATGCGGGTTCCATCCACGTGGTCGCGGGTCGGTTCGCCACCGCGGTTCGCACACACCAGCGTCACCGCGTGTCCATCCGCACGAAGCGCTCGTGCTTCCCGTTCGACTCGGCCGTCCGGGGGAAACGCCCGTGGTAACACGAGACAAATGTTCATATGTGTACATTTCTACCCGGCGGCTAAACCGCACCGGTCGTTCGCAGACGCTGAGAACCCGCTTTCCGCTCGAGGTGTCGGCCGCATGGTCCCCCTCGTTCCCCTACCCGGACCGCCGCGGTCGCTACGCTTTTGGCTCGCCCGCCGTGACTAGCCTGGCATGCACGCGACACTCGATCACGTGATGATCCGCGTCGAAGACTTAGAGGCGTCACTCGAGTGGTACCAGGACCACTTCGGCTACGTCGAACACGGCCGGTGGGACGCGGACACCTTCACGAACGTCCACCTCGGGCCGCCGGAGAAACACGAGGATGGGGCGACGCTCGAGCTGACCTACAACCACGACGGGCGGAGCTACGAGATGGGCGACGGCTGGGGCCACATCGCCGTCCGCGTCGACGACGTCGAGGTCGCCTACGAGGAACTGATGGAGGCGGGCGTCGAGGACTACCGCGATCCCGAGTCCTGTCCCGGCAACTACGCCTTCGTCAAAGACCCTGACGGCCACGAGATCGAGATCGTCGAGCGTGAGTACGGCGCGCGCTGGTCGCTCGACCACACCATGATCCGCGTCGAGGACGCCACCGAGGCGCTCGGCTACTGGCTGCGGACCTTCGAGTACGAACACACCGGCCGCTGGGAGGCCGAGACCTTCGCGAACTACTTCATGACGCCCGTCGACGCCGCCCCCGAGGAGATGGCCCTCGAGTTGACCTACAACTACGACGGGCGGACCTACGATCTGGGTGACGCCTGGGGCCACCTCGCGGTGCGCGTCGAAGACTTACACGACGACTGGGAGACGTTGCTCGAGCGCGAGAGCGACGACTACCGGGATCCCGAATCGTGTGACGACCGGTACGCGTTCACCAAGGATCCGGACGGCCACGAAATCGAAGTGATCGAGCGGTAGTCCCGCGAGCGCTCGCCGGGTGCGAGCGGCTTTTTTGATCCAGATTTTTTGTACGATGGGTGAGCGGCGCGAACCCGAGTAGAAAAAAGGTGGGTCGACGAGATAGAAGTGATCGAGCGGTAGACGCTCAAGTGAGCGGTTTTTTTGGTCCAGATTTTTGTACGCGAGCGGTAAGCAGCCGGGAGCACGGAGTGCGCGCAGCAACCGGGTGGCCGCAACTGGGTACAGATTTCTGCTGATGCGTTCGGGACGCCGTCGGCCGATCCGTTCGTGGCGACTGTAGACCTCACCATCTTCGGCAGTAATAATATATTGACCGGGCGTGCGAGCGAGCGGTGCCCGCCCGCGCGAGGAAAGACGAACTTACCGGTTCTCGAGTCGGTGCGTATCGTTTCGGGAGGTGTCTGCTCGAGTGAACGCGACTCGAGGGGGGTTGGGTACACACGATTTCGTGTGAAACGGGCGGTGGTGAAAACGCCAGAGTGGTGGGAAACCCGGTCAGCGACCGGGGTGTCGGTGAATGACACACGTCGGACACCACCACAAAGCATTTATATAACCCGTACATCGGGACAGATTGTACCCCTACCCAGGGTGACAGTAGCGAGTACGGCCCCACACGTGGAAATGTGTGGTTGTGCACGAAAGTCACTGTTGCCGAACGGTAACACAACAACACATGACAGGAAAATATACGAAGAAGACCCGTGCAGTATTCCTCGCTGCGCTGATGGTCCTCTCTGTGGTTGCGATGTCTGCTACCCTCCCGGGAGCAGTCGTTGCCGATGACCACGACGTCGAGGACTTCTCAGACGGTGAGCGATACTGGCAGGGTCAGACGATCGTCGTCGAACCAGCAGACGTAGACAACGATAATGGTGGCGTGTTCGCTGCTGACGCGACCTACGAAATTATCAGCAACGACACGCAGGGTCTCGAGCGCCAGATCAGTGTCTCGAGTGGTGAGGAGAACTTCACCATCGACACGACGCGCTTCGACACCGGTCTCTACGACATCGAAGAGAGCGACGGAACGCACCACGGTGAGTTCCGCATCGACGAGCAGCGCCTCGATGTCGACATCGAAAGCGACCTCCCCGTCCAGTACGAGGGAACCGCTGAGGTCGAAGTCGACTCCCAGCGCTCCGGTTACACGCTGACCGTCCACTCCGACGACCTCGATGTCGACGAGATTACGGCTGCCTTCAGCGACTACGCAGGCACCGTCGACAACGACAGTGAGTGGCTCGACGACGACCAGATCGCTCTCGAAGGCGTGAGCAGCATCCAGTCGCTCGACATCGACTTCGACGGTCTGGACGCTGGCAACTACACGTTCGAGTTCGGCGCCGCCGACACGACGGCGAGCGACGAAGTCACGATCGAAGTCGCCGAAGAGGGCGAGATCGATGCGGCATTCACCGACCGCATCGTCTCCGTCCCACAGGGTGACGTTGCTGAGATCGGCGTCGACATCGACGGCGACCGCGACGTCCGCATCCAGATCGGTTCCAGCGACGTCAACTACATCGCGAACGCGACCATCACCGACACCGAGGATGGCCACGCGATCGTGGAATTCGACACCTTCGGTGCCGGCAACTCCACGATCAACCCGGCCCCAATCGCCGCGGGTGAAGACACCGACCTGACCTTCGACGACCAGACGCAGAATGCTCTGAGCTCGCCACTGGTTGCGGGCAACTACGACATGCGCCTGTTCATCGACGGTGACCGCGTCGACATCGGTACGCTCCGCCTCGGCGACCGCTCGACGGACGACGTCACGATCCACACGGCGCCTGAAGACGTCAACGCTGGCGACGACCTCGAGGACATCCTCGAAGCCGCCAGCGTCGACAACGAGATCGCTTACGAGGACCTCGTCATCGTGCAGGTCGAAGCCAGCGGTCTCCAGGGTCTCTGGGAATCCGGACTGAACCTCGAGGCATACGGTGTTGAGTGGGAGTTCGAACACCTGAACCCCGCACCGAACACGGAGGGTAACGACATCGACTCCGCTATCGCCGAGCACCAAGACTTCGAGAACAACAGCATCTACTTCGCGTTCGACTCCGACTCGAACGGCATCGAAGAGGATGACCAGTACGAGTTTACCTTCACTGTCGGTGAGGACAACCCGTACATCAGCAGTGACGACGACGAAGAATCGGTCAGCGCGACGTTCACCGTCGCCGAGCGATCGATCGAGTTCAGCCAGGAAGAGTTCTCCGTCGCAGCGAGTGACGGCCAGGTCATCGACGGCACCTCCAACGCCGCAGCCGGCACGGAGATCGAAGTCATCGTCGAAGGAACTGGCGACAACCCATTCTTCATGACCCAGGACACTGAGGTCGAGGATGGCGAGTGGGCTGTCGAGTTCGACTTCAGCGACGAGGCAGAAGGCGCTGAGTTCGACCTCGAAGTCTCCGACGTCTCGGGTGCTGAGGACGAGGCAACCGGTGTCATCTCCAGCGCACCTGACGACGAACCAGAAGAACTCTCCCTCTCCGTCGGTGACGTCACCGTCGAAGAAGGTGAGGACGCAACCATCTCCGGCACCGTGACCGCAGGTGACGAGGACGTCTCCGGCGAGGCTGTCCTCCTCCTCAACGGCGACGAAGTCGCCAGCGAGGACCTCGAGCTCGAGGCTGGCGAGGACGCCACGCTCGAGGCGACCATCAGCGCTGACGACCTCTCCGTCGGTACCCACGACATCGAACTGACGTTCGATGGCGAGAGCGCAACCGGTACGCTCACCGTCGAAGAGGAAGCCGCACCACCTGAAGAGGAAGACGACACGGGTGCTGACGACGAAGGCGCTGACGACGACGACGGCGCTGACGACGTCGAGACCCCCGGTACCGACGATGACGACCCAGCTGACGACGACGGTCAGCCTGGCTTCGGCATCGCCGTCGCCATCGTTGCACTCCTCGGCGCTGCTATGCTGGCACTCCGCCGCCAGGACTAAGTAGCGAGTAACCACCGGAAACGCGATTTCCGGCTCTTGCGGATCTTTTATGGCCGTCACAGCCGACCAGCGACAGCGCTCACGGTGGGTGTTCTCGTTTTCTCGAGTGTGCTCACTCGTGGTCTGTGGCAGCGTACTCGTCTCGAGCGCTGGGTTCGGTTTGCATACGTGCTTTCAGCAGCGCCCGCTCGAGTGGGGGTCGACCGTGGAGGACAATGGGCTGCTCGCGACGACCGCTCGAGTGTCGGCGCGTCCGTCGTGTGACCGTCCTGGCTCGTCGCTCGAGACCGGCCGGTCACGTTCGGGGAGTCGCGTCTGAAAAGGGAAGAGCCTCAGTCGTCGGCCGCGGGAATCGTCTCCTCGTCGCTCGCGTCGGCGCGGTCGACGCTCTCGAGGTAGTGGTCGGCGTCGATGGCGGCTTTCGAGCCCATCCCTGCCGCCGTGACGGCCTGCTGGTAGTGGTAGTCGACGACGTCGCCAGCGCCGAAGATGCCGGGGACGTCGGTTTCGGTCTGGCCGCCGCCGTCGCCGCCCTGGGTTCGGAGGTAGCCTTCCTCGTCCATCTCGACGCCGGTTCCCTCGAGGTAGTCGGTGTTGGGGGTGTGGCCGATGGCGAAGAAGACCGCGCCGACCTCGAAGTCGAACTCGTCGGTCTCGGGGTCGTCGAGGCGGTCGGTCGGGTGGCCGGCGTCGTTGTGGACGAGCGTGACGCGGTCGATGCCGCCCTCTCTCGAGCCGTGAATCTCGACCAGTTCGGTGTTTTTCATGATCTCGATCTCACCGGCTTCGACGTGTTCGTTCACGCGGTCGATCCAGTAGTCCTCGGCGCGGAACTCCTCGCGGCGGTGGGCGAGGTAGACGGTGTCTGCGAACTTGGTGAGAAACGAGGCCTCTTCCATCGCGGCGTCGCCGCCGCCGACGACGAGCATGTCCTCGTCGCGGAAGAACGCGCCGTCACAGGTCGCACAGGTCGACAGGCCGTAGCCCATCAGTTCCTCCTGGCCGGGGACGTCGAGGGTGCGTGCGCTGGCTCCCGAGGCGGCGATGACCGCGTCTGCGGTGTAGACGTCGCCGTTGGTGAGGGTGACGCGGAACGGCCGGGAGTCGGCGTCGACGGAGTCGACGATGCCGTTGACGAGGTCGGCACCGAACTGGCGGGCCTGGGCTTTCATGTTGTTGACGAGCTCGGGACCGCTGATCCCCTCGGGGAAGCCGGGGTAGTTCGCGACGTCGGTCGTCAGCGTGAGTTGGCCGCCGGGTTCGTCGCCCTCGATGACCAGCGGCTCGTTGTTCGAGCGGCCGGCGTAGATTGCGGCGGTCAGGCCGGCGATGCCGGTCCCGGCGATGATCAGGCGGCGATGCTCGACGGTGTCGTCGGTGTCGTCGCTCGAGAGGCCGAGTTTCTCGTCGAGTTCGCCCGTCTCCTCGAGCGCACTCGTGTCGTCGAAGCCGCCGATGAGTTCGTCGTCGATGAACACTTCGGGGGCGGTCTTTCGCCCGTCTGCGCGCTCGACCATCTCTTCGAAGAGGTCGTCGTCGCCGGTGACGTTGTAGGTGACGTACTCGACGCCCTTCGCGTCGAAGAGGTCTTTCGCCCGGTCGCAGTACGGACAGTCCTCTTTCGTGTAGATCTCGACTCGAGGCTGTTCGCTCATGGAGCGTAGTTGGTCCGTCTCGATTAAACGCCTTGCGTTCGCCGAGAGTGTGTCGTACGTACGCGTCGGGAGGTCTCCGGAGACGGCGGCTACCGACGCGCTTAGGCACCGCGGGACCCACGACGCCAGTATGGCCGCAGATCTCGCGGAGAAGACCGACCGCTACGGGGCGTTGCTCGAGGAAGCACTCGAGGCGGCGACGGTTGCACCGCCCGCGGAAACGCCGATGGCCGAGGCAGCCGAGGAGTGTTACGAGATGGCGGCGGCGTACCTCGAGGACGGCCGCCACTTTCGGGCGGACGGGGATCCGGTGAACGCGCTGGCGGCGTTCTCGTACGGGCACGCTTGGCTGGATGCTGGAGCGCGCATCGGTCTCTTCGACGTGCCGACCGAGGGCCACCTCTTCACCGTGTGACGTCGGTGGCCGCCGCCGTCGCTCGCCGACGCAGAACCGACGACTATTTACGCACTGGCTCGCTACGAACCTCGTCAACCGGTCACACGAGTTGCAAGAGGCCGTAAGGTTCATATCTGAACCACCACGACACTTATTGCCACAGCGAAACCTTTATATGGCTTTCGGCCTTACTCTACGTTAGCTGAGGCGGCCGGGTTTTTTCTTCTGGTTCCCCCACCCGGCAGCCTCGAGTAACCAACGAGGTCCGATAATGACAGACACAATTACCCGAACGTATACCGGCGAGACGGAGACGGAGCGCGAGACAGTATCGACCACGCGGGGTGAAGAGCGAGAGCGCTGTCCCGAGTGTGGCGGCCGACTGGTCTCCGACTCAGAGCACGCGGAGACGCTCTGTGGCGAGTGTGGACTCGTCGTCGAGGAGAACGAGATCGACCGCGGGCCGGAGTGGCGTGCGTTCGACGCCGCGGAGAAAGACCAGAAGTCCCGCGTCGGCGCACCGACGACGAAGATGATGCACGACCAGGGGCTGTCGACGAACATCGGCTGGCAGGACAAAGACGCCTACGGCAAGGCGCTCTCGAGCCGCCAGCGCCAGAAGATGCAGCGGCTTCGCACCTGGAACGAGCGCTTTCGCACGCGCGACTCGAAAGAACGCAACCTCAAGCAGGCCCTCGGCGAGATCGACCGGATGGCGAGTGCGCTCGGTCTCCCCGAGAACGTCCGCGAGACCGCGAGCGTCATCTACCGGCGCGCACTCGAGGAGGACCTCCTCCCCGGGCGCTCGATCGAGGGCGTCGCGACGGCGTCGCTGTACGCCGCCGCCCGCCAGGCCGGCACGCCACGTAGCTTAGACGAGATCTCGGCGGTCAGCCGCGTCGACAAGATGGAGCTCACCCGCACCTACCGCTACGTCGTGCGCGAGCTCAAACTCGAGGTCAAACCTGCCGACCCGGAACACTACCTCCCGCGGTTCGTCAGCGACCTCGACCTCTCGGACGAGACCGAGCGCATGGCGCGCACCCTCCTCGACAGCGCGCGTGAGGCGGGCGTCCACAGCGGCAAGTCACCGGTCGGACTCGCCGCCGCTGGCGTCTACGCGGCGGCGCTGCTGACCAACGAGAAGGTCACCCAGAACGAGGTCTCGACCGTCGCGAACATCTCGGAGGTCACCATCCGAAACCGCTACAAGGAGCTGCTCGAGGCGTCGGAGACGGCGGCCGCCTGAGCCGACGACCGGACCTCTCGGTGCCGACCGGATTCTGCTTCGCAACAACGCTTTTAGCAATTGGTGTGTACTAGCATGTCATGGAGGAAGCGACCGTCCGACTGTTGTGTCCTGAATGTACGAAAAGCTGGCAAGCACCGCCCGGTGAGCTCCCGGTGGCTGCCGGCGTGTTCCACTGCCCCAACTGTCACGCGTCTCGACGTACGTCGGAGTTCATGAGAACTGACCGCGACTTACGGACGCTAAAACAACTTGGATAGTCGCCGAATCATACACTATTTTTCACGGCAGGCGTGGCTTTCGTAAGGATTAATCACGTCCGATATCACACGAAGTCGAGACGTTTTAACTCTCTAGTAAGGTATTGTTCGAACTAGAACATAAACACGTTGTTACTGAGTAAATATTTGCTTTCCCCGCCTCTCTCGCACGTTTGGGACCACCTACTGGTTCGAAACTACCACTCGGTTAAATTACATAACGATCCATCTTTGGCGGAACCGTGTTAACGATGCTCAAGATAATAATATAACCCTGCAGTGGGTACGTGTGGATGGTTATGAAGAAGCAGGAGCTCATTCACCTTCACGGCCTTCTGGCGGAGGTATCCAATCAGTGTGCAGCGTGGGACGACTGTCGAATTTCGCTCGATGCGTACGAGTCGCTCGGTATTCGGCCGACATCGATCCACAAATCGAAAACCGACCACAAAGCCGCTGTTTTTGCACTCGCTGGGGGAATCACTGAACACATGCGCGAGGGGGAGACGGAAGTAGTCGCCGCGACTGCGGACTGAGACGATTTTGAACCCCTGGAACTGCCTACCGCTGACTGGCGAGACGGCCACCGGCAGTGCTCTCTGACGATATGCCACTCCAATGTCTGATTTCACACCCACTCTCTCGTCGACGGGGCAGTTTCCTCTCGCCCCCGTCGGGATTACTCGAGTAACTCTTCGAACTCGGGAAGAACGTCGTCCGTCTCCTCGTCGTCGTCGGCGTCCGTGCTGTCGTCGTCGGCGTCGCTCTCACCGTCGTCGTCTTCGACGACGTCGACGCGCAACACCTCGAGTGGAATGTTGGTGAGCCGCTGGCCGATCTCTTTGCGGGCGATCCGCGAGGCGTGCTCTTCGCGCTCGACGTTGAAGACGGTCATCTCGAGTTCGAGCGCGACCAGCGCCTCGTCGGCAGCGATGAACGCGGGCGGCAGCTCCTCACCCGACGGCGAGGTCCGCGACCCCATGTTGATCTCGACGTAGTTGAGGTCAGGGTTCAGCATATCGCCAGTCTTCGAGATGGCGATCCGGATCGCCTCGTCTTCCGTCCCGACGTCGTACACCGGCACTGCAGCCTCGACGACAACCCTGCAGTTCATGACGGACTATACTGCTTCTGGCGGTATGAAGGTTCGCCTCGAGTGGCCGATTTCCGGCTACGTGGCTGTTTCAGCCAGTCTGCGCTTGGTTTCAAACGTGTGGGGGTGGTGATAACTCGGCTCGTGCGCTGTACGCTCGGCGCTGTGTGGGCCCGCCGTTTCGAAACCCCCAAGCAGCTCCCAGCAGTGTGGCGAACCGATGGACGCCGGAGCGATTCCGACCGACGACTGCCCGGGTGGCGTCGACTGTTACCTGACGCTCGAGAGCGGCCAGAGCTACCTCTGGGAGCGCGACGACGGCGAGATGTACGCCGGCGAGCCGAACCCGGAGGCGTGGTACGAGACGGTCGTCGACGGCCACCTCCTCAGAGTTCGCCAGCGCGACGGGCGCCTCGAGTGGGAGTCGACGACCGACGCGGCTGACCTGGTCCGCGAGCGGCTGCGTCTCGACGACGACCTCGAGCGGATCGCCGCCCGTGCGCCGGACGACCCGCTCGTCAGGGAGGCCTACGCCGCGCACACGGGGCTGCGACTGGTCGCGGACCCACCGTTTCCGACGCTGATCTCCTTTATCTGTTCGGCGCAGATGCGCGTCCGCCGGATCCACCGGATGGTCTCGACGCTCGCCGCCGCCTACGGCGACGAACTCGTCGTCGACGGCCGGACCTACCACGCGTTTCCGACGCCCGACCAGCTTGCGGGGGCGACCGAGGACGAACTCCGTGACCTCGGTCTCGGCTACCGTGCGCCGTACGTCGTCCGCACCGCCGAGATGGTTGCGAGCGGCGAGGCCCACCCCGAAGCCGCCCGCGACCTGCCCTACGAGGAGGCACGCGACTATCTCACCCAGTTCGTCGGCGTCGGCGAGAAGGTCGCAGACTGCGTGTTGCTGTTCGCACTCGACTTCGACGAGGCCGTTCCGCTCGACACCTGGATCAAGGGAGCGATCACCGACTACTACCCCGACTGCGACCGGGGTTCCTACGCCGATACCTCGAGAGCGATCCGTGAGCGCCTCGGCTGTGTCGACGGCGACGTTCCCGACCGCTACGCCGGGTATGCACAGACATACGTCTTCCACCACCTGCGGACGGGTGCCGTCGGCGACTGAACACGTGTACTGAGACGGACAGAGGGTGGCCTTTTTACTCGCGCCGCTCGAGACGTGTCGTATGACAGAACGTACACGAGCGCACGTGTTCGTCTCCGGCAGGGTCCAGGGCGTCTTCTACCGCGCGACCACCCGCGACACCGCCCGCGAGCACGGCGTCGACGGCTGGGTGCGAAACCTCGCCGACGGGCGCGTCGAGGCTGTCTTCGAAGGCGAGACCGACGCCGTCGACGCGATGGTCGAGTGGTGCCACGAGGGCTCTCCGGCCGCCAGCGTCACCGCTGTCGACGCCGACTACGGCGAACCCGAAGGCATCTCGGGCTTCGAGATTCGGCGCTGATCACCGCTCGGACTCGAGTGCCGCCCGTTCCTCGTCGAGCCACGGCGGTTCCTCGGTGTGTGCCCACGTCGCCCACGGGGCCTTCTCGCCGGCGTAGTACGCCCGGTAGGCCGCGACCGGGTCGCCCGGCCGCCTGTAGGTGTCGGGCATCGCCTGCGGGCGCGGTGTCGGCGAACTCGAGGGAAACGTGATCTCGTCGGGGTCGATGCGGTCGATAACGCGCCAGCTCGCGTGGTCGTCGCGCTTCTCGTAGCGCTCGACGAACTCCTCGTTCAGCGCCGCCGCGTGCTCGCGCAGGCGCAGCCAGTTCGCTCTCGATTCCGTCGCCCACCGCGTCACCGGGTGAGCAGTGTGGGTCGGTCGGTAGAGAAACGCCGCCTCGTAGCCGTTGGCTCGAGCGGCCGTACACAGCACCTGTGCGGTCTCGACGAGCATCTTGTTCACGTGCTCGTCACAGTGGTACCTGGCGGCCAGCCGTGGGTCCTCGTCGAGCCAGAAGACGTTCACACCGTAGGTCAGTGCTCGTCGGTTCTCAACCTGTCGGTGGTCTCGAGAACCTCAAGGTTCAACGCTCGCGCGCTCGAAGTCCCTGGTATGATCACCGGCTCGAAGATGGCTGCGGTCGACGAGAACGCGGCGGCGCTCGGTGTCCCGCGAAAACAGCTGATGGAGTCGAGCGGACACGCTCTCGCGCGCGTCGTCCGCGAGGTGGCTCCCGAGGGCGCGCGGATCGTCATCGTCGCCGGGCGGGGCAACAACGGCGGTGATGCGTTCGTCGCCGCTCGCTTTCTCGACGAGTTCGACGTGACGACGCTCTTACTCGGCCGGCGCGAGACGATCACGACCGACATCGCCCGCGAGAACTGGGACGCCCTCCTCGAGTGTGGCTACGACGCCCGCGAGGTGCGTGACTCACGGTCGTTCTCACTGCCCGACGCCGACGTGGTCGTCGACGCGATGCTCGGTACCGGCGTCTCCGGCCCGCTTCGCGAACCCGTCGCGAGCGCCGCCCGTGCGATCGACGCGAGCGACGCCACGGTCGTCTCCGTCGACGTCCCCTCCGGCTTCGACGCCGAGACAGGCGACCATCTCGAAACCGGCATCGACGCCGACCACGTCGTCACCTTCCACGACACGAAACCGGGGCTCGAGGCGCTCGAGGTGGCCGTCACCGTCGCCGACATCGGCATCCCGGCCGCCGCAGAGCGCTTCGTCGGTCCGGGCGACCTCGAACTCGCCCGGCCGAGCGCACGCGAGGGGCGGGCGTTCGTCGTCGGCGGCGGTCCCTACACCGGTGCCCCTGCACTCGCCGCCCAGGCCGCCCTCCGTGCGGGGATGGAACTCGCGTTCGTCGCCGCCCCCGAGACCGTCGCGGGCGAGATTCAGGCGTACACACCCGACCTGATCGTCCAGCCCTACGCGGGCGAGTACCTCACCCCCGAGGGCGTCGACGGTCTCGTCGACACCGCCGAACGCTACGACGACGTCGTGATTCTCGGACCCGGACTCGGCACCGAAGACGAGACGCTCGAGGCCGCACGCGCGTTTCTCGAGCGCTACACCGGCCCGGCGGTCGTCGACGCCGATGCACTCTCGGTCGTCCCCGAGGTCGACACCGAGGCGACGCTCGTCTGTACACCGAACCGGAAGGAACTGGCGGCGATGGGCGGTCCCGACACCGACGACCTCGCCGCGGCGGCCGACGAGATCGAGACCTTCGCCGCCGACCTCGGCCACGTGGTGCTCGCGAAGGGGACCGACGACGTGATCAGCGACGGCGAGACGACCCGGATCAACCGCGCTGGCGTCCCCGGCATGGCCGTCGGCGGCACCGGCGACCTGCTGGCGGGCATCACGGCGGGGCTGCTCGAGCACGCCCCTGCGCTCGAGGCGGCTACCGCCGCCCCCTACGTCAACGGACGCGCGGGTGAGCGGATCGCTGCGCGCCACGGAACTGAGGACGGACTTGGCCTGTTCGCATCGGACCTGCTCGAGGCGATTCCGTCGGCGTTATGGGGCGCGGAGCCAGTGGTCGACCATGACTGAAGAGGGCGCAGACGAGGGCGACGACGCGGCCGGACTCACCCACACGACGGCCGACGGCGAGGTCCAGATGGTCGACGTCGGCGAGAAACCGGACACCCACCGGCGGGCCGTCGCCGCGGGCGAGATTCACCTCACCCCCGAGACCGTCGCGGCGATCCGTGCCGACGAGGTCGGCAAGGGTGACGTGCTCGCGACGGCGCGAATCGGTGCGATTCAGGCGGTGAAACACACCTGGGAGACGGTGCCGATGTGTCACCAGATTCCGATCACGAACGTCGACACCGCCTTCGAGGTCGACGCCGAGCGGGTCACACTCGAGGTGGCGGTCGAGACGACCGGCAAGACCGGCTGTGAGATGGAGGCGCTCTGTGGCGTCACCACCGGTCTCAACGTCGTCTGGGACATGGTGAAGGCGCTCGAGAAGGCCGACGACGGAGGCTATCCGGCGACACGTATCGAGAACGTCCGTGTCCTCGAGAAGCAGAAACATCGGGTGTGAGCCGCGAGCGGTCCGTTGTCCACCGTCAGCCGACGGTTGCTGTCCAGGGGCCGAGGATCACGGTTCACGGGACACCGAGCCGTCTCAGAGGTCCATGCCGCCGTTGACGTCGATCACTTCGCCGGTGATGTACGACGACTCCTCGCTCGCGAGGAAGTTGACGATGGCCGCGACGTCTTCGACCTCCGCGAGACGCTCGAGCGGGATGCCCGCGATGATCCGGTCTAACACCTTCTCGGGGACGGTCTCGAGCATGTCGGTGCGGGTGAACCCGGGGGCGACGCAGTTGGCCGTCGAGCCACCCTGGGCCAGCTCGAGGGCGATGGTTCGCGTAAAACCGAAGAGACCGCTCTTGGCGGCGGCGTAGTTCGCCTGTCCGAAGTTGCCCTGCTTGCCGACGACGCTCGAGATGTTGATCAGGCGACCCTCGTCGGCGTTCCAGATGTCGTCGTAGAACTCCTGGGTGCAGTTGAACGTCCCGCCGAGGTTGACGTCCATCACGCGGTCCCACTCCGATTGCGTCATCTCGACGAACTGGGTGTCTGCGGTGAGTCCGGCGTTGTTCACCAGGACGTCTACGGGACCGAACGCCTCGTGACAGCGCTCGCGCATCGCGACGACCGACTCCCGGTCGGTGACGTCCGCCTGGGCGGCGATGGCCGCCCCACCGGCGGCTTCGATGGCGTCGACCGCCTCGTATGCGGGTCCCTCCGAAGTCCGGTAGTTGATCACGACGTTCGCGCCCTCGCGTCCGAGGCGCTCGGCGATACCGCGACCGATGCCACGTGCGGATCCGGTGACGACGCAGGTTCGTCCCTCCATTGTCATGTGTACGTGGACGTTCCACTTCCGATGGTAAATAACGACCTGTGGAACCGACTCACTCGCTCCCGACACCCGCCGCTCGAGACCTGTCCCGTAACTAGAGTCGAAAACACTGGGCGGCCAGCCGCGTCACTTCTCGGCGGCTTGCTCGGCCCAGTTTCCGAGGTAGGTCTCCGAGATTTCGGTCTCGTCGGCGAGCGCCTCGAGGTCGGCGCTCGCGAGGTCGTCGAAGGTCGTGATGCCTGCCGATTCGAGGACCTCCGCGTAAGCGTCGCCGATACCGTCGAGTTCGGTCAGGTCGTCCGCGGACACCTCGGCCTCGCCCTCGACGGAGAGGCCATCGTCCTCGAGGTCGTCGGTGCCGGTCTCGTCGCCCGCGACGTCCTCGGCGAGGGCAGCGTCGGGGTCGGTGCTCTCGGATGGCTCGTCGCCGGTCCCATCGTCGGCCCCGGCGGCGTCGCCATCGCCGTTCGAACGCGCTTCGAACCAGTCACAGACCTCCGGCCAGAGTTCGGCGTGGCTGCGCGAGGAGACGGACATCCCGATGTGGCCGGTCGCGAACTCGAGGATCGTCGTGTCCTCGCTCGGAATCGCGTCGTTGAACGGCTTGGAGGCTCCCGGCGGGATGAGGTGGTCGTACTCGGCGACGATCTGGAGGACCGGCATCTCGACGTTCTCGATGTCGACGTGGGTGCCGTCGAGGTAGAGTTCGTTCTCGACGAGTTTGTTCCCCTGATAGACGTCACGGATGAACTGGTCGTAGGTCGCGCCGGCGACGTCGATGCCGTCGCCCAGCCAGCGCTCCATTCTGGCGAAGTTCTCGACGAAGTCCTCGTCCTCGAGGTTGTCGTAGAAGCGGACGTACTTCGTGACGTTGTTCGCGATGGGATCCATCAGGGCGAAGCCAACGTCGAGGAAGTCCGCGGGGACGTTCCCGAACGTGTCGGTGACGCGCTCTGGGTCGTAGAACTCCTCGGCTCCCCAGAGTTCGAGGACGCCGCCATCGCCGGTGAAACACAGGCCCGCAGCCATCAGCCCGAGGTTCCTGACCTTCTCGGGGAACAACGCGGCGTACATCGCCGACATCGTCCCGCCCATACAGTAGCCGAGGACGTTGATCGACTCCTGGCTCGAGCGCTCGCACACCACGTCGACGCAGTTGTCGATGTAACGCGTCACGTAATCGTCGAGCGTGAGCGAGCGGTCCAGCGCCGAGGGCTCGCCCCAGTCGATCAGGTAGACGTCGAAGCCTTCCTCGAGTAACGTCCTGACCACCGAGCGATCCGGCTGGAGGTCGAGGATGTACGGCCGGTTGATCAGCGCGTAGACGATGAGAATCGGTACGTCGTGTTGGGACTCCGTCTGGGACTCGTAGTGGAGCAGGCGGAGTTTGTTCTCCTCGTAGACGACGGTACTCGGCGTCTCACCCACCTCGACCTCGTGGAAGTTCTCGGTTCGGTCGGGCGTCTCACGGACCTTATCGGCGAGTTCGGCCGCCCCCTCCCAGGCCTGCCGTTGCATGTCCAGGGTGAGTGCGTACGGGCTCTTCATTCGGACAGTTCCTCGAGAATGCGGTCGAGTTTCGTCTCGACGGCGTGCTGGCGGCGCTCGAGTTCGACGAGACGGTCGCCGACCTCGACGACGTCGCCGCTGGTCGCGAAGCCAAGTGTCTTGAGGGTGGTCTCGGCCGCTTCGTCGGCCTGCTGTTGGGCTTCGAGGACGTCGCCGACGGTCTCCCCGGTCATCCGGGCGAACGCCGTCGTCGACATGACCTCTTTGAACGCCTCGTTGGCGGTGTTGAGCCAGATGTCGCGGAACTCCTCGAGTTCGACCTCTTCACCCTCGACGGCGTCGTTGACCCGCTCGACGAGCTGCTGTGAGGCGGTCATCCAGACCTCGTAGGCGCGGGCGTAGCCCTCGACGCCCTCGCTGATCTCGTTGTCCTCGCTGACCTGCTCGACGGTCTCGGACCAGCTCTCGACGAACTCGGCTTGCGCCTCCATGTTGGTCTCGAGCGCGTCGAGAAATTGTTCGTTCCACTGTTCGGCGAACGCGTTCCAGTTCTGTGGGTGTGTCTCTGAGTCAGCCATGTGTGTGCTCTGTGTTGGGTGATAAAAGCGCGATTCGCGTGTCTCTGCCGGTCTCAGGCCGCGACGTCGAACTCGTCGCTCGCTTCCTGGACGTTCGCGGCGACCTCTTCGACGCTCTGGCCGACCTGTTCGTGTGCCTCGAGGTAGGCGTCGAACGAGGAGTCGACGACGTCGACGTAGCCGTCGCTGAACTCGCTGTAGGCGGTCTCGGACTCCTCGACGGTGCGGACGAGCGACTCGAGCGACTCGAGCTGTGCCTCGGTCGCCGTCTCGAAGCTCTCGTCGACGAGGCTGCGGAGATCCTCGAAGTCGGCGCTCTCTTCGGGCATCGTGGCCTCGACGGCGTCGACGTAGGCGTGGAGCATGCTCCTGGTGAGGTCTGCGTTCTGCTCGACGAGCTGCTCAGAGGTCGTCAGCGCATCTGCGAGCGCGCTGAACGACGTCTTCTGTGCCTCGATCACGTCGTGGGTCATCGCCTGGCTCTGTTCGATCGCGGTGCGCTGTGCGGTGAGGACTGCGGTGAGTGGGGTTTGCGTCATGGTTGTCTGTTGGGTGGGGGTGGTTCGAACGGGGAGTTACTCGTCTCGAGTGCGTTTGACGGGGACGACGATCGTCTGCACGATGTCGCCTTCTTCGATGTCGAGGGCATCCCGCTCGGGTTCGGGGATGCTGACCCGGCCGCCGCTCTGGACGCGGGCTTTGAACGTCGCGGTGTTCGTCCCCATCGGCGGGTAGCCCGGCAGTTCGCTGAACGGCGAGGAACTCGCCTCCACGAACTGTCGGAACAGTTCCTGCTGGGACTCTGCGACTTGTTCTCCCGCTTCCTGCATCTGTCTGGTGAACATCGCAGGCATCCAGGGCGGCTGACCGGAGTCGTCCGTCATCATCCACAACCAGGACTGCCGTCGCAATAAAGCTTTCCGTCTCATACCATCTGATACCATTCAGTGCCACAGAGGTACACCAAATGGTAGACACTGGCGGCAATCGTCACACAGCTCCAGCACACCTGCTCGTAGCACCGATCCGCGTCACCCACCACTCATCAGCGAAAACCGGCCACACAGTACGGTAACAACGTCTTTCTCGACGGATGTGCCTCGATACTAACCGGTTACGTTGACCAAAGGAGTGATAACCCCGTCTCACATATCCGCTGACCATGGGAGAACAGAACACTGGGGGGAACAACTTCGCCGCGATGACCACTGCGTGGACGTCGGTAGCGAGCAGTCTGATTCAGGGAACGACCGCTGCCAACCGGGCGGCCGTCTCGGCGCTGTTTCCGTACGCGTCCTCCGCTAACGGTGTCGACGCCTGTACCGACCACGAGCCAGAGACCGTCCCCGCGTCGATTCCGTCGCTCGAGTACGAACACCTCGACTGGGCGTTCGAACGCACGGTCGACGACCCCGACCACATCAGCGTCGGTGACCTCGTCACCTTCGAGAAGACGATCACGGAGACCGACGTCCGCACGTTCGCTCGAGCCAGCGGCGACACCAACCGCCTCCACCTGGACGAAGAATTCGCCGCCGGAACCCGCTTCGGCGAACGCATCGCCCACGGAACGCTCGTCTCGGGGCTGATCAGCGCCGCGCTCGCACGCTTGCCCGGTCTCACCATCTACCTCTCGCAGGACCTCGAGTTCCGCGCCCCCGTCGCCATCGGCGACCGCGTCTCCGCACGCGTCGAAATCGTCGAAGACCTCGGCAGAGAGCAGTATCGACTCGAGACGCAGATCAGAGACGAGGACGAACAACAGGTCGTCATCGACGGCGAGGCGGTCGTCCTGATCGACGACATGCCCGAGAACTGATTCGTCTTTTTCGAGTTATTCGGCCGTCCGAGTCCACGCTGACGAGCGCCGCTCGCCAACGGGGCTAAGTAGTTCCTCGAAGAACCACCGCCAATGACGCTGTTCGGCACCGCCGGTATCCGTGGTTCCGCAGAGGAGACTGTGACCCCCGCGCTCGCCCTCTCGGTCGGCCAGGCCGTCGGCGAACCCGGGGAGACGGTCGTCGTCGGCAGGGACGGACGCGAGACGGGCGAAGCGCTCGCCGCCGCCGTCGAGGCAGGTCTCGAGAGTGCAGGTGCCGACGTCCGTCGCGTCGGCATCTGTCCCACGCCCGCACTGGCGTTCGCCTCCCGCGGCCGGACCGGCGTGATGCTCACCGCGAGTCACAACCCGCCCACCGACAACGGCATCAAACTGTTCGCCGACGGCGTCGAGTTCGACCACCACCGAGAGGAGACCGTCGAGGCGTCCGTCGCCGACGGTCCCGACCTCCCTGCCTGGGACGTCTGGGGTTCATCCTCTCGCCTCGGGGTTCTCGGTGCCTATCGCGACGCCGTCATCACCTTCGTCCGCGAGGAATTCGCGGCGGAACGCCCGCTCGAGGGACTCTCGGTCGCCGTCGACTGCGGGACCGGTGTCGGCGCGCTCGCGACCCCGCAGGTACTCGACCGGCTGGGTGCGCGGGTGGTCGCGCTCAACGCCACCGTCGACGGCCACTTCCCCGCCCGCGAGAGCAAGCCGACGCCCGAGACGCTCACCGACCTCGCCGCCTTCCTCGCCGACGGTTCGTTCGACCTGGGTCTCGCTCACGACGGCGACGCCGACCGCCTCGTCGTCCTCGGTCCCGACGGATCGGTGATCCACGAGGATACGATTCTCGCCGTCGTCGCCGCCCACTACACCCGGCGGGCGACCGCCGCGGACCCGGTCGTCGTCACCACGCCGAACGCCTCCGCGCGCATCGACGACCTCGTCACCGACGCGGGCGGGCGCGTCGAGCGCGTCCGTCTGGGCGCGCTCCACGAGGGCATCGCTCGCGTGCGCGAGTCGGGCGACGAGGACACCGCGGTCGTCTTCGCCGCCGAACCCTGGAAACACATCCACACCGCCTTCGGCGGCTGGATCGACGGTGTCGCCAGCGCGGCCGTCGTCTCGGCGCTCGTCGCCGACGTCGGAGACACCGACGCGCTCCGAGAGCCGGTCACAGAACGCCCCTACCGGAAGCTCAACGTCTCCTGTCCCCACGAGGCGAAAGCCGCTGCCACGGCTGCCCTCGAGTCCACTCTCCCGGACGCCTTCCCGGAGGCGACTCTCGAGACCGAGTACGGCATCCGGCTCACCTTCTCCGACGCCTCCTGGCTGCTCGTCCGCCCGAGCGGCACCGAACCCTACGTCCGCATCTACGCTGAGAGCGACGAGCTAGACGCCCTCCTCGAGACGGCCGAAGAACTCGTCGAGACCGCCGTTGCCGACGCCACGTAGCGCTCTGGCACCCACCCGGTGGCCGCCTTCCGGCCCGCCACCGTTCCCCCGGAGCGTTCTTTTCACCGCTCGCCGTACCTCGAGTCGTGACCCATCCACTGATCGACGCCGCCCGCGAGATTCAGGCGCGAGCGCACGTCCCCTACTCGAACTACCGCGTCGGTGCCGCCCTCGAGACGACCGACGGCGAGGTCTTCGTCGGCTGTAACCTCGAGAACGCGAACTACAGTAACAGCCTCCACGCCGAGGAGGTCGCCCTCGCCGAAGCGGTCAAGACGGGCCACGACTCCTTCACCCGCATCGCCGTCAGCTCGAGTCGCCGCGACGGCGTCACCCCCTGCGGAATGTGTCGCCAGACGCTCGCCGAGTTCTGCGACGAGTCGTTTCTCGTCATCTGTGACGAGGGCGAGGGCGAACCGCCGAGTGAGTACACGCTGGGTGAACTGTTGCCGAATACGATCACCCAGGAGATGCTCGAGTAGCGCCCTCCTCACGCCCGCAGCGCCGTTCTGACTCGAGCGCCCGCCTCCTCAGGAGAAGAGCGTCCCCTCCTCGCCGTCGCGCAGGTGCAACTGCGGGTAGAGATCGTAGTGGTCGTACCGCCGCGCGTCGTGGAGCGTCCCGAAGCCGATCACGCGGAACGGTTCCGGCGGCACCAGTCCCATGGTGACGAAGCGATCACGCACCTGACAGCGGAGGTGGTGATCGAGCGCCTCGCGGAACGCGGCGAGCGTCTCGGGTGCGTGCGGGAGCAGTTCGATCACCGCGTCAGGCTCGCGCTCGAGCGGGGTGTCGGCGCGTTCGACCTCGTGACGCCCCCGGGAATTCGGATAGCCGACGTGGATGCCCGAGACGGCGGCGACGGTCAGGTCGGCCTCGAGTCCGTCGCGCTCGACGACGTCGGCGAGGTCCTCACCGACCGCCCGCCAGCGCTCGAGGTCGCCCGCCGAAAGCGCCGAGACCGGCCGGACGTCGCTCTCCTCGGAGAGATCCAGGCCGCTCTCGGCCGCGAGCGCCTGCGCCCGCTCGGCCACCTCGCCCTCGAGCGCGAGACCCAGGTAGACCTCGAGTTCGTAGACGACTGCGTCGGGTGCGCGCACACCTGCGGGGAGGGTAACCGGCCGTTCGACGTCCGCGTCGTGGCTGCGAAGCTGCTGGTAGAGCGCGCCGAAGTAGCGTTCGAACGCCTCCTCGGAGAGGGCCGCGATGGCCCGACGCACCGCGTCGATGTACGCGGGGTTCTGCGCGTGCTCGAGGGTGTCGTAGCCGCGCTGGGTGAAGACGTAGTACTTTGCGAAGCGACGCGCCTGATTGTTGTGTTCGTTCTCCTCGCTGGTTCTCTTCTCAGGATCGTCGGAGTACCCATCCTGTTGGTGTGCGGTTATATTTCCTGAAAATTCCATTTCGATAACGTGCTCTGTACCTGCATTGTCAAGCAGGTTCACACCAACTAGTCGTTCGTTCTCTCCAGTTATCACTGCCTTCATGGCTTGACTGCCCCACTTTTTCCGACTCCTTCCAGTGGATCACCAGTTTTCTCTCGAGCCTCGAGGAACTCCTCGTACATTTCGGCCATCTCGAGGTACATGCCCTCGAGTTTGTCGGCCTGTCCGCCGGGGCGGTTGGACATCAAGGTTCCGAGGCCCTCCTTGGCGACGTCACTCGCGATGGCGCTCGCCGCGCCGATGACGGCCCCGCCGGTGG
>NZ_JANZXN010000018.1 GCF_025629245.1 Natronobiforma cellulositropha
ATGTATTCGTTTCCGAGGTGGGTCGCGTGAGCTTCGATAGGAACCAACGCGACAGCACTGAGAACCGAGAGAACGACGAGACGAACCGACGGAACCGACCTCGAGCGCAGCCCCAGACACAGGGCGGAATTCGCCCACATCACCATCTCTCGAGTGTGCGACGGCCCTCACTCGAGCACGCGGCCATCCTCGATCAGATGATCCTGAGGCGCGGCCTCGAGAACGTCCAGGAGTTGGGCGAACGGGGTGAACTCCCCGAAGGCTGTAACACGCCGATGGGCGAGCAGGTTCGCGTCGCTCGAGTGCGTAGCTCCTGGAAAGCGGGTGTCGAACTCGATACGCCGAGTGCGATGCGTTCGGTCCAGGCGCAGGCAGAGAGTGATCTGGTAGGTGAGACAGCCACACCAGAGGTAGTGCGGCGGGTGATTTCCCAACCAGGAAAGCCGCTCGAGGGAGCGGTCCGAGAAGAGATGGAACAACGGATGGGTGACTCGTTTTCTGACGTGCAGCTACACACCGGGCCGGAGGCTGCGAAAGCAGCGAGTGCGCTCGAGGCACGGGCGTTCACGACCGGGAATCACGTGGTGTTCAACCGTGGGGAGTACGATCCCGAGAGCCCCGACGGAAAGTATCTGCTCGCACACGAACTCGCGCACGTGCGACAGCAGACTGGCGGTCAGATCAGTATGCTCCCGCAGGAGGGAAGTTCGCTGGTCATCGACCCCGATCCCGAACTCGAGCGCGAGGCTGACGAGGTGGCGAGGAAGGCACTCGAGGGAGAGGAGCCGGTGATCACACACCGACTCGGGCTCGATGTCTCGATCCAGCGTACGCCGGAAGTGAGTCGCCGCGAGGTACTCAAAGGCAACGTCGGTCTCGAGGAAGTCGAGGAAGCCACGGGCGACCTCGAGTTTGGCGATGTCGATCACAGCAAAGTCGCCGCTGCGGGCCTCACTTCGCTCCTCCCCGTCATCGGTCCGATGCTGGATCAGTACGTCGATCAGAAGTTTGCACCACAGCAGTTGCAAGCCAGGCTTCGACAGATCGATCCACCCGAAGAGTGGGTCGAACAGACTGCCAGGCGGGCCGCCTCGATGATCGGGAACATTGAGACTGGTGATGGACTTGTGGGAGATGCACAGAGCCGGAGGTGAACCGCATGGATGCACTCATAACCGGTGAATCTCAACGAATTGGGCTTAGCGTCATCGACAATAATGACGCCGAGCATTTGATTGAAATGCGAGAAGATGGTCTGATAACAGGGCATCATCAGGATGGGTATCCGGATGACCCTGCCAAGCGCTCGATGATCGACGAAGTCGAACCCATCAACCAGGCCCGGCGCTTCGCGAAGTACTGGGTCTACCGTGAACGTGGCTACGACACCCTCTCGCTCAACGAGAACCCACACCGCATCGCTGCGGTGGCGCTCGTCCTCGCTGCACTCGAGAAGGACGCCATCGAAGAGCACTTCACAGATCTTTACCTCCAGGTTGCCAGCCACTACGGCGACACCGAACCACCCGTTGCGCTCCCAGACGGCGCACGCCCGACTCACGTCACCTACCGAAAGGACGTGTATCTTGGATTCACAGACGAGACGCTAGCGAGTCTCGCAAACGCCGTCAGCGATCCTGATGCTGCCGCGTTCGTACAGGCAGCCCGGCGTGGCGAGGTCGAGCGCTCACTGGAGTCGATTCTCAGCGGCGTGTGCGAACACGAAGCGCTCGAACTCGTTCTCGAGCGCCCTGCAAGTGACTGGATCGAAGCCGTCTCCGGGGTTCATGTCCACTGGGACGATCTCGCGGGCGTCTACCACACCGAGTGGGGTGATCAGCCCTCGCTCGAGCGTGACCCAGATGCACGAATCGATCTCTTGCCCTATAATCCAGACTCGCTCGAAGAGTTTCGTGCACAGTTGGTTCGAGTCCTGTGCTGCCAGGTTCGTGATTGTTACCTCGGGATGGGCATCGCCCCACCGATGGCGTTTCGGCTGCAGGGTCACGGTATCCACGAGTTCACAACCTGGTACGAACACTACGACTTCTACGACCGCTATCACGNGCCCGAGGGCATCTACGACCTGCCTGCCTTTGCAGACGGTGCGTGACCAGTGTCCACGGTCTCACAGCAACGGCGGTCGCTCGAGGCCCGCGCCTTCACGACCGGCAACCACGTGGTGTTCAACCGCGGCGAGTACGATCCCGAGAGTCCCGGCGGAAAGTACCTCTTGGCGCACGAGTTGGCTCACGTGCGCCAGCAAACTGGCGGTGCCATTAGTATGCTCCCGCAGGAGGGGAGTTCGCTGGTCATCGATCCCGATCCAGCGCTCGAGCGCGAGGCTGACGAGGTGGCGAGGAAGGCACTCGAGGGTGAGGACCCGGTCGTCGCCCACCGCCTCGGAATGGACGTGTCGATCCAACGCGCCCTGAGCGCAACCCGACGCGGGTTCCTCAGAGGGCGGTTCAGCAAGACCGAGGAGCCAACCGAAGAGCCGGATAGCCCGAGCATTCCCGCCGACCCGGAGGTCCTCGCCGCCGAGGTCGAACAGTTGAAAGCCGGCCAGGCAAAGATGATGGAGACGCTGACCGAAGCCAAACCCGGCGCGTCCTCGGACGGCAACTGGTTCAAAGCCGCGACCAAAGGCAGCCTCGGCGCACTCGCCGGTGCCGGTGCCGGGGCCGCCCTCGGGGCCGCTGCGGGATCGGTCATCCCCGTCGTCGGTACCGCCGCCGGTGCCGCCATCGGCGCTGCCGTCTCCGGCGTCGCCAGCGACGTCACCAAAGAAGGCATCGACTACCTCGCCGACAACCGCCCCGGCGGCAAAGGCGCCCAACTCGAGGGCATGTACGAGGAAATCCAGCAAATGTACCTCGAGTTGAAGGACGCGCGGGAATCGACTGGGGCAGGCGAGGCTGAATACAAACCGGTGAAGAAGTAATGAAAGCAAGTATTGAGGGAGAGGACTCCGAAGGCTGTGGGTTGGAAGTAATCGACAACAACGGCACAGAACATTGGATAGAAATAAAATATGAATCTGGGGATATTTCCTACCACGAACAAGACGGCTACGCCGACGACCCAGACCAGCGCACCGAAGACGACAACGAACGCGTCAACCAGGCCCGGCGCTTCGCCAAGTTCCACGTCTACCGCGAACGCGGCTTCGACACTCTCGAGCACGTCGAGAATCCCGACTATGTCGACGCCGTTCGTCGCGCGATGCTCGCGCTCTCGGACGAGGCGTTCGAGCGCTACTTCGGGCCGCTGCGCCAGCAACTCCGGAGCCACCACGAAGACGTCGAGCGGCCGGTCGCCCTCCCGGCAGGCGTCCGCGCGCCAAACGCCGTCGTCTACAAACTCGATATCTACCTCGGTGTCGACATCGAGGGGAGCGGCCTGACCGACCAGGCGCGCACGCTGGCCGAGGCGCACGATCTCGAGTACGACGACGGAACCCAGCCGAGAAGCGGCGAAGCGGTCACCGACGCCGACCGCGAGAACTGGGCGGCGGTCGGCGAACAGCTGGTCGAGCGCGCCGACGGCGAGGACCTCGAGTTAGAGGTCGCCGCCGTCTCCGGTATCCACGTCGGCTTCCCCAACGCGCGTGGGGAACACGAGGTGCAGTGGGCCGACAGCCCGCTGGATCGCGAACCCGACGCTCGCCTCGAGTTACTCCCCGCCGAGCCAGGGACGCTCGCGGAGTTCCGCGAGTATCTGGACCACCACCTCCGCTGTCAGATCAGGGACTGTTTCGTCGGCATGGGACTCGTCCCCCCGGACCCCTACAAGGTGGTTGGCTTCGGGAAGTTCATCTACGCCCGTCGGTACGACCACTACGATCTCTACCCGCAGTTGCACAAGCGCGACGGCGACCACGGGACCTTCGTCGGGTGAGTCGCCGAAGGCCAGCGACTGTCCGGCCGCCCTCGCACTCGAGCGTCGTCGGTGACACAGAATAAAGCGCATGCCCCCGTCTTCAGGCGGGGGTCGAGCGGTAGGCACTGCCGAACAATCACCGACTACTGGCCGTCTGGGGTCTCCTCG
>NZ_JANZXN010000019.1 GCF_025629245.1 Natronobiforma cellulositropha
CCCAGTGAAGCGGGAAATCTTGGACATAGACATCCGCCGTTTCCCGCTTCAACTCCCTAGTTCTGACGGATCAAGTCGGCGCAGTCTGGCGATTCACCAGAGCCACTATTTTATAATATGTGTGATAGTGTTGAGTGTTCTCGCAGTGATGTTCGAGACTGTAGATGGTTTGTACGTTCGATACCGGTTTGAATTTTTGATTGTTGAAATAATATCCGTCTCTCTGTTCACCATTGAGTATCTCTGTCGCCTCTGGAGTGCAGTTGAACACCCCCAGTATCAACGGAAGGTGGTCGGCAGACTCCGATTCGCGAAACGACCATATATGCTCGTTGACCTTCTGGCGATTCTCCCATTTTTCGTCGGACTCTTCGTTGACCTCCGGTTCCTCAGAACGCTGCGGTTAATTCGGTTCCTCCGGTTATTGAAACTGACTCGTTATTCCACGTCACTCCAATTATTCGTCACAGCGATCCGGTTAAAGGTTGAGGAGTTGTCAATTACGTCGATAATTGGAGTTATCCTGCTGTTAGTCGCCTCGAGTGTTATGTACTTCGCCGAGCGAGGGGCTCAGCCAGAAGAGTTCTCGTCGATTCCTGCGACTCTGTGGTGGGGAGCAATCACGCTGACGACGGTTGGATATGGAGACGTCACACCAGAAACCACACTCGGAAAAGCAATCGGAATTTGTATCGCGATCATCGGAATCGGCATTGTCGCTCTTCCGGCCTCCATTCTCGCCTCTGGCTTCATCGAGGCTGCTCGAGACCGAGCCGTGAAGTGCCCTCACTGTAATGAGAAAATCCTGGAAGAGAACCTCAAAGAGATGATCGATCAATAGAGGAGACAAGCATCTCGAAATTACTCGTCGGATATAACAATTCAAAATTGTATTAGGAAACTAGAGGCGTGGTGAATCGCCATACTGCGTCGGGATGGCGTGTCTGGCTGTCTATCTAAGGTCGGTCACTCCGTTCGTCGCTATCGAGGTCCTCGAGTGTGCAGCCACAACAGATCCAGCGTGACGCGCCATCTTGCTCGAGCTCCGCCACACGGTCGAACGGCACCCGTCAGTCGAGCACGCACAGGGAGGAGCTGCCCGGGAAATTCACGTGCGTGCGAGCTGGCCTCGATCCGCACGTCCTCGGGGCAGGTGCGGATGACGGCAGGCTCACGATTCGATGGGACGCCGGTGAGACGGCGGAGACCCATCCGAGTTCTCGATTTACTATCGCGATCGCACCGGATTCGACTGTGGGTGGCACCACGAGCCGAATCCCTACGTCGACGGCTGGGCCTACTACCAGGAGCGTGAAGCCGCTGACGAAGCGTACTCGGACGAGCGCCTCACGTTGGCCGGTGACCATCCCGTGCGGATACTGTGGGAGGTCCTCGAGCGGATGCAGAACCGATTCGAGACGGAGGGGACGAGGCGAGCATCGACCACTGGTCCTCTCGTCGAGAGCATCGTACCACCGGTGGAGGAGTGGACACCACTCTCGAGCACCTGATTTGTCAATACGTGATGCCACTGGTCGTAGCCAGCAGACATCGCATCCGTCAGCCCTATATATTGTGATTCCGCCCGTGTAATATAATGACGGACATGGCTGATGGACGGGGACTCGTCTCGTTCGACCTCGAGTCGGGATCGATCTGCGTCAGCGACGAACTCGAGGGACAGGGACTCGAGATCGGCGTCTCCGGCGACTCGGAGGTGCAGTCGGCGTTGACGGAGTTGTTCGTCTTTCCCGTCGACGACGCGGTGACGATTCAGACGAGCATGCTGCGTATCGAGAGCCACGCGGATACGTGCCTGCGCGACGAGACCGGGACACACATCGCGGAGTTCTCGACGGTCGAGCAGTCGTTCCCGCCGGGAACGTACTTCCTCGAGGTGACGGGACCGCTGAAGGTATACGTCAGAATCGTAGACACGGGGATCCGTGCGCGCTATCCACACCACGAGACGCCGGGCCGGCCGCTCGAGGTGGAGTTCGACGGACAGGCGCAGGTGACGATCGGTGGGCGGTCGTTTCACACCCGGCCCCGGACGACGATGACGGTTCCAGACGAGCCAGCGGCGCTCGCCGAGGCGCTGCCGTATCTCGCCTCCTCGATCAAGGAGTTCTCGTGTGAGCGGTCCTGGCCGTCGTTGCGCGGCCACCCACCACTACTCGAGCGTGGTGAGCGTCTCGAGATTCCGGCCGAACTCGAGCGACCCGAGACGGGCGTCGAACTCGCGGTGCCGACGACGTACGCGGACCTCTACCGGATTGCCCCGCTGGCGTTCTACCTCGGGGCGAGCGTCGTCGACGGCGAAGCGCCCGAACTGCGTCTGGAGAACGGGTATACGGAACCGCTGGGGACGGGGCGAGCGCTCGAAGAGCGCGTCGCCAGACTGCTCGGGCGGTGTCTCGTCCTCGACTCACTCACGCGCGTCGGCGGCTACTACACCTACCGGCGACACGAGTACGAAACGACCGCCAGCCGGCTGCCGTTCTACCCGCCGAACCTCTACGGGCGGTCGCTCTCGGAACAGTTACTCGAGTACCTCGAGGTGCCGTTCGACGAACTCAGACCGTCGCTGCCACGCTGGCCGTCGACGGTCGTCGTCCGGCCGGGAGCCGACGACTGCACGGTGCTGCCGTACGCGCTGAACAGCCTCTCGCGGATCTGCGTCAGCACGGCGGCGACACAGGCCGGTGAGGTCGAGACGCCGCGAGCGTCGCCGTCCGCGTTCGTCGCCTACACGGGAACGCCGCCGGAAGGGGCGAACACCGTCACTCGCGCCTCGTTCGCGAACGGTCTCGAGCGCTGTGCGACGCCGGAGACCGAGGCGCGAGTGAGTTACGTGATGGAGACTGGAGAACGCACAGCGACACTCACTGAGACGCTCGAGCGCCAGGTGCTGACGGCGCGAGAGTACCCCGAGATCACCCGCTGTGAGGCGCCGACGCGGGCGGAGCTACGAGCGGCGTTGCGAGCGGAGACAGTATTGTGCTGGTGTGATCTCGGGACCACCGCACGCGGCATCGTGTGTCGAGACGGCGTCCTCGAGTTGGAGGCGCTCGACGACGTCGGGGCGGCGATGGTACACCTCCGGGCGGGTGAGGACCTCGACGTGGCGCGTGCGGTCGTCGACGGGGGCGCGCTCGCCTGCGTCGTGACCGAGCGACAGGTTCCAGTCGAGCACGCGGCGTTTCTCGGCGGGTACGTCTCGAGCGGGCGCTCGCTCGTCGACAGCGTCGAGTTGGCCGACCTGTCGGCGGCGACACCGCTGCGCTTCGTCGGCGACGCCACGCAGGTCGCCGTCCGGTGCGATGGCGGCATCAACCCGGTCTGGATGGAAGTCGACTCGGTCGGTCCCGACAGTCACCGCCTGACCGTCAGGTCGCAGTTGACCGACATCCACCGCCTCGGCAGCACCTCGAAAGTGTTCGACGAGAACGTCGACGGGGCGTTTCAGCTGACCGGCGTGACCGCCGACCAGCCACTCGAGTGTTCGACCGAGACCGTCGTCGAGTACCTCGAAGACGACCACTTCGTGGTGCGGTTGAACGGGGAGACCTACCACGGGGGGCGCGAGGCGACACCGTCGTTCGTCCGGGAGTCGGCCCGTCGGGCGCGAGAGCGCCTCCAGTGAGCGACGACGGATAGCTTTTTGCGTGCGCGTAGACCAACCGCCATTGTGAACGAACAAGTAGACTTTCACTGCGGGCGAGTGCAGACGGACGGTCTCACGCGGACGGAGGGGCACGCGTCGTGAGCGAGCGAGGGGACACCGGCGTCGACGACCCGGCACGCTTCGCGAGCGCACGCCCGGAACCCGAGTTCGAGGGCGAGGCGGTCACGCTCGTCGGAGTGGGACCCGGCAACATCGAGTTTCTCACGCCGCGCGGCGAACGTCACCTCCGTGAGGCAGACGTCGTCGTCGGTTTCGAGACCGTCGTCTCGCTCGTCGAACCGGTGCTCGAGTCGGAGACGGCCGTCCTCACCTGTGGCTACCGCGACGAGACCGAGACGCTCGAGCGCTTCGCAGAGCGGGTCGAGGCGGGCGAACACGGCGTCGCCGTCGCGATGGGCGACCCGAACCACTCCGGCTACCAGTTCGTCGGAAAGGTCGAGGCGGCGCTGGCGGCGGCGGGCGTCGGGCGGCCGGTTCGAATCGTCCCCGGCATCTCCTCGCTGCAGGTCGCGGCGAGTCGCGCCCGGACCCCGATGGAGGAGACGACGTTCGTCACGCTCCACAAACGCGGTCCGATCGACGGCGACCTCGAGCGCCTGGCCCGTGACGCCGGTGAGCGCCACCTGCTCGTCCTGCCGCGGCCGTTCGACTGGATGCCCGAATCGATCGCAGCCTTCCTCCGTGAGCGCGGGACCGATCCGGATCTCGAGGCGCTCGTCCTCGAGCGCCTGACGCACGAAGACGAGGCGGTTCACCGCTTCTCGCTGGAGGAACTCGCCGGACTCGAGCGCGAAGGGACGAGCCGAGAGGACACGCCGTTCTCGGATCTGTCGGTGCTCGCAGTTCGGACGACGGAAGCGAGTGACGAACCCAGATCCGGGGGCGAGCGATGAAGGGGTTCGTCCTCGGCGGCGTCAGCTCCGGCGTCGGCAAGACGGTGGCGACGCTCGCAATCGCGCACGCACTCGGCGAGGCGGGCTATACGGTCCAGCCAGCGAAGGCCGGACCGGACTTCATCGACCCCAGCCACCACGAAGCCGTCACCGGCCGTCCCTCGAGAACGCTCGACTGCTGGCTGTGTGGCGAGGCGGGCGTCCGGCGGAACTACTACCGCGGTGAGGGCGACATCTGCGTCGTCGAGGGCGTGATGGGGCTGTACGACGGCGACGGGTCGAGTACGGCGATGGTCGCCGACGCGCTCTCGGTGCCGGTCGTGCTGGTGGTCGACGCGAGCGCGGGCATGGAGAGCGTCGCCGCGACGGCGCTCGGCTTCCGGGAGTACGCGAGTCGGATCGGCCGCGACGTCGAGGTGGCAGGCATCGTCGCCCAGCGGGCCCACGGCGGGCGTCACGAGGCAGGTATTCGAGACGCGCTCCCCGACGAGCTGACCTACTTCGGGCGCATCCCGCCGCTTCCCGACCTCGAGATTCCGTCTCGACACCTCGGTCTCCACCTCGGCGAGGAGGCACCGCTCTCGAGTGAGGCGCTCGCAGCGGCGAGCGAACACCTCGACGCCGAGCGTCTCGCCGCGGTTGCCAGCGCGCCACCCGCCCCACCTGCGGAGCCGAGTGTCTCGCGGGCGACTCCGGCGACACCCCGGGTCGCCGTCGCGAGCGACGCCGCCTTCTGTTTCGTCTATCCGGCCACGCTCGAGCGACTGCGCGACGGGGGCAGACTCGAGACGTTCTCGCCGCTCGCGGGCGACCCCGTCCCCGACTGTGGCGGCGTCTACCTCCCCGGCGGCTACCCGGAGCTACACGCCGAGACGCTGGCTGCGAGCGGAACGCTCGACGAACTCGAGCGACGCGCGAGCGAGGGACTCCCGGTGCTCGGCGAGTGTGGCGGCCTGATGGCGATGGCCGAATCGCTGACGACCGCCGACGGCGAGACCCACGCGATGGCTGGGATTCTCCCCGCAACGGTCGAGATGTGCGAGCGCTACCAGGCACTGAACCACGTCGAACTCGAGGCGCGCAGCGACGGGCCGACCGCCACCGCCGGGAGCCGTCTGCGCGGCCACGAGTTCCACTACTCGACGGCGACGCTCACCGCCGGGGCGGACGCGCGCTTCGCCTTCGAGACAGTCCGCGGTGAGGGTATCGACGGCGGACACGACGGTCTCTGCGAGTACGACTCGCTCGCGACCTACGCGCACGTCCACGCCGAGAGCGGCGCGTTCGACCGGTTCCTCGAGTGGCTCGCGTGACCGGTGTGAGTCGCCCTACAGGTCGGGCAGCGGCGCGACGACGACGGGGATCGGTGTGCGAGCGAGGATGGCGCTCGCCGTCGAGCCAACCTCGGCCGTCGCGTCCGGGTGGCCGCTTCGCACACAGATGACGAGTTCGTCTGCCTCGCGTTCTGCGGCGGCGTCGAGAACCGCGTCGGCTGGGTCACCCTCGAGTACGGCCGTCTCGAGCGTGTCGACGCCGGCGAGGCGCACCGGGGCGACGTTGAGCGCGTCCTGGCAGTCCCGGCGTGCGTCGGGGTCGGGATCGTCGGCGACGGCGACCACGGTGACGGTGTCGTCGCTCGTCAGCCGGCCGTCGAGGTAGTCACAGAGCGCTGCCGTGGTGTGGACGGAGTCCGTGGGGGCGAGGTAGTGCACGCTCGAGTGGAGGGTGTGCGGTGAGAAAGAAGGTGCGGTGGTCGCCCGTCCGTGCGGTCGGCGCGACGGAAGTGGTCTCAGTACTCGAGCGACGCTCGCTCGCGAACGTCTCGGGAGGAACGCCCCACGAGGACCTCGAACGCGCCATCTTCGACGACCCACTCACCATCGTCTTCGTCGAAGAAGGCGAAGGCCCGTTCCGTGAGCGACAGCGAGAGGGTTCGCGACTCGCCAGCCTCGAGCGAGAGCGCCTCGAACGCGGCGAGTTCCTTCGGCGGCCGGGGGACGCTCGACTCGACGTCGCGCAGGTAGACCTGGACGACCTCCCGGCCGGGGCGCTCGCCGACGTTCTCGACGGTCACCTCGACGGTGGCGAGCGCAGTGGGTTCGTCGCCGTCGCTCGAGTCGCCCGTCTCCTCGAGTGAGACCGAGAGGTCGCGGTAGGCGAACTCGGTGTAGCTGAGACCGTGGCCGAAGGGGAACAGCGGTTCGATCTCCGCCTCGTCGAAGTGGCGGTAGCCGACGAAGACGCCCTCAGAGTACTCGGCGCGCCCGCCGATGCCCGGGTACTGTGCCTCGCTCGAGGCAGGGTAGTCCGCGGCGCGAGCGCCCACCGTCACCGGCAGCCGTCCCGACGGGTCGGCGTCGCCGAAGAGGACCGAGGCGAGCGCGTGGCCGTCCTCCTGGCCGGGGTACCAGGTCTCGAGGACGGCGTCGACGGACTCGAACCAGGGCATCTCGACGGCACCCGCGGTGTTGAGCACGACGACGGTGCGCTCGGCGACGGCGGAAACGGCGGCGATCAGTTCGTCCTGTGCGCCCGGCAGGGCGAGGTCGCGGTCGTCGCCTTCGGTCGCGAGGTCGCGGACGACGACCACGGCGACGTCGGCGTCTCGAGCGGCCGCCATCGCCTCTTCGATCCGTGGCTCCTCGACCCAGGGAGTGGGAATCTCGGGGAGGAGCGAATCGTGCATCGAGGCGTCGCCGACCGGCGGGAGACCGTGGGCGAGCGTGATCGATCCCCCGGCGTCGAGGCGGTCGCTGAGACCGTCGAACGGCGAGGTCGCGCGCGTCGGGTCGACCTCGGAACTGCCGCCACCGCCGACTTTGGGTTCGTCGGCGTGGGGTCCGATGAGAGCGATTCGTTCGTCGCCCGCGAGCGGCAGCGTCTCGTTCTCGTTTCGCAGGAGGACCGTCCCACGCTCGGCGATTCGGCGGGCGAGGTCGTGGTGGGCGGGCGTGTCGAGTTCGCCCGCTGGCTGATCGCCGTCGAACAGGCCGAAGCGCGCCATCTCGCGGAGCAGCCGACGGATCTTCTCCTCGAGCAGCGACTCCTCGAGTCGCCCCTCGTCGATCGCCTCACGGAGTGGCTCGCCGAAGAAACTGTCTTTCAGGACGTTCGGGTTCGGGTTCGGTGGCTGCCACGGCCGGGTGACGACCTCGGCGAGTTCGCGTTTCGGCATCCACGGCGCGTCCGGGAGGGCGTCGATGGCGTCGAAGAGGGCGCTGCCGTGTTCTTGCCACTCGTAGAGGGGCATGCCGGGCATGTCGAGGTCGAGTCCGGCTTCGGCGGGACCCGCACACTCGTTGGTCGCCCACCAGTCGGAGACGACGAAGCCCTCGAAGCCCCACTCCTCGCGGAGGACCTCGGTGAGCAGCCAGCGGTGGGCGGTGGCGTAGGTGCCGTTGATGCGGTTGTAGGAGGCCATCACGGAACTCACCTCGGTCTCGCGAACGGCGGCCTCGAACGCGGGGAGGTAGATCTCGCGCAGCGCCCGTTCGCTCACTTCGGCGCTGACGTGGTGGCGGTCCGCCTCCTGGTTGTTCGCCAGGTAGTGTTTCGCCGTCGCCATGACGCCGCCTGCCTGGATGCCCTCGACGGCGGCGACCGCCAGCCGACTCGTCAGGTATGGGTCCTCGCTGTAGTACTCGAAGGCGCGTCCACACTGGGGTACGCGGACGATGTTGAACCCCGGCGCGAGCAGCGCGTCCTGGTCGGCCGCGCGCGCTTCGGCGGCGATGGTCTCGCCGAACTCGGCTGCGAGGTCGGTGTCCCAGCTCGCCGCGAGCGAGATCGACGCCGGAAACGCCGTCGACGGCACGGCCCGAATCCCCATCGGACCGTCGACCAGCGAGAGCGAGGGAATGTCGAGGCGCTCGACCGGCGGCACGTAGCCGGTCGCGTTTCCGGCCGGGTCGTACGCCCCGCGGACGAGCGAGAGTTTCTCCTCGAGCGTGAGTTCCTCGAGCAGCGTCTCGATGCGGGCGGGAGTCGAGCCCTCGTCGTGCGAGTCGTCGGCGACGTCAGTATCGTCGGTATCGTCGGGTGTGGATGTGGGAGTCATCGGTGGAGTCGCCACCCGCGTTCGAACGGCGACGCGGGTGCGTAATCGTCTGGACGGTCGACGCCCCCGGTAAGGACTCTTGCGCTCTCGGTCGATGCTCCGGCGGACGGATCGCCGAACCTTTACAGTGCAGGTCGTCGCAGGACTCTACATGACAGTCCTCGTGCCGTTCGACGGCTCGCCGCTTTCGAGTGCCGCCCTCGAGAAGGCCCGTTCGTTCGCCTCGCTGACCGACGCTGCGCTCGTCGCGATCACCGTCATCCCCGACGACGACGAGTACGCCCGCGAACGCGGCTGGATCACGAGAGGTGAGCCGTTCGACACGGAAGCCATCGACGCGGGAATGCGCGAGCGCGTCGACGCCATCGCCCCCGAGGCGGAGTTTTACTCGCAGGTGGTCGACTCCGACGAGCCGACGGCGACGGCGACGACGAACGTCGTCCGGACGATCCGACAGGCCGCGAGCGACGTCGACGCGAGCGTGATCGTCGTCGGCACCGAGAACGCAGGCTCCGTGACGACGCCGCTCTCGAGCGTCGGCGGCCCGCTCTCGAGCGACCAGCACTACGACGTCTACCTGGTTCGCCACGCCGAGGGTGGTGGGTTCGAGACGAACTGACTCAGGAGAGACGGAGGAAGCGCCGGTCGTCGACGCGTTCCTCGCCTGCGGGGTAGACGATCACGAAGTTCCCCGCGGTCAGCCTCGAGACGTGCTTCGGCAGTCTCTGTAGCTCGGGGTGCCAGCCGGGGTCGTCCCGGCGGGCGCTCGTACAGACGACGAAGTCGCCCGTCCGTACCGTGCGTCGCAGCTTCGAACGGAGCGCGTCCCAGTCGGGGACCGACTCGAACGAACTCGGTACTTCGGGTTCGACCAGGTCGAACGAGCGGTCGAACGCCTCCGGGTCGCCACCCACGACGACGCCGTGGATGGACGCACCGGTCTGCTCGGAGAGGTGTTTGACGGTGTGGACGGTCTCGTAGATTCCCGGATTGTGCTCGATCCCCGGCGGGAGTATGAGAACGATCCGCGTCGTCGTGTTGATCGGTTCGCGGACGCGCCCGACGAGCGTCAGCTGCGAGGTGCGGTTGAGTACCTGGTCGATGGTGTGGCCGAAGACGTGCTGGGCGCGCGAGCGCGCGCCGTCCCAGCCGATGACGATGGTCGAGATGCGGTTCTCGACGCTCGAGCGGACGATTCCCGAGGCGACGTTGTGGTTGACGCGGGTGTGACCGACGATGGGGACCTCCGCGCCCGCGGCGTAGGTTTCCATCTCCTCGAGCAGCGCCTCGGCGTCGGCGACGTCGGCCTCGGTCTGGATGCCGCCTCTCGGTCTGACGACTGAGAGGGCGTGAATCGGCTCGCTCGAGCGCTCGTCGCGGACCGCGAGCGCGAGGTCGAGCAGCGACTCGCGGTAGCGTGACTCGCGTGAGGTCGGAACCAGGATACGCTGGGGGGAGTCGCTCGGGTCGTAGGTCTCGTGGGCACGGGCGCGAACGATCGCACTACCAGCGCGTTCGACGACGGCAGGACTGAGGAGGCTGACGACGAGGATCATCAGGACGACGCCGTTGATCATGTGCTGGTTGCCGGCGAAGCCGGGGAGGGACGATTCGAAGGCGATGAGGACGATGGCGAGCGCGGCGGCAGCCTGGCCGACCGAGAGACCGAACATGCCGAGCACCTCGTCGCTCGAGTAGTCGTAGAGCCAGCCGGTGACCCAGGCGGCGGCGAGTTTGGTCACGATCACGAGGACGATCAGTGTGAGCGCGACGACGAGCGTCTCGGTGCCGTCGGCGAGCACCCAGACGTCGACGAGCATGCCGACCGAGAGCAGGAAAAAGGGGATGAACAGCGCGTTGCCGACGAACTGGATGCGGTTCATCAGCGGGCCGCTCTCGGGGATCAGACGGTTGAGTGCGAGACCGGCGAGGAACGCACCGATGATGTGTTCGACGCCGGCCATCTCGGCGGCGAAGGCGGCGATGAAGAGGATGGCCATCACGAACAGGAACTCGAAGTAGCTCTCCTCGCTGTGAACGCGGAAGAACCACCGGCCCAGACGTGGGACGACGAGCCAGACGCCGACGAAGAAGACGGCGAGACCGAGACTCAGCTGGAACCAGAACGCGCCGTCTAAGTCGCCCTCCGTCGAGGCGATGACGACCGCGAGGACGAGCAGTGCGAGCGTATCCGTGAGGATCGTGCCGCCGATGGTCGTCGTCATCGCCTCGTTCTTCGCGATGCCGAGACGGCTCACCACCGGGTAGGCCAGCAGGGTGTGGGAGGCGAAGATGGAGGCGAACAGCAGTGCCGCCGGGAACGTCAGCCCGAGGACGGCCACGCCGACGGCCGTCCCGACCGCTTGCGGGATGAGAAACGTGAGGAGACCGAAGACGATGCTCCGGTTCCGGTACTCGACGAACTGGTTGAGATTGATCTCGAGCCCGGCGATGAACAGCAGGTAGATCAGGCCGACCTCGCCGAGTAGCTGGATGGTCTCGCCACGCTCGAGCAGGCCGAGACCGTTCGGACCGACCGCCGCCCCGACGAGGATGATGCCGACGATGCCCGGCAGCCGGTAGCGCTGTAAGACGAGCGGGGCGACGAGGAAGACAACCATCGCGAGTCCGAAGATCAGCACCGGGTCGTCGAACGGCGGCGTGAGCGAGGGACGGGTCGCGAGCGGTGGGCCGTGGCCACCGACACCGAACACGAGTACCTCGAGCGGGTCGAGCGTCTCGAGCGCGGCGTTGGTGCTCGCGTCTAGCGGTCGTAGCGAAATCATCGGAATCGGCGACGGTGTCTGCAGTTCGACGCTGGGTCCGGCCCTGTTCGCGTCTACTGGTTGTATCACCGGACGGAAGCAAATAGCCACCGGAGTCACACGCACGGTACGACCAGGACCGGACGAAACACATATACGCGGTCCAGCAGGTGTGGGCGCATGGTCGTCGTCGTCCTCGGACACCGCCTGGTCGGGGAGACGATTCACCCACACCTCGAGCGACGCGTCGAGCGGGGACTGTCGGTGCTCGAGGAGCGTCCGGAGCGAGGCCCGCTCGTCTTCACGGGTGGGGCGGCGAGTCCCGGCGTCTCGAGCCGGGAGTGTGACGTGATGGCTGCCTACGCGCTCGAGCGGGGGATCGACCGGGATCGGATCCGACTCGAGGGGCGCGCGCTCGACACCATCGGCAACGGCTACTTCTCGAGGCGAGTCGTCGACGGTCTCTCAGAGCCCGGCGACCGCGTGGTCGTCGTCACCGCCGACTACCACGCAGCGCGTGCGGCGGTCGTCTTCGAGCGCTGTTTCGGCGACGCTTACGAGGTCGACGCGAGCGCCGTCGTCGAGACGGCGATGGCCGAGCGCCAGCCAGCAGAAGAGCGCCGACTCGCAGCGAGCCGGGAGTTCTTCGAGGGAGTCGCCCCCGGCGACCTCGAGACGGTCGGACGACGGCTGCTCGAGCGCCACGAGCTGTACGACGGGACGGTCCTGGCCGACGTGGCGAGCGACGGTTCGAAGACGGCGTGAGCGCGGTCGGTCGGAGAGTCCGCGTACCGATTCGGAGTGCCGACAGCGAAGTGCCTAAACGCGCGCCAGCCTAACGCGCGAGTATGCAAGCGCTCGTCATCGTCGCACACGGGTCGCACTTGAATCCTGGCGCGTCGGAGCCGACACACGCGCACGCGGACACCATCCGCGACGCGGGTGCGTTCGACGAGGTCCGCGAGGCGTTCTGGAAGGAAGAGCCACACTTCAGAGAGGTGATTCGGACGGTCGAGGCCGACGAGGTGTTCGTCGTCCCGCTGTTCATCAGCGAGGGCTACTTCACCGAGGAGGTGATCCCGCGCGAACTCAGACTCGAGGACTGGGACCCCGAGCGGTGGGACTCCGACGGGACGAGCGCCTCCGAGGCGACGCTCGAGGCGACGGACGTCGGGAAGACGGTCCACTACTGTGGGCCGGTCGGCACCCACGACGCGATGGCGGATGTGATCGTCAGGCGCGCCGAGAGCGTCACCGGCGACCCCGACGTCGGCGAGGGGTTCGCCCTGGCGGTCGTCGGCCACGGGACCGAGCGCAACGAGAACAGCGCGAAGGCCATCGAGTACCACGCCACGAGGATTCGCGAGCGCGGGCGGTTCGACGAGGTCGTCTCGCTGTTCATGGACGAACAGCCGGAGGTCGACGACGTGACCGACCACGTCGAGACCGAGGACGTCGTCGTCGTGCCACTGTTCGTCGCCGACGGCTACCACACCCAGGAGGACATCCCCGAGGACGTGGGGCTGACCGACGACTTCCGGACCGGATGGGACGTTCCCGGCGAGGTCGACGGCAAGCGCATCTGGTACACCGGCGCGGTCGGCACCGAACCCCTGACCGCCGAAGTCGTCTTAGAGCGCGCGGCGGACGCCGGGGCGGACGTCGGCGACGCCATCGAACGGGTGCGCCTCGAGACGGGTCAGCAGACCACCGCGGTGACGAGCGACTGATACCGTGAGCGAAGAGACACCCGCGACGGCAGTCGAGGCGCTCTGCGAGCGAGTCGAGCGCGCCGGCCACGTCGCACTCGACGGACTCAGAGTCGAGAAACGCGCGGACGGCTACGCGCTCGAGACACCGGCGGAGGGCGCCGACGGACTCGACGAGGAGGGACTGTCGGCGGCGCTCGCCGAGGTGCCCGCGTACGTCACCAACTGGCACTACTGGCACCGCGTCGGCGGTGTGGGGACCGCCCGCCGTGCGTTCCTCCGGTGGTGTGAACACGCGCCACTCGAGGGTGACGCGGACAACCCTGGGGAGACGCTCGCGCCCCCGTCACGGTACGAGGCGCTCACTGACGGTCTCGAGCGCGAGTGGGGACAGCTCGCGATCACCAGCCGTCTCGCCGGCGAGACCGGCGAGCGCGTCTACGAGGTCCGCCACGTCGACGACGCCGAGACGGCGGTCGGTGACCTCGAGCGCCTCGACGGCCCTCGAGCGGCGCGCGACCTGACGACCGAGGACGACCGCGGGCGCTACCGGCCGCTGAAGACCGCGCCGACGCTAGTCTCGGGCTGGGTACTCCCTCATCTCTCGGGGTCGGACCTGCTCGAGACGGTCGAGTTCGTCTACCCGGCGACGGTCGCCAACTGGCACCGCGAGCGCGGGGGCGACCTCGACGTCGACCACTGGCTCGAGACGGCCCACCGCCAGAGCGGCATCTACGACGTGGTCGACGAGTTGCCCCGCGAGGCCGTCGAGTGGATGGCCGACGCCTGCTGTGTCGACTCGCAGTGTCTGCGCCGACGCGAGTGGCACTACGAGGAAGACGACCACCTCTCGGTCCCCGGCGGCGACGGCGTCTTCCCCTGTCGTGAGCCGTGTTCGCTCGTGATCGCCGCCGCGCGCAAGTGGGCCATCCTCGAGAGCGAGCGCGAACAGACCTGGACGGTCGAGCTCACCCTGAGTGAGAAGAACCAGCTCGAGGCGCTGCTCGAGGCGGTCGCCGACGGCCGGGTCGACGAGATCAGGGAGGCCGACCTCAACGACGGGGCGAACCGCTACCGGGCGCGCTACCTGCGGGCGAAGCGCGCGGCCGAGGGCTCGCTGTTCGACGAGACGGGCGACGAAGACGGAGCGTGAGGTTCACTCGAGGAGCAGCCAGAGCGCGACGAGCACGCCAGCGCCGACGATGAGGACGCCGAGGACGGCGACCTCGCTGCCGACGACGGCGGCCGTCGAGACGGCGACGGCGACCGCGAGGAGACCGAGTCCGAGGACGGCGAGCGTCGCGGGGTCGAGACCGACCGAGGCGGCGACCGACTCGAGCGCGGATGGCTCCGGCTCTCGGGTCCGGGGTGTGGCGAGCGTCTCGTCGACGGCGGTCTGTGAACCGGTGGTGGCGGCGACGCCGATGGTGACCGCGTTCGCTCCGTAGCCGGTCGAGACCTCGAGCGTTCCCCCGAGTTCGTGGCCGACGTCCGGGACGTGCACGGGGACGACGACGGTCTCGTCGGCGTCGACGTAGTGATTTCCTACCTCGAGCGAGGCGACCCTCGCGATGTCGCCCGCCAGGTGACAGTGGACGTGGATCGGCGTGCCGTGGTTCTCGAGGACGAGGTCGAAGGAGCCGCCGCCGCGCGTCTCGAGAAGCGATGCGGTCGCTTCGAGCGTCTGTGGGCCGTCACGACCGACGTGGACCGTCACCTCTTGGGACACGGCGGATCAGGCGGGTGTGCCCTCACGCATGTCCGGCGGCAGGAGGTTCGGGATGCCGTCTTCGATCGGGTAGCGCTCGCCACACTCGGTGCAGACGAGCGTTCCGGAGACGATCTCGTCGCCGTCGTACTCGGCGTCCTCGAGTGTCAGCTCAGCTTTGTCCAGCGGGCAACGGAGAATCTCGAGCAACGACTCGTTCATACTACTGCCAGCGCCCGCATCTGGCAAAAGGTTTCGGGAACGCGTCTCTTCAGGGGATCGTTCGGTCGACGATCGGGACGTCGTCGAAGTCGGTATCGTAGGAGACGATCGTCGGCTCCTCGAGTTTCAGTGCAGCCTGTACTGCGAGTGCATCGTCGAAATCGAGTGCGTCGTAGCGCTCGAAGAGACGACACGCCATCGCCTTCTCGACGACAGACTGGGTGACGACAGAGAGTCCGTCGTATCCGAGGAGCGAAAGCAAAAACGTCTCGACCGCGCCATCGTCGCCTCGTCGCTCGAGGATGTATGCGACTGCATCGACGTGAAAATGTGTCACGGTCGCGTCGATGTCGCCAGCTGCGACCCGTTCGAGGAATCGGCTGGACGCTGCACCACGGTGCTGGTCGAGTTGGACTTCCAGAAAGACGTTCGCGTCGATCAACACGCTCCGTCACGCTCGTCTCCGTCGCTGTCGCGGCCGTCGACGTACGCGTCGGCCAGCTGTGAGCCGATCGATTCCTGGAGTTCGACACTGCTCTCTTGGACGTGTTCGAGCTGCCCGCTGATCGCGGCGACTGGTGAATCGGGGACCGAGAGCGCGCCCATCGACTCTTGCATTTCGGCCCACTCGCGCAGGGCTTGCGCACCCGCTTTCGTGAGACTGCCGCGCTCGTAACCGAATCGCTCCATCGCCGCCCGTCGAAAGTCTTCCTCGATATCGTCGGGAACGTCGAACTTTATTTGTCCCATCGTACGTTCGTGAGTACGTACGTTTGTGACCTAAAGCTTGTGCCGAGGGCCGCCCACTGTGCCAGTGCTACGAGACCAGTGAGAGTTCCCACTCGTGAGTCGAGACAGCCGTCAAAATACGTCGCTGAACGGCCGATCCGAGAAGCGGTTCCTCGAGCGCGCCCTACGCGTCGAACGGGTTCTCGAGGACGATGGTCTCCTCGCGGGCGGGACCGACGCCGATGGCGTAGATCGGGGTATCGAGTTCGTCGGCGATGTACTCGAGGTAAGTTTGGGCGTTGTCGGGGATGGCGTCGTAGCCCTCCTCGGCGACGGCGCGCCAGTCGACCTCGTCCCAGCCCTCGAACGTCCGGTAGATCGCCTCACAGCGGCCCCACTTCTCGGTCGTCGGCGGGACGGTGAAGATCTCTTCGCCGTCGAACTCGTAGGCGTGGCCGACCTCGACCTCCTCGAGTCCGGCGAGGACGTCGATGTGGTTGATCGCGAGACCGGTGAAGCCGCTGGCTCGCGCGGCGTGGCGCAGCATCGGCATGTCGAGCCAGCCGACGCGGCGCGGGCGGCCGGTGACGGTGCCGTACTCGCCGCCCTCGTTGCGGATGTAGGTCGCGAGTTCCTCTTCGGGCGAGTCGTCGCCGCCCTCGTAGGCCGGTGTCTGGCCCTCGACGCCGCCGAGTTCGGTTGGGAGCGGGCCGGTGCCGACGCGCGAGAGGTAGGCTTTCACGATACCGATGACGTCGCCGCTGCCGACGACTGTCGGCCCGAGACCGGTGCCCACACAGGCCCCGCCGGCGGTCGGGTTCGAGGAGGTGACGTAGGGGTAGACGCCGTGGTCGATGTCGATCGAGGTTCCCTGTGCGCCCTCGAGCATGACGTTCTCGCCCGCGTCGATCCGCTCCTGGAGGAAGGTGCCCGCGTCGACGGTCATCTCCTCCTCGGCGAGACGCTCGCCGTACTCGAGACAGGTGTCGTAGAGGTACTCGACGTCGAACTCCTCGCCGGTCTCGATACCGAAGACCTCCTCGGCGAGCGCCTGCTTCTGGGGGACGACGTACTCGAGTCGCGTCCGGAGCGTCTCGGGGTCTAAGAGGTCGCCGATGCGAACGCCGCGCCGTCCAGCCTTGTCCTCGTAGGTCGGGCCGATGCCGCGTTTGGTCGTTCCGGCAGCGAGACCGTCTTTGGCGTCCTCCTCGATGCCGTCGAGTACGCAGTGGTAGGGGAGAATCGCGTGAGCGCGCTCGGCGACGCGAACGTCCGGCTCGAGACCGCGCTCGCGGAGACCATCGATCTCGGAGAAGAGTGTCTCGGGGTTGACGACGCAGCCGTTTCCTAACACCCCAACCTTCCCACGAACGGCACCACTGGGAACGAGCGATAACTTGTACTTCTCGCCGTCGTAGACGACGGTGTGTCCGGCGTTGTCGCCGCCCTGATACCGGGCGACGACGTCGGCAGCGTCGCCATAGAGATCGACGACGCCACCCTTGCCTTCGTCGCCGAGTTGAGACCCGACGATTGTGACGGTCATAACAGCGGCGGATTCTTGCCGGGCCGATAAACAGATTACGGTCTGCCCGCCACGATCACCTCGTCTTGTGCACGTTCGTGCGCATGGACGACGAACGTGCCCACCGGCGGTGCGCGTTCAATCCATCAATAATTATCAGGATCGAAATAGAATCAGAAGCGTTAACTACTGCCACGGCTAACCGGCCAGTTGGAAGCGAATCTATACGTTCTCGAGGGTAACCTTTAAAGGGTGGAAAGACAAGTTAACAAATGCCATGATAGACCGACTGGAGAAGGAAGTCGATATGCTGGAACGGCATCTGCAGGTACTGAAGATGGTCATCGAGAACGAGCCGATCGGGATCGTCAAGATGTCGAACGAGACCGGCTACCCCCACCACAAGGTACGCTACTCGCTTCGCGTCCTCGAGGAGGAGAACCTGATCGAGCCCTCGAGCCAGGGAGCGATCAAGACGGAGCACACCGCTGACTTCGTCGACGACCTCGACGGCAAGATCGACGAAATCATCGAGAAACTCAACGGAATGAAGATCGAAGACGTCGCCGAAATTCAGGGCTAATCTCTCACAATTCTGGCACCGTCACGTGGAACCCGCCGCCTCGCGCCTCCACGAGGCACAGGTGGTATCCCTGTTTTCTCGAGAGGTTGACGTAGCTCAACTTCGAGCCACGGCTGAGAAAGCCCCCACCGGTGGCTTCCTCGGCGACCTCGAGCGCACCGGGGTCGAAGAAACTCGCGGTGACGACCATCGCCGCACCGAGGTCGGGGTAGTTCGCGTTGACCGCCGAGGCGGTCTCCTCGAGGTCGATGAGCATCTCGCGGGTCGCCGGTTCGCGCGAGTCGTTGAAGTTCGCGACGAGCAGCGGCGTCCCCCGCTTGTCGAAGGCGACGACGTCGAAGGTGACTGCGTCGGGAACGTCTTCGGTGTCGTCGTCAGCCAGTGAGATGGCAGCACCGAGTTCCGCCCGGTCGATCCGCGGGATCACGTCGTAGAGGTCGGCGAGTGCGTTCGCGTGACCCGTATCCCTGACCTCGTAGAGGAGCGTCCTGGTGAGCCAGTCGACGAACTGGTACTCGATCGTGTCGGTGAGAAACGCCTCGTAGGGCTGGCCGTCGACGGTGGCGTCGGCGGCGGAGAACTGCGTGTGGTGTTCGAGCAAGAGGTTCGAGTCGACGGCGGTCGCGTCGGCCTCACCAGCGTGGGCCGTCTCGAGCGTCGGCTGACTCTTCGAACCGTAGCGAACGAAGAGGTTCGTCCCGGAGAGCGCCTGGCGCGGGGAGAGCTGTTGGCCGCCGGTCCCAGCGTCGCTGGCCGGCGTCGCGACCGCCTCCTGGCCGGGCGAACTCGCCGCCTCGAGGCGGGTCTCGAGGTCGGCGATCCGTCTCTCGAGTTGCTCGATCGTCTCGGTGAGGTCGCGGTTGGTCGACGCGAGCGCTGCACGCTCGCGTTCGAGGTCGTCACGCTGGCTCTGGAGGTCGTCGACGCGCTGGGTGAGCTGATCGATCTTGTCCTCGCGCTCGAACATGTCGAACTCGAGAGCGTCGTCCGAGCCGTCCGTCGGCTCCGTATCTGCCTGTGCGTGATCTTCGTCACCGACTGCGTCGGTTGGCGCTTGCCGTTCGGGCGCACCGGAAGCGGTACTCTCGGCACTGGCGGGAGATCGCTGACGGGGCGAGAACGGCTGCTGAGAGCGCGTGTGTCGCCCGTCAGGCCCGGCCGATGGGCGCGACTCCGCCTGTCCACCCGAGGACGCCTCGGGGCTCGAGTTCTCCGGATCGATCGACGGAATACGCCGGGTCTCACGCCAGCGTGCCTCCTCTTCGAAGCGCTCCTCGAGCGAGTCCTCGGTGGGCGTACTCGCCTCGGCCTGGGGTGGGGAGTCCGCATCGTCGGTCGCGTCGGCGGCTTCGTCGTCCCACGGCAGGCCGCTCCCGTCGAGTTCGTCGACGGCCTGCTCCAGGTCGTCCGGCTCGGGCGCGGGTGTCGTCACCTGCGAGGTGGTCTCCTCGCTCGCCGTTCGATCGGCCACCTCGGTCGCCGTCCCGTCGGCCGTCTCGGTCTCGGCCGTCGGTCCACCGTCGCCGTCGGCCGTCTCCCCGTCCGTGTCGGTTCCCGCTCCCTCGTCGTCGGATTCCGCCTCGTCGACGACGGGATCGGTGATGCCGTCGGTGATCCCCGCCGTGGCGGGTTCGTGCTCGTAGGTGTCCTCGGTGGTGATGCCCGCCGGTTCCGGGTCGACGTCGACGTCCGCGATCAGCGTCGAGGTGTCGCTCGACTCGGGCGTGGGACTCGAGGCGGCGTCTCCGGCGGTATCGTCGGCCGGGCCATCCCCACTGCCGAGGGCGATGGCGTCGGTGTCGGGTTCGTCACTCGTGTCGGGTTCGGCCGGCTCCTCGGCTGGCGGTGCAGTGACGGTGCCGGCGGCACCCGGCACGTCGGTCACCTCGACAGTCACCTCGGTGACCTCGTAGATGCCGACCTCGTCGGCGGCGCGCTGGAACGCCTCCTCGTCGGTGAGCAGGCGCTCGGCGTTGCCGATGTAGGCGGCGGCCATCCGGCGGCCGCCGTAGTAGACGACGTAGTAGTCGCCGCTGAGGACGCCCTCGCTGAGTTCGACGTAGCCGGTGAACGACTTCTCGGTGAGCGTCCGGTCGACCTCGGTGAGCGGCGTCTCGTTGGTGTAGTACTTCGCTTTCGTCTCGCCGCCGGTCTCGAGCATCGAGGAGAGCAAGGGCAGTGCGGGGTCCGGTGCGACGTACGTCGTCCCGGAAGCGTCTTCGAACGTGGCCATCGACCCGTCGACGATGCCGACGACGCGGCCGTTGAGCATGAACAGCCACGTCCCGCCGGTGGTCACGGCTCCCGAAAAGCCCCGGTCGGCGAGATCAGAGAGCCCGTCGTAACCGCCTGCGAACGGGCGAGAGTCCCAGCGTTCGACGCGCTCTTGCGTGCGCGGATCCATAATCCAACAAGCGGGAACCAAGCCAAATACGTTTCGCCTAGTAGCGTCCGTAGCCTGACTGAGGAGTCGAAGCAGTTGACAGGTATCGGTCCGACACTGCAGCCGACGCGTGGCGGCGTACTAGATCTTCGATTCGGCGTCGTCGGCGAGTTCCTCCATGCGCTTGCCGATCCGGCCGGCGCTCGAGAACTCGTCGTCGCTCATCGCGTTCGCCAGCGCGTTCCCGAGGACGAAGACGGCGTGTTTGTGCTCGCTCTTCGATTTGTGGACGTGAGACGGGTCGACGTCGAGCCCGTGGTACGGGTCGAACAGCGTCTCGTCGACGCTGTCGCGCTCTGAAAAGTACTCCATGATGATCACGAGCTGTTCGTGGAGTTCTAGAAGCTCGTCTTTGTGCATACCGCTCGTATGGACGGTTTCGAGTTAAGAGTTGTGGGGTTGCATCCAGCGAAAGTTACCGGCTCAACGATCGATCGTGAGCGTTCCCGGACGGCGGTTCGCGAAGGAAGCGGACGGCGGCGAGCATCGTCCACCCGCCGAAGAGGACGGCGGCGACCATCTCGGGGACGGCGAACCACGCCATCGGTCGCGAGGCGAGTGTCGCGAGGGAGGCGAGCCAGAGTCCCCACGTGAGCACGTGCGCGATTCCCGCAGACACCGTCACCAGCCCCCAGCGGCGGTCGCCGGCCCGAATCGCTCCGACACCGAGCACCCAGTTCGCCACCGGTACCGTTCCGAAAAAGGCCAGCGCCACCGGCGCGTGGAGATCCGTCTCGAGGTACCAGGTCGTGTGTTCGAGGAAGAACACCCCCACGAGCGCCATGGCGACGAGCGCGACGGCGTAACAGCCGGTGCCGACGCGCTCGAGCGTGTTGCGCGCGCCGATCCAGAGCCGCCAGACGAACGGGAGTCCGAACAGTCCACCCAGGACGAGTCCGCCGTTGAACAGGGTGAACGTCGGTGCGCCGGCACGCCCGAGGTCGGAGAGCGCCCGCTCCGACCAGGTGAACGTCTCGGGCGGAGCGAGGACGGTGGCGAGGACGATCGCGCCGAGCGTGAACACCGGAACGGCGAGCCCGCAACCGGCGGCGATCCGTCTGCGAGAGGCGAACACGGACGAGGAAGGTGACTCGAGCGCCATGGGTGTCGCGAAACGCGGCTCAGTCCTCGCGGTGGTCGGCGGGGAACCAGGCGAGTTCGTGGTCGGCGGTGACGCGGACGGCGACGCGTTCGTCGAGGTCGATCGTATCCGAGTGGTTGTGCATACACTCGATCGTCTCGCCGTTGTCGAGGTCGACGCGGTAGAGGATGGTCGGCCCGAGATACCGGCGGTAGACGACCTGGCCGTCGGTCTCCACGTCGGTCGCCGGAAACGCCGTCACGTCGTCGGGACGGACCATGACGTCGATGGTGCTGCCGTCGTACTGTTCGGCGAGACCGTGGACGTCGTCGCGCAGGACGCGTCCGAGGGCGGTCCGGACGTGGTCGCCGTGGACGTCACCGGAGAGAAAGCTCGCGTGGCCGAGAAAGCCCGCGACGAAGCGCGAGGTCGGCTGCTGGAACACCGCTTCGGGTTCGTCGATCTGTTCGATCGCGCCGCCGTTCATCACCGCGACGCGGTCGGAAATTGAGAGCGCCTCCTCCTGGTCGTGAGTGACGGAGACGGCCGTCACCCCCGCTTCCTTGACGATCCGTCGCACCTCCTCGCGCATCTCGACGCGGAGGTCGACGTCGAGGTTCGAGAACGGTTCGTCGAGCAGCAGAATCTCCGGTTCGGGCGCGAGCGAGCGCGCCAGCGCGATCCGCTGTTGCTGGCCGCCGGAGAGTTCCTCCGGGTAGCTCTCGGCCTGCGCCTCGAGGCCGACGAGCGACAACAACTCCTCGACGCGGGCGGTTCGCTCGGCCTTCGGCCACCCGTTGAGACCGAAGGCGACGTTCTCCCGGGCGGTGAGGTGTGGAAAGAGGGCGAACTCCTGGAAGACGATGCCGATGCCCCGGCGCTCCGGCGGGACGAACGTGCCCTCGCCGGCGACGCGTTCGCCCTCTAAGCGAATTGCGCCGCCGGTTGGGCGCTCGAGTCCGGCGATCAGCCGGAGCGTCGTCGTCTTCCCACAGCCGGACGGTCCCAGGAGCGTGAGAAACTCGCCCTCGTGGACCGACAGCGAGAGGTCGGGGACGACACACTCGTCGCCGTAGTGTTTCGTGACCCCGTCGAGTTCGAGGACGACGGGCGTCGTCGTCTCGAGTGGACGCGGAGACGGGTCGTCGGTCGTCGTGGTGCGGAGTTCGCTGTTCGACATCGAGTTCCCCCTGGCGTGTGCCGGGCGTTATCTGCTTTAGGCCAGCCTAAAACCATATAGTTACCGGTTCCGGTACGTCGGGACCGCCCCGCTCAGAGTTCGACGCCGCTGGGGATCAGGCTGTGCTGGCGCAACAGACTGCCCTCGTCGTCGTAGACGAGAAACGTGCGTTTCTCGTAGCTGACGAACGGCTCACCGTCGAGAGTGATCGTCACGTCGTACCGCCCCTCCTCGTCGCTCGTCGCCTCGCCGTAGCCTCGAGCGGCCCTGACGAAGCGGAGGACGTCGTCTGCGTCCTCGTTGAGTTCGAGGATGAAGTCGCCGGTGATCCGGTTCGTGACGCTGACGACGCCGGTCGCCTCCTCCCCCAGCGGTGCCTGGAGCCTGAGCGACGCGTCGGTCTCGTGTGCCTCGAGGAGGTCGCCGTCGGGTCCGGTGAGGCGCTCACGAAGCAGCGTGGCTGGACCGGTGAAGTCGATCGATACGGCGGGACGCCGTGGCTGCTCGCCGGTCTCGACCCAGTCGATGTTGCTGACAGATAGCGTGAAATGGTCGCGCCTCATCGCGTGGCCGTACGTTGGTACTCACGCGGTATCAACGTACCGCCCGACCCCGGTCTGTGCAATCGCCCGCCAGCCGAAACGGCCAGCCGATTTATACCACGCGAGTGCCACGGGAGGGACGAACACGGGACCACCCGCGAACGCACCGATGACCGGAGACGACGAGCAACCCGCCGACGGCCGAGCGACCACCGAACGAGCGGCGACGACGGACCCGAGCGCGAGCGCCCGGTCGCTCGACGGCCGTGGCGCTCGGGCGGTACTCGAGCGGCTCCGTCGCTCGACGGCACGGACGGTGGACGTTCTGCGCGGTTCGACGCTCGAGATCGGTCCGTACGAGCCGACGGCCCACGGGCCGCTCGTGGCGTTCGAACCGGACGACGACTACGAGGAAGTCGCGCGCTACTGGGTCGACGCGCCGTTCTCGTTCGTCAGAATCGCGTTCGACCACGACCGCCACCGCCACGCCTACCAGACCGTCGAGCCGAGTCTCAGCGAACGCGAACGGACCCTCCTCGACGCACTGTTCGCGGACGTACGCGAGCCGCTGCTGTACGCAGACCACGACGAGGACGACGCCGAACGCCGCCTGTTCGAGACGGTCCGGGAGTACCTCGAGCGCTACGCCGTCGAGGTCGACGCGGCGACGTTCTACCGGCTGTTCTACTACGTCAATCGTGATTTCCGCGCGTACGGACGACTGACGCCGATACTCAACGACCCCCACGTCGAGGACATCTCCTGTGACGGCTACGGCGTCCCCATCTTCGTCTACCACGACGAGTACGCGGACGTGAGGACGAACGTCTCGTTCGAGAAAGCGGCCCTCGACCGGTTCGTCGTCCGCCTCGCCCAGCACGCAGGCCGGCACATCTCGATCGGAGACCCGCTCGTCGAGGCGACGCTGCCGGACGGCTCACGCGCCGAGTTGGCCCTCGGCGAAGAGGTGACGCCGCGCGGCTCTGCGTTCACCGTTCGCAAGTACGCCGACGAACCGCTCACGCCGGTCGACCTGATCGAGTACGGCACGTTCAGCGTCGAGCAGATGGCCTACCTCTGGCTCGCGATCGAACACAACAAGAGCCTCGTCTTCGCCGGCGGCACCGCCAGCGGCAAGACGACGAGTATGAACGCCATCTCGATGTTCATCCCGCCGCGCTCGAAAGTGCTGACCATCGAGGACACCCGCGAACTCAGACTCCACCACGAGAACTGGCTCTCCGCGGTGACACGCGAACACCGCTACGACGGTACGAACGTCACGATGTACGACCTGCTCCGGTCGGCGCTCCGCCACCGCCCCGAGTACATCGTCGTCGGCGAGGTCCGCGGCGAAGAGGCGATGACGCTCTTCCAGGCGATGAACACCGGCCACACCACCTACTCGACGATGCACGCCGACTCCGTCCAGACCGTCATCAACCGCCTCGAGAACGACCCGATCAACGTTCCGCGCGCGATGGTCCAGAGCCTCGACATCCTCTCCGTGCAGACGCTGACCAGACTCGGGGACGAACGGGTCAGGCGGACGAACGTCATCGCAGAGATCGACGGCGTCGACCCGCGAACCGGCGAACTCGACTACTCGACCGCCTACACGTGGGACGCGACGGCCGACAGCTTCGAGGGCGAGAGCACCCACGTCCTCGCGGCCATCCGCGAGGAACGCGGCTGGAGCGAGCGCGAACTGCGAACCGAACTCGGGCACAGAGAACGGTTTCTCGCGTACGCCCGCGAACACGGCGTCGACGACTACCGCCGGTTCACCGCGCTGGTCGGCGAGTACTACGCCGATAGCGAGAGCGTCCGCGAGCGGATCGAGCGCGAGACCTCGCTCGAGTCGACGCCGTGAGCCACAGCCACCATGACACCCGTACACCTCGCCTCGCTGGTACTCGTCGCGCTCGTACTCGCGCCGGTCGTTCTCGCTCGCTCTCACCGGGGCGTCGACGACGCACTGGCGCGCATCTCGATCGCCGCCTTCGGTGACTCGGTCGCGGAGTTTCGGGCCGAGCACCCGAACCGACGGGCCGCACTCGAGAGCGCCCACGTCGCCGCGACCTACCGCGAGTACGGCTCGAAGACCTACCTCTACGCGGGCGTCGCGGCGATCACCGCGAGCGTCCTCGGCGTCTACGCGATCTGGGGGCTGCTCGCGCTCCTGCCCGTCGACACCGCGACGCTCGAGGCGCGTCTCCCGGGCACGCTCGAGTTTCTCGCCTCTCTCGCGCGGGTGCCGGCGCTGAGCGCGCTCGAGGTGACCGCCCTGTTCGCCAGTTCGACGCTCACCCTCGGCGTGGTGGCCGCCTTCGGCACCTACTGGCTGCGCTGGTGGTATCCCGCGTACGTCGCGAACGAACGGGCGCGGCGGATCGACGCCACGCTGCCGGAGACGGTCGCGCTGCTCTACGCGCTCTCGAAGAGTGGCATGGAGTTCTCGAAGATCGTTCGCATCGCCGCGGAGAACGCGGACACCTACGGGGCGGCCGCAGACGAGTTCGCCGTCGCCGTCAGGAACGTCGACACCTTCGGCATGGACGTCGTCACCGCCGTCGAAGAGACCGGCCGACGAACCGCGAGCGACGGCTTTCGTGAGTTCACCGAGAACCTCGTGAGCGTCCTCCAGAGCGGGCACAGCCTCTCTGCGTTCCTCGAAGACGAGTACCGGGACTACCGGGAGGAAGCCCAGTCACGACAGGAGAGTACGGTCGAGATACTCGCGACACTCGCCGAGGCGTACGTGACCGTCCTCGTCGCCGGGCCGCTGTTTCTGATCACGATCCTCGTCGTCATCGGCTTCTCGATCGGTGAGACCCTCGGCCCACTGCAGGTGCTCGTCTACGTCATCCTCCCGTTCGGCAACCTCGCGTTCGTCGTCTACCTGAGCACGGTCACCGACTCGCTCGACCCCGGCCGGACCGTCACGGTCGCGGGCGGCCGGGCGGACGACGTGACGGTCGACGCGACACCGCCGACGCGAGCAGACGGCGCCGGCGACGACACGGACGGAACCGTCACCCGCCTGCGCACCTACCGGCGGTTTCGCGCCGTCCGCGCACGCCTCGCGAACCCGCTCGAGTCGGTCGTCGCCCGGCCCCGGCGGGTGCTCGCACTCACGCTCCCGCTCGCCGCAGCCGTCGTCGTCGCCGACCTGCTCCGAACGGCAGGGATCAGTGGGGCGCTCGAGTCGCCGCTCTCCGCTGTGGCCGCAATCGACACCACCGTCGCGCTCGCGACGCTGTTCGTCTTCGTCACCTTCGCCACCCCCTACGAACTCCATCGGCGGCGCGTCCGTGCGATCGAAGCCGCGATTCCCGACCTGCTCGACCGACTCGCGAGCGTCAACCGGGCGGGGATGCCCATCGTCACCGCGTTCGGCCACGTCCGTGGCTCGGACCTCGGCGCACTCGGCGACGAACTCGACCGCCTCTGGGCCGACCTCGAGTGGGGCGGCGACCTCGCGAGCGCGCTCTGGCGCCTCGAGGCCCGGGTCAGGACACACACGACCGCCCGGGTCGTCACCCTGCTCACCGAGGCGATGAATGCCAGCGGCCAGCTCGCGACCGTCCTGCGCATCGCCGCCCGCCAGGCCGCCGCCGACCGCCGACTCGAGCGCGAGCGCGCGAGCGCCATGCTCGAGTACACGGTCGTCGTCTACGTCTCGTTTCTCGTCTTCCTGTTCATCATCGTGATCCTGGCCGCCTACCTCCTGCCGAACCTGCCGACGGAGTCGGTCGAGGTCGACGGCGTCGGCAGCGCGGTCGACTCGAGCGGCCTGGGTGGGATCGACGCAGCCACCGCCGAGGCGTACACGCGGCTGTTCTACCACGCGGCGCTCGTCCAGGGCGTGCTCTCGGGACTCATCGCCGGACAGCTGAGCACCGGTGCCGTCGAGTCCGGCGTGAAACACGCGGCGTTCATGCTCACCGTCGCGTTGCTGTTGTTCGCCGTCCTCGTCTGAGATGCCGTCACGAGTCGTCGGCCGCCGGAAGCGTAAACGAGACCGTCGTCCCCTCACCGGGTATCGACTCGAGCCAGATCGTCCCCCCGTGGCGTTCGACGACGCGTTTACACAGGGCGAGACCGATGCCCGTCCCCGGCTGTTCCTCCTGCGTGTGCAGGCGTTCGAACACGCCGAAGACGCGCTCGTGGGCCTCCGGATCGATGCCGACGCCCGCGTCACTGACCGAAACCGTCCACATCGAGTCCTCCGGTTCGGCGGAGACACGCACCCGCGGTGGAGCGTCACCGCTGTAGGAGATCGCGTTCGAGAGCAGGTTCTGAAACACCTGCCGTAACTGACGGGCGTCGCCGTAGACGTGCGGTAAGTCGTCGACGGTGAGCGCGGCCTCACTCGCATGAATCGACAGTTCGAGGTCCTTCCGTACGTCCGCGAGGAGCGTCTCGAGGTCGACCGGTTCGAACGCGTTCCCACGCGTCTCGACGCGCGAGTACTCGAGGAGCGCGTCGACCATCTCACGCATCCGTTCGGCCCCATCGACGGCGAACGCGACGTACTCGAGGGCGGTCTCGTCGAGGTCGTCCCCGTACTGGCGCTCGAGCAAGCCGAGGTAGCTCGAGACCATCCGCAACGGCTCCTGGAGGTCGTGGCTGGCGGCGTAGGCGAACTGCTCGAGACGCTCGTTCGACGCCTCGAGTTCCGAGACGGCCGTCTCGAGGTCCGCCCGCGCCGCCTCGAGTTCGGCGTTCCTGCGCTCGAGTTCGCGCTCGCGAGTCTTCGCGCGGGCGTTCTGCGTCCCGACGCCGAACCCGGCGACGGTACTCAGCGCCGTGAGGATGAGCACCGTCTGGAACGACCCGGCGAGCGTCGCATCCGGCTGGACGTGATACAGCCCGAGGAGACCACACATGAGAGCGAACGCGAGGAGACACCACCGGGCGACGTCCACGGAGAAGGCATCGTGGACGCCGAGCGCCGGCAGTCGACGGCCACCGTAGACGAGACTCACCCCCGGCCCGCCGATGAGCGCGAAGACGATAGCCGCACTCACCGGGGAGACGCCGGCGGCTAGCTGTCCGCTGACCCACCAGACGGCGATGGCCACGTACACCACCCCGAGCGCGACGACGACGCGTTGCCCGCCGAGGCGCTCGAGCGGGCGAGACCCGGTTTCCATCCGTACAACGAACGCGCTCGAGACACAATCGTGTTGCGCTCGCGCGCGTTCAGCAATCCTTTTTCGGCGTGCGCACACAGAGAGCCACCAATGGACGACCGGCCCGACGGAGACCCGTCGCGAACCGCCAGGACGGCCGCGGTGAAAGCGACCTACGAGCGCATCGCCACCCACTTCGCTGCCACGCGCGAGTACGCCTGGCCGGAGGTCAAGTCGTTCGTCGCCGACTGCCCGCCGGGCCGGGTCGGTCTCGACCTCGGCTGTGGAAACTGCCGCCACGCCGAACTCCTCGCGACCCGCACCGACCGCGTCGTCGGTCTCGACCTCAGCCGCGGCCTCTTAGCGACCGGCCGCACCCGCGCACGCGAACGCGGCTTCGACGACCAGCTCGACCTCCTCGAGGGCGACGCCGCTACACTGCCGCTCGCGAGCGACACCATCGACCTCGCCGTCTACGTCGCCACACTCCACCACCTGCCCACCCGAGAGACCCGCATCGCCAGCCTCGCCGCCCTCGAGCGCGTCCTCGCCCCCGGCGGCCGCGCACTCGTCAGCGCCTGGAGCACCGCCCACCCGACCTTCGACGGCCACGACGAGGGTTTCGACACCACCGTCGACTGGACCCTCCCCGGCGGCGACCCCGTCGCACGCTTCTACCACATCTACGACCCCGACGAGTTCGACGCCGACCTCGAGCAGAGCGGTCTCTCGGTACGGGAGTGTACGGTCTCGAGCGGGAACTGTTACGCCGTCGTCGAGAGCCGGTGAGGTGTGTGCGTGCGTACACTCGAGTTTCTGTATCCGTGACGAGGTCGTGCAGTTCGTCACTACGACCACGGGATTTGAACCCGACTGCGAGACGGTCCTGCTCACCTCGCTCCGCTCGGTTGCGTGGGCTGCGACTCGCGTAATTCAAATCCCGGGCCATGAGCCTGGAAGGCAGCAGGACGCTCTGACGCAGATTTCGTGTCTCAGATGCCTTCACAGCGCAATTTGGCGTGGTTCCGTGGTTCCCGCCTCAGTAATCGCTAATCGCGGGGAAAATAGCGACACTACCCGTGTCGGTGTGGTTGTTTTCCCAACAAGAATTACAGATCTCGTCGGAGGCGTTCGCGCCGTTCTTCGAACTCTTCGTCCGATAGATCGCCGCGGGCGTAGGCGGTCCGAAGTTCCGCAAGAGCAGGGTCTGTCTGGCGTTCGCTCGACCGGCGAAGTGCTTGATACAACAGGTACCCGATCCCAAGAACCACGAGTGACGGTGCAATAGACATGATCAGCCACATCCACGTTGTTCCCGTTCCGTTCCACATGTGACCCCACCCCCAGACACCCATCAGCGGTATCATGAGCGCCATCATGAGGAATGGGAAGAGGAGAATCACAGCGATCACGATTAGAAGCGTTCGGACTAAGGAGTCGTCAGCGGCCATAATACGAAACACCACGTTTCGAGTCTTGAACACTGGGGTAATTCCCGCTGTTGAAATCTGGGCTTGCCAAACTGTGTGGATTTGTTATCTGATTGCTTCAAACGCTGAGATCGGCACGGCGTAGCAGCTGTGCATTGATCGCGACGATTACCGTACTTACAGACATGAGAACAGCACCGACTGCTGGCGAGAGTAAGATTCCAATTGGTGCGAGAACGCCCGCTGCGAGTGGGAGTGCAAACACGTTGTAACCAGCTGCCCACACGAGATTCTCCTGCATCTTTCGGTAGCTCTTCCGGCTCAATCGGACGAGATGGGCAACGTCTCGCGGATCGTTCTCGACGAGGACGACATCGGCGGACTCCACGGCGACGTCGGTTCCCGAGCCAATAGCAATCCCGACGTCAGACCGTGTTAGTGCAGGTGCATCGTTCACTCCGTCGCCGACCATTGCTACCAGTTTGCCCTGTTCTTGTAGTTCGATGATTTTCTTGTCCTTGTCTTCTGGAAGGACTTCAGCGAAGTACGTATCAATAGTGAGTTCTTCGGAGACGGCACGAGCGACATCCTCGGAGTCCCCGGTGAGCATCGCAACTTCGACATTCATCCCGTGGAGAGCGTCGATCGCCTCAAAGCTCTCGTCGCGAATCACGTCTGCGAGTGCAACTGCCCCTACCACATCGCCGTTTCGAATCAAATACACGACGCCCTGTCCGCGAGAACCAGCCTCATCGGCGAACGCTTCGAGATCAGCAGTAGGTTCAACGTTGAGGTGGCGGAGAAGGTTTGGACCGCCGACGTGGACCGTTTCACTATCTCGATCCTGATCACCGTCCACACCAGAGGTGGCAGCAGCATCTACTTCAACAGTTGCACGAACTCCGCGGCCTCCAAGCGCCTCGAATTCGCGTACACTCGGAACGGTGAGTCCACGGTCATCTGCTTCTTCGCGGATCGCCTCCGCGATCATGTGTTCGGAATCGCCTTCGGCAGCGGCCATCACTGCCAACAGCTCGTTTTCGTTCCAGCCATCCGTCGTGGTGACATCGACGACTCCCTGTTCACCTTTCGTGAGAGTGCCAGTCTTATCGAAGACGATCGTATCGAGATTGCGGGCTTCCTCCATAGCGATCCGGTCGCGGATGAGCATCCCGTTTCGCGCCGCCATCGTCGTATTGATGGCGACAACTAAGGGAACAGCGAGCCCCAGTGCGTGTGGGCAGGCAATCACCAAGACCGTAACGACCCGCTCAACGACCCCCAACCCAAAACCGATGGCGACTGTCCATGCGATAGCGGTGATAGCTGCCACACCAATCGCGGCATAGAACAACCAACCCGCCGCTCGGTCGGCGAGAACCTGGGTTCGAGATCGACTCTGTTGTGCCTCTTCGACCAAACGCATGATCCCCGAGAGGGTCGTCTCCTCACCCGTCGCAGTAACGCGAACACGGAGACTGCCATCACGGTTTGTTGTCCCACCGATTACCTCGTCACCGGGTTCCTTCTTGACGGGTTGTGATTCGCCCGTGATCATCGCCTCGTTGACGTTCGATTCCCCCTCTTCAACGATACCGTCGGCGGGAACGTTCGCTCCAGGTCGAACGAGGACGAGGTCGTCTCCCGCGAGATCGTCAACACGAACCTCTTCGACATCTCCGCGGTCGGTAATCCGCTCGGCAGTATCCGGCATCAACTCGGCGAGTTCATCTAACGCTCCGGAGGCGCGCCGGACACTGCGCATTTCAATCCAGTGCCCGAGCAGAAAAATGACGATCAACGTGACGAGTTCCCAGAACAGTGGCTCCCCGATGCCGAAGCCGACCGCGGCGATGCTGTAAACGAAGGCAACGGTGATCGCCAGCGAGATCAACAACATCATTCCCGGCTCGCGGTTGCGCGCCTCGACAGCACCCATCCGCAGGAACGGGACGCCACCATAGATGAACACGACGGCTCCGAGGATTGGCGCGATGAACTCGCTACCGGGGAACGCTACTGCTGTATAGCCAAACCACTCCTGAAGCATCTCGCTGTAGTAAAGAACTGGAAGTGAGAGGACGAAGCAGACGACAAAACGCTGCTTGAACATCTCCTCGTGACCCGCGTGGTCAACGTGAGCCTCGTGATCGTGACTTGCGTGACCATCATGCGCATGGTCGGAAGGTTCGTGGTGTTCTTCCACCTGCCGATCGTGATCTCGGTCCCGATGGTCGTGGTGGTCTGACAGTTCGTCAACTTCCTCGGCCCTCTCGGCAGTCAACCCGCATACTCGACAGCACGGACAATCGCGATCAGTTGGTTTCCTGTCTCGTGTTTGCTCGTCGTGGATGTGATCCGAATCGGGCGTGTCCGCCGAGTTATATTGTGACATGAGTATGCACCTTTGTCGCACCCACGTTCGTGATCCATCCAGTTCATCAGTGAGAGACGATCACAGGAATCAATCGAGTGCGCTAGTGTCTGTCTTTGTTGTTCTCTATACAAACACCTAATAATTAGGGGACTTTGGCTTTGGCGAATCGACATACTGCGTCGGGATGTGGTATTTGGCCGTCTTCCTGATATCAGTCAATCCGTTCGTCACTTCCGGGTCCTCGAGCGTGCAGTAACGATCGTTCAAGCGTGACGCCTCGAGCGACGTGACTCTCAGCGGCGAGTCGATGCCATATCGGTACCACAGCGGTATACTTCAAATCCCTCTGTTCGATATTTCACGCTCGCGAAGTTGCTCGCGTGAAAATATGCGCGGACCGGGATTTGAACCCGACTGCGAGACGGTCCTGCTCACCTCGCTGCGCTCGGTTGTGCGGGCTGCGACTCGCGTAATTCAAATCCCTTTTGAGATTTCTGCTGCTCGCGGTGTTGCTCGCAGCAGAAATGCGCGGACCGGGATTTGAACCCGGGCCATGAGCTTGGAAGGCTCAGGTCCTGCCACTAGACCATCCACGCGCAACCATCGGTTTGGTGTCCAGGTTTAAGGCGCTTGCTCTTTCCGCCGGTACTTAGGGGCGACGCCCTCGAGCGATCTCGAGCGTCACCCACCCGACCTCGCCGAGCGCGCCACGAAGCCCTACTCACTCATCCGCCTCGAGTAATCCCATCCGGAGACGACCGCTGGCTCGATGGTGATCGACACCTCCGAACGCGACGGGTCGAGTAAGCGCTCGGCCAGCGGCGCGTCGGTCGTCCCGAGGTAACGCTCGAGGAGGTCACGGAGGAGGGCCTTCTCCGGGTCGGGGGCGAGCGTCGCCGTCCCGTTGCCCCGGACGCCCCGGTAGGGCGGATCGTTGGTCGACACCTCGAAGCCGACGTGGGGATCCGACTCGAGGAAGGTCACGAGGTCCGACTCGGCCGCGGTCGCACACTGGAGGCTGCCATCGGTGTAGCGAAACCAGAGCGAGACGATCCAGGCGGTGTCCGCGGGCGTTCGACAGGCGAGTCTGAGCGGGACGGCCGTCGACTCGAGGAAGCGCTCGACGCGCTCGGCCGGGAGTGAGCCAGCGACGCGCATCTCACTCCTCGAGCGGGTCGTCAGTCTGGCGGGCGGTCAGGTCGGCGACGGTCCCGAAGACGAGACCGAGGACGATGCCGAAGACGGCGTGGCCCGCGAGCGTCTCGACGGCGGCACCGGGGAACTCTGCGGCCTCGCCGCCGACGGCGCCCGCCCAGGCGGGGAGCAACAGCAGCGGGAGGATCGCCCAGACGGCGAGACCGTAGGCGAAGCCCGCCCCGGCGAGGCGGAGGGTGAGCGAGGCACCGGCGATCGGGTCGGTCTCGACGGGCGAGCGCAGCGCGCCGAGGACGACCGACCGCGTGACGATGAAGCCGAAGATGACGCCGAGGACCGCCCCGTGGGCGGTGTGGATCGCCCAGCCGATGGAGCCACCTTCGTCGAAGCCGTAGATCGAGGGGATCACCACCTCGACGACCTCGGGGTCGACGAACCAGACGAGGAGACCGAAGGCGAGCGCGCCGAGGGCCCCGCCGATGGCCCCGCCGAGTACCCAGCCAGCGACGCCCCCGACACCGAACTCCGTCGACACCTCTGACTCGCCACTCATAGCCCCTCCCTACCACGGAGCGCGCCAAAAGCCTTGGTCACACCTGCGGCGCGTGCGAGAGACACCGCTGTCGGGTCCTGCGCGGAATCCGGACGGCTTTGGGCGTCGAAACCCAACCGTCCCACGTGAGCGCACCAGACCCCGAGAAACTCGAGTTCGTCGTACTCGGCTGGCCACCCGACGGGCCGAAGCTCAGACTCGACTACGAACGCTTCAGCTACGCCGGGAAGTTCGTCATGACGAGTACGGGGAAGGCCGTCGCTCGAGTCGCGAGCGCCGAGGCGTCGGCCGAGCGCACCACCGGGGGAGCGGAACGTGCCCGGTCCACCCACGGCGACTCGAGTGGCCACTCCGCCGAGGGCTCGCGTACCCCACTTCTCGAGGACGACTCGATCGTCGCGGCGGTCGCGTTCAACGAGGACCGGACGGACGAGCGGACGCTCTGGCTGCGCTACATTACCGTCAGGCGCGACCTGCGTGGGGAGGGAATCGGTCCCCGATTGGTGAGTCTCGTACGCGAGCGCGCACTCGAGCGCGACTACGAGCGCGTCCGGATCGCGGTCAACAACCCGTTCGCCTACGAGGCACTCGCCCGGGCGGGCTTCGGCTACACCGGCGAAGAGACGGGACTCTCGGAGTTGGTCCTCGAGTACCCGCCCACGGCTGAGCGGGCCGACGCCTACTGGCGCGGGCTCGAGCGGTTTCGCGAGCGAGAGCTGACCGACGCGGAGCGTGAATTTCTCGCGGCGCGTCTCGAGCGAGGGCCGCCAGCCCGTCTCGGAGAGGCCCCAAAAAACGAGCCGAGAACTGTAGACGACGGCCGCGAGTAGCCCGCTTCTCACGGCCGCGGGCGTCGAATACCAACTATCAAATCCACCGCGGCCATACGGAGGGTGATGGGAAACGCAGCACTGCGAGAGATCGCCGTCATCGAGGAGGTGCCGTTCGAGGACCTCGGCGGATCGGTGGTCGCAGTCGACGCACACAACTGGCTCTACCGCTACCTGACGACGACTGTCAAGTGGACGGCGAGCGAGACCTACACCACCGCCGACGGTACCGAGGTCGCGAACCTGATCGGCATCGTCTCGGGGCTGGCGAAGTTCTTCGAACACGACCTGACGCCGGTCATGGTCTTCGACGGCGGTCCCTCCGAACTCAAAGCCGACGAGATCGAATCCCGGCGTGAGCAGCGCGCCACCTACGAGGAACAGCTCGAGACCGCGCGCGAGGAGGGCGACGCCGTCGCCATCGCCCAGCTCGAGTCGCGCACCCAGCGGCTGACGGAGACGATTCAGACGACGAGCCGCGAGCTGTTGGCGCTGCTCGACGTTCCCGTGGTCGAAGCGCCGGCCGAGGGCGAGGCGCAGGCGGCGCACATGGCCCGACGCGGTGACGCGGACTACGTCGGCTCCGAGGACTACGACGCGTTGCTCTTCGGCGCGCCGGAGACGCTCCGACAGCTGACGAGCAGCGGGAACCCCGAGCGGATGTCGCTCGAGGCGACCCTCGAGAAACACGGCCTGACGCTCGAGGGGCTGATCGACGCGGCGATCATGATCGGGACGGACTTCAACCCCGGTATCTCCGGTGTGGGTCCGAAGACGGCGCTGAAAGCGATCGCCGAACACGGCGACCTCTGGAGTGCGCTCGAGGCGCGCGGTGAGCACGTCGAACACGGCGACCGGGTGCGCGAACTGTTCAGGAACCCGACCGTCACCGACGAGTACGAGGTCGACACCCTGATCGACCCCGACATCGCGGCGGCGCGCGCCTACGTGGTCGACGAGTGGGGCGTCGACGAGGGCGAGGTGGCACGCGGGTTCGAGCGGATCGAAGCCAGCGTGGTCCAGACGGGGCTCGACCGCTGGTCCTGACTGTGCAACCGACGGTGGGCACAGTTTCTGAAAGCCGTTCAGCGCCGCCTGCGACCGGCGCGTTCGCGCACCGACCGGGAGGCGATGGTGGCCTCGCTCGAGACCAGATCGAGGGCGTTGCTAATCGCGCCAACCGAGGAGAGGTAGCCGACGCCGACGGTCGCTTTCAACGCGGTGGCGGCCGCGCCGGTGACGACAGAGGGACCGACCTGGGCGACGGCGTCGTCGCCGACGCTGACGAGCCACCCCGGGGTGTCGAAGGTGAACTGCTCGAGGCGCGGTTCGAAGACGGCATCGCCGGCGAGGTCGTGGCTGACGAGTCGCGAGACGTTCTCGGCTGTGGTTCGGGCCTCGCGGACGGCCGACTGGGCGCTCGCCGGGACGGCCTGGCCGTCGCCGTCGACGACGCGGGCGGCGTCACCGAGGGCGAACGTCCGCGCGGTGAGTCGGAGGTCGCTCCTGACGACCGGACGTTCGCCCGCGAGCGCGCTCCGACCACGGATGCCGCCCGTCCAGACGAACGCGTCGTACGCCAGGTCGGGTTCGCCCTCGAGTTCGACGTGGCGCTCGTCGGCTCCGACGATCACCGCGTCGGTTCGCACGTCGACACCGCGGCCCTCGAGCGCGGCGGCGACGGCACGCTGGAAGGCGGGCGGGAAGTTCGGCGCGACCTGTGAGAAGCGTTCTGCGAGGACGACCGCCGCGTCGAGTTCCTCCTCGTCGACGAGTTCGGCGAGTTCGCCCGCGACCTGGACGCCGGAGAGACCCGCCCCGCCGACGACGATCCGCGCGCGCCCCTCGCTCGAGGTGACCCGCTCGAGGACGGTGCGACGAACCTCGAGTGCGTCGTCGAGCGACTTCAGCGGAATCGCGTGTTCGCGAACGCCCTCGAGTCCGTAGAAGGCCGTCTGTGCGCCGAGACAGACCGCGCCGACGTCGTACTCGAGGGTGCCGTCGTCGAGGTGGACGACACGTTCGTCGGTGTCGACCGACTCGACGCGGGCGACGCGGACGGTCGCGCGCTCGAGAACCTCCTCGAGCGGGATCGAAATCTCGGCTGCGAGGGCGGGCCGACGGATCACCCGGTGGAGTTCGTGCTGGACGAGGTGTGCGGGCGATTCGTCGACGAGGGTGAGATCGGCCGAGGAGGGCACCTCCCGCTCGAGCAGCCGCGTGAGGACCAGGCCGGCGTAGCCCGCACCGAGGACGACGACGTGCATACTCGAGCTACGGACGGTGAGGTGAAAAGGCGTGTCCCGGCTAAAGGGGTGTCAGAACAGGTGGTCGTCTTCGTCCTCGAGTAAGCGGGCGGGACCGCCGACGCCCCAGGTGGTCGTCGAGACGCCGCAGTCGGCGACCTGTTCTTCGACGTACTCGGCGTGTTCCTCGAGCGTGTTGACGTAGACGCTCGCGCCGGTGTCGGTCGAGAAGTAGACGGGAATACCCTCTTCCTCGCGGAGTTCGCGCACGCGGTTGAAGACGGCGAGGGTCGCAGGCTGCCAGTAGACCCAGCCTGCGGGACCGGTCATCGTCGTCGCGGCGAGCGAGAGCGAGTCGTGTTCGGCGAGTTCGAACGCGCGCTCGAAGTCGTCGTCGCGCAGCGCGTCGCGCATCTCGGCGATCTGTCCGTGGATGTGTGCGTTTCGCGCCTGGAACATGTGGCTGTCGGCGGCCTCTCTGTGTGCGGACTCGGTCTCTTTGTGGTAGGGGACGAGCGCGACGACCGTCTTGACGTCCTCGTGGAGGTTCGTCGGGATGCGGCGAGAACGGCAGTCCTCGTCGTTGAGTCCGGTGTAGAGCTGTGAGAATGCGCCGGTCACCGACCGCGCGGCGGAGGCGGAGCCGACGCGCGCGATGGTCGATATCTCGGCGAGCGAGGCGTCGAGTTCGGCGGCCTCCGCGAGCGCCATTGCCGCGGCGGCGAAGCCCGACGACGACGAGCCGAGACCGACGTTCGAGGGAAAGCTGTTCTCGCTCTCGATGCGGACCGGATACACCGTGTGGGCGGCGTCGGACAGGCCACGCGCCTTGTCGACGACGGTCTCGAGTCGGTCGAACGCCCGGCCCTCGAGTTCCTCGCCGTCGACGACGTAGACGTCGTCGTCACAGTCCATCGAGAACTCGACGGTGGTGCGCGTGTGGCTGGGGGCCGTACAGACGCTGATGCTGTCGTGGTAGGGGAGGCGTTCGATGTCGTCACGCATTCCGTGATACTTGACGAGTCCCTGGATGGGGTGGGCCATGGCCGTTGCTTTCATATACCCACAGGTGAGTGACGACCGCTTAAAGGTCACGGCTCGGAGAGAATACACAACCGACCGCGGGTCGTCGAACTCCTCACTCGAACGTCGCGCGAATCGACTCGCGCCACTGGCCGTACTCCTCGAGACGGCCCTCGAGTTCGTCGAGGTCGGTTCGAATCTCGCCGGTCGCCCGCTCGACGTCCTCGTCGACGGTCGCCTCGAGCGTGTCCAGACGGGCGTGCAGGCTGTCGATTTCGGACTCGAGGTCGGTCGTCTCGGTGGTGAGCCGGTCGCTGAGGACTTTGATCTGTTCGGTCAGGTTGTCGAGACCACTCGAGAGGTTCTCGACGGACGACTCGAGGTCGTCGCGCGTCGCCGCGTAGTCCTGGCGGAGCGTGCGCGTGCTCTCTTCGATCAGCGAACACCGGTCGGCGAACGAGTCGAGCGTCCGCTCGACGTCCGCGAGACGCTCGTCGAGCGAGTCGTCGGTCTGCTCGAGCGCGGCGACGGTTTCGGAGAGGTCGTCGAACTCCTCGCTGAGGTCGCCGAGGTCACTGAAGACGTCGTCAGCAGTCCCGTTCTCGTCGATGAACGCCTCGAGTGCGTCGGTGTAGGCGTCGAGGGCGTCGACTCTCGACTGGAGGTGGTCGAGACGGACCCCGGAACTGGTCGTCTCTTCGACGCCGAGTGCACGCCGCAGGGCCGTCTTCCGTGCACCTCCCTGGTCGTCTTTGAGTTCGTCGAGCAGTGCGTCGAGCAGGTCGCCATTCGCCGGCGACTGCGTCGTATCGAATTCGAGCGTGTCGTTCTGAGTCATCGTAGTACCCCGTGTGCGCGTGCGCCAGCGTTCAGCGCGGGTCGCCCACCCCATCTCTTAAATTAATATACGTTCTGGATAATAATTGTATCCCTCTCCGTCGGGTCGTTCCGCTTACGTATCGAGACCTGGAAAATCCGAACCCTCAACACGGCGCTCGCGAAACAGGCGGGTGATGGGAACGCCGCTCGAGACACACGAGGCACAGGCCGCAGAGATCGTCGACCGACTCGAGGAGACCTACCCCGACTCGACGATCTCACTGCGCTATTCGAATCGGCTCGAACTGTTGATCGCGGTCGTGCTCTCGGCGCAGTGTACCGACGAGCGGGTCAACAGCGTGACTGCGGACCTCTTCGAGACCTACGGCGGGGCGGAGGCGTACGCCAACGCACCCCAGGAGGAACTCGCCGAGGCGCTGAGTTCGATCACCTACTACAACAACAAGGCGAGCTACATCCGGGAGGCGTGTACGAAGATCCTCGAGGAACACGACGGCGAGGTGCCCGATACGATGGCTGAACTCACCGACTTGCCGGGTGTCGGGCGGAAGACGGCGAACGTCGTCCTCCAGCACGGCCACGACATCGTCGAGGGAATCGTCGTCGACACGCACGTGATGCGCCTCTCGAGACGGCTGGGGCTGACGACGGAGTCGACGCCGGAGCGGATCGAAGAGGCACTGATGGCGCTCGTCGACGAGGACGACTGGCAGCAGTTCACCCACCTCTGTATCGACCACGGGCGCGCGGTGTGTGACGCGCGCAACCCCGACTGCGACGTGTGTACGCTCGCGGACATCTGTCCGTCCGAGCGCGGCGACAGCGAGGTCGACCTCGCCTCGGGCGACCCCTGGTGAGGAGCGTCTATCGCAAGCCCAACGCCTTTTCGTTCCTACCCGGTAGCCCCGACCGAGACCATGACCGACGACAACGACCGCGAACACGGGCGCGACGTCGACCTCGAGACGGAAGCCGACGAGGAACCCGAGGAAGACGACGAACTCACCGACGCCCAGCGGGAAGCACGCGAGCGAGCGCGAGAGGAAGCGCGCCGCCAGGACATCGAACACGACTCGCTCGAGCGAGAGACCGACGCGCTCGAGAACGAGAATCCGGACCACCACCGGGACGAAGAGCCGTACAACAGTTGAGGCGGGTGGACGGCCGGAGGTGGCTCAGATCCAGAGCACCTGATAGCGGAGGATGTAGCGGACGATCCCCAGGATGTACGCCAGGAGCCAGAAGAAGACGTAGCCGAAGACGCCGACGCGGAGGCGGCGACGCCACGCCCGCATGTTCTCGTGGAGGTCGTCGAGGTCGACTTCCTGGCCCGGGTCGCTGTAGAGGTCGTGGGTGATCTTGACCTGGAGGATGCGGACGATGCCGGTGAGCGCAACGAGTAACATCGCGTACGCCTGCAATCCGAAGAAGGCGTGAACGGCGAGTAATCCGCCGGTCTGGTCGAGCGTACGCGGGATCATCCAGCCGACCACCGGGACGGTAGTGAGCGCCAACCCGACACCGATGACCGAGAGGTGGCGGGTGAGCACCGACCAGGTGACGACGTCGGCGTCGATGATGATCCACGCACCGTAGAGGTAGAACGGAAAGCTGGCCGTGACGACGAGGGCAATGGCCGTCGCGACCGCCAGCTCCGAGTTCATGTAAAACGCTTCGACGGGCGACGAATAAAGGAACCGAAAGCGGCGGTGACGGGCGAGGACGGACGAGCGATGCGTGTCGAAAAGGGTTTTCTGGGGCGCTCACCAACGTTCGGTAATGGGCGACCCTCGAGAACGGTCCGGCGGCGCCGACAGCGCGGACGACGCCGGGCGAGGAGCGAGCGAGGAGTGGGGGGACGACGGGAGCGATGACTCCGACTCGAGTGGGGAGGCGAACACCGGGATGGCTCGAGCGGAGGCAGAAGAGGCGGTCACGGTGGAAGACGAGGAGGCGACGCTTCGCAGACAGATCGAAGAGAAGTACGACTTCGAGAACTTCGGGCCGCGGGATATGGCGGAGATGACGCCCGAGGAGTGGGAGGTCGCGTTCGATCCCGATACCTGGATCACCGGGGAGGAACTACTCGTGCGCGTCGAGGACGAACTCAAGAGTCGCGTCGCGACGCGGGACGTCTTCGCGGTCGTCGAGCGAGCGCACGTCGACGGTGCGGACGTCGTGGTCGCCTACTCCGATACGGACTACGCACTCGTCTACCCGGACGGGAGCGTCGAGGGGCGTGGAACGGTGGTTCGCGACGTCAAACCGACGGTCGCGCTGTGTTCGATGGACGACTACGAGGTGGAGACGCCGCCGGAGAACTGGCAACTACCCGCCCCCGAAGAGATTCCCGACTCGGGGAGCGAACTCGGCAACTGGATGATCCAACTGCTGGCGGGGACGCAGCTGCTCGTCGGTATCGGTGCGCTCGTCGCCTGGGTACTCGTCGGGATGCGAGAGAACATCGTCCTGCTGGCGGCGGGTCTCGGGTTCGTCTTCATCGGTCTCGTCCTGTTCACGATGGTGGCGAACGCCCGCCTCTCACAGCGGTTTCGCGTCGAGGAATACCGTAGCCGGCTCCGGTCGGTCGGGACGGCCTCAGAGGAGCGGCCAGCGTTCCTCCCGCTCGAGGACGACGCCTTCGAGCGCGCTCGGACGTCGGAGTCCGACGACGGATTATAACTGATCGATAATGACCGACGGAGGTGAGAAATCGCCTTCCGGCGGCATCGGTGGGTTTAAGCAAACACGTTCCTGAGACCAGCATGTATGAACAGGCGGGACTTTATGATGGCGGCCAGCGGCGTTGCCGGGGCCGGTGCCGTCGCATCTGCTGCGACGCCTGTCGTGGCCCAGGAGGAGGAAACCGACGGCGACCCCGAGACCAACGGAGCCGAGGGGGAAAACGGCGCCGGTGACGACGCCGGGACGAACGGCGACGCCGACGAAGCCAATGGGAACGGCAACGGTGCCGGAAACGGCAACGGCGAGGAAGAGACCGGTGGCCCGACCCAGACGGTCGTCCTCGGTGACAACTACTTCGAGCCGGACTCGCTGACGATCGAACCCGGAACGACCGTCGAGTGGGTCTGGGAGGGCGAGGCGCAACACGACGTAACTCCGGATGAAGGTGCACAGCCCGACGGCGCAGACTGGGAAGGCCACCCTGAACTCGCCGGACAGGGCAACACCTACGAACACACCTTCGAGGTCGAAGGAACCTACCCGTACATCTGTACGCCCCACCCCGAGATGACGGCCGAAATTATCGTCGACGCGGATGCTGATCCGGCCGCTGCAGGCGGTGAGGTCGACGTCCACGACGTCGGCGTCCCAATCTTGAAACACTACGTCGGTGTGGCGACGTTCCTCGCCATCTTCGTCTCGCTCGTCTTCACCTTCTACATGCTGAAGTACGGCGAATCGGCACACTCGAGCAGCCCAGGGAGGAAGTAAGATGTCATCGTCAGGAAGTACCTACGGAGAGATTCACCGATACGAACCGCCTCGAGAGAGTACGGCGGCCGCGATCGCGATCGTCCTGTTGACGTTCGTCCAGATCGTGTTCGTCGCCCTGTTCGTCTACGGACTGGCCGAGCGGTGGGCGGTCGCCGCACAGGATACGGGTGTCGGGAACATGGTTCTCGGCTTTCTGCTGGCGGCGATCTTCCTCAACCTCGGGTTCATCCTCCTGCTGTACAGAAAGGAGTTCTTGCCCGACGTGATGATCGTCAAGAAGCGTCGTCGCAAGTGGGAGGACCTCTACGTGCGCGAAGAGGATGCCGAGGGAACGAAACTCGTTGACCAAACCGGTGCGTGGGACACCGTCAAACGTGCAGTTTACCCATACTACAAACGATAATCATGGCAAACGACGACAACTATCCGGTCGAATCCGACCGCCGGCGTTTCGTCAAAGGGGTCGTCGGGGGCGCGGCGCTCTCGGGGGTTCTCACGACGGGTGCCGTGTCGGTGACGTCGCTGACGACGCCGTCCGGCGGCGGTGGTGGGACGATGAACTACCGCGGTGCGAACAGAGACCTGGGGCCGGCCCCACGAAGTATCCCGCAGATCCCGATCGAACTCGACGACGACGGGAACATCATGGGACTGTGGCCCGAACCCGAGACGAGAGAGGAAGGTGGGGTCGAATTCCTGGTCTCCGAACGGGAGTTCGAAGTCGACGGCGAGACCGTCACCTACTCCACCGAGTGGTTCCAGTACTGTGGTCTCCAGACGTTCCAGGGCATCGAACCGGACGCCGACCAGGACGCCTACTTCCGCTACGACGATGCCCCACCGACGAACGACTACCCGTGGATGGAGAACATCATCGGCGGGTCACAGATGAACGTCGACGACTTCGACCAGTACGAAGACTGGGGCAACGATATCGGTGACGCGGGAATCGGCCAGCCTGCGACGGGTACCTGGCGCTCTGAGGACCTGCCGCCGGAACAGACGATTCCCATCTTCGTCATGCGAAGTGCGCTGATCGAGGAACTCGCCGAAGAGGACGAGTGGATCGCCCAGACCTGTCCCGAAGGACTCATCGCGTTCGTCGGGAAGTGTACGCACTTCTGCTGTGTGCCGAACTACAAACAGCTGGGTGAGTCGGCCAACTTCGGTGCCGAGAACAAGATCTACTGTCAGTGTCACCAGTCGGTGTACGACCCGCTCAACATCGTCGAAGAGCAGTTCGTCTCGCTGCCACGGCCGGAGGACGGCTAATGAGTCTCGAACCCGCAGACGAGTACGACCACAACGCCTGGCTCGCAGAGCGTGACCTCTCGCTCATCGAGAAGACGTACCTGATGACGCTCATCTGGTTCGACCGGCGCTTCAGACTCGTCGACTACATGGAACTGCTGGAGGACATGTACTACAAGGTCAACCTCCAGATGCCGAAGAGCCACACCGAGCAGTACAACCTCGACAACAAGTTCTGGTACTGGTATCCGCTGTACGCACTCGGCTCGTTCTCCGTCATCGCGTACCTCGTCGCCGCGGTGAGCGGTGCCTTACTCGGCTTCTACTACGCACCCTCTGCGGCGAGCGTCAACGGCGACCCCGAGGCGTACGTCCAGATCGTCGCCATCATGATGGATCAGAACTTCGGGTTCATGCTCCGGAGCATCCACCGCTGGTCCGCCCAGGTCATGACCGCCGCCGTCTTCCTGCACATGCTCCGTGTCTACTTCACGGGCGCGTACAAGGAACCGCGCGAGGTCAACTGGCTCATCGGCGTCGTGCTCCTCGCCCTCACGATGGGCTTCGGATACACCGGCTACCTGCTGCCGTGGAACCAGCTCGCCTTCTGGGCCGGACAGATCGGCGTCGAGATGGCACTTGCCGTCCCCATCGTCGGTGAGTGGACCGCCCAGCTCATCTTCGGTGGCTTCAGCCTCGGCCAGCCCACTCTCCAGCGCATGTACATCCTGCACGTGTTCGTCCTCCCGTTCGTGGTGACGGCGCTGATCGTCCTCCACATCGGAATCGTCTGGATGCAGGGTATCGCGGAACCACACTGATCAACAATGAGCGACAACGACGACATCAAGACGGACGGCAGCGGTCCCGGAATCGTCGCGCCAGACGACGAAGTCCCGACCTGGCGCGAGCGCAAGGAGCGAACCACTGGTCTCTCGAGGCTCACCTACGAGTACTTCGAACGTGCTCGACGCGAGGACCAGGACCTCAGACAGGAGTCGAGTTACATCGAACGCGACGTACTTGGCTTCCCCGCCTGGCCACACGAGACGGTCAGGAACCTCGCCATCGGCAGCGTCTTCGTCGGCATGCTGTTGTTCCTCTCGGCGACGATGCCACCCCACCTCGGTGACCCGGCGAACCCGGCGGTGACCCCCGAGATTATTCTGCCCGACTGGTATCTCTACTGGTCGTTCGGCCTGTTACAGCTCGGGCCGATCAACCCCGACCTGGCGATCCTCGGCGGCGAGAAGATCATGTCCGACGAACTCTACGGCGTCCTCGCGAACGTCGTCGTCGTCGGCGCCATCGCCATCGTCCCGTTCCTGAACAAAGGCGGCGCACGCAGGCCCGTCGAACAGCCGTTCTGGGCGGCCGTCGGCGTCGGTGGCGTGATGTTCGCGTTCACCACGAGCGTGCTGGCGATCGACAACCTGCTGCCGATCGACCCGAACATCACCTTCGACCTGACGTTCCTCCTGCCGCTGGTCGCCGCAGCCATCGCCTACGCCGTCTTGAAGACGATGCGTGAAGGCTACATGTACGACCTGAACCGCCGGTACTACCGACTCAGGCCGCCGCGATAGTGGTCGACATGTCTCGAGCGGGTGAGAACCGTGATTCGGATGACGATGCCCCCGAGAGTGAACACGCACCCGAAGCGCACACAGACGGCCCACAGGTAGGGGCGTCGGGGCGACGCGAGGTGGTCGTCCCACTACGGCTGTACAAGACGATCACCGTCTTCTCGACGCTGTTCGCGGTGGTGGGCATTCTCGCGGGGTTTATCCTCTTAGACGTCGCCACCGACCGGGCGCAGGCAGACCTCGCCGAGGTCAACATCGTCGTCTCGCTGCTCGGTATCGGCCTGATCGTCCTCGGCTCTGCGACCTACGCGTTCTCGACGCGCTTTCGCACCGAAGGAATGGGAAACGCTAAAGACGACACCGACGAAGGTTCGGATAATGGCTGACGAATTCATCAAAGGGTTCGCAATCCTCACGCTCGGCCTGCTCGTGTGGATGATGTTCGCGAGCTGGTACAACACCCCGAGTTTCTACGAGACACAGCTCATCGCACCCGACCCCGAAAACCCCGGCACCTACGACGCCATCGCCTTCATCGTCAGGGACGCGATGTTGACCTTCGCCATCCTCGGCGCGCTCACCTTCTGGGTCGTCATCCCGGCGGGCCGACGCGCTCGAGAGTACTACGCGGCTAACTGAAACACCCTCTCCTCTGCGGTATCGACGGTTCCTCGAGTGGTGACACTCGCTCACCGACGGACGCTACGAGTCAGTCTCGAGTGTGCCGACAGTCGTGTGGCCCAGCAGACACGGGCTGACGCACGCGTCTACAACCCCACGCAGGCCAGACCAGCCACCCAGGGGCGTAGAAAAGCGCTACGTGAGCAGCGTCAGAACCAGCTCGAATCGTTTCGTACGCACTCGAGCAAACGAGGGTCCCTGCGTGCGCACAGCAGTCGTGGGAGAGGAGAAAGGGTCGACTCGGGCGGTGAAAACGAGGAGAGAACAACGGCCACCGTGTCGGAGACAGGTGTGGGCGAAGTGGGCTAGCCGCCGTTCGGGAAAACGGCCTGGCCGTCGGGGGGAACGCTGGGAGCAGCGTCAGACGACGAGTTCCCAGAACGGCTGGACCAGGAAGAACAGTGACTGGTAGGCGATGTAGATGAACACCAGCGTCGAGGCGAACAGCGCACCTTTCGGTCGCTCGAGCGGAACTTCGGTTCGCGCCTCGACGAGGCGGGCTTCGAACTCGAAGAAGTCGGCGACGAGTAAGCCGATGACGAGGAACGTGAAGACGACACCGCCGTGGACGTGGACGGTGATGTAGTAGAACGCTCCGAGGATCATGAGAAGGTTCGTCACGTCGAGTGCGAGGCTACGCGAAATCGCATCGACGCCGCCGTTGCGCGCGGCGATGACGAGGTTACGGTGGGCGACCCATCGGATCGCCAGGTTGACGATCACCAGGCCGAGTAAGATGAATTCGATAATCGTGACGCCGCTGACCACCTCTTCGGCGAGGACGTCGATCGGTCCGAGTAGCGCAGGCGTGATCATACATAGAGCACGGTGGTTCGACCATTAGAGTGTTTCCAATATCGGCGAGCAGTTCCGGCCTCGTCGCGGGTATCGGAACCGGAGTGAACCGGGCAGGGTCACTCGAGTGTCGGCGTGAGAAGTGAGCACGTCTCAGCAGCGCGAACTGTGACCGGTGTCGAGACCGGGATCGGTTCGAGCACCCGTTCGTCGGTCTCGACGACGACGGTACTTTCGTCGCGTTCGACGGTGAGTTCGAGGTAGTCGTCCGGGAGGATCCACTCGCGGGTGTGGGTGACGAACGGAGCGACCGGAACGACGGCGACGGCGTCGAGGTCGGCCGAGACGAGTGGGCCACCGGCCGCGCTGGCGTAGCCGTGACTGCCCTGTGGTGTCGCGACGACGACGCCGTCGGCACGAAACTGCGCGACGTGCTCGCCGTCGCTCACGACGCTGTACTCGGAGATTCGCGCTGGCTCGTCAGTGAGCAGGGCGACATCGAAGACGGCTCGAGCGGGAGCGGCGAGTGCGTCGCTCTCGACCGAGAGCACGGGGACGCTGTGTGTGTGGACGTCACCCCGGAGCGTCGCCTCGAGTGCGTCAGCGAGCGCGGCGGCTGTGACCGACGGCAGCCCATCACCGGCATCGACCGCCAGAATCGGGACAGCCTCGCCGTCGTCTCTGGCGACGGCGCTCACGGCGTCGGCACCGACACAGACGACGAACGCCGGTGAGCGCTCGAGGACGGTGTCGACGTCACCGGAGACGACCTGTGCGTCGACTCCACCGAGCGCTCGCGCTGGCTGCTCGAGTGATCCGGCCTGGTCGACGACGCCGATGACGACGTCTGCGTCACCGCTCGCCCACTCCGCACGTCTCATGAGGGCAGTTCTTGCGCCCTCACCAAAAGGGTGCGGTATTCGATTCGTTCGTCGGAGGTAGTACGTTGGATGAACGCACGGCAGGACAGAAACCAGCCAAAAAGCATTGGGGGTAGCTATTTATCCCAACTTCACCTCGTCTAGGCCGACCGTGATGTTCGGTCAGGAATACAGGATGCACGTCCCCTCGAAACGGTCTATTTCGCCGTTCTGAGGGCGTGTGTCGAAGATACGTACCGAGTAGCGACAGCTTCGGGTCTCCTCACGAAGGACGTCTTACAGTTCCCCTTCGGCCTTCAGGCCCTCGATGACGTCGTCGACGAGCGAACCGACGTCGTCGTAGGGAAACTCCTGATAGCCCGAGAGCTTCGAGGCCAGTTCCATCGCCGTGAAGCTGGTTTCGCCCGCCTCGAACGTCGTCGTGGGACCGTTCGGGAGGGCAGGAACGAGCGCCATCTGGTTGGAAACGGGATAGTCTGCGTTCTCGAACGCCGCGGTGAGGCTCGCTCTGAGTGCTGCTTCTGTGTCCGACGTGACGTCAGTGTCGTCCGTCATAGGCGACCATCCGTACACCGGACGTATAAACGTTCTCGAAAGTCGACAGCAGGGGGACAGCTTCGGGCGCATAACTGAATCTTTTTTACGTCGCTCTGTGACCGGAGGTGTATGCGGGATACGCTTGCCGAGTGGCGGCCGGCCATCGACGAGACGATCGCTGCGCTCGTGCCACGAGACGTCGACGCCGAGTACCTCGAGTCGTTCTTCGGCGAGCCGACCTACGAGTACGACCCGGACGGGATCCAGTGTGCGCTCTCGGATCCGCTCTGGGACCTGTTAGACCGCGGGGGGAAACGCTGGCGGGCCGTTCTCTTTCTGGTGTTCGTCGAGGCCTTCGGCGAAGATCCGGAGGCGTACCTGCCCTACGCGTGCATCCCTGAGATCCTCCACAACGGGACGATCATCGTCGACGACGTCGAGGACGAAGCCGCCATGCGGCGGGGCGATCCGGCCCTCCACCACATCTACGGCGAGGACGTCGCGCTCAACGCGGGCAACGCGATGTACTTCCTGCCGCTGAAGATTCTCACCCACAATCCCGGTGACCTCCCACCGGAGACGCGTCTCGAGACCTACGAGATGTTGATGCACGAACTCAACCGGACACACCTCGGCCAGGGGATGGACATCTGCTGGCACAACGAACGCGAGGTGCGCATCACCCCCGAGGAGTACCTCGAGATGTGCGCCTGCAAGACCGGCTGTCTGGGGCGGATCGTTGCCCGACTCGCCGCGATCATCACCGAACAACCCCCGGAGGTCGAAGCTCACGCAGCGGCCTACGCGGAGACGACCGCCGTTGCCTTCCAGATCGGCGACGACATCCTCGACGTGGAGAACTCACTCGGGCGCGCCGGCGACTTCGGCAAGGAGTTCGGCAACGATATCCGCGAGGGAAAGAAGACGCTGCTGGTCATCCACGCGCTCGAAGAGAGTGCACCCGAGGACGCAGCGCGTCTCGAGGACCTGCTCTGGGCCGACGAGAACACCGACGAGGAGGTCCGCGAGGCACTCTCGATCATCGAAGCCAGCGGCGGCATCGAGTACGCACGCGAACGCGCGCTCGAACTGGCCGCAGAGGCGTGTGAACACGTCGACGCGATGGACGTCGGTCCGGCAGTCGCCGAACAGTTATGCGAATTCACACGCTTCGTCATCGACCGCGACGCCTGAGACCATGGTTCGACCGCTCTTGGCACTGGAGAACCGCACCGTCGCACTCGCACTCTGTGTCGTCGCACTCGCGGGCGTGGCAGGAGCCATCGCTGGCTTCGTCCTCCCGGATATCATCGGTACGACCGAACCCACGGTCGCAGCGATCACGTTCGAACTCTCACCGCTCATGGGTGCGCTCTACGGTATCGTCGCCACGGCGACGTTCCTCGTGACGCTCGCGGCCGTCCTCGTCGCGGTGTCGGCGCTCGAGGACGAGACGCTCGAGCCGTGAGACTCGGGAGAATCCCGCCTCTCGAAAAAACGGTCTCGTCGGCTACTCGTCCGTCTGCTCGACGCTCGCGGCGATGTCCTCGACGACTTCCGGGTTCCTGAGCGTCGAGGTGTCGCCGAGTTCCTCGCCGCTGGCGATGTCCTCGAGGAGTCGGCGCATGATCTTCCCCGAGCGCGTCTTCGGCAGTTCCGGCGTGAAGACGACCTCCTCGGGTCTGGCGATGGGACCGATGGCGTCCTCGACGCTCTCGACGATGCGCTCGCGCATGGTCTCGTCGCCCTCCTGGCCGTCCTCGACGATGACGTAGGCGTAGACGGCCTCGCCTTTGACCTCGTGGTCGCCGCCGACGACGGCCGCCTCGGCGACGCCTGCGGTGCCGACGATGGCGCTCTCGATCTCCATCGTTCCGAGGCGGTGGCCGGAGACGTTGAGCACGTCGTCGACCCGCCCGAGGATGGTGATGTAGCCGTCGTCGTCGATCTTCGCGCCGTCTTCGGGGAAGTAGACCCACTCGTCGCCGTCCTCGTCGGAGTACTCCCGCCAGTACTCCTCGAGAAAGCGCTCGTCGTTCTGATAGAGGGTGCGGAGCATCCCAGGCCAGGGCCTGTTGACGGTGAGATAACCCGCGTTGCCACCCTCGACTTCCTCACCCGAAACGTCGACGACACGGGCGTCGATACCCGGCAGCGGCGGCCCCGCAGAGCCGGGTTTCATCGTGCCGAGCGCTGGCAGCGTCGTGACCATCATGCCGCCGGTCTCGGTCTGCCACCAGGTATCGACGATCGGGCACGACTCGTCGCCGATGTGTGTGTAGTACCACTTCCAGGCGCGGGGGTTGATCGGTTCGCCGACGGTGCCGAGTAAGCGCAGACTCGAGAGGTCGTGGCGTTCGGGGTACTCGGTCCCCCACTTCATGAACGCACGAACCGCGGTGGGGGCGGTGTAGAAGATGTCGACGCCGTTCTTCTCGACGAGTTTCCAGAGGCGGTCGCGGTCCGGATAGTCGGGCGTCCCCTCGTACATCATCGTCGTCGTCCCGAGTGCGAGCGGCCCGTAGACGATGTAGGAGTGGCCGGTGATCCAGCCGATGTCGGCGGCACACCAGTAGGTGTCCTCTGGCTCGACGTCGAGGACGGCGTGGGTGGTCCAGGCGGCGTAGGAGAGGTAGCCGCCAGTGGTGTGTTTGACGCCTTTGGGCTGGCCGGTCGTCCCCGAGGTGTACATGAGAAAGAGCATGTCCTCGGCGTCTCGAGCGACCGGGGCGACCGATTCGCCCTCGTGTTCGGCGACGAGGTCGGCGTAGTCGTGGGCGCTGGCACCGAGGAAGTGTCTGAGTTCGTCGCCGAGACGGTCGACGACGACGGTCGTCACGTCGTGGTCGACACCGCGAAGCCCCTTGTCGGCCTTCTGCTTGTGGTTGAGCGCGTCACCGCGGCGGTAGTAGCCGTCACAGGTGACGAGATACTCGCTCTCGGCGGCGTTCATCCGCGTCGCGAGCGCGTCGGCGGAGAAACCCGCGAAGACGACGCTGTGCGGTGCGCCGATGCGCGCACAGGCGAGCATCGCGATGGGCAACTCCGGAATCATCGGCAGGTAGAGCGTCACGATGTCGTCTTCCTCGACGCCGAGGGCGCGCAGCGACGCGGCGAACGCCTCGACCTCGTTCAGCAGGTCGCCGTAGGTGTAGGTGCGCGTCTCGCCGAGTTCGCCCTCCCACTTGATCGCCGCACGGTTTCGCGCCCCGTTCTCGACGTGGCGGTCCAGACAGTTCGCCGAGGCGTTGAGTTTCCCCCCGGTGAACCACCGGTAGAAGGGTGCATCCTCGTCTTCGAGGACCGTCTCGTACTCCTCGTCCCACGAGAGCAACGCGGCGGCACGCTCCCAGCACTCGGGCCACTCCTCCTCGAACGCCTCGTAGATGCCCTCGTCGGTGACGTTCGCCTGCTCCACGAACGACTCGGGCGGATCGAAGCTGTCCTGCTCGGCGAGTCGCGCCTCGAGTTCTCCGTCGGCGTCTCCGGATTGCTCCGTCATAGTCATCGAATCGATCATGAGCGAAATAAGCGTTCCCCTCACCAGCGTCACGTGTACCGGTTTTCGGCGGAGTCGCTCGCCACTCGAGTCACTCGAGCGTGAGAGCGAGAACGGGTGAGCAGTGAGCGAGCGTGGCAGGTGAGCGACTGAGCCTACAGGTCGGTGTCGACCGCTACGCGCTCGCCCGTCCGAACCGCTTCGTAGGCGGTTTCGGTCAGCGCCGTGGTGTAGAAGGCGTCTCGAGCGGTCGCGGGCGGTTCGGTACCGTTGCGGACCGCCCGGACGAAGGCGTCGACCTTGTCGTACGAGGAGAGATCACCTGCGACCGAGGCGAGTTCGGCGTCGGCGGCGTCGAGAACGGTCGCACTCCGGCGGTCCCAGCCGGAGCCCTCGATAACCGCTCGGCCACCGCCGCGGACGGCGATGCGCTCGTAGACGTCGGGGGCATCGCCGGAGACGGTGATACTCGCGACGGCGCCGCTCTCGAACCGGACGGCGAGTACCGCCTGGACGTCGATCCGCTCGTCCTCGTCGGCGAAGACCATCTCCGCGGTGACGTGTGTCGGGCGTGAGCCGAGGAGCCAGCAGATGGCGTCGACGAGGTGGCTCCCACTGTCGTACAGCTGGCCGCCGCCGCTGAGCCGCGGGTCGACCCGCCAGGTTCCGTCGACCTTCTCGAACCACCCCTGGGTCAGCTCGGCCGTCACGAGTTTCGGCTCGATCACGCCGCCTTCGATAGCGCGTTTGACCTCGAGGTACGCCGGGTGGACGTGGCGCTGGTAGCCGACCATGACGGTCCGGTCGGTGTCGGCTGCCTCCTCGACGAGTCGGCGCGCCGAGTCGACGCCGATCGTCAGCGGTTTCTCACAGAAGACGTGGAGACCGTCCTCGAGCGCGTGGTGGATCTGTGCGGCGTGGAAGGTGTGCGGAGAGGAGACCTGGAGCGCGTCGAGCGACTCGCTCTCGAGCATGTCTTCGAACTCCTCGTACTGGTGAGTGGCGTCGACCGTGAGGGTCTCCCCCGCGCGCTCGCGGCTTCGCTCCGAGACGTCCGCGAGGGCGACGACCGTCGCGTCCGGATGCTCGTGGAACTGTGCGGCGATGTGGGTCCCCCAGGCACCGGTGCCAACGATGCCCGTCCTGAGTGGCGCTTCGGTCATGGGACCTGCCCTACCACGCCCAGACGTTAGTGTGTATGGCTCGAGTGAGGGCGCTCAGGCCAGACCGATCTGTTCGGTGTAGCTGCCGTGGACGTCCTCGAAGACGGCCATGATCTCACCCATCGTCGCGTACACTGCCACGGCGTCGACGATGGCGGGCATGGCGTTCTCGCCGCGCTCGGCCGTCGCTCGCAGCGCCTCGAGTGCGTCTTCGACGGCCGTCTCGTCGCGCTCGGCCTTCACGCGTGCCAGGCGCTCGCGCTGGCGCTCGCCGACGGCATCGTCGACCCGGAGGACCTCTGGACTGGTGTCTTCGGCGATCGTGTAGGCGTTGACGCCGACGACGACCTCCTCGCCCGCTTCGACGCGCTGTTGGTACTCGTAGGAGGCGGTCTGTATCTCCCGGAGGAAGAAGCCCTCGTCGATGCCTCGGAGGACGCCGTCGCGGACGGAGCCCCCGCCCAGTTCGCGAATCTGCTCGAGGTACTCCATCGCGCGGGCTTCGGTCTCGGCAGTGAGCGCTTCGACGGCGTAGGAACCGCCGAGCGGGTCGACGGTGTCGGCGACGCCGGACTCTTCGGCGATGATCTGCTGGGTTCTGAGGGCGACGCGGACGGCCTCTTCGCCCGGGAGCGCGAGTGCCTCGTCGAAGCTGTTGGTGTGGAGGCTCTGGGTGCCGCCGAAGACGCCCGCGAGCGCCTGAATCGTCACCCGGACGACGTTGTTCAGCGGCTGCTGGGCAGTCAGCGACTGGCCCGCCGTCTGGGTGTGGAACTTGAGGCGCTTCGACTCGGGGCGCTCGGCGCCGTACCACTCGTCCATCAGTCGCGCGTAGATGCGCCGGGCGGCACGGAACTTCGCGACCTCCTCGAGCAGCGTGTTGTGACAGTTGAAGAAAAACGAGAGGCGCGGGGCGAACGCGTCGACGGCGAGCCCGCGCGCCACCGCGTCCTCGACGTAGGCGAAGCCGTTGGCGAGGGTGAACGCGAGTTCCTGGACGGCCGTCGACCCGGCCTCGCGGATGTGGTAGCCAGAGATGGAGATGGGGTGAAAGCGTGGCGTCTGGTCGGTGGCGAACTCGAGAACGTCCGTGACGAGCGAGAGCGACGGCTCCGGAGGAATCACCCACTCCTTCTGGGCGATGAACTCCTTGCACATGTCGTTCTGGAGGGTGCCACGGAGTGACTCGCGTGGGACACCGCGCTCGTCGGCGAGGGCGACGTACATCGCGTAGATCACCGGCGCGGAGGGGTTGATCGTGAACGAGGTCGAGACCGACTCGAGGTCGATGCCATCGAACAGAACCTCCACGTCGGCGAGCGTGTCGACGGCGACACCTTCCTTGCCGACTTCGCCGTCGCTCATCGGGTCGTCGGAGTCGAGTCCCATCAGCGTCGGCATATCGAAGGCGACCGAGAGGCCCGTCTGGCCCTCCTCGAGCAGGTAGTGAAAGCGCTCGTTGGTCTCGGCGGCGCTTCCGAACCCGGCGAACTGGCGCATCGTCCACGGCCGCCCGCGGTACATCGTCGGGTACGGCCCGCGCGTGTAGGGTTCCTCGCCCGGAAAGCCGAGGTCGCGTCCGTACTCGAGGTCGGCGACGTCGGCGGGGGTGTAGAGACGCTCGACCTCGAGGTTCGAGACCGTCGCGAACCGGTCGGCGCGCTCGCCGTACTCGGTGAGCACAGGCTCGAGCGTCTCCTCCTGCCAGCGTTCGCGGGCGTCACGGATGGTCTCGAGGTCGTCGGGGTCGAACATAGCGTATCCGTAATATTTGCCGGAAGGTAGGTTATAGGTTCCGGGGGTCAGACGACGTCGAAGGTCGCCGACGCCTGCTGGCCGGTGTCCTGGCGGGTAAACGTGACGGTGAACGGGCCAGCGGGACCACCCGTTTCGAAACTCCCGATCGAGACCGAGATCGTGTCTCCAGCGCTGTCCCCGCCGCCGATCATGTAGATGAGTCGCGCGCCGTCGGGGTACCAGACACTACCTGTCCCGCTCTCGATGACGAGATCGCTCTGCCAGAAGCCCTGGTTGTAGTTGACGCCGCTGTTCTGTGGGTCACTCAGCCCGATCTCGACGTGGCTGAACGCCTGGATCGGTGCCTCGAGTGCGAACGAGAACGTCTGGCGTTGCCCGCTCGGGGAGGTGTTCGCCGAGACGTCGCTGGCGGCGACGAGGGAGAATCCGTCCATCGGGCCCGGGCCCGGAGACGCCGAGCAGTCGCGCTGGACGTCGATAGAGTGGGAGACGTCGACGATAGCGGTCGACGTTCCCACCGCCTCCTCGATCAAGATGCTGACGGTCGTCGTCCCCGCACCGGTTTCGGGTTCACACGACACCGAGAGCGTCGTCGACGCCGACGGGGCGAGTTGCTCGTCGAACGGATCCTCCTCGACGAGACCGAACCCCAGGAAAACGTCGAGGTCGAGGGTGAGCGGTTCGCTCGCGTTGTTCGTGATGCGCGCGAGTTCGACGACACCGTCTTCCTCCGTCACGCTCGTCGTGAGCGTCTCGACGCCGAGATAGGCAGTCGAGACGCCCGTCACCGCTACGTCACCGTCTCGAGTGGCGAGAACCGAGCGGACGGCGTTCGTCGACGCCGCGAACACGAAGGCCGCCGCGGCGAAACAGCACGCGGCGAGCGCGCGGAGTGTGGTCGTGACCATGCGAGCGGATCACTCGAGTGGCGAGTGAGTCGGGCGACGCGAGCGACGGTTCAGGGCGTGGCGGCGGGTGTCGACGACGTGAACGAGCGCCGAGACGGTGAACATCGCCGTGATGATGCCGGCGAGTGCCAGGGGAGAGAGTGAGGCGAACACCGGCGCGCCGACGCCGACGGCCAAGACCAGACCCGCGCTCACGCCGGCGAGACCCAGGTAGCAGTGACACCACGGCAGATCGTCGTCGGGAACGTACTCGAGGTAGAGCGAGGCTTCGTCGGCGACGGCACCGAGTTCGACGTCCCCGCGCGAGCGGTCGTACCTGACGACCCCGTGTTCTGCCATCTTCGGGAGGTGAAGCTGACGGAGCGCCGTGTAGACCGGCTTCCGGTTCGCGTAACGAAGTTCCTCGACGGACGTTTCGTTCTCTCGAGCGGCGACGTAGTCGACGACGTCGCGAAAGTCGGCCGACCCGCGCGTGTGCTCGACGAGGTACTCGAGGACGTAGAGCCGACGCTGGTTACTCAGGACGGCGAAGATGTCACACCGAGCGGTGACACCTCCGCCCGAGGCGGTGTCGAGGGGACCGAAGACGGGCCGGGACATCAGTGGCTCACCATCGTCTGCCGAACGGTCACCCGCCCAGGAAGTTAACTACGGACGAACTACCCGAACCGGCCGGCCGGGTAACGGGGTGCTGATCGCAGGGATGGCCGCGCGAGCGACCGTCGGCCGGCACGGTATCGAGGACCTATCAGCAGAAGGGAGTGAGAACAGAGACGACTCGAAGTCTATACAGAAGGTCGTCGGCGCTGTCAGCCCAGTCAGTCGCGACCGGGACGGCCACGGCCGTCTCGCAGCGGCGGATACAACGATGAACCGAAGAACATTCTTGCTCGGAACGGGCGGTACCGCAATCGCGGCCGGTGGAATCATCGGCTCGAGTGCGTTCACCTCGGTGAATGCAGACCGCGTCGCAGACGTACAGGTAGTCGGTGACGAGTCAGCGTACTTACAGCTCGAGCCGACGACCGAACCCAACGGTGACTACGCAGCAATCGGCACCGATGGCGCACTGGAGTTACAGATGGAACTGGTGAACCCGCTCGCGGAGTCGAACTTCGAACAGGTGTTCACCGTCACGAACAACGGGAACCAGGACGTGGGCGTCTGGTTCGAACCGCAGGGTGACAACCCCGGGCTGATCGATTTCACCGACAACGACACCGGCGACCCGCTGGACGACGATACGGCCCCGGTAACGATCGCCGTCGGAAACTCGGTCACCGTCGACATCTTCGTCGACACGTCCACCGTGGGCGACGGCACCGAAATCATCGACGAACTCACCATCATCGCCGACGCCGACGAAGCCGCACCGTAGTCGCTGTCGACGAGACCAGGGGTCGCGAGCCGGTACGGCTCCGGCGTCCCTGGCCACCGCACGCCGGTCAACGCGTAGGCGCCTGCTACCGTGTCGCTGACTCCGTATACTCAAGGCCGTGGCGGATGGGCACACGGACCGACCGGACGAGTCGAGCGCGGCTCGAGGACGGACGATCATGAAACGACGCACACTCCTGGTCGGTTGCAGTGGAACAGTCATCGCGGGCGCTTCGGTACTCGGCACAGCGGCGTTCTCGACGGCCGAGGTCGACGGACGGTCGCTCGACGTACACGTCGCTGGCGACCGCCACGGCTGGCTCGCGCTGCGACCGGCGGACGACGGGACCCTCCCGAACAGTATCTACGTCGAGTACGACGACACCGACCGCCTGCGCCTCGTCTTCGACGACCGGGGGAACGAACTCGGTGGCGACGGGCCGAACGTCGACGCCGCGTTCACCTTCGGTCGGCTCTTCGAGGCGGTCAACTTCGGTCCCGAGGCGATCCGGCTCTGGGGAGGTCTCTCGAGTGCGACCGGGTTCGACGGCCACCTCTACTACGACGACGAGTCGACCGACGTCTCGAAGCCGGACAACGCCAGACGGCTCGAGCCAGGGGCAGCCCAGACGTTTGGCGTCTCGTTGCGCACCGAGCGCGAACGCGGACGGTTCCAGGGCGAGATGACGATCCGCGGCGAGCGAGCGGACGGAAAACCGCCGTGTGAAGCGAGCGACGGACCGGCCGACCCGGAGAAACGAACGCCGAAACCGGCCGATAGGGATCGCCACCGGAGGACCGATGACGACTGCACCGACTGAAGAGGGTCACGCAGCGCGACGGCGTCGGCCGTCGCCACGAGGCTGAGAGCGATGAGTGAGCCGTCGCTGCGTCGAGCCGTGGTTCCCGTCGCCGTCTGCGCGCTCCTGGCAGTCGTCGTCCTCGGACAGCTACTCGGCACGCCACTGCTCGTGAGCTACGTCGAGACCGACAGCATGGAGCCTGCACTCGAGGCCGGCGACGGCTTTCTGCTCGTCCCTGCGGCGGTGTCATCGCCGTCGGCCGGCGACGTGATCGTCTTCGACGCGGAGTCGGCCGACGGCGGCGGCCTGACGACCCACCGGGTCGTCGCAGTCACCGACGACGGCTACGTCACGAAAGGCGACGCGAACCCCTTCACCGACCAGGACGGCGGCGAACCGTACGTCACCGACGGCCAGGTCGTCGGCACCGCACTCGCCACCGATAGCGTCCTCACGATTCCGGCACTGGGGACGCTCGCGGGGACCGTCACAGACGGCGTCGAGGCGATCCAGACGACGCTCGCAGCGGCGCTCGGGACGCGTCGGGTGCTCGGCTCACAGGGACTCGCGCTCGCGCTCGTCGGTCTCGGAACGGCCCTCTACGGACTCTCGAGAGTGGCCAGTGAGGGCGGGCGGCCGACCCGCGTGCGCACGCGCCGCCGCAAGCGTGAGGGCGTCTACGACCGACAGCGCGTCGTGCTGGCTCTCGCGCTCGTCCTCACGCTCGTCACGGCCGGGGCGATGGGGCTCGCTGCGAACACCGATCGGTTCACCATCGTGAGCACGGAGAGTCCCAGCGACCGTGCGGACGTCGTCGAGACCGGGGAGACGGCGTCGTATCCGTACGAACTGCGCAACGGCGGTCTCGTACCGACGCTCACCGTCGTCGACCCGGCCAGTCCGGGCGTCGCCGTCGACGAGCGAACCCACCGGCTCACACGGGGCGAAGCGACGGCGGCGACGCTCGAGGTGACGGCACCGGAATCGACCGGCTACTACGTCCGCAGCGTCGAACACCGCCAGTACGTCGCCGTCTTACCGGCGGACGTGATCGTCACCCTCCACGACGTCCATCCCTGGGTCGCGACGGCCGCCGTCACGGTTGCCGTCGTCGCGCCGCCGACGGGAGTGGCCGCACTCGCACTCGGGAGCGGCGTGATCAGAACCCGTGACGGCCGGCGTCTCACTACGAGAGAACCGCCCGAGTGATTATCCGAACGCGTGAAATACCGGTTCTCGACGAATGAACGGAGGTCGCTACCGAGACCGGGCACGCTCGCTGGTACACGAGCGGTTCGCCCTCGTGATCGTACTCGTCGTCGTCCTCGTCCTCGCGGGTGGCTGGATGACGTACACGACGCACCTCGCGGGCGCGACGACGACCGAAGAACGCGTCGTCTCCTCGTGGTCGACTGACGGCGAGTTCGACCACCACGCGACCGTCGAAACCGACACCGGCCCGTTCAGTGCGGGCGAGGAACTCAGCGACCGATCGCTCTACTTCACCGACGCGACGCCGGTTCTCGAGGGAACCTTCACCTACCAGTACGCGACCGGTGAGCCAGCAGACGTGGCGGTCACGCTGGAGGCGACACGGGTCTACCGGTCGGTGAGCGACACCGACCAGGGAACGGAGACACACTGGGAAGTGACCGAACCGCTCGAGCGAACCGACGCCACCGGACTCGAACCCGGAGAGCCGGTCGCGGTCGACGTCGCCCTCGACGTCACAGACGCGAGTACGGACCTCGAAGCGCTCACGGACGAACTCGGAGCGACCCCCGGCACGACCGACGTGCTCGTCCGCGTCGACGCGACCGTCGAGGGAACGGTCGGCGGCGAGCGGGTGTCGACGAGCGAGACGTACGACCTGCTGGTCGAACCCGGCGGGTCGACCTACACGGTGAGTCCGCCGGCGGACGACGGCCACACCTACGAGACGGCCGAATCCGCCACCGTCCCGGTCGAACCGAGTCCACTCAGGTCGGTCGGGTCGGTCGGTCTCCTGCTCGCGTCGCTACTCACGGGACTCGCCGTCGGGACCGTCAGGTACGGTCCCGGAGCGGTTCCATCGGGACCGGTACGCGCACACGAACGCGAGCGGGCGGCGTTCGACGACTGGATCACCCGTGGCCGCGTGCCGGAGTCGGTGCTCGAGTCGTCGCCGCTCGAGGTCACCTCGCTCGAGGGACTCGTCGACGTCGCCATCGACAGCGACCGGCGTGTGATCGAAGACGGACGGCGAGGCGCGTACTACGTCGTCGTCGACGACCTCGTCTACCGGTACGGCCCGCCGACGCCGGTAGGGAGGGAGCCGGCCGACGGCGACGAGTGAACCAGCCTCACTCGTCAGAGCGGAGTCGTTCCGTCGTCTCGACGAGCGGGTGGCGTGCGTAATCGACGACCTCGACGTCCTCGAGCGTCTCGAGACCCTCCTTCGCCGCGGTGCGTTCCATCCCGAGGTCGATGGCGTGGTCGATGACGATCACGTACGCGTCCATCTCCTCGATGCCGAGACGGTCGGCCGCGAGCATCCGGTGGTGGCCGTCGGCGAGCAACAGCGTCCCGCCGTTGTCGATGACGACCAGCGGTTCGGCGAGACCGTGCTCGAGTTCGTAGCGCCGTCCCTCGAGTTCGTCGGCGTACACCCGTCCCTGCGTCGGGATGAGGTCGTAGAGGGCGACCGTACGTCGCTCCTGTGTCAACTCGATGCCGTGGATGTTCTCGAGGGTGCGAACCAGCTTCCCTACCTTTTCGGGCGTGGCGCGCTCGATCTGGCTGCGGATCACGTCCGCGTTCGAGATGATGCCGACGAGGTTGCCCGCGTCGTCGACGACCGGCAACTTCTGGATACCCGACCGTAAGATGACGCGCGCCGCGTCCGTCACCTTCATCTCGGGGTGGGCGACGATGAGGTCCGTCGTCATCACCCTGAAGATCGGGTCCTCGTCGTCGGCGAGCAACAGGTCGCGGGCGCTGACGAAGCCCTCGACGCGACGCCGGTCACAGACGGGATAGCCGCTGTGGTCGTCACTCGCAGCGATCCGTGAGGCCACCTCGCGAACGCTGGCGTCCGGTGATACCGTCATCACGTCACGGGTCATGTACTCGTAGACCTGCGCGTTGGTCCCGCCCGAGACGTCGTTCATACGAACGCCACGCGAGGAACCGTCAAAAGCGTCCCGGCTACCCCGGAATCGGGTCCCGGCGACGCGTCTCACTCCGCTCCGGTCTCGGCGTCCGACTCGTAGCCATCACCGGGGACGAACAGCCACTCACTCGTCCGACTGTACGCGCCGACGGGCGTCCCGGGACGGGTCTCGATCGCCTCGAAGAACCGGTCCGTGATCACCTCCTCGACGACGCTCACGATCGAATCGACCTGTTCCTGGTCGTCGACGCCGCCGAGACTGCCGATCTCGAGCTGTGCCCCGGCCATGTCGGTGTGGCCACCGGCGCTTCCAATCGGATCGAACGCGTCTCTGAGCGTCTCGCCCAGGTCGAACGTCCCGGCGCGCGAACGCGCCGAGATGTAGACCATCTCGTCGAGAAAGCCGAAGACGAGCGTCGTGTGCACCCCCTCCATGTTCAACAACTGCTCTGCCGCCTGGGGAAGCGCGTCCCGGTCGGTGATGTAGCCCGCACTCGAGGCGACGACACCGTCTCGCTGTACGCGCTTTTTGATCGCTCGAGCGACGGTATCGAGGGTCTCACCCTCTATCGTCGGCGTCTCGACCTGCGCCAAGATCCCCTCGTCGACGGCCGGCAACAGCGTCGCCGCTGCACGGAAGTCCATCGCAGAGACCTCACGGGTGAAGTCGTTCGTGTCGACGCGGATGCCGTAGAGCAACGCGGTCGCCGTCGTCTGCGAGAACTCGAGACCGAAGCCGTCGATGTACTCGGTCAGAATCGTACTCGTCGCCCCCGCCCGCTCGCGTAAGTCGACGAACTCACCGGGGACCGGCCCGCGGGGCGGATGGTGGTCGATGACGACGTCGACGTGCAGTTCCTCGGGTAGCTGGTCGTTCACGCCGGGGCGAGAGTGGTCGACCAGCGCGAACGAGGAGTACGCCCCCAGCGAGTCCTCGAGACTGAGGTTCCGCAGGTCCAGATCGAGGAGGTTCACCATCGCCCGGTTCTCGTGGTGTGAGATCTCGCCGTAGTAACACGCCTCGGCCTCCAGTCCGACCGCGGCCGCCAGGTCCGTCAGCGCGACGGCGCTCGCGATGGCGTCCGGATCCGGATTGTCGTGCATCACGACCGCGAGCGGTCCCTCGAGTCCCGCGAGGTGGCGGCGCAACGCGAGCGTCTTCGACGCCCCGGCGCTCGAGGTCCGCTCGAGGACGGCCGCCGCGATCGACCGGCGCGGATCGACGAGACGGTCTGCGAGGCGGCAGATCGCGCGGTGGTGGTCGCCATCCGGATCCTCGCCGGCGTAGGCGACCAGCGACGCCGCCGGATAGCGCTCGCTCGCCCGCTCGAGCGCGCGTCGGTTCGTCTCCGCCCGGTCACCGGCGACGAGCACGACGGCCGGGTCCTCGACGTCGGCGTAGACGTCGGGGTCGGTCGGATCGCCGTACCTCGCCGGAACGTTCTCCTCACGAAGCGTCTCGACGGCGTCCTCGCTATCTGCGACGACGAGTACTCGGCCGTCACGCTCGGGGAGTCGCTCGACGATCCGTCGAGCGACCGTGCCACACCCGAGCACGAGCCGAGAAACCATACGAGGCGTTACAACCGAAGCGGGTAAAACCTACCGACAGCGATCACATTCACCCCAAACTCGAGCGTTTTTGCCGTCGCTCGAGACGGTGGGGGCGGCCGACGGATCGGTCACGAACCGCATCCGAACTCGAGATGAACTCACGAACCGCCTCCGAATCAGTTCGTACTCGAACAGTAGCGGAAACACCGGGAAGCGTCGACATTGGCGTCAGTAGTGGAGCGCTGACCGTTGACCTCAGAAGAGCGTCAACCGCGTGGGATGATTACGTAACTGCGAAACCAGGAGGGCACGACTTCTCGTAATCACTGGAACCCACAGCTCGTCATCTGCACTCAAACAAAAACTTATTGATAATCAATCAGAAATACGACCGTGAACCAGTCCTCCACACCGATCGTAGGCGTACAATTGACGCTCCTGGGAATGTTCATCGGGTTGAGTTTCGACAACGACGTGTTCTGGGTCGGCGCACTACTGGTACTCGCTGGCACTGTCGTCGTCGGCAAGCATCTGTTTGCCGACGACGAGTAAACGCCGAGACGCCGGACTGGATACTCGTCGGTCACACGAATTATCGTAGCCGCCAACGGTCAGCGCACATCCCCTCGCGACGGGTCGCCCGAAGTCCGGAACGCCCTTCTGATTTCGGAGATCGCATGCGAGCATGCGCAGATCGTCTCAGTTGTTCGTCGGAGAGACGGCACCATCGTGAGCCGCCACCACGGCTCGAGGGAGTCGATGTGTACGTGCGGCCTCGAGCAGTCGCCAGTGAGAGAAGTCGAATTGTTCTCGAAGTCGTCCCGGGGACGGCCGGCGGTGTTCGCCGTCCTCCAATCGAATACGACGTCTGCCCGATCTAGCCGACGAGCATCGCCGCTGCGTCGTAGGCCAGCTCCGCCACGGGACCGAACCCGGGGAGGATGACGACGGTCACGACGGCCGCGGCGACGATCGCCGCGTACAGCCCCGCCGGCTGCGTGAGCGTCTCACGCTCGAGGACGGGATCCTCGATCCAGACCGCCTTGACGAGCCGCGAGTAGTAGTACAGCGACAGGGCGCTGTTGACGACTAACGCGGCGGCGACGACCAACAACGCGGGGTTGACGGTCGCCGCCTCGAGTGCGCCAGTGAACAGGAAGTACTTGCTCCAGAAGCCGCCGAACGGCGGGATTCCGGCCAGACTGAACATGAAGATCGCCAGCGCAACACAGGCGATCGGTGCCTGTCTCGCGAGACCGTTGTAGTCTTCGAAGGTGCGCCCGACGCCCCAGTACTCCGCGAGGGCGACGAAGAGGAACGCACCGGTGTTCATGAAGCCGTAGACGAGCAAGTGCATCATCGCCGCACCGAGGACGAGTTCGCCGCCGTCGACGGTCAACGCGGCGAGTCCGATCAGCGCGTAGCCGGCGTGGCCCACCGAGGAGTACGCGAGCATGCGCTTGACGTTGTTCTGGGTGGCCGCCGCGAAGTTCCCGACCGTCATGGTGACGATCGCGAGGATGATGAACGCGAGCGCCCAGTCGACGCCGAAGTCGGTCATCGTCTCGAGCGGGAACGCCGTCGTGAACACGCGGAAGGCGATCACGAACCCGGCGGCTTTCGACGCCGACGAGAGGAACGCCGAGATCGGAGCGGGTGCCCCCTCGTAGGCCTCGGGTGCCCAGAAGTGGAACGGAACGCTCGCGGTCTTGAACGCGAATCCGGCGATCAGCATCAGGACGCCGACGCCGAGGAGACCGTTGTACTCGCCGTCTAAGTTCGCCGCGATGGCCTCGAGCTGTAAGTGGCCGGTCGCGCCGTAGACGAGGCTGATCCCGTAGACGAAGATCGCAGACGAGAGCGCCCCGATCAGGAAGTACTTCAGCCCGGCCTCGACGCTTCCCTTGTTGTCCTTGAGGATCGCCACCAGCGCGTACGACGGGAGGCTGGCTAGCTCGAGGGCGATGAAGATCGTCACGAGGCTGTTCGAGGCAGCCATCACGCTCATCCCGGTCGCTGCGAGCAACATGAGCGAGTAGTACTCCGCCTGGTAGGCGTGATCGCGCATGTAGTCGTAGCTCGCGATGGAGACGAGCGCGGTGACGACCGCGACGACGATCATGAAGAACAGCGCCATCTGGTCGACGACGAGCTGGCCGCCGAAGAGGTCGATGGCACCGCCGGTGTCGGGGTGGCCGACGCCCGCTAAGACGTACCAGACGGCGACGCCGAGGGAGGCGAGCGAGCCGACCGTCGCGATGCCGGCGACGACCGGCCGGTTGGTCGACCGCGGGTTGATGCTGTCGAAGACGAAGAGGGCGAGCGCCGTCAGTGCGAGTACTAACGCCGGACCCATCGCCGTCCAGGTCCACTCAGAGAGGTCGAACACAACCATCAGAAGTCACCTCCGGCGAGGATCGGATCGACCGCATCCGTGATCATCTCGAAGATCAGCTCCGGTGCGACGCCGAGGGCGATGATCAGTCCCAGCAGGACGAACATCGGCGCGACGTCGTGCAGCGGTGCGCGGCCGACCTCGTAGTCGGTCTCGAGTCGGTACGGACCGAACAGGGTGCGCTGCATCGCAAACAGCAGGTAGCCCGCGACGATGACGATGCCGAACATCGCCAGTGCGGTGAAGATCGGCGCGTACTCGAGCATCGTCGAGTCGAACGCCCCGAAGAAGATGAAGTACTCCGCGGCGAAGCCGGACATCAGCGGCAGCCCCATGTAGCCGAAGGCCCCCGCGATGAGGATGCCGACGGCGATGGGCATCTTATCGGCCATGCCGGACATGTCCGTGACCATGCGCGTGTGCGTCGCGTTGTAGATGACGCCGACGGCCATGAACATCAGCCCCGAGATCAGCCCGTGGCTGACCATCTGGAAGGTCGCGCCACCGATGCCGAACTGGGTGAACGCGATCAGGCCGAGGATGACGTAGCCCATCGACGAGACCGACGAGTAGGCGACGATCCGTTTCAGGTCCGTCTGTGCCAGCGCGAGCATCGCGCCGTAGATGACGCTGATGACCGCGATGGCGGCGATGGGGATCACGAACGGCTCGATGACGTCCGTGGGGAACATCGTGAAGTTGAACCGGAGCAGCGCGTAGGTCCCCATCTTCAGGAGGACCCCCGCCAGGAGCACCGACGCGGGCGTCGGTGCCTCGACGTGTGCGTCCGGCAGCCAGGTGTGAAACGGCACCACTGGCACCTTCACGGCGAAGCCGAGGAACATCGCGACGAAGGCGAACGACATGAGCGTCGTTCCGGAGACGCCGGCGAACGCACCGGGACCGCCGTCGTGCATCGCGGCCGTGATCTCCGGCAGCGCGAAGCTCGAGACGGCGTCACCGAGACCGAAGACGAGCGCGATGAACGCCCCGAACATGACGAGCGAGGCCACGTTCGTGTAGATGAAGAACTTGATCGCGGCGTACTTCCGGCGTGGGCCGCCCCAGATACCGATGAGTAAGTACATCGGGATCAGGACTGCCTCCCAGAAGATGAACCAGAGGAAGAAATCGAGTGCCACGAAGACACCGATCAGGTTCGCCTCGATGAAGAGGACCAGTCCGTAGAACTGCGACTCGCGGTCGTCGATCGGCGTCCACGAGCTCATGATCGCGAGCGAGGTGAGCACCGTCGTCAACACCACGAGCGGGAGGCTGATCCCGTCGAGACCGACGAACCACGAAATCGTGTACTCACCCAGCTGGATCCACTCCATCTGGGACTCGAAAGCGAGCGTCGAGCCCTCGAGTAAGGCGTTACCACTGCCGTCGAACGCCGTGAACATCCACAGGCTGAGCGCCGCCGGAATCAGGCTGATGGCGAACGCGAGTTTGCCCGCGATGCGATTCGGCGCGAGGAACGTCACCAGCGCACCGATCAGGGCGACTGCGATCAGAGTCTCGATCATCATACGAACCACCCTCCGTAGACCCCGAAGAAGACGAGTAAGGCGACGAAGCCGAGCACGATCAGTGCCGCGTAGTTCGTCACCACACCCGTCTGGAGTCGTTTCATCCCGCCGCTACCGAAGAGGCTGACACTCGAGACGCCGTTGACGACGCCGTCGATGACGCTCCCGTCGAAGCGGTCGGCCGCCCGCGCCAGGGGGAGGGTGACCCCCGTGGCGAGCCAGACCTGGAACTCGTCCTGGTAGTAGTTGCTGCGCAGTACCTCTCGCGCCTGTCCGAGGTTCTCGGTGTGGGCTTTCGGCTCGGGGACGTTGTAGAGGACGTAGGCGAGTCCTGCGCCACCGAGTGCGAGACCGAGTGCGAGCACACCAGCCGCGATCAGCGTGATCGTCTCGGAGCCGGCGATGTAGGCCGTCTCGAGACCCGCCGTCGCGGTGTACTCGCTGTAGAGCAGTCCGTCGACGGCACCGTACTCGCCGTCGAGCCAGTGCTCGAGGAACACGATGTCCACGCCGGTCAGTTTCGCGACCGGGGCGAGATTGGCGACACCGGCGACGAGTGCGAGTACGCCGAGGACGGCCAGGGGTGCTTTCACGTTCCACCCGAGCGGGTGGGGGTCACGCGCGGCGTCCGTCCGTGGCTCACCGTGGAAGGTCAGGAAGACCATCCGGAAGGTGTAGAAGCCGGTGAAGAAGACCGCGAGCAGCCCCATCGCGTAGGCGACGAGGAAGATCGGTTCCTCGAGACCGAGGATGATGGCGTCGAAGAGAATCTCGTCTTTCGACCAGAAGCCCGAGAACGGGATGATGCCCGCGAGTGCGAGCGCGCCCGCGAGGAACGTGTAGTAGGTGACGGGCGCTTTGTCCTTGAGTCCGCCCATCTTCCACATGTCCTGTTCGTGGTGCATGAGGATGATGACCGCACCCGCACCGAGGAACAGCAGCGCCTTGAAGAAGGCGTGGTTCATGAGGTGGAAGACCCCGGCGACGTAGCCGCCGACACCGAGACCGAGCATCATGTAGCCGTACTGGCTGATCGTCGAGTACGCCAGCACCTGTTTGATGTCGTCTTTGACGACGCCCATGGTGGCGGCGAAGAGCGCGGTGAACGCCCCGACGAACGCGATGATCGCGAGCGCGGTGGGGCTGAGCGCGTAGAAGCCGAACATACGGGCGACGAGGTAGACACCGGCGGCGACCATCGTCGCCGCGTGAATCAGTGCGGAGACGGTGGTCGGACCCTCCATCGCGTCGGGCAGCCAGGTGTGCAGTGGGAACTGTGCGGACTTGCCGATGACGCCACCGAGGACGAGCAGACCGAGGATGGTCACCCAGGTCTCGGCGCTGAAGCCGTGGAAGGTCTCGCCGGCGTCGATGGCACCGGCGGCCGCGTCGACGAACGAGGCGTCGCCCGCGAACGAGAGCGTGCCGAACGTCGCGCCGATGGCGACGACCCCGAGCAGGAAGAAGTAGTCACCGAAACGGGTGACGAGGAACGCCTTCTTCGCCGCCGAGGGCGCGCTTCGGGTGCGGAACCAGAAGCCGATCAGCAGGTACGAACAGAGACCCACGAGTTCGAAGAAGATGAACGCCATGAGCAGGTTGTCCGCCATGACGAACGCGAGCATGCTGAACGTGAACAGGCCGAGTTCGGCGTAGTACCGCCGCAGGCCGGTCTCGCCCTCGTCGTTCATGTAGCCCATACTGAAGACGTGGACTAACAGGGCGACGAGCGAGACGATCACGAGCATGAGCGCCGACAGCGGGTCGATCAGGATTCCGAAGTGGAACGTGATCTCTTCGCCGATGGCCCAGTCGTAGAGTTCTTCGTTGTACGCCTCACCGCCGAAGACGGCGACGAGCATCCACAGCGAGAGCGCGAGCGAGCCCGCCGTCGCGAGGATACCCGCGTACGCGCCTTTCTTCGGCAGATAGTCGCCGAAGAGCAACGCGACGACGAACGCCGCGAGCGGGAGCAGTGCGATTGCCGGAGCGAATTCGAAAGCACCTACCATCTTACCACCTCATAGCCGACGGGACCGTCACGTCGACGTCCCGGAAGTTTCGATACAGGACCAGGATGATCCCGAGTCCGACGGCCACCTCGGCCGCTGCGAGTGCCATCGTAAAGAGCGCGAACACCTGTCCGGTGAGGTTCCCGTGATAGAACGCGAACGCGATCAGGTTGATGTTCGCCGCGTTGAGCATCAACTCGACGGACATCAGGAACATCAGCGCGTTCCGGCGCGTCAGGACGCCGAAGAGACCGATGCAGAACAGGGCTGCAGAGAGCAGCACGTAGTACTCGATACCGACAGTCACGCCTGCTCACCTCCGTCCGTCGCGGCCGGTCCCGACGAACCGGCGTCCGTACTCGAGTCCGTGCCCGCGTCGGTCCCTGTGCGCGTACTCGAGAGCGCCGTCACCATCTCGCCGCCCTCTTCACGCTTGGCGAGGACGAGTGCGGCGTCGAGTGCGGCGTCGAGGACGACCGCTGCGAGCAGGAACGAGACCAGGAACGGTTCGCTGGGTATCTCCTGGAGGACCTCCATGTCGAACATCGCGTAGCCGATGTTGGCGGTGATGCCGAGGTCGGTGTCGAAGCCGGTCATCTGTCCGAAGCCGGTGTTCAGCGTCACCGCCGCGAGGAGTCCGAACAGCACGACTGCGAGGACGCCCGGAACGAGGGCCTTCCCGAGTCGGAGCTGTGGGCCTGCTGTCATGCCTGTACCACCTCAGTCTCGTCGCCTTCCGGTTGCGTGAGCATCACGGCGAACGTAATGAGGATGAGAACCCCGCCCACGTAGACGAGGATCTGCATCATGGCGACGAACTCCGCCGCCAACATCACGTAGTGGACCGCGACGCTCAACAGCGCCACACCCAGCATGAGAGCCGAGTGCCAGGGGTCCTTCAAGAGGACGACGCCGATCGCACTGCCCAGCGTTACCGCGGCGAACAGCGCGAACGCGATCAGGTCGTATGTCATTGGTTTCTGTCTGGTTGGGTGTGCCCGTTGTCAGCGTCGGGACGGGCGACCCGCGTTATTGGTAGTCGACTGCGCCTTCGCCCTCGCCGATCCACGCCCCACGGTCGGGTTCGCGTGACTCGAGCGGGTCGATGTCTTTGTACCACGGCACGGCTTTCAGCTGCTCTTTGTTGAACACGAGATCGGCTTTGGTGTCGCCGGTGAACTCGAAGTTCTGGGTGAGCAGGATGGCGTCGACGGGGCAGACCTCCTCACAGAGTCGGCAGTAGACGCACTGGCCGATGTGGAGGTTGTACTGTTCGCCGTTTCGTTTGTCGTCCGTGACGATCTGGATGGTGTCGTTCGGACAGACGTTCTCACACTGGCGACACCAGATACAGCGCTCCTGGCTGAACTTGTGGACGCCACGGAAGCGTGGCGAGACGTCGGGTGCGACGTCCGGGTACTCCACGGTGAAGGTGTTGCCGTCCAGTGCGTGTTTCATGGTCGTTGCCATCGATTTGAGTAGTCCGATCATGCGACGATCACCCCCACGAGTATGGCCGTGAGCACCAGGTTAGCGAACGAAAGGACGAGCATGCCCTTCCAGCCGATTTCGATCAGTTGGTCGATCCGGACACGCGGCAGCGCCGAACGCAGCCACTGAGTGAGCAAGAACACCGCCCAGATCTTGACGAGGAACCAGACGATGCCGAGTTCGGCCGGGCCGGGCCCGGCGGGGCCACCGAGGAAGATGGTCGCGATGATCGCACCGCCGAGGAAGATGTGTAAGAACTCCCCGAGGTAGATCAGCACGAAGTAGACCGAGGAGTACTCGGTCTGGTAGCCGGCGACGATCTCGGTGGGTGCTTCGGGCGTGTCGAACGGGTTACGCCCGATCTCTGCGAAGTTCGCCGCGAGGAACAGGACGAACGCGAACGGGTTGACGAACGCGTACCACGCAGGAATCGCGAAGCCGCCGAGTTCGATCAGTGGCTCGGCCTGAATAGCGACGATCTCGCTGAGCTGTAAGGTCCCGGCGAAGACGACGACCGACATCCCGGTCACGACGAGCGGAATCTCGTAGGCGATGTTCTGGGCGACTGCGCGCAGCCCACCGAGCAAGGAGTACTTGTTCGAGGAGGCGTAGCCAGCCATCACCAGTCCCACGCTCGCAATCCCCGAGACGGCGAAGACGTAGACGAGGCCGACCTCGGGGTCGGCGAGCTGGACGCCGCTGCCCATCGGAATCACCGCGAACCCGAGCATCGCCGATCCGGCGACGACGATCGGTGCCAGGTCGTACGCCGGGCGGTCTACGTCTTCGGGAATAATGTTCTCTTTCGCGAGCAGGCGGACGGCGTCGGCGACGATGATCAACAGCCCGAACGGACCGACGCGGTTGACCGCGATGCGGTCGGTGAAGGCCGCCGTGATCTTTCGTTTCGCCCACGGACCGGCGACGCCGGTCATCGCGAGCATCAGGTTACCGACGATGAACGCGGCGATGAAGGCCGCCAGCAGCTCACCACCCATTCCGAACTCGCCGAGTCCAGTCAGGTCGGCGATGCGCTCGGGCAGCAGGTAGGTGTCGCCGTCGGCCTGTAAGACCGCAGCCTCGAGCGTGCTCATCGGTCCACCTCTCCGAGCACGATGTCGAGGCTGCCGAGTGAGGCGATCAGGTCAGGAATGTACTCGCCTTCGACCATCTCGGGGAGCGCCGAGAGGTTGTGGAAACACGGGCTGCGGATCTTGAACCGGCCGGGCTTGTCCGTGCCGTCGGCGCGGATGTAGATGCCGAGTTCACCTTTCGCGGCCTCGACGGCCTTGTACGTCTCCGTATCGGCCGGTGGCTTGAGCGTCCGCGGGACGTTACTCTGAATCTCGCGTTCGTCCTCCGGCCACTCCTCTAAGAGGTCGATACACTGCTCGATGATCTTCGCCGACTGTTCGACCTCCTGCATGCGCACGAGCACGCGCGAGTAGTTGTCACAGCCGTCTTCGGTGATGACGTCCCACTCTAAGTGCTCGTAGTAGCCGTAGGGGTCGTCACGGCGGAGGTCGACGTCGATCCCGGAGCCGCGAGCGGTCGGGCCGGTACAGCCGTACTGTTTCGCGACTTCTGGCTCGAGGATCCCGGTGCCGACACAGCGAAGCTGGAAGATCTCGTTTCCGGTGAGTAAGTCGTCGTACTCGGCGACTTTCGCGGGCAGTTCGTCGAGGAAGTCACGCGTCTTCTCGAAGAACTCCTCGCGCGGTTCCGGGAGGTCCCAGACGACGCCGCCGAGGCGGAAGTAGTTGAACATCAGGCGCTGGCCGGTGAGGTCTTCCAGAATGTCCTGGACGACCTCGCGGTCGCGGAAGGCGTACTGGAAGATGGCCGTAAAGTCACCGTAGACGTCGAGTGCGAAGGTCCCGAGCGCCAGCATGTGTGCGGCGATCCGACACAGCTCTGCGGACATCGTCCGGATGACCTGGGCGTACTCGGGGACCTCTAAGTCGGCGAGGTCCTCTGCGGCGCGCGCGTAGGCCCACTCGTTGAGAATGCCAGCCGAGACGTAGTCCCACCGGTCGGGGTAGGGCATGATCTGGTGGCGGTAGGTGCCCTGCTCGCACATCTGCTCCTCACACCGGTGTAAGTAGCCGATGTCGGGTTCGACGTCGACGACGGTCTCGCCGTCGAGGACGGCCTTGACGTGGAGCACGCCGTGGGTCGCCGGGTGGTGTGGCCCGATGTTCAGGAACATCGTGTCCGACTCGGTGTCGTGCTGGTCGGCCTCGAGCGGGTTCGCGTGCTGGGCGAACTTCACGACCTGGGGCTTGTCCTGGTCGTAGTCGAGCCCGAGTGGGTGACCCTGCCAGGTCTCGGGCAGCAGAATCCGACGCATGTCGGGGTGGTCTTCGTACTGGATGCCGACGAGGTCGAAGTTCTCGCGTTCGGCCCAGTCAGCGGAGCGAAACACCGGCTCTGCGGTCTGGCTGACGGGCTCGTCGACCGGCGTCGGGACGACGACGCTCACCTCTCGAGTGGGGTCGTCGTAGGTTTTCAGGTGGTAGATCGACTCGTAGCGGTCGTCGTACTGCTGGGCGGTGACACACGAGAGGTGGTCGAAGCCCGCCTGGTCTCGCAGGTCGAAGAGGACGCTCTGGACCTCGTCGGGGCGAATAACGAATCCGGGCGCGTTCTTGTGGTCGTCTCGAGTGAGTGCCCGGTCGCCGATGAGCGCCTCGAGGCCGTCCTCGTCGATCTGGTCTGCGGTGGTAGTGAGGTCCGTGCTCATGGCGAATCAGCCCAGTTGTAGCGCATGACGAGGTCGTCTTCGTCGATCTGGTCTGCGAGTTTCTGGACGAGTTCGTCCCGGGGGAGGTCGCCGAACTGCTCGAGTTCGTAGGGCTTGACCACGACGGGGGCGGTCTCGCCGTTGGCGACGCGCTCCTGGAGTTTCGCGACGCCGTAGACCAGCGCCTCCGGCCGCGGTGGGCAGCCGGGGACGTGGATGTCGACCGGGATGATCTCTTCGGCACCCTTGACGACGTTGTAGCCCTCCTGGAAGGGGCCGCCGGAGATCGTACACGAGCCCATGCCGATGACGAACTTCGGTTCGGGCATCTGGTCGTAGACGCGTTTCATACGCGGGCCGAACTTCGAGACGATCGTTCCGGGAACGATGATCACGTCGGCCTGCCTGGGCGAGGCACGGGGGACGCCCGCACCGAAGCGGTCCAGGTCGTGTTTGATCGCGTACGTGTGGATCATCTCGATGCTGCAGCAGGCGATGCCAAACTGCAGCATGAACATCGACGAGCCGCGCACCCAGTTCATGAACTGGTCGAACTTGGTGAGGATGAACGGCTGTGAGCCGAACGCCTCCCGGAGTTTCGAGTTGAAGCGGTCGTCGACGCCCTCACCCATGCGTGCGTCCCGCGTGTCTGTCACCGGTCCGGTGCTGTCGTAGATGGATTGGCGTGGTTCGTTACTCATGGTCGATCGACCTCAGCCTGGGAGTCGACCCGGTGGGGGCTTTTCGCCCACTGTACGGCGCCGTTGCGCCAGGCCCACGCGAGTCCGACGAGGAGGATGGCGACGAACAGCAACATCGGTCCGAGCGCTTCGAGGAGCGTTACCTGCCCGGACTCGAGTGCTGGCCGGTAGATGACCGCCCATGGGAACAGCAGGACGGTCTCGATGTCGAAGACGACGAAAAGAAGCGCAACCATGTAGTACTGGATGTTGAACCGGATGCGCGTCCCGCCAGTCGGCACCTCGCCACTCTCGTAGGTGGCACGTTTACTTGTCTCGGGCACGCTCGGCCGTAGGAGGTACGATACCGCCATCATGCCGAGCGGAATCAGTAACCCCACGAATGCCAACGCCCCGATGGCTATCCATTCATTCATCTCCGTAACGTTCGGCCGTTGGAAACGCACCCATATAAGGGTTGATTCTTCGATTTTCGGCCGCAGACGTGGTCCTGGAGCCTTCTGAAAGGTGTTTAGTGATGCGACAGTCGCGTGTGGCGAGAACGAACATGTGAGTGTCATCGCCCACACGGGCGCGTGCCGAGAAACCGGGCGAGTCGATCAGCAGGCTCGAGCGCTCTCAGACGGGTTTCGACTCACGCGACTCGAGGCGGCTGCCCCAGAGCGCGCGGCCAGCCAGCAACACGACGAACGCGACGGTGGTCGCGAGGAGCGCGGCGGGCAGACCCAGCGGTCCGCCGAGGAACTCCCAGGTCGTCCCGAGAACGAAGCCGATGGCGATCGCACTCACGATGGCCTTCCCGGGGATGTCGACGAGGTACATCGCGGCGTAGACCGGGACGAGGAGTGCGCTGGTGAGGAGGATCGCTCGCCACTCGTACATGACGATGATCGTTCCCGGCGGGTCGATGGCGATGGCGGCGGCGGCGATACCGAAGGCGACGGTCGCGAGTCGGGAGACACGGAGCAGCTGTGCGTCGTCGGGGTCGTCAGCGAAGTAGCTGAAGATGTCGTTCGAGCAGGTCACCCCGCAAGCGTGCAGTCGCGTGTCGGTCGTCGAGAGGATGCCGCTGAGAATCGCGACCGAGATGACGATGCCGAGGCTCGTCGGCAGGTACTCGGTGAGCAGGAGCGGGAACGCTTCGTCGGGGTTCGAGACGGAGACACCGGCGTTGTGTAAGGCGACCACGGTCGCCGCGCCGACGATCATCAAGACCACGTAGAAGACGGAGACGATCACGCCGCCTGCGGCGACGTGGAATCGCGCCGTCCGGTCGTCTCGGATCGCGTTCGTCCGGATGATCTCCGACTGGGAGGTGAAGATCGACCCGAAGAAGGTGATCAGTGCACCGAGGAAGCCGAGCGCAGCGAAGCCGGCCGCGCCGAACGGCGCGGTGTACGTGGGATCGAGAGCGGTGAACTGCTGGTTGATGCTCGTGATCCCGCCGAGGTCGGCAACGAGGTAGACGAACGCGACGGCGACGAGGCCGACCATCAGGAGCCCCTGGACGAAGTCGGTGTAGCTGACGCTCACGAGCCCGCCAAGGGCAGCGTAGGCGGTGAAGACGGCACCGATGATCAGTACCATGTACGTGTACGGAACCCCGGTGAGTGTCGCGACGAGGACACTGGCCCCGGTGAGCTGAATAATGAGGAACACCCACGCGTTCGCGAGCAGGACGGTACCCGTGAGCGGCCGCGCGACGTCGTAGCCGGTGAGTTCGACGACGATGTCGGAGAGCGTCACCGACCCGAACTCACGGATCTTCGGGACGACGAAGTAGAAGCCGCTGATACCGAGCATCAGGCCGAGGATGATCCCCGTGAGCGTCGAGTAGCCCTGGCCGAAGACCGCACCGACGAAACCGATGATGCTGACGGCGCTGACGAAGTGTGCGACGTACGACATCGTCGCGAGCCACGGCCCGAGTTCCCGCCCGAAGATCCAGAAGTCGTCCGTGTTCGTCACCCGCTGGTAGCCGAGGAGACCGACACCCAGGATGACGAGCATGTAGACGACGAACGCCCCGAGGTAGAGCGTGTTGATCTCGCTCATTTTGCCCCCCGTTCACTCGACGGTCGCTCGAGGGTTTTCGACTCGAACGGATTCACTCCGAGGACGTAGACCAGCACGTAGTGTGCGAAACCAATGCTTCCTGCGAGTACCGTTGCCACGAACACTGCTGCCATCTCCAGGGGCAGCCCTAACACATCCATAGCAGATGAATTGTGCTTTAATTTAAATTGTTTTCTATTCCATTATCGTGAAATATCATACAACGAACTCGAGCGTGATGCCGACCGCCATCGCCACGAATCCGAGGACGCGGACGAACTGGGAGTGGAGTTCGCGGTCGATGAGCCGCTCGACGTTGCGTTCGGTTTTTCGCCGGTGTTCGATCCCGGTTCGGGCGTACATCTCGTCTTTCATGTCCTCGGTGACCCACGCCATCGTCCCGATCGACGCCATCGGTCCGAACGCGAAGATGGCGATACCGAGACTGACCGTTCCCGACGCGTACACGTAGCCGAGGACCGTACAGAGCCAGCCGAGGGTGAACCCGAGGTTGCCCCACCCGGTGAGGTACTTCCGGTCGTGGAGGCGGCCGCCGAACCACTCGAGGTTGTAGGCGAGACCGAGGAAGACCCCGAGGACGAGGATACCGAGCGCCAGCCAGGTCGTCATCCAGGCGGCGACGATGGCGACGACCGCCCCGGCGGCGATCATCCCGAATCCGATCGGATACTGGATACGCGGGTCGACGGTCACGTTCACGTCGGGGGCAGCGAGGTCGACGGACTTCATCCCCTGGTCCAGCAGCCACAGCGCCGCCATCGCCAACGCCCAGACGGTCCAGTCCCACGTACCGCTCACCGACCCGATCACCATCCCCATCGTCGCCACCGTCAGCGGGAGGATGCTGAACAGCCAGTAGTTGTTCACGAGCGAACGACGGACGTGGTACGCCAGCGACCGATCGACACGGCCGGTAGACCCAGGCGAAAGTTCCATACCTATATCATATAAAATAACGTGTTAATAGTGTCGGTATTGATCGTTAGTGAGACGATCCGCCCGGCACCTGTCACTCGAGCGGTCGGAGGGTGAGTTCGACCGGCTCGGCCGGAACGAGCGAGAGTTCGGCGGTGACCGGGAGATCGGCCGCGTCGGTGTCGGCCGCCTCGAGCGTGTAGCCCCGGAGGAGCGACGCGACGACGACCCGGATCGTGGCGGTCGCGAACGCCCCGCCGACGCACTGGCGCGACCCGCCACCGAACGGCAGGTACGCGTTCGACGGCGGCGAGTCCTCGGCGAGCCACCGGTCGGGGTCGAACGAGAGCGGATCGGGGACGTAGCGCTCGTCCCGGTGGAGTTGCCACTGTGAGAGCCAGATCCGCGCTCCCGCGGGGATCTCGCACCCGCCGAGATCGGCCGGGCGAGTCGTGTGTCGGAACATCGTATAGATCGGCGGGTACAGACGCAGCGACTCGGAGATGACGGCGTCGAGATACGCGACCCGTTCGAGACTGCCGTACGTGGCCGCCCGGTCGTACGCGGCGTCGACGTCGGCGCGCAGGCGGTCCTGCGTCGGCGGATCGCTGGCGAGCGCCCAGCAGGTGTAGGTCAGCGCGAGCGCCAGCGGTTCGAACGCGCCGACGACCAGAATACCGATCTCCGTCCGGACCGACTCGGCGGAGAGCGTCCCCGCCTCACGGGCGCGCTCGAGACCCGCGAGGAGCGGGCCGTCGCCCCGCTCGAGCACGTCGTCGACCAGGTCACCGAGGTCGGCGACGGCGCGACGGTAGCGACGGTTCGTCGGCGTCGGGACCCACTCGGGCACCGCCATCGAGAGGGCGATCTGCGACGGCGCGAACTTGCGACTGATCGCGTCGACGAGTCGGCCGTACTCACGGTCGTCGACCTCGAGATCGGTGCCGAACAGCGTCGAGGCAGCGATCGAGAGCGAGAGGCGACGGAACAGCGCGAGCGCATCGACGGGTTCGTCGGCCGGGAGGTCGGCGAGCGCCCGCTCGAGCGCGTCGCGGATCGCAGGCGCGTACTCGGCGAGTCGGTCCGCGTACATGACCGGTTGCCAGACCTCCCGGAGGGTGGCGACCGACGCGGCGTCGTACTCGACTGGCGTGCCGAACGACGCGGAGAGCCGTTCACGCAGCATGTCGGGCTTCTCGAAGGCCGCCGTGCGGGTGAGGAGCACCTCCTCGATCAGCGACGGGTCGGTGACGACGTAGATCGAGTCGGTGCCGGCGCGCGCCCGCAGGAGGGGTGCCTCGAGATCGCGACACCGTTCGCCGAAGGCGAGGGGACGGACGACCTGGTGGCTGTTGCCGAACAGGGGGATCCCCGGCACCGACGGCGGTGTCTCACTCGACACGCGTTAGGCCTCCGCGGGAGTCGACTCACTGGTCTCACTCTCGTGCTCCTCTCGGCTCTCCGGGCCGAACAGCCGCGTCCAGTAGACGAGGAGGCTCGGGAGCACGATCACGCTCGCGACGAACGCGTAGACGATCGAGACCGCCGCGATGGTCCCGAACTGCTGGAGCGAGGGGAGGAACGCGAGCGTCAGGATACCGAACCCGCCGGCCGTCGTCACCGCACTCCCGAGCAACGCGCCGCCGGTCCCGGTGACCGTCCGCTCGAGCGCCTCGAACACCGACCCACAGCGCTCGAGTTCCTGGTGGTAGCGCTCGCTCACGTGGAGGCTGTAGTCGACGCCGAGACCGACGGTTAGACTGGTGATCATCCCCGTGATGTAGTTGAACGAGAGACCGAGGGCGTACATCGTCCCGAGGACCCCGCTGAGTGCGAACAACACGGGGACGAGGGTGACGAGACCGAGGGTGGCACGGCCGGTCGTCAGCCGGTAGACGAACGCGAGGAAGACGCCCACGACGACGATCGTAATCGCGAGGCTCTGTGCGACCGTCTGGCCGATGTCGCGCTCGGTCAGGTGCGAGAGTACCGTCTCCTGGCCGGTCGCCGTCGCACGGAGTCCGTCGCCGTCGAGGGGACTCGCACTCGAGCGCGCCTCGGCGGTGATCGTCTCGAGCGAGTACGCGCCGTCGGCGTAGGTGACCAGCCTGAGGGCGACGTACTCGCCGTCGTCTCTGTGGACGAACTCCGCGGCCGCACGCTCGTCGGCGGCGAAGAAGGCCGCGTAGACCGTCTCGAGATCCGTGTCGGGGACGCCGTCACCGGTCGTATCCGCGCCAGTGAACGTCTCGTTGAACGACTCGTTCTGGCTCGCGACGCGCTCCATCGTGCCGAACGGGCCCCGGACAGCCTTCTCGCCGGTCGGCAGTTCCGCAGTGGTCGGACTCTCCGCGGCGGCGGCTTCGGCGGCGGCGACCCGTTCCAGGGTGTCCTCGCGGGTGACGTCACCCTCGACGAGTATCTGCGTGGTGAGTTCCTGGCGGACGAACTGCTCGGTGAGCAGGTCGATCGTCGCCGCCTGCGTGTAGGTTCCCGGCGACCGAGAGTCGGGGAGGTTGTCGGTCCACTCCGGCGGCGACTCAGGGAGGAACTCCTCGGTCTCGAAGCTCGTGTCGACGTTCGCGCCGGCGTAGAAGCCGACGCCACCGACGACGAGTACGACGAGCACGACTGCGAGCGGCGCACGCCGTGCGATGCGTTCGCCGGTCAGCAACAGCGGGCGGAGCCGACGCCCCGTCCCGAACGCGCGCTTTCGACGGTCGAACCCGCGCGACTCGAGCGCGTCGTCGAGTTCGATCTTCGCGAGCGGGAGGAAGACGCCGAAGACGACGAGCGAGGCGAAGATGCCGGCGGCGCTGACGATACCGAACTCACGGATCGGGCCGACGGGACTGACGACGTTCGAGAGGAAGCCGGTGACCGTCGTCGCGGTCACGTAGACGAGCGCGACGCCGACGCTACCGAGTCCGATCGCCATCCCGCTCGAGACGCCGGTGTCGTTGTCGGCTCTCGCCTCCCGGTAGCGCATCACGACGTGGATGGCGTAGTCGACGCCCAGAGCGACGAGCAAGACGGGAACCGCGATGAAGATGATGCTGAAGTCGAACCCGACCCAGCCCATGAAGCCGACCGTCCAGACGAGCACCATCACGAGTCCGACCAGCCCCAGGAGCACGTCGAGGATGTCGCGGTAGGCGATCAACAGCGCCGCCAGGACGAACACGAAGACGAACGGTCCGAGGACGAGCATGCTGTCCCCGGAAGCGGCGTCGATCTCACTCGAGACCAGCCCGTAGCCGAAGACGGCGTACTCGGGGTCTTCCTGGCTCGTGGCGAGGTCCTGAATCGACAGCTGAGACTCGACGAGGTGGTCCGGAACGCTGCTGGCGTGGATCCCCTCGCCGCCGGTGTCCTGGAAGAGCACGACGATCGTCGCCGACGCCTCCGACGACCCCGGTTCGTACGTCCGCGGCAGGAGGGCGAACACCTCGGCACGGTCGGCGTCCTCGTCGAGGACCGCCTCGACGACCTGCTCGACCTCGCCGTCGCTCATCGACTCGAGTTGTGCGTGCTGTTCCTCGAGCGTCGCCTCCTGGGCCGGCGTACCCGCCGTCTGACCCGTAGCCGCCCGTTCGCGTTCGATGGCGGCCTGCGCGACGACGTTCGGGACGCCGACGATCGGGTCGTCCTCGACGAGCGTCGCCTCGATCTCGTCGTCGGCACGCAGTTCCTGCTGGAGTTCGAGGATCGAGAGCATCGTCTCCCGCTCTAGAACGTTCTCCGACTGAGCGACGAGCTGGACCGGTGTCCCTCCGCCGCCGCGCGCGGCGAAGTTTTCGTCGACGTACTCGAGTGCGTCCGCCTCGGCCGAGGCGGTCTGGAAGTCCTCGAGCGAGGTGGTCTCCTCGACCATCGAGACGCCCGCGTAGAGACCGATCGTCACGACGAACAGGGCGACGAGCACGAGTCGGCGATTGTCGACGAGCGACTCGACGAGATCAGCGAACGACATCGGTCACCCTCCAGCCGGTGACCGACCGAACGGTCGGTTGCATTAGTGAGTCAACGGTGGGTCCTAAAGTAAAGCGTTTCGGGACGCGTATCCGAACGGTCAAGAGTCCGTGATACCAACTACCGTCACCGATGGACGAGCGCGCGACACCGTTTGGCGACCCCGCCGGTGGGAAGGACGAAATATTCGGCGCGACCTACCGCGTCTTACACACCGACGGGTACGCTGCGCTCTCGATCCAGCGCATCGCCGACGAGGCCTCACTCAGTAAGTCGACGATCTATCACCACTTCGAGAGCAAAGACGACCTGCTACTCGAGTTCTCACAGTACCTCCTGACGACGTACATCGACGGCCTGCTCGCCACCGCCGACGCGGACGTCCTCGCGAGCATCGACGCCATCCTCGACCTCTTTTTCCCTTACGAACGCGGCGACGGTGCGAGCGAACATCCGCTGCCCGACGCCGTCCACCGCGTCTACCTCGAGATGCGCACGCAGGCGGCCCACGACGAGACCTACCGTGCACACTTCGACGCGGTCGACCACATGGTCCGCGAGCGCGTCGCGGGCGTGATCCGCGAAGGGATCGACCAAGGCGTCTTCCGGCCCGTCGACCCCGACGCCGTCGCGGGCATGCTGTACGTCTTTCTCGAGGGAACTCTGTTTCTCAGCAGTACGACCGACGACCACCAGTGGCTCCCTGCCGTCAGAGAAGAACTCGAGCGCTACCTCGCAGGGCTGGTCTACGCCGAGGACGGAGCGCAGACCGAACCGCCGGAGTGAGATGGCCACCGGAGTACGGTGACCGCAGTTACGAGTCGCGTGAGAACGCGAGCGTCCCGCCGTCGTGTAACTCTCGCGAGACGGTGCCGACACCCTCCTGGAGGCGCTCGTGGTAGGCGACTAACCGCTCGCGCAACTCGTCGTGTTCGAGGGCGAGAATCTGTGCCGCAGAGAGCGCCGCGTTGAACGACTTCCCGGCGTCGACGGCGACGATTGGGGCACCGGCGGGCATCCCGATGACGCTGTCGACGGACTTCTCCTGGACCGGCACGCCGATGACCGGGATCGGGTAGGCGATCGACGCCGTCATGTTCGGTAAGTCGGCGGACTTCCCGCCCGCCCCCGCGATGATGACCTGAACGCCGCGGGCGGCAGCCGTCTCCGCGTAGGCGTACATCAGCCCCGGTGTCCGGTGAGCCGAGGTGACGTACGTCTCGAACGTAAAGCGCGACTCCGGCGGCTGCTCGAAGTCGGTCTGTTCCTCGAAGCCGAGTTCCTCGACGAACGCGTCGTACGCGCCGGGGCGTTTCCCGCCAGTCATCATCGTCTCGAGGTCCGAGTCACTCCCCATCACGATCCCGATGTCGGGCGTCTCCTCGTGTGGACGTCCCTGCTCGGCTTCGCGGTGGAGCCGTTCGATCAGCGTCGAAACCGAATCCGTACTCATGTGCGTCTCTCTCGTCGTGGAGGCAAAGAAACGATAGGATTCGACCCGTGGCGGAGGCAGCTACTGGTCGACGTCGAACGTCACCGCCGCGCGAAGCCGCTGTGCGCGCTCGAGCAGCGCCTCCCGGCCCTCACCGTCGCGCTCGGTGACGGTGACGTGGCCCATCTTCCGCAGCGGGCGCACCTCCTGCTTGCCGTACCAGTGGAGGTGTGCGCCGGGCGTCTCGAGCACGCGGTCGACGTTCGCGAGCGCGGCCGGCCGGGACTCCTCGACGTCACCTAAGAGGTTCGTCGAGACCGTCGGTGTGCGCAGGTCGGTCGAGCCGAGCGGCCAGCCCAGGACGGCCCGGACGTGCTGTTCGAACTGCGAGGAGACGGCCCCCTCGATCGTCCAGTGGCCGGAGTTGTGCGGCCGGGGAGCGATCTCGTTGAGCAGGATCTCACCGTCGACCGTCTCGAACAGCTCGATCCCGTAGACGCCCCGGCCCTCCATCACCGCGAGGACGTCGCTCGCCACCTCGCGGGCGCGCTCGGCGACCGGTTCGCTCGAGCGCGCGGGAACGATCGTCTCCCAGAGGATCTCGTCTTCGTGACGGTTCTCCCCGAGCGGGAAGGTCGCGTGTTCGCCCTCACCCTTGACGGCGATGACCGACACCTCGCGCTCGAAGTCGACGAACGCCTCGACCATCGCGGGACCGGCGACCGACTCGAGCGCTTTCTCGGCCTCTTCGGGCGTCTCGACCGGGACGTTCCCCCGGCCGTCGTAGCCACCCGTCCGGGCTTTGAGCATGACCGGCCCGCCGTAGTCGGCCATCGCCTCGCGGACGTCGGCGGCCGTCTCGACCGCGCGAAACGGCGGCACTGGAACACCGGCGTCGGCCAGCGCACGCTTCTGAACGAGTTTGTCGTGGATCACGCGCAGCGTCTCGGGTTTCGGGTGGACCGGTGTGGCGGTCTCCTCGCCGATCCGCTCGAGGAGATCCTGGTCGGCGAGTTCGATCTCGAACGTGAGGACGTCGGCACGCTCGGCGAGTTCACGGATGCCGTCTTCGTCGTCGAAGCCGCCGACGAGCTGCTCGCGGGCGACCGGCGCGGCCGGACAGTCGGGCGTCGGATCGAGGACGATAACCTCGACACCGAGCGGGGACGCCGCCTCGGCGAGCATCCGTCCGAGCTGGCCGCCACCGACGACGCCGAGCGTGGGTCCCGGCGTTGACAGGGTCGTCATTTCGCGGCGGTTGTGCTCGCCCGCGCATAAGGATTCCCACTCGAGGCGTCGATCTCGTCTACGCGAGTGACTACCGGCGCGGCCGACGACCGAGTCGGACGCTTTTTACCTCCCCACACACAGAGACTCGCCGTGAACACGCGACGCGCCTGGACGGTCGGAATCTTTAGCTACGTCGGCTTGTTCGGCGCGTCGCTGCAGTTGCGCGGGGCGTTGCTCCCGAGTTTCGGCGAGACCTTCGGCGTCGGCGAGAGCCAGCTCGGCCTGCTCGCCTCGCTCGGCTCCGTAGGGTTTCTCGCGACGGTCCTCACCGTGGGCGTCCTCGCCAGTCGGCTCTCGATAAAGCCGGTGCTGGTCGGCGGCCTGGTCGGCATCGCGAGCGTCCACCTCCTGATCGCGAGCGCACCGACCTACCTCGTCTTGCTCGCCGGCTTCCTCCTCGCCGGGGTGTTCCAGGGCTGTCTGAACGGTCTCGACCGGCCGGTGTTGAGCCACCTCTACCCGTCGAACCGCGGCCGCGTCTACAACCGCCAGGAGATGGTCTGGGCCATCGGCGCGACCCTCGGCCCGCTGCTCGCGGTGGCCGCGCTCGCACTCACCGGCTGGCGCGCGGCCTACGTCGTCCTCGCGCTCGCCTTCCTCCCCATCGCCGTCGTGCTGTGGCGACTCGAGGTGCCCTCACTCGATGGCGAACGTGCGCTCTCGCGTGCCGACGTGAGCGGACTCGTACGCACGCCCGCGGTGGGGACGATGGGTGGGCTGATCTTCCTCCTGAGCCTCGTCGAGAGCGGCCTGTTCACCTGGCTGCCGTACTACCTCGCGGGCGAACTCCCCCAGAGCGTCGCGAGCCTCTCGCTGACGGTCTTTCTCGCGGCGTACGTCCCCGGCCGCTACACCTTCAGCGTCGCCGCGACGAAGGTCGACAACCTCACGCTCGTCGCCGTCAGCGCCGCGGTGTCGACCGCGTTACTCGCCGTCTTCATCGCCGTCGGCGGCTACGCCTCACTGGGCGTCGTCTTCCTCGTCGGCTTCGTCGTCTCGGGAATGTTCCCGACGCTGCTCGCCTGGGCGACCAACACCGTCCCGGAGTTCAGCGGTCCCATCAACGCCCTCGCCTTCGGCGCGAGCGGCACCGGCTTCATGGTGTTTCCGGTCACGATGGGCATCTTCGCCGAACGGTACGGCATGACGCCCGCGATGAGCCTGCTCGTCCTCGCGATGGGCGGATTCACCCTCCTCGCGTTCGTCCGCCTGCTCGGCCAGCGTCGACGCCGTGCGGCCGCGTGAACCGGCCAGCGTACCGCGCGTGAGTTACGCCTCGGCCTGCGCACGAACGACAACGCCCGACGACGGTTGCGTTCACCGCCGCCAGTACAGAACGGTACCTCTTTGACGCCCCCTCTCCACCCCTCGCGTATGCCCACGCTCGGAGTGGTGATCGCGCAGTTCAACCGCCCGATCACCGAGCAGATGGAAGCGCAGGCGCTCGAGACCGCCGAAGCGGCCGGGGCGGACGTCTACGACGTCGTCTCGGTCCCCGGCGTCTACGACGCGCCGCTGGCAGCGGACCGACTCGCCCGACTCGAGTCGGTCGACGCCGTCGCCGTCGTCGGCACGATCATCACCGGCGACACCGATCACGACCAGGTGATCGCCGACGCCGCCGCCCAGCGCCTCGCCGACGTCAGCCTCGAGCGTGACACTCCCGTCACCCTCGGCGTGACCGGTCCCGGCATGTCCGCCGCGGAAGCCCGCGAACGCGTCGAGAACGCCGCGAAAGCGGTCGACGGTGCACTCGAGTTACTCGAGGAACTGCCAGATCCGGCTCTCGAATCCGACCGATAGAGACAGCTCCTCGAACCCGACCAACAACACACAAGCTATGACCATGGACTTCACCGACCGCGTCAGCCGTGTCGAACCGTCAGCAACGCTCGCCATCTCCGCGCTCTCGAAGGAACTCACCGCCGAGGGCAAGGACGTCATCGACCTCAGCGTCGGCGAACCCGACTTCCCGACGCCCGAGAACATCGTCGAGGCGGCCAAAGACGCGATGGACGCCGGACACACCGGCTACGCCAGCGCCAAAGGCGTGCCCGCACTCAAGGAGGCCGTCGCCGAGAAACTCGCCGAGGACGGTCTCGAGTACGGTCCCGAGAACGTCATCGTCACCCCCGGCGCGAAACAGGCGCTCTACGAGGTCGTCCAGTCGCTGATCCAAGAGGGCGACGAGGTCGTCCTCTTAGACCCCGCGTGGGTCTCCTACGAGGCGATGGTGAAACTCGCCGGTGGCTCGCTCTCGCGCGTCGATCTCTCACCCTACGACTTCCAGCTCGAGCCCGCCCTCGACGACCTCGCAGACGCCGTCTCCGACGAGACCGAACTCCTGATCGTCAACTCGCCGTCGAACCCGACCGGCGCGGTCTACACCGACGCCGCACTCGAGGGCGTCCGTGACCTGGCCGTCGAGCACGACGTCACCGTCATCTCAGACGAGATCTACAAGGAGATCACCTACGGCGTCGAGCCGACGAGTCTGGGCACGCTCGAGGGGATGGCCGACCGCACCGTGACGGTCAACGGCTTCTCGAAGGCCTATTCGATGACTGGCTGGCGACTCGGCTACTTCGCCGGGCCCGAAGACCTCGTCGCCGAGGCGGGCAAACTCCACAGCCACTCCGTCTCGAGCGCCGTGAACTTCGTCCAGCACGCCGGTGTCGAGGCGCTCGCGAACACCGACGCCGCCGTCGCCGAGATGGTCGAGGCGTTCGAAGGCCGTCGCGACCTCGTCGTCGACTTACTGGCGGAGGAGGGCGTCGAGGTCGCCGTCCCCGACGGCGCCTTCTACATGATGCTCCCGGTCGCCGACGACGACCAGGCCTGGTGTGAGGGCGCACTCGAGGACGCCCACGTCGCCACGGTCCCCGGCAGCGCCTTCGGGACGCCCGGCTACGCGCGTATCTCCTACGCCGCGAGCGAAGAGCGCCTGCGAGAAGGCGTCGAGCGGCTGGCCGACGCGGGCTACTTCTAGGCTCGATCCTCGCCCTCGGACTCGAGGTACTCCTCGCGAGCGATCGAAAAGCGGTGGTGGTCGATCGGCCCGTCGGCCCGGACCGCGTGGTTGCGCAACAGCCCTTCGTATCGGCCGCCGTGGCGTTCGACGTACCGCTCGACCGCTCGGAGAGACTTCTCGTTCTCCCGGTGGAGCGGAATCGCGACCACCTCGAGGTCCAGCCGTTCGAATGCAATCTCGAGGAGTGCGTCCGCGCGCTCGCCGGAGTAGCCTCGCCCCCAGAAGGGCTTGCGGAGCCAGATTCCCGGATACGCCAGGTCACGATTCCACTCGAAGAGCAGCGTCGCGGTACCGGCTACCTCCCCAGCGCCGTCCTCGCCGGCTTTCGGTCGGAGCAGCCACTCGGCTCGCTCCCGTTCGTCCCACGTGCGTTCGAACCCCTCGAGGCGTGCGGCCGCGTCTGCGGGCGTCTCGAGGGGCTCCCAGGGCAGGTATCGCGTCTCCGCCTCGATCGTCGGATTCCGACGCGAGGTGAGGTCGTAGAACTCGAGCGGATCGATCGACTCGCGAGAACAGCGTTCGAACCGCAGTCGGTCGGTCTCGAGCGTCTCGGGAAACACGGCCGGAGTTGCGGATCGGGAAGTCAAATAGCTACTGGTGGTGCGGGATCAGTGACACAGAACGGAGGACCGCAGTCAGCCCCGTCCCACGGTCCCCGGCAGTACCTTTGGCACGCCCGGCTACGCACAAATCTCCTGTGCAGCGACCGAAGAGCGTCTCCGCGAGGATATCGACAGACTGGTCCACGAAGGCTACCTCTCAGATTTCCGCTCGGGCGAGCACAACTCGAAGCGACCGTAGGTTTTCAGAGACACCTACTCGAGTGAATTTCCATCCGTGTGTTAGTCGTCTTCCGTTGTAACCGGGTCTGTTGGGCCGGTCAGTCGCCCGACGTCGAATCCCTCCCAGTCGAATTTGCGCTGGAAGTACAGCGCGACGTGGACGAGCGCGAGCAAGACGGGGACTTCGATTAGCGGCCCGATCACGGTCGCGAACGCGACGCCCGAGCCGAGTCCGAAGACGGCGATGGCGACTGCGATTGCGAGTTCGAAGTTGTTAGAGGCGGCGGTGAAGCCGATCGCCGTCGTCGTCGAGTAATCAGCACCGATCCCGCGCCCCATCGCGAAGCTCACCAGGAACATCAGGACGAAGTAGATCGTGAGTGGGACTGCGATCCAGAGAACGTCCAACGGTGCGGCGACGATGTTGTCTCCCTGTGTGGAGAAGATCATCACGACAGTGAACAGGAGCGCAGTCAGTGTGAGTGGGCTGATCCGAGGGATGAACTCCTCGGCGTACCACTGTTCGCCCTTTCGCTCGACACCGACGTAGCGGGTGAGTATGCCGGCTGCGAACGGAATACCGAGAAAGATCGCAATTGCCTGGAACACCTGTGTCGTCGTGATCGTGAAGTCAGCGACGAGGTGCTCCATACCGAGTAGTGGTGGGGCGAACACCACGAAGAACCAGATGTACACACCGTAGGTGAGGATTTGGAAGACACTATTGAACGCGACGAGCCCTGCTGCGTACTCGTTCGAGCCTTCTGCGAGTTCGTTCCAGACGAGCACCATGGCGATACAGCGAGCCATGCCGATGAATATGAGGCCGATGAAGTACTCCGGACGGGCCGGGAGTCCGAAGAACGCACCGCTGAAGAAGACGATGGCGAGGACGAACATCAACAACGGGCCGATGATCCAGTTCTGAATCAGACTCAGTCCGAGGACACGCCAGTTTCGAAATACCATCGGAAGTTGTCCGTACTGGACTTTCGCGAGCGGTGGATACATCATCAGAATCAGACCGATCTCGACGAGTGGAAGCCTGTGGAGCGCTGCGGTGGCCCCCGGAGCCACGTATCCGAAGCCGATTCCGACCGCCATCGCGACGAATATCCAGATGGTCAGGTACTTATCGAGAACCGACATCGACCGTGGATCACCACAGCTAGCACAGCCACAGGCCGGTCCGTGTTCGTGTGCAGGCTCAGTCATGCAGTGCAACCTTCGATGACTGTGAGGAGTGCAACCGCACGGTTCGTCGCGCGGAACTTCTTCCATCGGCCGTCCTTTCGGCTCTCGACGAGCCCCGCATCGATGAGAGTCGAGAGTGCGTGACTGAGCCCACTCTCAGTGATGTCGACGACCGCGTTCAACTCACAGACACAGCGTTCCTCGCCAGCGGATACGAGAACGCGGACGAGTGTGTACCGTGTCTCGTTGGCGAGTGCCGTTAGCACCCCGAGTTCCGATTCGACTCGAGGCGACCCGACTGCCGCCTCGAGCGTACCAAGTTCGGTGAGTCGGCGTTCGATGTCCTCGTTTCGACACTCTCCCAACTCGTCCTCGAGATATCGTTCGAGTCGTTCTGTAGCGTGTGTCATCGATGGTCAGTTGAGTAGATACTCAATTAAATGTTTTGAGCTTAGCGAGTAGGTGAGTGCTTGTCGACTATATATCGACCAATAGGACTATAATAGTTGAGCAACCAATCAACTGTATGGGGAAGAATTCACCGACCCGAACACGGTCAGTCAGAGAGTCAGAGACGATCTCACGAGTGAGTACAGCGACCCGGAAGCAACGTGATGGGGCGAAGTACATCGGGGCTTTCGGGCGAAAAACCGGTGACTCGGATCTCCTGTTCGTCGAAGGGCAACTGCCGGAGTCAAATGGAGAGGTCCAGAACCACGCTTCGCCAGCGGAGCAGATGAGTCTGTGCTTAGATGGCCTCGAAACGGAGTTAACCGAACACGGAAGTGCGCTCACCGACGTGCTTCAAGTCACGCTGTACGTGTCGGATATGGATTCATACCGAGAGATGAACGACACCTACGAGACGTACTTCCCGACGGAGTCCCCTGCACGGACCACGGTCGGTGTTTGTTCACTCCTCGAGGGTGCATCGGTAACACTCGATGCGGTAGTGGCCATCGAGTGAGCGTCTCCTCCCTCTCCTTTTCGCCACAAACGCGGTGGAATTACACACAGACACTTCCGAGCAGCCACTGCTTTCATCACCCGCGACCCAGTGTAGTGCTCTCGCGAATCGGATCGGCTACCAAGCGCGGCGGATCACCGCTCCCGGCAGACGGTATCGAAAGACGCGAGTTACCCACGGCGCTCGAGGATCCGATCCACGATCAACCGCGTCGAGAGGAGTTCGTCCGTGTACTGTGGGTCGCGCCCGCTCGCGCGACAGACCTCGCACTCGAGTCCGCGAGCCTCGAGTTCGGCTTCGATCGCCGCCGGGTCGTGGTACTGGTCGTGACCGAGTGCGATGACGTCGGGTCTGAGTGCTTCGATCGGCGCGAAGATGTCTTCCTCGTCGCCGAGGATGGCACGGTCGACGACCTCGAGAGCGGCGACGACGTCCCGGCGCTGTTCGGCAGCGCAGATCGGTGCCTCCTTGTGGTCGACGTTGCTCTTGCGGGCGACGATGACGACCAACTCCTCGCCCATCGCCGCCGCCGCCTCGAGGTAGTGGATGTGACCCGGGTGGAGGATGTCGAACGTCCCCTGGGCAACGACGGTTTCGCCCCTTCGGTCACCGTTCATCCGCGCATCTCCTCGTCGATGTCGGCCTGTGTGAAGTCGAAGAACGTCTCGGCGTCGGGAAGGTCGACGTCGATGACGCCGAGGTTCGTCGGATAGCCCTCCGAGTCGAACGCCTTCCAGTCGGTCCGGCGGTACGGCGCGCCGACGATGATGTGGACCGTCCCGCGCCCGAAGCTCTCTAAGTCGGCCGCGCTCGGGTGCAACACCCCGTTCGGGTGGGAGTGAACGCTGCCGAGTGCGCGCACGTCGTTCGGTATCTGACTCGTCCTGACGGTCGCGCTCACGCTGTTCGATTCGGTCCCCGGAATCACGAGCACGTCGGTGATCACGAGCCCGTCGCGCTCGAGTCCCAGCGCCGACGCCTCGGTTCCACGGAGTAACCCCATGTACTCGTTGGGGTGAGTGGTCTCCGAGGATTCGATGACGAACTCGAGCGTCTCCTCGGCGATACCGAGGATCTGACTCGAGCGAAACAACGCGTCGAGCAACCCCATAGACACCCTTCTGCGCCTGACGTTGCTAAACGTTCCGGAACACGACTCCGCCCGCTCGAGACGCCGTCAGGTGCCTTGACAAGGGTTATACGGGACCGCTGCAAACTACGGACAACGATGACACGTGAGTCCGCCGGGGAACCCGGCGAAGACGGAACTGTTTCCGTCGTCTACGATCTCGATCCTGCATGCACTGTCTCCGACCTCGAAGAGAACCGCCCCTACCTCGCTGAGATCAACGGCATCGTCGACTACGGCGTCTTCGTCGACCTCTCCGAATCGGTCTCCGGACTCGTCCACGAGTCGGTCCTCGAGGGGACCTTCCGGGTCGGCCAGCCGATGGTCGTCGAACTCGAGACCATCCGTGACAACGGCGACGTCGCGTTCGAGCCCGCGGGAATCGACGCCGACGACGAGTACACCCTCGAGTCGGTCGCCCACGAGTACGACCTGACCGGGACGAATCGACTCGAGGCAGCCGTCGGCGAACAGATCCACCTCGAAGGCGAGGTCGTCCAGGTCAAACAGACCGGCGGCCCGACCGTCTTCCACGTCGCCGACGAGTACGGCGTCGTCCCCTGTGCAGCCTTCGAAGAGGCGGGCGTCCGCGCCTACCCAGCGGCGGAAGTCGGTGACATCGTCCGCATCACCGGTACGCCCGAACACCGCGAGGGGAGCGTCCAGATCGAAGTCGAGGGACTCTCGAAACTCGACGGTGACGTCGAGACCGACGCGCGCGACCGACTCGAGGAGGCACTCGAGGCTCGCGCAGAACCCCACGACGTCGAGCCACTGATCGACTGGCCCGCCTTCGAGAAGCTCAGACCCGACCTCGAAGCCGTCGCCAGACGCCTCCGCGAGACCGTCCTCGAGGGACGGCCGATCCGCGTCCGCCACCACGCCGACGGCGACGGCATGTGCGCGGCCGTCCCGGTCCAGCTCGCCCTCGAGCGGTTCATCGCCGACGTCCACGAAGACGAGAACGCCCCCCGCCACCTCGTCAAGCGCCTGCCCGCGAAGGCGCCGTTCTACGAGATGGAAGACGCGACCCGCGACCTCAACTTCGCACTCGAGGACCGCGCCCGCCACGGCCAGCAGCTCCCACTGTTGCTCATGCTCGACAACGGGAGCACCGAAGAGGACGTCCCCGCCTACGAGACCCTGGCTCACTACGACATCCCGATCATCGCCATCGACCACCACCACCCCGACCCGGAGGCGGTCGACGACCTCCTCGACGCCCACGTCAACCCCTACCTCCACGGCGAGGACTACCGCATCACGACCGGGATGTGCTGTGTCGAACTCGCCCGGATGATCTACCCCGACCTCACCGACGAACTCAGACACATTCCGGCCGTCGCCGGACTCTCCGACCGGTCGAAAGCCGACGCCATGGAGCAGTACCTCGCACTCGCCGCCGACGAGGGCTACGACGAGGACCGCCTCAAAGACGTCAGCGAGGCGCTCGACTACGCCGCCTTCTGGCTCCGGTACAACTCCGGAGACCGCCTGATCTGTGATCTGCTCGAGATCGACACCAACGAGGACCACCACCGCGACCTCGTCTCGTTCCTCGCCGAGCGCGCCCGTGCGAGCGTCGACGACCAGCTCGAGGCCGCCATGCCCCACGTCGAACACGAACGGCTCGCCAACGACGCCCACCTCTACCGGATCGACGTCGAGAACTACGCCCACCGCTTTACTTACCCCGCACCGGGGAAGACCACCGGCGAGATTCACGACCGGAAGATCACCGAGACCGGCGACCCCGTCATCACCGTCGGCTACGGTCCCGACTTCGCCGTCCTCCGCAGTGACGGCGTCCGCCTCGACATCCCCAACATGGTGACCGAACTCGAGGCGGAGATCCCCGGCGGCGGCGTCACCGGCGGCGGCCACCTCGTCGTCGGCTCGATCAAGTTCGTCAAAGGAAAACGCGAGGAAGTGATCGACGCGCTCGTCGAGAAGATGGCCGCTGCCGACATCGACGAGGAGCTCTCGAGCGCTGCCCCAATCGACGACTGAGCCACGAGCGCCGTTACTCTTCGTCGCCCTCCCGTACTGTCCCGTCTGCTCGCGCCTCGAGACGCTCGGCCAGCGTTCGAGACTCGCCGTGGTCGTTTCTGACCGATGGATCGGTCCCCGGCCGTTCGGCGGTCACGTCCTCGAGCGCGCCAGCCGCGTCCTCGTTCCGACCATCCTCACCGCCGGCCGCAGGTCCCTCGAGTGGCTCGGCGACCGGCTCTGCGTTCGCCTCGGCCGGCGGGGCGGGTGGCTCATCTGGCGGGTCCGCGTGGCCCGTGACCGGTCGCGAGAGCGCAGCGCGGTCCGTCTCCGACGGCACCACCTGGTCGGCCACCGGTCTCGGCGGTGTCCCATCGGGCGATGGCTGTGACGGCGAGGGACCGGCCGGCGGCGAGTCCTCGAGCGGGTGGAAGTCACGCTCGGTGCTGTCGGCCGCTGGCGGTTCGAACGGGCCGACGCCGAGGTCCGCACTCGTCCACGACCCGCCACTGCCGGAGAACTCCCCACGCTCGTCCTCGAACTCGAGGTAGGCTCTCGCTCCGAGACCGACGAGTGCGAGACCGAGGACGACCACGCCGACGAGTTCGGCGGGCAGCGGCCAGGAACGCTCCTCCCAGTCGGCGTCGAAGACAGCCGCGTAGAACGCGCCCACGTCTTCGCCGTGGAGGACGAGTGCGACCTCGCGGTTGTTCCGCAGTGAGTTCTCGTTCCAGTTGATGCTGCCGACGACGGCGACGCGCTCGTCGATCACCACACCCTTGGCGTGAATCTTCTCGAAGCGGCCGCGGGGGTCGACGAGTCGGACCTCGAGCGGGAGACCCTCCTCGTCGGCCGTCCGCTCGAGGTCGTGGGCGAGCGCCCGGTTCTCGTCTTCGACGTACCAGGTGGCGTCGAGGAGGATGCGTACGTCGACTCCCCGACGGGCAGCCTCGAGCGTCTCCTCGAGCAGCGGGAGGTCCCGACTGCCGATGCGAACCTGCTTGATTCGAATCGACTCGTCGGCGTCTCGAATGTGCTCGAGGAGGCGCTCCTCGGCGTTGTCCGGAGCGAGGAGCGTCTCGACGGCGTCGGCCGAGAACGGTTCGGGATCGATGTCGGCCGGGTAGGGATCACCGGGTGGGTCGTCCTCGACGAAGGTCGCGTTCGCCCGGTGGCGCTCCCAGGTCGTGGTGTCACGGCCCTCGAAGTCGGCGCGAAAGACGTGCGCGAGGTGGGCCGCCACGGCCGAGTCGTCGACGACGACGCCCCAGCCACGGCTCGAGGTGCCCCCGACGCCCGAGGGGTTCCAGTTCTCGGTCGTGACGAGCGCGCGGTCGTCGACGACGGCGTACTTCGGGTGGTGGTACCGGTAGCGCGCGCCGGGTCCGCCGAGCACCCGGACCGTGACGTTCTCGTCGACCGCATCGAGGAGGTCGGCAGTTCGTTCGGAAGTGCCCCCGACGGGACCAGCCTCGAGCAGCACGTCGACGGTGACGCCGCGGGCGGCGGCCGACTCGAGTTCGTCGGCGACGCTCTCGGAGGTGAACGTATACCCACCGAGGAGGATTCGATCCTCGGCGGCGTGCAGTTCCGAGCGGACGAGGTCGGGGGCGTCCGGGAGGGCGAACGCCGTCACGTCGGTCTCGCCGACGGCCGTCACCGGGAAACACGTTGCTCCGTGAGACCACCAGACGCCCCCGTCACCGGACGTCGGGCCACCATCGTCGTAGACTTCGCGGAACCAGACGTCGCCGACCGCGGCCCGACCGTAGCCGACCCGGTCTATCGTCCGGTTTCCGTCTCGGATCGTGAGTTCGTCGCCGTCCGCGGCGAGTCGGAGGTGGCCCTCGAGTGCCACGACCGGGTGGGGTGTCATCTCCGCCGTCACGTCGGGCGCCATCGAGAACGCGACGTGACCGGAGACCGTCCGGTTCGGAAAGCTGGCGGTCGTGTGGCCGTCGGTCACCGACCAGTTCGCGAGCGACGTCGGCTCGGGGACGTAGACGGCGAAGAACTCGCCGACGTTGCCGTAGGTCGTCGGGTTTGGGTACAGTTCGGTCACGCGGGGTCCATCGGCGGACTCCGTGACCGCTCGCGCCTCCGGCGTCGGGCCACCCAGACAGCGGCCGTCGGCCCTCGGGTCGCTTCCGGCCGTCAGATCACCGAGCGGACTCGCGGACGGGTGCGTGACGCGCTCGAGCGCCTCGGAAGCGCTGGCTGCTGGGCGGTCGTCCCCACCGCCACCGGGCGGTGCGAACGCGACGGCCACCGTCGCGACGACGACGAGCGAACAGAGTAGTGCCAGCACGGCCACTCGAGCGCGCATCACCGACGCTGGTGCGTACTGGTATATGAAGGTACGACCGACGGAGAACGTTCAGGAAGTGAGAGTCTCAGACGCGGGCCTTCTCGGCTTCGGCCTGAACGAGGTAGGCGCGGTCGTCGGCGTAGGCGGCGACGGCCTCGAGTGCGTCTTCGGTGGCGATCTGGTTGAGCGCCCAGGCGGCGCTGGCGCGGACGGTGTCTTCCTCGTCGTCCTCGAGAACGTCGGCGAGCGGGTTGATCGCTCGCGTGTCGCCGATCAGGCCGAGCGCGCGGGCGGCCTGGCTGCGAACGTCTTCGTTCTCGGCGACGAGTTTGTTCGCGATGGGGGCGACGGCCTCCTCGCTACCGATCTCACCGAGGGCTTTGAACGTCACGCCCTGCAACAGCGGGTCCTTGTCGGCGTCGACGTAGTCGAGCAGCGTCTCGACGACCTCCTCGTCTGCGACGCCGATCTTTCCGAGGATGGTGATCGCGTCCTTGTCGCGCTTGCCCGCGCGGGCGAGCATCGGTTCGATCGCTTCCTCGGGACCCATCCGGGTGAGCGCCTCGAGTGCGTGTTCCTCCATGAAGTCGGAGTCGAACGTCTCGAGCGCCAGGAGAACCATCTCGACGTTGCCGACCCGCTCGTGGATCTTCAGCGCGTGCCACTCCGGCGGGTAGTCTTTGATGTGGCTGAGGACGTCGTAGTAGCCCTGCGCTTCCAGTTGCTCGCGCACGGAGAGGTCCTCCCAGGTCTGGGCGTCGTCGACACCGGCGGCGAGGTCGTCTGCGGCCGCGAGCAAGTCGGCGATCGTCTCCGCGTCGTCGTCGGGGTCGAGTCCCTCGGCTTCGACGGCGCTCGCGACGTTCTCGAGGGTCGCCGTCAGGCGCTCGAGGAGGTCCTCGTCGTCGCTCAGCGAGAGCGAGGTACCGAGCGCCTCGTTGACGTCTGTGAGTGCCTCGCGGACGGTCTCGAGCAGTTCGGATTCGCCCCGTTCGGTCCACTCGGCCGAGGCGATGTCGGCTTTCGCGTCGTCGAGGTCGGAGACCACGTCCGCGGCGTAGGGACCGCGTGCGTCCTCGAGGTCGTCCCGGATGGCGTCGACGCCATCTTCGAGGTCACCAGCGGGGTCCTCGTCGTCGTCGGCTTCGGGGAGGTCAGCCGCCTCGAGGTCGGTCTCGAGGGCGTCGATTTCGGCTTCGACCTCGTCTAACTCGGCTTCGGTCTCGGCGTCTTCGAGGGCCGCCTCGAGCGCCTCGAGTCGTTCGGTGAGGGTCTCTACGGAGTGTTCCTCGCTCGCGCCATCGTCGCTCATGCTGTCACCTGGCGGGCGCCCGCCGACGCGTGGCTCGTGACCGTGCTCATACCGAGTGCTCTGGCCAGGACGCTCCTAAGCGTTTCCATACACCTCGGCGTCCTCGGTCTCGGCGGGTGCGGGGTCGTCGCGCCAGTAGAACCACGGACTGAGTACCATGTAGGCGATACCGAGCGTCAGCAACGCGTAGGGGAAGGTCCGGCCGGCGAAACTCGGAATCAGGATGGCGAGCGCGTGGACGACGCCCATGATGAGGGCGTCTCGAGCCAGCAGGTCGGGGTACTGGATCCGCGAGACCATCAGGTAACAGAAGGCGGCGGTGACCGCGAGGATCAGCCACGGGTCGTCGACGGGGTGGCCCGCGAGGATCGCCGCGCCGATGATCGTCGCCGCGAGCGTCGTCTGGATGCCCTCCGTGTAGTGCTCTGCCGTGTCGTAAGCGGTGTAGAGACCCAGACGGGCGACCGCCATCGCGACGAACAGCGCACAGACGGCCGTGACGAGCGCCAGTTCGAGGGAGACCGCATCGAACGAGATGCCGAGACCCTCGCTGACGACGACGAACGCGAGGACGGCGGGTGCGATGGCGAAGGAAGCGACGTCGGCGAGTGAGTCGAGGTAGGGACCGACCTCAGTGCCGCCGTAGCGGCGCGCGAGGATGCCGTCGACGCCGTCGGCGATCGCCGCGAGGAGGATGAGGCGCGCGGCGAGGTCGATGTCGACGAAGGCGACGACGACGGCGACGAACCCCAGGGCGGCGTTCGCGATCGTGACTGCGTCGGCGACACCGAGGCGGCCGACGAAGCGGGGGAGCATACTCCCGACATCGGCCACCGGCTACCTTACGTGTTTTCGTTCACCGTCGACTGCGTTTCACCGACGAACCCGTTCGGCTCCGACGAGCGACGGAACCGGGGGCGTTATATTCGGACTCGCCCAACCGTCTCGTATGCACCGGCGGGCGTACATCGCCTCACTCGGAACCGTGATCGCTGCCGCCCTCGCAGGCTGTACCGCCCTCGGCGACGTCGGCGAGGAGCTGTTCGGTGCGGAGTACGACATCGGGATGAGCCGCAACGAGTTCCTCCCCGAGACCTTCGAGACGACCGTCGGCGAACCCGTCGTCTGGAAGAACACGAGCGGGGCCGACCACACCGTCACCGCCCTCGAGCGGAGCCTCCCCGACGGCGCGGCGTACTTCGCGAGCGGCGGTTTCGAAGACGAGGACACCGCGCGTGCGGCCTGGCACGACTCCTTCGGCGGCCGGATCGCCCCACGCGAGACCTACACCCACACCTTCGAGGTCCCCGGCACGTACGGCTACATCTGCGAACCGCACGTCGGCGGCGGCATGATCGGCACCGTCGTCGTCACCGAGCCAACCGAGTGAGTCGGTCGTTCCCGGATCAGGTGGTGCCACTGCGGTATCGCTGCCAGGAGAGCGGCCGCTCACGACTCGAGAGCGAGCAGAAAAATCGCGTCTCTCGAACCGATTAGTCGTCTTCGACGGCGACGTCGCTCTCGTCGACATCGACCGACGTGGCCTCCTCCTCGGCGATCTCGTCTGGGTGGGCCTCGATCGTCGTCTTCTGGATCTCGACGCGTCGAAGCGGGTAGATCGTCTTCGCCTCGCCGTAGATCGCAGAGGAGAGTCGCCCCTCGACGATGCTCGAGACGAGTTCCTCGCAGGTGCGTTCTTCGGCGGCAGCCTCGACCATCTCGACCATCGTCTCGCGGATGGCCTTCTCCTGACTGGCGTCGGCCTTCTTCGTCGTGAACGCGACCGGCTGGACCTGCACGCGGTAGTCGTCGGTCGTGAGGACCGTCACGTAGGCGTCGACCTTCGACGCGCCACGGCGGACGAGCGAGCGCAGGTAGTCGCGGGTCAGCGAGTGCTCCTTGAACTCGGTGTAGGCGGCGTCGCTGCCGACGTCGGTCACCTGGAAGGTGAGCTTCGTGTTGTTCTCGCTGGCGTTGTTCGTGAGTTCGCCGAGCGTCGTTTCGATGGTCCGGTCGTACACCTGTTCCGGTTCGTCTGCCGGCGTCTCGCCGAGTTCCTGCCGGTCGAACTGCTCGGGTGCGAGCACGGTGTACCACCGCTTCTCCTGTCTGCTTCGTGAAACTGATCGTTCGCTCATAGGTTCGTGTCTGTGTCTGTCTGGTGTCTGTCTGCGTCGTGCCGTCGTCGACACGTCTGGTTCGCGTCTGTCGCGTGCTGTACAATCCGTTCTGCGACGTCGAGGTTGACGACGTAGTCGTCGACCGTCGACTGAAGTCCACCGACCGTCTCGCGCGTGATCTGCGTCCGAAGCGTCCCGTCCTCGACGGTCGTCTCCATCTCCGCCGTGTTGTCCGGGCGGAGCGCACGGGCGACGAGGACCGGATCGTCGTGATCCGTCCGAACCGTCGCGCGGTGTCCATCGCTCATCTCGCGAACACCTCCCGCGTCGCAGTGACGAGCGTCGACTCGTCGGCGCGTTCGGTCGTCTCGAGGCGAATCGAGCCACCTCGTGCCGAGCAGTCGTAATCGACCCCCGTCTCGAGCGTCGACGCGAGGTCACGTGCCAGCGCCTCGAGCTGTGAGGCGAGCGCGCGTCGCTCGGCGGTCGCGACCGCGAGACCGTCGGTGGCGGTCGCGAGGACCACTGGCTCGGGTGAGCGGTAGTCCACAGCGAGTCTGGCCACGGTCTCGGCGGTGGTGACCGCCGCGTCGGTCCGGGCGACGAACAGGCCGTCGTACCGGCTCGTCTCGGCCGTTTCGAGCGCTTCGTGTACCTCCCGGCCGTGTGTCCGCCAGGTCTCGAGTGCGGACGCACGGAGACCGTCTCCGCTGGGGTCGAGCGCGAGCGCGACACCGAGACCGGGGGCGCGCTTCGCCGTCGCCTCGAGGACGTCGGCGTAGCCGCCGAGCGTCTCGAACGGCCCGTTCGGGAGTTCGTACGGACGGAGGAACCGCCCGATCGAACGCGACGCCCGCTCGCCCGCGTCGGGCGCACCGATGGCGTCGAGCGTGACCAGCGAGGCGACGCGCCGGTGGTCGAGCGCGGCGTCGTCCGTCTCGAGCGCCTCGAGTGTCGCCGTCGCACGCTCGTGGTCGCCGGACCACGGCCCACAGCAGGCGGTCGTGTGCGCCAGTCCGTCGGCGAGGTCGCCCGTCGGGACGGCGATGCCGCCACGACGCGCGAGCAGGCCGCGCTCGAGCGCCGACTCGAGGACCCACTCGGTCTCGCCAGCGCCGGGTTCGATACCCGCACAGTGTCCGCCGGCGAGCGTGAGAACCGGATCCGGTCTGGTCTCGAGCGCCCGCACGAGGTCGCACGCGAGCAGGCTCGCCGGCCGGTCACCGGACTCGAGGTGGGCCGCGTGTTCGGCGTCCGAATCGCCGACGACGAGCGTCAGTTCGTCCGTGTGGTCGGCGTCGGCCGCCCGGTCGCTCCGCTCGCCTCGCATCGCCGCGACGCTCACCTGGAACGGAATCTCGCGGTCGGCGAACGCCCGCGCGAGGACGCCACTGGCCGCGAGGGAGTCGCCATCCGCTCGCGCGAGGACGCGAACGAAGCCGGCGCTCTCGACCTCGGCGGCGGACACGGCGTCTGGTGTGTGACCGGTGGTGGACATGCGGTGGGTTCAGTCGATGGGGTGGCTCACTCGTCGTCGAGGAGGTCCTTCGCGACCTCGTAGGAGTAGGTGAACTCGGGGTCGAGTTTGTCGCCGCGGTAGTACTCGACCAAGCGGCGCACCTTCGACTCGGTGTTCTGCAGCGCGCGCTTGTTCTGGAAGTCCTGCCCGTTGGCGCGGACGTGCTCGCGCAGTCGCACGGCGCGTGCCATCAGGTTTCTGAGGTCTTCGGGAATCTCCGGGGAGGCGTCGTTCTCCTCGAGGATCTGAGAGACCTTCTTCCCAGTCGCGAGTTTGACGTCCGGGACGGGCGTGCCGGTGACGCCTTCGTCACGCAGCTTCAAGCCGATCTGGCTGGGGTCGTAGCCCTGGTCTGCGAGTTCGACGACTCGGTCTTCGATCTTGTCTGCCTCGACGTCACTCCACTCCGGTGTGTCGTCCACCGCGGGTCGGTCCGATCCGGATTTGCCGCGGCGGCGGGTGTGCATTCGTGCCATTGTTCTAGAGGATAGGAATCGCACTGACCGCCGACTGTGAATCCGGCTCTCGCCGGGTTGCACTTCCGCAATCCCAAGTCGCGCGAGAACGTCTGCGCGACACCGTCGGATTTGCGGCCGTGCGCTTCCCACCCGCCTTTTCCCGGTGAGCGCCTAAAGGGTTTCTAGACGTACTCGCCCGGCGAGAGTCACTTGTGCGCACGCAGGCTCACGGGAAACCCAAAATCGAAGAACGTACCGCCACCCGACGGGGAGTCCCGACTCGAGCACCGCCTCCTCGAGCGGGTACGCCTCCCGGGTCGTCAACCGAACCGGCAGCCACACGGAGCGAGCCGGCAGTCGCTCGGTCCGCGGACCGTCACCACCGTTACCGGCGTCCCACAGCGTGGGCAGTGTGATGGTGAGGCGAACGGGTCGTCCGTGTCAGGTGTCTCGTTTGTCATCGTCTCGGTGTCGTGGCACAGCGTCGGTTCGTCCCGCCGGACACGGCACATCACCCGCGAGCGCGTCGCCACACCGCCAGTGGTCGCACTCTCGACGACGGGGTGCGTGTCTCCGTCGGAGACGTCGCTTCTGCTCTACCGATAGTGGTAGCAGGACATATATCTATTGGCGATTCTCAAGAACAATTGCATCTGGCTCCGGCAGACCGGTGGCCGCTCGAGCCACCGTCGAGCGTGTGGGAAGATAGCGCGCCCTCGAGCAATTCGAGGGGTTTATCTATCCCGGCGGGAAACTCGAGAGTGCAACACGGGCTTGTAGATCAGCGGTAGATCACTCCCTTGGCATGGGAGAGGCCCCGGGTTCAAATCCCGGCAAGTCCACTATTCTGCGGCGCGAGCATATCCGCGAGCGCCGCAAATGGTCGACGAAGCCGGGATTTGAAGCCCTGGAAGTCGCAGCACCGAGCGAAGCGAGGTGACCGTCTTCCTTCGGGTTCAAATCCCGGCAAGTCCATTTCTTCACATCGCTCCGCTCGTTCAGTCGTGGACTTACCGTACATCGCAAACGCTTCGCGTTTGCTCAGTCCCGACACGGCTACTCTTCCGTCGCTTCACCCGTTCAGTTCCGGCGGGTCCAGAGAGCGTCCAGAACGTCCTCTCTCGGAGGGTGCGCACAGGGTTTGCCGTCGAAACCGAGCTCTGGGTGATGGTCCACGACGGGCCACAGTGTCACGTCGCGGTCTCGTCCTCGCATCGCTCCCCTTCAGACTCTTTGCCGTGTTCGTCCTCTTTCGGATCCGTTTCGTCCGGCTCAGCGTCCGCTTCATCTGGAAGGGAATCTTCCGTGAGGAGAATCTCGAACGGCTCGTCGGCGGGTGCGTTCTCCGGCTCGAGGTAGCCAATCGCGAACGCGGAGTAGACGGTTCCTCCGGCGAGGGAGACGTCGATTTCGAAGACGCTGGTCTCCCGGTCGCCCGCAGGGTAGATAACGAGCGTGTACTCGCCTTCGGGGACCTCGACGTAGCCGGATTCACCGAAGGCGACGTTTTCGAACAGCGCATCCCCGGTTTCGTCGACGACGACGTCCACCGCGGGCGCGTCGGGTGCGGCGTGGACGACGCGAACGCGAGCGGTACCCGCATCGACCGGGCTGTTGTCGTCATCGAGGAATAGCGCCTCGAGGGGCTGGTTTTCCGCGGCCACTTCGCCGATCGCCGCGAGGGTGGAGTCCCCTTCCTCGATTTCGACGGTCTCCTCGAGCACTGCTTCAGCGGGGTCGTCACCGGTGGGTACGACCTGAATCTGGTACGTGCCAGGCTCGAGGTCGCGGTAGGGGGTGACCGTCCGGTACGCGAGGTCTTCGCGAACGAGTTCTCCGTCGACGTAGACGTCGACGTTGGGTGCGTCGGGCGAGAGGTGTGCACTTCGAGTCTGGATGCCAGCGTCGGCCGGCCGGTCGTTCGGTTCGTGTTCACTCGAGGCGACAGTGGTGCTTCCAGTGCCACCTACGACCACGAGACTGCCTCCTATCTGGATGATTCGTCGTCGGCTCACACGGTTTCCAGTCATGCAATTGTCACGACGACGATATCGGTAATAGTGCTACCAGTTGCAGACGCAGGTCGAGGTTCACGGTACCCAGCCGCGGGTTGCGGAGAGAAAGCCCTGACCGTCAGGGCGGGGAGGGTGTTCACGATTCAGTCCGTTGTTGCACGTGACTCCATACAGCCACAAAATTCACGAAGTTCCCCTGTTCCTCGGTGAACGCCACACTCGAGGCCGGGTTTAACCAATTTTGCCGGCGTTGGTGAGAGTGAGATGAGAGGTTCATGCTCTACACACACGTGGAACTCGTCGCGGCGACGATTTCTCGGCGTGGTCGGTGGGTCCGTGATAGCATCCACAGTCGGCCAGCTCGACATCGACAGTCTCGACGCCACCGTCAGAGCGGCCTGGATATACGACGGTCGGACGGACGACCTCGGCTGGACGAGCGCACATCACCGGGGCCTTCGAGAGACCGTCGACGAGTTTGGCGAGGACCTCGAGACGGAGTACGTCGAGACTGCCGATCCAGCGGACGTCGACGGTCTCGCGAGTGGATTCGCAGCTGACGGATTCGACATCGTCTTTGGGACGACCTCCGACTTCACTGAACCGATGGAACGCGCCTCGGAAGCGTATCCCGATGTCGCGTTCGAGGTCGCCTCCGGGACGTACACGGCGGACAATCTCGGTGCGTACTACGGCAAAATCTATCAGGCGCGGTACCTCGTCGGCTACGCGGCCGGACTCGTGACCGAAACAGACGGTGTCGGGTACGTCGCGTCCAATCCTGTCTCGACCGTCCTCCAGGATATCAACGGCTTCGCCGCGGGTGTTCGAGACGTCAACCCGGACGCGACCGTCCACCTGCACTGGACGAACGAGTGGTTCGACCCACCGGCTGAGCGCGACACGGCACAGGCGCTCGTCGACGACGAGAACGTCGACGTACTGGCACAGCATCAGGACTCGCCTGCCGTCGTCGAGACGGCGAACGAGAACAGCATCTGGGGGTCCGGTTTCAACACCGATATGTCCGGATTCGGTGGCGAGACCTACCTCACATCGCCGGTCTGGGACTGGTCAGTGGTGTACGCCGATCGGATCGAAGCCGTTCGCGACGGCACCTGGAAGGCTGGCGTGACGTTCCCAGGGATCGCTGACGGCGTTGGTGATATTTCGACGTTTGGCCCGAACGTGCCCGACGATGTCGCCGGTGCGGTGATCGATCGCCGCGAAGACCTGCTAACGGGAGACGCCGACGAGATCGTCTGGCGCGGAACACCGTTCGAGAACTGGTCCGACACGGCGCTCATGTTCGACGTCGACACGCTCGAGATCGACAACATCGACGAACGCGACTCGGCCAGAGTGGCCACCGTGAGTCACCACACACCTGGCCGACGACACAGGTCCGGCCAGGAGTGTCGTTCTCGAGGTTCACGGAGGCTCCAGAACCGTTAGTTCGCCGTCTCCAGATTCCGCGAGGAAGTAGACGTGACTGAACGAAGCCTGCGCATCAACACTGTTTCCGTGCCAGTGTTCTTCACCGGGCGGGAAAACGACTAGATCGCCTCTCGAGACCGTACGCTCTTCGTCGCGCGTCGCGACGATTCCTTCTCCCTCAGTGACGTACAGGATCTGTACGCCTGCGTGGGTGTGAAACGTCGTTCGCTCACCCGGCCGAAACGTTACTTCGGCGGAGTGGACGGTATTTCCGTCGAACTCGCTCTCGACGCTCTCAGAGAGGAGTGCCGTCGTCACCTGCACTGGATGGTCCCACTCGTTCTTTTCACCAGTGTTCGTCACGTCCATGATTCGTACCCAGTCTGTCTGTCGGTTCCCGAGACCTTGAAACGCTATTCGAGCCACGGCTGAAGGTACGTCTCTGTGAGAGAACAGCTCCGATCACGGGGCGAGTTACAGACGAGCCGGGCAGGTGTTTGGGGATTCGGTCTCGAGGCAGGTTAGCGCTCGTCCCAGGTCGGCATCGGGTAGATGGGATCGGCTTCGCTGACCTCCTCCGGCCACACGAGTTGTGTGCCCGTGTCCGGCTGCCACTGGTAGACGACCATCTCCCGGGGGATGACACCGTCTTCGTCGAACTGAACGGACCCGTAGAGGCTGTCGAACTGGACGTCACGGATCGCGTTGCGCACGGTCTCCGGCGTTAGTTCGTTGGTCTCCGTGAACGCATGCTGGAACGTCTGGACTACCGCGCTGGCGGCCGCGCTGTGGTAGGTAGGTTCGTAGCCGTACTCGCTCTCGATGGCCGAGCGAAACTCGCTCGCCGAGCCGAAGACGCCGTCAACGGAGTCGACAGTGCTCGCCCACGGCGACGGGCCGTACCAGAAGTCGCCGTTCTCTCCGGTCTGCTCGCTGAACGAGTCGGTCAGATTACCACCCGGCGCCCACGCCATGTCGACGTCGACGGTCTCGCTCGCCAGTTGTTCGGCCGCGGCCACCGCGTCGTTCTGATAGCCGTTCACGAGGAGGATGTCCGCGTCGGCGTCTTCGACCAGTGTGAAATGTGTCGACAGGTCGGCCGCCTCGTCGGCGATCGGTTCGTCGACGACGACATCGACACCTACCGACTGCAGGGTTCGGCGTGCGCCCGCCGCGACGTCCTGGTTGAACGGATCTTCTTTGGTCAGGATCGCCGCCGTCGACGGCGGATCCGGCTGAGCCATGGCCATCTCGATGCTCGTGGTGGCGTAGGTATCGGCTGTTGGTAACAGGCCAAAAATCCACTCGTTGTCCCGTTCGAAGAGCTGTGTACTGGCGCCACCACCCGCGACTAGCGGCCGCTCAGCGGCTGCTGCGGCGTCACCAGCTGGCAGTGTGATCTCGCTCGAGTACGGTCCCACCAGATAGTCGACCCCTTCCCGATCGACGAGGTCCTGGTAGATGGCTTCACTCCTCGTGGGGTCGCTCTCGTCGTCCCGCAAGACCAGGTCCAGTTCGTAGGTGGTTCCGTCGCCCCCTTCGACGCCGCCCGCGTCGTTGATGCGGTCGACGGTCAGGTCGTAGGCGTCTGCGTACAGCCGTCCGAGGTCGGAGAGATCACCGGAGAGGCTCATCGATCCGCCGAGCGTGATCGTATCAGTCGGCGTCTCGTCTCCGTCGGTAGTATCGACCGTCCCGGAAGCGGCAGCGGGTACCGTCGAGTCGCCACCCATACAGCCCGCGAGACCAGCGACACCCGCTCCCCCGACCACTTTCAACACCCGTCGACGGTTCGTGCTCCGTTGTTTCCGGTTACTGGTGTGTGATTCAGGCGACATCTTCCCCTCCAACTCCCACCGAAGTTCCAAAAGTAGCTTTCCGGTGGTGGGCGTGAGTGTCCACACCCTGGACCAGTACTCGAGGACGGCTTACGAGCACACCACTCACGCAGTCGCTTCGCCGTCCGAATCGTCGAGTCCCTCGAGTAGCTCCTCGAGCGTGTCCTCGATCGCCATCCCCGACTCCTCGGCATCCGTCGCCGCACTCGCGTCGACGCCGAGCGCCGCCGTGTACGCCGTTCGAGTCTCCTGGCTCCGCTCGAGGTCGGCCTGGGCGGCCGTGATGCGCTCGCGGCTGATTTCGGAATCGCGGTTGCGCCAGGCGATCAGGTGCTCGAAGAACTCGTCGCCGAAGTCCCGGTCCGGCGGTGAGTCGTCGACGAACTCGCCGTGCCAGTCGTCGACGCGGCGGGCGAGCGTCGTGTGGAGCGGCCAGGGGAGGTCGTCGAGCCGCGCCGGGTCGACGGCGAACGACGGGCCGCCGACGGCGCGGACCTCGAGGTCGGCCGCGGTCGGTTCGCCGCGCTCGAGTGTGGCGCTCGAGCCCTCGGTGAGCCGTCCGGTGACGGTGACGTCGATGCCGGTGCGCCGGACGAGCGGCACCGACGCAGCGTCCGTGCGTCGGTAGAGCAAGAGACCGACGGCCGTGAGCGCGAGCGAGATGAACACCGTCGGCAGGGAGAAGATGGCACCGACGAGTGCGAGCAAGCCTCCCTGGGTGCCGTGTGGACGGTAGGTGATCGTGCCCGTCGCCGCGGTCTCTTCGGGATCGTCCGTGACGGCGGCGATGTGGGCGTAGATGAGGGTCGCCCCGTCGCCACCGGCGGGGTGGTCGGCGTCGTCGTCCGACTCGAGCGACCAGTTCGTCGTGACCACGCGGTAGCCGAGTGCGGCGAGACGTGACTCGAGCGTCCGGACGACGGTGCGGGCGTCGACCGCCTCGTAGTGTCGCGCTACGGTCGTGCCGGCCGACTCCTCGGGCGTGAGCGGACCGTCGGCGTCGTGCATGCTCGCGAGTAGGTGCGGCCCGTGAAAGAGGTGTGTGGTTTCGACGCGGTCGGGACAGACACAACCCCTATCGTGCGCCGGACCAAGACGGAAAACGAGCGATGACACTGAGCGACCTACTGTGTGGAATTACGACACCGGTGGTGACGCCGTTCGACGACGGGCGCGTAGACGAAGCAGCCTACCGTGACGTCCTCGAGCACGTCGAAGCCGGCGGGGTCGACGCCGTCTTCCCCTGCGGGACGACCGGCGAGTTCGCGAGTCTCTCACCGGGCGAGCGTGAGCGCGTTCTCGAGGTGACGGTCGAACACGCGGAGGTGCCCGTCGTCGCCGGGGCGGGGGCGACGAGCGTCGCGGAGACGGTCGCGTACGTCGAGACGGCCGCAGAGGTGGGCGCCGACGCCGCCGTGGTGGTCCCGCCGTACTTCCACACGGCGAACGACCCCGAAGGCGACCGGCACTTCTTCGAGGCGGTCGCCGACCGCGTCTCGCTGCCGCTCGTCCTCTACAACATCCCTCAGTGTACCGGTCAGCGAATCGAGCCGGACGTCGTCGCAGAACTGGCGAGTCACGAGCGGATCATCGGCGTGAAAGATTCGAGTGGCGACCTCGAGTACTTCCAGACCCTGCTCCGGTCGACGCCCGACTCGTTTCGCTGTCTCCAGGGGTACGACCCGTTGCTGGTCCCGTCCCTCCGGGTGGGTGGAGACGGCGGCGTGAACGCGCTGTCGAACGTCGTCCCGGAGGTGTATCGCGAGGTCTTCGAGCGTGCACACGACGAACGTGGGTTACGCCTCGGACGCGACGTGATCGGAGCACTCTTCGAGGCGTGTACCGCGTACGGCTTCGCACCGGCGACCAAGGCTGCACTCGTCCACCGGGATGTGCTCGCGAGCGACGAGGTTCGGTCCCCGCTCGTGGCCGTCGACGATGTGACAGCGCTCGAGCGTACGCTCGACGACGTACACAGACGCTAGGCGAGCCAGCCAGTCCGTTCGTGAGACACTCACGACAGCGGAGACGACCCCGGTAGACTCATCTGTGAGTGGGTCGACACTTGGGGCATGGAGTTCTCATCGGGGTCGATACGTGTCCTCTGTGTCGACGACGATGCCGCGCTCGTCGACCTCACCTCGCGGTTCCTCGAGCGTGCCCACGACGGGTTGACGGTCGTCACCGAGACCGACGCGGAGTCGGGACTGGAGCGCCTCGAGACCGAGTCGGTCGACTGCATCGTCAGCGACTACGACATGCCGGGGATGGACGGTCTCGCGTTCCTCGAGGTCGTGCGCGAGACGGACAGCGACCTCCCGTTCATCCTGTTCACCGGCAAAGGATCGGAGGAGATCGCGAGTGAGGCCATCTCGGTCGGCGTGACCGATTACCTCCAGAAGAAACTCGGCGCGGATCAGTACGTCGTCCTCGCGAACCGCATCGAGAACGCCGTCGAGAGCTATCGCACACAGCGCGCACTCGAGCGAAACGAGTTGCTCTTCGAGGCGGTGTTCGACGATCCGGCGGCGTTCATCACCGTCACCGAACCCGACGGGACGATCGTCGACGTGAATCGGACGATCCTCGAATTCGTCGAGGGGTCTGCCGAAGAACTCGAAGGAAAACACATCTGGGAGTCGTCCTGGTGGGACCGAAATTCGGCATCGAGAGACCAGTGTCGGGGATGGATCGAGCGCGCGGCCGACGGCGAGTACGTCGAGTTCGAAGTCGAGTACACCGACGGAGACCGGGCCATCATCGACGGGACGATCCGACCGGTGAGGGCCGGTGGAACGGTCGTGGCACTCATCGCCGAGGGCCGCAACGTGAGAGATCGCCGACTCTGGAAGCGCCAACTCGAGACGTGTCTCACCCATTTTGCGGAGGTCGAACACCTCGCAGAGAACGGGGTCGAAGAGCCGCTGGCGAGTGCGACGGCGGACCTCTCGAGTGCCAGTGACGCGTGTAGTTGTGGGGCGGCCGACGACTACTTCGACACGATCACGCGCGCTCACGGCGAGATCGACGAGTCGGCACGCGTGTTGCAAGCGACCGCAGCGCAGGCGGTTCGCCGCCTCGAGTGACAGCGGTGGACTGAAGACGAGACCCCCGGCCGCGAGGAGAGCACCGAAGCGGGTGCGATGCTCACCGGCCGTGACGAACGCTCGAGGACGGTGTCACTCGCCGAGGTGCGAGCGGTATCCTTTGGGTTCGAACCCGCGCCGACAGATCACCCGCTTGCGGCCGACGGTGATCGCGCTGACCTGGTTGTCCTCCTCCATCTCTTCGACCACGGACTGGAGGTGCGTCCGCGACCAGCCGGTCTTCTCGAGGACGGTCTCTTCGTCGACGCGTCCGCCCTGTTTCACGAGGAGACGCAGGACGTGATCCTCGTCGGGGAGTTCCCGTTCGTCGACACCGTATTCGACCTGTTCTGCGTAACTCAGCGTTTCGTCGTCCGTCTGTCCGTCGTCGCTCTCCTCGGCTGTCGAGGGCGCATCAGCCGGCGAGTTGCCGGCAGAGTCTGACCGCCAAAGAGACGAGAGACGGGTCCAAAGGGTCTGAAGTACCATCGTATCGATCACCATCCGCGGAGGCTATCGCCGGTTAGACGCGCTCCTACCTTGCTGTTATGCCTTCCGGGTTATATGTCAGTACCGCCCGCACCGTCACTACCTAGTCGGAGTCTGGCGCAACGCAATAGCAGTAAGCTTGCGAGGCGCAAGCGCCCCGAGAGAGGGCGGTCAGGCTGGACACTCGGAACCGGACCTCACGCGTCGAGAGTCGGTTCGGGAAACTCCCCGACCAGTCGCTCGAGCGCGTCGTGGTGGCTGGTGGTGTGTGGTGCGGTCAGCGCCGAGAGGCTGATGCGTCCCTCGACGACCGCCCGGCGGTCCGTCCCCGCGGGGTCCGGCAGCGTCTCCGGTTCCATCCGTTCCCAGACGCGGTCCCGGAGGTGGATCCGTTCGCCCTCGCGTGCGGCGTCCATCTCGTAGCGTTTCGACGGGCGCGTGAGTTCGAGCGGCGGGCAGGTCGCGTCGGCCGACGGCGCGATCGGTGCGTTCAGGTTGAGGTAGTCGGTCGCCTCGAAGACGCCGGCGTCGAGGGCGTGCGTACAGAGGTACGTGGTCGCGTCGACGGCGTGGGCGTAATTCTCGAGGGTGACCTCGACCTCCGTGTACGCGAGGTCACCCGCCGGAACGTACATCGACGTGGCGATGGCGGGGACGTCGAAAAACGCCGCTTCGACGGCGGCGCTGATCGTCCCCGACCGACCGAGGACGTACTCGCCGAGGTTCGCTCCACGGTTACAGCCGGAGACGACGAGGTCGGGATCCGGAGCGAGCGCCCCCAGGCCCGCGACGACGCAGTCCGCTGGCGTCCCCGCCACGGCGTAGCCGAGGTCGTGTTCGAGGACGTCGACCTCGTGTGAGAGCGAGCGGCCGACGGCGCTCTGGTCGTCGGCCGGGGCAACGACGGTCACGTCGGCGACCGCGGCGAGCGCGTCGGCGAGCGCACGGAGTCCCGGACTGTCGATCCCGTCGTCGTTCGTGAGCAGGATCTCGAGGTCGTCGCGCATGTGTATAGGGAACGCCTCGGACGACGACGCGAAAAGTTCACCGGTTCGACGGCTGGAACTCCACCGGGGACGGTACCGAGCGGCCTGGGTCAGCCGATCCGGTCGACGATGGTCTCCTCGTCGACCACCAGATTGTACGCCTCCTCGTCGTCGTTCCAGAGCGCGAGCGCCTGCTCGAACGAACAGACCTCACCGTAGTCGGCCTCGAGCAGCGGCCGGTTGAGTTCGGTCACCGAGGTCACGACCACGTAGTGGTCGACGGACTCGCTGCCGTCTGTCACCTTGAACAGCGGGTTCGCCCGTCCCGACTCGCGCCCGCCGCCGTGTCCGGTTCCGTCGTCGTCTTCGGCGCTCAAGTTCCGGCTGAACTTCGCCGCGACGACGTTGATCCGGTTCGGCACGTGACGGTCCATGTCGGCCATCCGCGCCCAGTCGGCGGGGTCGAGGTCGAAGTCGACCCGCTGGACGCCGTCGCGTCTGAGGATCGAGTACGAGAACTGTACGTCGACGTTGACGAACTCGCCCGGCCGGTGGTCCTCGTCGTCGCCTCCTGCACGCTCGAGATGGCGCTGAAACGTCGGGACCGCGAGATCGGGGCGGGCGTCGAACGACCAGCCACGGTCACTCGGCGTCGCACCGGGCCAGAGGCGCACCGCGGGCGCGTAGACCGTCACGTCCGGGTCGGTCTCGACGGCGCGCTCGAGGCGGCGGAGACCGATGCTCGTCTCCCTGTCGGCGGGGGCGAGCGCGACGAGCGCCCCGTCGTCCGCGACGTACTCGAGGGACGACCTGAGCACTGCCTCGGGATCGTCGAGTTCGCTCAGGACGTTACAGACGAGGACGAGGTCGAAGCTGTCGGGTGCGTCGGCAGCGGCCGGGTCGAACGCCTCGGCGGTGGTTCGGTGAACCGTCGTGTGGACGTTCCGGTCCGTCTCCTCGAGCAGCGTCTCGAGGACGTCGGCGGCGGCGCTCGGTTCGACGGCGTGGTACTCGAGGAGGGCGTCCTCGGGGAGCAGATCACAGAGACCGAGGGCAGGCCCGCCGACGCCCGCACCCACGTCGAGCACGCGCAGGGTTCGCCCGAGCAGGCCGCGCTCGGCGAGGTCGCTCAGCGCGTACTGGATCGCCGCGTAGTACCCCGGCAGGTGGTAGATCGCGTAGCCCGAGGCGACGTCGTCGTCGTACTCGACGCCTTCGCCGTGGAGGTAGTTCGCTTTGAACCGGCGGATCACCGACCGGAGGAGGTCGCCGCTCGCACCCTCGTGCCAGTTCGGGCCGTAGCGCTCGGCGAGGAGGTCCTCGAGCCGGTCCTCGTAGTGGCGTGGGAGGCGGTCGAGCGGTCTCGAAAGCGGCGGGACGGGGTCGTCAGGGACGGGGACGAAGGTGCCGTCGGCGCGTTCGATTAGCTCGAGGTCGAGCGCCTCCTCGCGCAGAATCTGGCGGACGACGGCAGGGTGGGGCGTCCCCTCGACGTACTCACAGATCTCCTCTGGATCGATCGGGCGCACCTGCCGGAGGTACTTCGCGTTCGAGCGGACGGTCTCGCGCTGGTCGGTCATCGTCGCCCCCGGACATCGCTGTCGGTGTCACCGCTTCCGGCCCTCGCCTCCGGGTCGGTCTCGGCGGCCGTCCGTCGGTCTCTCCCCCACTGCGTCGCTGCCTCGCAGTACAGCGACTCGAGTTCGTCCGGGCCCGCGCCGGCGAGCGTGTTCGCGGCCGTCGCGACCGCGTCTGCGCCGTCGAAGGTGTCCTGAATGTCGGCGTACACACGCGGGGTGCCGCCGGTGACCGTCTCGACCAGTTCACGCAGGCCCTCGTAGACCGGCGTCTCGAACCCCTCGGGAACCGGCTTCGAGGCGAGAGCGAACGAGAGCACGGCGGCGTGCGCCGCGGCCTGAACGGTCTCCATCGCCTCGTCGTGTTCGGCCGGGTCGGTCTCGACGACGTCGTTGCCGCGAGTCTCGAGTCCCTCGAGCAGCGCGTCGGTCACGGGTCCGGGCTGTTCGCGGACCACCGCGACGAACCCCGGTGCGCGCTCGGGGGCGAACAGCGGGTGGAGACTCACGCGCTCGAGGTCCGGTGCGTGGGCGTTCATCGCCGCGACGGGCGCGGCCATCACGCCAGAGACGTCGAAGATCGCCGCCTCGGCCTGCGACGCGTGGGTCTCTATCGCTGCCTCGACGTGGGTCATCGGCACGGCCAGACAGACCGCGTCGAAGCGCTCGTCGGTCTCGAGCGACACCGCACGCCCCCCACAGTCGTCGGCCGCCCGCCGTGCGACTCCCTCGTCGACGTCGGCGAAGGCGACGCTCGCCTCGAGCGCCTCCGCAATCCACCGTCCCATCGAACCCGCGCCGACGATCAGTACGTCCATCCCTCTCACGTTGCCTGTGGCGTTTCAAAAGGCGTTCGGTCCAGCGACTCGGGACCGGTGGAGAAGGCGTTATCGCGCCCGTGGCTCGAGCGAGATCGGATAGTCGGTCAGGTTCTCGTAACCCTCGTCGGTGACGACCACCAGGTCCTCGATGCGGACGCCCCCGACGGCCGGGTCGTAGATTCCGGGTTCGACCGTCACGACGTGGCCCGCGCGTAACTGCTCGCCGACGGGTGAGAGACTCGGTCCCTCGTGGATGTCGAGACCGACGCCGTGGCCGGTGCTGTGGATGAAGCCGGTCTCGGCCGTCGGATCGCTACGCAGCGTCTCGTAGCCCGCCCCCTCGATCACGTCGCAGGCGGCGTCGTGAACCGCCGCGCCGGTGACGCCAGGGCGCACGGTCTCGAGTGCCGCCTCGAACGCGTCTCGAGTTACCTCGTAGCGCCGTCGCGCCTCCTCGCTCGGCGTGCCGCGGACGAACGTCCGGGTCATGTCGCCGAAGTACTTCGTCTCCTTGTGACGCGGGAAGATGTCGATCACGATCAACTGGTCGGCCTCGAGCGGGCCGCTGCCCCGGTCGTGGGGGTCTGCACCGTCGGCCCCGCAGGCGACGATGGTGTCGTCGAGCGCACAGCCGCGGCGGAGCAAGGCGATCTCGATCTCGCGGGTAACTCGCTCGCTGGTGAGGACTTCGCCATCGTGGTGGAGGACGCCGTCGACCACCTCCGCCTCCGCCAGCAGCGACTCGGCGAGCGCCATCGCCGCCTCGTTCGCCCGCTGGGTCTCCCGGACGTGAGCGACCTCCGCGTCGGTCTTCACCGCGCGAATCTCCCCGACGACCCCTCGAGACTCGACGGTGACGGCGACGCCCTGCTCGCGCAACCCGTCTGCGGTCCCCGTCGGAAAGGACCGCGGGACCGCCACCGATTCGACGCCGTGGTCGGCCAGAAAGGCCGCCAGACAGCGAATCGCCCCCTCGTGGGGGCCGTACTCGGCGACCAGCCCCTGGTAGTCGTAGTCCGCCCGCCTCGAGACCGACGCCGCCGTCGCCTCCTTTCGCGCCCGGCCGTACTCGAGTCCCGAGACGAGGAGGTGGACCGCCCCCTCGCAGACGAGCGTCTGGTAGGCGTCGGGTGCGTCGAACCCCGAGAGGTAACGCTGGTCGGAGTCGGTCGCGTCGTCGTCGACGAGGTAGCCATCCGCACCGCTCGCCTCGAGCGCCGAGTGGAGTGCGGAGAGGTCGCGAGTCATGAACGCGAGTGGGTGGGGTGGACCCTTAACGGCGTGGGTCGGACACGACTTCGTCGTGCCGCTGCTCGAGTTCGGGATCAGGACCGATCATCAGCGAACTCCCCCTCCTGCGGAAGCATACTGATCTGACTGCCAGTCTGCTGTCGCACGTGAGCCAAACTCGTGCGCCAGCAGGTACGTTCAGTCGGGACTCTACGGGTCGTATTCGCCACGGTTGAACACGACGTGGTTACCCGTCGTGAAGGCGCGGATGTTGAGTGCGTTGTACGGCTGGACGACCACTGGCATTACCGGCCAAACAACGCACGGACGATGCGCCACAGTAGCGGGCCGGGCTGTCCCGGCCCGGCGAACCCACCGCTCGCCAGTTCCCCATGGTCAATTCCCGGCGCTCGGTAGCCCTCGATCTCGGCGTCGGTGAGATGGTACGGTGGGTAGAGATCGGCGTGCTGGTAGTGCATCGTCTGTTCGGCGAAGCCCTGGCCGAGCACGCGAAACGCCTCTGGGGGCTCGAGTCCGAGTCGGAGATACGCATCGCGGACCTGACACTGGAGGTGGTGACAGAGTAAACCCTGAATAATCTCGGTCGTCAGTTCCGACTCGAGGGTGGCCTGTGGAGGCGTCATCTGGAGCTGTGCATCGGGTGGTCCCGTGCTGGTGTGGCTGCGCTCGCCGACGACCGGCTCCTCGACGCGGCCGTCGTTGGCGCGACGCTGGTACTGGAGGTCCAGTGCCGACACTTCGGTGATCGGCTCAGTATCCGGCGGCAGGCGCGCCTCGAGTTCGGCCGACAGCGCCTCGTAGAGGTCGTACGCGTCGGTGATTCCCGCGACAGCGTCTATCGGCGACATCGCCGCTGGATCCTCGAGATAGGCGTCGAACTCGAGGGCGAGAAACACATCGGCGCGGTAGACGATACCGCCGACGGGAGCGGTCTCGTCGGGCATCTCCACGATGGGTGGGACGTCAGGGTGGAGCGCGCTGTGATACTGCTGGGCGTAGGGACCAAACTGTCGCTCGAAGCCCTCGAACTCGAGGCCGAACACTGCGCCGAGGGTGTAGGGAATCCACTCCGGTGTCAGGCGTGGTGGGAGCGTCGGATAGCCGCGCTCGCGCTGGACGTAGTACTTGGCGTACTCCTGGGCTTGCCTTAGATTGACCGAATCATCTGGGTCCTGCTTAGTTCCACGGTTTGGATACGTATTCTGTTCGTGATAGACTATGTCGAACTGCTCTTTTCCAATTGATATCTCATGCAACACCTCTTGATTATCCGTAACATCGACACCGATTCCGTCATCATTCTCACCGATAACTGATGCATGCATAGTTATTGGTCCCTCACACCAGTTGGGTCCTCGTCCACCCATGACAGGTCAATATCCATTCTTCGGAAGAACTCAATTACTCGCTCTTCGATACCGAGCACTCGAGCGACCTCGAGCGTGAGGTAGATGTCTTCGCGGTGGAGTCGGTCTTTGCCGACGTGGATGGTCCCGCCGACGGCGAGTGTCACCGCCATCGCCTCGGGCTGAGTCAGTCCGTACTCCGAGACGAGCGGCTGGACAACGCTCTGAGTCGCACCGAGCGTAACCGCATACTCGGCGTACTTGTAGGCGTCACGCAACCGGTCGGGGCCGACGCTCAGGAGGTCAGCGTCTTCGATTCCCGCCGTCACTTCCTCCGTCGAGACATCGCCCTGGAGTACCTCCCGGCGGGTTTTGTCGACTCGCTGGACGTGGACCGTCGTCGTGGCGAGGCGCTGAATCCCCAGTTCGCTCCCCTCTACGATGTACCCCGTGGCATCGCGCTCGAGTGCTGGGTTCGGTTCGATCACCAGTGAACGGCGCTCTTGCGAGAGCAAACTGATTCGGCCAGCGGTCTGCTGGCGGACGTGTGCGAGTTCGTGCGCGAGCAGATATTTCCCTTCCGCGCTCTCAGGGTCGTACTCCCCGCGGTTGAACACCACGTGGTTCCCGGTGGTGAACGCCCGCGCCTCGAGCGCACTCGCCGCCTTCGCGGCCTCTGGACCCGTATGAAGCTGTACGTCCGAAAAGGAATCGCCCATCCGCTGCTCCATCTCCTCGCGGACGGCCCCCTCGAGCGGCTTTCCTGGTTGGGAAATTACGCGCCGGACCACGTCGGGTGTCGCGGTCTCACCTGCTAAATCGCTCTCCACCTGCGCCTGGACCGAACGCATCGCACTCGGCGTATCGAGTTCGACACCCGCTTTCCAGGAGCTACGCACTCGAGCGACGCGAACCTGCTCGCCCATCGGCGTGTTNGCGTTCGCCCAACTTCTGGACGTTCTCGAGACCACGACGCAGGATCATCTGATCGAGGATGGCCGCCTGGTCGCGCGAGGGCTGGCCCACTCGGTTTAGGTACTGGTACGGCCGCGCCCCGCGCTGGGTCTGGGCCTGCGCTCGAGTGCGCTGTGTACGTTCGTTTCGCTCACTGTCGTCGTTCGAGCGGTCGCGTCGGTCCCGGTCGAAGCTCACACGCTCCACCTCGTGTGTCGTTGCATTGGTAATTATCGAAGCGTTACTACTCGCTCATCTTAGCTGTTGGTGATCGGACACGCTGACGATGAGCGCTACTCGAGAGCTCGTCCAAACGAACGGCGTCACCGACACCCATTTCCAGAAATTATATGTATCTATCCGTGAAACTCACGCGCTGGAAGCTGCGCCCGCCGACCGGGAGGGGCAGACATGAGAAATGCCCCGGGTGGAACCAGCACCCGCGGCGTGGCTTCCGACCATGCGGTCAGTGAGCCATGACTCCATACCAACCACGCGACCTTAAAAGGCTCGCAAACGACCAGTACAGGCGTCGAGAACGCGGAATTCTGAGCAACAGCGCTCGAGTACGCACACCGACCAGTCACGGCCCGCCGGAGGGCCACCGATGAGCGAGGAGCCCCCAGCAGAGCCACAGGGCGACGGGTCGGCGGGCGACTCGAGTCCGTGGTTCGTCGACGAGGACGCCGACCTCGAGTGGAAGCCGCCGCGCTGTCCCCACTGCGAGAGCGTCGTGGTCGGGGTGACGGCGACGGGACCGGACACCATCCAGGCCTCCTGTGGCTGTTGGCTCACGCAGGCGGAGGCTCGAGCGTTGCGAGAGCGCTCGGACTAAGACGAGACCGAAGGTTCGTAACGAAACATGTGGTCTGACCCGAATCTCTTTATGCTACAATCGACTACAATTGGGTACACTATGCCGGTACTCCTCGAAGACCACGACCCCGAAATCACCCTGCAGCCAGGAACTACGAAGTCAGACGTCGTGGAGTATCTGTACCGTAACCCAGAGTGGGGATATTCACCACGAGACATCAAGGAATCTCTCGACATCCCACGGGGGACCGCTACAACCACGCTCAAACGCCTCTACGACGACGGGTACGTCGGGAAAACCGACGACGGCTATTACCACGCTCTCGGCGAACGGGAAGACATCCGGCGGTACGTTTCGAGTCTCGAACAGGTACACCGGATGTTCGGTCGCCACCGCGATGCGGACGCCACGCCCGAAGAACCCGAGAAACAAATCGGTGACGGCCGCACTGACGAAGAACTCGATGCAGAGCTCGCAGAGCTAGAAGACGACATGGACGAATTGAATGAGTAAACTGTCCGCGGGAGACGTTTGCTGGGCTCGAGACCCAACAGGTGCCCACCCCCAGAGACCGATTATCGTGTTAGCCCACGACACACACCCATTCAGCGCCACCGACTGTACGGTGATGTGTGTAGGGACGAGCGCCGGTACCAGCAAACGACCCCCGAACTCAAGGACGAGCACCTCGACGGCATCTCTTTCAACGATACGTCGTACCTGATGCCGTGGGCACTGTACACGATTGCACCGGGGACAATCATGAACGGTACAACAAAAGGCGAGCTTACGGAAGATGGACGCAGACTGGTCAAAAAGTCACTGATTTCCCTCATCCCGTAACTGGTAGACGAGGGGGGATCACGAACGATTGTCACGAGAGAACGCAGCGCCGCATCCACACACAGTCGCGCCAGCCTATCGGTATCGGTATAGGGTATCCAGCCAACAGGTCGGGTATGAACGTCACCGTCACCCCCTCCCGGGTCAGCGGCGAGGCGCGAGCACCGCCATCGAAGAGCTACACTCACCGGGCGATTCTCGCCTCCGGCTACGCCGACGAGGCGACCGTCACCGACGCGCTCTGGAGCGCCGACACCCGCGCGACGGCGCGCGCAGTCGACCTCTACGGCGGGTCCGTCGAACGCGACGAGGCGGGCGTCCTCGAGATCACCGGCTTCGACGGGCGGCCCGACGTGCCCGCGAACGTGATCGACTGTGACAACAGCGGGACGACGATGCGACTGGTCACCGCGACCGCCGCGCTCGCCGACGGAGTCACCGTCCTCACCGGCGACGCCTCGCTGCGCTCGAGACCGCAGGGACCGCTGCTCGAGGCGGTCGCCGACCTCGGCGGAGAGGCGATCAGCACGCGAGGCAACGGCCAGGCCCCGCTCGTCGTGACGGGACCGGTCGCGGGCGGGTCGGTGTCGATCCCCGGCGACGTCTCCTCGCAGTACATCTCGGCGCTGTTGATGGCCGGCGCGGTCACCGAGGAGGGAATCGACCTCGAACTCGAGACACAGCTCAAATCGGCCCCCTACGTCGACGTGACGCTCGAGGTGCTCGAAGACTTCGGCGTGACGGCCGAGAAAACGGCCGACGGCTTCAGCGTCGCGGGCGGGCAGGCCTACCGGCCGGTCGGCGGCGAGTACGCCGTCCCCGGCGACTTCTCGTCGATCTCGTATCTCGCAGCAGCGGGCGCGGTCGCGGGTGCGGAGTCGGTTCGCGTCGCGGGTGCCCACCCGAGCGCGCAGGGTGACAGCGCCATCGTCGAGATCCTCGAGCGGATGGGTGCGGACATCGAGTGGGACCACGACGCGGGGACGATCGACGTCGCCCGGAGCGAACTCGAGGGCGTCGAGGTGTCGGTCGAGGACACCCCCGACCTACTGCCGACGATCGCCACCCTGGGTGCGATCGCCGACGGCGAGACGCACATCGTCGACGCCGAACACGTCCGCTACAAGGAGACCGACCGCGTGAGCGCGATGGCCGAGGAACTCGAGAAGATGGGCGTGTCCTCGAGCGAAGAGCGCGACTCGCTGACGATCCACGGCGCGGACTCACAGCTGTCGGGTGCGACGGTCGACGGCCGCGGCGACCACCGCATCGTCATGTCGCTCGCGATCGCCGCACTCGTCGCCGAGGGCGAGACGACCATCCAGGGGAGCGAGCACGTCGACGTCTCCTTCCCCGGCTTCTTCGACGTACTCGAGGGACTCGGTGCACGCGTCGGGACCGGTGAGGAGAGTCACTGACCGAGGTCGAACACCGCGACCTCGTCGAAGACCGCGCTGGCGAGGCGAGAGGGGTCGAGGCTACAGACGAGCAAGCCCACGGAAACCGTCTCACCACACTCGATCCGGCGCTCGTCGATCGGGACCCAGGTCTCGCCGTCGCTCGAGTGGTACGCCGTCACCGTCGGGCCGACCCGGTCCAGGCGATACCAGTGGGGACCGTCGGTCGCCGCCTCGAACTGTGTGCTGACGAGGTAGCGTTCGGAATCGGGCCGCCAGATGACCTCCGACTGGCCACCGCCGATCGCCCCGACGAAGCCGAGCGGTGCACCCGACTCGGGGCTGGCGCGAATCGCGAGTCCCGCCTTGCTGTAGGTCGTGACGTGCTCGCTCTCTCTGAGGCGGGCGACGATCCGGGCGTCGCCGTCGACCTCGGTATAGGCGAAGTGACACTCGTCGGTGTCGTACCAGAGGTTCACGCCGCCGCCGTGGACCGTCCACCGGCCGGCCGACTCGTCGTAGCGGCTCGAGCCCGGCGGGGTCGCTTCGCCGACGTCGACGTGGTCGGTGAGCCGAACGGCGGTGTGTTCGCCCGCGCGGGTGTGCTCTCGAGGGGCGGCGACGACGAGACAGTCTTCCACGTCGAAGCGCGCGCCGCCCGCGCGTCCGTCGGTGATCGACAGCGACCAGTCGTGTACTCCGACGACCTGGTTGACGATGGCCAGGCCGACGCCCGTGCCGCCGTCGGTCGTGGTGTAGCCGTACTCGAGGACCGACTCACGCTCGTGTTCGGCGATGCCGGGACCGTCGTCTTCGACGAAGAACCCGGTGTCCGTGACGCCGACGGTGACGTCGACGGTCGTCCCCGCGTGGACGATGGCGTTTTTGAACAGGTTCTCGAGGAGCAACGAGAGGTAGTGCGGGTCGGCCCAGACGGTCGCCCCGTCAGAAACCCGTGAGTCGAGCGTGGAGCTGTCGACGGAGACGGCATCCCAGGCGGATTCGACCGCCGGGGAGAGTTCGACCGGCGCGATCGACGGCTCGTCGAGTTCGGTACGCGCCGTCGTGACCAGGTCGTCGATGAGGTCGCGAAGCTGTTCGAGCGCGGCTCTCGTCTGCTCGAGTGGCTCTTCCGTCCCGGTTTCGAGCGCGTACTCGAGGTAGCCGTGGGCGATGTTCAGCGGGTTCCTGAGGTCGTGAGCGGCGAAACTCGCGAGGCGCTCGAGGCGCTGGCGCTGGTAGTGGAGGTCGCGCTCGAGGCGTTTCTCTTCGGTGACGTCACAGCGGACGCCGACGACGCCCTGGACGGTGCCCTCCTCGTCGTGCCAGGGAAACCGGGAGGTACGCCGCCAGAACGTCTCGTCGTCCTCGACGAACTCGAGGTAGGGCTCGTCACGTTCGAGGATCGGATCGCCGCTCTCGATCACGGCGACGTCGGACTCGTGGGCGCGACGCGCTTCCCTCTCGATCGCACTGGAGGAGATTTCGAGTTCGGTCTTCCCGGTCGGGTCGGCCCACATCTCGGCGCAGGCGCGTTTCGAGAGCCGGAGACAACGGGCGTCGCGGTCTTTGACGTAGAGTTCCAGTGCGGGCTGTTCGAGCAGCGCCTCGAGAATCCGGTGTGAGTCGTGGTGCGTACGGCTTCGGGCGGCCGTCTCGAGGTGGTCGCGAACGCAGGCCAGGAGCGTCTCACCGGTCGGGTCGGCCGTCGTCGGGAGGTAGGAGACACCCGCACCGGCCGCCGCTCGGAGCAGTTCCGGCGTGTCCGTCGGCGGGGTGAAGACGACTGGAGCCGGCGGCGTCTGAGCACGAGCGGCCGCCAGGAGGTCGGCCGGCGACCCGTCCGGGAGCGAACCACCGCTCACCAGGCAGACTGGACCCGCCGGTGAGTCAGCGTCGAGCAGTTCGCGCGCTGCAGCGATCGACGACGCCGTCTCGAGCGAGAGCGCGTCGTCTCTACCGAAGACCGCTCCGAGTTCGGCGTGGACGTGCTCGTCGGTGCCGACGGAGAGGACTGTCCGAGGTGCCGTGTCGCGACCGGACATACTGTTCGCGTATCAGTACGTGTGAGCAAGCGTATAGAGACTGCGGCCATTCGCCGGCGGGGAGAGAAGTTGACAGGGGGTGCGGGTTGGCCCACCCGCGCCAGCCGAGGCGCTAGTACTCGACGACGGAGACGTCCTCGAACACGCTGACGCAGTGGTTCTCCGGGTCGTGACTGCAGACTGCCAGCCCGACCGCTGCGGCGTCCTCGAGCGAGAGGGCCCGTTCGTCGATCGGGACCCAGGTCTCGCCGTCGCGAGAGTGGAACGTCGTCACCTGCTCGCCGGTTCGGTCCAGTCGGAACCACGGGTACGTCTCCGGCCCGGCGGGCAGTTGGCGGCTCGCGATCGGGTCGTCCGGCGTCGGTCGCCAGAGGAGTTCGGTCGCCGGGCCGCCGGTCATGCCGACGAATCCGAGCGGTGCGCCGGCCCGGGGTTCGCCGCGGATCATCAGGCCTGCTTTCCGGTGTTCGTCACCCTCGCCGAAGTCCGCGACGCGGGCGACGATCCGGCCGTCGCCGGCGAGTGGCGCGTGGACGAAGTAACACTCGTCGATGTTGCTCCAGACGTTCTCGCCGCCGCCGTGGACCGTCCACCGGCCGGATCCCTCGTCGTGGTCGACGGTCCCCGCGGGAGTCGCCCCGCCGATGTCGGTGTCCGCACGGAGGGTGACGTTCTCGCCGTCTCTGAGGTCTCCCGGGGCGGTGACGAGCAGGCAGTTGCTCACCTCGAAGCGCGCGCCACCGATCGACCCGGCGGTGACGTCGACCGCCCAGTCGTGGGACTCGGCGATCTGTGCGACGTAGGCGAGACCCATTCCCGACCCGTTCTCGGAACCGGTGTACCCGAAGTCGAACACTTGCTCGCGTTCGTCGTCGGGAATGCCGGGACCGTCGTCTTCGACGAAGAACCCGGTCGGCATCGTCCCCACGGTGACGTAGACGTCGGTGCCCACGTGTTGAATCGCGTTGCGAAACAGGTTCGCGAACAGCTGTCGGAGGAGGCGTTCGTCGGCCGTGATCACCGTCCCATCGGGAACGGCGTTGCGAAGCGTCGCGTCCCTGATCCCAACCTCTGACCAGATCTCTTCGATCGTCGTCTGTAGGTCGACCGTCGAGAGCGTGGCGACGCCGGCCTGGTCGCGCGTCATCTCGAGGAGGTCGTCGATGAGGCGTTCGATTCGAGACAGCGCCCGGGAGACCTCCGCGAACGCGTCGTCGCTGCCGGTCTCGCGTCCGAGTTCGAGGTAGCCGTTCGCGACGTTCAGCGGGTTCCGGAGGTCGTGTGAGACGAAACTCGCGAACCGGTCGAGGTGTCGCTGCTGGCGTTCGAGTTCGTGCTCCCGGCGTTTCAATTCGGTGATATCGCGCGTGAGACCCATGAGACCGCAGATCTCGCCCTGTTCGTTTCGCCAGGGAACTTTCGTCGACTCGAGCCAGATCGCGTCGACGTTCGGGATGTCGAGCGCCCACACCTCCTCTTTCTCGACGATGGGGTCGCCGGTCTCGATCACGTGGAGGTCGTCCTCGTAGGAGTTCCAGGCCTGGTCGCCGATCTCGTGAGCGTACACCTCGGGGTCGGTCTTCCCGATCGGATCGACCGAGTCGGTATCCGTCCCGACGCCGGGACCGACGCGGACGTGTCTGGCCTCCCGGTCTTTGAAGTAGACGGAGATCGGCAGGTCGCTCATCATCGACGTGAACATCGCACTCTCGGTCTCGTGGCGACGGCGGCGCTCGCGCAGTTCGATCTCCGCACGCACGCGCTCGAGCAGTCGCTCACCGTCGTCGTCGAGCGAGCGAGGGAGGTAGGCCACGTCGGCGGCACTGGCCTCGCTCGCGAGTCGGTCGCTACCGCGTTCGGGGTAGAGAATCACTGTGGCGTGTGGATCGCGCTCACGGATGGCGCGTGCGAGGTCGAGTTCGCTTCCGTCCGTCAGGCCGCCTGCGGCGACGACTCCGTCGGCCGTCTCGAGTGCGTCGAGTGCGGCGTCGATCGAGGTCGTCGGTTCGATGGCGACGCCGTCGAGCGCGTCGAGGAGAGCGGCACGCTCGCGCGCGCTCGAGTCGCTGTCGGCGTAGAGTAGCGAGAGTGGGCCGTGGTGACGATCGCCCATTGCGTAATTCGTCCGTACTCGAAGGTTATATGCACTCTGGCTAGGCCGCGAGCGGACACGTATTACTGAAAGCCTAAATGGAAGGAACCCCCAGAGGGCGTAATGAACGGCAACCGTTTCGGTCGCCTCTTTCAGGTGACCACCTTCGGTGAGAGCCACGGAGCGGCGATGGGCTGTACGATCTCCGGCTGCCCCGCCGGTCTCGAACTCGAGGAAGACGACATTCAGGCGGAACTCGACAGACGAAAACCCGGACAGTCGATGATCACGACGAGTCGGGGCGAACCCGACGCTGTCTCGATCAAGTCCGGCGTCCAGGACGGCTACACCACCGGGACGCCGATCGGACTCGTCATCCAGAACAAAGACGCCCGCTCGGGCAAGTACGAACCGTTCATCACGGCGCCGCGCCCGAGCCACGGCGACTACACCTACTCCGCGAAGTTCGGGACGCGAAACTGGGGTGGCGGCGGCCGCTCCTCGGCGCGCGAGACCGTCAACTGGGTGGCTGCGGGTGCGGTCGCGAAGAAGATCCTCGCGAGTGAGGGCATCGAGATCAAAGCCCACGTCAACCAGATCGGTGACGTGGTCGCTCCCGACGTCAGTTTCGAGGAGATGCTCGAGCACACGGAGGGGAACGCCGTCCGCTGTGCACACCCTGACACCGCAGCCGAGATGGAGGCACTGATCGGCGAGTATCAGGAGCAGGGAGACTCCATCGGCGGCAGCATCTACTTCGAGGCACAGGGCGTCCCGGTCGGTCTCGGCGCACCCCGCTTCGATTCGCTCTCCGCGCGACTCGGCCAGGCGATGATGGCGATTCCCGCGGCCACCGCGTTCGAGTTCGGACTCGGCCGGGAAGCCAGGGAGTACTCCGGCTACGAGCGCAACGACGACTGGGAGTTCGGCGAGGACGGCCACCCGAAACCGGTCGAGAACGACCACGGCGGCATTCAGGGCGGCATCTCGAGTGGCGAGCCGATCTACGGCGAGGTCACGCTCCACGCGCCGACGTCGATTCCGAAGACGCAGACGACGGTCGACTGGGAGACCGGCGAGGAGAGAGAAGAGCAGGTGCTCGGCCGCCACGATCCCGTCTTACCGCCGCGGGGCGTCCCCGTCGTCGAGGCGATGCTGGCGCTCACGCTCGTCGATTTCGTGCTCCTCTCCGGACGGATCACACCCGACCGCCTCGACGGCGAACCCGGAACCTACGACACCGACTACCACCCGAGCAACCCGAAAAACGAGTGACTCGAGTGACGCCGACACACCGGTAGTAGGGACGTCGTCGCCGGGTGAACGGGCGGCCGGCGGCCTCCCAATTTACACGATTTTTAAAGAAGAATGCGGGCCAGCGTACAGGAATCGTACGAGGACGTTCATCCTTCACGAAAGATCCTTGGTAATGTATAGCAAAGGCTTTAGGTTCGGTGGGGCAAAATTCCGACTACAGTTGGTCCAGGAGGGCCACATCCTACTATGAGCGACAACGAACTTATCTGGCGAGTCGCGGGGGGTTCCGGAGACGGAATCGACTCGACGAGCCAGAACTTCGCGAAAGCGCTGATGCGCTCGGGGTTGGACGTATTTACCCACCGACACTATCCGTCACGGATCCGCGGTGGCCACACGTACGTCGAAATCCGGGCTGCAGGGCACAACGTACAGTCACGAGGGGACGGCTACAACTTCCTGCTCGCACTAGGTGACTCCTTCGCACGGAACCCACAGGAGGACGCCTACTACGGCAACGAAGAGCTGAAACCGCTCGCAGAGAACCTCGACGAACTCCGCGAAGGCGGGGTCATCGTCTACGACTCGGGTCTCATCGACGAGGAGGACGCGGCGAGTCTCGACCTCGAAGCGCGTGCCGAGGAGAACGACTGGCACGTCTACCCGATGGATCTGCGCTCGCTCGCACGTGAGCACGGGCGCGAAGTCATGCGTAACACCGCCGGTGTCGGTGTGACCGCGGCGCTTCTCGGCATGGACCTCTCTCACATCGAGGACCTCATGGAGGACGCGATGCCCGAGAAGATCCTCGAGCCGAACCTCGAGATTCTGCACGAGGCACACGAGATCGTCACCGAGGAGTTCGAGTTCACCCACGACCTCCGTATCCCGGAGGGCGAACACGACGAAGAGCAGGCGCTGCTCTCGGGATCGAACGCGATCACCTTCGGGTCGATCGATTCGGGCTGCCGGTTCATCGCGGGCTACCCGATGACGCCGTGGACGAGCGTCTTCACGCTCATGTCCCAGCACCTCCCCGAGATCGGTGGCATCTCCGAACAGGTCGAAGACGAGATCGCCGCCGCCGCGCTCGCCGTCGGTGCGAGCCACGCCGGCGTGAAAGCCATGTCCGGTTCGTCGGGTGGCGGGTTCGCACTCATGAGCGAACCGCTCGGTCTCGCGGAGATGACCGAGACGCCGGTCGTCCTCTTAGAGTCGATGCGTGCCGGTCCTTCGACCGGGATGCCGACGAAACCGGAGCAGGCCGACCTCGAGTTCACCCTCTACACGAGTCAGGGTGACTCCCAGCGCGTCGTCTTCGCCCCCGGCACCGTCGAGGAGGCCTACGACCAGACGCGGATGGCGTTCTACATCGCCTACGAGTACCAGATTCCGGCGATCATCATCTACGACCAGAAGCTCTCCGGCGAGAACACCAACGTTCCCGTGAGCTTCTTCGACCGCGAACCAGAGCCGACGCTCGGTTCGACGCTGACCGAGGCGGAACTCGAGGAGGCCGTCCACGACGCCTCCGGGAAGTTCCACCGCTTCCAGCACGAGACCGAAAACGGCGTCAGTCCGCGCTCGCTGCCCGGCCAGAAGGGCGGGCGCTACCTCGCGACCGGTAACGAGCACACGCCGGAAGGCCACATCTGCGAGGACCCTGACAACCGCGTCACCCAGATGGACCGCCGGCTCCAGAAACTCGAGGAGATCCGCCGGGAACTCGACGAGGAACACGAGTCCCAGCAGACCTACTTCGGCGAGGAAGACGCCACCTACGGCATCATCACCTGGGGTTCCTCCCAGGGCGTCGTCGAGGAGGCCGTCGAGCGCCTCAACGAGCAGGGTCACTCCGTGAAAGGCGTCGGCGTCTCCGACATGATGCCGTTCCCCGAACAGGAGATGACCGAGTTCTTAGAGAGCGTCGACGAGGCGATGGTCGTCGAGATGAACGTCTCGGCGCAGTTCCGCGGCCTGATCCAGAAGGAACTCGGCCGCTACGGCGAGAAACTCACCAGCCTGCTGAAGTACAACGGCAACCCGTTCGAACCGGCAGAGATCGTCGAGGGCTACGAACTCAACATCGAGGGATCGGACACGGAACCAACCGCACAGATGCGGCTCGAACCCGCCGCAGGTGACTAATCATGAGTGCATTCAACGCAATCGGAGAAGAACGCGACATCGACCGGAACGAGTTCACACCCGGTCTCGAGCCCCAGCCGACCTGGTGTCCGGGCTGTGGTGACTTCGGCGTCCTCAAAGCGCTGAAGCAGGCCCTCCCGGAAATCGGCAAGACCCCGGACGAGGTCCTGACCTGCACCGGCATCGGCTGCTCGGGCAAGCTGAACAGCTACCTCGAGACGTACGGTTTCCACACGATTCACGGCCGCTCGCTGCCGGTCGCCCGTGCGGCGAAACTCGCCAACGACGGCCTGACCGTGATCGCCGCCGGCGGTGACGGTGACGGCTACGGGATCGGTGGCAACCACTTCATGCACACGGCGCGTGAGAACCACGACATCACCTACATCGTGTTCAACAACGAGGTCTTCGGCCTGACGAAAGGTCAGACCTCGCCGACCTCGCCGCGCGGACACAAGTCGAAGACGACGCCTCACGGCAACGCGAAGTCGCCGATCCGGCCGCTCTCGCTCGCACTGACGTCGGGGGCGACCTACATCGCCCGCACCGCCGCGGTGAACCCGAACCAGGCCAAAGAGATCATCAAAGAGGCCATCGAGCACGACGGCTTCGCCCACATCGACTTCCTGACCCAGTGTCCGACCTGGAACAAGGACGCCCGTCAGTACGTCCCCTACGTCGACGTCCAGGAGTCAGACGACTACGACTTCGACATCCACAACCGCCAGGAGGCCCAGGAGATGATGTTCGAGACGGAGAACGCCCTCCACGAGGGCACCGTCCTCACCGGCCGCTACTTCGTCGACGAGCGCCCATCCTACCAGCAGGAGAAGAAGGAACTCGGCGAGATGCCGACCGAACCGCTCGCCGAGCGCTACTTCGACGACGACTACGAGTGGGAGCGCAGCTACGACCTCCTCGAGCGTCACAAGTAAGCGCCGTCGGCCCGACGAGATCCGATTTTTTTTTCGCTGCCGACCGTGAGCGGTCAGTCCGCACCCCAGCCCTGAGCGAAGCGTTTGGTGAGCTGGCTCAGGACGAGCAACGCGAGGAGCAAGCCGCCGAAGAGGAGTGGGCTGTAGCCGACGAACAGCTGGTAGAACCCGTAGGCGACGACGAGGACACCCATGAGGTTCGCCGTCGTCCCAGCACGCCGGGAGACGTACGCGGGGTCGACGGACTCGTCGTAGTGGACGTGGAGGTCCGCCCGACCGCGGAAGATGAGAACCGAAGGGATCAAAATTGCGAGGCCGCAGAGCAGCCAGAAGACGCCGAGAACGAGGTTCGCATCGACCATCGAGTCGACTCTGGGTCCGACGGGCGAATAAGTGCCGCGGTTGACCAACGGGTGACGAGAGACACCCTCGAGCGGAGCGCTCACCACGCGTTCTCGTCACCGATCGATCTCTTTTCGGATGCAAAAGATATTTTCCTGTCGGAGCAAAATGGAAGGTCATGAACAACCGATCTACGGGAGAGCGCATCCTCCAGGTTCTAGAGGAGGACGCCCAGGCGTCCTACGCCGAGATCGCAGATCGGGCATCGGTCTCGAAGCCCACCGTGCGAAAGTACATCAACCAACTCGAGGAAGACGGCGTGATCGTCGGCTACTCGGCGGACGTCGACCCGAAGAAACTCTCGAGTCAGACGATCGCCCTCGTGGGTATCGAAGTCGCGAGCGAGCGCTACGTCGAAGCGACGAAAGCGCTCAAGGAACTCGCCGAGATCGAAGTCCTCTACAGTTCGAGCGGTGACCACATGCTGATGGCCGAGGTGCGCGCCGCCGACGGCGACGAGGTCGGCGAGATCATCTCGAGTGAGATTCTCGAGATCGACGGCGTGACGGCCGCCCACCCCTCGTTCTTACAGGAACGGCTGAAGTGACGGCGAGCGGAGCGCGACGAGACCATCGGGACCGAGGAAGGCGGGCGCTTTTGCGGTGAGCCATCGAAGGAGGGATATGGACAGCTACGAACGCGAGGTGTGGATCGCGGCTCCGCTCGAGGACGTCTGGGCGTTTCACTCGAGTACGGACGGTCTCGAGACGCTGACGCCCGCGTGGATGGACTTGCGCGTCGAGGCGGCCATCGGGCCGGAGGGTGAGCGCGACCCCACGGTGCTCGAGAGTGGCTCGGAGATCGACCTCTCGATGCGCCCGTTCGGCCGTGGCCCGCGCCAGCACTGGCGTTCGCTCATCACCGCCCGCGAGCGGACCGACGGCGTCGCCTACTTCCGCGACGAGATGGTCGACGGCCCGTTCGACCACTGGCTCCACACCCACACCTTCTACGCCGACGGCGAACAGACGTTGCTCAGAGACCGCGTCGAGTACGCCCTTCCCTTCGGAGCGCTCGGCGGTACACTCGGACCGTTCGCTCGGCCCGGCTTCGAGGCGATGTTCCGGGCGCGTCACGCGGCGACGAAAGCGGCGCTCGAGGGCGACGACGGGACGAGCAGGTCGCGGCCGGTCGAGCCGGGCCGCCTCGAGTAGGGCGGGCGTTTATCTATCGCGTCGTGGTACCGAGAGCGCATATGACACACGTCATCGTCGTCGGGGGCGGTCCCGCTGGACTCAGTGCGGCGCTGTTCACCGCGAAGAACGGTCTCGAGACGACCGTCTTCGATACGGACGAGACCTGGATGCACAAGGCGCACCTGTTCAACTATCTGGGCATCGAGAGCGAGGACGGCTCTGCGTTCGTGACCGACGCCCGCGAGCAGGTCGACGAGTTCGGCGTCGAGCGTATCCAGGACGAGGAAGTGACGGCGGTGACGAGCACCGACGAGGGCTTCGAGGTCTCGACCGAGAGTGACGAGTTCGACGCGGACTACGTCGTGTTCGCGACGGGAACCGATCGGAGTCTCGCGACCGACCTCGGCTGTGAGACGACTGCGGACGACACTGTCGACGTCACCATCGACATGGAGACGAGCGTCACCGACACCTACGCGGTGGGGGCGACCGCCCGCGTCCAGAAGTGGCAAGCGATCATCTCGGCGGGCGACGGGGCCGCGGCCGCCCTCGACGTGCTGAGCAAGGAGAAAGGCGAGCGGTTCCACGACTTCGACGTGCCAGCAGACGCAGAGTGAGTGGGTCACTCGAGATAGGCCGGCCGTCTCGCGTACTCGAGCGGGTCGCGCACGCCCAGTCGCTGGAAGGCCTGGAGGCGGAAGGCACAGGAGTCACAGGTGCCACAGGCGGGTTCGTTCTCGCGGTAGCAGCTCCAGGTGTGTTCGAAGGGAACCGAGAGGATGACGCCGCGGCGGGCGATGTCGGTCTTCGAGGCCTCGACGAACGGAACGACGATCTCGATCTCGGTCTCGGGTTTCGTTCCGACATCGACGACGCGCTCGAAGGCCTCGAAGAAGGCCGGGCGGCAGTCGGGATAACCCGAGAAATCCTCGCTGTGTGCGCCGACGAAGACGGCCTCACAGCCGTTGGCTTCGGCGTAGGAGACCGCCATCGAGAGGAGGTTCGCGTTGCGAAACGGGACGTAGGAGGTGGGTATCTCGCCCTCGTCGGCGTCGAGGTCCGCGTCGGGCACCGCCATCGCCTCGTCGGTGAGACTCGAGGCGCCGATGGCGGCGAGGTGGCCGGTCTCGACGCGGAGGAAGTCGGCCACCTCGAGTTCGTCGGCGAGCCGACGGGCGCACTCGAGTTCGCGCGCCTCGGTGCGCTGGCCGTAGGAGGTGTGGAGTGCGTAGAGTTCGTAGCCGCGCTCGCGGGCCTCGTAGGCCGTCGTCGCGCTGTCCATGCCGCCCGAGAGGAGGACGACTGCACGTTTCTCACGCGAGTCAGCCGCCTCGGTCGCGTCGGCGGTGCTGGTCGTCTCGGGTGGGGTCGACTCGTCCGTGTGGGTGTCGGGCGTCATGGTCAGGTCTCGGGGGCGTCGTTCCAGAGGTCGACGTGGAGGCGGGGCGTGTAGCGAAAGCCGCACTCGAGGGCGAGTTCGGCGACCGTCTCGCGGGTGTCGGCGAGCGCCGTGCGCGTCGCGCCTTCGGGCATCAGGAGGACCTCGTGGTCGGGAATCGGGACGGCCGTGACCCCGCGGAGGTCCGCGAGCAGCGTCAGAATCTCCTCGAGGTCGGTCTCGTCGGTGACGACGAACTTGAGTTGGCTCTCGTAGGACTCGAGTAGCGCCGAGAGCGCCTCGAGGTCGATCCGGTCGCGCTCGTGGCGGTCGGTCCACACCGCGCGTTCGTCGGCCGTCAGCGCCTCGCCGCCGGAGGGTGGGCGCTCCGGTGTCGGGGTAGAACTCGCGAGTTTCGGGCTGATCGAGACGAGGTCGATGGGTGCCTCCCGGTAGACGGTGCCGTTGGTCTCGACGGTGGTGTGATAGCCGCGTTCGTCGAGGCGCTCGAGCAGCGTCGTGGCCCGGTCGTGGATCAGGGGTTCGCCGCCGGTGAGGACGACGTGGTCGGCGTCGAAGCGCTCGACGCGCTCGAGGATGGTCTCGATGTCGACGAACGCGTGCGTCGGCTCCCAGGAGGTGTGATAGGAGTCACAGAACCAACAGCGGAGGTTACAGCCGCTCGTTCTGACGAAGACGGAGGGGACGCCGACCAGACGGCCCTCGCCCTGGAGGGAGGAGAACAGTTCGTTGATCGGGAGGGCGTCCTCGGCGTCGCCGGCTGTGGAAGGCGGGTGTTCGCCATCGACGGCATCGGAGACCGGCATCTCAGAACGGACTCCCCGTACAGAGTTCGCCCGTCTCCCGGACCTGTACGGCGACCGTAGAGACGGTGTCGGGCAGTGCTGCCTCGAGACGCTCCTCTAAGACGGCGCTCATCACCTCGGCGGTCGGTGGGTGCTCGAGGACGACCAGGGCGTCGTCGTCGCCGGTCGCCTCGAACGCCTCGACGAGCGGGTCGCCCGCCTGGACGATGAACATGTGGTCCCACTCGTCGATGACGTCGGTGACGACGCCCTTGTCGACGACCCAGCCCTCCTCGGTTAGCCGGCCGGTGATCGCGACGCTGATCTCGTAGTTGTGTCCGTGCGGACGGGCACACTTGCCGTCGTGGTGGAGGATGCGGTGGCCCGCACAGATTCGAATCGGCCGGTCTCGGCCGACGTAGAGGACGCGCTCGCGCTCGAGTGGCCCAGTCGGTTCCGGGGTACGAGCGTCTCGATCGGATTCGAATATTCCTCGAGTCATACCCCAGGATTCTTTCGAGCATACTTAATGGTGTCTGACGGCGAGGACGGGTGGTCCCCGCTCGAGGACCCGGTGGCGTTCGGACGGAGGTGTCAACGGGCGGGCGTACGGGAGCGCTGTGGGATGCCGACGGACGAGCGTGGAGAAGAGACTCGCCAGTAGCCGACCCATCGGGACACACGAGAAGCCGATCAGTCCTCGAGTTGGTCTTCGAGTCTGTTTCTCGCCTCCGTCCGTCGCTTACGCGAGAACCGGGGAGTGTCGCTGCTGAAGTTGACCTCGATCTCGTCGACCGTCCGTCGGTAGATGTTGGTCCGTCGCCCTTCGTCGGAGAGCGTCCGCCCCTCGCACTCGAGGAGACCGGCGTCGACGAGTTCTTCGATGCGACGGTAACAGGTCGCGATCGGGATCTCGATGTCTTCGCTCAGCGCCTGTGCGGACTTCGGGGTGCCCGCTGCGCAGAGGATCTCGGCGCTGTACTTACTGCCCAACGCCGAGAGGAGTGTGTTCGGTTCTTGTTCCGCTGTCCATCCACCACGTGGCATCACGGTACAACGTAGCCAATTATCAAAAGTGAATCTTGTGGTTGCCAGACGTACCGTATTATATACACGAGCGACGCTGCGCAGAGAGCAGAACGAGTACCAACCGCGATCTTCTTTGATTATATTATATTATTTTTCAACGAAAATAGTTATCAGTGGTTGCCGGTGTTGTGGCTGTATGCACAGTTACTTTCGGGCAAATTGTGATGTATTTTTACTGAGATCGCGCGGCACCGAACGGACGAGCACCGGACACCGCTCCCGGAGGCTGGATGCGTAAGTCGTGGGGACCCCTGGGTGGGTTCGTCCCCGTCGAGTCGAGTCGAATCGTCCTGATAGCACTTCTCGGTGTACTGTTCGTCGGTCTAGCGAGTGTTTCCGGCGGTGCGGCCGTCGACGACGGTGTCGTTGATCCGGTGGTCCTCGACGAGGACTCGAGCAACGCCACGTTCGTCCTCATCGAGGGGGCGAACGACTCTCTCGAGCACGTCGTTCCGATAGCGCCGAACGAGACGGCAGCGAACCTCTCTCTGGAGCACTTCACCTCGGGACCGACACCGGAGGAGACGACCAGCAGAGACACCAGTGGGTTCACCACGTTCAGCGACAATCCGGCACCGGTGGAGGTGACTGTTCTCCAGCCGGATATGCCAACGCCAGCGACCGGCAACCTGGTCACCGAGTGGAAACCGATTCCCGGCGCGACGGTGGATCTCGGGCCAGGGGGTGAGGGAGAGACAGGGTCGGACGGAATCTGGCTCTCTGATCCGCTCTATCCCGGAGAGTATACAGGAACGGTAGATCTGTCGACCGCTCCGTTTGGTGACCGGCTTACCCGCGGCATCGAACACAGTTTTTCGGTTACCGTCCCCAGTGGCCTGGACGAAGACCCTGACCCGGTTCCCGTCAGCTATGCTTTTTCGCATGGGTGTGATTTGCCACCGTATCCTCAACACCAGCCGAGTATGGGCTGGTGGGAACACAGGGTAGAAAACCAGTGGCCGAACTGGGAGGAAGAGAGCGTCTATATCGACCAGGACGTCGCTGTCGCTGGTGAGCCGGTGACGATCAGGGCGTGTAACCCCTTCAGGATTCTCGACTACGAACATCGGTGGGAGTTCGACGACGACACGACGGCAACCGGCGAGGAGTTCACGCTGGTCTTCGACGAACCCGGAACCTACGACTTCTGGCCGGTCGACGGCCCAACACACGAGACGGAACTCACCGTCGTGAATCTCGAGGTTGAGCGCGCTTTCGGCGACGAGTGGCTGGCCGAAGCGAGCCAGAACCAGGACTACTACCAGGTCACGTCGACGGAGACCGAACGCAGCCTCACGTCGGTGACCGTCGACGGCGTCGAGGCCGTCGAGGTTGGTCTAAACGACTTCCGCGCACCGCTCGAGGTGCGCGACGGCCGGCCGGTCGAGGTCGTCGCGGAGTTCGACGATGGCGCAGTGGCTGAGAAGACGACCGACAGTGCGATGTTCGTCGACCCAGCCTGGGTCGAGACGTTGTCCTCACATTTCTTTATAGAGTCTTCAGACGAGTGGTGTGAACTCGATGGATCGTGGCCCGAAGGAGATGCGTGTGAACTGTGGATTGCGGGGGACGCGTACGAAGCTCACTGGGCGGGAATTCCAGGAACGGTCGACGATGAGTCGTTCTCTGTTCATGCAAAAGAAGAGATGATACTCATGGTATTGACACCAACGGGTGACTTAACTGGTCAGACCGAAGTTGGTGCTGGCGTCAGTCTGCTCGGCAAAGGATTCTCAGTAGAGGGAGAAGAGCAGATGGACTTCGATGGCGTACAGTACCAGGGAGGCGACGGGACGGCCGAAGCGAAACTAGATAGAAAAGTACGACTGCCGAGATGGCTCGGTGGAGGGCGGTCGGGAGGAGGTGGGGAACCCGTGTACGAGAGAGATGGTATTGGAGGTATCGATGCCAGCGCCCACATCGCCGTGGTGCTCAGAATACAGTACGAAAATAACGAAGACATCGAGATAGTGAGCATGAGTGTCGGTGGCGACATCGAGGCATATGGTAAGATCGAAGGGTCCGCTTTCGGTGCATCCGCTCACGGCGAGATCTATGGTGGTGGAAGCCCAGACATCTACTTCAAAGAGGGCTCCGGTGGAATTCCGGTAGACGGAGCCGAGGTGGAATTCTACCTTGGCGTCAGAGGCGGATACAAAGTGTATTTTTGGAGCGGCGATTTCGATGAAGAGCTTCTCGACCTACATCTATATACCGGGAATGTACCGGGCACCAACTCGCTCTCGACCCACTCGTTCGAGGGAGGGGCGCTGAACGAACAGACCATCTCGAGGTCTGGCGACGCCGGTGAGAGTACGGAGTGGTCGGTCGTCTCACCGACCGGTGCCCAGCCACTCCCCGACGTGCCCGCAGTCGATGCGGGGACGCTGCAACCGCTGTCGTCTGACAGCCCCTCCGTTCTCGGAAGCGATACGGACAGACTCACCGACCGCCCCTACGAGGACAGCGAACCATCGATCGCGGCGACGCCCGACGGCCACGCCGTCGTCTGGAGTTCGCTCGAGGAGGGCGCGGCGGTCGAAGACGGCCACGACATTCGGTTCCGTCACTACGACGAGAGTACCGGCTGGGGTGAGGTCGTCGACCTCACCGACACCGACCGCCACGACTTCGATCCGACGCTCGTCAGCCGTGCGGACACCGACGAGTTGTTCGCCGTCTGGTCGCGCATCGACGCCGATGCGAGCCAGCTCTCGGGTCCCGAGGAGGCTGCCCCACACCTCGAGATCGTCACCGCGCACTTCGACGGCGACACCTGGAGTGAGCCGACGATCGTCAGCGACACCGGCGCCCTCGAGCGGGCACCCGTCGCCGCTGCGAGCGAGGAGGGCTGGCTCGTCGCCTGGATGCACCACGCCAACGACGACCGCCTCGACATCGAGAACGCCACCGTCGAGTACCGCCTCTTCGACGCGGACGCCGACCAGATCCGGGAGGGATCGATCGAGAACGCCTCGCTCCCGGCCGTCGGCAGCCGCGCCGACGGCACGTTCGACCTGGCCTACTTCGAGTCGGCGGCCAACGTCACCGAGTCCGGAACGCTCGCCCACGGCGCCGTCGACGACGACGGCTTCGACCGCGACGGCGCACACGAGTACGCCCTCGAACAGTACGGCGACCACGCCGTCGACGGGGGCGAACTCGTCTGGACCTGGAACGACGGCGGCGAGTCGGCGCTCGAACACGCCGACGGATCGGACGTCCAGCGCCTCGAGACCGACCCCGATCTGGCGGGGATCGGCGAACTCGTCTTGCGTGCCGACGGCGACGAGTCGCTGTTGCTCTACCGGGGTGCGCCCGGCTTCCAGAACACGAGCGACCTGCTGTACCGTCAGGCCGTCGACGGCGAGTGGAGCGGCGACCACCGCTTCGTCGGTGGTCCCGACGAGGACCTGACGATCTGGCAGGCCGACGCCATCCTCGGTGACGACGGGTTCACCGCGGCCTACGCCGTCCAGGAGCCGGGTATCGAGAACCGGAACGACGTCTTCGTGACGAGCGAGGCGTTCGCTCCGGCGTACACCCTCGACGCCGCCGGGCCGACCGACGCGGCCGCAGGCGAGACCGTGACGGTCGACACGACCGTCCGAAACGTCGGTGGCGCCAGCGACGACCCGGTTGCCATCGTCGTCACCGACGGCGACGACGAACTCACGCGCGAGACCGTCGACGCGCTCGGACACAACGAAACCGTGACGGTCCCACTCGCGGTCACCGTTCCCGAGAGCGGAACCGTCACCGTCTCGCTCGAGGCGGGCGCGTCCGACGAGTGGTACACGCAGCGGGCCGACCTCCGACTCGGCTCGCCGAACCTGGTGGTCACCGCCGCCGAGGGTGAGATGCACTCGGAGACGAACGCGACGCTGACCGTCGGTGTCGAGAACCGCGGCGGCGTCAACGTGAGCGCCGTGCCGGTCCGGATCGACGACGGCGACGGCTGGACGACGAACGTGAGCCTCGACGTCGCCGCAGGGGCGACCGAGACGGCTGCGATTCCGGTCGACCTCTCTGCGTTCAACACGAGCGCGCTCGACCGCGTGACGATCGATCCCGAGGGCACCGTGCCCGCGGTGACGTCCAGCCCGGCGCTCAGCGAGCTCACGACACGGCTGTTCACGCCCGATATCCGTCTCCACCACCCGATCACGTACCAGTCGGTCGAACGCTACGATACCGAAGACGGGACGTACGCGCGTGTGGGCGTCACCAACTACGAACCGTTCGCGACGAACGCCACGATTACGGTGACCGACCACGACGACGGGGAGTTCTTGGGCGAGAAGACACTCGAGCTGCCGCCGCTCGAGGGGACGACGACACATCTCACGACGGTGTTGGTCCCGCTCTCAGACGTCTCGGTCGACCAGACGCTCCACTTCGACGTGGTCGAACAGTCTGACGCGAGGACGGCGATCGACCGTACCGTCGACGAGGTCGACGAGGTCGATACCGAAACACTCGCTGCCATCGATATGCGTGTCTACGACGACCTGACGGGCGAGCCGCTCGAAGACGTGACCATCACTTCGTTCACGGATTTAGCGACGACGGACGCGAACGGTGAGGCTCGAGTCGAACTGACCTCGATACAGGCACTCATCGTCTCGAAACCGGGCTACAAAGCGGAGACGCACGAAGTGATCTTCACTAGCGGCTACGAGCTGACAGGAGCCGTACGGCTGTCACCCGACCTCGTCGTCGACTCGGTGGAACTCCCGGACGGTGTCGAACCGGGTGAGTCAGTCACGATAGACGCTGTCGTTCGAAATAACGCATTCGAGGCGGTCTCGAGTGCCGTCGAGTTCTCGGCTGACGGTGTCGAAATCGCCTCCGAACGGGTATCGCTGGACGCGAGAGACGAGACGACGGTAACGGTCGAAACGACCGCGCCGATGAACCGATCGGCCGTCGTCTACACGGCCCAGGCAGGTGGTGTCGGTGCTCGGTCGGTGACTGCTGTCGGAGTCGAATCGTCCGGTTCCGGTCCGGTTTCGATCGACACCATCGACACACCGGATGCGATCGACGTCGCCTCGACCCACTCGGTTCCGGTGACGGTGACGAACGATGGTTCCGACCGCTTCGTCGGCGTCGGAACCGTCAGTCTCACCGGCTACACCGACGGCACACAGCCGATCGGTGCAGCAGTGTTCGACATCGCCGCCGGTGAGACGGCCACTCGAGAGATCGACGTCGTTGCGCCCGACACGGGCGTAGACGGAGCGTTCGTCGTCGAACTCGCCGGGGACACTGCTAGCGAGGCAGTCACGGTGCGGGAAGGAGGTGAACGGGTGTGGGGAGTCCAGACGGGCGGCCAGATCGTGAGTTCACCGACGATCGTCGATGGACTGGTCTATATCGGGACGCTCAACAACCAGCTGTTCGCAGTCGATGCCGACACCGGGGAGGGCGTCTGGGGTGTCACAACGGATGGACCGATCTACTCCTCCCCGACGGTTGCAGACGGCACCGTCTACGTCGGCTCGATGGACGGGGGACTCTACGCGCTCGACGCGTCGACGGGCGGACTCCAGTGGGCGTACAACACGTTCCAGCCGATCACGTCGTCCCCGACGGTTGCAGACGGGACGGTCTATCTCGGTGGGAACGTCCTGTACGCGATCGACGCCGAGACGGGTACCAACGAGTGGGTGTTCTCACGGGAGGGAGCGATCGATTCGTCACCGACTGTCGTCGATGGTACGGTGTACGTCGGCGCCGGTGCTGGAGCCGACGACGAGGGCCACCTCTACGCGATCGACGCACAGACCGGAACCGAAGTGTGGGAGCTCGAGACCGACGGTGACGTGCTCCCGTCACAGACGGTCGCAGACGGGACCGTCTACGCAGGAACGGCGGCAGGAACCCTGTATGCGGTCGATGCGAGTTCCGGTGAGATAGTGTGGACGGTCGACACCAACACGAGCCTCCTGTCTACACCGACGGTAGCCGACGGGGTCGTCTACGTCGGAACCGGCCTCGCCGACGGGGTCCTCCGCGGGTTGTACGCGATCGACGCGGACACGGGCGAACAGCGCTGGGTCGGTGACGGTCACGTCCACAGTACCATGTCGTCGTCACCCACGGTCGCTGGCGGAACGGTGTACGTTGGCGACTTTTCGGGGTACGTCCACGCGTTCGATACCGAAACCGGCGCGTACCACTGGCGCCACGTCGTAAGTGAAGGCGTCGAATCCGCACCGACAGTCGCCGACGGGACGCTCTACGTCGGCTCACTCAACGGGGTGCTCTACGCGCTGAGTACCGAAGGTGATCACACCAGCGACGACTCCCGGGTCACGCTCGGCACACTCGGTCACGTCGGAGACATGGCCGAAGAGACGCCCGAATTCTCCCTCGAGATTCTCGAGACGAACGCTCCGGTCGAAGCGGGTGAGACACTGACGGTTACTGCGACCGTCGAGAACACCGGCACCGCCGCCGGAGAACAGACGGTGACGCTCGAGGTCGGCGGCGAGGTCCGCGATACACGGACCGTCAGTCTCGACCCCGACGAGACTGACTCGGTCACACTCGAGTGGAAGACCGGCGACGACGACGCCGGAGACCACGAGGTGACGATCTCGAGCGACGACGACAGCGCGAGCGAACCGATCACGGTCGAAGCCGTCGCCGAGGCGGTGTTCGTCGTCGACGCACTCGAGACGAACGCTCCGGTCGAAGCGGGTGAGACGCTGACGGTTACTGCGACCGTCGAGAACACCGGCACCGCCGCCGGAGAACAGACGGTGGCGCTCGAGGTCGGTGGCGAGGTCCGCGATACACGGACCGTCAGTCTCGACCCCGACGAGACTGACTCGGTCACACTCGAGTGGAAGACCGGCGACGACGACGCCGGAGACCACGAGGTGACGATCTCGAGCGACGACGAGACCGTCACCAAGACGGTGGCCGTCGAACTGCCCCCCGAGAGTGTGTTCGCACTCGAGGGAGTCGACCTCACCACTCCAATCGATGCCGGGGAGACGGTGACGGTGACTGCGACGGTCGAGAACGTCGGCGACGCCGCCGGTGAAACGGCTGTGACGCTCGAGGTCGGTGGCGAGGAGTCAGACTCACGGGCTGTTAGCCTCGACCCCGGTGAGACGGACACGGTCGCGCTCGAGTGGAGGACGGAAACCGCCGGTGAGTACGACCTCACCGTCTCCGTCGGAAACGATAGCACCACCGAGACCGTGGTAGTCGACGAACCAGGCCAGGCCGAACTCGTCGTGGCCGCGCTCGAGACGAACGCCCCCGTCGAAGCGGGTGACACCCTCACAGTCACCGCAACCGTCGAGAATACCGGCACCGCCGCCGGGGAACAGACGGTGTCGCTCGAGGTCGGCGGCGAGGTCCGCGACACACGGACCGTCAGCCTCGACCCCGACGAGACTGAAACGGTCACGCTCGAGTGGGAGACCGGCGACGACGACGTCGGCGACCACGATATCACCGTCTCGAGCGACGACGACAGCGCGAGCGAACCGATCACGGTGGACGCTGTCGCTGAAGCGGTCTTCGTCGTCGACGCACTCGAGACGAACACCCCAATCGAGACCGGTGAGACGCTGACGGTTACCGCGACCGTCGAGAACACCGGCACCGCTGCGGGCGAACAGACGGTCATCCTCGAGATCGGCGGCGAGGTCCGCGACGCGCGGACGCTCGTGCTCGAAGCGGATGCGACGAACACAGTCACGCTCGAGTGGGAGACGACCACGGCCGACACCGGTGAGTACGACGCAGTCGTCGTGACGGACGACGCCGTCGTCTCCGAACCGGTGACCGTCGACGACAGCGAAGAAGCCGACGGCATCGACGTGAACGGGATCACGGCGTACGACCCAACCGGCGACGGCCTGTACGTCGACTTCACCGGAGACGGGACGGTCGGGTACGATGACGCCGTACTCTTCTTCGAAAATCTACAGAGCGAGGCGATTCAGGAGAACATCGAGGCGTTCGACGTGATCGGCGACGGCCGCGTGGGCTTCGCAGACATCGTCGCGGTGTTCAACATGGCGTAGCTCTCTCGTCTCCCTTCTGAGCCGCTGATTCGGTGACCACGTCGTCGACGACGGAGAAACTCACTCAGAAACACGATGTCGAAGACCCCGTGGCTCTCGTCGACTCCGGCCCGTAGCCCCACACCGCCCACCACCGTCGAGGCACTCGATTTCGAGACGAACGACACGACCTTCGAAACGCCGACAAACGCCCCTTCCACGGGATACACGCGAACGAGCGGGTTCGCCAACTGCTTCAAAACCGTCGAAGCCCGAACCGGCAGAAACTGGCCTCTGTCTGACGCATACCGCTGGAACAGCCTTCTCCGAACACCGCCCGCGAGCCGACGAGACGCATTTGGCCCGTCGGCGCAAACGGGGGGTATGAACGTCGCGATCGTCACGGTCGGTGACGAACTCCTGGCGGGCCGAACGGTGAACACGAACGCGTCGTGGCTCTGTGAGCGCCTCCACGAGCGAGGCGCGCGCGTCGAACGCGTCGTCACGGTTCCCGACCGGGTCGGAGACATCGCCGAGACGGTCGACGCGTACAACGAGCGCTACGACGGCGTCGTCGTCACCGGCGGTCTCGGACCCACCCACGACGACGTGACGATGGACGCCATCGCGGCCGCCTTCGACAGCGACCTCGAACTCCACGAGGAGGCGCTCGAGTGGCTCACCACCGAGGGCGGCTACACGCGCGAGGGGCTGACCGAGGGCACCGCACACCTCCCGCGTGGGGCGCGCGCACTCCACAACGAGGTCGGCGTCGCGCCGGGGGCGGTGCTCGAGTCGGTCTACGTCCTCCCGGGCGTCCCGGGCGAGATGCGAGCGATGTTCGAGACGGTCGCCGAGGAGTTCGCCGGCGAGCGGCGCTACTACGAGGAGGTACTCGCCGACGAACCCGAGAGCGCGCTCCTCGAGCGTCTCGACGAGTTGCAAGCGCACTTCGACGTGAGCGTCGGGAGCTATCCCGGCGAGGGAGTCCGGATCTCGATCGAGAGTACCGATGCAGAGACGACGGCCGAGGCGGCCGCGTGGCTCCGCTCACGAGTCGACGGTCCCGACGCGGAGTCCCCCAGTACGCGAGACTAGCGGTAGACGTAGACGAGCCAGGCCAGCGTGAGCACGACGGCGAGACCGAGAACCGCCCAGTTGGCTTCCGGTGGCAGTGCCGTTTCCGCGTCGAGTACGGGAGCGAAGTCGTTCATGTACGCCGCTCTGTGCGCCGCCCTCTTAACGGTTCAGAAAGACCGTCCGTGCCACACCCCTTTTCCACCGATGGTGCGTAGCCCGCCCATGGACAGGATCGGCGTCGTCGTCAACCCGATCGCCGGAATGGGCGGGCGAGTCGGACTGAAGGGAACCGACGGGAAACTCGAGGAGGCACGCCAGCGCGGGGCGACGCCACGAGCGCCGGGGCGAGCACGCGAGGCGCTCGAGTCGCTGGCCCGTCGACGCCCCGACCTCGAGGTGTACGTTGCGGGGGGCGTGATGGGTGAAGACGCCGCGCGGGCGGCGGGGTTCGAGCCGACGGTCGTCTACGAACCCGACGACGGGAACGAGACGAGCGCCGAAGACACGCGAGAGACCGTCCGTCGGTTGCTCGAGTACGACGTCGACCTCGTGGTGTTCACCGGCGGCGACGGCACCGCCGTCGACGTCGCCGAGACGCTCGAGGAGGCGGACGTGGAGACGCCGATGCTCGGCGTGCCCGCGGGCGTCAAAGTCTACTCGTCGGTGTTCGCAGTGACGCCGACAGAGGCGGGTCGGATCGCCGCCGAGTTCGAGCGCGTCGAGGGCCGCGAGGTCAACGACATCGACGAGGACGCCTACCGCCAGGGCGAGGTCCGAGCGGAGTTGCGAGCGCTCGCCCGCGTTCCCGTCGCGCCGACGCTCCAGTCGAGTAAGCAACTCGCGAGCGGGAGCGTCGAGGCGCTCGCCCGCGGCTTCGCGAGCGAGATCGAAGCGGGAACGACCTACGTCTTCGGTCCCGGGAGTACCGTCGGCGAGATCGAAGCCGAACTCGGTATCGACGCCTCCCCGCTCGGCGTCGACGTCTGGCGCGACGGCGAACTCCTCGCTCGAGACGCCTCCGAAGCCGAGATCCTCGCCGTGCTCGAGGAACCAGCCGTCGTCGTCGTCTCGCCGATCGGTGGCCAGGGGTTCGTCTTCGGGCGGGGCAACCACCAGCTCTCACCGGCCGTCCTCGAGCGCGTGCGCGAGATCGAAATCGTCGCCTCGGAGGCGAAACTCGACGGTCTCGACGCGCTCCGGGTCGATACGGACGACGAGGAGACGAACGAGGCGCTCCGTGGGTGGACGCGGGTTCGAACTGGACGGTTCACCACGCGATTGGTTACCATTGTGTAGATCGCGAACTGTCACCTAGTCGTATTACGACAGCAGTCCAGATTAATGGGCATATAGTCAAGATTAAGGTGACTCCAATCCTACGGCTGGTTATGGAAACGCGGAAAGTACAGCGACTCGGTCCGTCGACGCTCGCGATGACGTTGCCCGCCGAGTGGGCATCGGCACAGGGCGTCGAGAAGGGGGACGAGGTTTCGATTCGGATGAGCGGGAAGGGGACGCTGACGGTGATGCCGGAGTCGGCGAGTTCGGAGGAGACGGAGGCGATTATTCACGCCGACGATCTGGATGCCGATGCCGTCGAGCGCGCAATCGTCGCTCAGTACGTCCTGGGCCGGCGCGTGATCCGCATCGAGACCGACGACGGCGCACTCAGTTCCGATCACATCAACGCCGTCTACAGCGCCGAAACGCAACTGATGGGTCTCGGCGTCATCGAGGAGACCCCCGAGAGCATCTCCATTCGCTGTTCGGTCGACCCCGAGGACTTCACCCTCGACAACCTGCTAGAGCGACTCGAGCGAACCGGCCGGACCATGCGCGGGGAGGCGATCAAGGCGCTCGCTCACGGCAACCCGGACCTCGCACAGCGGGCGTTGAACCGCGAACGCCAGGCGAACAAGATCTTCGTCCTCCTGCTCCGGCTGATCTTCACCGCGTACCAGAACCCGAACCTCGCTCGAGCGGTCGGTCTCGACACCGGCTTTCCGCTCATCGGCTACCGGTCGATCTCGAAGAACCTCGAGCTGACGGCGGACAACGCCGAAGACATCGCCGACATCGTGATGGAGACCGACGGCCACACGCTCGACGTCGACAACTCGGTCATGCGCGAGATTCGCGAGCTGACCGACGAGGTCGACGAGATCACCTCGCTCGCGGTCGAAGCCGCCGTCGAGCGTGATTACGACCTGACGATTACGGTGCGACGGATGTTCCACGAGATCAGCAACCGCGAACGTGAGATCCTCTCGAGCCTCCCGGAGATGGACAACGAGAGCCTCCTTCAGGTCCGTGAAGTGCTCGTCAGCCTCGAGCAGACGGCAGGCTACGCCATGCGAAACGCCGAAATCGCGGCGAACCTCGCGCTCAACGAAGAGTCCGAGCACATGACGATCAACTGATCGCCGACTGGTTGACATCCTCCACACGACTACCGTCGCGGGATTCCACTCGATGTGTGTCAGTGACGCCCGCCGTCGCTCGAGAGGGGCAGGCCGGAGAGGAGACCGCCGTCGGTGGAATCGTCCCCATCGGAGCCGTCCGCCTCAGAGCCGTCACTCGAGTTCTCCACCTCTGAGTCGCCAGCGGCCCGTTCGCCTCCGTCTCCATCGGAGCCGGTATCTGAGTCGTCACTCGAGTCCTCCGCCTCCGAGTCGCCAGCGGCCCGTTCGCCTCCGTCCCCATCGGAGTCGTCCGCTCCCCGCTCGCTTCCGTCCCCCTCGTTCGTCGCCCGCTCGGTGCCGTCGTCCGGTTCGTCGTCGGTCCCCAGAATGTCGGTCTCGATCGTCTCCTCGTAAGTGAGTGCCTCGAGCGGGAGGCTGATCGTCGTGCCGAGTACCCGAACGCGGGCGTCGAACTCGATGCGGAGGTCGGTCACCTCGCCGTTTTGGAGGTGGGAGACCCACCAGTCGTCGAGGTGGCCGTTGACGATCCGCGTCGTCGTCTCGACGGTCGTGGTTCGCCCGGCGCGCAGGAGGTACTCGCGGGCGCTCTCGCCGTCGCCGACGACGACGTCGTTCATCGAAATCTCGTAGCCGAGTCTGGTGATCGGGACGTCGTAGGCCTGTGGGTTGTACAGGTCGAAGCGGAGATCGAGTTCGGTGTGACGGTCGTCGACGCCGCTCCAGTTCGCCCGCGTCCGCTCGACGTAGAGCAGCGGATCGCTGACGAGGGGGCTGTTCGCGTCGATCGGACGGCGTTCGTCGGAGTCGAACGACGAGACGAGGTCGGTCTCGACTGGCTGGGTGTTCGAGACGCGCGTCGCCCGCCCGAGCGCGCCGCTCGAGATTTCGGCCTCGACGACCGCCTCGCTGACCTCGCCACGTTCGATGTGCGTGACCCACCAGTCCGGGATCCGGTCGTTCGCCATCCAGGTGGTGAGCGTCTCACTCGAGGTGCCGGGCTCGAGGGCGAGCGAGTCGGTCCGGCCCTCGGCGAGCGGGACCCCGTTCATCGAGACGGTGTAGGTCGCCGCGAGGTCGACACTCGAGAGACCGACCGGGTTCGGGTTGGTGACCGTCAGGTGGGTGACGATCTCGGTCCGCTCGTCGGTGACCTCGCCGAACTCGTTGTCGACGCGCTCGAGTGCAGGGAGTCCGATCAGACCCGTCGCGAAGGCCCCGCCGGCCAGTGCGCCGAGTGAGAGTGTGATAGTCGAGACGATCCGGACGAGACTACCGAGGAAGACCCGTCTGACGACGCGTGGGCTCATGGTTGATCAGCGTAGCGCTAGTGACGCAGAACGTATATGCTTCGTGGGTGTCGCGGTGTCACGTTCGTCGGAGGTCGAGAATGGGTGCGCTTAAGGGACCCGCACGAGAACGGCGGCGTATGGCTGCACCAACGGAATCGACGACGGACAAGGGTGTGGGACTCGCGATGGTACTCGGAGCGATCGCTGTACTCGGTGCGTTCGGGATGGCCGCCGCCGCTCCGGCCGCGGAAGCCGGCTGGGCGTTCGCCGTCGCGATCACGTTCGCCGTACTGGCCGTCGTCGGCATTCACGTCTACGCAGAGTGATCTACGCAGAGTGATCGCCTGGAGAGAGCGTCTAGAACAGTTAAGGCCGAGAAGGTCTAAGTAGAGGGCACGACGATGAGCGACTACTCTGACGAAGAGCAGCGGATTCTCTCGTACCTCCGCGAGAGCGCAGCCCGGGGTGAACAGTACTTTCGGGCGAAGAAGATCGCGGACGCGATCGGTCTCTCGTCGAAACAGGTCGGTGCGAGACTTCCCCACCTCGCGGAGAAATCGGACGAGGTCGACATCGAGAAGTGGGGTCGTGCCCGGTCGACGACGTGGCGCGTGACGGTGAGCTGACCGATCTACGCAGACGACGATTTCACCGTCTTTTTACCGCTGAGACCCGCACCTACTGCCATGACCGTTCGGGTCGAGCGTACGTTCGAAGTTACCGCCTCACCGGAGCACGTCTGGGCGTTCATCGCAGATCCGACCCGACGGGCCGAGTCCATCAGCGTCGTCAGCGACTTCGACGTCGACGACCCAGCGGGACACCGCGCGACCTGGCACGTCGACTTGCCGATTCCGTTCGTCCGAAAGACCATCACCGTCGAGACCGAGGACGTGATTCGAACGCCACCCGAGTACGTCGAGTTCGTCGGGAAGTCGAAGGTCATGCGCGTCGTCGGCGAACACCGGATCGTCCCCACCGAGACCGGCTCGAAACTCGAGAACACGTTCGTCGTCGACGGACGCGTCCCGGGGGTCGAGACCTTCTTCAAACGCAACTTAGACGGCGAACTCGAGAACCTCCGGCGCGGACTCGAGCGCTACCTCGAAGCCGAGCGATGACCGAGAGCGACGGAGCGTCGACGCTCACGCTCGGACTCGCCCAGCTCGAGGTCGTCGCCGGTGACGTTGCGGGGAACCTCGAGCGTGCGCTCGAAGCGATCGAACGCGCCGGTAGCCGTGGCGTCGACCTGCTCGCGCTCCCGGAACTGTTCACCGTCGGCTACTTCGCCTTCGACCTGTACGCGCGGTCTGCAGAGGGACTCGAGGGACCGACGCTCGAGCACCTCGCCGGGGCGGCGGCCGAACACGGCGTGGCCGTCCTCGCGGGGACCGTCGTCGAGGACCTCGCGGAGACGGCGGGTGAGACGCCCGCCGAGACGGGACTCGCGAACACCGCGGTACTGTTCGACGCCGACGGGAACCGGCGTCTCGTCTACCGCAAACACCACCTCTTCGGGTACGACTCGGCCGAGAGCGAGCGACTGGTCCCGGGCGAACGCGTCGCGGTCGCCGAACTCGGCGGCTTCACCGTGGGCGTGACCACCTGTTACGACCTGCGGTTTCCGGCGCTCTACCGGCGACTCGTCGACGCGGGCGCGACGCTCGCCCTCGTCCCGAGCGCGTGGCCGTACCCGCGAGTCGAACACTGGGAGACGCTCTCGCGGGCGCGAGCCATCGAGAACCAGTGCTACGTGGCGACGATCAACGGCTCGGGGACGATGGGCGAGACGACGCTGCTCGGGCGCTCGAGCGTCTACGATCCGTGGGGCGTGACGGTCGCCTCGAGCGGCGACGAACCGGCGTTCGTCACCGCAACGATCGATCCGGGCCGGGTCGAGCGCGTTCGAGAGACGTTTCCCGCACTGCGCGACCGCCGAGAGTGAGGCGTCACGTGACGCGAGAAACCCGCTGTCTTTTAGTAGTTGCCCCCGAATGAGTAGCTGCCGGTACACAACGACGCTTTTCACGTCGACACCGGCACTGCGCGTCGCTCCGGCCCGTCGCTGCTCGTCTCCCGGGAACGAGCGGACGTCCGCTCTCTTCGCCACACCTTTCGAACGCGCCTCGAGCAAGCGAGTGTCTGGCATCGAACTATCCCTCTCTGCCCACTAGGTAGTGTATGGAACGTGATGCGTACCTCACTCGACGACGAGCGCTGCATATCGCCGCCGCGACGGGTGTCTCGGTAGCACTCGCCGGATGTGGAGGACCAGCGGAGGAAGACGACGCGGCCGACGACCCCGCCCCGGCGGAAGAAGACGACGAGACGGAAGAAGAGGACGAGACTGAAGCGGAAGACGACGAGACCGAAGCAGAAGACGACGAGGCTGAAGCGGCTGACGACGCGGACGACGAGTGGGAGGACGTCGAAGAGATCGTTCTCGACGGCTACACCCCCGGCTGGGAGGGCGTCGAACCAGCGGCGATCGAAGGCGAGGAGAACCCGACGCTCGTCCTCTACGAGGGGCGCGAGTACGACGTTACGTGGGAGAACGCCGACGGCGAGCCACACAACATCGAGATCTGGGACGAGAACGACGAGGTCGTCGACGACTACCAGACGGAGATCATCGACGAGCAAGGCGAGACCCAGACGCTGACGTTCGAGGCGAGCGAGGAGATGGTCGCCTACGTCTGTGAAGTCCACATCGGGACGATGCTCGGCGACCTCGAGATCAGGACCGAAGACGGCGAGTAGGGTGACGGCTCTCGAGCGGATTCGAGGGACGCAGACGGCGCCCGTTCAGTCGCGCTCTTCGGTGGTCTTGATGTCCGCCGAGAGTCCCTGGGCCATCTCGATCTCGCGGGCGTTGTTGAGCGTCCACGCCGTCCGCTCGGTGACCGCCTCGATCGCCTCTCGAGCCGAGGGGTAGCCGTTGCCGGACTTCTTGACGCCGCCGAAGGGAAGCTGGACCTCCGCGCCGATACACGGGAGGTTCGCGTAGGCGAGACCGACCTCGGCGCGGTCTCTGAAGGCGTTGAGCTGCCGGTAGTCCTCGGAGATGATCGCCCCCGCCAGCCCGTAGGGCGTCGCGTTGTGCACCTCGAGTGCGCGGTCGATGTCGCCACTGTACTCGAGGAGGGCGACGTGCGGGCCGAAACACTCCTCGGTCAGACAGCGCAGGTCGGGATCGTACTCGATCTCGTAGACGAACGGGCCGACCCAGTGGCCGTTCTCGAAGCTCCCCTCGCCGCCCGCCGTCGGCAGTTCGTCGGCTCCGAGTTCGAAGCGGTCGACGAGCACCTCGGCCCCCTCGCGGACGGCCAGTTCGTTGTGTTTGCGTATCTTCTCGACGTGGCTCGCCTCGATCACCGGTCCCATGAAGGTGTCCGGATCGAGCGGGTCGCCGACGGCGATCGATTCGGCCACCTCGACGAAGCGGGCGCTGAACTCCTCGTAGTGGTCTTCGTGGACGATCAGGCGCTCGCTCGAGACGCAGCGCTGGCCGGTGGTCTTGAACGAGGACATGACCGCGGCGTCGACGGCGAGGTCGAGGTCGGCGTGTTCGGTGACGACGATGGCGTTCTTCCCGCCCATCTCGCAGGCGGCGAGCTTTCCGGGTTCGCCGCCGACTTTGCGTCCGATTTCGTGGCCGACCTCCGCAGAGCCGGTGAAGAGGACGGTGTCGACGCGTGGATCTTCGACGATGGTCGCACCGGCGTCGCCGAAGCCCTGGACCATGTTGAACACCCCCGGTGGAATACCGGCGTCCTCGATCATCTCGGCGATGAGTTGGCCACACCAGGGGGTCTGTTCGGCGGGCTTCCAGACGACGGTGTTGCCCTCGACGAGCGCGATGGCCATGTGCCAGAAGGGGATGGCGACCGGGAAGTTCCAGGGCGTGATACAGCCGACGACACCCCGGGGCTTCCGGCGCATGTAGGCGTCCTTGCCCGGAATCTCCGAGGGGACCACGTCGCCGTGGGGGTGACGGGCGTTGCCCGCCGCCCACTCGACCATGTGCCAGGCCTCCGTGACGTCGGCTCTCCCCTCGCTGATCTCCTTGCCGCACTCGAGGGTGACCACCTCGCCGAGTTCGTCGTGGCGCTCGCGCAGTTCGTGGTAGATGTCCCAGAGGAACTCCGCGCGGTCGATGTACGACAGGGCGCGCCACTCCTCGAAGGCCGCCTCGGCCGCAGCGAGTGCGGTGTCGACCTCGGGTTCGGTCGCTCGAGCGACCGTCGCGAGCGTCTCGCCCGTCGCCGGGTTCTCGCTCTCGAAGGTCTCACCGCGTCCGTCGACCCACTCGCCGTCGACGTAGTGGCCGAACTCGCGGTCGCCGGCGGTGTGCTGGTGGCTCATACCACGGTATTCGGGCGGTGAGAGCAAAAAGACTGGGACGGAAGCGGGGTCCGGCGACGCGCTCGGGTCAGCGATCGCCGAGTTCGCTCAGTTCGACGACCTTCTCGACTTCGCTCCGCAGTTGCGTCGAATCGAACTCGTGGTCCGGGCGGAGGCTGACGAAGTCGAGAAACTCCCGCGCCGAGAGGAGGTCGACCGAGTCGTAGACCGCGCTCGCGTGTCGAACCGTCTCTCGAGCGCCGATTCTGGGCTCGAGGACGGCGAGCGCACAGGCCAGGTCGTAGCCGCGGGCCTCGCGCTCGTAACTCTCTCTGATGCGAGTCGCGTCGATGAAGTAGAGGTCGTCCTCACACAGGAGGATGTTCTCACCGCGGAGGTCGCCGTGGGCGAGTCCGTGAGCGTGCAGTCGGGCGAGCATGTCGAACAGTTCGGGCGTCCGCGTCCGGAGTTCGTCGGCGCCGAGGTCCTCGAGCGTCCGGAACTCGGGGAGGTACTCGAGGACGAGCACGCCGAGACCGTTGACCTCGAACGCCTCGATGGGCCGGGGTGCGTTGAGACCGACCTCGCGCATGCGCACCGTCGCCTCGAACTCGTGTTCGACCATCTGGAGGGGCGTATCGAAGCGGTCGAAGAAGCCCTCGGTGCCCGAGGAGAATGCCCCGACGTTGCGCCCCGCGGTCAACAGGCCGTGGACCGCGGCGTTCTGCCGGGAGACGATCTTGACGAACCACTCCTCGTCGATCACACACGGTGTCGAGAGCCAGTTGTCCGCCTCGAGAAACTCGACGCGGACGACCTCGCGGCCGTAGCGCTCCGCCAGCGTGCGGACGACGCGCTCGATGCGCGACCACTCGACGGTGCCTCGAGCGAGCTGGCGGATGTCCATGCCGTGGCTGTTGGTAACCCACTGTTATAGGCGTCCCGAAGTTTTCGGTCGCTGAGTCGGTCCGAGAGACGGGAGACGTCCCACAGTAACATCATTAACATTTTACACACCGGGCGTGAATCAGCTGGCAGACGAATGTACGCAATCGACAATCTGAGTGACGCGATAGACGTCACTCGAGACCGGCTGACGCCGTTCGACCTGTGGATGTGGGTGCGCCTCGCGATCGTCGTCTTCTTCATTGGCGGGGTGGGCCTGGGTGTCCCGACGTTCGGGGGCGACCTGAGCGGCTTCGACGAGCCGGGCGAGGACATCGAGACCAACGGTGAGGCAGAGGAGCTCGACTTCGAGGAGGCGACGGGAATCAGTGAGAATCAGCTCCTCGGGGCGTTCCTGATCGTGTTCGCCCTCGTCGTCTTCTTCGGACTGCTCTACATCGTCCTCTCGGCGATCATGGAGTTCGCCCTCGTCGAATCGCTTCGCTCCGAGGAGGTCCACGTGAGACGCTACGCGAAGGAGAACCTCGGACGGGGACTCCGTCTCCTCGGCTTCCGGATCGGTCTCTGGATCGTCTTCGGCGTCGTCGGAGTCGCGACGTTCTTCCTCGGCGCGCTCGTCGTTCTCGGATCGATCGACGAGGTCGGTGCGGCCTCACTCGGCGCCCTGCTCGTCGTGTTCGTCCTCGTGATCGGTCTCTACCTGCTGTTCGCAACGATCATGAAACTGACCACCGAGTTCGTCGTCCCGATCATGTTACTCGAGGAACGCGGCGTCCTCAGCGCGTGGAGCCGCTTCTGGCCGACGCTCACCGGTTCCTGGAAGGAGTATCTGGTCTACATCGTCCTCGTCGTCATCATCCAGATCGCCCTCGGCATCGCCGTCACCATCCTCGCGTTTATCGCCGGTCTCGTGATCGCGATTCCGGTGCTCGTCGTCGCCGTCCTCCTAGGGCTCTTCGGCGGGACGCCCGGAATCGTCCTCGCCGTCGGTATCGCCCTCCTCGGCTTCCTCTTCTGGCTCCTCGTCTACTCGTTCATCGAGGTGCCAGTGGTCGCCTACGTCCGCTACTACGCCCTCCTGTTGCTCGGCGACACGAACGACACCCTCGACCTCATCCCCGACCGCCGCGCACGCGCTCGAGCGGCCGGTGACGACGCTGGCGGCGCTGGCGGCGCCGGCGGCCCGGAGCGCGAACCGAGCGCCTGGGACCGCGAGGACGACGGCCGCGACGACGGCTGGGACTCCTCGAGTAGCTGGGACGACCGCGACGACAGTAGTTCCAGTTGGGACGACCGCGACGACGATAGGTCGGGCTGGGACGACCGCGACGACCGGCGCTGAGGCGGATCGCTCGCGTCGCCGGTGGGCTTATTTCTCGCGTCGGTGAGTACTCGCGTATGGACTTCGAGCTACCCGACGAACACCGGATGATCCGGGACACCGTCCGGGAGTTCTGTGTGGCGGAGATCGAACCGATCGCCCAGGAGATCGAAGACGACCACCGGTTTCCGGCGGGCGTGTTCGACCAGCTCGCCGACCTCGACGTGATGGGCGTGCCGGTGAGCGAGACCTACGGCGGTCTCGGCGGCGATCAGCTGATGTACGCGCTCGTCACCGAAGAACTCGGGCGGGTGTCGGGGTCGATCGGTCTCTCCTACGCCGCACACGTCTCACTGGCGTCGAAACCGATCGAACTGTTCGGCACCGACGAGCAGAAAGAGCGGTGGCTCAGGCCGCTCGCGGAGGGCGAGTATCTCGGCGGGTGGGCACTCACCGAGCCCGAGAGCGGCTCTGACGCCTCGAACATGGCGACGGCCGCGACGCCGGAGGGCGACGGGTGGGTGCTCTCGGGGACGAAGCAGTTCATCACGAACGCCTCGGTCGCGGGGTCGATCCTCGTCAAGGCGGTGACCGACCCCGACGCGGGCTACGACGGCATCTCGACGTTCATCGTCGACCCGCGCGCCGACGACGGCTTCGAGGTGACCGCCGAGTGGGAGAAGATGGGACTCAACGCCTCGCCGACCTGTGAGATCGTCTTCGACGACTGCTACCTGCCCGCAGAGCGCTTACTCGGCGAGGAAGGTGCGGGCTGGGAACAGACCAAGAAGACCCTCGAGGGCGGGCGCATCTCGATCGCCGCACTGTCGACCGGTCTCGCGCAAGGCGCATTCGACCACGCCCGCGAGTACGCCGGCGAGCGCGAACAGTTCGGCCAGCCGATCGCGGAGTTCGACGCCATCCGGGACACGCTCGTCGACATGCACCGGAAGATCGAGCGCTCGAGGCTCCTGACCCACCGTGCCGCCAGCCAGTACGACCGCGGCCGGTCGGTGACCCGGGAGTCCGCGCTGGCGAAACTCGAGGCCAGCGAGAGCGCCCGCGAGGTCGCCGAAAAGTCCGTGCAGGTCCTCGGCGGCTACGGCTACACCACGGACTTCGCCCCCCAGCGCTTCTACCGCGACGCGAAACTGATGGAGATCGGTGAGGGAACGAGCGAGATCCAGCACCTCGTCATCGGCCGCGAACTCGGCCTGTGAACGATGGTGCGCACACTCGCCGCGCTCGTCTTCGGCGTCGTGCTCGCCGCGTTCGGACTCGTCGGCCTGTTCAGCGCTCGAGCGATCGTCGAGAAACAGCGCGCAGAGGGGCTATCGACGTTCGCGGACGGGACGGTCGACGACCGGACGCGCGTGCTGGTGACGCGGGCGATGGCGGGGGCGTTCGTTCTCGTCGGTGTCCTCCTCGCCGGCTACGGTCTCGGAGCGTTCTGATCGGACGGGTCACTTCCGCCAGCGGTGGCGCATCGCGAGCAAGACCGCGTGGGGTGAGAACTGCTCGTCGACGTGCTGGCTGCGGCGGTGCGCGCGCGTGAGGTGTAAGACGAGCACGTAGCCGACGGCGGCGAGCGCGAGCGCGATCAGGACGTTCCCGAGGAGGACGAGTTGAACCGCCGTCGCCGCGTAGTTCAACAGCGAGTGCTCGAAGAGCACGACCGGTTCGGTGCCGACGAGGAGCGCCCCAACCTGGAAACTCGCGACGTAGACGAGCGGTTTCACGATGGGGTTGAGGACGATCACCGACGAGAAGATGGCCGTCTTGCTGATCCAGTCGTAGTAGTAGACGAGGACGAAGAAGAGACCGATACCGAGACCGCCGGTGGGCATCGCCGTGACGAAGATGCCGATCGCGAAGCTCGCGGCGATCTCTCGAGGCGTGTGCTCTTCTTCGAACGCCGCCGTGAGTTCGCGACGAACACGCGCCCGGTAGACAGACAGACGGTCACGGATCATCGACTCAGTTGATTCGGGATTTCCCGGTGACGAGAAAAAAGTATCGACACTACGTCTGCGCGTGTCAGATAGTCGACCCTATCGCCGTGTGTCGGCTCAGGGGAACGTCCCGGCCTGCTCGAACGCGTCGACGACGCGCTGGATCGAGACGACGTAGGCCGCCTCGCGGAAGGTGTCGAGGTCGTGTTCCTCGTACGCCTCGGTCAGGGCGTCGAAGGAGTCGACGATGATCTCCTCGAGTCGCTCGTTGACCGTCTCCTCGTCCCAGTAGAAACGCTGGCGGTTCTGGACCCACTCGAAGTAGCTGACGGTCACGCCGCCCGCGTTGGCGAGGATGTCGGGGACGACGATCGTGTCTTTCTCGGCGAGGACGGCGTCGCCAGCGGGCGTGATGGGACCGTTGGCGGCCTCGGAGATGACGTCGGCGTTCACGTCGGCGGCGATCTCTTCGGTGATGGCGTTCTCGAGCGCGGCGGGGATCAAGAGGTCGACGTCGAGGGTGAGCAGTTCGTCGTTGGTGACCTCCTCCTCACCGTCGGGGAAGCCGACGACGCTGCCGGTCTCGTTCTTGTGGTTCTTGGCGGCGACGGCGTCGAGACCGTCGGGGTTGTAGACGCCCCCGCTCGAGTCGGAGACGGCGACGACGGTCGCGCCCATCTCCTCGACGAGTTTCGCGGAGATCCAGCCGGCGTTGCCGTAGCCCTGGACGGCGACGGTCGCGTCGGCGATGTCGCGCCCGAGGTACTCGAAGGCCTCGCGGGCGGCGATCACGGTCGAGCGGCCGGTCGCCTCGACGCGGCCCTCGCTGCCGCCGCTGTCGAGGTCCTTGCCGGTGATGACGCCCGGTTCGGTGGTGTTCTCGAGGGTCTCGTAGGTGTCTTTGATCCAGTTCATCTCCCGCTGGCCGGTGTTGACGTCCGGCGCGGGGATGTCCTTGTCCTCGCCGATGAACGGGGTGAGTTCCTTCGCGAAGGCGCGGGTGATCCGCTCGAGTTCGGTCTCGCTGTACCCGTCGGGGTCGATGATGATGCCACCTTTCCCACCGCCAAGGGGGATGTCGACGATGGCCGTCTTGTAGGTCATCCAGCCCGAGAGCGCCTTCACTTCGTCACGGGTGACGTTCGGGTGATAGCGGATGCCACCTTTGTACGGGCCGCGGTCGCCGTTGAACTGCGAGCGGAAGGCCGTAAAGCGCTCGAGCGTGCCGTCGTCCATCTCGACGGTGAGGTTCGTCTCGAGAACGCGTTCGGGGTGTTTGAGTCGTTCGATGACGTCCTCGCCGACGTCTAAGTGCGTAGCCGCATCGTCGATCTGCGACTGTAGACTTTCAAACGGGTTCACGTCTGAAGACATTGCACCCAACTTTCGACGACTGTGAAATAAGTGTGGCGAATACTGCTCGGAATATCACATAATACGATAATAGGAATACTAATTTGGTAATATTCTGGTCAGTTGCCCGGACGCTCGTCCGCCTCGAACGGATCGCCGTCGGCGAGTTCGATCACGCGCCTCGCCCGCGCTAACAGCGGTGCGTCGATCATCTCGCCGTCGACCTCGAAGACGCCGCGTTCGGTCTCGGCCGCGTCCGCCGCCGCCTCGAGAACCGTCTCGGCCCACTCGCGTTCGGCCTGCGTCGGGGCGAACGCCTCGTGGATCGGCTCGATCTGTGCCGGATGGATCGCCAGCTTTCCGTCGAAGCCGAGCTGGCGGGCGAACGCACTCTCCTCGCGGAGACCGGCCGCGTCCTCGAAGTCGGTGTAGACGGTGTCGATCGCACCGCAGTCGTGTGCGCTCGCGGCGATGACGACCCGCTGGCGGGCGGAGAGCACCTCGATTCCCTCCGCCGTCCGCGACGCACCAATGTCTGCCGCGAGGTCCTCGGCACCGAAACAGAGCGCGGTGACGGGATCGCAGGCGGCGATTTCGGGGGCAGCCAGAACGCCGCGGGCGGTCTCGAGCAGCGCGAGCACGGGGAGCGGTGCGCCTCGAGCGTCGAGCCACTCGGAGACGCGCTCGACGTCGCTCGCCCGCTCGACTTTCGGGAGGACGAGTGCGTCGAGTCGCGAGAGCGCGTCCGCAGACAACGCCTCGAGATCGGTCTCACCGGCAGCACCCGGGTTGATACGGACGGCAACTGCGGGTCCAGTGGCGTCGGACGGCTCTGCGAGCACCTCGTCGACCGCCGCCCTGGCGGCGGCCTTCCGGCCGGGCGAGACGGCGTCCTCGAGATCGAAGACGACGACGTCGGCGGCCGTCGAGAGCGCCGTACGGAGCATCCTCGGCCGGTCGCCGGGCGTGAAGAGCACACTTCTCGAGCGCATAGGCTGGTAGTCGAGGGGAAACGATTTGAACGTACGGGCGAGTGGTGACCGTTCCCACCCCATGGGGATCACGGGACGTCACTATATTCCACACCGGTGTAGCTCCCAGTGGTGAGACGACTATGCACTACCTCGTCGCAACGGACGGATCGAGCGAGAGTACGCGCGCACTCGAGTGTGCGCTCGAGTTCGCCGCGGCTATGGACGCCTCGGTGACCGTCGCCCACGTGGTGAGCCCCGAGATCACCGTCGAGGGGGTCGAACCGATCCGCTCGCTCGCCGACGCGGACAGACGCCTGCTCCTCGAAGGGGTCGAAGACGCCGAAGTGCGAGGCGAGGCGATCCTCGAGGAGGCGTCCCGGCGCGGTGAGAAGCGAGGTGTCGGCCTCGAGACGGACGTCCTCTACGGACGGCCGGTCGACTCGCTGGTCACCTACGTCGACGCGGGCGAGTTCGACCACCTCTTCGTAGGCACGCGCGGCCTCTCGGGGCGCGCGGAGACGCTCCTCGGGAGCGTCGCCTACGACCTCGTCCGGCGGGCCTCGCTGCCGGTGACCGTCGTCCGTTGAGCGGCAGACGAAAGCACCAGTCGCTTCTGGCCCTCGCCCGTCACTCCACGTATGTCTCCGACAGTCACCGAGGACGACGTCGGCAAAACCGTCGTGAACGCCGGCGGCGAGACCGTGGGCGTCGTCGCGGCCGTCGACGCCAGCGGCGCGCGTGTCGACCCCAGCCCGGGCGTGACCGACACGATCAGAGCCGCACTCGGCTGGGAGAGCGCCACGGCGGAGGCGCTCCCGCTCGACCAGCGGGCGATCGAATCGATCACCGACGACGAGGTACGCCTCCGCGGCGACCTCTCTGCACAGGGTGACGTCGTCGGCGACTCGCGACCCGACGCGGAACCCGACCGCCAGCCCGGCGACGAGACCGTCGGGACGGAGGGACGGACGCCGATGGGGACGGACCCCGCCTCGGGTATCGCCGCCGACCGGGAGCGAGAGCCGCTCGAGGACGAACCAGACGGGCGACTCGAGGCGACGGACGAACCGATCGACGGCGACGACGAACGGCGCGAGAGCGACCGCGAGCGGGCGGCCGACGCGAGCAGGGACGAGGACGACGAGGCGCGCTGAACGGCTCGGACAGGAGGTCTCGAGTCAGGTCTCGGAAGCCGGGCCGTGGCGTACCGTCAGCACGGGCACGTCCGAGAGACGAACGACCTTCTCGGTGACGCTGCCGAGGAGGTACCGGTCCAGGCCGGTCCGGCCGTGCGTGCCCATGACGACGACGTCGACGTCGAACTCCGCGGCGTACTCGAGGATGCGCTGGTGGGGCGTCCCGCGGACGACGGCCGTCGTCGTGGGTTCGACGCCGGCGTCTCGCGCCCGCCTGGCGACGCGCTCGACGACGCGGTCACCGACGCTCTCGAACTCCTCGACGATCGTCCCCGTCTCGACGTCGTTCGCGAAGACGGTCGCGTCGATGACGTAGAGGACGTGCAGGTCCGCACCGTAGGTCTTCGCGAGGTCGACCGCGTGGTCGAACGCACGGTCGGTCGTCTCGCTGCCGTCGGTCGGTAAGAGAATGCGCGAGTACATGCCTCCCCAGTAGGGTGGCGAGCGAAAAATAGCTGTGTGCGCCACCCACCCAGCGCCGACGGAATCCGTCGAAGCCGGCGGCGACGGGCACCGGTCCGGGTGGCCGTCGGCCGCTCCAAAAAGATAATCCGAGTTGGAGGTGTACCGGCGACCATGAACCCCCGTTCGTCCCCACCCCCGTGCGCACCGCTCGCCCGCGGTCTCACAGCCGTCAGCGAACGCAGATGACGTTCGACGAACTCACCATGCGCGCCGACGACGCGACGCGGCGCGCGGCGGACGTCTACCGCCGACTCGAGCGCCGGTACGACGGCTTTCTCGAGCGCGAACACAGCCGATCCGTCTCGAGACAGCGCTTCAGCACGCTCGTCACGAGAATTCGCCAGACTGGCGCGCCCTTCGGCGCACAGACCATCGTCTACCGCCCCTCCGGGGACCTGCTGCTCGTCCGCCACGAGGGCGTCGACCAGTGGGTCCTCCCCGGTGGCGGCGTCGACGCCGACGAGTCCTTCCTCGAGACGGCCAGACGCGAACTCGAGGAGGAGGCCGGAATCAGCGCCGACTACGACGGCCTGGCGATCGCGACGCGGATCGACTTCGACGCACACGGCTACCGGACCTGGGGCGTCCTCCCCATCTTCGCCGCGCGGGCGACCGAAACCGTCCCCGAAGTGAGCGACCCCGACGGAGAGATTTCGGCCGCTCGCTGGTTCTCGAGCCTACCCGACGACACCCAGGACCGCGCGGACGTCCTCGCCTGGCGCGAGGCGCACTTCGGTTAATCGAGCCAGGCGCGACGAGCACGCACGAGCGACTCGACGCGCTCGGAGACGACCGGGTTGCCAGCGACGCCTCCGCGCTCGAGCGCAGAGCCGACGATCACGCCGTCAGCCCCGGCGTCGAAGACAGCCCCGAGTCGGTCGGGCGTCACCCCGCTGCCGACGAACACCGGTACCGGACGCTCGAGCGCCGCGACCGTCTCGACGACACGCCGGAGGTCAGTGAGCGCAGTCTCCTCGCCCGTCCCCGGTCCCGACACCACGACGCCGTCGGCCAGACCGCGCGCGACCGTCTCGCGGACGGCGGTCTCGAGCGAGCGCCCGCCGATCGGCGTCGCGTGTTTGACGTGGACGTCGGCGAGGATCGAGACGTCGGCCGCGAGCGTCTCACGGAGGCGGAGCGTCTCGTGGGCGCGGCCGTGGACGAGTCCCTGGTCGGTCGCCGCGCTCGCGGTGTGGACGTTGACGCGGACGAACGAGCCACCGACGGCGCTCGCGACCGACAGCGCGGCGGCCGCGTCGTTTCTGAGGACGTTGATCCCGACGGGGCAGTCGACGGCGTCGGTGACGGCTGCGGCGAGTGCCGTGAGGTCGGCGACCACGTGCGGCGGGACCGCGTCGGGGTAGAAGGGGGCGTCGCCGAAGTTCTCGACGAGCACCGCGTCGACGCCACCGGCGGCGAGCGTCTCGGCGTCGGCGAGCGCGCGTTCGCTGATCGCCGCCCGGTCGCCGTCGAACCCCGGCGCACCCGGCAGCGGCGGGAGGTGGACCATGCCGACGAGCGGGTGGTCGGTGTCGAAGCGCGCGAGCAGGCCCGGAGAGTCGTCACTCATAGCCCGGCCGACGGTCCCGAGACTACAAAATGTGGCGCTCGCGGGCGGCGGCGGGGCGATAGTCAGCTGGTGGGCGGACGGCTACGCCTCGCGCCACTTGACCGAACAGCCCTGGGAGGGGAGCCACTCGAGGTCGACCGGGTCGTCCGCGAGAACCGCGTCGATGGCTTCCCGGACGTGGAAGCGAGTCGGCTCGTCCTCGGGCGAGAGCGCGTCGTCGAGACGGCCCTGGTAGACGAGTTCGAAGCCGTCGTCGGTCGCCGCGAAGAGGAACGGATCGGGCGTACAGACCGCGCCGTAGGCGCGGGCGACCGCCTGGGACTCGTCGCGGAGGTAGGCGTCGTAGGCGATCTCGCCCGACTCGACGAGTTCCTGCATGCGCTCGAACGAGTCGTCCGGGTAGTTCTCGGCGTCGTTCGGGTTGATGCCGACGACCGAGACCGACTCGTACTCGGCGGCGAGGTCGTTGAGCAGGTCGAACTTCGCCACCGCGTACGGACAGTGGTTGCAGGTGAAGACGACGAGCAGCGCCTCGTCGTCGGCGAACGACTCGAGCGAGTAGGCCTCACCGTCGGTGCCGGGCAGGGAGAACGCCGGTGGGGCGTCGCCCGCCTCGAGTGCGGGTTCGGATTCGACTGGCATAGTTCGGGGTGTGTCCGTCGCGGTATTAAACGCCGGGGTCGCAGCCGTGTGTGGCGTCGCAGACTCGGACCGCCCAGGGCCGCGGGCGTCGAAGTATTATGTACCCGCCCCTGTATCGGTGAGGTATGAAGACCCTCGAAGTGACAGACGAACAGTACGCGTTCATCCAGCACCTGCGCGAAGAGATTTCGACGCAGGTCGTCGGCAGGTACGGACACGTCCGCGAACGCGACGCGGTCCAGTTTCTCATCGACAACCTCGACGGTGGGCTCGAACTCGACGACGAGGTCGGGGAGTTCGACGTCGGTGAGACGCTCGAGGAGGACGAGAGCGCGATCACCTACGACGAGGAGGCGAGTGCGAGCGAGGCGACCAGCGAGGACGGGACCGACGACGCGGACGACGATGGCGACGCCGACGAGGAGACCGGCGGCGGGAACGCCTCCGACGACGACATGCTCGACCGGATGATGAACCTGCTCGAGACCCACGACGACAAGTGGGAGGAGTCGCCCACGGCGGACTACCGCTACCGGGTGACCTTACCCGACGGGACGACGACGGACGTCCAGACCAAAGACGACGTGCGCGCCGCGTTGTTCAAGAACTACCGGTAGCTCCGAGTGCGTTTCTCACCGGGAGTGCGAGCGCAGTTCTCGGTTCTCGCGTGTTAACGTCGTACAACAACGCTTTTCACCACGCTCACGCTGTGAGAGCGTATGAGCGAACGCGAGGTGCTCGAGTTGCTTCGTGAGAACGCGCGGTACGGAACCGACGACATCGCGCGAATCACCGGTCTCGACGAGGACGACGTCGAGGCAACCATCGCAGCACTCGAGGAGGCAGGCGTGGTTCGAGGCTACCAGGCCGTCGTCGACTGGGACGAACTCGAGGACGAGCGCGTCCGTGCAGTGGTCGAACTCAACGTCACCCTCGACCGCGAGACCGGCTACGCCGACATCGCCTCCCGCCTCGCCCGGTTCCCGGAAGTCACCGCCTTGCGCCTCGTCAGCGGCGACTACGACTTCGACATGGAAGTCGAGGGCGACTCCATCCGCGAGGTGTCGCGTTTCGTCAGCGAGAAGGTCGCACCCGTCCCCGAGATCACCCAGACGGTCACCCACTACGTGATGACCGCCTACAAGGAAAACGGCATCGAGTTCGGCGACGGCGACGAAGACGACCGTCTCTCGTACTCGCCATGACGCTCGAGCAGTCGGCGCGCGTCGCCGAGATCCCACCCTCGGGGATCCGCCGCTTCTTCGAAATCGCCGAAGAGCGCGACGACGTCATCTCACTCGGCGTGGGCGAACCGGACTTCTCGACGCCGTGGGCCGCCCGCGACGCCGCGATCAAGTCACTCGAACTCGGGAAGACCTCCTACACCGCCAACCGAGGGATGCGCGAGTTGCGCGAGGCCATCGCCGAGTACGTCACCCGTTTCGACCTCGCGTACGACCCCGACGGCGAGATCATCGTCACCACGGGTGCCAGCGAGGCGGTCGACCTGGCGTTTCGCGCCTTCGTCGACCCCGGCGACACCGTCGCCGTCGTCGAACCCGCCTACATCTCCTACGGACCCGGCGTCACCTTCGCCGGTGGCGAAGTCCTGCCCGTCCCGACCCGGGAGGAAGACGAGTTCCGCCTGACCGTCGACGCACTCGAGCGCGCGGGCGCGGCCGATGCCGACGCGCTCGTCTACTGCTATCCGAACAACCCGACGGGCGCGGTGATGAGCGAGACCGACCTCGAGCCGGTCGCGGCCTTCGCCCGCGAGCACGACCTCGCCGTCTTCGCCGACGAGATCTACGCCGAGTTGACCTACGAGGGTGAGCACGCCTCCATCGCCGCCTTCGAGGGGATGAGAGAGCGCACCGTCGTCTTCAACGGCTTCTCGAAAGCCCACGCGATGACCGGTCTCCGACTGGGGTACGCACTCGCGCCCGAATCCGCCGTCGACGCCATGAACCGCGTCCACCAGTACTCGATGCTGAGCGCGCCGACGACCGCCCAGTACGCCGCACTCGAGGCGCTCGCCTCCTGTGAGGGCGAGGTCGAGTCGATGGTCGAGCAGTACGACCGCCGGCGCCGGTTCGTCCTCTCGCGGTTCGAGGAACTCGGGATGCCCTGTTTCGAGGCCAGAGGCGCGTTCTACGTCTTCCCGACGGTCCCCGACGGGTTCGACTGCGAGACGTTCGCCGAGGAACTGTTACGCGAGAAAGGCGTCGCGGTCGTCCCCGGCAACGTCTTCGGCGCGGGCGGCGAGGGCCACCTGCGCGTCTCGTACGCGACCGGCCTCGACGACCTGCGCGAGGCGCTCGCGCGCATCGAGTCGTTCCTCACCGAACGCGACCTGTTGTGACTCCACTCGAGCGCCGTCCCGTGTCGACACTCGTCACGAAGCACCTTCGTCTTCCGGCGTGAGGAGAGGCGTATGGCCGTCTACCGCGAACTCCCGGAGGAGCGCTTCGACGCGTTCTACGAGTACGTTCGCTACGCGTTCCTGCCAGAGCGCGGGATTCCCGAGTACGACCCCGAGGAGGACGAACATCCCGAGATCAGTGCACGGCGCGCGCTCTACGAGGCGGGCGCACCCGCCGACGCCGACCCGCTGTGTCTCTGTGCTCACCTCTGGTTCGACACCCGAGTCCGTGGCGAGACCCACCCGTCGGCTGGACTCTCGGCGGTCGCCTCGCCGCCCGAACACCGCCGCGGCGGCCACGTCCGGCAGTTACTCGAGGCGAGTCTCGAGGAGTACCGCGAGCGCGGTCTCCACTTCGCAACCCTCTGGCCGTTTCGCTACCGTTTCTACGCCCAGTACGGCTGGGAGTACGCGGACGACCGCGTGCGCGTCGAGTGCCCGCCGGAGGCGCTCGCGTTCGCCACCGACGCGATCGGCGAGCGAGGGACGTTCAGACGGCTCGAAGCCGACGAGTTCGCGGCGCTCGCACCGGTCTACGAGGCCCACACCGAGGGGTACGGTCTCGCGCTCGAGCGCGACGAGACCTGGTGGCGCTACCGCGTCTTCGAACACTGGCGGGACGACCCGTTCGTCTACGGCTGGGAGCGAGACGGCGAGATCCGCGCCTACGTGGTCTGCACCTTCGACGGCGAACTCGGCGAGCGGACCATGACCGTCAGCGACCACGCCTTCGTCGACCACGAGAGCCACCTCGCGGCGCTCTCGTTCTGCCACCGCCACGACTCACAGGTGGAGACGGTCACCTTCGAGACGCCGTCCGACTCGAGTCTCCTCGACGTCGTCCCCGACCCCGACGAGCTCGAGCGGACGCTCACGGCTGGTCCGATGGTCCGTCTGGTCGACGTTTCGGAGGCGCTCGAGGCGCTCTCCTACCCCGCGGGAGAGACGGAGCGCGTGACCATCGCCGTCGAGGACCCGCTCGCCGCGTGGAACGACGGGACGTTCACCCTGGCGGTCACCGACGGCGAGGCGACGTGTCGGCCCTCGAGCGAACCGCCCGAGGTAACGCTCGACGTCGGGACGCTCTCACAGCTCGCGGTCGGCGCACGGCGTGTCGAGACGCTCGAGCGGACGGAACGGCTCTCGAGTACCGATGCGGCGGGAGTCGAGACGCTCGGACGGCTGTTCCCACCGGAACCAGTCTACCTGCGGGAGTTCTTCTGAGCATGTCGCTGGATTCTGTCCTCTGCGAAAAGACTATATTCGAGTGGACCGTCAGTAGTACATGTATATCATGAATAAACATTTCAAAGACGCGGCCTACTACGCTCGGCGTGCCGCCACGCACGCCTTCTACGGTGTCAGAGAGACGCTCGAGCCAGTCGAGACGCGGGTTCGACGCCGCCTCGGCTACGAACAGCCGGAGCCGGAGTCGCGCGTCGAGACCCTCGTCTCGGAGGCGAAGGCAGTCGAGGGCGAGGCCCGCAATCGGGTCGCCGGCGTGACGCGGTGGTTTCGCTCGAGCTAACCGCCCGCTCTCGATTCGCGAGTAAAAGGAACGTTTATTCGTCTTTAGCTAAGACTCACACCTCGGTTGCGTAGCGGTAGCGAGCGTCTCTTGTAACACTGGCCGTTGCTGGTGGATCTTCTGTGCGTCGTCGATCAG
>NZ_JANZXN010000002.1 GCF_025629245.1 Natronobiforma cellulositropha
GTCGGCCACGACCGTGCCGTCCTCGGTCTCTTTGGCGATGGGTCCAATCCCGCCCTCGGCTGAGCGCTGGACGTGAACGTCCATCCCCAGGCGGTGAGCCACCACTGGCTCCTCCCCCTCGAGTGCCTTCCTCGCCACCTCGTCGGCCTCGCGCTCGGGTGTTGGAATCGGCGTCGAAGACGGCCGGTGGCCAGTCGCTGCTCGGAAATGACTCACTTGATAAACGCCCCGTGGTCGCCGTCGCGCTTGTGCAACTGCGGGTAGAGGCCGTAGTGGTCGTACCGACGGGCGTAGATGAACTTCCCGAAGCCGACCACTTTGTAGGGGTCCGGCGGAACGAGCCCCATCCCGACGAAACAGTCCCTGACCTGACAGCGCAGGTGGTGGTCCAGATACTCGCGAAACTCCTCGAGCGTGCCTGGCTCGGCGGGGAGTAACTCGAGGCGAGCATCCGGCTGGCGCTCGAGCGGGCTGTCGGCCCACTGGACCTCGTGTTCACCACGCGCGTTGGGAAAGCCGACGTGGATACCGGAGACGGCCCCTACCTCGAGTTCGAGGTCCTCGTCGTCGGCGTGGTCGACCAGTTCCTCGCCGAAGGTCTCCCAGTTCTCGCGGTCGGCGTCGGTGACGGCCCCGCCGCTCTTTGGCTGGGTTCCGTCGTCGTACTCGAGTCCGTGGTCGGCGGCCAGTGTTCGCGCCTGGTCGGTCAGGCCGCTCCCCTCGATGTCGACGCCCAGGTAGATGTCGAGTTTGTAAACGACCGCGTTCGGCGCGCGGACGCCCGCGGGGAGGGCGACCGGCCGCTCGACGTCCTCGTGGTGGCTGCGAAGCTGCTGGCGGAGCGGCCCGAAGTAGCGCTCGAATGCCTCGTCCGAGAGCGCGAGTATCGCGCGGCGCACGGCGTCGATATAGTCGGGATTGTCGACGTGCTCGAGGGTATCGTAGCCGCGTTCGCGGTAGACGTGGAACTTCGCGAAGCGCCGGGCCTGGTTGACGCGCTCGTTGTCGTCTTCGGTTCGCTCGTCTGGGTCGTCGGCGTAGCCGTCTTGCGAGTGTCCCTGAATTTCGCCGTCAAACCCTACTGCGACGGTGTGTTCCGTACCGCGATTGTCTGTAATTCGAACCCCAATTCCTCGCTCGTCTTCTCCAACGATCTTCCCTTCCATAGATTAGTCAAAGCGAGTCGACCCTGTCGTTTCCCGCGCGTCCTTCAACTCGAGGTACATCTGCTGAATCTCCTCGTACATGCCCTCGAGTTGGGCGCCTTTGCCACCGGGGCGGTTGTCGGCGAGGTAGTCGATGCCTTCTTTGGTGACGTCGCTGGCGACGCCGGAGACGGCCGCACCGACGGCAGCACCGGCCGCGGTACCGATGACGGGGATGACCGAGCCCGCGGCGGCCCCGATGGCGGCACCGGCCCCGGCCCCGGCGAGTGCGCCGAGGCTGCCTTTGGTCGCGGCTTTGAACCAGTTGCCGTCAGAGGACGCGCCGGGTTTGGCTTCGGTCAGCGTCTCCATCACCTTCGCCTGGCCGGCTTTCAACTGCTCGACCTCGGCGGCGAGGACCTCGGGGTCGGCGGGAATGCTCGGCCCCTCTGGCTCTTCGGTCGGCTCCTCGGTCTTGCTGAACCTGCCTCTCAGGAACCCGCGCCGGGTTGCGCTCACGGCGCGTTGGATCGACACGTCCATCCCCAGGCGGTGGGCGACGATCGGACCCTCGCCCTCGAGTGCCTTCCTCGCCACCTCGTCGGCCTCTCGCTCGAGTTCGGGATCGGGGTCGATGACCAGCGAACTCCCCTCCTGGGGGAGCATACTGACCTTCCCGCCGGTCTGCTGTCTCACGTGCGCGAGTTCGTGCGCGAGCAGATATTTCCCTTCGGGACTCTCCGGGTTGTACTCCCCGCGGTTGAACACCACGTGGTTTCCGGTGGTGAAGGCGCGTGCCTCGAGCGCGCTCGCCGCCTTCGCGGCCTCCGGTCCAGTGTGTAGCTGTACATCGCTGAACGAGTCGCCCATCCGCTGCTCCATTTCTTCACGAACGGATCCCTCGAGCGGCCGCCCCGGCTGGGAAATCACCCGCCGAACCACCTCTGGTGTGGCTGTCTCACCCGCGAGATCACTCTCCGCTTGCGCCTCGACCGACCGCATCGCGCTCTCGGTGTCGAGTTCGACACCCGCTTTCCAGGAGCTACGCACTCGAGCGACGCGAACCTGCTCGCCCATCGGCGTGTTACAGCCTTCGGGGAGTTCACCCCGTTCGCCCAACTCCTGGACGTTCTCGAGACCACGCCGCAGGATCATCTGATCGAGGATGGCCGCCTGGTCGCGCGAGGGTTGGCCCACTCGCGTTAGGTACTGGTACGGCCGCGCCCCGCGCTGGGTCTGGGCCTGCGCTCGAGTGCGCTGTGTACGTTCGTTTCGCTCACTGTCGTCGTTCGACCGGTCGCGCCGATCACGGTCGAAGCTCACCCGTCCCACCTCACTCGTACGTACATCGGTAATTAACACTGCGTTACGAGTCGATTGTATTAGGTGTTGGTGTTCGGACACCACCGCCGGATACCCTCGTTCCGACCTGGATTCTTCGGAAAGGGAAGTATCACCGACACCCATTTCCAGAAATTATATGTATCTCTTCGTGAAACTCACGTCTGGAAGCTGCGCCCGCCAGTGCTGGTGGGGCATACAGAACGTGCCCCGGGTGCGAGGACACCCGAGGCGTGGCTTCCAACAAACCCCCTTGAAGGGTTTTGAAGCCATGACTCAGTACCAACCACGCGACCTTAAAAGGCTCGCAAACGCGCTGTACAGCCCGCGAAACGCCGATTCTCGGAGTGACGACGCTCTCACTCGAGTCCGTGTCACACCCACTCGAGCGCCGCAGACGGTGAGGGAGCGATGACCGAGGAGTACGGCCGGTGGGGCGGGGAGGGGTGGAACCCGCCACGGTGTCCACACTGCGAGAGCGTCGTGGTGGGCGTGACGGCGACGGGTCCGTACACCATCCAGGCCTCCTGTGGCTGCTACCTGACTCAGGCGGAGGCTCGAGACCTCCGGTAGGTGGCGCTCTCCCGCTTCGACAGGTGAAACGACGGTTGCACGACGAGCGTGGCGACTGTCGCTCACTCGAGACAGTCACCTGAACTAGTATTCGACACGGTCCTCGGCGTATTAAAGACGCCACAGCGACAGGCCAACCACTTTGCGGCGACCGTCTCGAGAGTCGCCTATAACCGCTATGGAACTCGAATCGCCGCAACCGAACTCCGCGACTCAGGCGACGGCGACGGAGTCGACGCAGGCCGACTGGAACGGCACCGTCCCGAGCACGTGGGACGTCAGAATCGTCGCGTTCGTCGTCGTCGTCGCCGCGCTGGCCGCCTCGTTGAACGTCCCCTCCGGTGGAATCGCCGTCGCTGGCGTCGCGTTCGTCCTCCTCGCCGGCGGCGGACTGCTCAGCCACCGCCACGGCGAGCGACAGCTTCGAGACCTCACTCGCCGCGTGGTCGACCACTGGGTCGAACGCGGCGGGGCGGTCGAAGCCGTCGAACGCACCTCGAGCGGGACGCTCACCGAGTGGGAGGTCAGGACGCCCGACGGGACCATCAGCGTCGGCGGTCTCGCCCTGACGCCGCTGTCGCGCTTCGTCGTGCGCTGGGACGGCTTGAGCGAGGGGATGGCAGCCAGCGAGGCCGACGCGGACCTCGAGCGCCTCGCCGAGGAGTGGTACCGGGAACTGTTCGACGGGCGCTGAGCGCAGCGTCGGCGGCTCGGCCGTCACCGCTACACAGCCGCCAGCAGGTGTGTCTCGAGTCAACAGGTGTTTTCCAACCATTTATGCGTCTGCCGTGCGTAGTCGGCCTGTGAGCGAAGAATCTGGACGACGAAACCTCCGCATGCCCAACGACGACGAACTGTTCGCCGTCGTGACCGAACACCTCGGCGGCAACCACGTTCGCCTCCTCTGTGAGGACGGTGAGACGCGCCTCGGCCGCATCCCAGGCCGGATGAAGTACCGGACCTGGATCAACGAGAACGACGTCGTACTCGCCGAGCCCTGGGACTTCCAGGACGAGAAAGCGACCGTCGAGTGGCGCTACACCGGTCAGGACGCAGATCAGCTTCGTCGCGAAGGGCACATCGACTGACCACATTTCGCGGAGTCTAGCGGCTGTCCATCCCACACCGTGAGCCGCTGGTACAGCCACCCCTGAGTGCAGTTCGTCACAACAGCCATCGTTCTCGAGCGTGAGGTCTCCGTATGGGTCTCGATTCAAATGCCCCCGACCTCGAGACGCTGACGAGTTCGTTCACCCACCGCGACTGGCAGGACGTGACCGAGACCGACGACCCGGTCCGGTTCGCGATGGTCGGTCTCGGCTGGTGGACGCGCGAACAGACCATGCCCGCCGTCGAGGCGGCGGCCCTCTGTGAGACGGCCGTCGTCGTCAGCAGCTCCCGTGAGAAAGGCGAGGAGGTTGCCGAGGAGTTCCCGACCGTCGAACACGCGATCACCTACGAGGAGTTCCACGACGGCGCGGCGAGCGACGCCTACGACGCCGTCTACGTCTGTACGCCGAACGCCAAACACCTCGCGTTCGTCGAAACCGCCGCCGACCTCGAGAAGGCGGTCCTCTGTGAGAAGCCGATGGAGGCGAGCGTCGACGCGGCCGAGCGCCTCGTCGAAGCCGCCGACGCAGGCGGTATCACGCTGATGATCGCCTACCGGATGCACACCGAACCCGCCGTTCGACGCGCACGAGAGCTACTCGAGGCGGGTGCGATCGGTGAGCCGCTGTTGATCCACGGCAACATGTCCGAGCCGATTCTCGAGCTGGTGCCGGATCCGAACCAGTGGCGACTCGATCCGGACCTGGTGGGCTACGGAACGAGCGTGATGGACATCGGCGTCTACTCGCTGAACACCAGCCGGTATATCCTCGGGGCGGATCCGGTCCGCGTCCAGGCGTCGGTCCGCTCGGTCGAGGAGGCGTTCGCGGACGTACCCGACGAACACGCCGCCTTCCAGGTCGACTTCCCCGACACCCTCGCGGTGTGTACGGCGAGTCAGAACGCCTACAGCGCGAGCCACCTGCGGATCACCGGCAGCGAGGGCGAACTGCTGATCGAGCCCGCGTTCTACCCGTGGGACGACCGCGCACTGCGGCTCTCGCGTGGCGGAACGTCGGTCGACATCGAGTTCGAGCAGGTCGACCAGATGGAAGAGGAAGTCGAGTACTTCGCCCACTGCCTGCTCACGGACGAACAGCCGTACGCCGACGGCGAGCACGGCCTGACGGACATGCGAGCGATCGCAGCCATCTACGAAGCCGCCGAGACGGGCGAGGCGGTCACGCTCGAGTGAGCGGACAGCGTTCACGCGCCCAACGGCGGACGCGGCGAGCACCAGCCGGCGGCCACGTCGCGGGACGGCTCACGGGCTGAAGAGCCATGACCGAAGAGACAGACCACCACAGCGAAGCGGCGTCGGAGGCGCTGAGAGCGGCCGCTCGAGCGGCGCTCGTCGAGACCACGAGCGACGCCGTCGTCGTCGCCGACGCGAGCGGCCGAATCCGTGCGGTGAACGGCCGGGCGCGGGCGCTCCTCGGCGCTGGCGAGTCGCTCGAGGGAGAGCACATCGAGGCGCTGTTCGACCCGGTGCCGTCCGCACTCGAGGCGGCGAGCGGCGCAGGCGAGCGAGCGGACAGGACGGAGCGAGGAGGCGAGCGTGAGCAAGCGGACGTGAGAGAGCGAGGGGGAGGAAACACGAGAGAGCGAGTGTGCGTGCGAGCGGCCGACGGCACGCCGACCTACCACGAGCTGACCGTCACACGGGTCGGCGGCGGGGAGGGACCGGAACGGGACGCGAGCGGGCTGCTCGTCGTGCTCCGCGACGTGAGCGACGCAGTCGCGCGTGAGCGGGCGGGCGAGCGACTCGAGGCGGTGGCGAAACTCCTCTCCCACGACGTGAAGAGTCCGCTCGGCATCGCCGAGACGTACCTCGAGTTCGCCGCCGAGACCGGCGCAGACGAGGACTTCGACGCCGTCAGCGACCGTCTCGAGCGGGCGAGCGACCTCGTCGGCGACCTCCTGGCGTTCGCACGGCTCTCGCTCGAGGACCTCGAACTCGAGTCGCGGTCGGTCTCCGAGACTGCGAGAGCGGTCTGGGAGCGCTTCGAGACCGAGGGGGCGTCGCTCGCGGTCGCAGACGGTCTCGAGGTGGACGCAGACGACGACCTCCTCCACCACCTGCTCGCGGACCTGCTCCGAAACGCGCTCGAACACGGCGGGCGACCGCTCGACATCGAGGTGTGTGCGCTCGAGGGCGATGGGTTCGCCGTCGTCGACGACGGTGTCGGCGTCGTCGAGGGGATGGAAGCGACGGCGATGGAACCGGGCTACGCGACGGGCGACGGGGCGGGTCTCGGCTTGCCGACCGTCGCGGCCATCGCCGCGGCCCACGGCTGGCGCGTCAGCCTCGAGACGCCCGATGGCGGCGGGACGCGCGTCGAAGTTCACACCGACGATACTGTTAATACTCGAGGCGGGAAACCGGGACATCCGTAATGGGTGGAGAGACCACGGTGTTGATCGTCGACGACGAACCGCTGTACGCCGACGCACACGCCCGCATGCTCGGCGACCGCTACCGCGTGAAGACGGCCTACAGCGGCGCGGACGCGCTCGATTCGATCGACGACGTGGACGTGCTGTTGATCGACCGGAAGATGCCGGAACTCTCGGGCGACGACGTCGTCGACGAACTCGAGCGCCGGGGCGTCGACTGCCGGCGGATCATGGTCACCGCACTCGAGGCCGAAAGCGACGGACTCGACGCCGTCGACGGCTACCTGACCAAACCGGTCACCCCGGACGAACTCACCGACTGCATCGAGCGCGCACTCAGCTGCTGACGAGCGCCTCGATGCGCTCACAGACGTACTCGGCCTGGTCGTCGTCGAGACACATCGGGTTGACCGTGAACTCGCCGCTGTGGAGTGCGTCCGCACCGACGAAGACACGCGGATTCTCGGCGCGCAAGGCCCGGACGAGGTCGACACACGAGCGGGCGGCGGCGTCTTCTGCGAGCGTCACGACCACCTCGGGAGCGACCGTCGGCTGCTCGCCGCTCGTCACACGCGTCGAGAGCGCCGGGTGTGCGTCGAGTCTGTTCGCGGTGTGCTCGGCGCGCGCTCGCCAGTCGGCGGCGACGGTCTCGTGGTCCTCGGCGAGAAACGACTCGAGGGCGACGACGAGACCGACGAGTTCCTCCTTGCCGACTTTCATCCCGCGGCCGACGCCCTGGCGGGGGACGCCTGCGAGGTGCTCCGGATCGATCAGCGACGCGGGTGGGTCCCACACCGCCTCGGCGGCGTGGGTGTCGAGGTGCTGGAGCGCGACCGAGCGGACGAGGTCCGCTCGTCCGGCGAGGATCCCCGTCGACTGTGGGCCGCGGATCGCCTTCCCGCCGCTGAAGGCGACCAGGTCCGCCCCCGCCTCGGTGAACCGCCGGAGGTTCTCCACGGGCGGCAGTTCCGCCGCGGCGTCGACGATCACCGGCACGCCTGCCTCGTGGGCGAGTTCGACGACAGTCTCGAGCGGCGGTCTCGCCGTCGGCGTCGCGAGGTAGGCGACCGCCGCCGTCTCGTCGGTGATCGCCGCCTCGAGTTCCCAGGGTTCGGTGTTCTCGGCACCGCTCCCGAGGTGGGCGTCGTTCGTCCCCACGTCGACGACCCTCGCGCCGGCGACGCGGTAGGCGTGGTCGTAGCCGCTGCGGTGGGTACGTGGAACGACGATTTCGTCGGCCAGTCCCTCGGTGTCGGGGAGACGCGCCATCGCCGCGAGGTCGTCACCCGCGATGGCGGCGGCCGCCGCGAGGGTGAGACAGGCGCTCGCACCCGAGCAGACGTAGCCCGCCTCGCTCCCGGTCGCCTCACTGATGAGTGTCGAGGCGCGCGCCTGGAGGTCGGAGATCCGCGCGAAGCCGTCTGCGGCCCGGCGCATCGCGTCGGCGGCCTCGGGGCGGATGAGACTGCCGCCGATTCTGGTCTTCGTCCCGCTCGCGTTGACCACCTCGGGAACCTCGAGGTCGTCGTAGATGGAGTCGGTCACACCTCCACGCACTCGCTGCGACGGTATGAGTCCGTGGGCCTCCTGCAAGCCGCACGTCTCGGGTAGGGTTGCCGTGAGAGCCGACTCGAGACGCCGTTTGCGAGCGTGAGGCGGGTTGCTCGAGTCAGTGTGGCGTATTCAATCATCAGCAGAATAGGAATCACTGGACAGAGAGTGTATGACGTATTCTATAGCACCCTCTGTTTACCTAACGTTTTTTTATTAGTACTGCAATGAGGTAGTATGTCTTCAGAAGGAGTAATTGCGGCAGACGCCACTAAAAACGATTTTCATAAACAACATCCTCATGGGTTTAGCGCTATTTCTGTTGCAATTGTATTAGAAGATCATAAAGAATTTAATGAGCAATACTTCTAAATTATCTCAAAGAAAGTTGACGAATATGGTATTAAAACAGCAACGCCAATAATAAAAGATAAATATATAAACAGGTATGTGCCACTGTGGAAGCAAGAAGATGCAAGGCGAGAGATCGTTTTTGAACTTCTTTCACTTGATGTATTAGACACAATATATGTCACTGAAACATATTTACAACCCAGGTGGATAGAACTATACCGTGAGGAGGATGATGCATTTAGAAGAGAAATGTCGCATAAATTTGTAGAGGACATTTTATTCCAATACTACGACATAATATCGATTTGGAGGTATTTGAAACGTTATGAAAACAGCGGCTATAAAGATGTGATGACGGACGACTTTTCCGGACACATTTGTAAGGCTTATGAAGAAATTGGCGAATTATGTAATACGTTCAAATCCGTCCCGTATGGTGATATTACATACCCTGCCCTTTCGATGGCAGACTTAGTGACTGGTCTTCTTAAACAAGAGGTATATCCATTACGAAGAGAAGAAATACAAGATTACATTCAAGATGACACCCCGGCATACGTCCAGACTGAAAGTATACGTAGTGACGCCTTAGATAAAATCGTACCACACAAAACTAATGATGTTAGAACAGATCTATTGAGGCCGGACCCAACAGTTCATATTCACAAAGGCGACACCATCCCGAAAGATAGACTATACACATTAGACATATTCAAGTATTCATGTATATTCGCACAGCAAAATGGGGGATGCGTGAAGCTGTTCGATGAGTCAAATGACCGCCACCACTTATCAGGAGACGACCTGATTATTTGTTTAGATGGTTCTTCTGATAGTCTGAAAGATTATGAAGAACTAAATTCAAAATATTCAGCAAAGGTCCTTGATAGGGAGGATGCAATGGAATATTTGACGGAAAACTATTCGTCTTTAGCTAAGACTCACACCTCGGTTGCGTAGCGGTAGCGAGCGTCTCTTGTAACACTGGCCGTTGCTGGTGGATCTTCTGTGCGTCGTCGATCAG
>NZ_JANZXN010000020.1 GCF_025629245.1 Natronobiforma cellulositropha
CTACACGAACGAGGTCCTCGAGCCGGGCGAACGCCAGACGGTCGAGACCGGCTTCACCGTCTACGAGGACACCGGCGGCGGAACTGACGAGGGCGAGTATCAACTCCGCGTCGACGGCGTCGAAGTCGGCATGGTCGACGTCCGAGCACCGCTCGAGGTGGTCGAAACCGATATCAAGACCGAAGCCGTCCCGCTCGACGGCCGACTGGACGTCGACGCGACGTTCGAGAACACGGTGAGCGAGGCGCACAACCTCTCGAACCTCGACATCGGTCTCTACGACGAACTCGGCCACCGGGTCACCGGCGGCGTCGACAACCGCTACACGAACGAGCAACTCCAGTCCGGTGAGCGCCAGACCGTCGAGACTGGCTTGACCGTCTCCCGCGACACCGGCGGCGGCGTCGACGCGGGCACCTACGAGTTGCGGATCGAGGGGACACCGGCGGGAACGGTGACGGTGTTCGACGGAGTCGGTCCCGCGGACCGAACCGTACAGGACGAACCGGTCGGAATCGACGACTCCTTCGACGTCTCGGTGACGTTCGAGAACGGGGACGAGTCGACGGCGACGACGAGCGGGATCGAATTCGAGTTGCTCGACGCCGCAGGCGTCTCGGTGGCCAGTTACGAGGCCGACGAGACCGTTGCACTCGGTCCCGACGAGAACGAGACACTCGAGTTCTCGGTCCCTGCCGACGTGGCGGAGTCCGGACTCTACGAGGTGACGGTCGAGGGCGTCCCATCGGGGACGATAGCGGTGCTCGACGGGATGGGACCGACCGAACTGACCAACGTGACCGAGCAGGTCGCTATCGGTGATCGGATCGACGTCGAGATGACGGTCTGGAACCTCGGGAGTGAGGCGCAGAACCTCACCAACGTCGCGACGGAGCTATTCGACGAGAACGGAAACCTGGTCCAGGGAAGCATCGATAACACCCACCACGATCTAAAACTTCAACCTGGCGAGAGTGCGACGGTCCAAACCGGCCACCCGACAGCCCACAACGCCGGTTCCGGGCCCGACAGCGGCACCTACGAGCTGCGGGTCGAGGGAGTCCACGCCGGGTACGTCGACGTGCGTGACCCACACGACGTAGTCGAGACGGACATCGCCACCAGTCGGGTAGCCATCGACGACCGGGTCGTCGTCAACGCGACCTTCGAGAACGTGGTCAACGACGTCCACGGCATTTCGAACATCGACGTCGCACTGTACGATCTCGAGGGCGACCGGCTGATCGGGGGCGTCGACAACCGATACACGAACCTCGAGGTTGAACCGGGCGAGCGCGAGACCGTCGAGACCGGCTTTACGATCCACGGCGACACCGGCAGTGGCTTCGACGAGCAGGGAATCGTCGAACTGCGCGTCCATGGTGTCCACGCGGGCTACGTGGAACTGCGCGAGCCGTTGGACGTGCTGGGAACGAACCTCCAGACAGAACGGGTCACACCTGATGACCCGGTCGAGGTGGAACTGACCGTCCAGAACGCCGTCGGAGAGACCCACGAACTCGGTGCGGTCGACGTGGGGCTGTACGACGCCGACGGGACGCGCGTTCACGGCGAACTGGTTACCGACTACGAGACCGTCACGCTCGAGCCAGGCGATCAGGAGACGGTCGTCGTCTCGATCGATGCGGCCGACGACGGTGGCATCGAGCAAGGAACGTACGAGGTCCGCGTCGAGGGCGAGCGCGTCGGCGACGTGGGCGTACGAGAAGCACTGAAGCTGGTCGGCCACACCCTCGAGACGTCCGAGGTCGCCTTAGACGACCGCCTGGTGGTCAACGCGACCTTCGAGAACGCAGTGAGTGAACCTCACGGCATCTCGAACATCGACATCGGTCTCTACGACGAACTCGGCCACCGGGCCACCGGCGGCGTCGACAACCGCTACACGAACGAGGTCNTCGTGTCAACGGTGTCGAGGTCGGCATGGTCGACGTGCGCGACCCCCACGACGTAGTCGAGACGGACATCGCTACCAGCCGGGTGGCCATCGACGACCGGGTCGTCGTCAACGCGACCTTCGAGAACGTGGTCAACGACGCCCGCGGCATTTCGAACGTCGACATCGGGTTGTACGACCTCGAGGGCGACCGGCTGATCGGGGGCGTCGACAACCGATACACGAACCTCGAGGTTGAACCGGGCGAGCGCGAGACCGTCGAGACCGGCTTTACGATCCACGGCGACACCGGCGGTGGCTTCGACGAGCAGGGAATCGTCGAACTACGCGTGCAGGGCGTCCACGCGGGCTACGTGGAACTGCGCGAGCCGTTGGATGTGATCGAGACGGACCTCGAGACCGAGGTGGTCGCACTCGACGGTCGGCTGGACGTCGACGCCACGTTCCAGAACGAGGTTGGCGAGGCGCACAACCTCTCGAACCTCGACGTTGCCCTCTACGACGACCTCGGCCACCGGGTCATCGGCGGCATCGACAACCGCTACACGAACGAGCAACTCCAGCCCGGGGAACGACAAACGGTTGAGACCGGCATCACCCTCGACCCCGACACCGGCGGCGTCGACCCGGGTACGTACCAGCTTCGGGTCGAAGGTGCTCACGCAGGAATCGTCGACGTCTACGACATGGTAGTCGAGGGTGAGTCGATCCAGGACGCTATCGACGAGGCCAGCGTGGGCGAAACGGTTTACGTCGCCCCCGGGACGTTCGAGGAACCACTCTCGATCGACGTCGAGGGACTGACGCTCGAGACCGTCGGCGACGGCGAGACGGTACTCGAGGGCAACGATTCGCTCGAGACCGCGATCCACGTCACCGCCGACGACGTGACCGTCGACGGCGTTACCGTCAGCAACTACACCGGGCCGTGGACGGACGCGGCGGTGTACGTCGACGGCGTCGAGCGGTTCGAACTGCGCGACAGCAGGGTCACCGACTCCAACGCGGCGGTCGCCCTGCGGAGCAATCCCCACGACTCGGTGCTCTTCGGCAACGAGATCGTCGACAACGAGGGGGTTGGCGTCCACGTCCTCAGCGGCGACGGGCACACGATCGTGGCGAACGAGATCTCGAGAAACGGCGACCACGCGATCACCGGCGAGCAGCCGAACGCCGAGGACGCCCACATCACCGACAACGTCATTGCAGACAACGCGGGCGGGGCGATCCTACTCAATCAGATGAACGACGCGACCGTCGCACACAACGTCGTCACTGGAAACGAGGGCGGGATCTATACGAACCTGCGCAGCACCGTCACCGACAACTACCTCGCGGAGAACAACGCCTCGGTGACCCTGCTACAGGGTGGGATTCGGACCAACCACGACTCGACGATCGCCCGCAACACGGTCGAGAACGTCGAGGGGTACGGCATCGGGCCGAACGCCCGCTCGTCGGTAGTCGACAACGTCGTGATCAACGGGAGCCAGATCGGGATCTCCCTCGACTTCGACGACGTGACCGTCCGAAACAACACCGTCTCCGGGCACGACTCGGATCTGCACATCTTCGACGGCGTCGGTCACACGATCCGGGACAACCGCTTCGAGACCGGTATCTCGTTCTACCGCGTGCCGACCGATCTAGACGAGTCGCCCCACACGATGGAGAACAACACCGTCGGCGGTGACGAGCTGTACTACGCGACCGGCGTCTCCAATCCGACGATCCCCGAGAACGTCGGACAGGTGATCTTCGTCGACGTCACGGACGCGGAGGTCTCGGGGCTCGATCTCGACAGCTCCGTCGCAGGCGTGCAGGTCACCCACAGCGAGGGTGTGATCATCACGGATAACGTGGTCACGACCACGCCCATCGACTACAACTTCTTGAGCGGCGCGATCGGCGTCTGGCACTCCCCGGACGCAACGGTTTCCGAGAACGAAGTCACGGACGTCGATTCCGCAGGAATTCAGGTGGTCGAGAGCGATCGAGCGACGATCTCCGACAACGAGGTTGCGAACGCCTATCGCGCGGCGATCTCGTTCCGCGTCGACATCGGCCACACCTACGAGGGAACGACGACCATCTCGGGTAACACGCTCGAGAACGCCGGATTGGGCGTCCACCTCGTCGGCGTCGAACACGTCGACGTCCTCGAGAACGAGATCGCCGACGCCACCAACGGCGTCTACGCCGACAACGTCGACGGGCTGCTCGTCGACGGAAACACGATCGGCCGCGCGAGCAACCAGGGGATGCGCCTCGGACACGGACCGGCGCTCTTGCGCGTAGACAACACCACCGTCACGAACAACACGGTCACCGACAGCGGTGCCAGCGGGATCGAACTCACCAACCGCTTCGGAACGGTCATCGAAGAGAATACCGTGACCGGCAGCGCCGAGGTCGGAATCGTCGCCGAGATCGACGACGCGGGCGGTTCAGTCACCAACAACACCGTCAGCCACAACGAGGAGGGACTGTCCGTCACCGGCGTCGGCACGACCGACCTCGTGAATACCTCGATCGTTGCAAACACCATCGAGGACAACCACGAGGTCGGTCTCACCGTCGGCGGCGACCAGAACGTCACCGTCAGCGAGAATGCCATCGCGGGCAACGGCGAGGGGCTGTTCTACACCGGCGGGGTCGACGTGCTCGACGCGACGAACAACTGGTGGGGCGCGGCCGACGGACCGAGCGGCGGCGAGCCAGACCCAGAGACGGGTGCCGTCGCCGACGGCAGGGGAGACTCGCTGGCGACCGAGGGCGACTGGGACGATGGATGGATCGCGTTCGACCCCTGGGTCGGCAAGCTGGCGTACTTCACGGTCGACTGTGAGGACGAGACCTGCACGTTCGACGCCTCCGCGGGCGAGTACCCCGGCGAGATCGCCACCCACGACTGGACCTTCGGCGACGGCGCCACCGATACTGGTGAACTCGTCGAGCACACCTACGACGAACCTGGAACCTACACCGTCACGCTGACCGCCGAAGCCGAGGACGGGACGACCGGCACACACAGCGAGACGGTCGGCATCGATGGCGACACTACGGGTTGTGACGTCGTGGTGTCTGCCGGCGACTCGATCCAGACCGGTATCGATGGCGCGGCGGCCGGCGAGACAGTCTGCGTCGAGTACGGCACCTACGACGAATCGGTGACGATCGATTCACCGCTGACGCTAACCGGTGTCGGGACGTCGCCGGTGCTCGAGGGAATCGGTGACGCCGGAATCACGATCACGGAAACGAACAGCGTCACCCTGTCCGATCTCGAGATTCTCGGGTACGATAGCGGTGTGCGCGTCGAAGACGCCGACGGTGTCACCGTCGAACGCCTGGACATCGAACCGGAGACGAGCGGAGTGTACGTCGATGGGGCGACGACCACCACGGTGTCGAACGTCACGAGTTCTGGCGGACTGAACGGCGTCTATACCCACATGGGAACGGCCGACGTGACTGTCAGCGAGTCGACGTTCACGAACACGCATCGCGGGGTGTACCCGCTCGGCTGGAATCTCACGTTCGAAAACAACACGCTCTCGGGGAACGACTACGGCGTCTACCTCGAGGACCACGGTCTCGAGTACGACGAACCGTCGGTGACGATCACTGGGAACGTCTTCGAGGACAGTACGGACGCCGCGATGTGGATCTACGAGTACGGATTCGAGGTGGACCAGTCGGTTCTCGACGCCGTCGAGTTCAGTGACAATTCGCTCGAGGACAACGCGCTCGGCGTCGAGGCGATTCTCAGCGACGGGTTGCAGTTCGACGCCCGAGAGAACTGGTGGGGTGCCGAAAGCGGACCGAGCGGGAACGTCGTCGACCCCGAGACCGGCGTCGTCGCCGACGGAGACGGTGACGCGATCGATCACTGGGAGGAGGCGAACGAGAGTGTTCGCTTCGAGCCGTGGCTCACGGCACTACCGGGACCGACCGGGACGATCACCGGCACTGTCACCGACGCCGAGACCGGCGAGCCAATCGAGAACGCGACGGTCAGCGCCGTCGAGCGACCAATCACGCCACTGGAGACGGTAACCGAATCCGACGGCGCGTTCGAACTCGAGGTCCCCCCAGGCACCTACGCCGTCGACGTCCTCGCAGACGGCTACGAGACGACGGGTGAGACCGATGTCGGCGTCGACGTCGACGGGACGACGACCCTCGACCTCGAACTCACAGAGACGACCGCCTCGCTCACCGGCACCGTCCTCGACGCCGAGACCGGCGAGCCGATCGAGGGCGCGGAACTCGTGATCGTCCAGCAGGAAGGAGTCGGCTACGGCAACATCGGCGACCTCGAGGGCGGGTTCAACACGACGGCCACGACCGACGCCGACGGCGTCTACGACGTGGCCCTGGTCGAGGGTGTGTTCAAGATGGACATCCTGGCGCCGGGCTACGATGACGAGCGTCGGATCAACATCGAAGTCGGCGAGGACGAGCGGGTGCACTACGACCCAATCGACATGGACCCGCTCCCGACGGTCAACGGGACGGTCACGGACGCGACCACCGGCGAGCCGATCGAGGGCGCGACCGTCACCTCGACCGACCTCGATGGAACGGTCGACACGGCCATCACGAACGAGAGCGGCTGGTACGAAGTGAACGTCACCGGCCGCTGGTCGGTCGGCTACGACGCCGACGGCTACGAGTGGCAGTCCCAGATCGTCGATCCGGATACCACCCAGGACGTCGCGCTCGAGCCGGATATCAGCGCGACCCTCGAGCTCACTGCCGTCGAGGCTCCCGCCGAGATCGACGGCGACGAGAACCTCACCGTCTCGACGACCGTCGAGAACGTCGGCGACGCGAGCGCCGACACCGAAACGGTCTCACTCGTCTTACTCGAGGACTCGAGCGGGACGACCCCGCAGCCGCCCGTCGCTCACACCACAGCGCAGGTCAGCCTCGGTCCCGGCGAGAACACTACCGTCACGTTCGATCTCGAGGTCCCACCGCTCGGCGCGGGTGACTACGAGTTCCGCATCGAGACCCCCGACGACGTGGTGACACAGCCCGTCGAGGTGACGGGACCAGCGCTCGAGATCGTCGCGTTCGACGCGCCCACCGAAATCGCCACCGGCGGAACGACGAGCGCAACGGCGACGGTCGAGAACGTCGGAAGCTCGAGCGTCGACGGCATGCCAGTGGTAGCCCTGCTCGCGGAGGAGCCGAGCGGGTCGGGATACCAACAGCCGGTCGCGAACACCACCGAGCAGGTAACGCTCGCACCCGGCGAGAACACTACCGTCGAGTTCGAACTCGAGATTCCGACCCTCGAGCCAGGTGCATACGAGTTGGTCGTCGCCACACCGACGGACTCGAAGACGCGCACGGTCACCGTCGGGTTGCCCGCACCCGAGGTGACGGTCACGTCCGTCACGGGCTCCGAGACAGTCGGGGAGACGGTCTACGCGAACGAGACGGTCACCGTCGAAGGGACCGCCTCGAGCGAGACGACGGTTACGAGCGTAACTGTCCTCGCGCTCTCTGAGAACACGACGTTCTCGGCGTCGGTCGCCGCCGACCGCAACGGCGAGGCGTGGATTGCTGACCTGCCGCTCGACGAGCAGGTCCCCGACGACGGCCACTACACACTCACGGCGGTCGTCACCGACGAGGACGGTGGGACGAACGCCTCGAGTGCGGCTGAGACGGTCGTCGTCGACCGGGAGCCGCCGTCGCTCGCCGCCGCCATCACCGACGGCAGCGGAGAGAACGCAACGCTCGAGATTCGGAGCGACGAGCGGCTGGCATCACCACCGACGGTGACCGTCACGAACCCGAACGGAACCAGCGAGGGGCTGACCGTCGCTCCAGTCGGAGAACGCGCCTGGAACGGCACGCTCGAGTTCGACGCCTCGGGCGAGTACGCGGTCGCCGTCGAGGGCCAGGACCGCGCTGGAAACCCCACCACGGCGACCGCGTCGGTGAGCGTTCGGACGGACTTCGCGACCGAGAACGCCACCGGAACGCTCCTGAACGCCGAAACGGGAACCTTCGTCGAGTTCGACACTGATGGCGACCTCGAAGGACTGTACGCCGCGCTCTCGGAGAACGCCGACGCCTACGAGGAACTCGACGCTTCGCAGGTCGGCGTCGGCTTCCTCACGGCCGACCTCGACGAGCGTCTCGTGGCGAACCTGACGGGCGCGAGGATTCACGTCCCGGTCGACCTCTCCGCGGTCGACGGCGTCGACGAGCCAGCGAACGTCTCGCTCCAGCGCTACAACGCGACGGTCGGGGCGTGGGAACCGGTGGACACGAGCGTCGAGACAGTCGACCGGCCCGACCTCGGACTCACCGGCGAGTACTGGGTCGCCGCGGTCGAGCGCTTCTCGACCTACGGCGTGCTCGCCGAGGACACCGACGCGCCCGCGCTCGAGTCGGTCACCCCGGCCGAGGGCGAGACGCTCGAGGCAGGGACCAACGAGACGACGGTCCGGTTCGAGTACGCGGACGAGACCACCGGCATCGACGTGAGCGCGATCACGCTCACGGTCGACGGTGTCGACGTGACGGGCGAAGAGGCGACACAGCTCACCTCGAGCTGGGCCGAACACACGCTCACCGTCGAGGACGGTGTGAGCTACGAGACCGCCGTCACCGTCGTCGACCTCGCCGGAAACGAGGCGCACTTCGAGACGGCCTTCGCGGTCGACGAGGAGAGCGGCTCCTCCGGCGGCGGCGGAGGAATCGTCCTCCCACCCCCATCGACGCCGGAGCCAACGCCTGTGGCCGACATCTCGGTCACCGACGTCTCGATCAGCGAGACGGTGATCGGCGTCGGCGAGGCGCTGACCGTCGAGACCAGACTCGAGAACACCGGCGATGGAGCGGGGAGCGAGTCGATCACGCTCACGGCCGGTGGCGAGACGCTCGAGAGCCAGTCCGTCTCGCTCGAAGCCGGCGAGTCGGTGCGACTCTCGTTCACCTACGCCTTCGACGAGACGGGTGACTACATCGTGCGCGTCGGGGGTGAGTCCGGCGGCGTCGTGGCCGTCGTCGACACGGTCGAAGACGACGGCGCGACGGAGACGGACGACGACGAGCGGGCGACCGACCCTGCGGACGACGAGCGTGGGGAGGACTCGAGCGACGACGGCGAGCCAGCCGACGCTGACGACGACGAGTCACTCCCCGGGTTCGGCGTCGGGCTCGCCCTCCTCGCCGTCGCACTCGCACTCGCGGTCGGCGTTCGGCGACAGCCGTCGGAGTAGACGCGGTGAGTGCAGTCCGTCGTCCACCGCGGGCGCTCAGGCGTCCGTCGCGACTTCCTTCCGGCCCGTCATCGTCTCTGGCTCGAGCCGAAAGTAGCGAAACGTCACTTCCCGCCGTGGGCGCTCGAAGACGTCGACGGCGGGAATCTCGATCGCCCACATGCCCTGGATCAGCGCCGACTCCGCCGGCGCTTCGGTGACGTCGGTCAACGAGCCGCTAGCGACGACGCTTCGCCAGCCGTGGTCGGTCTCTCGGTGGACGACGAACGAGACCGGTTCGTCGACCAGTTCCTGTTTGCGGCCGTCTTTCGGCGTCGAGAGCTGGAAATAAAAGACCGCCTCGTCGGGGTCGAAGCCGTAGGAGACCGGAATCGAGACCGGTGCTCGGCCGGACTCCGTGGCGAACGAGAGCACACCCGTCCCACCTCGTCCCAGGAACTCGAGTCGTTCGTCGTCGGGTAGCTGGACCCAGCGTAGCCCTTCCATAGCTCCGGTACGACGGCAGGTATCAAAGAACCCGGCCGTGGCTACCACCAGTCGAGAACCGGCCCAGGGGTTCTCGGTGCTCACCAGTGTCGCTCGAGCGCCTCGGCCGCCGCGTCGACTTCCTGAGGGGAGTTCACGGCGTGAACCGAGAGCCTGACCGCGCTCGGAGACGGGAGCGACCGGACGACGATCCCCTCCGAGCCGAGCGCCTCGGTGACCGCCTCCGGGTCGTCGACGGCGACGGTGACCAGTCCAGATTCCGGCTCGCGCGGGCTGAACAGCCGGTCGGCCGGAATCCGTGCGGTGAGCCTGCTCGCGAGCCGCTCGATTCTCGCTTCGACCGTCTCGAGACCGACGTCCTCGAGCGTGGTGATCGCCGTCTCGAGTGCGACGTGCGGGACCAGGGGTCTGGTACCCACCTCGAAGCGCGCCGCTCCGGGGGCGAGTTCGTACGGCGAGGTGTCGGGGTCGACGACGCTCGCGTAGCCGATGGCAGGCGGCTGGAGGCGGTCTGCGGCGTCGGCGTCGACGTAGAGGACGCCCGCGCCCCAGGTGCCGAGGAGCCACTTGTGGCCCGCGAAGGCGACGGCGTCGGCACCCCACGCGCCGACGTCGAGCGGGACCTGGCCCGGCCACTGGACGGCGTCGACGAGGACGAACGCCCCGGTCTCGTGGGCGATCTCGACCAGGTCGGCGACCGGTAGCCGGGTGCCGAACGTCCAGGAGAGCGCACTGACACAGACCAGTGACGCCCCGGCCACCGCCTCGCGGTAGGTCTCGAGGTCCAGACGGCCCGCCTCGCTCTCGACGACGCGCACCTCGACGTCGTGGAGGCGCTCGAGGCGCTCCCAGGGGAGTACGCCGGCCGGGTGCTCGAGGTCGGTCCGGACGACCACGTCGCCCGGTTCCCAGGCGAACGCACCCGCGACGCGGTTGATGCCGTCGGTCGTGCTGGTGGTGAGCGCGATGTCCTCGGGGCGCGCTCCGACGAAGCCGGCGACCGTCTCTCGCACCCCCTCGGCGGTGGCAGACGCTGCGGTATACATCCCCTCGTTCGCCGGAGCATCGAATCCGTGGCGCTCGAGGAACGCCGCCGCGGCATCGACGACCGGCCGCGGTGTCGGCGCGCTCGCGCCGAAGTTGAGGTAGGTGACCGTCTCGAGTGCGGGAATCGACGCGCGAAGGTCCGCACAGTTCACGCCTGTTCACGCTCCGCACGAATCGCTGCGAGCGAACCGGTGCGAGCCGACACGGAGAGGAGAGCGATCATAGTGGCGCTACGGCGGTTCGGTGCTAAAGTATTCGGGAGCGGTCTCACGGGAAGAGACGGGTTCGAGCCGCCACCCCTCCCCCTCCCCAGAAAACCCCTACCAGAGAGGTATTATAATCTGATTATTGTTTCAGTGAGTGGAGAACAGTATCATCGAGTGTGGAGGGATGCGCTGGTAGGAGTACTCAGACGGAAAAATCACTCGAGTACAGACCACATTCACGAGCCTATCCGTCAGTGAGCCGTCCCAGTTCGCTGGCACAGTGAGCCACAGACACGATAGTAACAATTCAGATAGTTCTACAATCTCACTATACAATGATACTGTGAGGTTCGAACGGGTGGGTTCTGTGTACGGGCGCGACTCAGTCGTGGCCGATGACGGCGGTCGGCTCGTACGGTTCCTCGAGGTAGGCGAGGTCCGAATCGGAGAGGGAGAGTTCGGTGGCCTCGACGGCCTCTTCGAGGTGGGAGACGCTCGTCGCACCGACGATGGGCGCGGAGACGCCGTCCTGGTGACAGAGCCACGCCAGCGCGACCTGGGCCATCGAGACGTCCATGTCGGCGGCGAGTTCCTGGAGGCGCTCGTTGATCTCGCGGCCGCCGTTACCGAGGTAGGTGTCGTGGCGAGCGCTGTGGCGGTCGCGGTCGCTGTGGCCACGCTCCGTCGCGGTCAGCTCCTCGTGCGGTCTGGCCGCACAGCCTCGGGCGAGCGGACTCCAGGGGATCATGCCGACGCCCTCGCGACGACACAGCGGGACCACCTCGCGTTCTTCCTCGCGGTACATGACGTTGTAGTGGTTTTGCATCGTCGCGAAGCGCTCGAGTCCGAGGCGGTCTGCGGTGTGGAGGTAGTCGGCGAGCTCGTGGGCCCACATCGACGACGCGCCGAGGTAGCGCACCTGTCCCCGCCGAACCGCGTCGTCGAGTGCGCGCATCGTCACCGCGGGCGGCGTCTCCGGACACCGGCGGTGGATCTGGTAGAGGTCGACCGTGTCGACGCCGAGACGCTCGAGACTCGCCTCGAGGTTCTGTTCGATGGACTTCCGGGAGAGTCCCGAGGCGTTCGGGTAGTCCTCGTCGGTCGGAAAGCGAACCTTGGTCGCGAGGACGAACTCGTCGCGGTCGTACTCGTCGACGACGGAACCCAGGACGCGCTCAGACTCGCCCGCCGAGTAGACGTTCGCGGTGTCGAAGAAGTTGACGCCGAGGTCGATAGCCCGCTCGAGGATCGCTCGCGACTCGTCTTCGTCTAGGACCCAGTCGCGCCAGGACGGCGAGCCAAAGCTCATACAGCCGAGACCGATCTTGCTGACGCTCACGCCAGTCGAGCCGAGTGTCGTATACTCCATGTGGAATCCTCACACGACGCCACCAAAAGCCTTCGCATGGCAGCGCGGTCAGAACAGGCCGCTCGTGAGTGTCTCGAGGACGGGCCAGTAGAGGAGCCAGCTGAGCGTGGCGACGAGTGTGGCGAAGGCGAGCGTCAGCAGGCCGAGGAGGGTTACCTCGAGCAGGGAGAGCGGGCCGCGTTCGTAGGCGATGAGGACGGTCGAGAAGTTGAACGGGAAGATGATCGTCGCCGCGAGGACGAGCAGGAGGGTAAAGGAGAGGAACAGGGCGTTGATCTCGAGGACGGCGGCGAACTCGACGAACACCGGAAAGAGGATCAAGATGGCGGCGGCGATCGAGGAGAAAGAGCTACGCAGACCGATGGCGAAGAGGAAGAGAATCGCCAGGACGACGGCGGTGTGGCTGTCCGCGGGGACGACCGAGAAGACGACCCCGAGAACGAAATCGAAGGCACCGACCGCCTGCATGACCTCGATCAGCGAGAGCATCGTCCCGATGAGAAACAGAAAGCCCCAGCTGAGGGTGCGAAACTCGTCGACAGTGATGATCCGATACCAGGGCAGGGAGAAGATTGCGACGACGATCATCGCCGGAAGGATCGTCGGGATGCCGACGAACGAGCCGACGATCCAGAGGGAGATCGCGAACAGCAAACACGTGACGACGAAGCGCTGGTCGGGAGAGAGTGGCTGGGAGGAGACCGCGTCGGTCTCGAGCGAGTCCCCCGCCGAACCGCCCGCAGCCTCCCCATCGGTCGCCGCGGTCGCGTCCCGCTCGGGCGTGGGCGTGACCGTCACCGTGTCGCCGATCGAGAAGAGGCGACTCGAGGTGAGGACGATGCCGACGTAGAGGGCGACGACCGGCGGAGCCATGAACAGCGCCCACTCGATCCAGGTGATCGGCCGGACCATCGAGTCGATGAGTTCCGCAGTCAGTACCGACATCCCGCCGCCGGTCATCAACGCCAGCGAGACCATCGGGTTGACGTGGCCGACCAGGAAGTAGCCCACGCGCCTGAACGGACTGTCGTCACCGAGACCGTAGGTCTCGTTGATCTGGTCGACGACGGGCATGAACGCGACCGCACGGGCCATCCCCGACGGCATGAGAAACGCCAGGAGGAGGATCGCAGACGAGAGCCGCCAGAACGACGACCGGGGCGTACTCGTCGCGGTCGTGAGCCGGTTGGCGACCCACTCGTCGAGACCGACCTTCGAGACGCTCTTGCCGAGTAGTAACAACAACAGGAGGAAGAAGACGAGCGAGTCCGAGAAGCCGGAGGCCGCCTGTGAGAACGACTCTGCAGTTCCGAGGACGTAGAGTAAGACGACACAGAGGACGCTCGAGATCTCGTAGGGTACCGGTTTCGTGATCCAGAGGACGACCGTCGCGAGGAATACCGCGAGAACGGCCTGAATCTGGGAGTCGAGACCGGACGGGGCGAGGACGCCGACGACGAGGATGGCAGTGGCTCCGGTGATCCCGAGCGACTGGACCAGGCTCGCTGTGGTACGCCTGAAGAGTGTCACTGTTGGTCGAACGTACGCAGAAGGACCAATCTCGAGCACTTAGCGATTCCGGTTGCGCCGAGGACCGTACAGTTATTCACCGGGAGTGCGAGGAGTGGACATGCAAGAGGTCGAAGTCTCGTACGTGATCGAAGGTGCGGTGAGCGACGTCGACGCCGAACTCTCACCGGAACGGATCGTCGAGTACACGGGCGTGTACGAACTCGAGTCGACCGAACGAGTGGGCGAAACGACGGTCGCCCGCGTCTGGCTGAACGAGGTGGAGACCGAACTCGAGTTTCGCTGTGACGATCGGTACTACGCGTTCGAGCAGCGTGGCACCGACGGCGTCTTCTCGGAGATGGGGACCTGGATCACGCTCGAGGAGGTGAGCGAGACCGGAGACGGGGCAGCGACACGCGTCACCGCACGGTCGGCGTTCACCTTCGGCTCGAGGCTGTCGGTTCTCATCGATCGCCTCGCGATTGGCTCGCGCCGTCGCGAACTCGAGCGTATCCTCGACAACCTCGCCGTCGCCGTCACCGAAGATGGACAGTGACAGAGGAGTCAGCGTAGGTTGAAACACCGGTAGCCGGGGTGAGGACTCGAGTGAAAGCGGAGGCGGTGAGGAGAGCGGCGGACGGAAGGGGAGGCGGTGAGGAGAACGGCGGACGGAAGGGGAGGCGGTGAGGAGAACGGCGGACGGAAGGGGAGGCGGTGAGGAGAACGGCGGACGGAAGCGGAGGCGGTGAGGAGAGCGGCGGACGGAAGCGGAGGCGGTGAGGAGAGCGGCGGACGGAAGCGGAGCGTGTCACTCGAGTGCACAGCTGACCGCAGAAAAGCGATGGTCCGCCTCAGGAACGGTTGAGGCGGCGCTTCACTGCCGGCACGACGAACGGTAAGAGCAAGATGGCGACGATCATCAACGTCAGCGAGAGCGAGATCGGGCGTCCGGGGTCGACGAAGATCCACGGTGATCCGCCGGAGATCTGGAACGAGCGGTAGAGGTTCGATTCGACGATCGGTCCCAGGACGACGCCGAGGACCAGCGCGATGACCGAGTAGTTGTGCTGGACGATGAAGTAGCCGAGGATGCCGAAGAGGAACACCGTGATGATGTCCATGAAGTTCCCACGGAGACCGAGACTCCCGAAGATGGCGAGTACCATCACGATCGGCACCAGGTAGTGGGTGTTGATCTTGGTGACGAACTCGATTCTCGTCATGAGCGCCAGGCCGACGATGACGATGATGACGTTCCCGATCAGGAGCGCGACGAAGAAACTGTAGGTCGTCGCCAGGTGGGCCTCTGGAGAGAACAGGTCCGGGCCAGGCTGGAGACCGTGCATCAACAACGCACCGAGCAAGAGTGCGGTCACGCCACTGCCGGGAATGCCGAACGAGAGCGTCGGGATGAGCGAGCCAGCACAGGTCGCACTGTTCGACGCCTCAGAGGAGATGACACCACGGATGTTCCCCGTTCCGAAGGTGCCTGGGTCCGGGTCGGAACGCATCGCTTCGGCGTAGGCGATGAAGTTCGAGACGGACGCCCCGGCACCGGGCATTGCGCCGACGGCCATGCCGATGACGGCGGACTTCGCGACCGTGAGCGGTCTGGTGACAGTCTCCTTCGCACCGTCGAGGATACTGCCGACTTCCGCCGCACCACCATCGGTCGAGGTGTTCTTCGCGATCGATCCACCCTCGCCGGAGAGTTTGATCATCTCGGCGACGGCGAACAGACCGATGAGGACGGCCGCGAAACTGATGCCGTCGTAGAGGTGCATACTGATCGGATAGCGGAAGTTCGCGGACATCGGCGCGATACCGATGCTGGTGATCATCAGCCCGAAACTCCCGACGGTGATCCCTTTCACCATCGAGTCGCCGGAGACGACGGTGATCATCGCCAGTCCGAGGACGGCGACCAGGAGGTACTCGGGCGTCCCGAACGCCAGCACGATGGTGGTGAGAAACGGCACCAGCAGGAACAAGATTGCGATCGAGATCAGGCCACCGATCGACGAGGAGACCGCAGAGGATGCGAGTGCCGTCTTCGCGAGCCCTCTGCGTGACATCGGATAGCCATCGAACGTCGTCGCGGCCGCACTCGCCGTCCCGGGTGCGTTGAGCAAGATGGCAGCGACGCTCCCCCCGTAGAGCGCGCCGAGATAGATCGAGATGAAGAGGATGATCGCGTTCCCCCCACCCAGCGGTGCGCTGATCGGCAGCAAGATGGCGATACCGATGATCGCCCCGAGTCCTGGAATCGCACCCAGCACGATGCCGAGGCAGATGCCGATGAAGACGTACACGAGCGTCGGCCAGCTAAATACGATCTCGAATCCCTGGACGAGTTCGGCGAACGTCATAGCAGGAAGCCTCGATCGATGTTGAAGTTAAACACGTGCAGGAACACCAGCGTGATCACGTAGCTGAGGGCGGTCAGGAACGCGATCAGGTACCACTTGATCTCGAACCAGAGGAGGTACGCGGCGACGAACAACGGGGTGATCCAGACGAACCCGATCGAGAGACCGACCAGGACGTACAGGCCCGTGAGTAACGTGGTGAACAGTTCGTTGCCGATCGGCCTATCGACCGTCTGGTCCTCGAGTTCCGCATCGTCTTCGAGTTCGTCGTCGAACGAGCCAACGCTGATCGACCCGGTGACGACCGTCTGGAGAGCCGAAGGGAGGTGATGGCGCACGAGCAGGAGGCCCGAACCCACCATCGTGACCGTCGCAGTGATCTGCGGGAACATCCTCGTGTTCTCCGGATAGTCGTACGAGGTGACGAACATGTACGCTGCGATCACCATCATCCCGATGAGGAGCGCCTGTTCTGAGTATGCTAGCTTTTTGAAATACATGGATCAGTGATTGTGGTGTACGGTTGATAGTGTGAAACAGTCACCCTCGCACGTGAGTGGTGATAGCCGTGACGACGGTGCGAGGTTAGATTCCCATCTCTTCGCGAAGCATGTCGATGTCGACGGCCTCCGGAATCGCCTCGAGTGCGCCGTGCCAGCTCTCGCGACACTCCTCGATGCCACCGAAGGTGACGTCGTTGCCCGTGTCCTCTGCCCACTCCGCGGTGGCCTCGGAGTTACACGCCTCTTCGAGTGCTTCGGCGATGATCTGCCGGGGTTCCTCGGGAGTTCCCGGTGGTGCGAGCCACGCACGCGAGAGGACGAGGTAGTCCATGTCGTCGAAGCCGTAGTCGGTGACCGAGGGGAGTTCGGTCGTGATACCACCGTACGAGGAGACGTCGGCGATGATGTCGACGCTGCCGTCTTCCATGAACGGAACGGCCGCCGGCTCGGAGACGAGTCCAACCGGAATCTCACCGGAGGCGACCGCCTGTGCGATGTCGCCGGAGCCGTCGTAGGAGACGTACTCCTCCCACGCGAGACCGTGGTTCTCTCGAGCGACGACGGAGGCGACGTGGGTCGCCTGGCCGTGCTGGTGTGCGCCGATGGTGGTCAGGTCGCCGGACTGGTACATGTCGACGGCGTCCTGGTAGTCGATGCCGAGGTCGGGGTTGGCCATGACGACGTTCGTGTTCAGGCCCATGATCCCGACCGGTTCGAAGTTCTCGTACTCGATGTCGAAGTTCTCCGGTGCGGCGACGTAGCCCAGCATCGAGGTGCCTGGGGGGACACCGAAGCCGAGCGTGTGGCCGTCCGGGTCGGAGTTGTACGCGTCGGTCAGCCCGAGTGCACCACCAGCACCTTCGATGTTGTCGATAGCGATCGTCGTATCGATGTACTGTGACGTTTCCGGTGCGAAGTGCCTCGCGTAGATGTCGGTCCCACCACCGGGACCGAACGGAACGACGAGTCGAATGTTCTCGCTCGGGAAGTCGTCACCGCCGCCGTTTCCGTTGCCGCCGTCGTCACTGCCGCCGGAGTCGTCGTCGCCGTTGCCCGTACAGCCGGCGAGTCCGAACGCCGAGACGGCACCGACGCTCGCGAGGAACGCTCGGCGGTTCGCGCGTGACGTGACATCCGCTCTACTACTCTCTGCCTGTGGCTTGTTACGCCCCATAGAGCTATCCATTGCAGTAGCTGTATTTGAACGTTTTGGTTCGATCATGAAGGTTTTCGATAGTGGCGTGTTCGAGATGTTTTACTTTATATGTTGATTGCGTGTGTGCCCAAATGCAAACGATACCACGACCGAGGATCGGTCGTCGCGAGAGACGAGCCAGGGAGTCCCCCGCGTCGACGACTCGAGTGAACGGACGACTCCGACGGCGACTCGACGACCTGGCGGCGACTCGAGGGCGAGTGGATCTCAGAGCGGAAGACGGCGAGAACTCACTCTGAAACTGCAGACCGGACGAGCGACTCGAACTCGTCACCGTCGATCTCGTAGACGGTGTATCCCATGACGGTTCGTTTCTTCAGAATCGGGCCGACCTCCTCGCCGTCGACGACGATCTGCCAGTGGCTCCCCTCGGTCACGTTCTTGCCGACGATGCGAACGTCTGTCTCGAGTTCGTCCGCCAGGTCGCGAACCCGCGAGTAGGCGATCGATCCGTCGAGAAACCGGGAGGGACGAAACGGTCGGAGACCGTACCGTTCGAACTCCTCGATCGCGTCCTGCCACCACGTCGGCAGTTCGTCAACGTCGACCTCCTCGTACGGATCGTCGGCCGTCTCGCCGGCCTCGCGGTGGCGAAGGTCCTCGATACTCGCAGGCTCTGACTCCGGAGGGTCACGTGTCATAGCTGGTTGTACTCTCGCCGACGTATATACCTCTAGGGGAGAAACGCCGTGGGCCTGCAAGCCACACCGTCCGACGGCCACCAGTATGCACACCAGGGAGAACGTGTGAGAGGACACCCGCGGAAAACCACGGGAGATGGCCAAGCGAAGTTTATATGTGGGTCGGATTCGACGGTACAGACCGCAATGTCCAATCTGTGGAGTCAGGACGACTTCGTTCGCTACGCCGACGCAGCGTCGAAGCCGGGTCGTCTGCAAGAGATTATCCAGAACACGCACAAGATCCTCGAGTACCGCCTCACCGGCGAGGAAGAGCGAGCACACATCCTCACCGACACGAACGTCAGCCCGCTCATCTACCACACGGTCGCGGGCATCCTCTCGACGATGGGCGTCGAGCCGACGATTTCGATTATTCAGAAACTCGACGCGCCCAACAACGAACCCACGAAGGAGGTCTCGGCGGGTGTGAAAGAGACCGACGTGATCGTCAACCTGATGACGTTCACCGTCAGCCACGCCGCCGCCGTCGAACACGCACGGTACGACCTCGGCGTCGACTACATTCTCCTCGCCGACCCGACCGAGGACTCCTTCACGCAGGGAGCGATCACCGCAGACCCCGCCGAAGTCGACGGCTTCACCGACGAGGTCGCCGACATTCTGGAGGAAGCCGACTGGATCGAAGTGACCTCGCCGTACGGCACCGACGTCGAGTTCAGTATCGAGGGCCGCCGACAGGTCCGCGCCCGGTTCCCGATGGGTGAGACACCCACCTGTCCGATCGAAGAGACCGTCAACGGCACCATCGTCCACGAGAGCTTCATGATGGGCGTCGGCATCCTCGACGACCCCATCATCTGGGAGGTCGAAGAGGGGCGCATCCAGGAGATCCGCGGCGGCAAAGAGGCGCGCGCACTCGAGCGCTACATCGACCGCCACGGCGACGAGAACTCCTACTGGATCGGCGAGTTCTCCGCGATGACCCAGCCGAACGCCCGCCCGAACGGCAACTACATCGAACACAAGCAGGTCCGCGGCGGCGTCCACTTCGCCTGCGGGACGGGGACGAACCTCGGCGGTCAGTACCGCAGTTCGCTCCACCTCGACGGCATCCAACTCGAGCCGACCGTCGTCGTCGACGGCGTGACGCTCATCGAAGACGGCGAGTACCGACTCGAGAACTTCTAATCCGAACCCACCCACACCACCGACCCCCGTCCAACCCTGGACGTGGACATCCACACACCCACCGTCTCCGGACACGCCGGGGACGGCCCACTGTTGCGCTCACAGCCTCGAGCGATGGTGCGGCTGGCGAGTTCGGACACACTGGGCCAGCGGCCGCTTTCTGTCTCGAGCGTGACTATCGACACATATAACCTCCGAGCCGAGAAGGTATCGGAAGGGTTCGAACAACCATGACAATTACGATAGCCCTATCCGGAGACGCGAACGTCAATCGCCGGTTCTCGATGTGTACCGACGAGCAGTTTCTCGACCTCGTCGAGGTGTTCAGAGACGCCGACGTCGGCATCACCCACCTCGAGACGGTGATCACGGAGTACGACGGCGAAAACGTGTATCCGGCGGCCGAAGCCGGTGGCACCTGGATGCGAGCGCCGCGGTTCATCGCCGACGAACTCGCCTGGGGCGGGTTCGACGCGATCTCACAGGCGTCGAACCACGCGCTCGACTACAGCTACGGCGGTCTCCGAAGCACCTGGGACGCACTCGATGACGCTGGCGTCGCCCACGCGGGCGCGGGTGAGAACCTCGGTGAAGCACGCTCGCCGACGTACGTCGACACCGAGAACGGCCGGGTCGGTCTCGTCTCGATGACTGCGACGTTCACCCCCTGGAGCCGTGCCGGTGAAGCACGCTCAGACATGCGTGGCCGTCCCGGCGTCAACCCGGTCAGACTGTACTACGAGGTCGACGCGGAGACGCTCGAGTCGATCAAGACGCTCGCGAAACAGTTCGGCTGGTGGATCACGAAGGAGGGTGAAGAGATCCTGATCAACAGACACGGACTGCACAACACGGTCCAGCGCTACGTCGAGAACGAGGACGTCGACGGCGCAGAGATGACGCTCAACGCGAACGACGTGGCGGGCAACCTGCGAGCGGTCGCCGACGCCGACAACCGCGCCGACGTCGCCATCGCCCACCTCCACACCCACGAGTTCGCCCCCGACGGCGACATGACCGTCCCACCGGCGTGCATCGTCGAGTTCGCCCACCAGTGTGCCGACGAGGGTGCAGACGTCGTCGTCTGCCAGGGCAGTCACGCACCGATGCGTGGCATCGAACTCTACGAGGGCGTCCCCATCTTCTACGATCCCGGCGACTTCTTCTTCCAGAGCGACTCCGTCGAGCGCCTCCCCGCCGAGTTCTACTACCAGCACCACCACGACCTCGACACCCACCCGCTCGAGGCGACACCCTCCGAAGGCTTCGCCGCGCGTGGACTGGTCTACCCGTGGGGCGAGCCAGCCTCGGACGCCACCGAGTCGGCGTCGTTCGGGACCGAAGAGACGCTGTTGCACCCGTCTGAGGGAATGTTCGTCGGTCCCGGCTGTACCGTCCCCGTCTGCACCTTCGGCGAGGACGGCGTCGAGCGCATCGAAATCTACCCGGCGACCTGGCTCTCGAGTCCCGAGTCTTACGTCGGCATCCCGAAGCGGGCGACCGGCGAGCAGGCGACGGAGATCCTGACCTACCTCGACGACCTCTCCTCGGCGTTCGGTACCTCCATCGACATCGAGGGCGAAGTCGGCGTCGTCTCGCTCTGAGCTGAGCGCCCACACCCGAGAACACTTCTCAGACCTGGTTCAAACGGCCAGACGTCACGTCGACTCGAGAGCAACAGTAAAGTGAGCAGGGTGCTCACTGCGTGCATGGTACTCGTTGCAGCAGTGGATAGAACCGAGCGCGCGGCGACCGTCGTCGACGAAGCAGCACGGCTCGCCGACGCCTTCGACGACGAGGTTCACGTCGTCCACGTCCTGACGCGATCGGAGTTCGTCGACCTCGAGCGGGCGAGCGTCGACAAGACCGGGAGTCCGACCGAGATCGAACGGGTCCGTGAGATCGCCGCCGAAATTGCCGCTGAGGCGGCCGTCGGTCTCGACGTCCCGTACGATGCCGTCGGGTTGGTCGGCAACCCCGCAGAGCGGGTCGTCGACTACATCGACGAGGTCGACGCCCGGTACGTCGTGACCGGCAGTCGGAAGCGCTCGCCGGCCGGCAAGGTGTTGTTCGGCAGCGTCGCCCAGTCGATCCTGCTCAACGCGACCTGCCCGGTCGTGACGACGGTCGACCAGTTACCCGAGTGAACCGGAGTTCCGCGGAGGGCGTGAGAGTGCGAGACTCGAACCGGGAGTGTTCGAGACCGACGACGCGAAGCGGGCGTCTCGCTCGCCTCTACACGGACGATACGTTTTAATAGGATGGAACGTAGTGTCTATCCATGGCGAAAACCAGTAGCCTGCAATCGATGGACGACTTACCAGTCGTCATCGACGCCGACGCACACGTCAGAGAGAGTCAAGAGGACTTCTTCCCGTATCTGGAAGAGCCGTACAACCAGTGGATTCACACCCGCAACAAGCCGTCCGATCCACGCGAAGAAGAGCGTGTCCGGAGCAAGGTCGTCAAGAGCGTCTACCCCTCGCCCGGCGCGATCCACCCGGACTTCACGGGGCGGGCTGACCGAGTCATCGTCAACTCGCCCGAGGACGTCAAAGAGGGTCACTTCGAGAAACTCGGCATCAACAAGGTCGTCCTGACCCCCTCACAGAATCTCGCGCTCGGGGCCGTCCACCACGACGACCTCGCCGCCGCGATCGCGAGCGCCTACAACGAGTGGATGCTCGATACGATCCTCGACGCCGACCCCGACTTCTACGGCTCGATCCTGATCGCCCCGCAGAAGCCCGAAGAGGCCGCCGAAGAGATCGACCGACGCGCAGACGAGGAGAAGTTCGTCGCCGTCCAGTTCCCGAGCGCGGGAGCGAACCCGCTGATGGGCCACGAGCAGTACTACCCGATCTACGAGGCCGCCCAGGACGCCGGACTCGGCATCCACATGCACAGTGCCTCCCAGATCGACATGATCTCGACCTTCTCGTTCATGGCTCGCGGAACCAGCCGCTACCTCGAGACCCACTCGACGCTCCACTCGGCCGAGCAGATGACCAACCTCGCGAGTCTCCTGACTCACGGCGTTCCCGAGCGCTACCCCGACGTCCAGTTCCTGATGCAGGAGGCCGGTATCGGCTGGCTGCCCTACTTCATGCGCCGGTTCGACCACGAGTACACCATCGCTCGAGACGACGCGCCGTGGCTGACGCAGATGCCGAGTGAGTACATCCGCTCGAACTTCCAGATCTCGAGCCAGCCGATGGAGGGGATCGAAGAGCCGGAGTACATCCGGAGTATGATCAACCTCCTCGGACCGGAGAACCTCCTGTTCTCCTCTGACTACCCACACCACGACTTCGACAACCCGGAGGCGCTGTTCAACGTTCTCCGCGGCAGCCTCGAAGAGGCTGACGTCGAAGCGATCTTCGGCGGCAACGCACAGCAGTTCTACAACCTCTAACAACACTACAAGAAGTAATGAGCAACAGTACACGACACCTCGTATCCACGGTCGACGACATCGAAGACGGAGAACGGTTCATCACGGAGATCGAAGGCAGAGAGATCTGTGTGATCAACGCAGACGGCGAGTACTACGCCGTCGCGAACTACTGCATCCACCAGGGCGGTCCCGTCTGTGAAGGCTCGATGGGCGGCTACCTCACCGTCGACGAACGGAAAGAACTCGTCTACAAGGACGAAGAGAACATCCTGTGTTGTCCCTGGCACGCCTGGGAGTTCGACGTCAAGACCGGCAAGCACGTGACGAACGACAACTACCAGATTCCGACCTACGACATCCAGATCGAAGACGACAACATCTACGTCACGGTCTAATCGACGACCGTCGGCGACACCTCAGCCGTTTCTCACACGAATTGCTCTCCCCGACAGCGAGTGCGACGTATCCACGAGTGGATCCACCCACAGCGCGGCGATGGCTGGCTCACCAAGGTATAAGCCCACCCGGGCGCAGTCCTAGGCCATGAACGCGACGACGGACTGGTTCAGCGTCACGGATCTCGGCGGTGGCTGGTACAGGGTTAGCGAAGCCGAGGGCCACTTTCCGTGTCACAGCTACGTCCTCGAAGACGGCGACGAAGCACTGGTGGTGGACACGGGACTCGGCGTCGACGACCTCCGGGGCGTCGTCGAAGACCTCGTCGGAACCGACGTTCGGGTCCTCCTGACACACGCCCACTGGGACCACATCGGTGCGGCCCACCAGTTCGACGACGTACTGATCGACGAGCGCGAGCGAACCCCCGACGGGCGCGTCTCCATCGACGGTCTCACCGACGAGTCGGTCGAACGCCCCGCCCAGTTCGTCGCGGGCTGGCTCGAGGCAGGCAACGAGTTCCCGGAGTCGTTCGACCCCGACAGCTACGAGATCAGGCCCGTCGCCGACGTGGAGGTGGTCACGCCGGGCGAGACGCTCCGCATCGGCGAGCGCGAGCTCGAACTGGTCGCGACGCCCGGCCACTCGCCCGGACAGCTCGCCGTGCTCGACCGAGAGGCGGGTATCTGCCACGGCGCGGACGTGCTCGAGCCCGGCGGGACGCTCTACGCCCACCTCGAGCACTCGGACGTCTCGGCCTACCGCGAGACGGTCGACCGACTCATCGAGTACCGAGAGGCGGGGGCGTTCGACGTACTCACCCTGGGACACGGTGAGCCGATTCGCGGGGGGGACCTCGCGATACTCGAGGACGTCGCGACGGCGCTGGCAGCCATCGAGCGTGACGACGCACCGTTCGAGACCATCGAGACGCACTGGGGACCGACCCGTCGGTACGACATCGGGGGAATCGAGGTACTCACTCGAGCGTGAGCGAGGGCGAGGACGAGAATTGGGGGAACGAACGATCGGAAAGAGATGGTGGCTGCTCTCGAGGAGGCGTGGGGGTGTCGTTCTGGGGTGCCTCTGTCGGCTAGAACGCCTCCGAGTCCAGGTCGAAGTGGCTCGGACCCTGGACGGTCGGGAACAGGCCACCGTTGACGTGGATGACCTGTCCGGTGATAAAGCTAGCTTCGTCCGTGGCGAGGAAGGCAGCCGCGGGCGAGAACTCCTCTGGCTGGCCGAGGCGGCCGAGCGGGGCGCGCCCGCGCCAGACCTTGTAGCGGTCCTCGAGTCCGGGGTAGTTCTCGAGGTTGCGGTCGGTGTCGAAGACGCCGGGGACGAGACAGTTCGAGGTGATGTTGTGTTGGCCGACCTTGCTCGCGAACGCCCGCGTCAGGCCGAACAGGCCCGCTTTCGTCGAGACACAGTGGATGCGCCCGGTCGTCCCGAAGTAGGCGTCGACGCCGGAGATGAACATGAGCCGCCCCCACTCGTTGTCGATCATCTCGGGGAGGACGTACTTCGAACAGAGGTAGCCACCCGTCAGGTTGGTCGCGATGACCCGGTTCCAGTCCTCGAGGGTGATCTCGTCGTAGTCCTCGTGCGGGCGGATACCGACGTTGTTCACGAGGATGTCCGGTGCGGAGAACTCCCGGTTGATCTCGTTGACCGCGTCGATGACGGAGTCCTCGTCGCTGACGTCGAGTTGGACGCCGTAGGCGTCGACGCCGTACTCGGCTTCGACCTCGTCGACCGCCTGATCGAGCACCGAGCGGTCGCGTCGGTTGCTGATGACGACGTCTGCGCCGAGTTCTGCGAAGTCTTCGATCATCTCGCGGCCGAGGTTCTGGGTCGAGCCCGTCACCCAGGCGGTTTTACCGTCTAGTTCGAACATCAGCTAAGAGAGGCGCGGGAGCGACCAAAACGTTTGTGGAAGGCGAACGCCCGACGCTGAAGGGCAGAGCGGCGACTGTGAAAGCTAGCGGGAGACGGACAGAGCGCGTGACGGCCGCTCGAGTAATGGGTAGATTTACGGTCCCCCGCTGGATAGCTACGTTCGATCATGTCCGGAGAGATCACGGGGATCGTTTCACCAGTACTGACACCGTTCGACGAGGAGGGGAACCTCGTCGCCGAGCACATCGAAGCCAGCGTCGACTACGCACTCGAGTGTGGCTGTCACGCCATCGTGGCGGCAGGCACCGGCGTCCAGGAGACCGCAGCGCTCACCGTCGAGGAGCGAAAGACCGTCATCACCGAAACCATCGACGCCGTCGACGGCGCACGGCCGGTACTCGCCGGCGTCTCGTATCCGGCACAGCCTGTTACCGACGACCTCGCCGCACACGCCGAAGCGGCCGGTGCCGACGGCGTACTCGCGATGCCGCCGTGGGGCGTCGCCCCGAGCGAGGACGCCATCGTTCGCTACTTCCAGGGAATCGCTGAGGCGACCGACCTGCCGATGCTCGTCTACAACAACCCCGGCGTCACCATCGACATGTCGAAGGAGACGATGGCCCGCGTCGCCGAGGAGGTCGAGACCGTCGAGTACGTCAAGGAGAGCCTGCGCGACTGGCAGAAGATCGCCTGGCTCTTCGAACGCATCCACCACGAGGGCCACGCGGAGGTCTTCACGACGATGGACGTCCTCCTGCCGACGCTCCAGGCGGTCGACACCGGCGTCGTCACCCCCGCACCGCTCTCGACACCCGCAATGGGCATCTACGAGGCGGTTCAGGAAGGCGACCTCGAGCGCGCCCAGCAGCTCCAGCGGCTCTTCGGTGACTTCCCACCCGAGGCCGCACAGAACGGACTCACAGCAGTGTGTAAAGCAGCGGCACAGATCGCTGGCGTTCCCGTCGGTGATCCCCGGGTCCCGTACGACGCCGTCGACGCTGCGGGTCGCGACGCCATCGAGGCGTGGATGGCCGACGCGGACGTGCCGACCGTCGACTGAGCGGACACACCGCCACATCGGCCGTCCGTTCGGACCGACGATTGTTCTGCTGATACGAGTGTGAGAGCGAGCGCGCTGGAGCACTCCGCCGAGTCGACGCCACTACCGGACAGCCAACCAGCACCTGCCGAGTACTCGAGTAGCTCCGGGCACGGGTGGCCGACGCAGGCTGTTCGACAATGAGAAACATTATATTCCCTCGCGAGAACTGGTAGCCAATGGCACAACCGACCATCGACAGCGAAAACACGGTGAAATCGGTCGAAACGTCGTTCCACATCGTGGAATACCTCAAGGACGTCGACGGTGCTCGCGTGACGGAGGTCGCAGACGCACTCGGCATCGCGAAGAGCACCGTCCACCGCCACCTGGTCACCCTCGTCGAGATCGGCTGCGTCGTGAAAGAGGGCGATATCTACGACGTCGGCTTCAGGTTCCTCGAGTTCGGCGAGTACGCCAAGACGAGAAAGGCGGCCTACGCGATGGCCGAGGAGAAGGTCAAAGAGCTCGCCGCGAAGACCGAAGAGCGCGCCCAGTTTCTCGTCGAAGAACACGGCCAGTCCGTGTTCGTCTACCGCGAGACCGGACGAAACGCCGTCCAGACCGATCCGGGAATCGGCAAACGGGTGCCGATTCACGCCTCCGCCGCGGGCAAAGCGATTCTCGCACACCTCCCCACAGAGGAGGTGCGAGAGATCATCGACCAGCACGGACTGGTCGCACTGACCGAACACACGATCACCGATCCTGACGCCCTCTTCGCCGAACTCGAGGAGATCAGAGAGCGAGGCTACGCGCTGAACAACCAGGAGAACATCGACAGCCTGCGGGCCGTCGGCGTGCCCGTCCTCGGAAACAACGACCAGGTCATCGGGAGTCTGAGCGTCTCCGGCCCGACGCATCGCTTCAAGGGCCAGTACGTCGAGCGAGAGATTCCCGACCTCTTACTCGGCACGGCGAACGAACTCGAACTCAACATCAAGTACTCGTAATCGCCGTCGCGACGACGGGCCGCTCGAGCGAGCATCACCGTGTGGATCGTACTCGCTCGAGACGAGTTCGATGACAACCATAGGATTGTAATGCACCGGAAAAGCGGGCGGGCGTAACCGATCGTGCGATCGAACACCCGTTCAGGTTCGGTCGTCGGGAGATATCGATACCGGGAGTGGCTAGCAGCCCAGTCGACGGAGGGTACTTACAATCCTACGGTTGTAATGAATAAATTCGTCAGACCAGGCGATGGCCCACCAGCCAGTTCCGTGTTACAATCGTATGATTGTAATGTCTTCCGACGAGAGACGTACGTCGTTTCGCTGTGCGGAACCGGTTGGGACGGGGCGGGTCGGGATAACGCACCACTTCACTGGAAGAGAGACGAAACAAACCGTGTGACAACAGCACACGCCATCTCGAGCGACTGCCCCGGGAACGTGAACGTTACGGTTCGTTCTGCAAGCTCGAACCTTATATAGGGGTGCCGGCAGCCGCACCGAAATCACCGGCCGACACTTCGTACCCAGTAGCGACGGCAGTGAAACCACTGGGGTAGTTGCGACCTGTACGAGTGGATGAGCGTCCGTGGGTGCCTCACACAGCGCGCACGCTGTGTGAGAGATATCGATAGCTGAGGAGCGTGCGTCTCGAGTGGCGTCTCGCGATTACTGGCGGCGTTCGGCGTCGCCCATCGTCCGCTTGAAGTGTTCGTACATCTCGGTGTAGTCGCCGTCGGGACCGATGTCGCCTCTGATCTGGGCGATCACTTGTCGAATCGTCCCGCCGACGGTGAACGGCGTCTCGGTCCCCTCGGCGACGGACATCAGCAGTCCCATGTCCTTCTCGACGAGGCTCATCTCGTACTCCATGTCGTAGCGGCCGGTGACGACGTACTCGGGGAATTTGAACGAGGTCGCCGTGTTTCGGCCGCTGCTCGTGTTGAAGACATCGAGCATCGTCTCGAGTTCGAGACCGACCTGCTGGCCGATCATCGTCGCCTCGGAGGTACAGATCATCGCGACGAACGAGAGGTAGTTGTTCACCAGTTTCATCCCGTGGCCGTGACCCGGTTCGTCGCCGACGTGGAAGACGTTCGCGGCGATAGATTCGAACAGCGGCTCGCAGGTCTCGAACGCCGCACGCTCCCCGCCGACCATGACGGCGAGCGTCCCGTCTTCGGCACCCGCACGGCCGCCGCTGATCGGCGCGCCGAGGACGTCGACCGACCGCTCGGTGAGTTCCTCGGCAACCGCGTTCGTCGTCTCCGGCGTCGACGTCGTGAGGTCGACCAGGATGGTTCCCTCCTCGAGATGTGGCTCGAGCTCGTCGACGACGGCGAGAACGTGGTCGGGACCGGGGAGACACATCATGACGACGTCCGACGCGTCTGCGAGCGCTGAAACGTCCGCAGCGGGCTTCGCCCCCTCTGCGACGAGTTCGTCGATGGCCTCCTGACGGAGGTCGAACACGGTGAGGTCGTGTCCGTCCGCGACGATGTTTCGAGCCATGCGGCTACCCATAGTACCGAGTCCAAGGAATCCTATACGATCCATGCACCCCCCTTACTCGGGGTGCACCATAACTGTTGATATCCGATAGTGATTGTATCTGACACGACTTGTTCGATGCTAGACGAGTACCGATTACGTCGCCAGAAGGAGGTATCTCGTCGCCTGGAGAATCGGTCAGGTATCGTACCTATCGAGTGACAGCCGCCGGGAACGACGGTCGAGCTCGCTCACCCACGGTCCCGAAACGGCCGTTCGGGCGCTCAGGAGCGCTCGAGCGTGACGTGCGTCTCGGAGACCTCGCTCACAGTGCCGTCGATCGAGGCGTGCTGGGTGTTGCTGATCGAATCGGGAGCCGGGGTAGCGACGACGTCGCCAGCCGACACCGTATCGCCAGGGTCGACACACGGGACGCTCGGTTCGACGAAGCCGGTGTAGGCGGCGTTCGTGATGAGCGGAATCCGAACCCGGTCCGGTTCGAGACGAGTGGGTTCGGTCTCGTGGTCGCGGTCCCACTCGTGGGCGGTCAGGACGTCGATCTGGCCATCGTCCTGCAGATTGTCGCGCGCGAGGTCCTCGTCGAGAACGAGCACCGCGTTGGTGCGCTTTCTGACGCCGAAGGCATCCGGTTCCGCCTCGATCTCGTAACACCAGCCCGGTCCGCCGTCGGCGAGAATCTCGTTCTCGGCGATCGCACCGTCGTCGACTCCAGCCGCCTCGAGCAGGTCGCTCGCCGGCGTACCGATCGGCACGTCGAGACAGCGGTGACGTGGCGTGTTGCCGTCGACCTGGACGAGTTTTCGGGTCACGGGCGTCCCGTCGCGGAGGGCACGGGCGACGTTGAAAATGCTCTCGGTGTTGTGGACGAGCCAGCCGTGATCGGTCGGGAGACCGTCACCGAGCTGGACGCCCGCGGTCACCATCAACAACACCGACTCCTCGCTGTAGGTGTAGACGTTGGGGGTGTAGACGAGCGCGAGACCCGTCTGTTCGGCGAAGTCGGCTGGCAAGTCCTCGGGCGTGTACACCGCCTCGCCCGCCGCCTCCTCGAGCGGTCCCAGCCACTCCTCGCGGTAGCCCACTTTGGTGCCGACGACGACGCGCTCGAGGGTGTCCTCGAGGAGCGTCTCGAAGAACGCGACGAGGTCGGCGGCGTGCTCGCGGCCGAGCCACTTATCGGCGTAGTAGTTCGGCTCGCTCTCCTGGTGGTTGACCAGCAGTGAGTCGACGTTCGCGAGCGCCTGCCACTTGACGTACGAGGGGAAGCCAGCACCGCCAGCACCGGCGACGCCGGCGGCCTGGAGACGGTCGGGAATCTCGTCGGGTCGAATCGGAGCGTCTGTGTCCATGGCAGGTCAGGGTTCGGGGGCGACCTGGGTGCCGTCGTCGTCGTAGACGATGATCGCGTCGATGGGACAGGAGTGCGCCGCGTCGATGGCCTTCTGTTCGGCGTCTTCGGGAACCTCACGCTCGAAGATGCCGTCGTCGGTCTCTTCGGCCCCGTTCAGGTCGGCCTTTCCGGCGCCCATGTTCATATCGAATTCGTCCCACTTCTGGATGCACTGAAACCACGCAGCACAGGCCATGCGGTTGTACTCGACTCGCATTATAGGAGGGGATATGCCCGCAGGTATATAGGTGATGTGGTAGCGTGAACGGCTCACCGCATCGAACGACGGTCGACGACGAACCCGAACGAGTCAACCGTTCTGAGATCCTCGAGACGGTCGAACACCGCGAGCGCCGCCGCCTCGTCGACGACAGAGCGTGTACACTCGAGGAACTTCGCACGCAACCGGTCGTCGTCGACGGCGAGGTCGTGACCCCCGCCGGAGCGTCCGTAGGAGTCGGTGACGGTTCGTTCGAATTCGCCGTCGTCGGTACGGATGCGGACGGTCGCATCCTGGGAGTTGTACGGCAGGTCGGGGTCGACGTGGAAGGTGACGCGCTCGCGGAGGGTCTCGAGCGCCGGATCGCCAACCCGCTCGTCGTCGAACGCCGAGAGACCGACGTCGCCGTCGGCCAGCGCGTGGGCGACCGTGTAGGGAAGCGAGAACTTCGCCTCGAGTCCGGTCTGCGGGTTCGGGTGTTTGAGAATCTGGGCGGCGTTCTTCGAGCCGAAGACGTCGACCGAGCGGACGTCGTCTGGCTCGAGGTCGTACTCGTCGACGAGCGCGAGCGTCGCGTCGAGGCTGGTCTGGGTGGCCCGACAGCAGGGGTACTTCTTGAGGTAGATGCGGTCCTCGACGAGGTGCCAGCGGTCGACGGCCGGGTCGTGCTCGACCTCGCCGCCGTAGAGCGCCCAGAAGCCCTGCTCGCCGCTGATAGCCGTCGAGTCTGCGGTGACGCCGACGAGTGCGAGTTCGGCGGCGGTCAGCCCCGAGCGGGCGGCGAGACCGACCTGTATCGGCTTCATCATCGAGCCGAAGTTCTCCTTCACGCCGGCGGCAGTCGAGGCAGCGACGGTCAGCGTCGTCTCGAGTTCGTCCGCGGTAGCCCCACGCAGTACGGCCGCGGCGACGGCCGACCCGAAGACGCCGAACGTCGCCGTCGCGTGCCAGCCGCGTTTGTAGTGGTCGGTGACGATCGGTCTGGCGATGGCTGCGGCCGCCTCGAAGCCCGCGACGTAGGCGGTGAGCACGTCCTCGCCGTCGACGCCGGGCGTATCCGAGAGCGCACAGAGCGCTGGCACGAGCGTCGCGCTCGGGTGGCCGCGGATGGCGTGGGTCGTATCGTCGTAGTCGAGGGCGTGTATCGCCGCGCCGATGGCGAGTGCAGCGTCGAACGGGGAGTCGTAGGTCCCGGGAGCCAGGCCGTCGAACCCCCGCACACTGTCGTCCTCGACACCGACGAACGTTCTGGCGCGCTCACCAACCTCGGTCTCGAGGCCGGCGACGGCGACGCCAACCGTGTCGGTGATCGACCGCTCGGCCGCCCTGACTGCGGCTTCCGGTAGCTCGTCGTACTCGAGTCGAGCGAGTCGGTTCGCGAGCGCTCGCTCGAAGTGGTCGGATCGGTCCATGCGTGTGCCACCGTCTCGGTGGCCGACCCAGTTATAGTTGCCTCCGAGGATCGACAGCGGACGTGAATGCGCTCGCGTACGCGAGGGATACGTCGCCCCACCGTGAGAACCCAATAGAGCCAAATAATGAGGGTGCTATCTACGGCCCATGGTCAGGTACGAATCTCTCGAGTGCGACCCGTGGGACTACGAGACCGACGTGCTGGTCGTCGGCTTCGGCGGGGCGGGTGGCTGTGCAGCGATCGAAGCCGTCGACGCGGGCGCCGACGTGCTGGTGATCGAGAAACAACACGAAGACACCTACTACTCGAACACGCGCATCTCCGGTGGCGGCTATCACAGCCCCGACCCGGACGGCGACCGGGAGGCGCTCGTGGCGTACGCGACGGCGATGTTCAGCGGGCACAACCTCCCGTGGAAACTCGAAGGCGAACTCCCGGAAGACCTCGCAGAAGACCTCGCCGAGGCGTGGGCGACCTACGCGCCGGAGAACGAAGCCTGGATGCGGTCGCTCGACCCCGACTACGAGACGGTACTCGAGGGAACCGCGGCGTTTCCGGACTTTCCGGGCGCGGACGCGTGTGCCTACCGCGTCGTGCGCAGTACCTACTCCGGCGGTGCCGAGAACAAGGAGGTGTGTCAGAAGGACGCGCCGAAGGCGGAGAAAGAGGCCGGCGAGGCGTTCTACGCGTGTCTGCGTCACGGCGTCGACGAGCGCGGCATCGACGTCCACTGGGGGGCACCTGCGGAGGAGTTCGTCGTCGACGAGACCGGTGCGGTTCGCGGGGTCGCCGTCGCGCACGACGGCGAGACGGTCTACTACGGCGCGGGTGCGACGGTGTTGACCACCGGCGGCTTCGAGTACAACCGCGACCTCCGGCTGAACTTCCTCGAGGGGGCGGGCGTCGAGGGCTGGGCGTTCTACAGCAACCCGGCGAACACCGGCGACGGCATCGTCATGTCGATGGAAATCGGTGCGTCGCTCTCGAAGGTGGGCAAGAGCGCCTCCCGGATGATCACCGCGATTCCGGTCCGCAAACACGGGCTGAAGATGGGGCTGCGGACGCCTGTCGTCGGCCGGCCGAACGCCATCGTCGTCGACAACGCGGGGCGGCGCTACGCCTCTGAACGGACGATCACGAAGGATCCGAGCAGGTACTTCTTCTACAAGAAGGGCGTCGTCTTCGACATCGAGGCGCTCGTCTACCCGCGCATCCCCTCCTGGCTGATCTTCGACGAGACGCTCCGAAGTCAGCGCTCGGTCGTCGGCACGCGCGAACTCGGCTACCACGGCATCGAGTGGGGCGAGCGCAACGAGACGGCCATCGAGAAGGGGTGGATACTCGAGGCCCCGACGGTCGAGGCGCTCGCCGAGCAAATCGCCGCCCACCCGGACAACCGCGAAGCGATGGACCCGGAGACGCTCGCGACGACCGTCGCCACGTACAACGGCTACTGTGAGGCGGGCGTCGACGAGGCATTCGGCAACGCACCCGAGAACATGGCACCGCTGCGGACGCCGCCGTTCTACGCCGTCCCGCTCTATCCGGGCGGGCCGAACACGAAAGGGGGACTGATGGCGAACGCCGAGCGGGAGGTCCTCGACGCCGACGGTGAGGCGATCACGAACCTCTACTCCGCGGGCGAGATCTCTTCGGCGTTCAAGTTCGTCTACCAGGGCGGCGGGAACCTCGCCGAGTGCATCGCTTTCGGCCGCATCGCCGGGCTGAACGCGGCCGCGGCCGCCTCGAGCGGAGACCGGTCCTGACCGTCTCGGAGCGCCGCGAACGCCCGCAACTCACCCGTCATCCACACGGAAGATGATGTTAATGTTTATGTCTCCCTGTGCCATACGGTGGGCCATGGCACCAACGCAGTCGGGAGGAGAGCTTTCGGTAGACTCGATGCTCGTCGTCGACGCCGACGCGCACCTGCTCGAGAAGGACGAGGACCTGCTACCGTACATGGACGAGTATCCGGGGATGAAACGCTACATCGAGGGGGCGTCGGATCCCTCGGTCCAGATCCGCACACAGATCTACTCGGGACCGAACACCGTCGGCATCTACGACACGGACGCACGCGACCTGACCTCCTCGGTCTACGACAAACTCAAAGACGACGACGAGTCGGCGCACGTCGACACGAAACTCGAGGAGATGAACGACTTCGGCATCGACGTCGGCGTCGTCACCGGGACGACGATGCTCCACATCAACACGGTGAACTACCCACAGGCCGCACTCGCCTACGCGAACGCCTACAACAAGTTCCTCCGACACGAGATCCTCGACGCCCACGAGGGGATCAAAGCCGCCGCACTCGTCTCGCAGTTCGAACCCGAGAAGGGAGCCGAAGAGATCGACGAGATGGGCAGCGAAGAGGACATCGTCGCCGTCGCGATGCCCAACGGCGGGCTGAGACCGCCGTTCGGCTCGAAGGAGTTCGATCCGATCTACCAGGCGGCCGTCGACAACGACCTGCCGATCTTGCTCCACCCAACGACGAGCCTCGGCTTCGACTATCCGGCGACCTACCGCGACTCACACACCTACGCCGAGTCGCGCGTCGTCTCCCAGCCCTGGCGCTGTATGTGGGATCTGACCACCTCGTTGACCCGCGGGCTTCCCGAACGCTTCCCCGACCTGCAGATCGTCTTCCAGGAAGCCGGCATCGCCTGGGTGCCGTACACGCTCTGGCGCCTCGACGACACCTACATGGAACACCCCGACCAGGTGCCGCTGCTCGAGCAGCTCCCGAGTGAGTACGTCGAAGACCGCTACTACTTCACAACCCAGCCGCTCGGGCACACGAGCGGGGCGAACCTGGCGTCGGCGTTCGACCTCCTCGGGCCGGAGTCGATCATGTTCTCCTCCGACCTTCCCCACGGAGCGTTCGACTCGGCCCCGGAGATCCTCAGACAGCTCACCCCCCACTTCGACGAGGAGACGATCCGTGCGATCATGGGCGAAACGGCGGCGTCGGTCTTCGGGCTCGAGTGACGATGGCGAACAGAACACTCATCGCGACGGTTGCGGACCTGCCGGACCACGGCGACCGGATCATTCAGGAAGTTGGCGGCGTCGAAATCTGCGTCTTCAACATCGACGGCGAGTACAGAGCCATCGCGAACTACTGCGTCCACGAGGCAGGGCCGCTCTGTGAGGGGAGCCTGACGGGCCAGATGTGCACCAGCGACGAGGACGAGTGGCACTGGGAGTACGAGCGAGACGGCGAACTCATCGAGTGTCCCTGGCACAGCTGGACGTTCGACGTGAAGACTGGCGACAACGTCAAAGACGACCGCTACTCGGTGCCGACCTACGACGTGGACGTGGAGGACGGAGAGATATTCGTTCTGCTCTGAGCCGCGTCGAGCCAGTCGCTCGTCTCAAACGCGGTGTCGCCGACCTCTCGAGCGACGGCCGTGGGCGCGTCCTCCTCGTCATCGCCGCAGGCTGGTTCCTCTCGATCGGCGTCCGGATGGTCTACCCGGCGCTGTTGCCCTACGTACGCGAGACGTACGGACTCACGCTGACGACATCGGGGCTGCTCCTGACCGTGCTGTGGACGGCCTACGCGCTCGGGCAGTTGCCCGGTGGTATCCTCGCAGACCGCCTCGGCGAGGGGCGGATCATGGTCCTGAGTTCAGTGATCGCGGCACTGACGCTCGCGGTCGTCGTCCTCGCCGGGTCACCGACGGTGTTGTTCGCCGCCACGGCGCTGTTCGGCTTCGGAACGGCGCTCTACGGCATCGCCCGCTTCACCGCCCTCGCCGACATCTACCCGGAGCAGGTCGGTGCAGCGACCGGCGTGACGATGGCGGCCGGCGACGCCGGAAACTCGCTGTTGCCGCCGCTGGCGGTACTGTTCGCGGTCAGCCTCGGCTGGCAGTTCGGCTTCGGCGTGACGATTCCGCTGTTCGTCCTCATCGCCGTCGGTCTCTGGGTCGTCGTCCCCGCGCGAACGTCCGATCCGAACCGGGCCGTCGAGACGGTCTCGCTCGAGAGCGGACGGCTGGTGCTCACCGAGGTGCGTCGGTCGCCGATCGTACTGGCGACGACGATACTGGTCATCGGCAGCTGTATCTGGCAGGCGGTCACCGGCTTCTACCCGACGTACCTCATCGAGATGAAAGGCGTCTCACCGACGGTTGCCGCCGGTCTCTTCGGGCTGTTCTTCGCCGTCGGCATCGCCATCAAACCGCTCGCCGGAGGCACCTACGACCGGGTCGGCGCACGCCGCTCGCTCGTCACCATCATCGCCGTCATCGCCGTCGCGCTGGCGCTCGTCCCCTTCGTCCAGGGGTTCTGGCCGCTCGTCGGCGCGACGGTTCTCTTGAGCAGCCTCCTCGGCTACGCGACGATCGCGCTCTCGTATCTGACCGCGACCCTCTCCGAGGAGGTCCGCGGGACCAGCCTGGGCACCCTGCGAACCGTCTACACGCTCATCGCCGCGACGAGTCCAGCCGCGTTCGGCGCGGTCGCCGACGCCGGCTTCTTCGACGAGGGGTTCTTCGTGCTCGCCGCGATGGCCGGTGTGATGGTGCTGGTCGCGCTCCGGTTACCCGAGCGGTCCGGGGCGTGACACAAGGGTTATCCGCGCGATATGCGAACGGTCCCCATGGAGTCGATCAGCGAGGCGTTCACCGCCGACTATCACGGCTGTGACCTCGTCTACGGCAGCGGGTGCATCGAGCGACTGGGCGCGTACCTCGAGCGGAACGGACTCGAGCGCGCCCTCGTGATCTGTGGATCGAACGTCGGCGCGAACGAGGCGGTGATCGGTCCGCTCCGGCGCGGACTCGGCGAGCGGCTCGTCGGTATCTTCGACGAGACGACGCCGGCGAAGGTCGCGCAGACCGTCTACGACGGCGTGGCGGCCGTCGAAGAGTTCGAACCCGACGTGCTGATCGGTGTCGGTGGCGGGAGCAGTCTGGACGTCGCCCGGCAGGTGAGCGTCTTCGCCGTCGACGGGCGCGCTCGAGCGACCTTCGACGACGCACTCCTCGCCGGTGAGGAGGTCTCACCGGACCCGGACGAGACACAGCGGCCGGTGATCGTCGTCCCCACGACGTTCGCCGGAGCGGACATCTCAGCCGGTGGCTCTATCGAGTTCGTCGACGCGGCCGACTCGCCGTCCGGCCAGCCGCTGTTTCTCAGCGGCGAGGCGATGCCGATCGCGGCGGTCTACGACCCCGTCCTGTTCGAGGCGACGCCGAGCGGAGCGATCGCTGGCTCGGTGATGAACGGCTTCAACAAGGGAATCGAGACGATCTACGGCCGGGACGCGAATCCACTCGCCGACGCGAACGCGATCCACAGCCTGCGGATACTGCGCGAGGCACTCCCGAAGGTCGCAGACGGCGACCGAGCGGGGATGGAGCGTGCGGTCGTCGGGCTGTTGCTCGCCCAGCTCGAGCGCCAGACCTCGGTTATCCACGCCTTCGCCCACGGCCTCTCTCGCAACTACCCCGTCCAGCAGGGAACGATTCACGCCGTGCTCGCCCCGCACGTCCTGCGCTACGTCTTCGAGCGCGTCGACGCCCGCCGGGACGTCCTCGCTCAGGGGTTCGGTCTCGACCCGGACACCCCTGCCGACGAACTGGCCGACTGCATCGTCGCCGAGGTGGTCGCGGTTCGAGACGCCTTCGACCTGCCGACGCGCCTGCGAGAGATCGGGGCCGTCGATCGAGGGGACGTCCCGGAAATCGCGGCGTTCATCCGTGACGACCCGCCGATGGCGCGCGGGCCGACGGAACTCGAGGTGAGCGCCGACGAGATCGAGGCGGTGTTACGCGAGGCGTGGTGAGCACGATCGTGAGCGTGGTGAAGTGGTGATCACGAACGCGACGAACCGGTCCGTGCGACCTCGAGACGGCCGGCCGCTCACTCGTGGCCGGTGATCGGAATCGGCTCGTAGGGTTCTTCGAGGTAGGCGAGGTCGTCACTCGAGAGGTCGATCTCGAGCGCTTCCACCGCGTCGTCTAAGTGGTCGGTGCTGGTGGTGCCGACGATGGGGACGGTGACGCAGTCGGTGTGCAAGAGCCAGGCGATAGCGATCTGGGCCATCGAGACGCCGTGTCGGTCGGCCAGTTCCTCGACGCGCTCGTTGATCTCGATGTTCCCCCCGGCGTCGTAGGGGCGCTCGTGTAAGAGCGAGTCCGTCTCGCCGCGGCTCGTGGCCCTCGTCTCCCGGTGAGGGCGAGCGAGAAAGCCCTTCGCGAGCGGACTCCAGGCCATGACGCCGACGCCCTCGTTCGCACAGAGCGGGAGCATCTCGCGTTCTTCCTCGCGGTAGACGAGGCTGTAGTGATTCTGCATCGTCGCGAAGCGCTCGAGACCCGCCCGGTCGGCGGTGGTGAGCGCCCGCTGGAACTGGTGGGCCCACATGGAGGAGGCACCGACGTAGCGCACCTTGTTGCGCCGCACCAGGTCGTCGAGGGCGCGTACGGTCTCCTCGATGGGGGTGTCGTAGTCCCAGCGGTGGATCTGATAGAGGTCGATGGTGTCCATCCCGAGGCGCTCGAGGCTGGCTTCGACCTCCTGTTCGATCGTCTTCCGCGAGAGACCGCTCGCGTTCGGGTGAGCGTCCTTTGCGGGGTCGTTGTAGACCTTCGTGGCGACGACCATCTCGTCGCGGTCGTACTCCGAGAGGACGGAGCCGAGGACGCGCTCTGAGTCGCCCCACGAGTAGGAGTTCGAGGTGTCGAAGAAGGTGATCCCCAGGTCGATGGCGTGTTCGAGAATCTCGATGCTCTCTGCCTCGCTGAGCGTCCACTCGTACTTCTCGCTCGAGTCGAGACCGAAGGTCATACAGCCCAGACAGATGCGACTCACCTGCATGCCTGTGTTGCCGAGGGTAGTGTACTCCACGCAGGGCCATTCGCGCCGAGGACGAAAAACTAGCCGGTGAGAACACGCGGTGTGGGGTCGGTCTCGGTGGTCAGTCGTCTGCCGGGGCACCGCCCTCGAGCGCCGCCTCAGGGACCGTTCCGTCGTCGTTCCAGCCGCGAGCCTCGTAGTAGGCCGTCAGCGCCTCCTCGAAGCCGGGGAGGTCCTCGGCGTAGGGTAGCGTGTCGTCGGCGCGGTCGAAGCCGCGTTCGTTGTTGAAGCGCCGCTCCATGTCGACGACGCGGCCGCCGATCTCGAGGAGGTCTTCGAACGCGGCGTCGAGCAGCGTCGAGAGACGCTCGGGCGAGACGAAGTTCCGGGAGAACTTACAGAGGACGGCGCTGTCTTTGATCGCGTTCTCGTTTTCCTTCTCGACGACCTTCGGGGGTTTGCCCTCGAGTCCCGCGGGTTCGAGCATCTGGTCCTCGTCGACGAGCGGGTACTCGAGCGGGTAGAACTCGGCGTACATGTGGTCTGCACCGCGGTTCGAGGTGGCGAAGGCGAGACCCTGGCCGTTGAGTTTGCGGCCGTCGTGGGCGGGGAACTCCATGCCCTTGACCGTCCAGTTCTCGACGCCGAGCTCCGTGTGACAGCGGGCGACGCCCTCGGCGAGCGTATCGCCGATGCCCTCGCGGTGGGCGATCTTCTCGACGGTCTCGTGGATCAACGCGGCGTTGCCGAACTCGTCTTCGGCGGCGAGGTAGGCGGCGACGGTGTCGCCACAGGAGATGGTGTCGAGACCGAGTTCGTCACACAGTTTGTTCGACTGCATCACGTCGACGATGTCGTCGATACCCGAGTTCGACCCGAAGGCCATCACCGTCTCGTACTCCGGTCCCTCCGTCACGAGGTCGCGCTCTTCGTCTTTCGTCGGGAGTTTACAGGCGAAGGCACACGCAGAACAGGTTCCCTTGCGGTACTTCTTCTCCTCGACACGGTCGCCGCTGATGCCCTCAGCGCCGTCGAACGACAGTTCCGAGAAGTAGTGCGTCGGCAGCGCCTCGACCTCGTTGGCGAACTCCGTCATCGAGGAGGTGCCCTGGCGACGCATGATGTGGTCGGAGGTCGCCGCCTCGCGGTGGACGTCCATCTGGAGCGCCGGGAGGTCGACCGTCCGCGTCGAGTCACCGTCGAAGGTGATCGCCTTCACGTTCTTCGAACCCAGGACCGCGCCGAGACCACCACGGCCGAAGGCACGTTCTCTCGAGGTCATCAGCGAGGCGAAGCGCACGAGATTCTCGCCCCCGGGACCGATACAGACGTTGTGGTCCTCGGCGAGACCGTACTCCTCCTCGAGATAAGCGCAGGTCGCTGAGGTCTCTGCGCCCTCGAGTTCGGGGACGGGGTGGAACTCGACGCCCTCGTCGGTGACGGAGACGACGAGGAGGTCGTCGCTCGCGCCGGTGATTTCGACGGCTCCGTAGCCGGTCGCGGTGAAGTTCCGCGAGAGAAAGCCCCCAGCGTTCGAAGAGAGCAGGCCGTTCGTCAGCGGCGAGACGCTGGTGGCGGACATCCGCCCGGTGAAACTCATCGTCGCGTGCTGGAACGGTCCCGTCGCGAAGACGACCCGGTTCTCCGGTCCCAGCGGGTCGACGTCGAACGGCGTTCTGTCGTAGACGAGTTTCGTTCCGACTCCCCGGCCACCGATGTAGTTCTCGAGAACGTCGTCGATCTCTTCTGTGTGGTACTCGCGCGACCCGACGTCGATAGACAGGAGTGGTCCCGCCGTGTGTTTCATGGACGGTGTATCCACCCGAACCCGCAAAACGATACCGGTTCCGAGAGTGTCCGGTCGGGGCGAGACGACCGCATGACAGATGGTTCACAACGAAGACAAGTCTATTATAAATGATGAAATAGTATCTGATAGGTTTTGGCTGATCCACTCGCGATCGACGTACACGAATCGCCCAGACAGGTTCGAGAAACGGGCCGAAAAAACCTCGATCGAGGGCATCACGAGGGAGCACCCTCGAGCACCGGCACCGGGGTGTTGTGCGGTAAAGTGTGGGTTCACGAGCAGACAGTCCTTCGTGTCCGACCGGAGCCAGGGGTGAGGATACGACGAGAGGTCCAGCCGAATTGTCCAATAGTTCGTAGTTATTCTATAAATAGACATTTTCACAATATATGCGTATTATCGATACTATCCGCCGGGCCAGTGCGGTGTCGGCTCCGAATGCAGCGCACTCGAGCCGAACCTGACAACGAACCTGACACAACGACCATGTATGGCCCGCTCGAGCGTCCGGTATGAAGCGCCACCTCGCACTCGTGCTCGTCGCGGTGTTGCTCGTCCTCGCAGGCTGTGCGGAGGGCGTCGAGACGGGCGGGGACGACCTCGGAGGGGGAGTCGACGTGCCGGGTGACGAACCGGCGGCCGACGCCGAGAGGGCGGAAGGCGACGGCGGCGAATCTGAGGAGACCGCGGCCGTCGACGGCGAACTCGAGATTCACCACATCGACGTCGGCCAGGCCGACGCGACACTGTTCGTCGCGCCCTCCGGCGAGACGATGCTCGTCGACTCCGGCGACTGGCGCAACGGCGGCGCCGACGTGATCGCCTATCTCGAGGCGCGCGGAATCGAGCGTCTCGACCACCTCGTCGCGACGCACGGCCACGCCGACCACATCGGCGGCCACGACGCGGTGATCGAACACTTCGAGACCGAGGGCGAGGGCATCGGGCGGGCCTACGATTCGGGCGTCGCGGCCACCAGCCAGACCTACGAGCGCTACCTCGACGCGGTCGAAGCGCACGACGTAGACCTGGTACTCGTCGAGGAGGGCGACCAGTTCACCCTCGGCGAGGCGACCGTCGAGGTGTTCAACCCGCCCGCCGGTGACAGCGGGACGGACCTCCACTACAACAGCGTGACGCTCGCGGTGCACTTCGGCAGCGTCACCTACCTCACGACGGGCGACGCAGAAGACGACGCCGAAGCGCGGATGGCTGAGTCGGTCGGCGGCGGCCTGGCGGCAGACGTCTACCACGCTGGCCACCACGGCTCGTCGACCTCCTCGACGCCGCCGTTTCTCGAGCACGTCGTCCCCGAAGTGGCAATCATCTCGAGTGCGTTCGACTCACAGTACGGCCACCCACACGACGAGGTGCTCGAGGCGTTCGCCGAGCGGGGCGTCGAGACCTACTGGACCGGTGTCCACGGCGATATCGTCCTGCGGACCGACGGTGAGAGCTACGAGGTAGAGACCGAACACGCGTTCTCGAGCGATGCAGGGGACCTCTTAGCCGAGAAGCCTCGAGACGACGCGCAGGCGTCGCTCGGGCCAGTCGGTGGCGTCGCTGCGACGCCGGTGGTGAGCCGATGAGCGAGACCTACACGGCGACGCTGGATCGGATCGTCGACGGCGAGTGGGCCGTGCTGTTGCTCGAGGACGAGGGTGAGACGGTCGACCAGCTCGACGTCCCCCTCGAGCGGCTACCCGCGGAGGGGCGAGACGAGGGAGCGGTGTTCGAGGTGCAACTCGAGGCGGGTAACCTCCGTGAGCTTCGGTACCGGGACGAGGAGACACACTCGCGCCGGGCGCGCGCCCAGGAGCGTCTCGAGCGACTCTCGGAACGGCTCTCTGAGCGAGACTCCTAACTGAGCCGCGGCAGCCACCGGGGAACGCGCTCACAGTAGCGCTCGAAGGTCTCGCCGTGTTTCTCCCGCAGGTGCGGCTCTTCGTAGCCGACGACGCGGTTGTGAAAGCCGAGCGCGCAGCCAGCGGCCCACCAGCAGACGAACAGGGAGCGATACAACAACGCTTGGCCGACGACACAGAGGACGACCGCGACGTACATCGGATTGCGAACGTGGGCGTACACCCCGCCAGCGACGAGTTCCTCGGGTTCGTCGACCGGGGCTGGCGTCCCCTCGCCCTCGTCGGCGAAGCGCCAGGCGGTGTGCGCGTACAGCACGAGTCCGCTGACGAGCGAGACGACGCCGAGTACGTCACTGAGACGGCTCTCGAGCGGAAACTCGAGGCTGTCCGCTCGAGCGAGCACCCAGGGGATCAGTCCGGCGACGACGCCGGGGACGGTCAGTGAGAACAGCACTGTCTTCAGGAGCTGGAACGGTGTCGGCATGGACGAGCGTACGACGGCGCTACCAAGGAAGGTTGCGGCCCCTGCAGGCTCGCCCGAGACCGGTCGGTAGGGAAGGAGAAGCCAGAGAGTGCAGACAGCCCTTCCGTGTTAAATTATATATAGCATTGGTAAAATATAAGTAAAATAGTCATGGGATTCGACACGATGGGCGACGGCGAGCCGGACCGGGACGGGCGGCCGCAGCAGGGCGAACACACGGACTCGAGGTCTCGAGAGAGTGTGACGTCCCGGCGGGCCGTTCTGAACGCACTCGGGGTGAGTACGGCCGTCGCAGTGGGGGCAGGCACCGTCCAGGGAGTAACGGCGGAACCGACGGCCGCCGGGAGTGAGACGGCCGGGCCGACACCACCGACGAACCTCGAAGCGAGTCCGCCGCCGGCGGGAGAGGGTATCGAACTCTCGTGGGATGGAGTCGACGAGCCGTGTCGCGACTCGCTCTCACACTACGTGATCACGCGAACAGGTGACGCGGTGGAGACCGTCCCCGCGGGAGTCACCCGGGCGCGAGTCGACGCGTCGGCCAGCGACGGGCAGACCGTCTACGGCGTGAGCGCGGTCGACGAGTACGGACTCGAGTCGGAAGCGGCGACGGTCGAGGCGACGGCCGCGGCCACGACGCCCGACGCACGGGTGAGTCTGGTTCCGGGAACCGACATGCTCGATGTCGATGAGATCGACGTCGGCGACTCGGTCCCCGCCGAACTCGTCCTCCGTCCGAGAGCGGGCGAGACGGTCGACCTCGAGGGGTTCAGCGCGGACGTGTGGGCGTCGACGCCGTGTGCGGTGGCGTTCACGTCGATGGGGTACGGCGACGGGTTCACCTCGGTCGAACCGCCGGCGTACTCGAGCGACAACGATGGGGTCGTACTCACCGCTGGCGGCTTCACCGGCGAGGTCGACGACGAGGTGGTGCTCGCGACGATCCTGGTCGAGGGACGGGGCGTCGCAGCGACGGAACTGTACGTCGAGAATCTCGAGGTCACAGCCGACGGTGGAGAGTCCATCGACGCGGCAAACGACTGGACGACGCTCCCCGTCGAAGCGCCGGCAGAGGAGGTTCCCGACGCGCCGTCGAACCTCGAAATTCGGCAGGGCATCAGTACCAGAGCCGACGTGTTCTGGGACGGCGTCGACGACCCCTGTGACCCCTCGCTCTCACACTACTCGATAACCATCGACGGCGTCGAAGCGAAGACGGTCCCAATCGGCACCGAGTCGGCGACGATCAGGCTCCAGGCAGACACCTTCACCGTCGGTGTCGAGACCGTCGACGGAGACGGCAGGACGTCGGTCGCGGCGACCGATACGTTCGGAGGTCTCGCCGTCGCAGATCCGGGAACACTCCTCCGGGTCGAACTCCCCCGCGAGCGGATCGAACCCGGCGAGACCATCGAGGCACCGATCGTCCTCAGCGAACTGATCGGAACGATCCCACCCCACTTCGGGTTCGAGATCGACGTCAGCGTGAGCGCACCCTGTGCGGCGACGATCACGGATGCGTCGTACCCGCGTGCGTACCCGATCCCGGACGATCTCGACCTGCCGGAGGACCCCCTCGAGTACCCGGAACTGCTCCCGTACGACGACGATCCGTACGTCGTCGAACCGACGCCGCCAGCGGTCGCCGACGACGGGTCGTCGGTAACGCTCGCCGTCGACCTGTTCAGCCGCGGGCTCGAGACGGCCGATCTCGTGATCGCGACCGTCGAACTGACCGGCCAGGCCGACGGCCACACGGAGATCGAAACCAGCGTGAGAGCGCTCGACGCCGACGCACCGATGAACGTACTGCCCCGCTGGGAGACGCTCGAGGTCGACGACAGCCCGACACCTCCACCGATCGGCGACAACGAGAATCCCCCGCAGGACCTCGACGGTGACGGACGCTACCGCGACGTCAACGGCAACGGCAGGCTCGACTTCGACGACGTCGTCACGTTCTACCAGCACATCGACGAGCCAGCGGTGACGGCGTACCCCGACGCCTACGACTTCGACGGCAGCGGCGAACTCAGTTTCAAGGATGTGATTGCGTTGGTCGAACGGGTGTAAGCCGTTCGTGCTCACTGAGCACCGCTCAGTGGTGTTCGAGCGCGTGTAGCGCTCGAGCTAACGAGACGGCAGTCTCGTTGTGTTCGAACGGGTGTAGCGTTCGAGTCGGGAAACACCGGTCGGTCCCGAGGAGGAGGTGGCCTACCCCTCGAGCGTCCAGCGCAACAACACCCCCTCGTCGAGACGCTCGACGCCAGCCAACTCGAGATCCGGAAAGTCGGTGACGAAGCCGTCGCCGTCGGCGAGCGTGGGGGCGTCACGGCCGCCGATCAGCGTCGGGCCGACGAACACCGAAAGCTCGTCGACCAGACCGCACTCGAGCAGCGAGAAGATGAGTTCGCCGCCGCCTTCGACCATCACGGTCTCGATACCTGCGTCCGCGAGGGCGACGAACGCGGGCAGGAGGTCGACGCGTTCCTCCCCGGCGGTGACGAACTCGACGTGGTCGGCCGCGAGCGCCGCCCGCCGCTCGAGGTCGGCGCGCTCCGTGACCAGCAGGTAGGTGGTCGCCGCCTCGTCGAGAATCCGTGCGTCGGGCGGGGTGCGGGCGCTCGAGTCGACGACGACGCGTGCCGGGTGCGGTGGCCGTCCCGCCTCGCGTCGTCGCTCGATCAGCGCCGGATCGTCGAGCGTCAGGTGGGGGTCGTCGGCGAGGACGGTGCCGACACCAACGACGACGGCGTCGCTCTCGGCGCGCAGGCGGTCGACGCGGGCGAAGTCCTCGGGACCGCTGATACGGATCTGCTCGCGGCGTCTCGAGGAGAGTTTCCCGTCGGCGCTCATCGCGGCGTTGACGACGATGTGCATGGGCGTCGTTCGCGCCTCCGGGATAACGGTGTTGCCGTTCGAGTCGACGGGCGACCGCGAGATGACTCGAGCGACTCACCCGAAACCACCCTCGAGCACCCGGCCGGGCGGAAAGGGCGGCCGAGTGAAAGCGTTAGGTCGAGTCGGAGATCAGTAGCAGTATGGAACCGGAGGATACAGAGCGGGACGAGCCACCGTCGGTCCGATCACAGCTACTGAACGCCCCCTCACTGTTACGTTTCGCCGCGTTCGCGCTCGTCATCGGCGGCTTCCTGGGCGCACTCGAGACGGGTGCGTCGCCGATTGCCGGTGACTCGGCCTTCAGCCTCCTCTTCTACGCGGGTATCGCCTGTGCAGTCGGCTCGATCTACCTGGGAATCTTCCAGCACGACCTGAATTCGTAGCGTCGGGTACCAGCGGGTGCTGATAGCCACATCCGTGCGTCGAATCAGGGAACCTCATTCGCTATCACAGAACAAGTTATTTGAGGACTCGAGTCCAATCGGTGGCTATGGCAGAGCCCAAACACCCGGTCCAGACGGTCGACAGGATGCTCGACATCGTCGAGATCATCCACGAGCAGGACGGCGCGGGTGTCTCCGAAATCGCAGAACAGGTCGAACTCGGCAAGAGCGCGGTCCACAACCACCTGACGACGCTCGCAAACCGCGAGTACGTCGACAAAGACGGCGATCAGTACCACATCGGTCTCTCGTTTCTCAGCCTCGGGGCGTACGCGCGTAACAGAACACCGATCTACGAGACCGGACGATCCCAGGTCGACACGCTGGCCGACCGGACGGGCGAACTCGTGAACTTACTGGTCGAGAAGAACGGCATGGGCGTCTACCTCTACCAGGCTAAAGGCGAGAACGCCGTCGAACTCGACACCCACGAGGGCAAACGCGTCCCGCTCCACTGCACCGCCGTCGGCAAGGCGATGCTCGCCTTCCGCCCGACCGAGGAGGTCGACGAGATCCTCGACACTCACGGGATGGAGCCGGTGACCGCCCACACCATCACCGACCGTGAGGAGTTCCACGCCCAGCTCGAGGAGATCCGCGAACGCCGCTACGCGATCGACAACGAGGAACGACTCAACGGCCTGCGCTGTATCGCCGCCCCCATCACCGACGACCAGGACCGCAGCGTCGCCGCCGTCAGCGTCTCCTGTCCCGTCCACCGCGTCGGCGACGCCCGCTTCTACGAGGACCTCCCGGACGCCGTCCTCGGCACCGCGAACGTGATCGAACTCGAGCACAACTACTCCTGAGCCGGTCGGACAGGTTCCGGGATACGAACGCTCATGACGCCGGGTGCGCTGGCTCAGCGTATGGAGTATGCACACACGCCAGTGACGGTCGCGGGCAAACGCGCGGTCGTCGTCGGCGGCACCAGCGGCATCGGCCAGGCGATCGCGTGCGGCTTCGCCGCCGACGGCGCGGACGTCATCGCGACCAGTCGCCGTGAGACACCAGTCGAGGAGACCGCGAACGCACTCGAGGAACTCGGCGCGACCACCGCGCGCGTCACCTGCGACGTCACCGACCGGGACTCACTCGAGGAGGTGCGCTCGGTCGCCGAATCGACGCTCGGCGGCGTCGACATCGTCGTCGCCTCGCAGGGAGCCATCTCGCGCGAGACGGTGTGCGGGATCGGTGACGAGGAGTGGAACCGGGTGCTCGAGGTCGCACTCACCGGCGTCCGCAAGGTGACGCAGGCGTTCGCGCCAGCGATGGAGGAGGACGCGAGTTTCGTCTTCATCTCCTCGCTCGCCGCCAGGCTCTCGATGGCGAACCTGCCGGCGTATTCGGCGGCGAAAGGCGGCGTCGAGGCATTCACCCGTGCCGCCGCGAAGGAACTCGCCCCCGAGATTCGCGTCAACGCCATCGCGCCGGGGTTCGTCCTCACGCCACAGAACGCGGAGGTCTACGCCGAGGGAACCGCGAAGCGAAAAGCGATCGACGAGCGAGCGCCGCTCGAGCGCGTCGGTGAACGCGAGGAGATGGTCGGTGCGGCCGTCTTCCTCGCGAGCGACGCCGCCTCGTACGTCACTGGCGAGACGCTCACCGTCGACGGCGGCTTCGCCGATAGCGCGCTCTAAGTGACCGCGGGCGCTCGAAACACGCGAGGAGATAGCTTGATGTAGCAACCACTGAAACTCAGGGTCATGGCACTCGAGAAGATCGCCGACACCCACAACGCGACGGGCGAAGGACCGATGTGGCACCCCGACGAGGAGTGTGTCTTCTGGGTCGACATCCCGCCAGGACACCTCTACCGCTACGACCCCGAGACCGACGACCACGAGCGCGTCTACGAGACGCCCGACGGCGCACCGCTCGGCGGCTACACCATCGAAGCCGACGGCGCGCTGTTACTTTTCACCGACGACGGCCGCGTCAGCCGCCTCGAGATCGGTGCCGAGACGGCCGACCTCGTCACCCGGGTCGACGGCCCGACGACCCGGTTCAACGACGTCATCGCCGACCCCGAAGGGCGCGTCTTCTGCGGGACGATGCCCGGCGAGGACGGTCTCGGCGACCTCTACCGCCTCGAGATCGACGGCACCGCAGAGCGCGTCGTCGAGGGCGTCGACATCGCCAACGGCATGGGCTTTACGAGCGACCTCGAGTCGTTCTACTTCACCGAGTCCGAGGCGAGTCAGATCTACGTCTTCGACTACGACCGCGAGAGCGGCGGCCTCTCGAACCAGCGCACCTTCGTCGAGACACCCGAAGGCGACGGCGTCCCCGACGGGATGACCGTCGACGCGGAGGATCACGTCTGGTCGGCGCGCTGGGACGGCGGCCGTGCGGTCCGCTACGACCCCGAGGGCACCCCGGGCGAGGAGATCGAACTCCCCGCGAAGAAGGTCTCCTCGGTGACCCTCGGCGGGCCCGACTACGACGAACTCTACTTCACGACCGCCCTCGACGGCGGCGACCGTGAGGAAGAAGGTGACGGTGCGGGCGCACTCTTCCGCTACACCGGCGTCGACGTTCCCGGCGTGCCGGAGTTCCGCTCGGGCGTCAGCCTGTGAGGGTCTCGCCGATCTGACCGGTTCGAACAGGGAACTCGCAACCGCGTCGTCTATAGTAGCCACTGCAAGTCAGTGCACACCTGATCGCCAGACGGGGGCGGCGATCAGTGGGTAAATCGTCGCAGTCGTTACTATACCTCTGGAAAACTCACGACCCGATCGGGAGCTGTGGCCGGGCGCAAACAAGCATTACACCGGTTTTTCGTTTCACGGGGATCGCCCGCAGTTATACCCTCCCGCGCGTCGAACGAGGGCACAGTGGCACACTCCACCGACCCCGCTGTCTCCTCGAAACCCGCCAGCGGGGACCCGAACACCGACTGGCACTCGAGACCGCTCGAGGAGGTCTACGAGGAACTCGGGTCGTCGGCGGCGGGGCTAGAGCCGAGCGAAGCGCGGGATCGACTGGCGCGTGTCGGACCGAACGAGATCGAAGGGGAAGAGGGGACCTCCCCGCTCCGAATTCTCGCAGAACAGTACTCCTCGGCGCTGATCTGGGTGCTGATCGTCGCCGCTGGCGTGATGGCCGCCGTCGGTCACACGATCGACGCCGCCGTCATCGCCGGCATCGTCGTCTTCATCACCCTGTTCGGGTTCGCTCAGGACTACCGGGCCGAGCGGAGCATCGCGGCGCTACAGGAGCTCTCGACGACATACGCCCTGGTCAGACGCGGCGGTGAGAAAGTCGAACTCGACGCCACGAAACTCGTCCCCGGCGACGTGGTCTTCGTCGAATCGGGCGACATCGTGCCGGCAGACGCGCGGGTCGTCTCCGAGTCGAACCTCAGCGTCGACGAGGCGGCTCTCACCGGCGAGAGCGTCGGCGTCTCGAAGGAGGCTGGCGTCGTCGAGCGCGAGGTTGCACTCGCCGAGCGCGAGAACATGCTCTACAAGAACACCGTCATCGCACGTGGGTCCGCGAGCGCCGTCGTCGTCGAGACCGGGTCGGCGTCCGAGGTCGGACAGATCGCGACCGCGCTCGAGAGCGCCGAAGAGCGGGACACACCCTTCCAGACCGAGATGGACCGCCTCGGCAAGATCATCGCCGTCGGAGTCATCGCGGTGGTCGCGATCATCGCACTCGCCGAACTCGTCGTCGGTGACACCGAGCCGTTGCAGGTGTTCTTGACGGCAGTTGGTATCGCGGTGTCAGCCGTCCCGGAGGGGCTGCCCGCAGTCGTGACGCTCTCGCTGGCGCTCGGCGCGAGGCGGATGGCCGAGAAGAACGCACTGGTTCGGCGACTCCCGATCGTCGAAGCGCTGGGATCGGTCGACGTCATCTGTACCGACAAGACCGGGACGCTCACCGAAGAGGAGATGACGGTAACCAGGATCGCCGCCAACGGCGAGCAGTACGAGGTGAGCGGCACCGGCTACGACATCGAGGGTGCGTTTCGGCGGGATGGCAGTCCAGTCGACAGCTCACGCGTTGCGGAGGTGCTCCGCTGTGGCATGCTCTGTAACAACGCCGACATCGGGACCCGCGAAGCCGACGCCGAACGGACCTACCTGGGCGATCCCACCGAAATCGCGCTGTTCGTCGCCGCACAGAAGGGCGGGTTCGACCACCGCGAACTCACCGACGAGTACCCCCGGCTGGGGGAGGTCGACTTCACCTCCGCCCGAAAACGGATGACGACGGTCCACCGGACGCCCGACGGCGACACGGTCGCGTACACGAAGGGGGCTCCCGAGACCGTCCTCGAGCGGTGTGACCGCGAACTGGTCGACGGCCGCATCGTCGACCTCACCGACGAGCGCCGGGCGGAGATCAACGCACAGAACGAGGCGTTCGCCGAAGACGCACTCCGCGTGATGGGGTTCGCGTTCCGTCCTAACGTTCCCGACAGTCAGGTCGAAGCCCCCGACGAGGACCTCGAGCGAGGGCTGGTCTTTCTCGGTCTCCAGGGGATGCTCGACCCGCCGCGTCCGGAAGTTCCGGGTGCGATCGCCGGCTGTCTCGACGCCGGCATCGACGTCGTGATGATCACCGGTGACAACGCGGTGACCGCACGGGCCGTCGGGACGGAGGTCGGTCTCCGGTCGGCGCAGGTGATCACGGGACCGGAACTCGAAGCGATGGACGACGAGGAACTCGCGGCAGTCGTCGAAGACGTCGACATCTTCGCCCGGACGTCGCCCGAGCACAAGACGCGGATTCTTCAGACGCTCCAGGAGAAGGGGCACACGGTGGCGATGACCGGTGACGGCGTCAACGACGCACCGGCGGTCAAGAACGCCGACGTCGGCGTCGCGATGGGGATTCGCGGCACCGACGTCACCGAGCAGGCGTCGGACATCGTCCTGCTGGACGACAACTTCGCGACCATCCGCGACGCCGTCCAGGGTGGCCGACGAATCTTCGACAACGTCCGGAAGTTCGTCAACTACCTGCTGTCGGGCAACGGCGGTGAGGTGACGATGATCTTCACCGGGTCGATGGCTGGACTCGGTCTCGTCATCACCCCGATTCAGATCCTCTGGATCAACGTCGTCACCGACGGCATTCCGGCGGTCACGATGGGCGTCGACCCGGCCGCAGACGACATTATGGAACGGAGACCACGGCCACCGGAGGAGGGCGTCATCACGAGACGGATCGTGGCTTCGATCGTCGGTATCGCGCTGTTCATGACGGTCTGTCTCCTCCCACTGTTCACGCTCAATTACTACGGAGAACTGATTCCCGGATACGACGTCACGGGCGCCCTACTGGGGTGGTCGCCAGGGTACGAGGTGAGCAGGGAACTGGCCCAGACGATGGTGTTCACCGGCTTCGTCGTCTTCGAAATCGTCCGCATTCAGGCGATCAGGTTCCGCTACGGTCTCGGCATCCTCTCGAACGGCTGGCTCGTCCTGGCCGTACTCGTAGCGCTGACCCTCCAGCTGCTGGTCCTGTACACGTCGGCCGGCCAACTGCTGTTCGGCGTCGAGCCGCTGGCGCTCGTCCACTGGGCTCAGATCGCCGTCGCGGCAGCACTCTTCACCCTGTTGATGGCCGTCTTCGTGAACGTACAAGACCGGTACTTCGATCGGTACTAGCTCGCCCCCACGGACCACTCGAGTCTCACACCCATCGCGAGGACCACGGCGTTCCTCGAGCGGGTCGACGACCGGTCTAGCCGAGGCGTCGAACGGCCACAGGCAGGTATCGAGGAGACCAGCCTCCCACCCCCTTCACCGCGATAGATGTCTCGAGAAAACGCCTCGCGAGACGGGGAGGCTGGCGATGCCGTCAGTTCGCCCACTGACCACGGAGACGACCCAACAGATTCACCCGGGACCCGCTCGCCCGGTTGCGAGAGCGATACCGAGACGCTACCAGAGGTCCCACTGGCGGCGGATCGTGCTGTGCTCAAAAGGCAGTCCAGCCACCGTCGACCGGGATGTTTGCACCGGTGATGTAGGAGGCACCGTCGGAGGCGAGAAACGCCGCCAACGGCGCGATTTCCTCGGGTTCAGCCGCTCGGTTCATCGGTGTTCGAGTCCTGACGAAGTCGTAGAAGCTGTCGTCCTCGAGGATGTCCTCGGTCATCGGCGTCCGGACGAAGCCCGGACAGATGCCGTTGACACGGACGCCCTCGGCGGCGTAATCGACTGCAACCTGCTGGGTGAAGTTGACGGTTCCACCTTTCGCCGCGGAGTAGGCTGCTGCTCCTTTGCCACCGCGAAGCCCGTAGATCGACTCGATGTTGATGATACACCCCTCGGACTCGAGGAGGTGTGGCAGCGCCGCTTTCGAGCCGTGCATGACGCCATCGAGATTCGTCGAGATGACGTCGCGCCACTCCGAAATCGGCATCTCTCCGAGACCGGTTGTGCTCCCGATCCCTGCACCGTTGACGATGACGTCGAGCGTGCCGTACGCGTCGGCCACTCCATCGACGAGCGCCTCCACCTGTTCGTACTCAGATACGTCACACGGTTCGAACTCACAGTCGAGTTCCGCCGCTGTTTCCATCCCCCGTTCCTCGCCACGGCTCGCGATGACGACTTCGGCGCCATCGTCGAGGTACTCCGCTGCAATTGCCTTACCGATGCCGGTCGACCCGCCCACGACGATCGCAATCTTTCCGTCGAGCATATCCATGCCACACGTCGGACTGTGATAGCTCTGTGGATCAGTCTCTGTCGTTGACAACAGTGTCCGGACGGCTCGAGCGAGTAGGCCGCCTCGCACGATCTCGGCGGTGGGCTGTTAGTCGCGTGGCTGCCAGGCGTGGCCGACCACGTGGCCGTCGTACGTGAGCGTCACGTGCTCGACCTCGTCGGCATCGAGAGTAATCGTCTCACCCTCGGAGAACGCCTCACCCGGGTCTTCGACCGAGACGGTCTCGAGGTCGTCGGCGGTCCGAACCCGCAGTTCGAGCCGTTCGACCGGGAGGGCGGGCCCGCCGACGTGTGCGAGTTCGGAGCCGCCCTCACGGAGCTCGAGGTCGACTGACGGGGAGGCGCTGAACCCGGTGACGCGCACCTCGTCGTCACCCCAGACGACGACGCCGTTCGTGCCGACGTCGACGTCCTCGAGCGTGACCGTCGCCCCGTCTTCGACGGTGGTCCCCTCGTCGGCCCACTGGCGAGCGGCCGGTTCGTCCTCGACGAGGAGGGTGAACTCACTCGCCGGGCGCGACTCCTCGAGTTCGAGGGAGACCGAGAGCGTCTGCGCCTCGTAGTCGTAGTCGGCCGTCGCGAAGCCCGGCGGACGGGGCTGGTGGGAGAAAATCGAGTCACCGCGTTCGTCTCCCTTCCAGCCGACGATGGCCCGCTGGCCGGGGGAGACCCCCTCGAGTGAGGCGCTAGCGCCTTCGGCGAGGACCTCGCCAGCCCAGGGTTGGCTCGACTCGAGGGGCGGGTCACGGAAGTCGGCGTCGGCGCCGAAGACGGCGAGGTGGAGGTGGTCGCCGTCGAGCGGGTGGTCGTCCTCGTAGGTGAGTTCGAGCGTCTCGCTCTCGAGGTCGTAGGCGGTGTCGAAACGGAAGGTCGAGAGGAGAGTCGTCCCACTCGAGCTCCCGCCGTACTCGAACTCGTGTCTGAGCCGCAGGCTCAGGTTTGGTTCGACCTCCTCCATCGCGATCCGGATCGTATCACCTTCCGCGATGGTATCTTGCCCGTCGGTCCAGATGTCGGGGTCGTACGCCTCGTCACCCACCTCGAGTGTGAGTTCCTCGACGGGGGTCGGGTCACCCTGGGTGATCTCGAGTTCGACGTAGTCGGCGTCGAAGTCTATCTCACGCGGCGACCGGAACCGTGGGCTGTCGGTCTCCTGGCGGCGTTCCTCGGCCTCGCGCATCGCGACGAGGTCGAGCGTCGTCGAGGCGACGACGAACGCGTCGTCGACGGTCACCGTCGGTTCGTCGTGTCCGGGCTGGCCAGCCAGGTCGTCCTCGAGACGCTCGAGGACGTCGTCGGTGACGTCGTCCGCGTCGTCGAACTCGACGGCGAGAGTGATCTCCATCGTGTCCGGGTCGACGACGGTGATCGCGTGCGTGGCGAAGCGAACGGCCGCAGGGTCGAGCACGTCGTCGGGTTCGTCGTCCGGGCCGGGGAGGAAGACGTGCTGGCGGTCGGCGTCGGGGACCGCCTCGAGTGCGTCCGCGAAGACGGGTTCGGCGTCGGCGAGGTGAACACCAGCGCCGCTGCCAGCCTCGAGTGACTCCTCGAGGCGTGTTTCTGACTCCGCGATGACGAGCGCATCCTCGAGCGCACCGGCGACCCGCTCGTCGCCCTCGTAGAACTCGTAGGTGACGCCCGCCGACGTCTCGCGAGCGTCGCCGTCGTCCTCGAGCGTGACGTTGCCGCCGAGGACGGTGATCGGATTCGAGTACTCCGCCTGGTTCTCGACGGCGACCATGGTCGTGATCGACGATTCGTCGACCGCGAAGTCGCCCACGATCGAGGGCGTTCCGCCCATGTACGGGTCGTCAACCTCACTGAGTGTCGATACGTCGAGGGCGAACAGCACGATCTCGTCGCCGAGTGAGGCGGGGAGGTACTCGAGCAACGGCGTGAACTGGTCGTCGTCGGTCTCAGAGGCGGCTGCATCGCCGTCGTCAGCGTCGTCTTCGGCAGCGTCGTCTTCGGCGTCGGACTGACTCGAGTCGTTTCCGGGGGCGGTCGATGCACCGTCGTCCGGTCTCGAGAGACAGCCAGCGACACCGAGGGTGATCGTCGTACCGATACCACCGAGGAGGGAGCGGCGGGGACACTTGTCCATGCGTGATAGTTCAACCGTCCGACTATTAATCCGTCGATCCACTGGCAACACGGTGTGGAAAGTGAGAGACGGGACGGACAGAACGGATCAGTCGTCGGCGGAGAGGTCCGGGCGGTAGGCCCGACTGATCGCCTTCCACTTGCCGGTCGCGAAGCGGTGGTAGTTGATCGCCGCGGGCACCGCGGTCTCGGCGACGAACGCCAGGTAGAGACCGGTGATGCCGAGTGCTGGAATCGAGAACCCGCCGACGAGCGGGACCGCGACACCGCCGAGGTACGGCAGGGATACGGAGACCGGAATCGAGAGACCGACCGCGCCGAGGTACGCGATGGGAATCGAACAGCCGAACATGCCGAGCGCCTGGCTGTAGAAGATCCAGTTGGTGTCGCCACTGGCCTCGAGTGCGCCCCCTGCTGCGGCGTCGACGCCCTTGAAGACGACGGCGAAACAGGCCGCCCAGACGAGCGAGACGGCGATGGGAATCGACGGGTCGCTGGGATCGCCGACGAAGCCGCTCACGATCTGTTCGGCGAAGACGAAGACGATGATCGCCGAGACGAGGTAGGTCACCGCCGCGAAGCGGATGATCTCGCGCGCGTAGCGTTCGGCGTTCGCCTCCGCACCGCTGCCGAGTTCCTGGCCGACGAGGCTCGCGGTCGCGATGCCGAAGCCCCAGCCAGGGACGTTCATCAGTCCCCAGATGCGCCGGGCGATGACGTACGCCGCGACGGTGTTCTGTCCGAAGACGTCCACGATGGCGAGCATCGGGAACTCGGCCATCGTCCAGACGAGGTTTCTCGCCATGACCGGCGTCCCGATACGGATCAGGTCGCGGATGGTCTCGCCGTGGAGGTAGGTTCCCGTCGGATCGATCCGTGCGGGAAAGCTGCCGACGACCGGCAGTCGCCCGGTGACGAGCGCGATGGCGAACGTCGTCGAGACGACCGCGTTCGCGAGCACCGTTCCGAGCGCCGCCCCGACGACACCCATGTCGAGACCGAAGATCAGGACGGCGTTGAGCACGATGTTCGCGACCGCACCGCCCGCACGGAGCACCATCGGCGTCCAGGCGTCGTCGATGCCGACGAAGACGCGGCTCCCGATGAGGTTGAGTCCGGCGAACGGGATACCGAGACCGACGATCCGCAGGTAGTCGGCACCGTACTCGATCGCCTGCTGGTCGTTACTGATCAGCGAGACCAGTTCCTCGGGATAGTGCCAGAACAGCGCCACGACCGGCAGCGAGGCGATCACGACCAGCGCCGTACTCGAGCGCACCGCCTGGGCGAGTTCGCCGAACGCACCCGCGCCGTAGCGCTGGGAGACGAGCGCGATGGTCCCCCCGGCGACACCGCCGCCGATAGCGAACGCCAGACCCCAGAACGGCGAGGCGAAGCCGACGCCAGCGATGGCGGCCGGGCCCAGCGCGATACCGACCATCGCGACGTCGACGGCGTTCTTCGACATCCGGGCGAGACCGGTGACGATCCGCGGCCAGGCGAGGTCCGTCGTCCGGCGCGCCCGCTCGCGGTCGATCAGACCGAGGCGGGCGAGACCCAGTCCGATGTAGAGGATCGTCAGGCGGATCGGATTGGGAAACCGGTCGAACACAGGTTACCCGGCCTTGTCCACCGGTGCTAAAAGTCCTTCCAGACGCGGCAGGGACGACCGGTTTCGATTCGATATACGCTACCGGCACCCACAGTGTGAGACTACGCGCCAGAACCGGGGCTGCCGGTCGCTTCGAGCCGTTCTCGGTACTTCTCGAGCGAACACTCGAGCGCCTCGCTCGCGTCGATGTCGAGGGCGTTCGCGACCGACAGCAGCGAGAAGAGCGCGTCGCCCAACTCGTCGGTCGCGATCTCGAGGTGCTCCGGTTCGGTGCCGTACGCCGTCGACTCGGTGACTTCCTTCGCGAGTTCGCCGACCTCCGAGGCGAGGTCGAGCACGCGGTAGGCTGGCTCACTCTCGAGGTCGTACTCGGCGAAGAAGTCGGCGACTGCATCCTGTTCGTCCATAGGCGATACGAGTCGGCCGTGTGAGAAAAATCGTCCGCTACACGAGCGCACTCCTGCCGACGACCGGCGTCACTCGACGACGAGGACGGGCACCGAGGCGGCGTCCGAGACGCGCTCTGAGACCCGGCCACGGAGGAAGCGCTCGAGACCCCGGTTGCGGCCCATGACGATGAGGTCGACGTCGTGGTCCGTAGCGTAGGTCAGGATCGCCCGGGTACGGAGCCCGTGAGTGACGCTCGTCTCGGTGGCGACGCCAGCGGCGCTCGCCCGGTCGGCGACGTGAGAGACGGCCCGCTCACCGATCGACTCGAGGTCTTCGAAGTCGATACCCGGAGCCAACGCCGCCGAGTTGATCACGTAGAGGACGTAGAGCGTCGCGTCGTGGACGTTCGCGAGACCGATCGCCTCTTCGATGGCCCGTTCGGTGTGCTCGCGGCCGTCGGTCGGGACGAGAATCCGATCGTACATACGCCACGGTTCGGGGGCGCAACACAAAGATGTGTTCCGAGCGGCCGCGTGGGATACTGTTATTTCGCCCTCGTTCGAACGGTGGTGTATGACCATGCGCGTGCTAGTTCCGATCGACGGCTCACCGCAGGCGGGCAACGCGCTCGCGGAGGCGCTCGAGCTCTTTCCCGACGCGACGATCACGCTGTTACACGTCGTCGACCCGATCGACGGTGACGGCGACGAGAACGCTTCGGTGGCCGCTCACCACGAGTCACAACGCGAACGGGCAGAACGGCTCTTCGACGCCGCGAAGAGCCGGGCCGATAGCCGGGAGGCGACACTCGAGACGGCCGTCGTCGCCGGGTCCCCGTGGCGGGAGATCGTCACCTACGCCGACGACCACGACATCGACCACGTCGTCATGGGGAGCCACGGCCGAGGCGGTGCGGCGCGGTTCCTCCTCGGGAGCGTCGCCGAACTCGTCGTCCGGCGCGCCTCAGTGCCGGTGACCGTCATCAAGTGATCGAGACCAGGACCGAGACCGAAACCGAGACCGTGGACCCCACCGACGAGATCGAAGCCGCCCGCGCGAGGGCTCGAGGGAGCGACCAGCGGCTCGTGCGCATCAGCCTCGTACTCTGCGGAGTCTCGCTCGCCTTCGTCGGCGTCGCCATCGGGTCGTTCGTCGTCGCGACCACGGGAGACACAGCCGGGAGCGCAGGGAGCGTCTACGCCGCCCTCGGCGCGCTGTTCGGCGCCGTCGGCGTCGTCGGAACGGTGCTGTTCGGGGGTCTCGTCCTCCTCCGGCGAGACTAGTGGCGTTCCAAACCTAAACTGATGGGTGAAACCGATGGTGGTCGTCCGGTTTCACTCATCAGTCGACGTTTGGGATGGTACTAGCCGAGCGCCTCCGGGTCGTCGATCCCGTCGGTCTCGAGCAGGGCCAGAATGTCGGCTTCGCAGGCTTGCTGGTTCGGGTTCGTCTCGAGCGTATCGCCGAAGCCGGGCGTCGCGACCTCGATGTCCTCGAACAGTTCGACGCTGGTCACGATGGGACCGTAGGTGAACTGACCGAACTCCTCGGTGGCCGAGATGGTCCGCTCGCCCGAGACGGGACCGACCGGTTCGGTGATCGTCCCGAGCTGACCCGCCTCGCTCCACCAGATCAGATCGAGGATGACGTCGTCGAACTCGCCGACGACGCGGACGGTCTCGCAGTCGAGAAACTCGACCGTCGGGTCCGGGTCTGGGTCGGGGTCGTCAGGGTCCGGCTCTGGCTCGTCTGGCTCGTCTGGCTCGTCTGGCTCGGGGTCCGGGTCGGGGTCGTCGGCCCGTTCTCGTTTCTCCGTCGGCACTTCGTCGGTCGGCTCCTCGTCGTCAGTCTCGAGCGCGCTCACCAGGCGTGCGAACGCCTCCGTCCGCTCGTCGTCAGTTCGCCGTCCCGCCGCGAGGAGGTCGCCCGCAGCCGTCTCACAGACGCTGGTGACGACGCTCGAGCGGTCGTCCTCGAAGAACGTGCGCTCGGCCGTCCCGACCCAGCCGCGGTTCTCGCGGGCACCGCCCGCAACGAGGTCGTCACCGTACTCGAGCGCGTCGAACAGCGGCGTCTCGGGGAGGGTCTCGAGTGCCGTCTGCTCACCGGCGTCGGTGTAGGAAGCCAGGAAGCCGTCGCCGTCGATGACCGGGTCGAACGGCTGGCCGAACAGCCGCTGGCCGCGTGGGACGTTCGGGCCGGCCGCACCGACGACGGCGAGTTCGCTCTCGCCGCAGTCGCCGCGGACCAGCACGTCGTAGGCGCGCGTCGACCCCGGCGTCTCGAGGGCGAAGCGGTCGTCCCAGTGGACGTCTCCGTCCTCGTCGATGCCGACCACCCAGGCCCGTTCGGCGGTGCCAGGACTCTCGTCTTCGGGGTCGAAGTGGCCCGCGAGAGCGTAGCCGCCCGGCGTCTCTGTGATCGCGCGAAAGACGTCCTGTCTGGAGGTCTCCTCGAGGTTCCGGTCGGTCGCCGGATAGCGTCGGTGCCAGTCGACGTCGCCGTCCTCGTCGACGGAGACGACCCAGCCGGCACCACCCAGCATGATGCCGGGCGACTCGATTCCACAGAGCAGGTAGCCGTCGTCGGTCCGGACGCCGTTGGCCAGGAAGCTGTACGCCGAGGCGTCCTCGAGGTCGGCGAACGAGCGCTCCCAGAGCACCGCACCGGCCGGATCGATTCGCACGAGACGCGCGATGTAGACCGCGGTGTTGTCGAAGTAGGTCCAGCCGACGAGCAGGTAGCCGTCCTCGGGACCGCCGGAGCCAGCCTCGAGCGCGAACGCGAGACCGTCCTGTGGGATGGGACCGATGACCTCCTGCTCGAGCGCATCCTGCTGGTCGGGTGAAACGTAGCGTCTCGACCACTCGAGGTTCCCCTCGGAGTCGAGTTTCAGGGCGAATCCCTGGCTCTCGCCGCTCTCGTCTCGGGCGGTGCCGACGAGCAGCGAGCCGTCGTCGACGCAGCGTGCGCTCGTGACGGAACTGAACGCGCTGTCGTCGTCGGTCCACTCCCAGGCGGCGTCGGGAAGCGTCCGCCGGTGGGCAGTGACACCGGCTACAGATCCGAGCGCCGCGACGGTGGCTGCCGAACAGAGAAAGTGTCGCCGGTCGAGTCTCGACATGGCCCGGCGTTCGACAACCCTCGGTAAGAACATTGTTTTCGTATGCCTGAGCGTCAGGCGTTTCGAGGGGAGTAGCCGCCGACTACCGCGCGCGTCAGCTACGACCACAGCGTCCGTGACGGAGACGGCTACGGGACGGTGTGAGCGTCAGCCACCCGGTGTAGGCCGCCCATTCGATCCGAGAAACCGTCTGCCCGGGACGGGCCAGCGCTCGAAGCGGACTCGAGACGTGGCACGGAACACCGGTCGGTGACGGGTCTCGAGCGGGTACCGTCTTCTCGAAGGAGAGCCGATAGTACAGTAGTGACAGGGTACAGCATCGAACCGGCAGACAATATCAATTTTCAATACATATTAGTTCCCAGATTTTTCTCCGAGGCTGCCAGGCGGACAAAGCCCGTCACAGACCAACACAGGCCGCAGGAGCAGCGCCACACCGGCCGAGCCGGGAGGTCTCGAGGGCGGGACCGGAGACGGGACGGACACCAGTCTCGAAAGTCGGGAGTGCCCTCGAGTGGCGGACTCGGCGGTGAACAGTCACTGGAGGCGTACCGAGACAGTGATCGTGGCAGAAAGTGAATTTAGTCTGATTGGTGGTAGAAAAGAACAGTGTTCGTATGTGACCGTCGGAACCTGAGCGGCCGTCAGTCGGCGAGCGGACGGTATTCGAACGCCGTGAACCGTGCGGGTTCCTCACAGTCGCTCCCGTGACCGGTCGCGTAGAGACCGACGTAGACGCCGGTGAACCCGCCAGCGACCTCCGTAGAGAGGTAGCGCGTCGACGCGCTCGCGAGGGACGTCCGCGAGCCGTTCGCTTCGAACCCGAACCGGTACGTCTCGGGCGTTCCCTCGACGGTCAGGTCGACCGCCCCCGCCGGGCAGTCGCGGTCGGCGACGACCGCCGTCGCGTCGCCGATGCGCAGGCGGACGACGACCCGGCGCTCGCCCTCGCGGCGAGTCAGCGCGAGCGCGTAGTGGTGGCGCTCGTCGTAGAAGAGGGTCAGGCCCGCCTCCTCACCCGCCCGTGGGTCGAACTCGAGACGCGCCCGGGCGGTACACTCGAGGTGTTGCTGGCGGCGGCCGACGAACGTGACGCCGCGCTCCTCGAGCGTCTCCGGCCCGCCCTCGAGCGAGAGGACTCCGTCGCCGACGGTGTAGCGCTCGCGGGCGTAGCGGCCGTTCCACTCGGGACCGAGGTCGGTGCCAGCGAAGGGGTCGGTCGTCGTCCAGTCGGCCCTCGGCGCACGCTCGAGGTCGGTGTCGGGCACCGATAGCTCCGGCGTGATGCGCTCGCCACCGTTGACGACGGGCCAGCCGTCGACCCACTCGACGGGTGCGAGGAACGTCTCCCGGCCGAGGTGGTGCCAGCCGGGGTAGCCGCCGAACTGACGGATGCCGAGGAAGACGAGCCACCAGGTGCCGTCGTGAGCCTCGATCAGGTCGCCGTGGCCGGTCGCCTGAATCGGCGTGTACATCTCGCTCACGCCGCGGTGGCTCAGAACTGGGTTGTCCGGGCAGGGTTCGAACGGCCCGTCCGGCCGGTCCGAACGGGCGACACAGACCATGTGTCCGGTGTGGGTCCCGCCCTCGGCGACCACGAGGTAGTAGGTGCCGTCGATTTCGTAGAGGTGCGGCGCCTCGGTGTAGTCACCCGCCAGTCGGTCGGCGATGACGCGCGACTCGCCGAGCGCCCCCGTCTCGAGGTCGAGTTCAGCCTGGGCGATGCCCGCCTCGCCCTCGCGGTAGGTGACGTAGACGGTGTCGTCGTCCCAGAACAGGTCCGGGTCGATTCCCGGGGCGTCGATCCAGGTCGGTTCCGACCACTCCCCGCGCGGGTCCGTCGCGCTGACGACGAAGTGGCCGCCGTCTGAGACGTTCGTCGAGATGACGTAGTAGGTTCCGTCGTGGTACCGGAGCGTCGGTGCGAAGATGCCCTCGGAAGCGCTCGCGTTCTCGAGCGGAAGCTGTGAGGGCCGTGTGAGACAGTGACCGATCGGTTCCCAGTCGGCGAGGTTGTGGCTGTGATACAGCGGAATTCCGGGGGTGTACTCGAAGGAACTCGTCGCGAGGTAGTAGTCCTCGCCGACGCGACAGACGCTCGGGTCGGGGTGAAATCCGGGCACGACCGGATTGGAAAACTGCATACCACTGCCTTCACCGCCACCCGTATAACTGTCCCCGAGGCGGCAGTCAACGACGCTCGAGGAGACACTCACGGGTTCCGCACGACGCAGTATTCTCCAGGACAGAACGTTAGACCCCTACGGCACCTGGTCGAAGCGCCGACAGTGGACTCAGCAGGGACGCGATTACAACCGTACGAGTGTAATCCACGTCCGTACCGCCGGCACACACGAGGTGAAGGCACGTAGCCCAACGGGTACCGGGTCGGCTGTAAATCAGTAATGGGGCATGTATGTTTTCTAATACAGAATTCGATTCTGTATAGGGGTATACCCGTGGTGTGATGCAGATGGAGGGAGTCAGCGACGGCAGGGTCGCACCCAGGGGGTGGAGTAGTTGATGTTGGCCGTTCAGACTTCGACGACCGGGTTCGAGAGCGTCCCGATTTCCTCGATGGTGATGTCGACGACGTCGCCTTCCTCGAGCGTAAAGCCCTCGTCAGGCACCAGCGAGGTGCCCGTGAGCAACACCGAGACGTCGGGAACGCGGTTGTGTCGGACGAAGTACTCGACGAGTTCGTCGACGGTGCGGACCATCTCGCCGGTCGAGGTCGAGTCCTCGTAGAGGACCTCGTCGCCACGGGTGATCGTCATCGACATCTCGAGGTCGTGGGGGTCGTCGATGGCCGACGCGGAGGTGATACAGGGACCGAGCGAGCAACAGCGGTCGTACACCTTCGCCTGTGGGAGGTAGAGCGGATTTTCGCCTTCGATCGAGCGACTGCTCATGTCGTTGCCGATGGTGTAGCCGACGATCTCCCCCTGGTAGAGGACGATGCCGAGTTCGGGTTCGGGCACGTCCCACTCGGAGTCGGCGCGGATGCCGACGCCGTCGTTCGGCCCGACGGTCCGCTCGGGCGTCGACTTGAAGAACACCTCCGGACGCTCGCTCTCGTAGACGTTCATGTACATCTCCGGCATCGTACTCTCGGCCTCGCGCGCCTCCTCGCTGATCTTGTAGGTGACGCCCGCCGCCCAGACTTCGCGCGCCTCGAGCGGCGGTGGAGAGGCGCTCGTATCGGCGTCGGCGTCGGCGACCGGTGCCTCCTCGAGGAGGTCTGCGGTCAGGTCGTCGATCGGTCGGTCAGCCGCCGAGGAGGCCTCGAGCAGGTCCTCGAACGTCTCGAAGTCGGCGTTCGCTGCGGTGAGATCGTAGACAGCCCCGTCGGTCTCGGCTGCGAGTCGGAGGGAGTCCCCCCCGTTACGTTGGTAGTAACGCATGTGAGTACTGGTAGTTCCGAGCCGAGAGTATTAGTTCTACTGTCTCGGCTCCACGGCGGTCGGCGAAGGCAGGTGGAGACGAGACGGCCGGGCGGTCACCGGAAGCGGTCGCGGCGTTCGAACGGATCTTCGTCTTCGCTGATGGTGTCGATCGCCTCCAGGTCTTTGAGCCGTCGTTTGTACTCGAAGTAGCCGCCGCCGCCGAGCAGTGCGAAGACGACGAAGCCGGTCACCGGCTCGCCGCGACTCGTGAAGAACCAGAGCGCGAGGAGACCGAGCAGTAACGACACCCACATCGCCCGCCGGGCGAGTTTCCGTTGCGGTTCTGCGGTGGCCATAGCCGCAGTTGGGAGACGAGCTATACAATCGTTACGCACCGTCGAAGCCGGTCAACCGCTCCGGGTATCCTCAGCTTTTATGAGCCTCGACGCGTGGAGTCGGGTGATGTCTGACGAACCAACACTCCGTACAGCGGCCGACGAGCGTGGCTTCAACCTGGGCGCTGCGGTCGACCCGAACGCACTCCGAAACGACCCGAGCTACTGGAAGACGCTTCGCTCGTCGTTCAACGCGGTGACGCCGGAGAACGCCCTGAAGATGGGACCGCTCCGGCCCAGCCCGAACACCTACGACTTCACCGACGCCGACGCCGTCGTCAACTTCGGCGTCGCGAACGACATGTACGTCCGCGGGCACACCCTCGTCTGGCACAACCAGACGCCCCACTGGTTCCAGGCCTGGGACTACACCGACGACCAGCTCCGGGAGTTCCTGCGCGATCACATCCACACCGTCGCCGGCCGCTACCGCGCGAAGATCGACACCTGGGACGTCGTCAACGAGGCCGTCGCCGACGACGGCACGATGCGCGAGACCGTCTGGTACGACGCACTCGGCGAGGAGTACCTCGACCTCGCCTTCCAGTGGGCGAGCGAGGTCGCCCCCGACGCCGACCTCTACTACAACGACTACGGCGCGGACGCCATCAACGAGAAATCCGACGCCATCTACGACCTGCTCGAGCGCCTCCTCGAGCGCGGCGTCCCCGTCGACGGCGTCGGTCTCCAGCTACACGCCCTCGGTGACCACCCCGACCCGGAGTCTGTCGCCGCCAACATCGAGCGCTTCCAGGCGCTCGGACTCGAGGTCGAGATCACCGAGATGGACGTCTCCTTCCCGGCCGACGACGTGCCCGACGACCCACTCGAGGTCCAGGCCGACTACTACCGGTCGATCGTCGAGACCTGTCTCGAGGTCGGCTGTGAGACCGTCGTCACCTGGGGCGTCAACGACGCGAACTCGTGGGTCGCGAACTTCAAGGACTTCCCGGAGCGCTTCACCACCGAACCGTTGCTCTTCGGCGGGCGCTACGAGGAGAAACCGGCCTACCACGCCGTCAGAGACGCACTCGAGAACTGACCGCCGGCGCGGTCTGCCCCCGAGTACTGACCGACAGCGCGGCGCTCCTGCGAGCGCGCGCCACTTACCACCACACCAACCGTCAGGACTTTCGTGATCGGTGTGAAACCCCTCGGCAATGGCATCTGAAAGATACGATTCGTGCTGGCTGCGCTACGAGGCGTCGATCGACGACGAGCGCCTCGAGTCCTACCGGCGGCGCTGTCTGCACGTCTACGCCTCCGACGGCGCACCCGAACTCGGCGTCGTCCGCGAGGAACTCAGACGCGGACTCGAGGGAGTCTTCGGGCGCGAGCCACACCTCTGGCACCACCCACCGCGGTCGGCCGACGGCTTCCTCGCGGTCGGTCTTCCCGACGAGATGCGTCCGATCACAGAGAGCGTCGACGTCGAGTTCGTCCGCTCGCTCGACGACGACGGCTACCTCATCCGGGCCGTCGAGTGGGAGGAGTCCGACTGTCTCGTCCTCACCGCCCCCACGGACACCGGTCTCGTCTACGGTACCTTCCACCTGCTGCGCCTGCTCGCGACCGGCGAACCGATCGACGACCTCGAGATCGTCGAGGAGCCTGCCAACGCCGAACGGATCGTCAACCACTGGGACAACCCGTTCCGTGGCCTGGTAGAGCGCGGCTACGCCGGCCAGTCGATCTTCGACTGGGAACGGCTGCCCCAGCTCGACGAGCGCTACGCCGACTACGCGCGCTTGCTCGCCTCCGTCGGTCTCAACGGTCTCTGCGTCAACAACGTCAACACGAAGATTCCGGGCCGTGAGGGGGCCAACGAGGTCGTCTCCCAGCAGGCGGGCTGGCAGCTGCTCGAGTCGGCGAACCTCGAGAAAGTCGCCGCGCTCGCCGCCCTCTTCCGCCGGTACGGCGTCCGTCTCTACCTCTCGGTCAACTACGCCTCGCCGATGCTCATCGGCGGTCTCGACACCGCGGACCCGCTCGAGCCAGCCGTCGAGGAGTGGTGGGCCGAGAAGGTCGCCGAGGTATACGACCTGATCCCCGACTTCGGCGGCTTCGTCGTCAAAGCCGACTCGGAGGGCCAGACCGGTCCCTACGACTACGGCCGCGACCACGCCGAGGGAGCGAACGTCATCGGCCGTGCGTTCGAACCCTACGACGGGCGCGTCTGGTGGCGCGCGTTCGTCTACTCCGACCACGAAGACCGGGCGGTCCAGGCCTACGAGACGTTCGAACCGCTCGACGGCGCGTTCGACGACAACGTCACCCTCCAGATCAAGAACGGTCCCATCGACTTCCAGCAGCGCGAGCCGGTCTCGACGCTGTTCGGCGCGATGCCCGAGACCGCCCTCGGCTGTGAACTCCAGATCACCCAGGAGTACACCGGCCAGGGCGTCCACGCCTGCTATCTGGTCCCGCAGTGGAAAGAGATCCTCGAGTTCGACACCCACGCGCCGGTCGAGGGGTCTCGCGTCGCCGACCTGCTCGCAGATACCCCCGGGCAGGGCATCGCCGGCGTCGGCGTCGTCGGCGACGACCCGAACTGGACGGGCCACTACCTCGCGCAGGCGAACCTCTACGGCTTCGGACGCCTCTGCTGGGACCCCGACCTCGAGAGTGAAACGATCACCGACGAGTGGGTGGCGCTGACGTTCGGGACCGACCCCGAGGTCAGAGAGACGGTGAGCCGAATCTTACTCGACTCCTGGCAGGCGGCTATCGACTACCACACCGGCGGCATCGGTCTCATCCACATGATGTACAACGGCGAGACCGCCCTCGAGAACCACTACGACCCCTCGCCCGAGGAGTGGCCGGAGTACACCGGTGTGAGCGAAGACGGCATCGGCGTCGACCGCAGTTCGAGCGGCAGCGACTACGCGGGTCAGTACCGCGAGCCGCTGGCCTCGCGCTACGACTCGCCCGAGACCTGCCCCGAGGAACTGCTGTTGTTCTTCCACCACCTGCCCTGGGAGTACGAACTCGCCGACGGCACCACCGTCATCCAGCGCCTCTACGACGGCTGCTTCGACGGTGTCGAGCGCGTCAGAGTGTTACGCCAGCGCTGGCGCTCGCTCGAGGGACGGATCGACGAGCGACGCTACCGCCACGTCGCCGAACGCTTCGACGAACACGCACACCAGGCGGTCCGCTGGCGCGACACCCTCTGTGCGTTCTTCTACGAGTACTCGGAAATCCCCGACGAAGCGGGACGCATCCCGATCGAGGAGTGCTAGCACGCACCAGTGCGTCGCTCGACGGTGGCGCCTACTCGAGACCGAGAGCGGTGTGAAGCCGGCCGTATTTTCGTCGATCGTCGAACTCATGATCGTCGAGCAGCGACGAATTGGGATAGATTTAATGTGTCGTACCAAGTTTGGATCGCTGATGGCAACGAATCACGAGTCCGGAGACCCAACCTATCGCTGTCCGCGCTGTGGCGGCGATGTGATCCGTCGGTTCGGTTCCTGGGAGTGTGTCGACTGTACGCACGTTCCCCTCCACGGCGCAGACTAGACTCGACGATCGATCACGGCGACGTGGCCGCTCGAGCGACGGCACCGACCGTCGTTCTCTTCGGCCGGGTTGCCCCCACAGCTCGGGGCAGCGCAAGCCGGCAGCGGTACGTTTAAGCGTCGGCCCTGAGTGTTCTCCTTCGGTACCACAGACAATGACACTCACAGCCGATCAGCGTGAGCGACTCGCACAGCTGCACAGCGCGCTGGTCAACGACATCACCGACGAGATGGGGATCGAGGACAACGTGATTCCGGGGACGCGAATCCGCCCGGTCTGGAGCCGTGACCCGGTCGTCGGGACCGCCCACCCCTCCCAGCGCGTCGAGATTGGCTACGCGGAGGAAGGCTCTGGCGACCCCGAAGACTCGCTGTTCTTCCAGTACCTGGAAGCCGTCGAGGAGGGAGATTTCGTGGTCATGGCCGCGCCGAAAGACACCGAGGTCGGTCTCTGGGGCGAACTGCTGAGTACGATCGTCCAGGAAAACGGTGCCGTCGGCGCGCTGATCGACGGCCCGACGCGTGACTCACGGCTGATCGAAGACCACGGGTTCCCGGTCTGGTCGGACGGCCACAGTTCGATCGAGTCCTTCGGCCGCGTCAGCTTCCGCGAGTACGACGTGCCCGTCACCGTCCACGGCGTGACGATCAACCCGGGCGACGTCGTCTTCGCCGACTACGAATCCATCGCGATCATCGACCCCGACGACGTCGACGAGGTGCTCGAACGCGGCGAGGAGGAACTCGAGACCGAGAACAACGTCCGGGCGGACATCCGCTCGGGCGATAGCGTCTTCGAAGTCTGGGAGCGCTACGAGACGCTCTGAGCCGCGGCTCGAGCCACTGAATCGCGCTATTCGACGCCGATACTACTGACCGCGAGTGACGACAGCGAACGCAACTCGAGTGCGCGCTCGCTGTGTCCGAAGCGGGTGAACCGCGTGTGACGGCGAGGGTGCCGTTCAGACGCCGGAGTTTCTGATCCGCCAGCGTCGGAGCACCTGAGTGCTGTACTTGAGTGAGAAGAGACCGATGTAGCCGATGAGACAGATGATGAGCAGGACCATCGTGTAGAGACCGAGGAAGCCGGAGACGGTGTTGTAGCCGGCGGTTTCCGCGACGACGCCGAGACCGAGCAACACTCCCGCGATGGGAACGAGCGCCAGCAGGTACGGGTGTTCGAATCGCTCCATGTACACGTCGAGCATACTCGAGAGATTCGTATCCATCCATATCAATCATGCGGTCGGTCGCGGACACCGGCTCACGGACCGGATACGGCGAAACTAGACCGATCACTACGCTTATTGGCCGGCGTTCCGTAGGTCGGCGAAATGATCCGTCGCCCACGCAGCCTCAGTCACCAACTGTGGATAACGATGTTCGCACTCAGCGCCGCGATGCTCGCGCTGCTCGGGTGGTCGTTTCTCTACCTGGATCCGGGGACGCCGTCGTACGTGATCGCCCAGTTCACCGCGATCGTGCTCGTCGCGATGGTCGTCGGAACCGGCGTCGCGCTGTTCTCGGGCTGGACACCGTTCTGAACGAGGAGCGGCGTTACGAGGAAGCTTCGTCGACGACCGAGCCGTCGTCGGACGGTGAGGCGGTCTCGTCGCTAACGGGGTCGTCGTCGGTGAGTTCCGTGCTCTGCCAGTACTCGTGGTCGTCGACGCTGCGGAAACACTTCGTGCGGTGGTAGGCCTCGCCGGTGCCGTCCTCGTAGAGTGCGGGGGTTTGCTCGCGGCAGGTCTCGCGTGCCTCCGGACAGCGCGTGTGGAAGCGACACCCCGTCGGTGGCTTCGTCGCGTCGGGGATGTCGATCTTTCTGACCGGTGGAGACTCCCGCATCGCCTCCTGGGCCTGTTCGGGGTTGAGTTTCGGCGTCGCCCACTGCAAGACCTTGGTGTAGGGGTGTTTGGGGTCGTTGATGATCTCGTCTGCCGTACCGATCTCGACGATCTCACCGAGGTACATCACAGCGATCTTTCCGCCCGATTTCCCGGCGAGATAGCGCGCGTTCGCCAGGTCGTGGCTGATGAAGACGAAGGAGGTGTCGAAGATCTCCTGCATCTCGAGGAAGAGATCCATGACGCCGATGCGAAGCGAGACGTCGAGTGCGCTGACGGCCTCGTCGGCGAGGATGACGTCGGGTTCGACGAGCAGCGCACGGATGAGCGCGACACGCTGTTGTTCGCCACCCGAAAGCTGGTGGACGTAGCGCTCTGCGTAGTCCTCGGGTGGGCTGATGCCCGTCCGCTTGAGCATGTTGAGGATGCGCGTCCGTCGCTCCTCGTAGTTGAGGTGGGGGTGCCAGCGTTTCAGCGGGACGGCGAGGTTGTCGAGCACCGACCGGTAGGGGTTCAACGCCGAGCCGGGGTCCTGGTGGATGATCTGGAGGGCGCGGCGGATCTCTTCGAACGTCATGTCAGTGTCGGCGTTGCCGTCGCGAACGTCCCAGATGTCGTGACCCCGGTACTTGATCGCGCCGCCGGTGGGTTTCTGGAGACCGACGATGGTCTTCCCGAGCGTCGTCTTGCCACAGCCACTCTCGCCGACGAGTGCGAGGACGTCGTTCTCGCCGAGTTCTAAGTTGATGTCGTCGACCGCCTGAACGGTCGGCTGTTCCTGTAAGCCGAGTCTGTCCCCCATCCAGGAGGGAACCATCGCGTTGAGCATCGACTGGTCCTCGAAGTGGACTTCGAGGTCCTCGATCGAGATCAACGGCTCGTCGGAACTCACTGCTCGTCACCTCCGAAGTCGAGGGGGACGGCGTCTGCGGCCTCGTCCCAGTAGTGACAGCGGACCTCGTGGCCCTCCTCGACGGGGCGGAACGCGGGGTCGTCCTGTGCACAGCGTTCGTCCGCGAGCGGACAGCGCGGGTGGTACGAGCAGCCATCGGGGTGGTTGACCGGGTCGGGACTCTCGCCTTCGATCGGACGCATCTCCGAGAGCGGGGTCTCGAGGTTCGGCGTCGATTTCAACAGTGCACGCGTGTAGGGGTGAGAGGCGTTGCCGAGAACGTCGTTCGCGCGTCCGATTTCGGCGAACTCGAAGGCGTACATCACTGCCAGTCGGTCCGCGAAGCCGGAGATGATCGGCAGGTCGTGGCTGATGAACACGAGGGTGAGATCGTACTTGTCCTTGATGTCGTAGAGCAAGTTGAGGATCGACCGCTGCATCAGCAAGTCGAGTGCGGCGGTCGGTTCGTCCATCACGAGCACCTCGGGCTCGAGGATGAGACTCAGCGCGATCAACGCGCGCTGTTTCTGCCCGCCGCTGAGTTCGTGGGGGAACGACCGGAGCATCCGCTCGGGGTCGAGGTGGAGGTCGGTGAACAGCTGGCGGGCACGTTCCATGCCCTCGCCTCTGTCCCAGCCGTGAGCCTCGAGCGTCTCCTCGAAGTGTTCGCCGATGCTCATCGTCGGGTTGAAGGCGCTCATCGCCCCCTGGAACACCATCGAAATCGTCTCCCAGCGGAGTTCTCTGAGCTCCCACGGCTTGAGACCCAGTACGTCGACGGGGTCGCCGTGTTCGGGGTGGTAGCGGATCTCACCGGTGAGGATACCGGGGTCGACGACGGCGTCGAGGAGCGCGTCGGCGAACATGGACTTGCCGCTACCGCTCTCGCCGACGACGCCGAGCGTCTCGCCCCGATAGATGTCGAGGTTGACGTCGTTGAGGACCGTCGAGGAACCCTTATCCATCTCGAACCGGACGCTCGCATTCCGGATGGTGATGATGGGGTCCTCCGGCGTTCGGGAGTCGGTTCCTGACGCACTGACCGCTTGGTGTGACATAACTGATCAGCCTCCGTAGTGTCCAGCCGGTGTAACGAGTGTCGGACGAGCGAGATACTGCGTACCAGGGACAGTCGGCATTCACGTCTATATCTGGACCATCATTATAAATATCCTTCCATCGATTGCCTCGAGTGACGGACACACGTGAGGTTCGAGTGACGGACACACGTGAGGTTCGAGTGACGGACACACATGAGGTGAGACGGGCCCGCGAGCGTCTATAGTGACAACTGCAACGGTTTACACACTGATCGCCGCCCCGTCTGGCGATCAGGTGTGCACTGACTTGCAGTGGCTACGATATCCGGGAGAGCGCTCACCCGGGGAGGAGCGGACCGCGGCGATTTATTATCTCCCGGAGTAACTCCCGAATATGGACATCGAAGCGGTCCGCGCGCATCTCGAATCGTTCACACACCGCGACTGGCAGGAATCGACTGACGGAGACGGGCCTGTCCGCTTCGCGATGGTCGGACTCGGCTGGTGGACGGTCGACAAGGCGATGCCCGCCGTCGAGAACTCGACGTTCTGTGAGACGACCGTCGTCGTCAGCGGCTCGAGCGAGAAAGCCCAGGAGGTCGCCGACGACCACGAGACGGTCGAGGCGGGACTTACCTACGAGCAGTTCCACGACGGCGAGGCGCTCGAGCACTACGACGCGGTCTACGTCTGTACGCCGAACGCGCTCCACCTGGAGTTCGTCGAGAGCGCGGTCGAACACGGGAAGGCGGTCCTCTGTGAGAAACCGATGGAGGCGACGCTCGAGCGTGCCGAGCGGATGGTCGAGCGCCACCGCCGGGCGGCGGACGCCCCCATGGCGATGGTCGCCTACCGGATGCACACGGAGCCCGCAGCGAGGTGCGCACGCGAACTAGTCCGGGCGGGAGCGATCGGTGAGCCGGTACACGTCCACGGCGACATGTCACAGGGGATCGTCGGCTGGGGACGAGACCAGTGGCGACTCGACCCCGAGCGGGCCGGGTACGGGGCGAGCGTCATGGACCTCGGGATCTACTCGCTCAACACGACGCGGTTCGTCCTCGAGCGCGAACCGGTCGCGGCCCAGTCGATGATGCACTCGACACACGAGTACTTCGAAGACGTTCCCGACGAGGTCGCCGCGTTCACGGTCGCGTTCGAAGGGGACGTCTACGCGACGTGCACGGCGAGTCAGAACGCCGGCATGAACAGTCACTTACAGATCCTCGGCACCGACGGCTGCCTGACGATCGATCCGGCGTTCCACATGGGCAGTTCGTTGCAGGTGACCGTCGACGGCTCGACGGTCGACGCAGAGACCGCGTCCATCGACCAGATGGAAGAAGAGTTCGACTACTTCGCCGACTGTCTGCTCGCCGGACGGGCACCGTACGCCGACCTCGAGCACGGACTCGTCGACATGCGTGCGCTCGAGGCGATTTACGACGCGGCGGACAGCGGCGAGACGATCGACCTGTGAGTCGGTGACCGCCGAGCGGTGGGCGACACTACACACAAATAGAACTTCGTTCAGCGTGTGAAGGTTGAGTTTCGGCATTACAGAACATCGATGTGAATTACTGCGGTGTGGAGGGGCAGTTTCCCCATAATTACATTCATACGATTGTAATTTTTCGCGTGAAAAATAGTCGCGTGGTTTCGAGACCGATCCTCACAGGTGATACCGTATACCGTGCAGACGCCCAATTCCGGTCAGACTGGGGACCTGGCGCAGGTGAGTCGGCGAGAGGCAGACTCGAGACGACGGGGCTGATAGGCGTCACACGTCCGTTCTCTACGCCAGAACGAGAACGATCGCGAGCGACGGTACGGGTGTGTACTGGTCGTGCGCGTGTGCGATTCAGCGGCTCGAAACCGGTCGGTCGTCGTCTCCAGACGTTCCGGTGAGGTGGAGTATCGAAGAGACCGTGCGGTCCGAAACCTTTATCATTTATTATACTCCACTTTCAGGGGATGCCAAAGAAGCAACAGTGGCATGGAGCCATCTCTCGACGACAGGCAATCGCACTGACTGGTGCTGCAGGTGTCGGTGCGCTCGCCGGGTGTACGGGCAACGGTGACGACGACGACGAGTCCCCAGAGGACATCATCGGCAACGGTGGAGGCAACGGCAACGGTGGAACGGCCACCGACTACGACGAGGACTACGAGGACAACATGAACGAGGTGACCCCCGGGAACGACGTGAACCCGTTCGGTGGGGAGTACATCTTCAACACCTATCACACCGGCTGGAACCCCGGTGACGTGCAGGAGATGTCCTACGAGTACCTCACCGTCTACAACACCGCGACCGGTGAGTTCGTCCCACGGATCGCCGAAGACTGGGACCACGACCAGGACGCCGGTCTCACCCGGGTCTACCTCAACGACGACTACGGCTGGTCCGACGGCAGCCCCGTGACTGCCCACGACTTCGTCACCTCCTACAAGTTAGCGGCCTACCTCGACCAGGAGATCGGCAACTACGTCAACCCCGAAGACATCACCACCGACGGCGACTACGCCTTCCAGTTGCAACTGCGCGACGACTACCGAGAGCTCAACGAGGAACTCTGGTTCAACCAGTTCCTCGAGTCGCTGCTCAGCATCTCCGAAGCCGAGTACGGCGAGTTCGTCGAGCGCTTCGACGACGCCGACGGCGAAGACGAGATCAGCTCGATCCAGGAGGACGTCGCCTCGTACGACCCCCACTGGGACGATGCGCTCTTCTCGGGACCGTTCGTGTGGGTCGAAGCGAACGAACAGTTCGCCGACCAGGTGCCGAACCCCCACCACCCGATCGCGAAAGACTGGGACTTCTACCTCCGCCACGGCATGCACATCGAGGAGGCCGGCCTTCGCGCCGAAGAGGTCGACTTCGTCCACCAGGAGGCGACGCTGCAGGACCTCCCCGACATCTACGAGGAAGCGCCGGTCTCGTTCTCGGGACAGGTGTTCACCCTCCTGTTCGGTCCCGAAAACGAGTGGATCCGCGATTACCCCGAGGTCCGCCAGGCCATCGCCCACGCTGTCGACTTCGAGAACATCGTCGAGGTCGCCGCACCCGGGACGCCCGTCGACCCCTACTCCGGCGGGATCGACTCGGGCTACATCGAGCACTTCGTCCACGACGACGTGCTCGACGCGATGACCAATTACGCGCCCGCGGACACCGGCCGTGCGACGGAACTGCTCGAGGGCGCCGGCTTCAGTCTCGACGACGACGAGTGGTACACGCCCGACGACGAGCAGTTCGAACTGTTCTTCCCCGTCGGTGACTGGTTCGGAACGCCCTCGGAGATGGCGTACAACAACCTCGCGGAGTTCGGCATCGAGGTCGACTACTTCATGGAGGAGATGGGGATCTGGAACGCCGACCACGGTGATAGCCACGACTACGACATCAGCATGCACCTCAACTACGGGCAGTCGCGCCAGTACCACGCACACTCCGACCTCAACGAGGAGCTGTTCGGAACGTACCGTGGTGCCGTGACCGAACGCGAGATGTTCGACGAGGTCGTCGAGGTGCCCGAAGTCGGCAACCCTGACGGCGACATGGTGACCATCGACCTGCGCGAGAACGTCGAGGCCCTCGCCGTCGCACAGAGCGAGGACGAGGTGCTCGACCTGGCCAGCGAACTCGCCTGGGCACACAACTACCTGCTGCCCGGAGCGATGATCCACCCCTGGAGCGAGCACTACTGGGTCAACACCGGCGAGTGGGACTTCGACATCGAGTCAGACGACTGGATGACCTCGAACCGCATCACCCACTACTTCATCGAGAACGGACTACAGCCCCGCTAGACGGGGTCGCTTACTCACCCGGCTCGTCACAGCCGAACCGGTTCACTCTCTGCTTTCGTCCCCGACACCTGCTGCGTCGAGCGAGGGTTCTCCTTTCCGGAATGGGACGTTTTATAACGATAGATACGCCAGAAACGACATGGCACGTGGTATCAACGGCCGTGACGTGACGATCACGGACGTACAGACGACACGAATCGACTCGAGTTTCCACTGGACACTGGTTCGCATCTACACCGACGCGGGCGTCACCGGAACGGGGGAGGCAGTCCTCGGCCCGAAAGCCGACGAGTACATCGACTACGCCAAAGAGCTCCTCATCGGGAAGAACCCACTCGACATCGACGCCCGGTGTACCGAACTGTTCGAGCGACTGAGCTACCTCGGCGGCATGAACGGCATCGCCGTGACGGCCATCTCCGGACTCGACATCGCCCTCCACGACCTCGCCGGCAAACTGCTCGAGGTGCCCGCCTACCAGCTCATTGGCGGGAAACACAGAGACAGCGTCCGCGTCTACTGTGACACCCACGCGGGCGAACACCTCCACCGGACGGCCGAGGTCGACGACTACGATCCCTACGCACCCGAGGCGTACGCCGAGGCCGCAGAGGCGGTGCTCGCCGACGGCTTCGACGCGCTCAAGTTCGACCTCGACGGTCTCAACCGCGGCGACGAGGACCGCCGACACAAACACCTCAACGCCGAGGCGATCGAGTACCGCCGTCGGATCGTCGAAGCGGTCACCGACCGGGTCGACGGCCGGGCGGACGTCGCCTTCGACTGTCACTGGAGCTGGGGCGGCGACACCGTCCGCCGCCTCGCCGCCGCACTCGAGCCGTACCCCGTCTGGTGGCTCGAGGATACGGTCCCGCCGGAGAACCACGACGTACAGCTGTACGTCACCCACAACACGAACGTCACCATCGCCGCCGGCGAGAACGTCTACCGCGTCGAGGGCGCGCGACGGCTCATCGAGAACCACGGCGTCGACATCATCCACCCCGACGTCCCGAAGACCGGCGGCATGCTCGAGACGAAGAAGGTCGCCGACATGGCGAAAGCCTACTACATCCCGCTCGCCCTCCACAACGTCGCCTCGCCGCTGGGAACGATGGCGAGCGCCCACGTCGGCGCGGCGGCGTCGAACTTCCTCGCACTCGAGTTCCACGCACGCGACCTCGAGTGGTGGGACGACGTGCTCACCGAGTCGGACTCGATCATCCAGGACGGGCGCATCGAACTGCCCGACGAGCCGGGTCTCGGCGTCGAGGTCGACGTGGACGTACTCGAAGCCCACCTGGCCGACGGTGAGACGCTCTTCGACGAGGCATAATCCGATCTCGCTCGAGCGACGGGACCGGCGAGACGCTACTTAAACGGTCGACGAACGTCTGTCGAGGAACCAACATCGTTCCGGAAGAGTTGCGGACTGAATCGCGGATATTCGGTCGGAAGACGGAAATTTCGCCGATCGAATAGAATCCAGAGAAACAGAAATCTTATTATGGACGGCGAGTAGAACTTCAGTAGGATAATAAAGCATGACCAACTGGCTCATCAAGCGACTGGGGCAAGCAGTACTGACGGTCATCGTCGTGTTCCATCTGACGTTCTTCCTGGTCCGGCTAATGCCGGGGAACCCGTTCGACGCGATGGTTGCACAGATGATCGAGCAGTATGGAGGTGACCCCGACACCGCCCGTCGTATCGTCGAACTCAATTTGAACATCCACCCCGACGATCCGTTGTACATCCAGTACATCGACTATATGTCGGCGGTGATGACCGGTGATCTGGGCTACTCGATGTCGCAGAACGCGCCGGTGAACCAGATTCTCGCCGAAGCGGTTCCCTGGACGATCTTCTACATGTCTATCGCGATGGTGATCACGTTCGTCACCAGCATCTGTCTGGGCGCGATCATGGCCTACTACGAGGGCTCGCGCTTCGACACGGCGATGACCGCCGTGGCCGTCATCGAGAGTTCGACGCCGTACTACGTCGCCGCACTCTTGCTGTCGTTCGTCTTCGCCTACCAGCTCGGCTGGTTCCCGACCGGCGCTCGCTACCCCGGCAGAGCCACCGTTGGACTCAACCCCGAATTCATCCTGGGCGCGTTACACCACGCGGCGTTGCCGATCATCTCGCTCATCGTCACCGGTGCCGCAGCGTCGCTCAGTATGCGCGGCAACTCCATCAGCGTCCTCGGTGCCGATCACATCCGGGTCGCTCGCCTCCGTGGGCTGCCGCCGACGCGCATCGCGCTCCGGTACGTCATGCGAAACGCCCTGTTGCCGCTGTACACCGGTCTCCTGCTGACGATCGGCTTCATGATCGGCGGCTCGATCATCTTAGAGGACATCTTCAACTACCGCGGGATGGGCTGGTACATGTTCGACGGTGTCAACAACCGCGACTACCCGCTGATGGTCGGCGGCTTCATGGTCATCTGTCTCACCGTCGTGGTCGCGATGATCATCGCGGACGTCACCTACAGCCGTATCGACCCACGTGCGAAGGCCGAAGGTGACAACCTCCAGGTGTACGGCAGTTCGACCGGCGTGCCGTTCAGAACGCAGGTCAAGCGGTATTTCGACCGGCTCACCGGACGAACGGGCGGCGAGAAGCGCGCCGACGGCGGCACGGCCCAGCGCGAGTTCCTCGGCGAGGAGACGTCGGTAGAGGTCGACCGGAAAGACGTCCTCTACCGGAAGTTCGACCGGTCGGTATACGCGCCACTGAAGATCATCCTCAGCGACTGGCGTGGGTTCTCCGGCATGGTCATCATCCTCGCCTTCTTCGTAATCGGGTTCATCGGGCCGCGCTACACCCACAGCCCGACCGCGACGTTCGACACCTGGGTCTCACCGATGGACGGCAACCTCGCGCACCCGCTCGGAACGACCAACACCGGGGTCGACCTCCTCTCGCTGATGATCAACGGGACCACGCCGGTGATGATCATGATCATCGCCGGTGCCATCGCGACCGTCGTCCTCGGCGTCTCCGTCGGGACGCTCGCGGGTTTCCGCGGCGGCAACACCGACCGCATCCTGATGACGATCTGTGACATCGTCATCTCGATTCCGGGGCTGCCGCTCATCATCGTCATCGCCGCCATCGTCGAACCGCGCCACCCGGCGATGGTCGGACTGGTGCTCTCCGTCGCCGCCTGGGGTGGACTCGGGCGGTCGATCCGTTCTGAAGTGCTCAAAGTCCGCAGTCACGAGTACGTCGAGGCTTCCCGCGCGATGGGCGTCGGTACCGCACCGATCATCGTCAAGGACATCCTGCCGAACATCTGGCCGTACATCCTCATCAACCTCGCCAACCACGCCCGCGGGATCATCTTCGCCTCCGTGGCGCTCTACTACCTCGGGTTCCTCCCGATTAGCTCCCAGAACTGGGGTGTGGTGCTCAACAACGCCGAGGCCGCGGGTTCGCTGTACACCATGGGCCACTTCCACTTCATCCTCGCACCGATGATCTTCATCATCTCCCTCTCGATGGGGCTGATCTTACTCGCCCAGTCGCTCGACCGGATCAGCAACCCCCGGATCAGGGCCCGCCACGCGAAGTCCGTCGACGACGACACGCACTGAACCCCCGGTCACGATTTTCGGCCTCTCTGATTCGAATACCACCGAGCTAGCGCCTCGAGAGCGCCGCCACACGCACCGCTCGAGGCGACACGCTCCCTCATCCAGCCCTCACGCTCACGTCGGTCACGACCCCTCAGCGGTCGCTCCTCGAGCAGCGTGCGTGAAAACGAGCGGGCGAGCCGTCGGCCGGAGTCGCGTTACTCGGGTCGGTAGGCGTCGGACTCGGTGAGAACGGCGCTCCCCTCGAGATCCCAGTCCTCGAGGTAGTCCGCCTCGGCGGCGGCCAGTTCGGCGAACAGGTCGCGGGCGTCCTCGGTCTGGAGCGTCCGAACCTGCTGGTCGACGAGGAAGCCCTGGAAGGCGTGGTCGACGTCGCCGTCGCGGGAGGCCTCGACGACCGTCTCGATGGTGTCGATGTGGCCGCGGATGACGCTCCTGACCGGGCGGGGGAAGCCGCCAGCAGCGAGCGGTTTCACCTCGTTGGCGGTGACGATGGCGTTCGTCTCGACGACGGCGTCGCGCTGGAGGTCGTCACACTGGCCGACGTTCGGGAGGTTGACGTTCGTCACGTAGGTCGTCTCGCCGACGAGCGCGAGCAGGATGTCGACGAACGTCTCGTTGGATTCGGTGAGTTCGAACGCCTTCTCACCGGAGAGCCACGCCTCGACGTCGGTCGTCTGCTTCGACTCGGCCGGTGTCCAGTGTTTCGCCCGGTAGTCGCTGCCGGTTCGCTGGACACCCCAGCGGTTGAGTCCCTCCTTGCCGCCCTGCATGAACCAGGTGGCGTACTCGATGAGGTGGCGGTCACCAGCGGCGGGCAACACGCCGAACCGCCGGTAGAGTTCCCACGTCACCTGCCAGTTGTCGTCGAAGACGCTCTCGCCCTCGAGGTCGTCCCAGGTGAACTCCTGGTGGGCGACGTCGGTCGCTGCGAGGTCGTCGATCAGGGGCATGAGGTCGACACCCCGACAGCGCGCCTCGTCGACCCAGGTGAAGTGGTTGATCCCCTTGACGTTGACCGAGATGTCGGCGCGTTCGGCGTCTAACTCGAGGTACTCTCGAGCGTAGCGCGCGAGGCGGTGGCGCGTCCCGAGGACCTCGTGGCAGAGTCCGAGGACGTTGATCTCGGGGAACTCGTCGTAGAGCGCGCGCGTCACGAAGTGGACGGGGTTCGTGTAGTTGAACACCCAGGCGTCGGGACAGTACTCCCGAATCGCGGCGGCGAACTCCCTGTAGAGGGGAATCGTCCGCATCGCCCGGAAGATCCCACCGGGTCCGATCGTCGCCGCGACCGCGCCGTAGATGCCGTACTCGAGTGGAATGTCGAGGTCGTGGACGAAGGTCTCGGCCGGGTCGTACTGCGTCGAGATGATGACCACGTCCGCACCGGTGAGCGCCACCTCGAGCGAATCGGTCGCCTCGTAGGACCAGTCGGCGACGGCACCGTCTCGCTCCTGGACCCAGTTGCCGAACCGGGCGTTCTGGGCGGCGCTCTCGTGGGAGGCGTCGTAGAGGCGAACCTGGCCGCTGATCGGCGACTGTGCGAGGTCCTGAATCAGGTTCGGTGCCCACTGGCGACTGCCGCCGCCGATGTACGCGATCGTTACGTCGTCGATATCCAGTGCTGTGTCTGCTGTCGTAGCCTGCACCATCGTATGCGAGGGGTGTGTCCCTGAACGGTAAATAACTGTGGCAACGAGCAATCGTGGCTGGGAGGCGACGAACGGGAACGGCCCCCGGTCGGGACGACACGCCAGATCCCACCACACCAGAGCATCCCCATCACTCATCGTGAACAGACGCACCACAGTGGCTCGAGAAACTCGCCAGCCCGGTGTGAGAGGACGTATTTCCAAGATACTTAGAAGAATTTTCACGTCAGTTAGGTCGCCGCCGTCTCCATCCATCCAGACGTTCATATCACAGTTCGAACATTCATTGACAACCATCGCAATTACACTCCTACGGGTGTAATCGGGCCACAGCCGGAAATACCGGCATATCGTTCCGGTACGCCTGCCCCACACCTATCGGATAGCAATAACGTGTGTGCAAGAGCCACGCACGAATTTCGCGGTAGCCATTCAGCGTTACTATCAGAGATTGTGACTACTTCGGCCGGCATTTCACCGCCTCTCGAGACTGCACGAGCGACGTTACGCTGATCGGGGACGAGAACGACGACGGGAGTGGTAGGTCGCCGTTCACTCCAACAGACCGTCCAATATCGTTGGACGGTGGTGCCGGGGACCGCGGGACGTACATTCAATAGTCGTGGACGATTGAAGGGACGTATGAGTACGTCGAACCAGGAGCGGACAGGTCAACGGATCAAGTCGCTCGAGCGCGGATTCGATATCGTCGAGTGCCTGCACGAGGAGGGGGCGCTCACGGTTTCAGAACTCGCGGAGGAACGGGATATCCCCACGAGTACGGCCCACATCTACCTGAAGACGCTCGCCGACCTCGGCTACGTCGTCGGCGAGAGCGGCCGGTACGAACTCAGCTTCCGCTTTCTCGAGCACGGCGGCCACGTTCGCCAACGGTCCGAACTGTACCACCTCGCACGCTCGGAGGTCGATACACTCGCCGAGGTCACCAACGAGGTGTCCGCTCTCGGCGTGCCGGAGAACGGCAAACGCGTTCTGCTCTACAAAACGGAAGGCGCGGAGGCCGTCTACGACAACCCACCGATCGGCGAGTACACGCACATGCACTGGACCGCACTCGGCAAGGCGATTCTCTCCGAGTTCCCGCGAGAGGCAGTCACCGAAATCGTCGACCGCCACGGACTCCCCTCACGGACCCACCGGACGATCGACACCGAAGCGGCGCTGTTCGACGAACTCGAGACGACCCGCGAGCGTGGCTACGCCCTCGAGGACGAAGAGCGCTGGGACGGCATCCGCTCGGTGGCCGTCCCGATTCTCGACGAGGAGTCGGTGATCGGTGCCATCTCCGTCTCGGGACCGAAACACCGCTTCGAGCACGAGTGGGTCGAGTCGGAGCTTCTGGAACACCTCACCAGATCGAAGAACGTCATCAGCGTCCGGCTACGACACCAGTGAGGCGGCCGGTTCGAGCGGGTTCGCAACACGGAGACCACCGGCTTCGCAAGAGTTTTGCCCGGACCTCGAGAACCAGCGGGCGTATGAGCCAGACCCCGAGTACGCAGGTTACGGTCGAGGGAAAACGCGCAGTCGTTATCGGCGGCACCAGCGGCATCGGCTGGGCCATCGCCCGCGCGTTCGCCGAAGACGGGGCCGACGTCGTCGCCACCAGCCGCGACCAGGAGCGCGTCGAGACGGCCGCCGCGAGGCTCGAGGAACTCGGCGCGAAGACACGGGCGGTCACCTGCGACGTGAGCGAGACCGACTCCGTCGAAACCCTCTGGACGGAGGCAGCGGACGCACTCGGCGGGGTCGACATCCTCGTCAACTCGGCCGGCTCTGTCGCCCGCGCCCCGGTCACCGAGATGACCGACGAGCAGTGGGCGCGGGACATCGACATCAACCTCACCGGCGTCTTCCGCGCCTGTCGCGTCTTCGGCCGCGAGATGGACGGCGGGAGCATCATCAACATCGCCTCGATGTCCGCCGATCAGGCGCGCGAGGCGCGCCCCGCCTACTGCGCGGCGAAAAGCGGCGTCAACGGGCTGACTCGAGCGGCCGCTGCGGACCTCGCACCCGAGGTTCGGGTCAACGCCATCTCGCCCGGCTTCGTCATCACGCCGCTGGCGGGCGACGCCTTCGACGAAGGGACGGACGTTCGCACCGCCATCGACGAGCGGACGCCGATGGGCCGGGTCGCCGAACCCGAAGAGATCGCCGGTGCAGCGATCTACCTCGCGAGTGACGCCTCCTCGTTCACGACCGGCGAAGAGATCACCATCGACGGCGCCTACAGCGACAGCGCGATCTAGCGTCCAGAAAGGCGGCTGACTCCGCGGACAGTACGCTTATAACGGGCGCGCACGATTTCTCGCGATACATGACGGAGCAGTCGACCGAGACAGCGGCGCACACCGACGGGTTCGAAGACCTGCCGATGCGCGTCGGTCTCGGCCAGTTCATGCAGCCGACGAGGGAACGCCTGCGATTTATCGAACAGCTCGGCGTCGAGGACGTCATCCTCAACATGTACGAGACGCCGTTGCTCGCGGACAACGAGGTGCCACTCACCGGCGACGCCGAGTGGGACTTCCAGGAACTCGTCCAGTTACGCACGCGCGTCGAGGACGCCGGACTCAGACTCGCCGCCATCGAGAACCTCCCTATCAGTTTCTACGACGACGTGATGCTCGGACGCGAGGGGCGCGACGAGCAACTCGAGTGTGTCAAAACCACCATCAGGAACATCGGGCGGGCGGGCATTCCGGTGCTCGGCTATCACTGGTCGCCCAGTGGCGTCTGGCGGACGACCACCTCGAGACGCGTCCGGGGAGACGCGATTTCGACCGGCTTCGACGCCTGGGAAGTCGAGAACGCCCCGCTGAGCCACGGCCGCGAGTACACCGACGAGGAACTCTGGGCGAACTACGAGTACTTCCTCGAGGCGGTGTTACCGGTCGCCGAGGAGGCGGGCGTCACGCTCGCGCTCCACCCGAACGACCCACCGGTCGATCGGATCGGCGGCATGCCCTTCCTGTTCCGGGACTTCGAGAACTTCAAGCGGGCGATGGACCTCGTCGAGAGCGACAATCACGGTCTCGAGTTCTGTCTCGGCACCTGGTCCGAGATGGGCGAGGACCTCTTCGAGGTGATCGAGTACTTCGGCGAGCGCGACGAACTCGTCTACGTCCACTTCCGCGACGTCGAGGGGACGCTCCCGTCGTTCACCGAGACATTCATCGACGAGGGAAACTACGACGAGTTCGAGATCGTTCGCGCACTCGACGACGCCGGCTTCTCCGGCGTCATGATCCCCGACCACGTCCCACGGCTCGAGGGCGACGGCGACTGGAAACACCGCGGACGCGCCTACACCGTCGGCTACCTGAAGGGCATGCTCCGCAGCCTGTAGCGGCGTGGTTCACCGAGAGAGAACGGCGCTCACCATCTGAGAAATGAACGGCTGGAAGCGAGAACGAATTCGGTTCCGGCGACAGCTCGAGCACACCAGGCCCCGGAAACCGGTGGCTCTCGGTCGGTCGAGAGTTCCGGTGGCCGGCCAGCCCCCGCACCGTTCACTCTCACAGAACGGGTGTCGAGACCGGTCCACTCGTCGGCTCGAGACCGCTACGAGTCCACCGGGTCCGTGTGACACCGGTCTCGATCGAGGGACAATTCCTGGGAGAATCACAAGAATCGTATACCTGCACGTCCACGTCTCACCTGTGACCGAACGTTACCAGAACTACGTCAACGGAGAGTGGACCGACGCGGAAACCGGCGACACGTTCGAGACGGCCGACCCGGCCGCACCCGGAGAGAGCGTCGCGACCTACCAGCAGTCCGGCGTCGAGGACGCCGAGCGGGCCGTCGAGGCGGCCGCCGCCGCGGCCGACGAGTGGGCGACGACGCCCGCCCCCCAGCGCGGGGCGATCCTCCGCGGCGCAGCACAGAACCTCGAGTCGCGCAAGGAGGAACTCACGAACCACCTGACCCGCGAGGAGGGCAAGACCCACGCCGAGGCGGGCGGCGAGGTCCAGCGAACGATCGACATCTTCTACTACTACGCCGAGAAGACCCGCGACCTCGGCGGCGTCGTCAAATCCGCCAGCGGCGAGAACACGACGCTCTACACCGTCAACCAGCCGGTAGGCGTCGCCGCGCTCATCACCCCCTGGAACTACCCGATCGCGATCCCGGCGTGGAAGATCGCCCCCGCGCTCGCCAGCGGCACCACGCTCGTGCTCAACCCGGCGTCGGTCGCCCCCGGCGTCGCCCTCGAGATCTTCGCCGCGCTCGACGAGGCCGGACTCCCCGACGGCGTCGCGAACGTCGTCACCGGTCCCGGCAGCAGCGTCGGTGACGCCTTCGTCACCCACGACGAGGTCGACGCCGTCTCCTTCACCGGCTCCGGCCAGGTCGGCCACATGGTCTACGACGCCGCGACCGACGGCGGCAAGCGCGTCCAGACCGAACTCGGCGGGAAGAACCCGACCGTCGTCGCCGCCTCTGCGGACGTCGAGGAGGCCGCCGACATCGTCGCCGCCGGTGCCTTCGGCGTCACCGGCCAGGCCTGTACCGCCTGCTCACGCGCCATCGTCCACACCGACCTCTACGAGGAGTTCGTCGACGCCGTCGTCGCCCGCGCCGAAGCGATCGAGGTCGGTCCCGGCGACGAGTACGACATGGGACCACAGGTCTCGGAGAGTGAACTCGAGGGCACCCTCGAGTACATCGAGGTCGCCGAGCGCGAGGGCGCGACGCTCGCAACCGGCGGGAACCGACTCGAGGGCGAGCGCTACGGCGAGGGCTACTTCGTCGAGCCGACCGTCTTCTCCGATGTCGAAAACGACTTCCGCATCGCTCAGGAGGAAGTCTTCGGTCCCGTCCTCTCCGTCATCGAAGTCGAGGACTTCGACGAGGGACTCGCCGCAGCCAACGACATCGACTACGGACTCTCGGCCAGCGTCGTCACGAACGACCACGAGGAGGCCCAGCGCTTCCTCCACGAGTCGGAAGCTGGCGTCGTGAAGGTCAACGCGAAGACCACCGGTCTCGAACTCCACGTCCCGTTCGGCGGCTTCAAACAGTCCTCGAGCGAGACCTGGCGAGAGCAGGGTGACGCGGGACTCGACTTCTACACCATCGAGAAGACCGTCTACGACGGCTACTGAGCCACAGCCGGCTCTCCGCCGTCCGAGGACCGCACGCCCCCATTTTTCGCGCGACCGTCGCCAGTTCAGAACCCGTAGAGTTCCACCGGCCGGTCGTAGGCGAGGTGTGAGACGAGCCGCTGTGCTTCGGCCATCGGTAGCTGGCCGCGGTCGACTCCCCGGCCGACGGCGTTGGCGAGCGAGCGCCGGAACAGTTCGAAGCGCGAGCCGTACGAGAGCAGTTTCCGCGAGTCGCTGACCATCCCGGCGTGGTTCCAGAGGGTGTCGACCGTCCCGACGTACTCGAACTGCGACTCCATCCCGTGGGGGCTGTCGTTGAACCACCAGGCCGGGCCGACGTGGACCGACGGGAAGACGCGAGCCATCGTCGCGACAGTCGGGTAGTAGGTCGGATCCAGGCAGTAGAGGACGGTCTCGAAATCGCCGTCGAAGCGGTTGAGGAAGTACCGCAGCGTGTCGACGAACTCGACCGCCGGCGTCGAGATGTCGACCCCGGAGGCGGGCCCGAGCTGGTCGTAGACCGACTCGCGGTAGTTGCGAACCGCGCCGACGTGAAACTGGGTCGTCCAGCCCGTCTCGGCGTTCAACTCGCCCACGTACTCGAGGATGGACGCGCTCAGGTCGCTCGCCTCCGCGTCGTCAAGCCCGTCGCCAGCCGACGCAGACTCGAGCGCTCGCCGGTACAGCTTCCGGGCGCGGTCCGCCGAGACGGGCCGGGAGACCGGTTCGGTGATGCCGACGTCGGTCGCGACGCAGCCGTGGTCGGCGAAGTGGTCGTGGCTGGCGCGCAGCGCCTCGAAAAAGCCGTCGAGGTCGTCGGTCGCGACGCCGGTCGCCGTTTCGAGTTCCTCGACGAACGCGAACCAGTCGTCGGTGCCCACCGTCAGCGCCCGGTCGACACGCCAGGTCGGCAGCACGTCGACACCGTCGACCTCCTCGCGCGCTCTCGCGTGGTACTCGAGCGAGGCGGTCGGATCGTCCGTACTGCAGACGACCTCGACGCCCATCGCCGAGAGCAGCGCCTGCGGACGTGCCTCGGGCTGGGCGAGCTGGGCCTGCGTCTCCTCCCAGATCTCGTCTGCGGTCTCACTCGAGAGGCGTTGGTCGATGCCGAAGCGCCGTTTCAGATCGAGGTGAACCCACTCGTAGGTCGGATTGCCGACGAAGCGGGGGAACACCTCGGCGAGGGCGTTCCACTTCTCGCGGTTCGGCGCGTCGCCGGTGATCAGCCGCTCCTCGATGCCCTGGCCGCGCATCAGGACCCAGACGTAGTGGTCGGTCGAGCCTTCGATCTCCCAGATGTCGCTCCAGCCCTCGTTGTCGACGATCTCTTCGACGTCGGCGTGGCTGTGGGGGTCGACGATGGGCACGTCGGCGATGGCGTCGTACAGCTCGCGAGCGGCGGGCGTCTCGAGGAGGTAGTCGTCGTCGAGGAATGCCATGAACGGGCGAGAGCACGGCCGTCTGTGAGATAAAAGTATGGAATCGCTCGAGAGGCGCCGAAGGAGACACCGATGGGGAAACGGACATGCCAAACGTAAAATACTCCCGCGGGTAACGTGCGTGCGTATGCCGAACTACCGGACACTGCACGACCCGAACGCGGAATACACGATGCGCGACCTCTCGGCCGAGTCGATGGACCTCACCGACGACCGTGGGCCGCGCAACGTCGAGATCACCGACGTCCAGACGACGATGGTCGACGGGAACTACCCGTGGATCCTCGTCCGCGTCTACACCGACGCGGGCATCGTCGGCGACGGCGAGTGTTACTGGGGCGGTGGCGACACCGCGATCATCGAGCGCATGGCGCCGTTTATCATCGGCGAGAACCCACTCGACATCGACCGCCTCTACGAGCACCTGATCCAGAAGATGTCCGGTGAAGGCTCTATCTCCGGGAAGACCATCTCTGCGATCTCCGGTATCGAAATCGCCCTCCACGACATCGCGGGCAAACTGCTCGAGATTCCGGCCTACCAGCTGGTAGGTGGGAAGTACCGCGACGACGTGCGCATCTACTGTGACCTCCACACCGAAGACGAGGCCAACCCCGTCGCCTGCGCCGACGAAGGCGAGCGCGTCGTCGAAGAACTCGGCTACGACGCCATCAAGTTCGACCTGGACGTCCCCTCGGGCCACGAGAAAGACCGCGCGAACCGCCACCTCCGCGGTCCCGAGATCGACCACAAAGTCGAGATCGTCAAGCAGGTCACCGAGCGCGTCGGCGACCGCGCGGACGTCGCCTTCGACTGCCACTGGTCCTTTTCCGCAGGCTCGGCGAAGCGCCTGGCCCGCGAACTCGAGGAGTACGACGTCTGGTGGCTCGAGGACCCCGTCCCGCCGGAGAACCACGACGTCCAGCGCGAGGTCACCCAGTCGACGGTGACGCCCATCGCGACCGGTGAGAACGTCTACCGGACCCACGGCCAGCGCCGCTTACTCGAGAACCAGGCGGTCGACATCATCGCCCCCGACCTCCCGCGCGTCGGCGGGATCCGCGAGACGGTCAAGATCGCCAACCTCGCGGACCTCTACTACGTCCCCGTCGCGATGCACAACGTCGCCTCGCCCATCGGGACGATGGCCTCCGCACAGGCTGCCTGCGCCATCCCCAACTCGCTCGCCGTCGAGTACCACAGCTACCAGCTCGGCTGGTGGGAGGACCTGGTCGAAGAGGACGACCTCATCGTCGACGGCCGCATGAAGGTGCCCGAGAAGCCCGGTCTCGGCCTGACGCTCGACCTCGACGCCGTCGAGGAGCACATGTGCGAGGGTGAGGAAGTCTTCGACGAGGCCTAAGCCACGTCGGGCCAGCACCGACTCGAGTCGCTCTATTCTGTGGAAGCTACGCAACCAGACACAGTGGCGATACCGGAGATAACCCACGCCAGAGGACCTCCCACGCTCAGCGGCCACCCACGCCCGGCGGCAGCGTTCCGGCCGGTTGCCATCAGCGCCTCCGGACCACAGCTCGTCACCGTCGGCCGAAGCCACCGTCTCAGAGCTAACGAGGAGACCGAACGATTGACGCGACGAAGCCCAGTCGCTCTCCCGATACATTTATAATAGTGAGCATATACAACGAATGTACGAGGTAGTATTCGGCAATCGACGAACAGGCAGCGGCCGTCGAGTGTCGGTCACACGCCTCGCGCACCGTTCCCTCGAGCCACCGAGGCTCCAGTGAGACGTCAGCCACGACCCGGCCGGAACTCGTAACTCATGCACACCCTCCTGGCCGGGTTTCCTCGAACGTATCTAGCGACGGCTCGGCCAGGGTCGCCGAGGGCGACGGCTGCCGCGAAGACGGGCCAGCGTGAGCCACCGCGTCGGGGAGTACCGTCTCGAGTGAGCCGACAGCTACGCCGTCGTCACTCCTCCTGGGCGTCGACGACGGCGACGGCGGCGAGGTTGACGATGTCTTTGACCTCGTCGTCGCGCTGGAGGACGTGGACCGGCCGTTTCATCCCGGTGAGCATCGGCCCGACGGTCTCCGCCCCGCCGAGACGCTGGAGGAGTTTGTAGGTGATGTTGCCCGCCTCGAGGTTGGGGAGGATGAGGACGTTGGCGGGCTCCTCGAGCGTCGAGAACTCGTAGGTGCCAGAGAGGAGGTCGTCGACGACGGCGGTGTCGGCTTGCATCTCACCGTCGACGGGGAAGTCGACGGCGGGGTCGGCGTGGAGCGCGTCGACGGCGCGGCGAATCTTTCGTGTCCCCTCGGTGTCGACGCTGCCGAAGTTCGAGTACGAGAGGAGGGCGGCACGGGGTTCGACGTCGAAGCGGCGGGCGAGCGCGGCGGTGTGGCGGGTGACCTCCGCGAGGACCTCCTCGTCGGGACTCAGGTTGACCGTGGTGTCGGCGACGAAGACGACCCGGTTCTTGAACGTCAGCATGTAGACCCCGGCGGCGTAGGTCGACCCCTCGGCGGTGCCGATGACCTGCAACGGCGGGCGTAGCGCCGACGGGTAGTGGTGGGTCAGCCCCGTCAGCATGGCGTCGGCGTCGCCACAGGCGACCATGACGGAGGCGAAGTAGGTGCTGTCGGTGAGCATGCCCGCCGCCTCGTTGCGGGTGACGCCCTTGCGCTGGCGGCGCTCGTAGAGGTGGTCGACGTAGCCGTCGTTCCCCTCGGGCGTCGCCTCGACGACCGTCGGCTCGAAGTCGAGTCCGAGCGCTCGCGCCGTCTGCGTGATCGCCGCCTCGTCGCCGATCAGCACCGGTTCGGCGAGCCCCTGTTCCTCGAGCTGGTAGGCCGCGCGGATGATCTTCTCGTCGCCGCCCTCGGCGAGGGCGACGCGTTTCGGATCGCTCCGGGCTTTGTTGAGCACGATCCGCATCATCTCGCGGGACTTCCCGAGGCGCGCCTCGAGCCGCTCGACGTAGGTGTCGACCTCGAGCGACGCGCGGGCGACGCCGCTCTCCTGGGCGGCGCGGGCGACAGCGGGGGCGACGGTGAACAGCACGCGCGGGTCGACCGGTTTCGGGATGATGTAGTCGGGACCGAACTGGAGCGGGTCGTCGCCGTAGGCTTTGACGACCGCGTCGGGGACGTCCTGGCGGGCGAGGTCGGCGAGCGCGCGGGCGGCGGCGACTTTCATCTCCTCGTTGATCTGGCTCGCGCGGACGTCGAGCGCGCCACGGAAGATGAACGGGAAGCCGAGGACGTTGTTGACCTGGTTGGGGTAATCAGAGCGGCCGGTAGCGACGACGACGGTGTCTTCACGCGCCTCCTTCGCCTCCCAGTAGCTGATCTCGGGGTCGGGGTTGGCCATCGCGAAGACGATCGGATCGTCGGCCATCGAGCGGACCATCTCCCCGTCGACGATGCCGCCCGCGGCGAGACCGACGAAGACGTCCGCGCCGACCATCGCGTCGGCGAGGTCGCCCTCGGGAACGTCTCGAGCGAAGGCGTGACAGTAGGGGTGGGCGTCGTCGGCCTCGGCACGCGCCGTCGTGAGGATGCCGTCGATGTCACACATCGTGATGTGCTCGCGCTCGACGCCGAGAGAGACGTAGAAGTTGGCGGTCGCGACGGCGGCCGCACCCGCTCCGGCGAAGGTCACCCGCAGGTCTTCGAGGTCCTTCCCGACGATGTCGGCCGCGTTGAGCAGCGCCGCACCCGAGATGATCGCGGTGCCGTGCTGGTCGTCGTGAAACACGGGAATGTCCATCCGATCACGCAGGCGCTCTTCGATGTGGAAACACTCGGGGGCGGCGATGTCCTCTAAGTTGATGCCGCCGAAGGTCGGCTCGAGCGCGGCGACCGACTCGACGAAGGCGTCGACGGTGTCGTGGTCGAACTCGAGGTCGAAGACGTCGATGTCGGCGAAGCGTTTGAACAGCACGCCCTTGCCCTCCATGACGGGTTTCGACGCCTCCGCACCGATGTCACCGAGACCGAGCACGGCGGAGCCGTCGGAGACGACGGCGACGAGATTCCCCTTCGCGGTGTAGGTGTAGGCGTCGTCGGGATTCTGGGAAATCTCGCGGCAGGGAGCGGCGACGCCCGGTGAGTAGGCGAGTGAGAGGTCCCGCTGGGTGGTCGTCGGCTTCGTCGTCCCGACCTCGATCTTTCCGGGTGGGTCGGCTCGGTGGTACTCGAGTGCGTCCTCGTCTAGGCTCATACTCGAGCTAGTGGCGTCGACCCTAGATAACGTTCCGTATAAGGACATATAAGGTGTGGATTCGAGAGACGGTGGCGTGTCGGGTGTGACCAACGCGGTCATTCTCCGGGCGAGACTTCAATGATAAACCGATCGGATTCCTGTAGATTTATTAGCTCTAGCATACCACAGTGGACAACGCGTGGGGATCGAACTCACGAACAGACAGATGACAGCCACCGATACAGAAGCTGACGAGCGGGAGGGGGATCACCGAGAAGTACCGGACGGCGTCCGAGCGGGCGCGCTCGAGCGACGCCGCTACTTGCAGTTGCTCGGCGTCGCATCGCTGCTCGGCGGGGGCGTCGTCGGCTCGGCCGCCGGGGAGGAGACGGGCTGGAACGAGGGACCGACCGTCGAGCTGAGCGAGGTCGACCGCGACGCGACGGCGTGGGAGGACGCCGCAGACGAACGGATCGAGACCCATCGAACCGCACCGCTGGCCGTCGACGTGACCGACAGCGAGGGGCGAGCGCTCGAGGGTGCCGAGGTAGAAATCGAGATGCAGGCGCACACCTACGGTTTCGGCACGGCGGTGAACGCCCCGCTGTTGCTCGAGGACTCGGCCGACGCCGACACCTACCGCGAGTACGTCCCGGAACTGTTCAACAAGGGCGTCCTGGAGAACCACCACAAGTGGCGCTTCTTCGAGGAGAACCAGGAGACCGCGGACGAGGCGACCGAGTGGCTCCTCGAGCGCGGCCTCAGACTGCGCGGGCACACCTGTCTGTGGGCGAACGTCGACGCCTACGCGGTCCCCGCCGACGTCGAGGAGGCGCTCGAGGAGGGCGACGGCGAACACGTCCGCGAGCGGACGCTCGAGCACATCGAGACGATCATCGCCCACTACGGCGACGACATCGAGGAGTGGGACGTCGTCAACGAGGCCATCCACGAGACGTCGTTCATCACGGCGGTCGACGGCTCGGTCAACCCGGTCGAGGCTCCGATCCTCGCCGAGTGGTACGAGACCGCCGAGGCGGCTGCCGCCGAGGAGGGCGTCTCCATCGCGGTAAACGACTACAACGTCCTCGTCGGCCCACACACCTCGACGCGCAACAGCTACAAAAGCCAGATCGAGTTCCTCCTCGAGGAGGGCATCGACCTCGGCGCCATTGGTCTCCAGAGCCACTTCGGCACCGCGAGTCGTCTGAGTCCCGACGAGGTACTCGAGGCGCTCAACGAGTACGCAGCCTACGGCATCGAGATCAAATCGACCGAGTTCGACACCTACCAGGGAAGCTGGGACTCCTCGGAAGCGCAAGCAGAGTTCTTCTACGAGTTCCTGAAGACGTTCTACAGCCACCCCGCCACGGCGGACTTCCTCATGTGGGGCTTCTGGGACGGCGAGCACTGGGGCGACGACGCGCCGCTGTTCTACGAGGACTGGACGCCGAAACCCGCCTACGACGTCTGGATGGAGCTGGTCTACGACGAGTGGTGGACCGACGAAGCCGGTGAGACGGACGGCGAGGGAACCTACGGGACCCAGGGGTTCCACGGCGAGTACCAGATCACCGCGAGCTACGACGGGGAGACGAGAACGGTCGAGACGACGCTCGAGGAGGGCGGGACGACGGTGACGGTCGACCTCGACGTCGAGACCGAGAGCGAGAGCGACGACGCAACCGATTCGGTACCGGGCCTGGGCATCGTCTCCGGTCTCGTTGGCATCGGTGCTGGAGTCGGGTACGCCCTCGCGAAGCAGGTCCGAACGGCAGACGCAGACGAGGAGCATACATAGCACACACGCGTTCCATATCACAGAAAATCATTCCCTATTTTCGAAGAGGTGTGTTCTATTACCGTCTCCCAACGCACCGAGCGCGAGCAGCCCTGCTCTTCGAGCAGAGGATTACAATCGTATGCTTGTAACTGATGTGGCCGACTCCCGCAGCGACCGCGCTCGAGGTTCTAACCGCCCGGACGAGAGGGGTCTCGACAGGAATACGCCCCCAGACAGTGGCGGCTGATCCACTCATAGAGAACGGGTGACGAGCGCTCGGCCGGGCCGGCACGCACCGCTCTCGGGAGCAAGTCCCTCGGTCCGCGACTTCCGCCTGACGCGTGCGCGCGCTACCGATGTCAGAACTACTATTACGTCCGATCACGAGCGTTCAGGCGTGACACGAGAATCTAGCGAACCCAGGTACCGGGACGAGACGGCGTCGACGGAGGCACGCGTCGAGGACCTGCTCTCGCGGATGACGCTCGAGGAGAAGGCCGCCCAGCTCGGCTCGGTCAACGCCGAGCGCGTACTCGAGGGAACCGAGGTCGACCGAGAGGCCGCAAAAGAGTGGCTCGAGCACGGCATCGGCCACTTGACGCGTATCGGCGGCGAGGGTGGACTCTCGCCGACCGACGCGGCGCGCGTGACCAACGAGTTACAGGAGCTACTCGCCGAAACCCGCCTCGGCGTACCCGCCATCCCCCACGAGGAGTGTCTCAGCGGCTACATGGGGCCGGAGGCGACGACGTTCCCACAGATGATCGGCATGGCGAGCACCTGGAACCCCGACCTCCTCCAGGAGGTCACCCAGACCATCCGCGGCGAACTCGAGGGCATCGGGACGGTTCACGCGCTCTCACCCGTCCTCGACGTCGCCCGTGACCTCCGCTGGGGCCGGGTCGAGGAGACCTTCGGCGAGGACCCCTACATGGTCGCCGAGATGGCGCGCTCGTACGTCACTGGTCTCCAGGGCGAGGGCCGAGACGACGGCATCACGGCCACGCTGAAACACTTCGTCGGCCACGGGGCGACCGACGGCGGGAAGAACCGTTCCTCGCTCAACGTCGGCATGCGCGAACTGCGTGAGACGCACCTCTTCCCCTACGAGGCCGTCATCAGCGAAGCGAACGCCGAATCGGTGATGAACGCCTACCACGACATCGACGGCGTCCCCTGTGCGAGTTCCGAGTGGCTCCTGACGGACGTCTTACGCGGCGAGTTCGGCTTCGACGGCACTGTCGTCTCCGACTACTACAGCGTCCGCCACCTCGTGACCGAACACGGCACCGCGAACACCAAACGCGAGGCGGGCGTCGCCTGTCTCGAGGCCGGCCTCGACGTCGAGTTGCCCTACACCGAGTACTACGGCGAGCACCTCGTCGAGGCCGTCGAGGCGGGCGAACTCACCGAAGAGACGCTCGACGCGTCCGTCCGGCGCGTCCTCACCGAGAAGATCGAGAAGGGCGTCTTCGACGACCCCGAAATCGACGCCGAGGCGGCCGCAGACGCCTTCCACACCGACGCGGCCCAAGAGGTCAACGCCCGCGCCGCCCGCGAGTCGATCGTCCTCCTCAAAAACGAGGACGACCTCCTCCCCCTCGACGTCGGCTCCGTCGCCGTCGTCGGCCCGAAAGCCGACGACAAGAAAGAACTCATGGGCGACTACGCCTACGCCGCCCACTACCCCGAAGAGGAGTACGAATCCGACGCCATCACCCCGCTGGCCGCACTCGAGTCGCGCGACGGGCTCGAGGTCCACCACGAACTGGGCTGTACCATCTCCGGCCCCTCGACCGACGGCTTCGACGCGGCGCTCGAGGCGGCAGAAGGCGCGGACGTCGCACTCGCGTTCGTCGGCGCTCGCTCGGCCGTCGACTTCTCCGACGTCGACGAAGAACAGCGCAAGAAGCCGAGCGTCCCCACCAGCGGCGAGGGCTGTGATATGACCGACCTCGGCCTGCCGGGCGTCCAGGAGGAACTCGTCGAGACGCTCGCCGAGACCGACACCCCGCTCGTCGTCGTCATCGTCAGCGGCAAGCCACACGCGATCGAATCCATCGCCGAGCGTGCCCCCGCCATCGTCCAGGCGTGGCTCCCCGGCGACGACGGCGGTCCCGCGATCACCGACGTGCTCTTCGGCGCGTACAACCCCGGCGGGAAACTCCCCGTCTCGCTGCCGAAGTCCGTCGGCCAGCTCCCGGTCTACTACAACCGCAAGGCCAACACCGCCAACAAAGACTACGTCTACACCGACGCAGCGCCCGTCTACCCGTTCGGCCACGGTCTGAGCTACACCGAGTTCGAGTACGCGGACGTCGAACTCTCCGCCGACGCCATCACCCCGCTCGAGCGCGTCACCGCGAGCGTCACCGTCACCAACACCGGCGACGTCGCCGGCGACGAGATCGTCCAGCTCTACACCCACGCGGCCAACCCGAGCCAGGCCCGCCCCGTCCAGGAACTCCGGGGCTTCCAGCGCGTCTCGCTCGAGCCCGGCGAGTCCGCACGCGTCTCCTTCGACCTCTCGGCGACGCAGCTCGCCTTCCACGACCTCGACATGAACCTCGCCGTCGAGACCGGACCCTACGAGGTCCGCATCGGCCGCTCGGCCGCCGACATCGTCGAGACGCTCGATCTCGAGATCACCGACTCGAAGGTCGTCCCGAAGACCGCACGCACCTACTACACCGAGACGAGCGTCGAACCGCTCGAGTGAGCCGGCGCTCGGGATCGTGTTCTCTCGACGCATATTGTGTCGATCGTGTTCTCACAACACATATTGTGCCCTAACTAGTGGTCGTCGGGACGAGTCAGCGATACGTCGGCCGTCGCGCCGCTGGATCTTCTCGAGAGGGGGAAATCAGCCGTCGGTCGGATCACGAGCCGACGAGTGGACGTGCGAGAGAAGTGACGGGGCGCTGAACTATCCGCCACAGTACAGTCTTTCGAACAGGTCGAAATGGACCGAGGTATCGCCTTACGCCACGCCGAGAGCGAGCGTTTGGTCGTGACCAAATCGGAGAGGAACGCCCCCTTTCGTACGGAGGTGAACGCCCAAAATGTGACAGGCCTACGTCTGTAACGATTCGTCGCCCGCCCAGCAGAAACAGTCGTATTTCTGTACATTCGTTTGCTATGGCCAAACGGACGCAGCTCGGTCCGTCTCGGGAAGCGAAGAATCAAACGACGAACCCGTGAGCAGCCTTCCGAGCGGTTCAGTCGAAAGGAGGTATAGATAATACAATACAGACAGAATAAAACTTATCAGTCCTGTCGAGAATCGTAGGTCGGTGTCCGAGTCATGAGACAGAGCAGACGGACGTTTATCAGAGCCGTCGGTGCCAGTAGTATCGGGGCCATCGCCGCGAGCGCTGGCGCGACGACGGCGACGAGCGAGGTGTCGGTGACAGGCGGCGGGAGCGACATCTGGGACGAAGCTGACGAGTTCCACTACTACTTCGCCGAGCTCGAGGGTGACTTCGACGTCGTCGTTCGCGTCGACGACCAGGAGCACACCGACGAGTGGGCGAAAGCAGGGCTGATGGCCAGGGCGTCGCTCGCCGACGACGCGGCGAACGTGCTGGTTCGGACGACCCCCGGACACGAGACCTCGGTACAGTGGCGGCCGGCAGCGGGTGCGGAGGCGCGAAGCACGACATCGGAAGCCGGCGAAGGTATCAGCGCGGTCGACGGCGGAACGCTCGACGTCCGGTGGCAACGGCTGGTTCGCACCGGTGAGACGGTCCGTGCCTACGGCAGCGAGCATCCCGGCGAGTGGACGCTGCTCGCAGAGCTACCGGGCGACGAACTCGAGTTGCCCGGGGAGCTACTCGTCGGACTCGCGGTCACGAGTGCCGCCTCCGGTACACGCAACACGACGACGTTCTCGGACCTGAGCGGGGTTTCACCGACGCACAACGGAGACGTTGGGTCGGTGTCGGCCGCCGGCAGCGTCAGTGATCCCGAGAGCCAGCCAGTCGAGCCAACGCCGCCGCCAGCGGAGACGCCCGCCGTCGACGATGGCCAGGTTCTCATCAACGACGTGAGCGCGCTCTCGCCGAGTTCACCCATCGCGGTCAGCGACGGCTTCGCAGACCTCGAGTGGCTGACCGAGGGACCGCTCGCCGTCGTCCGCGTGACGAACCTGAACGCCGACGGCGAGGGGTCGTTCAAGTGGGCCTGTGAGGTCGGCTACGACGAACTCGAGAACGGAGACGCGGGTCGGCGGATCATCGTCTTCGAAGTGGGTGGCGTGATCGACCTTGCAGACACCGACATCCAGGCCGAACGGAAGCACATCTACGTCGCCGGTCAGACCGCCCCACCGCCGGGGATCACGATCGTCCGGGCGAGCAAGCCGGGTCTCGAGTTCGACGAAGAGAACCAGATCGTCCAGCACATCCGTTCGCTGCCGGGCGACGAGATCAGCGACCCTGCGGACGCGATCGTCGCGGGCGACAACGCACACAACGTCGTCTTCGACCACTGTACCGCCCTCTGGGGGACCGAGGAGTCGATGTCCGTCAACGCGGGGTCGGTCAGCGAGAACTTCACGTTCTCGAACAACCTGCTCGCCGAGCCGCTGTTCGATTCGCCGGTCCACAGCAGCGACGATACCCGTGCCTACGGCACCCTCCTCGGGAACGACGCCGACCGACTCGCGCTGCTCGGCAACCTCTACGCACACACCTGGAGTCGCAACCCGCGACTCAAAGGCGGCACCCAGGCGACGGTCGCGAACAACGTCTGGTACAACTTCGAACGCGGGAGTTCCCTCGGCGGAGACGTCGACGCGCCGAACTACGTCAACTACGTCGGCAACCGCTACATCGCCGGCGACGCCTCGGACACGGGTCGTCCGATCGTCTACACCTACCAGAGCGGCGGTCCCGACCTCAACGTCCACGTCGGGGAGAACTACCTCGACGAGGGCTACACCATGCTCGAGGAGCACAGCGGTCCCTTCGTCGTCCACGACGACCCCATCGAGACCTACTGGCCCGACGGCTTCACCCCGCTCGAGGGCGACCCCTACGAACAGGTGCTAGCCAACGCAGGTGCCCGCCCGGCCGAGCGACTCGAGGTCGAAGAACGGATTCTCGCATCCGTCGAGAACCGCACCGGTTCGATCGTCGACAGCCAGGCAGACGTCGGCGGCTACCCCGATCTCGAGCCGACCTACCGGGCACTCGAGATTCCCGACGGGGACATCAGTGGCTGGCTCGCCCAGCACACGCGGGCGGTCGAACGCGGGGAGGTCCCGCCCGGCGAAGAGCCGCCGGAACCCGACGCACCGGACGTCACCGGCGACGGCAACCCGGCCCAGGACCTCACCGGTGACGGCCGCTACGAAGACGTCACCGGCGACGGCCAGTTCGGTTTCAACGACGTCGTCACCTTCTTCGACGAACACACGGGCGAAACCGTCCAGAACAACGTCGAGTACTTCGACTTCAGCGGCGATGGACGTGTGGGCTTCACCGACGTGATCGCCCTCTTCGAACGCCTGTAGGGGTTCGAGCCACCGGCGGCTTCTCGGGGTGTAGAGCGGGTTCGCTCGAGCGCGTCGGAACAACACGGAGAGGAGAGGTCTAGTCGACGGTCACTGCCCGTCGAAGCGTGCGGGTCGCGGCCGCCGGATCGTCCGCAGCTGTGATCTCACTGATAACTGCGACACCTGCCGCCCCGGCTTCGACCACTGGGCGCGCGTTCTCGGCGGTGATCCCGCCAATGGCGACGACGGGGATCGACACAGCCTCGGCGACCGCCTCGAGTCGTTCGAGTCCGATCCCGTCTTTCGACTCGTCGACGGCCTTCGACGTGGTGCCGTAGACTGCCCCGACGCCGAGGTAGTCCGCGCCGTCGGCTTCTGCACGGGTCGCCTCCGCCACCGTGGACGCCGAACAGCCGACGACCGCGTCGGCCGGCAGGAGGTCGCGTGCGACCGCCACCGGGAGGTCCGTCTGGCCGAGGTGGACGCCGTCGGCGTCGATGGCCAGCGCGAGGTCGACGCGGTCGTTGACGACGAGGGCCACGTCCGCCGCTCGAGTCAGCTCCCGGAGTTCGAGACCGAGTTCGTAGCGGCTCCGTGCGGCAGTGTCCTTCTCGCGCAACTGAACGACGTCGACGCCGCCGTCGATGGCCGCTGCGACGATCTGTGCACTCGAGCGCCCGGCGGCGAGCGACGCCTGGGTGACGAGATAAGTCCGCCAGTCCGTGGGATTCATGCGTGGTACAACCCGGAGAACCCGATTAATCGCTTCGGTTCGCTCGAGCGGCGGTGAAAACGGGACGTCTCGAACGCGTGGTACACGAGAGTCACCACACATACCAGGTCAATACACATGGACTCAAAGCAATATGTCTGCTCGAAGAAGGGCGTTGTATGACTCACCATCTCGGGATACACCGTCCAGTACTGCCGGCCGCCCAGGTACAGCCACGACCCCACAGTCAACGGCTAGCGTGGTCTATCGATCGGGAGGAGTGGGAGTCGGCGTACGGCAGGAATCGACCGAAGAGAAGGGGAAAGCGCTCGGTCGAGACAGCTCCAGTCGTGTCTGTTGGACGGACTATGAGAAAATAATATAGCGGCATGTCATTACCTCGAGTGTACTAGGCAGGGTAGCCACTCCGATAATTCGAGTGTTGGCACCACTAATACGTCGCCCAATTTATCAACGAAAGTACTGTGGTTTTATCACCAGCCACGAACGTACTGTGAGCGTGTGTAATCAGCGATGTCTCGGCTGAGATATTACGTTCCGATGCGGACGGAGCTGCGGGCGCTCGAGCGGACGGTCAGACATCGGTCGTATCGACGTGCGTACCAGCCCGAATCACTCGCTGACCGGTGGTCGGGACCCGATCAGGTACTCGTCGACCTCGTGGACGAACCGTTTACGGAGATCGACGACGTGTACGATCGGTTGGAGGCAGCGGAGTCACACCTCCGCGAGCAGTGTGATCGCCGGTCGGTGTTTCTCACCATCTACGCCGAGATGACCGATGCCGTCCGCAAGGACCTCGACAACGACGTGTTCAACGATCCGGAGTGGGTGCGTGCCTACCTCGTCGAGTTCGCAGACTGGTACCGAAGAGCGCTACTCGCGTACGAGACTGGGCGGTTCGAGGAAGTGCCACACCCGTGGCGAGTCTCGTTCGAAGCCCCGGCCAACGAATCGACGCTCTACGTACAGGACGCGCTGTTGGGAATCAACGCACACATCAACTACGACCTCGCGTACACGCTGGCAGCGGTCGGCTTACAGCCCAACCGACGGGAGAAACTCGAAGATCACAACGAGATCAATCGGACACTCAACCGGCTGATCGACGTCGTCCTCGCCGAACTGGCGAACGTGTACGCGGCGGACGGCTACGCCCGCGTGAGCGAGGTTCTTGGGTCGCTCGATCACGCGTTCGTCCTACTCAGTATGGCGGAGAGTCGACGGCTCGCCTGGCAGAACGCCGTCTCGCTCGTCGATACCGACTGGGCTGTCGTCGAACGAATCGTCCGCTGGCGCATCGGCGCCGTCTCGAGCGGCGCTGCCTACTTCATCCTGACGCCGAGTACGAACCCACCGCTCATCGACACCCTCCGAACCGTCGAGAGTAGCGACCTTCCCAACGCCGACTTACATCGGGCGTGTCAGTACTGGATCCGCGAACGCGGAGACTGAACCGACGCCTCGTGTTCGAAGGATCGAAGTGAATCAGTCTCACTCCTCGGCCGGTTCGGGCGTGAGCGCACCCGACTCGACCAGATCGTGCAACGGATTGTCGTCGATCTCGAGTGGCAGGTCGACCCGGCCCCGTCGCCGGGCGGACTCCCAGATGCCGAAGATGACTTCGGTCGCGTTGAGTGCGTTCGCTGCGCCGATGGCCGGTTCCTCACCGGTCTCGAGACAGTCGACGACGTGGGCGACGGCGTCGCCCACCGGGTCGGTCCAGCGGCCCTCCTCGACCGTCCGGCGGGTCCAGGACGATTCGCCCTGACGACGCCAGCGGAGCGTGTTCGTCCCCTCCGCGTCCGCGGGGGCGACCTCGAGGACGCCCTCACTGCCGGAAAAGCGCATGCTCGCCGGAATCAGGTCCGCTCCGGGACCGGTCGATACCACCGTGACGACGCCGTTTTCGTGCTCCCAGAGGGCGTAGGCCTGGTTCTCGTTGTGGGCGCCGAACCAGACGTTCTCCTCGCGGTAGTCGATCTGTCCGATCACCCAGCGGGCGGGTGACTCGTCTGCGACGCCGAACGCGAAGTCGATCTCGTGGGTCCCACCGTCGTAGACGTTTCCCGGCGAGAGTTCGATCCGCTCGAGGTCGCCGATGGCTCCCGACCGGACGCGTTCACGCGCTTCGACCCAGGTCGGTTTGAACCGCCGCATGTGGTTGAACGTGAGCTGGACGTCCTCCTCGTCGGCGACCGCAGCCATCCGCCGCGCGCCGCCCCAGGTGAGGGCCATCGGCTTCTCACAGTGGATCGCCTGGACGCTCTCGGTGCGCGCACAGTCGACGACGACCTCGGCGTGAAGCTCCGGCCAGACGGAGATCGAGACGATGTCGGGTTCGGTCTCCGCGAGCAACTCGCCGTAGGTCTCGTAGGTGTGTGCGGCGTCGATGTCGAACGCCTCGGCGAACGCCGCCGCCCGCTCGGGGACGACGTCGGCACACGCGACGAGGGCACAGTTCTCGAGCGCCTCGTAGCCCTCGGCGTGGTAGTAGTTCATCGCGAACCCGCTGCGGTTCGGGTTCTCGAGATCCTCGGTGCTGCCAGTCCCGATGAACGCGACGTCGTACGAAGCCATACACACCCGTGTGGACGGGACCGGTTAGCTGTTCGCCTCGTGGAAATCTACGCGACGGCGGACAGCGTCCCGATCGGGTCAGCGAACGTGACCGATGATAGCGCTATACGCGCGGGAGACGTGTGTACAGCCAGGTGTGTCATGTACGAGACCATCCTGATCCCGACCGATGGGAGCGAACACGCAACGCGCGCCGTCGACGAAGGACTCGAGCTAGCCACGGCGGTCGGCGCGACGGTACACGTACTGTTCGCCGTCGAACCGATCCCCCTCGGCGGTGCCATCGCGGGAGCCACGGCGGCGAGTCGAGAGTGGAGTGACGTGATCGACCGTCAGTACGAAGCGGGCGAGGAGACCACCGCCGCCGTCGCCGACGCCGCTCGAGCGGCCGACCTCGAGACCGTCGAAGCGATCCGACACGGCAAGCCGACCGACGAGATCCTCGCGTACGTCGCCGAGAACGACATCGACGCGGTCGTGATGGGGACCCACGGCCGCTCGGGGGCGAACCGGGTACTCGTCGGCAGTGTGACCGAGCAGGTCGTCCGGCAGAGTCCGGTCCCCGTCCTGACGATCAGAACCGGCGTCGAGTGATCACGGCGGGGTGGTGGAAGCGGGACCTACGGTCTCGTCGCCGTCTGCGTCGTCTCGAGCCGCCGCCGCGACCTCCTCGGCGACGTGACAGCGCGAACGGGCGTCGCCGACACGTACGGCCGGCGGTTCCGTGCGGACGCACTCCTCGGTGGCGTGTGGACAGCGCGGGTGGAACGCACAGCCACCCGGCGGGTCGGCCAGACTCGGCGGCTCACCCGCGAGACCGCGCGCCCGTCCGTCGCCGTCGAGCGCCGGAATCGCCTCGAACAGCGCCTGCGTGTAGGGGTGACTCGGCCGGTCGACCACCGTCTCGACCGGGCCGCGTTCCATCACCTGTCCCGCGTACACCACCAGGAGACGGTCGGCGACGTGGGAGACGACCTCGAGGTCGTGCGAGACGAGGACGTAGGCGAGACCGAGACGCTCCTGTAAGTCGAGCAACAGCGAGAGCACTTTCGCACGAATCGAGGCGTCGAGTGCGCTCACCGGCTCGTCTAACACCAGGAGGCGAGGCTCGAGCGCCAGCGCGCGGGCGATGGCGACGCGCTGGAGTTGTCCACCAGAAAGCTGGTGTGGATAGCGCGAGCGGTGTTCGCTCGAGAGGTCGACCAGGTCGAGCAGTTCGTCGACGCGTCGGTCGCGCCGGTCGGGGTCCCAGCCGCGTTCACACATCGGCTCGGCGAGCGCCTGCGCGACCGTCTGGCGCGGGTTGATGCTCGCACGCGGGTGCTGGAAGACGACGCCGACCTCGGTCACCTGGTCGGCGGTGCGCTCGCCGACGGTCCCGACGGGGTCGCCACCGAGCCTGACGGTCCCCGCAGTCGGCTCACAGAGACCCGTGAGTACGCGTGCGAGCGTCGACTTCCCGCTCCCGCTCTCGCCGACGATGCCGACCGTCTCACCCGGCCACACCGACAGCGACACGTCCTCGAGCGCGCGGATCGAGCGGTCGGTCCCACGGAGCTGCTCGAGGATCGAACCTCGCATCTCGAAGGTCTTCGAGACGCCCTCGAGTTCGACGAGGGGGTCCGCACTGAACGCGAGCGCCCGGTCCCCACCGCCGGAACCGTCTCCGTCGTGCCCGTGGGAGACCTGGCCGTCGGACCCACCAGCGGTCCCACCGGTGTGCTCGAGCGAACTCGAGTCGGGTCGCAACGGTGCGCCCTGGACCGCCTCGAGTTCGCTGCAGGCGACGCGGCGCTCGGCGTCGAGACCGACGGTCGGTGGGTCGACCGTCCGACACTCCTCGGTCGCGTGCGCACAGCGCGAGGCGAACGGACAGCCGGGATCGGGATCGATCCGAGTCGGGACGACGCCACCGATCGTCGGCGGACGCGCCTTTCGGGACAACCCACCGAGCAGACACTCGAGCAAGCCCCGCGTGTAGGGGTGAGCCGGGTCCGCGAGCACCTCCTGGGTCGGTCCCGTCTCCATCACCCGCCCGCCGTAGAGGACGACGACCCGGTCGCAGGTCTCGGCGACGACCCCGAGGTCGTGGGTGATGAGGACGACGGCGGTCCCGAACTCGTCGCGAAGCCCGCGAATCTGTTCGAGGAGCTGTGCCTGCGTCGTCGTGTCGAGCGCGGTCGTCGGTTCGTCGGCGAGCAGGAGCCGCGGATTCGACGCCAATGCCATCGCGAGCACCACCCGCTGGCGTTGGCCACCGGAAAGCTGGTGTGGGTAGCTCTCGAGGCGATCCGCGGCGTCCGAAATGCCGACGGTCTCGAGCAAGTGGGCCGCCTGCTCGCGATACTCGCCCCACGCCCGACGGCGACGGAACGGTGGGACGCCGAGGAACTCGGGCAGCGAGACCCGCTCGGGTGCGTCCGCGAGCGCGACCGCCTCCGACAGCTGTTCGCCGACGGTGAACGACGGGTTCAACGCGCCGTGTGGGTCCTGGAAGACGGTCGAAATCTCGCTCGCGCGCAGGCGTCTGTGTGTCGCCTCGCTCGCGGTCGTGAGGTCGGTCCCGTCGAACGTGATCGAACCCTCGACCACCTCGCCGGGCGACTCGAGACCGACGATCGAACGCGCCGTCACTGACTTGCCGCTGGCGCTCTCGCCGACGAGACCGACGATCTCACCCTCGTGGACGGTGAACGACGCGCCGTCGACGGCGTGGATCGGGCCGTCGGGGGAGCGAAACCGGGTGTGGAGGTTCTCGACCGAGAGGAGTGGATCCACGAGTCACACCTCCTCGAGCCGTGACTGCTGGTGTGGGTCGAGTGCGTCGCGCAGGCCGTCGCCGAGGAGGTTGAAGCCGAGGACGGTGAGCACGATGGCGAGACCGGGTGCGTTGACGAGCCACCAGGCGCTCCTGAGGTAGTCGCGGCCGCCAGCGAGCATGGTTCCCCACTCGGGCGTCGGTGGCTGTGCGCCGAGACCGATGAACGAGAGACCGGCGGTCGCGAGGACGACGGTTCCGAGGTTGAGCGTCGCGAGGACGAGCACGGGGTTGAGGACGGCTGGCAAGAGGTGGCGTCTGGCGATACGCCGCGGCGGCGTCCCGAACAGGCGTGCGGCGTCGACGTACTCGCGCTCGCTCACCGAGAGGACGGTCGCACGAACGACCCGGGCGTAGGTCGCCCAGCCGACGACGGCGAGCGCGAGCATGACGTTTCGCAGGCTCGGACCGAGGATACCCGCGACGACGAGCGCGAGGACGAGCCCCGGGAAGGCGAGTTGCACGTCGACCAGCCGCATCAGCGCCTCGTCGACCCAGCCACCGGCGTAGCCCGCGACGACGCCGACCGTGGTGCCGACGACGACGCGGATGGCCGTCACCGCCAGCGCGATACCGAGCGAGAGACGAGCGCCGTAGACGAGCCGCGTGAGTACGTCGCGGCCGAGCTGGTCGGTCCCGAGCGGGTGGGCTGCCGACGGCGGCTGGAGGCGGTTCGGCAGGTCCTGGGCCGTCGGGTCCGTGGTGAGCACCACCGGCCCGACGACGGCGACGAGCGCGAGCGCGGCGACGATGAGCGCCCCCGCCAGCGTGAGCGGGTTCCGCCGGAGGTCACCCAGCAGCCGGGAGAACGCGGGGTGTCGCGACTGACCGGCGAGCGAACCGCCCTGCTCCTCGGGGTGGCTCACGACGGGACACCTCCGAGCCGGATCCGCGGATCGAGGTACCGGTAGGAGAGGTCGACGAGCACGTTCGTCACGACGAACGCGACGGCACCGACGAGCACGACCCCCTGGACGACCGGGTAGTCACGCGCGAAGACGGCGTCGACGAGGAGCATCCCGAGTCCGGGCCGCTGGAAGACGATTTCGACGACGACCGCACCGTTGAGGACGAAGCCGAACTGGAGTCCGACGACCGTCACGACCGGCAACAGGGCGTTTCTGAGCGCGTGTTTGTAGATCACGACCCGCTCTGAGAGACCCTTCGAACGGGCGACCTCGACGTAGGTAGCGTCGAGCACCTCGAGCATCGACGTTCTGACGAGGCGGGTCACGATGGCGGCCATGCCGGTGCCGAGGGCGACGGCGGGCAAGAGGAGGTGTGAGAGACCGCCGCTTCCGGCGACCGGTAACAGACTCAGGTGCAACGAGAAGACGATGATGAGCAGGTAGCCGAGCCAGAAGTTCGGCATCGAGACGCCGACGAGCGCGGCGAGTTGGCTCGCAGCGTCGAGGCGTTCCCCGCGGTGGACGGCGCTCAATACCCCGGTCGGGAGCGCGATGGCGAGCGCGACGAGCATCGACGCGGCCGCGAGTTCGAGCGTCGCCGGAACGTGCTGGACGATCAACGCGGCGACGTCTCGGCCGCTGTAGTACGACTGGCCGAGGTCGCCGCGTAGGGCGCTCGAGAGCCACTCGAGGTACTGGATCGGGATCGGCTCGTCGAGACCGTGTTCGGCGCGGAAGGCGTCGATCTGTGCCTGTGAGGGGTGCTGGTCGGTCTGCTGGATCAGGATCGTCTCCGCCGGATCACCCGGGGTGAGGTAGATCAGCCCGAACGTGAGTACCGAGACACCGGCGAGGACGACGAGCGCCGTCGCCAGCCGGTACAGAATGTAGGAGCCGAACCGGCCGCTCACACGTCGCCTCCCCCGTCGACAGCGAGCCTCGAGAGGTCGACGAGTTTGTCGATCGGGTGGAGGGCGAGGTCCTCGACGCCGTCACGAACGCCGACGGCGTACTCCTTGTAACAGATGGGGAGGACGACTGCGTCCTCGACGATCAGGCGCTGGGCCTCGCGGTAGGCCGCCTCGCGCTCGTCACCGGCGGAGCGGTGTCCACGGTCGATAAGCGCGTCGACCTCGTCGCCGAGGTTGTAGAGACCGGTGCCGTCGCGCTCGTAGTTCGCACGGTTGTTCACCCCGTCGGTGTGGAAACTCTGGTAGATTCGGTAGTCCGCACCCGCGTTGTTCGAGCCGTAGTGGAGCAAGGAGAGGTCCGCGTGGTCCATCTCGTCGAAGAAGGCCGCCCGTTCGGTCCGGCGAACCGAGACCTCGACGCCGACCTCGGCGAAAGCAGCCTGCATCGCCTCGGCGATCAGGTCGCCGTCGACGACGACGTCCGTACTGACGAGCAACTCGAGCGTCTCGCCGTCGTAGGCCGACGCATCGACCAGGTCGCGAGCGCGCTCCGGATCGTACTCGTAGCGAGTGACCTCGTCGTGGGCGCTCCAGGAGATCGCCGGCGAGATCGGTCCGCGGGCTGGCTCACCGAGTCCGTCGAGGACGGTGTCGACCAGCGACGGCTGGGAGATGGCGTGGTTGAGCGCGCGTCTGAGCCGCCGGTCGTTCGTCGGCTCGCTGTAGCGGTGGATACCCGCGTAGACGACGTGCGGTGCGAGCGAGCGCTCGACGCTGAACCCGTCTTCCGACGCGAGCGGTCCCACGCGCGAACGGGGCAGTTCGAACGCGAGGTCGGCATCGCCGGACTCGAGCGAGAGCGCCCGGGTCGAGTCGTCCTGGACGACGCTGAAGGTGAGGTCGTACGTCGGGACGTCTCCCCAGTAGGAGTCGAACGGCTCGGTTGCGACGGTGCCCTGCTCGCGCTCGGTGACGGCGAACGGTCCGGTCGCGACGACCGCTCCGGGGTCACCGGGGTTCCGGTGAATTGCGGTGAGTGGGTGGGTGATGGCCTCGGGAAACGCCGGAAACGGCTGGCTCGTCGTGAACTCGACGGTGTGCTCGTCGAGCGCGCGCGTCGCGTCGGAGTCGAGGTGCAGCCAGGAGTACGAGCCACGCTCGAAGAGGGTATCGAAACTCGAGACGACGTCAGCCGCGGTCAACGCCTCGCCGTCGTGAAACTGGACGTCCTCGCGGAGGGAAAATTCCCAGGTGGTCTCGTCGGTCGCCTCCCAGTCCGTCGCGAGCCAGGGTTCGGTCCCCATCTCGGGGGTCGCCCGCACCAGCGTCTCGTAGACGTTGGTGAAGTACGGACTCACCCCGCCGAAGCCGGTCGTCCAGGTGTCACTCGTCACGTCCCAGGAGAGCGCGACCGTCAGCTCCGGGTCGGCGTCGTCGCTCGCGGCCAGACAACCTGCCGAGAGACCGAGTGCGGAGACACCGAGCGCCGTTCGGAGGTAGGCGCGACGCGAGTACGGACCGGTCATCGGGAACACCCCACGGCGTCCGCCGCTGCGAGCGACCCCGCCACCCGGTCGCGCTCCCAGGAGATGACCGCCACGGGGAGCGTGTAGCGATACCGCCAGCCATCCTCGCTCTCCTCGAGCCAGGGAGCGAGCGCGTCGGCGTAGGCGGTCGGCTCCTCGCGGTCGGGGAAGAGCGTCTCGAGCAACGCCTCGCGCGTCGGGGCACGCTGCTGGCGGGTCTTCGACTCGAATCGTACCTCCGGGTAGACGCCACGGTCGGCGAACAGCCCGCAGTAGTAGGCGTGACGCGGTGGCATCGCGAGCGCGTCACCGGCCGCGACGGCCGGGCGGCGGTGCGGCGGGAGACACCCCGGCGTGTCGATCAGGACGAATCCCTTCCGGGCGGTCTCGAGCAGCGTCTCGAGCGCCGCCTCCACGTCGGCCTGTCGGTAGAACGACCACGCGGCGAGGACCACGTCGTGGGGGTCGACGTCGGCGTCTTCCCACGCTGTGGGGACCACCGTGACCGACTCGCGGAGGCCCGCCCGCTCGAGGTTCGAGACGAGTTCCCGGCGCATCGCGGGGGCGTCCTCGACCGCGGTGACGCGGGCGGCCCTGCGAGCGAGTTCGCGGGTGTAGCGGCCGGTTCCGGGACCGATCTCGAGCACCGAGTCCGTCCCGTCGACGAGCGCGTCGATGGCGGCGAGTCCCTCGGGGTCGCCGACGAACCGCGCTTCGTAGTCGGCGGCGTGGTCGTCCCAGAACGCGTAGTCGTCTTCGGGGTCGCTCCAGCGGTTTCGGTCGTCGGTGACGACCGCCCGCCACGCGTCGGCGAACTCGAGTGAACCGCCGGGTGCGACCGTCGGAAGCGAGGAGTCCTCGCTCATCACTCGTCACCCGTCCGGGAGAGTCCGCTCCAGTCGACCATCTTGTCGATCGGGTGTGGGTCGATACCGGTCACGTCCGCCTGGGCGGCGATCACGTAGACGATGTAACACACCGGAATACAGACCGCCTCCTCGACGATCCGTACCTGGGCTTCACGGTAGGCGTCGGCCGTCTCCTCGAGATCACGGGAGCGGTAGGCGGTCTCGATCAACTCGTCGACCTCGCCGCCGAGATTGTAGAGGCCGGTCCCCTCCGCCTCGTACGCCTGAATGTTGTTGATACCCTCGGAGTGAAAGTTCTCAAACATGATGTAGTCCGCGGCAGCGCTGTTCGATCCCGAGGTCCGCAGGCCGAGGTGTGGGGCGTCCTCACGGACGACGTCGCTGTAGGAACCGCTGTCGACCAGCCGGATGTCGGTCTCGACGCCGATGTCGGCGAACGACCCCTGGAGGGCCTCCGCGACGAGGTCGGCGTTTGTCACGCCACCGTGGACGACGAACGAGAGAGCCTCGCCGTCGTAACTCGAGCTCTCGACCAGTTCGCGGGCGTGCTCGCGGTCGCGCTCGTAGGTCGGTACGTCGTCGTGGGCGCTCCAGGAGACGATCGGTGAGATCGGCCCTCGCGCCGGATCGTCGACACCCTCGAGGACGGTCTCGGTCAGCTCCACCTGAGAGACCGCGTAGTTGAGCGCGCGCCGGAAGTCCGCCTCGTCCGTCGGCGACCGGTACAGGTTGAGCGGGGCGAACATCGTCCGCGGCGACTGCTGGGCGAGCACCGAGACGGTCGGATCCGCCTCGTAGGAGCTAACCCGGCTCCGCGGCGGATTGAAGATCACGTCGACGTCGCCCGCCTCGAGCGAGAGCGAACGCGTGGTCGCGTCGTCGAGGACGGCGAACTCGACGCCCGTCTCCATCCGGTCGCCCCAGTAGTCGTCGAACGGTGTCGTCTCGACGGCGTCGCCGCGTTCGACCGACGTGACCTCGAGCGGTCCGGTCCCGATCGTACCCAGTTCCTCGTCGGCGCTGTCGGGGTGCTGGACGCAGACCATGTTGTGTGCGATGGTGCCGGGAAAGGCCGCGAACGGCTCCGTCGTGGTGAACTCGACGGTGTGGTCGTCGACGGCGACGACGTTCTCCGGGGCGAGGTGGAGCCAGCCGTAGACGAAGTCGCCGCGGTCGAACAAGCGCTCGAACGACCAGACCACGTCCTCGGCGGTCAGTTCCTCACCGTTGTGAAAGCGCACGCCTTCCCGCAGGCTGAACTCCCACGTCGTCTCGTCGAGCGCCTCCCAGTCGGTCGCCAGCCACGGAACCGTCTCCATCGACTCGCTCGCCCAGACGAGCGGTTCGACGACCTTCGTGTAGTACGGCGTCGCGTAGCCGTAGGTGTCCCAGGTGTCGGCCGTCGGATCGTCCTCCAGCGCGACCGACAGCTGCTCGCGGTCGGTACTCGAATCCGCTTCCGGCGGGTCGACGCCGTCGTCACTCGTGAGACCGCCGAGACAGCCAGCGAGCGCGGCCGTTCCCGCCCCAGTCATCCCACCCAGTACCCGCCGTCGCGTGAACGTCGTGTGCATTCTGGTTAGTAACACAAAATCCACTCGTATTAATTCTTGCTAAAGTAGAGATAATAGTTGTTAATTCTGGATTGGGTGGCAGCCGGTCGGTCAGTGCTGGCACAGCAACGCACTCGCTCGGGACCGAGCAAACACCGGAGCGGTGAACGCCGACAGAGAACTGACCCGTCAGCCGAAAACGAGCGTCAGTCCCCACGCGAGGACGACCGCGAAGCCACAGGCCGCAACCGCCTGGCGGGCGACCATCCCCAGCGCCCAGCGCGGGGAGACCTCTCGAGCGACCGTGAGGACGGTCACGAGACACGGCAGCAGGACGCCCGCGAGGTAGACCGCGACGAGCACCTGGACGGGCGAGAGCGACACGGCCGCTGAGTCCGCGCTCAACAGGGCGATCCCGTCTTTCCTGACCGAGGCGAGCACGAGCATGAGTGCAGCGTCCGCCGGGAGGTCGAAGACCGCCATCGCCGGGCCGAGAACGCCACCGAGTCGGTCGATGACACCACCCTCGTCGAGCGCGGCGGCGGCGACCGTGATGAGGACGAACACCGGCAGCGCCGTCACCACGAACGCCCGAATCGCACTCCAGGCCTCTCGAGCGACCGCACGCGGGTCGGGGCGCTCGAGGAACGGCCGACGCTCGATGATCGGCGTCGACTGGCGGGCCGCAGGCGGGGCGATCAGCCTGACGTAGATCAGCGTCGTCACCGCGAGCACCAGGAGGTACGGGCCGACGAGCCAGCCCATGCCGACGGCGGCGAACACCGCCAGCGTCGCGGGAAACTGATAGGAGCAGGCCGAGCCGAACGAGATGGCCGAGATGGTCGTACAGCGGGTGCAGTCCGAACACGAGCGGGTGTTGACCACCGCCGGAACGTTACAGCCAAAGCCCATCACGACGCGGACGAGGTCCCGGCCGGTGAGGCCTACCCGACGCATCGTCGGGTGCAACGAGAGCGTCATCCGTGTCACCAGCCCCGAGGTCTTGTAGACGCCGAGGACGACCGCGAAGATGAGCATCGTCGGTCCCGCCCAGACGAACAGGAACGGTCCCATCGAGAGGAAGCCGTACTCGCTCGCGAGCAGCGTCGAGAGCGGTGCGGGAAGCGTCGCCGCCCACGCGACCGCGGGTTCGAACAGCGACCCGACGAGCGGGTCGAGTTCACCGGCGACCGAGTTGGCGAACCAGACGGCGAGCGCCGCCGGAACGAGCAACAACAGCGCGCTACAGAGCGGGCCGACGTACGGCCACTCGAGCACCGAGACGGGCGGTTCGATTCGCCGACCGATCCGGTGGCGTGCCCGATCCGGGAAGACACCCGGTTGCTCGAGCGCGCGCACGATGCGACCGTACTCGTCGTCGACGGCGCCCCGACCGCCGTCGGTCACCGGCCGCGAGAGGTTTCGGGCGTCCGTCGGGACGACCGGCACTCCGAGGTCGGCGCTCAACTGCTCGAGGTCACGCTCGAGCGCCTCGGTCTCCTCGACTTTGTCCCAGAAGGTGATGACCACGAGTCCCAGCCGGCCCTCGACCAGCGGGAGGAGATCCTCGAGGTCGGCGTCGACGTCGGTCGCCGGGACGACGAGGACGACCGGTTCCTCACCCTCGAGTCGAGAGAGGGCGTCCCGGGTCGCCGCGGTGTCGGCGTCGAGGACGAGTCCCGGCGTGTCGACGAAGACGCGCGCTCGGGTCTCGTAGCGTTCACAGCCGACCGTCGTTCCACGAAAATTCCCGCTCGTCGGCCGGTCACCGGTGAGCGAGGCGACGAGCGCCGACTTCCCGACGCTCTCTTTCCCGACGACCACTACCGTCTCGCGCTCCTCACGTAGGTGCGACGGCGGCGTGTGTTCGACAGACATCTCAACAGCCACACATATCCGGCTCACAACAGCTGAGGTCTTCGAGGAACATCCCCTGTTCGCGATACTCCTCGAGTGGGCCGAGATCGACGCCGAGGCGCTCGCCGACCGCCTTCGCGACGACGGCGAAGCGGGTCCGGAACTTGTAGATGAAGCAGAACTGGACGCCGTTGTGCGTCACCGCCGGTCCCGAGAGGAACAGCCCCGGCGTCGTCGGCGACTCGTCGACGTCGGTCAGTGAGACGTGGCCGTCCTCGAACGGGAAGTACTCGGCGACCGGGCCGAGCGTCGGCTCGAACCCCGTCGCGAGAACGGGCTGCGTGGGGACGGTGAACGTCCGAGTCTCACCGTCGCTCACCGCACGGGTGCGCACCTCGAAACAGCCGTCGTCGGTCCGGCGAACCCGCTCGACGTCGACGCCACCGACGAGGTCCAGCCGATCACTTCCCTCGACGCGCGCCAGTCGCTCGAGCGTGTACGGGGCGAGCGTCTCGCTCGGGTCGGGGTCGCGACGCGCCCAGGGCAGTCCCCGGTCGAGGACCGTCACCGAACAGCCAGCATCGACCAGCGCGACGGCCGCGTCGATACCGCTCTCGTATCCGCCGACGATGAGGAACTCGCGGGTGCTGCTCGCAGCGGCGTGATCGGCCCACGAGCGAACCGAGCTCGAGTGCACGCACAGGTCCGTGCCATCGAAGAGGTCCCCCCGGGGCGTCGAGAACTGGCCGCCCGCCCAGACGACGAAGCGCGCGTAGACCGACCCCGCCGAGGTCTCGAGGACGAAGCCGTCTCGCACCGACGCGTCGAGTGCCGTTCCACCGTCGACGGCGTGACCCGCACCGACCTCCTCGATGTCCTCGTCGGGGGTCTCCTCGAGCGGGGTCACTCCCGTCACGTCGACGCCGGTGACGACCGAGAGGTCGTGGAAGTCGACGACGGCCTCGAGGTAGTCGGCGTACTCCTCGCCGCTCGGCTGCTGACGCTCGAGCGTGTACGCAGGAGAGGTCCGCGGCGTCACCGCGTTCAGGTCGGTCAGTCCGAAGCTGTTGCTCGGAAACGACGGCGTGATAAAGCGCATCTCCGCGGGCCACTTGCGGAACGTCGCGCCGACCTCCTCGCGGTCGAGGACGACACACTCGAGGTCGAGCCTCGAGAGCGCGGCGGCGGTACCGACGCCCGCAGCACCGGCACCGACGACGGCGACGTCGACGGCGGAGGGGAGCGTCATCGCCCACCCGTCGAACGGGACTCACTCGCGGAGGCAGACGAAGGCGAGCGCGTGCCGGTCGCACCCGCACCCAATCGTCCGCTCGCAGGGTTAGTTCGTACGTACGAGGCGAGCGCGAGCAGCGACGCGTAGAGGAGCGCGCCGACGGCGAGCGTGAGCGTCGCGGCGACGAACGCCTGGACGTGCGTCGGCCCGCCAACGGTGAACGCGGTGGCGACGCCGACACAGCCCCCGACGAACAGCGTCTTGCTCGCGACGTGGGCCCTCGCAACCGGGCCGAACGCGAGCGGATCACGTCCCGACAGTGTGTTCTCGAGCATGTTGCTAACTATAGATTCGATCTTAATAAGTGCTACTAACACAGGATTAGTCGATAGTAAGACGTGGTACTCGAGAGGTGGATAGACGCTACAGAGACCACACGAACCCACGAGTGGCCGTGTTCCGGCAATCGTACGGCGACACGGCTGATCCGGGGCGACCAAAATTTATAAATTCGAAAGGTTTCTTGGCCTGAATCGAAGACTTCGTTCCCGAAGTAGACAATCTTAATAGGCAAAGGCAGCAATTGCTCGGTGATGAACGGGCCAGACCACGATTGGTGGCCGAACCAGTTGAACGTGGACATCCTCGACCAGAACGCCCGCCCAGTCGACCCGATGGGCGAGGCGTTCGACTACGCCGAGGAGTTCCAGTCACTCGACCTCGACGAAGTCAAAGCGGACATCGAAGCGGTGATGACCGACTCTCAGGAGTGGTGGCCAGCCGACTACGGCCACTACGGACCGCTGTTTATTCGGATGGCGTGGCACAGCGCCGGCACCTACCGCACCAGCGACGGCCGCGGCGGTGCCTCAGACGGAACCCAGCGCTTTGCCCCCCTCAACAGCTGGCCCGACAACGTCAACCTCGATAAGGCGCGCCGACTGCTCTGGCCTGTCAAACAGAAGTACGGCCAGAAGCTCTCCTGGGCCGACCTGCTGGTCCTGACCGGAAACGTCGCCCTCGAGTCGATGGGCTTCGAAACCTACGGCTTCGCCGGCGGCCGTGAGGACGCCTTCGAACCCGACGACGCCGTCTACTGGGGACCAGAAGACGAGTGGCTCGGCTCCGAACGCCACGACGACGATGGCACGCTCGAGGAGCCACTCGGCGCAGACCACATGGGCCTGATCTACGTCAACCCCGAAGGGCCAAACGGCGAGCCAGACCCGCTGAAGGCCGCTGAGTACATCCGCCAGACGTTCGACCGCATGGCGATGAACGACGAGGAGACGGTCGCACTCATCGCCGGCGGCCACACGTTCGGGAAGACCCACGGCGCGGCCCCCGACGACGCCCTCGGGCCCGACCCCGAAGGAGCTCCCATCGAACAGCAGGGTCTCGGCTGGGAGAACAGCCACGGCAGCGGTGTGGGCGAGGACACGATCACCAGCGGTCTCGAAGGCGCGTGGACCGACGCACCCATCGCGTGGGACAGCGGCTTTCTCGAGAACCTCTTCGAGTACGAGTGGGAACTCGAGCAGAGTCCCGCCGGCGCCTGGCAGTGGCGGCCGACCGACGAGTCCGCCGACGACGACGTGCCCGACGCACACGACCCCGACGAGAGCCACCCGCCGATGATGCTCACGACGGACCTCGCGCTCAAGGAAGACCCCGACTACCGGGAGATTGCAGAGCGCTTCTACGAGAACCCCGACGAGTTCCAGGAGGCGTTCGCGAGGGCCTGGTACAAACTGACCCACCGCGACATGGGTCCACCGGAGCGCTTCCTCGGTCCCGAGGTCCCCGACGAAGAACTGCTGTGGCAAGACCCCCTCCCCGAGGTCGACCACGACCTGATCGGTGACGACGAGATCGACGAACTCGAGGTCGCAATCCTCGAGTCGGACCTCTCGGTCTCACAGCTCGTGAAAACCGCCTGGGCTTCCGCCTCGACCTACCGCGACAGCGACAAACGCGGCGGAGCGAACGGGGCCCGCATCCGCCTCGAGCCACAACACGGCTGGGACGTCAACGAACCCGACCAGCTCGCGACGGTGCTCGAGACACTCGAAGAGATCCAGGAGGAGTTCAACGGCTCACGAACCGACGACGTGCGAGTCTCACTCGCCGATCTGATCGTCCTCGGTGGCTGCGTCGCCGTCGAAGCGGCCGCGAGAGACGCCGGCTACGACGTCGAAGTCCCGTTCGAACCTGGCCGCGTCGACGCCTCCCAGGAACAGACCGACGTCGAGTCGTTCGACGTACTCGAGCCCGACGCCGACGGCTTCCGCAACTACCGCAGCGAGGATGCCGACCGGCCAACGGAGGAGCTGCTGGTCGACAAAGCCGACCTCCTCTCGCTGTCGGCCCCCGAGATGACGGTGCTCGTCGGCGGGATGCGCGCACTCGGCGCGACCTACGGGGACAGCGACCGCGGCGTCTTCACCGACCGCCCGGGGACGCTGACCAACGACTTCTTCACGAACCTGCTCGGCATGGACCACGAGTGGGAGCCGGTCGACGACGCCGAAGAGGTCTTCGAGGTCCGCGACCGCGAGACGGGCGACCTCGAGTGGAAGGCGACGCGTGCAGACCTCGTCTTCGGATCGAACTCCCGACTCCGAGCCATCGCCGAGGTCTACGGCGCCGACGACGCCGAAGAGCAGTTCGTCCACGACTTCGTCGACGCCTGGTCTACGGTGATGCACCTCGACCGCTTCGACCTCGAGTAGTCACGAGCGACACCTGAGCGCCGTTCTCTCTCACTCCTCGTACTCGTCGAGCGGTTCGTTGATCTCGAGTAGCGTCCCCGCCGGATCTCGAAAGTGAGCCACGCGGACACCCCACTCCGGGCGGTCGTGTGGCTCGGTGACGACCGTCGCGTCAGAACTGAGCCGCCCGAACACCTCGTCGACAGCCGAAACCTCGATCACGAGGGCGACGTCGTCGCTTTCGGCGTCGGTGGGCTCGTAGACGGTATCGATGGCATCGGCCATCGCCTCCCGCTCGAACAACGCGAGCGTCATCGAACCGGTGTCGAAGTCGGCATAGCCCGTCGTTTCGTCACCCCACGTGACGTCGAAGCCGAGCACGTCGCGGTAGAAGCGAACACACGGCTCGAACTCCGAAACCAGCAGCCGGGTGTGTGGCGATCCGAGTGGTGTGTGTGCATCCATACCATATCGTCGAGACACACTGACATAATGGCGATCCATACGCGGTGAAAGTGAACGTGAAACCGCCCCCGATCACCGCCACCCGATACTTTAGGGCGACGGGTGAACCACTGCTATCCATGGCAGACGCACGGATCACTGTCCGCACCGAATCACCCATCGGCCACGTCGACCCCGCCCTCCACGGCCACTTCGCAGAACATCTCGGCCGCTGTGTCTACGACGGTCTCTGGCACAGCGACGAGGACACAGCGGAGGGCTACCGCGACGACGTCGTCAGCTTACTCGAGGCGCTCGAGATGCCCGTCCTACGCTGGCCCGGCGGCTGTTTCGCCGACGACTACCACTGGAAGGACGGCGTCGGCCCACGAGACGACCGCCCACGACGACGCAACCTCTTCTGGGCACAAGGACCCAACGAACTCCCCGAGGAGTCGAACGCCTTCGGCACCGACGAGTTCCTCCAGCTCTGTGAGCGCCTCGACACCGAAGCCTACCTCGCCGTCAACGTCGGCTCCGGCACCCCCCAGGAGGCGACCGACTGGATGGAGTACTGTAACTACGACGGCGACACCGACCTGGCGAACCGCCGCCGCGAGAACGGACACGACGACCCCTACGGCGTCCGCTACTGGGGCGTCGGCAACGAAAACTGGGGCTGTGGCGGCCGCATGTCACCCGAGCAGTACGCCCGCGAGTACCGCCGCTTCGCGACCTACGCCGGAGCCACGACCAACGTCATGTTCGAAACGGACATCGAACTCATCGCCTGTGGCTTCTCCGACCACGAGTGGAACCGCCGGTTCCTCGAAGAGGTCTCGAGCGGACCCACCGGTCCCGAGTTCCCCCTCGACCACCTCACCCTCCACCACTACTACGGCCAGACCATCTCCGTCGCCGACGCCGACGAAGACGACTACGACCGCTTCCTCCACGACGCCCTCGAGATGGAAACTCACATCCACCGCCTCGCCAGCGCCATCGACGCCGTCGCAACCACGCGCGACATCGGCGTCATCATCGACGAGTGGGGCGCCTGGCACACCGAAGCGGTCCCCGAAAACGGTCTCGAACAACCCGGCACCGTCCTCGACGCCCTCTCGGCCGCCGCCGTCCTGGACATCTTCACCCGCCACAGCGACGTCCTCACCATGACCAACATCGCCCAGACCGTCAACGTCCTCCAGTGTCTCGTCGAGACCGACACCGACACCGCCTGGGCACGCCCCACCTACCACGTCTTCGACCTCTACGCGCCTCACAAGGACAAGACCGCCGTCACCACCGCCGTCGACTCACCGACGCGCACGCTCGAGGACGATGACGACGACCTCCCGCTCGTCGGAGCCTCCGCCTCCGTCGGCGACGACGAGACGTTCGTCACCCTCACCAACCTCGACTGTACGGCCGCCCACACCGTCGAACTCGCACTCGAAGGCGTCGCCACTGACTCGAGCACCATCGAGGCACAGATCCTGTTCGCCGACCACGACCCCGACGCAACCGTCACGGCGGACACCGCAGCGGAGTTCACCGCCGCCGACCTCAGCGTCGACGCCGACGACACACTCACCATCGATCTCCCCGCCGCGACCGTCGCAGCGATCACGGTCCGCTAAAACGTCGCGCTTCGAACTTCACCGCGAACTCGAACGAACTGTACGGCACGTCCGCTCTCCAGTACGAAAAAAACCGGAGAACACCCACCGCGGGCGCTCTCCGGTACGTGATAAACGAATATGAGTGGAGGCGGCGAGATACCGTTCCCAGAGGGTCGCCCACTCCAGTACTTGCCATCACGCTG